>JAFYUM010000049.1 GCA_017558505.1 Ruminococcus sp. | reverse complement strand
CCAGAAAAAGCATTCATAACCGTATTTTTCAGCATATTCATGAACTGATGAATTTTCGTAACAAGTAATCTGAATATTTTCAGGGAATACATTATCAACATCAGCAATAACACATTCGCTATTGTATACATATACGTCCGATGCATTTACACAATCATTAAAAGCACCTGCACTGATACTTGTTACATAATCATTGACAGCTATACTTGTTATCTCATCAGCATACTCATCCCAGGGATATACGCCGTCAATCTCAATCATATCTCCGCTGCCATCGATGTTTAATACACCGTATTCGTTAATTGACCAATAAAGATTGTCGCCTAATTCGCCATCGGCAACGATATAGTCTTCGCTTCCGCCCATTAACACGCAGATTCTGCCGTATTTTTCAGCATAAGCCTGTGCTGTTGAGTTGTTATAGCACATAATTTCAGCATTTTCAGGAATTGCTGTTTCACTGTCAGGAATTACACAGTCCATACTGTGGAAAATGAACTCCCAGACATTTGAAAGTGCGTTAAAGCAATTTTCACCAATTACTGTAACGCCATCTTCAATGCATACAGCTTCGATAAAGTCGTTGTATTCAGCCCATGGTGTATAGTCAGAGTTTTCCCAGCTGTCCATTGCACCCTCACCGCTGATAACAAGAACTCTTTCATCATCAAAAATTTCCCAGCTAACATTTTCGCCGCACATACCCTGGGCAACGATTTCCTGTTCGCCAAATCCGGGAGCACTAATATCTACAAATTCTAAGTTATATTTAAGGGCATAAGCCTCTGCTGTTGAGCCGACGCAACCATTAATAGATGTAACCTTTTCAAAAACGTCTGCGCTGTCTGCTATAATACAGTCAGGATTTAAAATATTAATATTCCAAAGATTAGTACAACCCTTGAAAGCACAGTCCTTAATTTCATTTATAGGTTCAAATTCACCGTAATAAGAATAACCATTCATTCTCTCGCAACCTTCATATGCATGCGCACCGATTACAGATGTAAGCGCACCAATTTCAAGGTTTTCGCAGCCATAGAAAGCATAATCGCCGATATTTGATACTGCCTCTGACATAGAAACTTCTTTTATCTTTGAAGTATATTCAGCCCATGGTCTTTCTTCTGCGCTTGCCCAGTTATCCATATCACCTTCGCCGCTGATAAGAAGTCTACCACTGTCATCGAGTGACCATTCAAGATTCACTCCACATTTGCCCTCAGCTATGATATCCTGTTCGCCAGATTCTTCATTTTCGATTTCTACAAATTCTTCGATTTCTACAAATTCTTTGCCATATTTTTCTGCATAAGCCTGTGCTGTTGAACCTGCATGTCCCAAAATTGTACTATTCTCGGGGAATACAAATTCACTATCCGCAATTACACATGATGAATTGTGAATAAAAACTCTGTTTAACTTGTCACATCCATAAAAAGCATAATCCTTTATTTCAATAGGTTCTTCATATAAGTAATAGTTAGTAATATTTTTGCAATTTTCGTAAGCATGTTCCCCGATTATAGTTGCACAAAACGCATATTCAAGGTTTACACAGTCATAGAATGCATAATCACCGACATTTTTCACTTCTTTCGGTGCTCTAATTCTTTTAATCTGGTCTCTGTATTCAGCCCAAGGTACATCATCTGCACTTGCCCAATTATCCATTGCACCCTCACCGTCAATGTAGATATAACCGTCATCATAGAGAGTCCATGTGAGCTTTTCACCGCATACACCCTCAGCAACAATTTCAATTGCTTCATCTTCAACAGCATAAGCATTCATATTGCTGTAAGGAACAAGGCCTGCACAAGGAACAGTTGTAGCCACCATCATAGCAGCAAGGATTACGGATGATAAGTTTTTGAGTTTCATAAATTTTTCCCCTTTAATATATAATTTTGTGTCGAGCAACTTTTAAGTGCTGTCATTAATAATACCCCTCAGCACATCAAAAGGTTGCATAAAATTTTAAAAAATTTTTTCGACACTTGTTCAATTCGGTAACATTACCGAATATATATATGATATCATATAGATATATATTTGTCAAGCGTGTTCATAAAAAATTTATATTTCGAGTGCATTTGTATATCTATTCAAAAAATGACCCAGCAAATGTTGTGAAATATATAAAAATCCCCCTCAGTTAAACCGAGGGGGATTGAAATCGTTACAGCATATTTGCAATGCCCCATATCACTATGAAGCACCACTATTCAACGTCTTGAATTAGTCCTGTCCGTAGAGAGTTGTAAGACGTGTAAGATAATCGTATCTGTCCTTAGCGTTAGCAACAGCAGCGTCAAAGAGCTTTTCAGCACGCTCAGGGTTAGCACGTGCAAGTGAATTGTAACGTACTTCGCCCATGAGGAAGTTCTTGAACTCGTCTGTGTTAGGAGCCTTGGAATCAAGGATGAATGGGTTCTTGCCCTCTTCCTTGAGTGCAGGGTTGTATCTGTAAAGGTGCCAGTAGCCAGCCTCAACAGCCTTCTTCTCCTCAGCCTGAGCTGTAGCCATACCTGTCTTAATACCGTGGTTGATACAAGGAGCATAGCAGATGATGATTGAAGGACCATCATAAGCCTCAGCCTCAGCGAATGCCTTGATACACTGGTTCATATTTGCACCCATAGCAACGTGTGCAACGTATACATAACCATAGCTCATTGCGATACCAGCAAGATCCTTCTTCTTAACAACCTTACCAGCAGCAGCGAACTGTGCAATAGCACCTGTAGGTGTAGACTTAGAAGCCTGTCCACCTGTATTTGAGTAAACCTCAGTATCGAATACGAGGATATTTACATTCTTACCGGAAGCGATAACGTGGTCAAGACCGCCGAATCCGATATCGTAAGCCCAACCGTCACCACCGAGAATCCACTGTGACTTCTTGGAGAGGTAAAGCTTTTCAGCAAGGATAGCCTTAGCGTCGTCGCATCCACAAGCTTCAAGAGCAGCAACGAGCTTATCTGTAGCTACGCTGTTAGCAGCGCCGTCATTGTATGTCTCGAAGTATTCAGCGATAGCAGCCTTAACGTCTGCACACTCTGTCTTAGCCTCAAGAGCCTTAACCTTCTCAGTAACTCTTGCTCTGAGTGTCTCCTGAGCGAGGTACATACCGTAACCGAACTCAGCGTTATCCTCAAAGAGTGAGTTGGACCAAGCGGGACCTCTGCCCTGCTTGTTAACTGTGTAAGGAGTTGAAGGAGCAGAACCACCCCAGATTGAAGAACAACCTGTAGCGTTAGCGATCATCATTCTGTCGCCGAAGAGCTGTGTAGCAAGCTTAGCATAAGGTGTTTCACCACAACCAGCACAAGCGCCTGAGAATTCGAGGAGGGGCTGTCTGAACTGTGAGCCCTTAACTGTGTCAGCCTTGAACTTAGCAGCAACCTCTGCCTTTTCGTCAATAGTTGTACCGTAAGCGAATACATCCTGCTGATCCATCTGTGAAGCGATAGGCTTCATAACGAGAGCCTTCTCCTTAGCAGGACAAACATTAGCACAAACGCCGCATCCTGTACAGTCAAGTGTAGAAACAGTCATCATGTACTTGAGACCGCCCATAGCAGGCTTGAAGTCAACAATCTTTGCACCAGCAGGAGCGTTAGCAGCCTCTTCCTCTGTAAGAGCAACAGGTCTGATTACAGCGTGAGGACAAACGTAAGCACACTGGTTACACTGGATACAGTTCTCAGGAATCCACTCGGGAACGTCAACAGCGATACCACGCTTCTCGAAAGCAGCAGAACCCTGTGGGAATGTACCGTCAGCCATGTCTACGAATGTAGAAACAGGGAGAGTATCACCCTTCTGAGCGTTGCAGGGAATCTGAATCTTGTTTACGTAATCCTGGAGGTTCTTGTCCTCGCAAGTTACAGCAGCTACGCCCATCTGTGTATCAGCAGCGTCAGCCCATGAAGCAGGAACGTCAATCTTAACAATGTTCTGGTGACCAGCGTCGATAGCATTCCAGTTCTTCTCAACGATGTCCTGGCCCTTCTTGCCGTAAGAAGCTTCAGCAGCAGCCTTCATGTAGCCAACAGCTTCCTCGAAAGGAATAATGTTTGCAAGCTTGAAGAAAGCAGACTGGAGGATAGTGTTGATACGTGTACCCATACCAGTTTCCTTACCGAGCTTAACACCGTCGATTGTGTAGAAGTTGATGTTGTTCTGAGCGATATATCTCTTAACCTGTCCGGGGAGGTTAGCGTCGAGCTCCTCAGGAGTCCAGATTGTATTAAGGAGGAATGTACCGCCTGGCTTGATATCAGAAACCATATCATACTTGTCGATATAGCTCTGGTTGTGACAAGCTACGAAATCAGCCTTATTGATAAGGTATGTAGACTTGATAGGTGTCTTACCGAAACGGAGGTGGGAAATAGTTACACCGCCTGACTTCTTTGAGTCATATGCAAAGTAAGCCTGTGCATAGAGGTCTGTGTGGTCACCGATGATCTTGATAGAGTTCTTGTTAGCACCAACAGTACCGTCTGAACCGAGTCCCCAGAACTTACAAGCTGTTGTGCCTGCAGGAGCAGAGTCAGGGTTAGCCTCGAGAGGAAGTGAAAGGTTCGTAACGTCATCCTCGATACCGATTGTAAATCTTGCCTTAGTTTCGTTCTTGAATACAGCAACGATCTGTGCAGGAACTGTATCCTTTGAACCAAGACCGTAACGGCCTGTGAAGATAGGAGTATCGTTGAACTTTGTTCCCTTGAGAGCAGCTACTACGTCGAGGTAGAGAGGCTCACCGAGAGAACCGGGCTCCTTTGTTCTGTCGAGAACAGAAATTCTCTTAACAGACTCGGGAATAACTTCAACGAGCTTTTCAGCAACGAAAGGTCTGTAAAGACGAACCTTAACAAGACCGTACTTACCACCTGCAGCATTGAGGTAATCGATTGTTTCTTCGATTGTCTCGTTAACTGAACCCATAGCGATGATAACGTGCTCTGCGTCAGCAGCACCGTAGTAGTTGAAGAGCTTGTAATCTGTACCGATGAGGTCATTGATCTTGTTCATGTAGTCCTCAACGATAGCAGGGAGAGCATCGTAGTACTTGTTGCAAGCCTCACGAGCCTGGAAGAAGATGTCAGGGTTCTGTGCAGTACCACGGAGAACAGGAGCCTCTGGGTGGAGAGCCTGGTCACGGAATCTCTGTGCAGCATCCTTGTCGAGGAGTGAGAGGAGAGTTTCGTCATCCCATGTCTCAATCTTCTGGATTTCGTGTGATGTACGGAAACCGTCGAAGAAGTGGAGGAAAGGAACTCTGCCCTTTATTGTGGAAAGGTGAGCTACAGCACCGAGGTCCATAACTTCCTGTGCAGAACCGGAGCAAAGCATTGCATAACCTGTCTGACGGCAAGCGTAAACGTCGGAATGGTCACCGAAGATGTTGAGAGCGTGTGAAGATACGCAACGAGCAGAAACGTGGATTACGTTAGGAAGAAGCTCACCAGCGATCTTGTACATATTGGGGATCATCAGGAGAAGACCCTGTGATGCTGTGTATGTAGTTGTAAGAGCACCTGCGGAAAGTGAACCGTGAACTGTACCGGCAGCACCAGCCTCAGACTGCATTTCTGCAACTGTTACAGGCTGACCGAAAAGGTTCTTCTTGTCCTTTGCAGCCCAGCTGTCAGTAACCTCAGCCATAACGGATGAGGGAGTGATAGGATAAATAGCAGCAACGTCGGTAAAGGGATATGACACCCAAGCAGCGGCGTTATTACCATCCATGGTTTTCATTTTTCTTTTGATTGCCATTGGTAATGACCTCCATTAAAAAATTTTTTCAGTTTTTGCCTGTTAAAAATGTAACAATTGTGTTTCACTTTAACTCGGCTTACAACTTCACATATAATTATATCATAAAGTAACCGCTTTGTAAACAATTTTTCCGAACATAAAATCAATTTATGTTAGCATTATAAAACATAATATTTGAAATATTTGGCTAATTTGCTGAAATGAAACAGTCATTTGTTGTGAAATGTTACAAATCGCAGATTTTTTTCACAAATTTACTTGACGACATTCGGGAAATACGGTATAATATCAATAGTGATAAATACTTTATGAACTATTTATCACTCGTTTTGTTGTCTCCTTTCTTTTGTTCTACACATTTATGTCTTTCTTATTTTCAGAAGCCCGATTTTTCGGGCTTCTTTTTTCGTATATACAAATTTGAAGCTCCCCGAATCGTAACGGGGAGCTTTTTGCATTTATTCACCTATAAATTCATGCTGTCCAAAAACAAGTGTATTGAGTATAAACTCAAATTCATCGGCATATTCATCATATTTGCTTGTATTATAGAAATTATTCGAAGCCACATAGCCATTGTCATAGCCATAAAAACGCCATTTGCCGTTTGCACCGTATTTTTTCACATCATATCCGTTGACAGTTACAGGGAACACGTCATAAGGCTCACGGATAGAGAACGAGCTGTGCCATGTAATATCAAGACCTGTAGTTTCCCCCTCTGGTATTATACGAAATCCCCAGTCTGTGAAATCCCCCTCTGTGGGATATTCAATTTCCTCAACCGTCCACCCCTCGGGAAGTAGTACAGTAAACGAACTGCTTACAGCAGGGTTATCGCATACAAAATGCTCAACCGACGTTTTGCACAGTGCCTTTTCCATTATCTCAACAGAATAAACCTTCGATACCTGTGCAGGATAGCTTTCAAGAATATAACCGTCATATACAATTTGTATCTTATCCCCTGTTTCAAGAGATTTCATAAGTCCGGCATCACTGATACCCACAGTCATAAGTGACATATCCACTTCTTTAATAAGTACGGATTTATCATATTTTCTGTAAACAACACCTTCAAGAAAGTATTCCTCACATTCCCCTTCTGTGGGAGCTTCTTCATTTTCCGCAGTCTGCTCCGACTCATCGGAAACAGACTCGTTATTATCAGGAGGTGCTGCATCACCAGCACCCTGTTCAAGATACTTCGTGGCTGTCTGGCTGCTTTCGTCCTTTTTATCATCAGCTTTTGCAGTAGTTTCAGTTTTTTCATCTGTTTCATCCGCCGAAGCTGTCGTTTTTTCAACTACCTTTACCTTCGGACGGGTTGAAACAGGCTCCGTTTCAACTATATGAACAGCGTCGTCGTTATGCTCAAGAAGTATGCCTTCGTCGTTACCGCATGAGGAAAAGACCGCAGCAGATATAACAATTGCAGATATGGCGCAAATAATTTTTTTCATAGTATCACCTGATTTTACTCAAAATAGAAGCGATCAACCTCGGTGAGAGTTTCAATGTCAGCAGAAACAATGCATCCGCTTGATACAGCGTACACATAATCCCCGATATAAACGGCACGGCCGCCGCCATAACCATTAATGTCCCCCAGACTAAGCACGCCCTTAAATAAAAACTCACCGTTTTCATAAGAGAAGAACATATATTTAGTATCTGCTGTGAAATGATACTCAGGACTATAAGTTTCTACAGTAACAGGCACACCGATAAGATTCTTATTCGGAGCTATGAGAAGTGATTTTCTCTCCCACAATGCTCCCGAGTAGATGTAGCTATTTCCCTCATGATGAATGGGGTAAAGTCCCACTTCTTTAAGATTGTAGGGATCGGAGTTGTCAAACATAACCAGCTTTACACCATTCTCTATGCCGTTTTCGTCAGCGTCAGCACCAAAGCCTAAAAGAAGCCCGTCATCCCATTTCTGCATATATGTGCTGTAGCCTAAAATCTTGAACTCGTCCGTAATAAAGGGATTTGCAGGATCTGAAAGGTCTATGGCAAATAAGGGGTCAGTCTGCTCATATGTTACAACATATCCCATATCGCCGCTGAAGCTTACTGATTTAATGCTTTCGTCCTTTCCAAATCCCTCAACGCTGCCCACAATATTCATTTCCATATCAAGAACATACACATTATTGTGGTTTACACGGTAATTTTCATAGGGAATATCAAATGCATCCTTTATTATATCGCCATTGTCAACCCATTTATCAATAGTCGTTGCAACTCGCAGATAGCCGTTATATTCGCTGAAAGAGAACTGGTCTTTTACATAGCCTTCAACCGTTCCGCTTGCCATGGGGACAATCTGTCCGCCACCTACTGAAATGCGTGTAATATCAGTTTCATCCCAGCCTGTTGCCGTATAGAGATTATCCGCAGAGGAATATATTTCTCCGCTATAGCCTGCAAGAGCTTTTGTATCACAGGCTGAAAATTCACCCGATACTGTAAGGTCAATACTTCCAATTACAGTATAGCTCATATAATCGTAATTGTCAAGTTCATCTTCGGGAAGCAGTATACTTTCGCAAGGAATATACGCAGAGTTATCAACTCCACACTTCGGAACATATCCGTCAAGGTCATCACTGCCCTCAATTTCATTCAGGTAATCAGTCATGTAACTTGTAATAAGGTACATATACCCCTCGGGAGATATACGTACATCGCTGTAACTTCCGTCCTGTGTATATGTTCCGATAAGCCGCGGCTCGTTTTCTTTTGTGTAGAACGAAACAAAGGTAGATGATTCGTCGTCATAGAAACAATAATCTCCGTCATAATCCCAGCCGAACTCCGTATACGTATCGTGATATGCGTCAATCGTTCCCACAACAGCAAGCATATCATTGTAAATGTACATATCATTTACAGTTATATTCTTTTCCCACTCGTCACCAAGACCACAGTCATATTCAATATCAAGAGTATACGTATCTGTGAACTCTCCGTCATCAACAGCAGCAACACGCATTGCAGCATAATTTCCGCTGTACTTTGAACCGCTTTCATAGTTGTAATCGTTGAACAGATAATAAATTCTCTCTCCGTCGGTTTTTACTATATCAGCTTCAAGAACGTTCTCCTCCTGATTATATGTGTCGGAATAATCATCCTCGTCACTTTCGTCTTCAGTTTCCTCGGTTGTTTCTTCTGTCATTTCCTCTGTAGAAGCCTCCGTGGGCGCTTCCGTAGGTGCTTCTGTAGGAACCTCCGTGGGCGCTTCCGTAGGTGCTTCTGTGAGAACCTCTGTAGGCAGTTCAGGAGTTTCTTCATCTTCCTCAGGGAAATTCGGCGTCGGACAGTATTGAGGAGATGATGTAGCGGAGTCGCCTCTGCTATTATCATCACTTCCGATAATAAAATCCTGCTCAACCTCTGTTTCGCCGCCCATTCCGCCTGCCGGTTGCGTATTGCTTTCGACTTTAATTACTGCATCACTTTCAGGAATATCCACCGCAGCTCCACCTTCTACAGCCCCATTAATATTAACAGCACTATCGAATATTATTCCGCCGCCTGTTTCGTAGCTGTACTTTTTACTGCACGCCTCTTCTACGAGCTTATAAACCTGCTCATAGGACTCGGCACCTTTCATATAAGGGCCTTCCGCTTCTACGTTCCCCCTTTCCGGAACCGTAGACGTACTACCGCTTCCCCCGTGATAATCAGGGCTACAGCTACAGCTTTCCTCTCCGAACAAATGCACATTCCGTTTAACAAGCCCTACTGTACCGACAGTTGTACTTGCTACCACAGCACAAGCGGCTACACCTGCAGCTACACGTCCTGCCATTGATATATGGCTTGAACGCTTTTTTGCAGGTACTTTTTCATCAAGCATCTTTTTCATATTTTCGGGAGAAATCTCCTCGGGGATTTCCACATTTTCCATTATATCTTTCACCTTATCATCATTGTAATTCATAATCATTCTCCTTTAGCTGTCAATTTCCATTCGCAATTTCTTCTTTGCCCTCGATATGAGAGAACGGACGGTATTGGCATTCATTCTGCATATTTCCGCTATCTCGTCCCCTGTGTAACCCTTGACTACAGACATTGAAAGAACAAGTCTTGACCGTGGATCAAGATTGTCCATTGCGTGTTTCAGCTCCGACATTTCGCTGTCGAATTCCACCGCAGGTTCAACATCTTCTGTCAGTTCCACCGTATCAGCAAAATATTCCCGCTGTTTCCGCTTGATTTTCGTTGAGAGTATTTTCATTATCCATACACGGAACGCCTTTTCGTCACGAAGCTTACCGATTGTACAGAATGCGTCAAGAACAGTATCGCTTACAGCGTCGCATGCATCATGACTGTTCCGCAGACTGTATAATGCTATTTTGTACAAATCCTTGTATATGTATGAATAGAGCCTTGAAAATGCAGCCGTATCACCATTTCTGGCAAGCTGTACATCTTCGGTAAAGTTATCGTTCATAATTTCACATCCTTAAAAGTCTTATTCTGCGTTATCTCATGAGAGTGAAGTATAAATTTCAGCGATATTTGCTGCTTCATAAATATAGTGTCTAAAAAAATACGTTTTGTTGCAAATAAAATCAAATTCGGCACTTTTAACAAATCTTTTTACACGCTGACGTTATATCTGCACAACAATCTGTTGATTTTCCGCTTCATTTTTGTAATATTGCAACCCCATTCAACTCACTGTTTATATTATACACATTTTATTCACATTCGTCAAGTGCTTTTATGTAACCTCTTTAAAATTTGCACTTGACATTTAATTATTTACATAGTATAATTATACTTATGAGAAAAAAGTTCACATTTTATCTTTATATTGTACGTAAGTTATGTTAAGTTTGCACAATCACTGATAGAAGGATTTGTGCAGCTCGGAATGATTTCAACTTCGGATTTCATTCTTCTATTTGGGATAAATAATATACACACTAATCGGTAAGTTATAGCTTTACCGAAAATCACATTATTTTTCAGAAAAGAGGTTTTTTTAATGAACAAGTTTGCCAAAAGAATAACAAGTGCTGTATGCTCCGCTTTAGTTGCGGCATCAGTAATTTTCACCACACCTTTCAAAATAGAACGAAAACAAGCGAATGCTGTTTCCAACGCAACAATTTATGTAGAAACAGCCAAAGAACTTGATTACATTAAAGGCCGACCAAACGAAGCTACACAGTATTATAATGCTCCCCCATGCGACTGGTGTGCCATGTTTGTGCATTTGACTGCCTATAGATGCGGCCTCGGAAATAAAATTCCCAAGCTCGCCTACTGTGATAACCAGTATTACACAGATGACGGCTATGCAATGGAAGGCTACAGAAGCTATTACGAGGCAAGAGGTCAGTTTTTACCGGCAAGTGAATGGATTCTTCCCGAAGTAGGCGATCTTATTGTTTTTGAAACTTCATACCCCGGTGACGGAAAAGCCGACCACATCGGCATAGTTATAAATGTTGATTCATATCTCGGTCTTATATACACAATAGAGGGTAACGGCCCCGGAGATCAGGTTGTGTACAAATCATATCCATATTATGATACAGCTATCATCGGATACTGCAAGACAAATCTCGACGCAGATTCAGTTACAGTTACACCTGCACCTCCTGTTGCACCTCCTGTTGCACCTCCTGTTACAACACCTGCTACACCTTCCGAACCCGCAGGTCCCGAACTTCCTTCTTTCGATGCAACTGCAACTTCATGGGTAGTTACAAGCGAATCAGGCTGCAATTTAAAAAACGCACCTGACGGCGATAAGCTCGGCATTATTTCAACAGGCACTATTCTCAGGAGTGATCCATCCAAAAATAAGGGTGAATGGATTTTTGTAAAAGCTGCCGTTACTGAAAACGGTGCTATTCTTGACGGTTATATCCACTTCACTTCAGTTACACCCGAAGATAATAAAGCCCCCGTAACCACAACTGTAGTTACAACTGCTTCAACCACTGAAACGACAACAACTACAACTGCCGCTGCATCGGCAGAAACAACAACATTATCCGTAACTACAACAGTTTCTACTTCTGTTGAAACTGTACCCGTATCTCCCGCACCCCAGAACCCCACAAATACAGCTACACACTACGTTTCATCCCTCATAGGAGCAAACGGCCGTACTATGCCCGAATTTGACGACAATAACATTGCAAGAATTATTGACACCGATACATACCTTATAATAAACTATTATCAGAACGGTTTTGCAAACTGCACAATCGCCAATACAGGGGAAATGTATTTTATCCATACTTCAACTATTTCGGAACTCCCCCCAAGTGGTGACGCTTATACAGAATGTGCAAGAGCAAACTACTACGTCTCCTCCGACTGCGGTGTAAATCTCCGTGCAAGAGGCGATTACAACGGTGATATTATTTGTATTCTTGATACATGGCAGAGTCTTTCTGTCCTCACATCCCCCAACGAACTCGGATTTGTTTATGTCGAATTCACTTTCGGCGACGGCGTAGTACATAACGGCTACGTTCACATCAACCATATTACTGCATACTGAGACGCAATATCCTCCTAAAGTATTTGAATCCCCTATTGTAATACCGCACATTTTCTGTGCGGTATTACTTTTTACAGCAGATTCCTTTGTGCATATATCACATATTACCACAGAATTATCTGTATAATTTTCGTTGCAAAAATTGTATTTCAAAATCAAGAACAAGAGAGAAAAGGAGAAAAACAAAGAGAATTAAAGAGAAAGTAGGGTATAGATTAAAAAAAATCTCAAAAAACCATTGACATTTCCATCTCTTTCGTGTATAATAATTATTGTCGCTGTCAGAGATGCGTAATATCGCCATTTTTGACCAAAGGGAATTTAACACTCCCTCGAACCTAAAAATTTTCAGGAGGAAAAAATTATGTCTACTACTATGGCAAAGCCTGCAGAAGTAAGCAGAACATGGTATATCCTTGACGCTGCAGGACAGCCTCTCGGTAGAGTTGCTGCTAAGGCTGCTCATATCCTCAGAGGCAAGCACAAGCCCACATACACTCCCCACGTTGACTGCGGAGATCACGTAATCGTTATCAACTGCGAGAAGGCTATTCTTACAGGCAAGAAGCTTGAGCAGAAGAAGTATTACTGGCACACAGGCTGGATTGGCGGTCTTAAGTCCATTTCTTACAAGGACATGATGGCTAATCAGGCTGACAGAGCTATGACAATCGCTGTAAACGGTATGCTCCCCAACAACACTCTCGGCAGAACTCAGATCAAGCGTCTGAAGGCTTACAAGGGTGCAGAGCACAAGCACGAGGCTCAGAAGCCCGTTGCTTACACACTTTAAGGAGGTGCTTTAAAATGTACGAATCAAAAGTAAAATACTACTACGGAACAGGCAGAAGAAAGCACTCCGTTGCAAGAGTTAGAATCTACCCCGGTACTGGTAATGTTACAATCAACGGCAGAGGCATTGACGATTACTTCGGTCTTGAGACTCTCAAGCTCATCGTTCGTCAGCCCCTCGCTCTTACAGATAACCTCGACAAGTTCGACATCGTTTGCACTGTTGCAGGCGGCGGCGTAACAGGTCAGGCTGGTGCTATCCGTCACGGTGTTTCTAGAGCTCTCCTCGAATTCGATGCTGAGCTTCGTCCTGCTCTCAAGAAGGCTGGATTCCTCACTCGTGACCCAAGAATGAAGGAGAGAAAGAAGTACGGTCTCAAGGCTGCTCGTCGTGCTCCTCAGTTCTCAAAGAGATAATTTCAGCCCTTACAAAGTACGTATTTACGGGCTTTGGGGTATATCAATTATCAATTTGTTCAATTTTTGGACAACTAAATATTGCTTTGAAAACCTCCCTGTTACCGCAGGGAGGTTTTTGTACATTTACGCAAGTTTTAGTGCGATTAAATCTGCAACTTTTGCTTTGGTGCTTTTCAAAACATCGGCGTATATATTGGCCGTAGTCGAAATATCACTGTGTCCTAAATGGTCTGATACAACTTTCAGGTCTGTCAATTACATTTTAGCACATTGTGACCTAAAGAGTAACTGTTTTTTACAGCTGCTCTTTTTTTATTTTCTCTCTGCCTACTTTTATTTTACACTAAGATTGTATGCGTATACAAACAAAACCCTCTCACTACTTTTCAGTAACGAGAGGGCATATTGTTTTAATATTCCAGATAAACATCAACAGTGAGGTCATTCTATTGATTTTCTCTCAGGTACGAGCCTGTGGCTTTTCGGAAGGCTTTTGCCTCGTCAAAACCTATGCTGAATGTGTGAAAAGGCGTTCGCCTATCTTTATCTGAGAGCAGCCTGTGCAGCAGCAAGTCTTGCGATCGGCACACGGAAAGGTGAGCAAGAAACATAGTCAAGACCGATCTGGTGGCAGAACTCTACAGATGTAGGATCGCCGCCGTGCTCGCCGCAGATACCGCAGTGGAGGTTTGGATTAGCAGGTCTACCAAGCTTGAGAGCTGTTTCCATGAGCTTACCAACACCAGTCTGATCGAGCTTAGCGAAAGGATCGTTCTCGAAAATCTTAGCATCGTAGTAAGCGTTGAGGAACTTACCAGCGTCATCTCTTGAGAAGCCGTATGTCATCTGTGTAAGGTCGTTTGTACCGAAGCAGAAGAAGTCAGCGTTAGCAGCGATCTCGTCAGCTGTAAGAGCAGCTCTTGGGATCTCAATCATTGTACCAACTTCGTACTCAAGCTCAACGCCAGCCTCAGCGATAACAGCGTCAGCGTTAGCGATAACAACAGCCTTAACGTACTTAAGCTCCTTAACCTCGCCTACGAGAGGAATCATGATTTCAGGCTTAACATTCCAATCGGGGTGGTTCTTCTTTACGTTGATAGCAGCCTTGATAACAGCCTTTGTCTGCATAGCAGCAATCTCAGGATATGTTACAGCAAGACGGCATCCACGGTGACCCATCATTGGGTTGAATTCGTGGAGAGAAGCGATAAGGTTCTTGATAGCTTCAACGGACTTGCCCTGAGCATCAGCAAGAGCCTGGATATCAGCATCTGTTGTAGGAACGAATTCGTGGAGAGGAGGATCGAGGAATCTGATACATACAGGTGTACCCTCAAGAGCCTCATAGAGAGCCTCGAAGTCAGCCTGCTGCATAGGCTCAATCTTAGCAAGAGCAGCTTCTCTCTCAGCAACTGTATCAGAACAGATCATTTCACGGAAAGCAGCAATTCTGTCTGCCTCGAAGAACATGTGCTCTGTACGGCAGAGACCGATACCTTCAGCGCCGAGCTCACGAGCCTTCTTAGCGTCTGTAGGTGTATCAGCGTTTGTTCTTACCTTAAGTGTTCTGTACTTATCAGCCCAAGCCATGATTCTGCCGAACTCGCCAGCGATCTGAGCGTCAACAGTAGGAATGATACCATCATAGATGTTACCTGTAGAACCGTCGATAGAGATGAAGTCACCCTCAACGAATGTCTTTCCGCCGAGCTCAAACTTCTTGTTTTCTTCATCCATCTTGATTTCACCACAGCCTGATACGCAGCATGTACCCATACCACGAGCAACAACAGCAGCGTGAGATGTCATACCACCACGAACTGTGAGGATGCCCTGTGAAGCCTTCATACCTGTGATGTCCTCAGGTGAAGTCTCAAGACGAACGAGAACAACCTTCTCGCCCTTATTGTTCCAAGCCTCAGCGTCCTCAGCTGTGAATACAACCTTACCGCAAGCAGCACCAGGTGAAGCACCGAGTCCCTTGCCCATAGGAGTTGCAGCCTTGAGAGCCTTAGCGTCGAACTGTGGATGGAGGAGTGTGTCAAGGTTTCTGGGGTCGATCATAAGAACAGCTTCCTGCTCTGTTCTCATACCCTCGTCAACGAGATCGCAAGCGATCTTAAGAGCAGCCTGAGCTGTTCTCTTACCGTTTCTTGTCTGGAGCATATAGAGCTTACCGTGCTCAACAGTAAATTCCATATCCTGCATATCTCTGTAGTGGTTTTCAAGAATTGAGCAAACCTCTGTAAACTGCTTGAATGCCTCAGGGAACTTTTCTTCCATCTGAGCGATAGGCATAGGAGTTCTAACACCAGCAACAACGTCTTCACCCTGTGCGTTTGTAAGGAACTCACCCATGAGCTTCTTCTCACCTGTAGCAGGATCTCTTGTGAAAGCAACACCTGTACCGCAATCGTCACCCATGTTACCGAAAGCCATCATCTGTACGTTAACAGCTGTACCCCATGAATAAGGAATATCGTTGTCACGTCTGTAAACGTTAGCTCTGGGGTTGTCCCATGAACGGAATACAGCCTGAACAGCACCCATGAGCTGCTCCTTAGGATCTGTGGGGAAGTCTGTACCGATCTTAGCCTTATACTCAGCCTTGAACTGTCCAGCGAGCTCCTTAAGATCGTCAGCTGTAAGCTCAACGTCCTGAGTAACGCCCTTCTTTTCCTTCATTTCGTCGATAAGCTCTTCGAAGTACTTCTTACCAACTTCCATAACAACATCAGAATACATCTGAATAAATCTTCTGTAGCAGTCCCAAGCCCATCTGGGGTTGTTGGAAGCCTCTGCCATGTAATTTACAACGTCCTCGTTAAGACCGAGGTTGAGGATTGTATCCATCATACCGGGCATAGAAGCTCTTGCACCTGAACGAACGGAAACGAGGAGAGGATTCTCCTTATCGCCGAACTTCTTGCCTGTAACTTCTTCCATCTTTACGATGTACTCGTTAATCTGAGCCATAATCTCATCGTTGATCTTACGGCCGTCGTCGTAGTAAGCTGTGCAAGCTTCTGTGGAGATTGTGAAGCCCTGGGGAACAGGAAGACCCATGTTGGTCATTTCTGCAAGGTTTGCACCCTTACCGCCGAGGATTTCACGCATATCTGCGTTACCCTCGGAGAATAAATAACAATACTGCTTTGCCATTGGTATTACCTCCAATATAATCTTAGTGCAGGACAGACGTATAGTATGTCCGCTTATACCTATTATAACATATTTCGGAAAAAAATGCTATATAGAAAAAACAAAAAAATGACAGTTGATTTTCCAACATTTTGTACAAAAAAGCAAATACACATAAAGAAAGAGCATTTCCGCAGCGGAAACACTCTCGTAAAACAGAAAAAGCGACCTTCCAACGACACCCTCTCAACTTTGTCATTGAAAATCGCTTGTTCCGAAAAGATTTCCACACACCCTCAATATGCAGAAATCTGCGGTTGGGAATAATCCCGTGCAGCAAGCCTTGTGCAGTGAATTGAATAAAAGTTCATTGTTTCCGCCCTTTATTAAGGCTATTAAACATATTATAGGCATTAATGTTTAACTTCGGACGGTTTGTACTGATTTGAAATATTCATTGCAGAAATTGTCGGCGGAGTTTTAAACCGACGGCTGAAAAGTTGCTGCTTAACCGTGTTCACAGGACACATATAATGCATCTTTGTTCGCAAAGGGAATATGCCTGTATTTCGGCATTGATTCGCCTTTGATATGTTTATTATAGTCCAAAGTCGTTCTTCATTCAAGGGATAATATTGCTATAATTCAGCAGCATCTTGCTGTAGATAGTCAATTTATTGATATTAAGTAATGATTAATAAATAAAATATATTATTATATACATTTCGTATTAAGAAAAGTTCTGTTACAAATGAATTAATTCGTAAGAAATTATAATCATTAATGCAAATCACAGTACACAGCCATTTTTATTCTGTTAAAGCAACTTAGCCAGTTAAACTATTGTATAATTATTGACTAATATCACGAATAGTAAATTATACTCAAAAAACCAAAGTTAAAAAATGTAATTAGAAATTCACAAGTGTTATTCTGCCATTTTTTGATATATTTTTTTATTTTAACTTTATCAGCACCAATAATTAAGGAGCCTTACGGCTCCTCTGGATATTATGCAAGTCCCACCGAAGCGTCCTTGATTTTCTGCTTATAGAACTCCTCTGACCAGGGAAATTCGTATTTCTTGAACAGAGCCATAGCAGCACAAGCATTGTTTACAGCATTTTCTATGCTTGCTTCATCGCCTGATTTCGCACATATATATATGCCCGCAATAAGAATTTCAAGAAGCTTCACATCATTTTTCCCTTGCGGCTTATATCCGAAGCCTGTGAGAAGTCTGAAAGCAGAGTTGTAATGCTTTGCAGCGCAGTCAGCATAGGCGAGCGACATATACATATCAGCCTTGAGTCCGATATCAACTTTTTCTGAATATATCTGCATAAAGTTTATATTTTCAGTGCGGAAATCCTCCGCGTCACGCCAGTTTCCGATTTTGCTCTTGTTTGCAAGCGCCTCTATACAATAAATGAATTTTTCTTCGTTGTTGAGTTTTTTCGCTATTTCTTCCAGCTTGGTGAGAAAGTAAGCGGCGGCTTTATAATCACGGATTTTATCATACAGACGTACAGCCTGCAGAATATCTCCGGGTGCAGGTTTTTTTGCATTCAGAACAAAAAAATCTGTATATTCTTCAGCAAGAACTTTTGTGTAGCCTGTCTGGCTGAATTGTGCATATAATTCTGTATATTTTTTCGTGTTTTCACTTGATTTTTTTGCATAATTACTCTTTCTGTGTTCACGTTCCTGAAGTGACAGCATAACCAACGCTCCTTTTCATAGCTAAAAATTAACGACAGCCTGCACTAAATCATTCCAATATCCATATGTGCTGTCCAATTAATATAATTTTATCACAAATCAATAACTTAGTCAATGAAAGTTTATAATTTTATTGCATTTTTGTTAGTGTGCACAAAAAAACAATGAAAAATTCTATATTTTAAATAATTGAACTTTGTGTTTTTTAAGATTATTTAAAGAAAATATGTTATAATGTATTATATGTATTATCATGAAAATTATCATGAAAACAAATGCTTACGAGGAGGTTTTTATGAAGATACTTATAGTCGAAGATGAAATTCAGCTTGCCGACGCTTTATGTGAACTGCTGAAACGAAATACATATTCCGCCGATGTATGCTATAATGGCATTGACGGACTCGACAACGCTCTTACAGGCGTTTATGACTGCATAATACTTGACATAATGCTTCCCGGAATGAATGGTCTGGACGTTCTGCGTCATATGCGCAATGAAAAAATCAACACTCCTGTTCTGCTGCTTACTGCAAGAAGTGAGGTTAACGATAAAATAAATGGTCTTGACTGCGGTGCTGACGATTACCTAACAAAACCCTTCGTCACTGGGGAGCTTCTCGCAAGAATACGTGCACTAACAAGACGAAAAGGCGAAATCGTTGACGAAAACCGTCTGCAATTCAACGGGCTGGTACTCAACAAAAACACCTGTTCCATAAGCTGTGGAAATAACGATGTAAAACTCAGTCTCAAGGAGTACAACGTCATGGAAATGCTTATTGCAAATCCCGGTCAGATACTGCCGAAAGAACGTATTATTGAGAAAATCTGGGGCAGCGAAAGCGACGTTGAATACAACAACATAGAAGTATACATATCATTTTTACGTAAGAAAATAGCATCAATTTCAGCAGATGTACAGATAAAGACAGCCCGTGGTATAGGTTACTTTATGGAATAAGGAGGAATAATCTTGTTCAGAAAAGTCCAGCTGAAATTTTTCGGAATTATTATAGCTATTCTCATTGCTATATTTATAGGCGTACTCAGTTCAATCAATATTATTATGGATCTGATGATGGAGCGTCAGACAAATATAGTATTGCACCAGGTTGCTGTAGGTGTGGATTTCGACGAGAAAACAAAATCCTTTACATTTACAAATCCCGAAAAGGATAAGGAACCGTCCAAGAAGGGAAGCAAGCCCGCCGGTACAAAGAAAACAACCACAACTCAACCTTCGGAAAGACAAACGGAAGCAGTTCCCCCAACAGCCAAGCCTACAGAAACCAATCCGCCTGTGGTACATACTAATCCACAGGCAGTTCAGACACAGCCTCCTGTACGTACGGAAGCTGTTGGAATTCCAAAAACTGAAACTATTCAGACTAAACCTACCGAGCCGCCACAGACATCACCACCTACTGCCCCGCATACAACTCCCCCACCGCCGGAAACAAAACCTCCGCAGACAACATATCCACCATTCAACTGGGAAGGAATGCAGCCACCCGAAAACTGGGGATATCCACCGTTCAACTGGGAGGAATACTGGAAATTCTGGGATGAGTGGAACAAGAATAACGGCGGACAAATGCCGTTCGCCCAGTCTTATACAGGTAGTGGCGGAGTAATAACGCCTCTGTCAAACGACAGCTTTATTCCGCCTATCGAAGGTTATACAATCATAACATTAACAGAAAAAACAACTGTTACTACAGAAAAAAACACCAAAGCTTCAAATTTGAAGGAAAATACCGAACCGGTACCTAAATCCCTCGGCTCTATTGAGTTTTTCGTAATTATGGCCGACAGAAACGGCAGATATATCGCTTCCGCAAACAATGACGCATTGACAAAAGAAGAAGCCCAGAAATATATCAACAACATAATGGCTGTAAATGACAACTCCGGCATGACCGGAAATATAAGCTTCTGTGCCGAGAAAAAACCAAATGGTACACTTATGGTTCTCACTGACAGAACTTCTGAACTGGATATGATGAGAAAGCTCAAGAGAACCACATTGATTGTCGGTATAATCAGCATAATCCTCATATCAGCGGCAGCTTATTTCCTCAGCGGAATAATTGTAAAGCCGCTTAAAGAAACATTTGAAAAACAGAAACAATTCATCTCTGACGCAAGTCATGAGCTGAAAACACCTCTGACAGTTATTTCTGCAAATGCAGACGTACTGGAGGGAGAAATCGGCAACAACAAATGGCTCAATTACATACAGGATCAGGCTGACAGAATGAATGTACTTGTAAATGACCTTTTGAGTCTTTCACGTCTTGAAAACAGCAGCCGTGATTTCATCACATCCTACTTTGACCTCAGCCGTGCAATTACAAACGCTTCACTTCCTTTTGAATGTCAGGCATTTGAAAGCAGAAAGAATTTCGTTCTCAACATAGAGGAGGGAATACGCATAAATGGAAGCGAACAGCACATCAAGCAGATGGCAGGTATTTTCATTGACAACGCCCTGAAATACTCAAAGGACGGCGGAACAGTACGTGTATCTCTTTCACGTGATGATAACAAGGCTATTCTCGCTGTATACAATACAGGTAGCGGAGTACGTGAAGAAGATGTTGACAAACTCTTTGAACGTTTTTACCGCAGCGATGAGTCCAGAGCAAGAACCACAGGCGGATACGGTCTTGGACTTGCAATTGCAAAATCCATTATTGATAAGCATAAATTCAAAGTACAGGTTGAAAATCAAGAGGGCAAAAGCATATGCTTCGTCGTAACAATGCAATAATCAAGAGTTTATCGGTAATGGTGCTTTAACCAAAATGGAAAACCGCACAGATTACGCTTAATGGCTTTTTCATGAAAATGCCCTTATATTCTGCACAAGCCCTGTACGGTATGCCATAAATAAATATTGCTCCCCCAACTAAAGCTTGCCATCAAATACTCGGCACAAAGAAATTCTTCTTCCTTGATAAAATTTCCTTTTGCTTTCATCTTTTTGGCAAGTTGTAATTGGTGGAGCAATACCAATCTCTGAAACAACAGCAGACAAACCTGACGGTTCAGAATACCGCCGCACAAACCCTTTACGGTGTTGCCATCAGACACCCTCACATACATCAGTATGCCTTCATTGTCTGACCTGACATACAACATTTCTGCTAATCATCTTTTTCTGCTGGCATTTCAGTGATTGGTATAAAAAAGGACGAACTGCAATCGTCCTTTTTTATTTTTTCAGAGGTTCCCTTCAGGCACTTCAGGAAACTCTAAAACCCCTTTATATATTTTCAGGCAGTACTTCAAGCTGTTTTGCATCAAGCTTCTGAACAGCAAGAGCATCGGCAGGAGTTATTCCGTCCGAGGGATTATAGCAATCCGCATTTAAAGCCCCCTGCTCCGAAAGTGAATATTTATCGTAATTTCCCAGATGCTGGAGAATGGCTGCTGCGTCGGCTATCGTTACATCACCGTCACAGTTAGCATCACCATAAACCACAGCAGGAGCATTTGTTGTGGGCTCTGTAGGTTTTCCTGTAGTCAACTCTGCTGAATCTGAAAGATAAACTGTTTCATACATGAGTCTTGCCCATTCCTCACGCATAGCAGCATAACCCGTATCAGAGGGGTGAACACCGTCGCCGCTTAAATAATCGGGAGAGGAAAGCAGAAATTCGCTGAAATCTGGACCTTTAACTATTTTATCGCCGTATTCTACATAAAGGCGGTCAATTACAGCATTGTAAAGAGGTACGTTATTCATTACATCTTCATTGGTGGAAGCAGGTATTTTCGGCAGAACAGGAATTTTACCTGCGGCAAGAACAGCGTCAATCATATACTTTGTGTTATCGTAGTATTCCTCTGTGCTGTCGGGATTTCCCCAGCAGTCATTTGTACCATAGGCAAGGCTTACAAACCTTGCATGAGAAACAGAAAGCCAGCGGTCTATATTTTCCTTGCCGTCAATACTGCGTATACCGCCGATACCACCATTTTCCTGTATGGGGAAATAACGGCTGTCAAGGGTGTTGATATGAGTTGCAAAGCCTGTGCCATAGCAGTTATTCATACCACCTGCGGTAATGGAATCACCTAAAAACAGCCAACTGTCAGATACTCCCCCACTTACATTGTGAATGTCAAAATTAATACTTGCCTGCTTGCCGCTTTCATCGTCGGCTTTTTCTATGTTAAGTCTTATCCAGTTGTAGCCCTCCATATTCACAAGATGCTGACGGGAGCTTAAAGTATTCCCTTCAACTGTTTCGACAATTTCCCAGCCATTTTCGGGGTATGCACCGCCCTCTGCGGCATTTACCTCGATTGTGTAGTCGGAAGGCTCCATATTGCGGCTCTTGTAATTTCCTATGTAGTCGTAGGAGCTTGTGTTATACCATACCGCAAGCACCTGTTTACGCTCATCTGTGGGAACTTCCGACAGGTCATAGGCGATATAATCGGGAGTGGGGAGCATACAGAATGAGAAGTAATGTTCATCATTTGCGGCTGTAGGCTGACTTGCCTTTCCCGAATATACGGGGCAGTTCCGGCTGATTACGGGATTTGGCTCTACCTTTGCATAGGCTGTTAATGTGCTTAATGATGCAGTTGCAGCAGCTACTGCTGTCACCACAGAAAGCACTTTTTTAATTGATTTACTCATAATAAACACTCCTTTAATTAATTTATCCCCAAAATTTAAGTTTCTGTAAGCTAATTATATCATGACTGAAATAAAAAGTCAATAAAAAAGCTATTGAATTTATGTGAATAAGACTGAATTAATATTGACAAACCCATAATAAAATAGTATAATTATTGTAACATCTCAGATTAACTGAAATTTTCGGAGGATTATATGGATATTATCATAGTCGGCGGAGGAAAGGTAGGCAGTTCACTTGCCGAAATACTGTGTGCAGAACATAATGTTACAGTTATAGACCAGGACGAAAGCCGTATTCAGACAATTGTAAATGATTCCGATGTAAAGGGAATTGTCGGAAACTGCCTGCAGACGGCTGTTTTAGAGGAAGCCAGTATCGGCAAATGCAAAATATTCATCTCACTGACCGATTCAGACGAGGTGAATATTCTTTCCTGTCTTATTGCCAAGAAGATGAACGCAAGACACTGTATTGCCCGTGTACGTAATCCTGAATTTGATAAACAGCTTGTATTCATGCGTGAGGAACTGGGTATCAGTATGATGATAAATCCCGATTACATCTCCGCAAACGAAATTGCCAAGGTTTTACGCTATCCTGATGCAATAAATATTGAAACCTTTGCAAAGGGTAAGGTTGACTTGACTGAAATACGTATAACAAGCGGAAGTATTCTTGAAAATATTGCCCTTTCACAGTTGTCGAAACGGTTGAAGCTTGATATACTTATCTGTGCCGTACAACGTGGGGACGACGTTATTATACCAAACGGAAGCTTTGTTCTCCATGCAGGGGATAAAATTCACGTAACGGCTTCACACAGTAATATGGTGAAATTCTTCAAGAGTATAAGCTCTGCATACCGTGAAAAACGTGTAAAATCGGTAGTTCTCATAGGCGGCGGCAGAACTGGTTATCACCTTGCACAGCATCTCAGCGAAACAGGCGTAAAGGTAAAAATCATTGAGAATGATGAAAAACGCTGTTACGAATTGAGCGAAAGACTTGATAAGGTAAATATAATATGCGGTGACGGTACAAATCCTGATATTATCCGCGAGGAACGTGTATATGATGCAGACGCTGTTGTATCCCTTACAGGAATAGACGAGGAAAATATCCTCATGTCGCTTCTTGCAAGAAATAACGGTGTAAATAAGGTTGTTACCAAGGTGAACCGTATGAATCTCATGCAGCTTTCTGATTCCCTTAACCTTGACAGCGTTATCTCCACAAAGGCGATTACGGTTAATCAGATATTACAGTATGTCCGTGCAAAGCAGAACTCAACGGGAAATAATATAACAACCCTTTATCGTCTTATAAACGACAGAATGGAAGCTATTGAGTTTGTCTGTCGAGAGAGCAGAAACTATGTGGGAGTTCCCCTTAAAGAGCTGAAATTGAGAGAGGGTATCCTCATTGCGAGCATTGCAAGAGGTAATCAGATGATTATTCCTCGTGGCGATGACTGCATTATGGTAAATGACAGCGTTGTTGTTGTTACCACAAACAGCGGATTTGAAGACCTCAACGAAATTTTCGATTAAGTGAGGGCGGAAAATCTATGAATTACAGAATGATAGTATATATTATGGGGCAGATTTTACGGATTGTCGGTCTGTGTATGCTGCTGCCCATATTTATAGGGTTTTATTACGGTGAAAGCCACGTTATTTCAACATTCGGAATACCGACTTTTATTACCCTTGCAATATCCTTTGTTTTTACAATAAAAAAGCCTAAAAACCGTTCTGTGTACTCTATGGAAGGCTTTATAAGCGTTGCGGCTTCATGGGTGGCTATGTCCGCTATTGGTGCACTTCCATTCGTTATATCGGGTGAAATTCCGCACTATATTGATGCCCTTTATGAAACAGTATCGGGATTTACAACAACAGGCTCCACGATTATGAACGACGTGGAAAGTATGTCCCGCTCATGTATTTTATGGAGAGCCTTTACTCACTGGCTGGGCGGTATGGGTGTGCTTATGTTCGTGCTTGCTGTTATGAACAGTAACGATGTCCGTACAATGCACATGATGAGAGCAGAATGTGCAGGTCCCAACGTAGGACGGCTTGTTTCAAAGTCAAGCTTTTCCGCACGCATACTTTATGTAATATACATTGCCCTCACCTTAGCTGAAATAATTGTTCTTTGTCTGCTGAAAATGCCTCTGTTTGACGCTGTTATTCACTCTTTTTCATCAGCAGGTACAGGTGGCTTCTCTCTCTGGAACGATAGCATAGGTCACTATAACAGTTCCGCTATTGAAATGGCTGTGGCGATATTCATACTCCTTTTCGGCGTTAATTTCAATCTTTATTATTTTATTGCACTGAAAAAAATCTCCCTTGTATGGAAAAACGAGGAGCTCCGCACATATCTTGGTATAATTGCGTTTTCTACTGTTGCTATTGCAGTCAGTCTGCTTGGGAAGTATGATTCAGTTCTTGAGTCCTTCAAGGATTCGTTCTTTATGGTGTGCTCGACAATTACTTCAACAGGATTTGCAACAGTTGATACAGGTGAATGGAATAACTTTGCACAGACATTGCTGCTTCTGCTTATGTTTGTAGGTGCCTGTGCAGGCTCTACAGGTGGTGGCATGAAAGTTTCACGTATACTTATCATAGTAAAAACCGGTATCCGTGAATTGAAATACATCGTAAGTCCCCGTGCGGTGGCTACTGTTAAAATGGACGGAAAGCCCGTTGAAAAAGATGTCATACGAGGAGCAAGCAACTATTTCATACTCTTTATGCTGATTTACGCTTTTTCCGTTCTCCTGCTGTCATTTGACAGCTTTACTATGGAGGAGAATATATCGGCTGTTACAACCTGTATGAATAACATCGGATTTGGTGTAGGCAGACTTGATACATCAGGCAATTTCAGCGGATTCAGTGCATTTTCAAAGCTTGTACTCTGTTTTGATATGCTCATAGGACGACTTGAAATCTATCCTCTTATACTTCTTTTCGGTATAAGAAGAAAATATTGACATTATTTACGGACGGCTCTGCTGTCCGTTTTTATTTCATATCATTAAATTACTATTTTCTTAATTATAATAGTATACTTTCCCTTGAAAATACATTATAATAGTATCATAAGATTACAATTCATGAGGTGATAAACAATGAAAAAGTGGAATGGTTATCAGAAAGGTATCAACCTTGGCGGCTGGCTTTCACAGGCGGAGCTTACCAAGGAGCATTGCGATACTTTTATTACAAAGGCTGACATAGAAAATATCAGCAGAATCGGTTTTGACCATGTAAGATTGCCCATTGATTACGAGCTTGTGCAGGATGAGAATGGCAATTTCATCGAAAGCGGTTTTGCCTATATAGCAAATTGTATTGATTGGTGCGGAGAATACGGGCTGAATATGGTGCTTGACCTACACAAGACAGCAGGTTATGTTTTTGATGATGAAAGTGTAACAGGCTTTTTCCGCAGCGAAGAACTGATACAGCGTTTTATCACACTCTGGAACGAGTTTGCCGTACGTTACGGCAAATATAGCCAAAGACTTTCTTTTGAACTGCTTAACGAGGTTGTAAACGAATGTGACAATGCCCCGTGGATGGAGATTGCAGAGCGTACTGTTGCAGAAATCCGAAAATCGGCTCCCGACATAAAAATCCTTGTTGGAAGTTATATGAACAACAGCGTTCTTACTGTCAAGCACATTGCACAGCCTTTCGATGAAAATATTGTATATAATTTCCACTGCTATGACCCCTTGCTCTTTACTCATCAGGGTGCTTTCTGGATTAAGAACATGCCCGTTGATTACCGTATTCCATATCCTATGGGAAAAGCTGAATTTATTGCGGCATCTGCTGAAAATCCTGCCAATATTATCCCGCACGCAGAGGATATTCCTGAGGACGGCTTTTCTACGGAATATTTTGAGAATATCTTCCGTGAAGCTATTGAAATTGCAGAGGAGCGTAATGTTATGCTTTACTGTGGCGAATACGGAGTTATCGAGCAGACTGATCCGCAATCTGCCCTCAATTGGTACAACGATATCCATTCTGTACTCAGCAAATACGGTATAGGCAGAGCTCTCTGGAGTTACAAATCCATGAATTTTGGCTTCATTGACGGGCCACTCAATTGCATTTCCGATAAAATCATATAGTCCCCCCTATAAAAAACACCCCTGTCCGATTTATTTCAGACGGGGGTGTTTTATATGTATTACAGAGGAAGTTCTGATAAAGGTTTTCCGTTGTCGGGGTGATTTACTACTGGGGAAAGGGGTGGCTCTGTTAAAATGTCACCTGAAATTTTTTCTTTATGAGGTGGAGCAGGTGGCTCGTGCTTGTCAGTTTTTTCGTGGATATCAGCTTCTTCCGTTTGAACAGGCGGAACAGGTGTTTCTACAGGCTTCAACGGCGTCTCATGTTCCGGTGTTTCTTCATGTACTGGGGGAGCAGGAGTCATTACCGGTTTCGTTTCAGTTGGCGGAGCAGGCTTTTTATCCGCCTTTGTGCTTACATCTGCTGTGACTTCGGGAGCAACAGGCTTTTCATGAGGAAGCTTATCCTCTTTTTTACCCTTATTATCTTCTGTGGGGGGATGTTTTTCGTCGTGTATATTCACTTTTATATCGTGTTTTGGGAGTTCTTTTTCGAGTTTCGCCTTGATATCCTCATAATTCTTCTGGCTGTTACCGTCTATATATACATTAACGGTATCACCTGCAGCAATGTATCCTTCAGTGATTTCAGCCTGTACAATTTCATTTGCAGCTTCTGCATTGTCCTTGCCCTTGATATCAACCTTTTCAATTATTTTCTTGCCGTATTCGTTATCACTTTCAATACCTATAACCTTACCTGAACTGTTCAGCGTCATGCTTATCGAAGTATCAGAAGCAAGAGTTACAGTTGAGCAGGGTTTGAGATTACGGTTATAGTAGGAATAGCATGGAATTGAAATAATACCGATACAAGCGGCAGCTGCGGCAACAGTTTTAATTATTGTTATAACAGGTTTTCTCTGTTTGTGATTATCTGACATAATAATAGGATTTGTTACTGTTTGTCCTGTTTCATAGTTCATATTTGCGGCAAAGACATATTTACCCTCCTCATCCATAAGGACAGCATATCCTTTACAGCACTGCATAACAATATATTTCATCACTTTCCACCGCCTTTCAATACCTGCATAATATGACCTCTCATAATCTCATAGCCGTTTGTGCATATAAGCAGCATGGCAACGAGATATCGTCTGTGTCTTTCAAGTGTTTTTCTTTCAACATCTGCTCCCTCTGCAAGAGCAACAAGGGGAACTCTTTTGGTGCGGAGGAAATCCTCCAGCAGCTGCGGATTATTTCTCGCATAGCGGACAGCCTTTCCGCATATTTCAAGAGTTCTCCGCTGTTTCGGGGAATTTTCGGCAATATCGGAAAAAGATACACCGAATTCTTCCATTTGTGCAGACAGTTCAGCAATTTCCTGCTTTGTAGCTTCACGCATTTCATTTTCACGGAAATCGTCACGGCTGTCGCTGATAGTATCTATAAGTTCACTTTTTTCATCCTCATCAGTTATATTGAGGGAAATTCCGCCCGTATTCCTTTTTTCGCGTCTGTAGTAGTCAATAAGGCGGTTTTTTATCTGTAAAGCGGCAAATTTCAGAAATGAGCCACGAAGTTTTGAATAATTGCGTATTGCCTCGTAAAAGGCAAACATGGCAATGCTCAATTCATCGTCGCTCTGTTCGGGAGGGCGATTGATAAATTTTGCCGTTTCCGATTTTATAAACGGCATATAATCAGATATAAGAGCATCTGCCGCATGTTTTTCTTTTTTTGCAAGGTTTACCCTTGCAATTATCTCATGAGTTTCGGAGTCCACTTCTGCACCTCCTGTTATATATAGTATACGCAGGGTATTTTATATTTTCGGGGTATTTTCTTTATTATATAATAAAAATTTCTTTAAGTCAAGGGAAATAATGGAGTTCGCTATCCATAATTATTGTATGCCGTAGTTTTCGCCGTAGACACGTCGTTTTTATATAATCCGTCCGCATATAAAGCACAGCTATCCTTAATACAATTGGTAAAAATGCATTAATTTTCGCCTCTCGGAAAATTTTTTTTGAAAAAATTTCAAAATACCCCGTTTTTTAAAAATTGCTCACGTAAACTATAGACATAAGGACACGGAAACCGATAACAACCGCGGATTACCGGATTATTCCGTTGAAATTATCGTTGAATATATTTTAAGGAGTGTTTATTATGAATTACAAAAAGTTAACAGCCGCTATTACAGCAATTTGTGTTCTTTCAGTTGCTACAGGCGCAACAGCTTTCGCTGCAAAGAATATCATTGAAGACAAAGCAGAGGACAGCATCGTAACAGAGGAAACAACTGAGTCCACAGAAAAGGACGAAGAAATCGCTGATGAAGAAGTTTCTGATGAAGAAACAACAGAAGACGAGGATTCCGCTGACGCTCCCGAGACTGAAGCTCCTGAGAAGCCCGTACCTCCTGTAATCGAGGATGAGGAAATCACAGAGGGTGAAGAAGCAGAGGATGGAGAGTCCGCTGAAAAGCCCGCTAAGCCTGCAAAGAAGGCTGGCAAAAAAGAAATCGTTGACATGATCAACGTTACATTCGATTTCGAGACAGTAGATTTTGTTGATGACGATGCAAAGGCAGCATGGTTTGAATTCTGCAAGAACAATCTTGACGACGCTGCTCCCAAGGTAGAAAAGCCTGTTGAAAAGGAAGATGAGGCTGAAAAGCCTGTTGCACCTGCAAAGAAGGCTGGCAAGAAGGAAATCATTGAGATGATTAACAATACATTCGACCTTGAAGCTGAAAGCTTTATCAGCGACGATACAAAGGCTGCTTGGTTCGAGTTCTGCACAGAGCTTAATGCAAAGCCTGAGCCACCCGCTCCTCCTGTTGACGAGAATGGCGAAGTTATCAAGCCTGAGCCACCTGCTCCTCCTGTAGATGAGAACGGTGAAGTTATCAAGCCTGAGCCACCCGCTCCTCCTGTAGATGAGAACGGCGAAGTTATCAAGCCTGAGCCTCCTGTACCTCCTGTACACGAAGAAGGCGAGAAGCCTGAGCCACCTGCAAAGCCTGAGCCCCCCAAGGGACCTCACCACAAGGATGATCAGGTTCAGGAAGATACTGAAATCACAGAGGACGAGGTTGTTGACGAAACTGTAACAGACGAGGTTACAGAATAAGTTTAGCACATCTTGTGTTAATCCCTCATCACGTACTATACTATTGCTCCCCTATGGCAGCTGTATAAGGTTTGTTCCATACGATTTATCTACCGTTGATATGCAATAGCGTATCAATAGATATCTGCACAATCAGACATCCGAACCTTGTACAGCAGCCTCCTTTTTACTCCCCGGTCACCCCCACAATGACTGCGGGAGATTTTTTTACTTTTTTATAGACTAAAGGGCGGATAATATCCGCCCTTTACTTTACTCTTTATCAAGATGTGATGAAGCCTCTGCAAGCAGTTCAATTATTGAAAGATGCTGCGGACATACGCTTTCACACTGACCACAAGCAATACAATCCTTTGCTTTGCCACTCTTTTCAGTAAGTACTCTGTATACATTGCCTGAACGCCATTCCTCGCCGTACAGTCTTATTGTATTAAGCACACGGAAAACCTCGGGAATATTAATCTCCGACGGACATCCGTCACAGCAATAACGACAGGAAGTACAGCCAACAAGCGGAGAATTGAACATAACCTCGTTTACTTCTTCGATAAGCTTCTTTTCACTTTCGGAAAGAGGCTCAAAATCAGTGAATGTATTGAGATTATCCTGCATCTGTTCATCATTTGACATACCTGAAAGTATCGTTATTATACCGTCAAGGGAGCCTACAAATCTCATTGCCCACGAAGCAATTGAGGATTCAGGTCTTGCAGCTTTCAACTTTGCTTCAAGTTCAGGCATAAGTGAAGCCAGAGTTCCACCCTTTACAGGTTCCATAATAATCATAGGTATATTTCGTCTGTGAAGAATTTCATACAATTCACCTGAATGTACAATGGGATTTTTCCAGTCAGCATAATTAAGCTGTATCTGCACAAATTCAATTTCCGGATGCTTATCGAGAACAACTTCCAGAAGTTCGGGAGTGCCGTGATAGGAAAATCCAAAATGCTTGATTTTTCCCTCTTTCTTTTTCTCCATACCCCAGTTGAAACAATCAAATTCCTCGTATGCATTATAATTGTTGCCATCCTCCAGTGAATGAAGCAGATAGAAATCAAAATAATCAACTCCTGCCCTTTCAAGCTGTTCGTTGAATATTCTGTCCCTGTCGTCCTTATCCTTCATACACCAGGAGGGAAGCTTTGTAGCAAGCCTGAAGCTTTCACGAGGATAACGCTTTACAAGACATTCTCTTGCAGCTACCTCGGATTTTCCGCTGTGATATACATAGGCGGTATCAAAATAATTCAGACCAGCCTCCATATACTTATCAACCATACGGCACACGTGTTCGTAATCAATTTCTCTGTCCTTTTCAGGAAGTCTCATAAGCCCGAATCCAAGCTTTGAAACGTCAAAGATTTCATTTTTATCCATAATATCACCTGTTACTTTTTCATATCCTCAATTTTTCTTCTTATGGCGGTCAATGCGTCTTTCGGATTGTCTATATCCATAACAACCGTTTCAATGGGACAAAATTCCGTATTATCACGATTTCTTACATTATCTGTCAAAGTCGTATATGTTACGGGAATGCTGTACTTTTTAAGCGTATCATATGCCGGTCGGCTTATAACATCGGCATAAAGCTCCTTTATTTCAAGGAGAATGTACAGATATGCCGCACCTTTTCCCACTACCTTGTCAGCCGCAGAGTATTCCGACAGATTTATTCCTTCATCAAGCCATTTCAGCAGCGGAGCTACCCCTCTCTGTCTGCTGGTCTGCGTATCCCTGTCGCTGCATATAACGCAGGTATATCCACCCTCCGAAAGGATTTCCCTCGCTCTGTCAAGATTACTCATTATCGGCTCTTTTCAGTCTGTAAATTGCAAGAGGAATTATCACAAGCTGTAACATAATTCCCACAAGACCGATTTTTATACTTGTAAGTATAATTTCAGGTTTTACAGCAGTGCCTACACCGTAAAATCCAATGAGAATAGCTGCTCCACGGATTACTCTGCCTGTAAGCTGTGCGATGAACACTTTTGCAATATCGGGCATTTTTGCGTTTTTAAGCATTCCTGCACATATGCCGTATACTGCAAGCTCAATCATCATAAACGGAAGCATTGCTGCTGTGGGCATCCCTGTCAGAGCAAAGCTGATAAAAGGACTTAAAAGACCTGCTGCTCCTGCTGCATATGGCCCTACGAGAAGTCCAGCAAGAATAATCGGCAGATGCATGGGCAGAAGTATTTCACCCAATAATGTGCCTGCTCCTGTAGCATATCCCAGCATATGGATAAGCTGTGGAAGCGTTACAGCTGATATTACAGCCACTATTGCCCCTGCTGTCTGTGCCTTTAACGATAGTTTTTGTTTTGTGATTGCTGTTGTCATTTTCTGACCTCCTTTTTTATTTTTAATCCCTATCCATTCAAATCATACCATATTTTCGGCAAATTGTAAAGAACAAATTGTAAGTTTTTACAATAAGTTTGTATTTTTCAGAAATGCATCTAAAAAAATCATATCAATGTTTTCAATGAACAAATAAAAACCTCCGATGAAAAAACATCGGAGGTTTTCTGGTTGGGGTGGAAGGATTTGAACCCTCGAATGACGGAGTCAGAGTCCGTTGCCTTACCGCTTGGCGACACCCCAGTATTCTCTCGCTGAACTACGTCTAACTCATTCAGCTTTATTATTATATCACATTCATTTCCATTTGTCAAGGGTTTTTTAAAAAATTATTTTTTAATTATATCATTCTATTGAAAAAAACATAAAATAGCGATATAATATATAAAGGGGTATATTAAAAAAACCCGAAAATCACACATTTCAGGAGCAGATTATGAAAAAACTCTACTTCATTGTAAATCTTGTGGCAGGAAAAGCCACCATTGGCTCAATGCTGGGTGATATAATTGATGAATTTATCAAAAGCGGATATGAAGTCACAACACACATAACACAAAACGGGAAAGATGCCCGTGAAAAATCACATTATGCCTGCTCGACTGGCTATGACCTTATTGTCTGTGCAGGCGGTGACGGCACCTTAAGTCAATGCCTTCACGGAATTATGGACAGCGACAACAAGCCACCTATCGGCTATATTCCCGCAGGCTCCACCAATGATTTTGCACGCACTCTCGGCATTCCTAAAACCACTATGGACGCTGTAAAATGGATTACTCACGGCGAGCCTATGGAGATCGACATTGGTTGCTTCAACGACCGTTATTTCACCTACATCGCTGCTTTCGGAGCATTTACCAATGTCACCTATGAAACATCACAGCAGGTAAAAAACGTCCTTGGCCATGCTTCTTATGTCCTCAACGGACTGACACAGATTACAAATCTCCGTTCAAAGCTTATGCGTATAGAATACAACGGAAACGTACTTGAAGATGATTTCATCTTCGGTATGGTTACAAATTCGGGTTCCGTTGCAGGACTTCTTTCTATGAATGATTTTCTCCTTGACGACGGAGTTTTTGAAGTCACCCTCATTAAAAAGCCTGCAAATCTTTTACAGTTACAGACAATAGTACACTCCCTGCTGAATATCTCCGAGGAGATTGACAGGGAGTATATCAGATTTTTCCGTACCGACAAAATCACCTTTACCGCCCTTAACGACGAGCAGATTTCATGGACTCTTGACGGTGAATTTGGTGGTGATTTACCTGTTAACGTAGTCGAAAACAGCTGTAAAGCCATTCGATTCATGACAGGAGATCGTGACCAGTCTATATTTGCTGATCCCGATGTTATTTCATAGCCTCGTATGCCTCTCTTACGGCAATACTGAGCTGATCCGCACATGAAGTGGGACGCATTCCGCAGGTGTTTCCACGGAGTTTAGACTCAATCTGCTCCACGGTATAGCCGTCCACAAGCTTTGAAATTGCCTTGAGGTTGCCGTTGCAGCCGCCTAAAAAGCGGACATTTGTAATAACATTGTCCTCGATTTCAAATTTAATTTCCTTGGAGCATACCATTTTAGTTTTATATGTATATTCCATAATTAACCTCACATTCTACTCCCCTGCTGATTTCAGCGGGGGAATTTTTCATTTTCAAGAATTTCTATCAATTCTCCCCAACCGCTGATGTGATGAAACGGGAAGTCGATTTTGCTTATGTCGTTGAGTTTATGAAATCTGTCGGGAATGTCCCTGTTATCGTACAGCACAGGGAAAAGTCCTGCATTTTTCGCGCCGATAATATCAACGTCAATGAAATTTCCACAGAACCATATTTCTTCGGGTTTCAGTCCTGATTTACGTATTGCCATATCAAAGATATGTCTGTCGGGCTTGCGGAAGATATATTCGCTTGAAGTAATTATAAAATCGAATTTATGTTCTGGAAAAAGTTCACCCATAGCACGTTCAAGTGCAGCTCCAGACCAGCACAGATTACTTACTATACCCGTTCTTATTCCTTTTTCTGTCAGCGTTTTGAGCATCTTATCGGCACCGGGAGTCATTATGTTTTCAGCCAGTGATTTACAGATTATCCATTCCGCTTCTTCAATCGGGATTGAAAGCTTTATATCGAAATATTCCAGCACATAACGCAGAAATATGTGCTCGTGAAGCTCAATGAACTCCCCTCGCAGTACTCTTATCTCATCAAACAGCTCCTTTATAAAATTGCTGAACTGTTCCTTTGTGACATTATGGGGATTTTCTGTTATATAGAGAAAAATCGCACTGTTTCCCTCCTCCATGTTATATATGGGATCACAGGCAAGAGTTCCACCGAAGTCAAACAAAATCATTTCAGGTTTCATAATATACTCCTTTCCGCTGAATGCTGTGATTTCCTGTAGATAAAACTAAAGCGGACATAGTCCGCCTTAGTAATAATGATTAAACGATAGGATTAACTGCAGCAGGTGCAGGAGCAGCAGGAGCAGCATACGGCTCTGCAGGAGCGTCTGTTCTTACTACTTTCACCTGATTGTAGCAGTCCATACCTGTACCGGCAGGAATAAGCTTACCGATAATAACATTTTCTTTAAGTCCAAGGAGTCTGTCGCTCTTTCCTCTGATAGCAGCATCTGTGAGAGCCTTTGTTGTTTCCTGGAAGGAAGCAGCTGACATGAAGCTGTCAGAGTTAGAGGAAGCCTTTGTAATACCCTGAAGAACAGGTGAGAACTGTACGAGCTGAACATCATACTCGCCAGCGTCAATACGTGCCTGAAGCTCTGCGTTAATCTGTGCAATTTCCTTACAGTCAACGAGAGTACCAGGGAGCATATAACTTGAACCTGACTCCTCAATCTTAACCTTACGGAGCATCTGACGAACGATAACCTCAATATGCTTATCGTTGATATCAACACCCTGTAAACGGTAAACCTTCTGAACTTCGTTGATGATATAGTTCTGAACTTCCATTGTACCAAGGATATTGAGAATATCAGCGGGATAGATATTACCCTCTGTAAGTCTTGTACCCTTTGGTATTTCCTGTCCTTCCTGAACTCTTATCTTGAAGTTGTAAGGAATCATATAGCTTTCAGACTCGCCTGTTTCATCGTTAGTAACAATGATATTACGTGTAGTCTTGACTTCTTCAATGTGAATCTTACCTGAAATTCTTGAAAGAATAGCCGCACCCTTAGGACGTCTGCTTTCAAAGAGTTCCTCAACACGGGGAAGACCCTGTGTAATATCTTCCGCATCGGCAGAAGCAACACCACCGGTATGGAATGTTCTCATTGTAAGCTGTGTACCAGGCTCACCGATAGACTGTGCAGCGATAACACCAACAGCCTCACCGACAGATACGATGTTGTTGAATGCAAGGTTAGCACCATAGCACTTTGCACAAACACCTGTTCTTGCCTTACAGTGAAGAACTGAACGAATCTTTATCTTTTCAACGCCCGCCTCGATAATCTTCTTGGCATCTGCGTCTGTAATGAGTTTGTTTCTGGAAACGATGAGTTCGCCTGCCTCATCACGGAGGTCGTCAGCAAGGAAACGTCCTACAAGACGCTCTGCAAATGGCTCAACAACTTCGTTGCCGTTCTTGATTTCAAATACTTCGATACCCTCTGTAGTGCCACAGTCCTCCTCACGGATGATAACGTCCTGTGAAACGTCAACAAGACGACGTGTAAGGTAACCGGAGTCAGCAGTACGGAGCGCTGTATCAGCAAGTCCCTTTCTCGCACCTCGTGATGCGATAAAGTATTCGAGAATGTTAAGACCTTCACGGTAGTTAGCACGGATAGGAATCTCGATAACGCCACCGGAAGTATTTGCGATAAGTCCACGCATACCTGCAAGCTGACGAATCTGTGAGATACTACCACGGGCACCTGAGTCAGCCATCATCCAGATAGGATTGTACGGATCGAAGTTCTTCTTAAGAGCAGCTGTAACTCTGTCGTTTGTTTCAGTCCAGAGAGCAATAGTCTTCTTGGACTTTTCCTGTGCGGAAATGTATCCGTACTCGTACTCTGAAATAATCTGCTCAACCTCTGCATCAGCCTCTGCAAGAATTTCCTTCTTCTGTGGAGGAATAGAAGCGTCACATACAGCAACAGTAAGAGCTGCACGTGTTGAATATTTATAGCCGAGAGCCTTGATTCTGTCAAGAACTTCGGAAGTTGTTGTTGTACCGTGAATCTTGATACATCTCTCGATGATATCAGAAAGCTTCTTCTTACCAACGAGGAATGAAACTTCAAGGTCAAACTGCTTGTCGGAGTTTGTTCTGTCAACGTAACCCAGATTCTGTGGGATATTCTCGTTGAAGATAAGACGACCTACAGTAGCGTCGATAATCTTTGAAACCTTCTTGTCGCCTACATCCTTTGTAATCTTAACCTTGATGTTAGCGTGGAGTGATACATCGTGCTCGTGATAAGCCATGAGTGCTTCGTTAACGTCACGGAACACCTTACCCTCACCGGGCTCGCCGGGCTTATCCATAGTCAGATAGTAAGAACCGAGTACCATATCCTGTGAAGGAACAGCAACAGGCTTACCGTCTGAAGGCTTAAGCAGGTTGTTTGCAGCAAGCATAAGGAAACGTGCTTCTGCCTGTGCCTCTGCTGAAAGTGGAAGATGTACAGCCATCTGGTCACCGTCGAAGTCAGCATTGAAGGCTGAACATACGAGTGGATGAAGCTTGATAGCACGACCTTCAACGAGGATAGGCTCGAATGCCTGAATACCAAGACGGTGAAGCGTAGGAGCACGGTTGAGCATTACGGGGTGATCCTTGATAACATCTTCAAGAGCATCCCATACCTTATTATCTGCACGGTCAATAAGCTTTCTTGCGGACTTGATATTGGCAATAGCCTTCTTGTCAACAAGGCGCTTTAAAACGAAAGGCTTGAACAGCTCCAGTGCCATTTCCTTAGGAAGTCCGCACTGATACATTTTCAGTTCAGGACCTACAACGATAACTGAACGTCCTGAATAGTCAACACGCTTACCGAGGAGGTTCTGACGGAAACGTCCCTGCTTACCCTTGAGCATATCTGAAAGGGATTTAAGAGGACGGTTGCTGGGACCTGTAACAGGTCTGCCGTGTCTGCCGTTGTCGATAAGAGCGTCAACAGCTTCCTGAAGCATACGCTTTTCGTTTCTTACGATGATGTCGGGAGCGTCAAGCTCAAGCATCTTTATAAGACGGTTATTTCTGTTGATAACACGTCTGTAGAGGTCGTTAAGGTCTGATGTTGCGTAACGTCCGCCGTCCAGCATAATCATAGGACGGATATCGGGTGGGATTACGGGAATAACATCAAGAATCATCCACTCAGGCTTGTTTCCTGAAAGGCGGAATGACTCAATAATCTGAAGTCTCTTGATAAGCTTAACCTTTTTCTGACCTGCAGGAAGTCCTACAAGTTCATTTTTAAGGTCATCGGCACAAAGCTCAATGTTGTTCTTCCACTCAACATCTTCAAGCTCTGCAAACTTCTGACACTCATCACACTGACACTCCATAGGATTGTTGAAGCATGAAAGCTTATGAAGTCCGAGAGAAATCTTGCCAAGCTCGATAAGGCGGTTTTTCTGGAAGTCATAACGTGCAGGATCATACTCGTTAAGGAGCTTCTTGATAGCCTCTGCACCCATTTCAGCCTTGAAATCCTCGCCGTACTTTTCGAGATATGAGAGGTACTCTTTCTCGGAAAGGAGCTGCTTTTTAACAAGCTCTGTATTACCAGGATCAGTTACGATATATTTTGTAAAGTAGAGAACTTCTTCAAGGCGCTTCTGTGATACTTCAAGCACCTGTCCGATACGGGAGGGAGTTCCCTTGAAATACCAGATATGGGAAACAGGAGCTGCAAGCTCAATATGTCCCATTCTCTCACGACGTACTCTTGCACGTGTTACTTCAACGCCGCAGCGGTCACATACCTTTCCCTTGAAGCGAATCTTCTTGAATTTACCGCAGTGACACTCCCAGTCCTTTGTGGGTCCGAATATTCTTTCACAGAACAGACCGTCCTTTTCAGGTTTCTGTGTTCTGTAATTTATAGTTTCAGGTCTTTCAACCTTGCCGAATGACCAGCTTCTGATCTGTTCAGGTGAGGCAAGACCGATTTTTATCGATTCAAAAGTATTAAATTCCAAACTGCTACCTCCTGCAATTTTTTGGTAAACATCGTCCATTCAGCAGCTGCCTGTTACAGCCGCTGAACAGAACACTAATTAATCAACTTATTAATCGTCGTATGAATCATCTATGCCGAAATCGTCAAAACCGCTTTCATCATCATCTCCGCCGAAGCCGCCGAAATCGTCTTCATCGTCGAAGCTGTAGCTTTCGCCCTTTTCCAGCTCCTCGAAATTATCGTCCTCGCCGTCGATTGCTCTGAATCCTGCATCGCCGATTTCATCATCGGAGAGTGCGTTGAGGTCTTCTGTTTCCTCATCGTTGAAGTCACCTCTTACAGGCATCGGATCGTCATCAAAGCTCTGCTTGAGGTCGATTTCCTCCTGATTGATATCAAGAACCTTGACATCAAGACCGAGGGACTGCATTTCCTTGATGAGAACCTTGAAGGATTCGGGGATACCCGGAGTAGGAACATTCTGTCCCTTAACGATAGCCTCGTATGTGTTTACACGTCCGATTGTATCGTCAGACTTAACTGTAAGGATTTCCTGGAGAGTGTAAGCAGCACCGTAAGCCTCCAGAGCCCAAACTTCCATTTCTCCGAAACGCTGGCCGCCGAACTGTGCCTTACCGCCCAGAGGCTGCTGTGTAACAAGAGCATACGGACCAACTGAACGTGCGTGAATCTTATCGTCAACAAGGTGGTGGAGCTTGAGGTAGTACATATAGCCCACGGTTACACGGTTGTCGAACTTTTCACCTGTACGTCCGTCATAGAGAGTAAACTTACAATCATCATTGAATTCAAGTCCCTTGGGGTTGATAACCTTATCCATTGTGTTGAGTTCAAAGTAATCATCCTTGTGAGCCTTGCTCTTTTCATTTGCCTGGCGGAAGCATTCTCTGATATCATCCTCATGAGCACCGTCGAATACAGGTGTCATAATGTGCCAGCCAAGAGCCTTACAAGCCATACCGAGGTGAACCTCAAGTACCTGACCGATATTCATTCGTGAAGGTACGCCGAGAGGATTGAGAACGATGTCAAGAGGTGTACCGTCGGGAAGGAATGGCATATCTTCCTCGGGGAGGATACGTGATACGACACCCTTGTTTCCGTGACGGCCGGCCATCTTATCACCGACAGTAATCTTACGCTTCTGTGCGATGTAGCAGATTACACGCATATTTACGCCTGCGCTGAGTTCATCGCAGTTATCACGAGTGAACACCTTAACGTCAACAATAACGCCGGCCTCACCATGAGGTACTTTAAGGGAGTTATCGCGGACTTCACGAGCCTTTTCACCGAAGATAGCACGGAGAAGTCTTTCTTCAGCTGTAAGCTCTGTTTCACCCTTGGGGGTTACCTTACCAACGAGAATATCGCCGGATGTAACCTCTGAACCAATTCTTATGATACCGTTTTCATCAAGGTTTGCCAGTGCATCATCACCCACGTTGGGGATATCACGGGTAATTTCCTCGGGACCGAGTTTGGTGTCACGGCACTCAATTTCATATTCCTCGATGTGAACGGAAGTAAATACATCTTCACGTACAAGACGCTCGTTAAGAAGTACAGCGTCCTCGTAGTTATAACCTTCCCATGTCATGAAGCCGATGAGGGCATTCTTACCAAGAGAGATTTCACCGTCTGCTGTAGCGGGACCGTCAACAAGCACCTGTCCCTTTGTAATCTTTTCACCAACAGAAACAATAGGTCTCTGGTTTACGCAGGTACCCTGGTTTGAACGCTTGAACTTGATAAGCTCGTACTTTCTTTCAATACCGTCGTCACCGATAACACGTACATTATCTGCGTCAACATAGCTTACAGTACCGTCGCAGTCAGAAACGATACATACGCCCGAGTCAACGGCAGCCTTATATTCCATACCAGTACCAACGAAAGGACGCTCTGTCTTGAGAAGCGGAACAGCCTGACGCTGCATGTTTGAACCCATGAGAGCACGGTTAGCGTCATCGTTTTCAAGGAAAGGAATCATTGATGTAGCAACAGAAACAACCATTTTAGGTGATACGTCCATGTAGTCAACGATTTCACGCTCACATTCGAGAATCTGCTCACGGTAACGTGCGTTAACTCTTGGACGAGCAAGCTTTCCTTCCTCTGTGAGAGGTTCGTTAGCCTGCGCTACAACGAAGTTATCTTCCATATCGGCAGTCATGTAAACTACCTCATTGGTAACTACGCCTGTTGCCTTATCAACCTTACGGTAAGGCGCTTCAATGAAGCCATACTGGTTAATTCTTGCAAATGTAGCAAGGTATGAGATAAGTCCGATGTTAGGACCTTCAGGAGTTTCGATAGGACACATTCTGCCGTAGTGGCTGTAGTGAACGTCACGAACCTCGAATCCGGCACGGTCTCTTGAAAGACCTCCGGGACCGAGGGCTGAAAGTCTTCTTTTATGTGTAAGTTCAGCAAGAGGATTGTTCTGATCCATAAACTGTGAAAGTGGTGAGGAGCAGAAGAATTCCTTCATAGCCGAAGAAATAGGTCTGATATTGATAAGAGTCTGTGGTGTAAGGGAGTTTACATCCTGTGTCTGGATGTTCATTCTCTCACGGATACCACGCTCCATACGTGCGTAACCGATACGGAACTGATTCTGAAGCAGTTCGCCTACCGAACGGATACGACGGTTGCCGAGGTGGTCAATATCGTCTACTGTACCAACGCCTTCACAGAGGTTGATAAAGTAGCTGATAGTTGCGAATATATCGTCAAGGATAATGTGCTTTGGAACAAGCTCATCAGCCCTTTTCTTTACGTTTTCCTCGATTTCGTCAGAGTCAGAGGAGTTTTCAAGGATATCCTTCAGAACCTTGAATGAAACAAGTTCGTTGATGCCGTACTTTTCAACGTCAAAGTCAACATATCCCTTGATGTCAACCATACCGTTACCGATAATCTTGGCAACACGCTCAACAAGACGGATCTGTGTTTCGCCTCTGTCGTTTGTGTAGTATTCCTTTGCTTCAACTGTAACGAAAGCGTGATATACACCTGCCTGCTCAATTTCACGAGCCTTGTCGTATGTTACAGTTTCGCCAGCCTCTGCCATAATCTCGCCTGTAAGGGGATTTACAACGGGCTCTGAAAGGGTATGACCTGCAAGACGGGAAGCAATACCAAGCTTCTTGTTGTACTTGTATCTACCGAAACGGCAGAGATCATATCTCTTTGCGTCGAAGAAAAGGTTGTTGAGGTGAGTTACGGCACTTTCAACCGTAGGAGGCTCACCGGGACGGAGTTTCTTATAAACGTCAATAAGACCGTCGGAGGTATTCTTTGTCTGGTCCTTCTGGAGGATAGTCTGCTTGAGACGCTCATCAGCGCCGAAAAGCTCATAAATCTCCTCGTCGGAACCTACACCAAGAGCACGGATAAAGGTTGTAAGCGGAATTTTTCTGTTCTTGTCGATGCGGACATAGACAACGTCGTTGGAGTCCATTTCGTATTCAAGCCATGCACCCCTGTTAGGGATAACAGTGGCACTGAAAAGATCCTTACCTGTCTTATCCTTTTCAAAAGCATAGTATACACCGGGAGAACGAACGAGCTGTGATACAATAACACGCTCTGCACCGTTGATAACGAAGGTACCGCTGTCTGTCATAAGCGGAAAATCGCCCATATAGATTTCACTTTCGCTTACCGCACCTGTTTCCTTGTTGCAAAGTGTTGCAGTTGCGAACATCTTAACCTGATAGGTCGCACCTCTTGACTTACATTCTGCAAGGCTATATTTCGGAGTATCATCAAAGCGGTAGTCCTTGAAATTCAGCACGAGATTACCGTTGTAATCGGTAATTGCCGTCATATCACGGAAAACCTCCCTGAGTCCCTCTTCTCTGAACCACTTGTAAGAGTCCTTCTGAACCTCGATAAGGTTAGGCATTTCAAGAGGCTCGGTAATTTTACCGAAGCTCATTCTGACATTTTTTCCCAGCTGCTTAGGTGTTACATTCACCATAGGCGGAACCTCCTTATTTGTTTTTTCGTATTGACTTTCAGGTATCCTCCGAAAAAATTTTCGGAAAACTATTGACAAAAGCATAAATATTGTGTTATAATATTTTGCTGAGGATAGGAATACCCTTCACATACTGATACATTATATTAGTTTATCATATTTCCTTCCCTTTGTCAAGGGCATTTACCTTGTTTTTCAAAATATTGGATACTTCGTCGGATTTGTTGTTTCAAATCCGACTTTTTTGGTTATTTGTATAAAAGATCACCTCTAAAAATTTTTCATGTTAATATTTACATTCAGCAAAAAAAATGGTATAATAAAATAGAAATATTATTTCTTTACAAAGGATGTGAAAATATATGTTTGCTAAAATTGCGAGTCTTGGACTTTTCGGGCTGAACGCCTTTCCTGTGGATGTGGAAATCGACATAAGCCGTGGGCAACCTCAATTTGAGATCGTCGGACTCCCCGACACCGTAGTAAAAGAAAGTCGTGACCGTATAAAAGCCGCTCTCCGTGCCTGTGATATAAGTTTTCCTGCGGCAGAGGTTATGATCAACCTTGCACCTGCCGACACGAAAAAAAGCGGTTCCGTACACGATATGGCAATATTTATGGCTATTCTCCGTGCCATGCGTATGATTAACGACGCAACGGACGGATGTGCCTTTATCGGCGAATTGTCCCTCAACGGCGATGTCAGAAGTATCAACGGCGTTCTTCCTATGATGATTCTTGCCCGTGAAATGGGAATAAAATCTGTTTTCGTCCCTGCCGACAATGCCCGTGAAGCCTCTGTAATAAAGGGAATTGACGTTTATGCTGTAAAAAACGGCGAGGAGCTTATCCGCCATTTCCGTGGGGAGGAGTTTCTCTCACCCTGCGAAACATACATCCCTCCAGAGCCCGAATATAACGAAATACTTGATTTTTCCGATGTAAAAGGACAGCAATTCGCCAAAAGAGCATTGGAAATCGCAGCGGCGGGCGGACACAACGCCTTGCTTATCGGCTCCCCGGGCAGCGGAAAGAGTATGCTTGCAAAGCGTATGCCCTCCATACTCCCTCCGCTGACTTTTGATGAGGCACTTGAAACCACAAAAATTCATTCAATTTCAGGATTACTTACTCCCGACTCGCCCATAATAACAAAAAGACCTTTCCGCTCCCCTCACCACACCATATCATCGGCAGGACTGGCAGGCGGCGGAACTATTCCAAAACCCGGCGAAGTATCACTGGCACATAACGGACTTCTTTTCCTTGATGAAATAGCAGAATTCGACAAGCGTACACTTGAAATTCTCCGACAGCCCATTGAGGACAGAAGTGTTACAATATCCCGTGCATCAGGTACGGTAACATACCCCTGCACATTTATGCTCATAGGTGCTATGAATCCTTGTCCCTGCGGCTATTACGGTCATCCTACAAGAAAATGCAGCTGTTCACCAAAAAAGGTTGTGGAATATCAGCAGAGAATTTCAGGACCACTTCTTGACCGCTTCGATCTGCACATAGAGGTTGCCCCTGCTGAGTTCAAGGATCTGTCCTCTGCTAAAAAAGAAGAATCCTCCGAATCTGTGCGTGAAAGAGTCACCACCGCAAGAAAAAGACAATCGGAACGCTTTGAGGGTACAGGAATAACCTGCAACGCACTTATAACCGACAACAAATTGCAGGAATACTGTATAATGGACGAGGAAGCTTCCGCCACACTTGACAGGCTTTTCCGTGCATTGAGCCTGTCCGGACGTGCCTACTCACGCATACTGAAAACAGCACGTACCATTGCCGACCTTGACGGCTCTGATATGATTACAAGAAAACATATTACAGAAGCGGCACAATACCGAATAAATGAAGAACAAAAATAGAAAGGACATCAGATGAAATCCGCATTCAAAAAACTTCCCGCAAACAAACACAGCCTTGATTTCGGGCTTTTATTCACGGTTACATTATGCGCTGTACTTGGCACACTGCTTATCTACAGCATTGCCACAAGTGAAGTAAGTATTGACGAGGGTATAGGTGACAGCTACTGGAAAACACAGCTCGTATCCATGGCTCTCGGTCTTACGGCTTCGATTATCATTTCTTACATCGACTACCGTAAGCTCGTAAAGCTATGGTTTATCTTCGTCCCCATCACCCTTGCTATAGTGGCACTTACCTTTACATCTCTGGGCTATCAGCGTGACGGTGCCGACGACCGTGGCTGGATTATGATTTTCGGCGTCAGCCTGCAGCCATCAGAAATTATGAAAATTGCATTTATTCTCACTTTCAGCCTGCACCTTTCAAAGGCAGAGGAAAACATGAACAAGCCTTTGCATATGCTTCTGCTACTCATACACGGTGCTCTCCCCCTTGGTATAGTCGTATTACAGGGTGACTATGGTACAGCCATTGTATTCGCCGCTATATTCGGATTTATGATGATTTCCGCAAATATTTCGTGGAAATATCTTCTTGCGGCTCCCTTTGTAATAGCCGCAGGTGTTGCCGTCATGTGGTTCAACTTCCTAAGCAGCTTCCACAAGGAGCGAATACTCATTCTTTTCAAACCGGGTACTGACCCCGAAAACATTGAATATCAGCAGGATTTAGGTATATACGCCTTACAGTCGGGCGGTGTTTTCGGCAAAGGACTTTTCGCAGGCCGAAACGAGTACATCTACGTCCCCGAGCTTCACAACGATTTTATTTTCGCTCATGCAGGGCAGGTTTTCGGCTTTGTGGGATGTATCGGTATAATTATACTTTTAGCCTATGTATGCCTTAAAGTATTTGCTGACAGCAGAATTACCCGCGACCGACTTGGCAGATTTATCTGTATGGGTGCATTCGGCCTCTTTTTCACCCATTGTCTTATGAATATCGGCATGGTGCTTAAGGTTGCACCTGTTATCGGTGTTCCACTGCCATTTATAAGCGGCGGTGGTACGGCTATGTTAAGTATGTATGTCATCATCGGACTTGTATTGAGCACGTACGCTTACCGTGCGGTAAATTACAATGTTTTCTACGATGAGGACAAGGATTAATTCAGAATTAATTCATAATCATTATGTAGGGACTGCTTTTGGCAGTCCTTATTTTATTGCTCCCCCAACTAAACCTTGCCATCAAATATTCGGCACAGAGAAAATTTCTCTGCGTCAGAAAAACTTACAATGCGACAGCATTCCTGTGTTTTTCTTCCTTGATAAATTTCATTTCTGCTTTCATCTTTTCGGCAAGGTTTAATTGGTGGAGCAATATTATCTTAAAAAGCAAATCCAGCATATTATGATATATCAGCATTTATGCTGTAATAACAAAAAGGACTTGATTTATATGAAATATATATTGCAGATGCCGTCCTACACTTACGCACAAAAAGCCGTAAGGCTTCTCGTTTCATTCGGCTACAGATGCGAGCTCAAGCGGCGTGAGGGAGAATGCGGATATGATTTGTACACAGAAAAAAACAGCGATATACCAAAGCTTTTAAACAAGTATAAAATCCCATACAATCTCTACGAGGAGGGAGCTTCTTGATTGTAAACTTTGACAATGCAGCCACTACCTTTCCGAAGCCTGTTGCCGTAAAAAAAGCTGTGGTATCAGCTATGGAACAGCTTACAAGTCCGGGCAGAGGCGGTCATCCCCTCGGAATGAAAACCTCAGAAATGGTATATGCCGCCCGTGAAACTGCCGCCGATTTCTTCGGGGCAGAGCCTGAAAACGTGGTATTCACCCTCAACTGCACTCTTGCCCTCAATATGGCAATCAAGGGCATTATGAAAAACGGTGGTCACCTTATTATAAGCGGAATGGAACACAACTCCGTTGCACGACCTGCCGCAGAGCTTGCAAAATCGGGAGAAATAAAGCTGTCAGTTGCGGAAATCTTCCCTGAAAAGAAAAAAACTGTTGAAAGCTTCCGCAGATTCATCAGAAATGATACAAAAGCTATTGTCTGCACCCTTGCAAGCAATGTCACAGGACAGATTATGCCTGTGAAAGAAATCGCAGAGCTTTGCACATTACGCAATATAGCCTTTATTGTCGACGCGGCACAAGCGGCAGGAATAATTGATGTAAACCTGTCGCAGGGTATGAATATCATATGCACCGCAGGTCATAAGGGTTTGTACGGAATAACGGGAACGGGCATGCTCATAAGCGACGGAAAATTCTCAATTTCTCCCATTATACAGGGCGGAACAGGAAGCGGCTCCCACAGCCTTGAACAGCCAATTCTCCTCCCCGAAGCATTGGAAAGCGGAACAGTTGGAACTGTCGGTATTATGTCAATGAAGGCGGGCATTGAATTTATACGTAAAATCGGTATAAAAAAGATATTCACCCATGAGGATAGAATTTGCCGACGTTTTATTTCAGAGCTTGAAAAAAATCCGAAGGTTACTATATACCGTTCAGACTCCGCTGAATACGTCCCCATTGTATCATTCAACATACGGGGCATACCCTCGGAAAGAGTGGCTTCCTCTCTTGCAAAGGAGGGATTTTGTCTGCGTGCAGGATACCACTGTGCGACAATGGCTCATAGCGCCCTTGGAACAGATACGGGAACAGTCAGATTTTCCCCATCCGTATTCAGCAGGGAGGAGGACACAGTAAAACTTGCAGGGATAATCAATAATCTGTAATTCGGGGCGATGTGAACATCGCCCCCTAAAAATTTCACATAATGGAACTTAAACTTTCCAATTGTGAACATTTTGAAGTAAAAATATAAAATTTTTCGGAAAATGATAAAAACCTATTGAAATAATCTGAAATTGTGGTACAATATAATATAGGGGGAGTAGCCCCCTTATTATTGAACAGGTTGTGATATAATTATGCCTTCTTTTCAGGATATAAAATATGCTTTCTTCAGCCTGATGTCTACTATAGGATTTAAAGAAATAATAGACCTTCTGGCACTCACCTACATAATCTATCTGCTACTGAAGCTGGTTCGTGAAACACGTGCAGGACAGCTTATCAAGGGCATTCTCGTCCTTGTGGCTGCTTACATCATAAGCAGTCTGTGCGAGCTTACCGTTATGGAATATATCCTCGGCAATGCTCTCGACGTCGGACTTCTTGCCATGCTTATCCTCTTTCAGCCCGAAATCCGCCGAGCTCTTGAACAGTTCGGACAGACTAAATTCGGTATGAATTTTATCGGAATAGGTATGCCCTCAAATGATATAAAACAGCGATGGAACAACGCTATCGAGGCTATCTGTGACTCCTGCGTGGAGCTTTCCGCAAGCTGTACAGGTGCCCTTATTGTAATCGAAAGAAAAACCCGTCTTGGCGAGCAGATTGAAACAGGTACACTTATGAACGCTATCCCCAGCAAAGAGGTTTTCGGTAATATCTTCTACCCTAAAACTCCCCTCCACGACGGTGCTGTTATTATGCGTGACGGTCTTATACTTGCGGCAGCCTGCTTTCTGCCCCGTCCCAAAAGCGATCTTACCATTGATAAAAGCCTCGGCTCCCGTCACCGTGCCGCTATCGGCATGAGTGAAAACTCCGACGCCGTTGTTATTATCGTATCAGAGGAAACAGGTCAGATTTCGCTGGCTATAAACGGAGTCCTCACCCGTGACTACACACGTATGAAGCTGAAATATGCCCTTGAAAAGGAAATATTCTACGAGGATCCCGACGAAGATAATACAGCAAAGAAAAGAATTTCCTCTATTATCGGAAGGAGGAATAAAAAGTGAAACTTCTCGAAAAATTCAGAGAAAAGTATATGTCAAGCAATCTTTTCCTTGCGGTTCTTGCAGGAATTATCGCTGTTTTATTATGGCTTTTCATTTCACTTACCCAGTACCCCTCGGTACAGAAAACAGTCTATCATATCCCTGTTACAACAAATATAACAGGCTCCACCGCAAGTCAGAACGGGTTGAGCGTTACCTCCTGCGATGTGGAGGAAGTTACCGTTGAAATTCTCGGAAGCCGTACACAGATAGGTTATCTCACCAACGAAACCCTGACCGCTTATTTTGACGCAGATAATGTTTCAACGGTGGAAACAAAAAAGCTTCCCCTTAAAATCAAAAGCGAAAGCGGAATAAAATATGAGGTTAAATCCATTTCCCCCTCAAAAGCGACTGTTGTCTTTGATAAAATGGATACAAGAGAATTTGATGTAGTTCCCCTTACCCCGAATGTACAGATTGTTGAAGGAAAGGTAAAAAATCCCGACGAATACAAATGTATCCCCTCACGTATAAGCATAACAGGACCTTCTACAAAGCTTGATATGATAGACAAGTGCTTTGCCGTTTCAAACAAAGAAATGAGCCTTGATACCTCCTACGTTTTAAGCGGTGCGGAGCTGAAGCTTTACACCAAGGAAAATGCTGCTATCGACCTTGAAAAATCTGCGCTTGAAATCAGCACATCAACCTTTGATATCAACATTGCTGTGCGAACACAGAAAAAAGTGGGCTTGACAGCGTCAATAGCCTATGCTCCCGAAAATTTCAATAAGGATACAATAAAGTTCAGACTTTCAACAGATTCGGTAACACTTGCCTGCAATAACAGTCAGGTGGAGATCCCCGACGTACTTGATGTAGGACTTATCCCCCTTTATGAAATCAGATCCGGATTTTCACGCACATTCTCCATTGAAAAGCGTCTTGAAAATACAGAGCTTATCAATGTTTCAGACCTTGAATCCGTTGTGGTTACAATTGATGATACAGACCTTGAAGAAATACCTATGACTATCAGCAGCGACCACATACAGATAAGTAACCTACCCGACAATGTGTATGATTATTCGATCATTACACCGCAGATTGATGTTACTATTATAGGCTCTGCGGAATCCCTTGCAGAGATAACCGCCGAGGATATTTTCGGAGAAGTCAATCTGCTTAATACAACTATCACAGAGGAGCAATTCAATCAGGGTGTTATTTTCTCCTGCCCTTCCTTTGATGATGTATGGATAGCCACAAATGCAAAGGTTACAATTGAGCGAACAAAAGCTGAAAAGACAACATCCTCCACCTCACGACTTCCATAATTTACAATGACCGCACGGATTTTTCTGTGCGGTTTTTCTTTACAATACCTATACATACCCCCATACTTTATGTCTATATATCGAAAGAAACGGCAACAAATTGTATTTTTTTGTAAAAATTAACAAAATCCGCTATATTGCTTGATTTTTCTGCTAAAAGGGTGTATAATTATTCTGTTAAATTAAAGCATAGAAGTGTATCTGCGTGAATTATGGGGAATTGAATGATATGCTTCTGCGTAGAGGGAGAAATTATGAATAAAAAGAAAATCACATCAGCACTTTTAGCCGCTGCATTCTGCTTCGGCTCTGCAATGCCTGCAACGGGATATACTACATCATATCCTCTTGAAAGCGGCATGACAAATCTCTTTGAAAGCGCAAGAATCATAATTGGCGATGTCGATATAAACGGCTCTGTCGATTCCGTTGACGCTTCTCTTATTCTCGGAGAGTATTCCGTAGTTTCAACAGGCGGAACCTCCACACTTAACTCAGCACAGAAAAAATGTGCCGACGTTGATCAGAACGGCACAATCGACTCTGTTGACGCTTCACACGTACTTGATTATTACGCTTATATTTCTACAGGCGGCAACTCAAATATTGTTGACTTTATCAAAGGCGAATCTACCAATGTAACTACTACAACTACTGCCACAACAACCACCAAGCCTACAACTACTACCACAACCAAGGCAACAACTACTAAACCCACTACAACGAAAACAACAACCAAGACAACAACTAAAGCAACAACTACCACAACAACAGCAAAGCTCACAACTACTACAACTACAACCACAAAGCCGGTTACTACAACTACAACATCTTTAAAAGTTTCAGATATACGCATTACAAGAAGTGAAATGATTGTAAATGCAGGAGAGGGCGCTTTAGCAGCTTATGTTACAATGCTCCCCGAAAACGCACCAAATAAAGCTGAAAAGTGGACAAGCTCCAACGAAGCTGTTGCAATAGTTGACAGCGAGGGCTGGGTTATAGGTGTTTCCGAGGGCGAATGCATCATCACTGTTACAAGCGTTGACAATCCCGATGTTTCCGCTGATATCAAGGTTACTGTAAAAGATACAAGACACGTAAAATCACTCAAGGTTTCACGTACCGAGTTTACAATGGAAGCAGGTACAGCTGAACTTTCAGCAAGAGTTACAATGCTCCCCGAAACAGCTGTAAACAAAAATGAGATATGGACAAGTTCCAAGCCAGAGGTTGCAATTGTTGACAATGAAGGCTGGGTTACAGCATTAAAACCCGGTGTTACTGTTCTTCACGTTGTAAGCGAGGATAACCCTGCGGCATATGGTCATATTACAGTTATAGTTGTTGAATCAGGTGCAACTGTTACAACACCGCCTGCAACAACTACTATCACAACAACAGAAACTACCACTACAACCACAACAACTGCCCCTGTTACAACAACAGCTACAACAACTGAATATATTCCAGTCGAAAGCATTATTGTACAGAACAGCGAAATCAATATGACAATTGATTCAACAGCCAAGGTAGCTGTAGCAGTTCTTCCCGAAAATGCAACTGATAAGACAATCCGTTGGATCAGCTCTGACGAAACAATTGCTGTTGTTGACGAAAATGGCGTAATCACTGCAAAAAAAGAGGGCAAATGCATTATCATGGCAATCAGCAAGGATAACCCTGTTGCAACAGCAAGCATTGTTGTTAATGCTGACAACCACGCAACAATTACAGATATTATACTTGATAAATATGAAATGACTATCCCTGTAGGCGGCTCCGACATTGCATGGGTGACAATGCTCCCCGTTGACGCTGCCAACAAGGACGAGCTGTGGATTTCAGATAATACCGATATCGCAACTGTTGACAAAATGGGCTGGGTATACGGAAACAGCGTAGGCGAATGTAAAGTTACCGTTTACAGCGTTGACAATCCAAATGTAAAGGCTGAAATAAAGATTACTGTTACTGACGGACCTGTTGAAGCTCCAAAGTACACATTCAGCCAGATTGCTCCCGGAAAATCTACAGATAAGGAAATAGCTTTCCTCACACCATTCCCTGAAAATGCTGACGGATTATTCATTTTCGACTATTTCATTACAGACGCTAACGGCAGAAAGAGACTGGTTACAACGCCTGTTATTGAATCTGCTGATATTTCTCAGGTTATAACAATGCTCACAGCTGATACAAACCACTTCAAAGTTGAATTGTACGTAACAAATCTCAACACATCAAGCAGAGCTAAAATAGGTGTATACAACTTTGTAATCAATCCAAGAAATGCAATAACAGAGGAAGAAGCCATTAAAAACGCTTTCGAAGCTATTGACGGACTTAAAAATTCATAATTATTGAATATAATAATCTTGGGCGGTCTAATGACCGCCCTTCATTTTTTAACACAATAATTAAGGGCGAGTTATCCTCGCCCTTACACTATTAGCTAACAGCTTATTATCTGTTATAAATCTTATTCAGCTTTTTAATTTTCTTCGCAAGCTGTGGTGTGAACTGTTCTGATTTTGTTCTGAACTGCCAGTTATTTCCAAGTGTAGAGGGAGTATTCATTCTGCCCTCCTTCGGACTGTCAAGGAAATCCTGCATTTGAGCGGTAGCAACACCTGCAACACTTCCCCAAGCAGCGCGTATAACTGCCATGGGGATTTCACTTTTCTTCCGCACATTGAGATATTTCTTTGCAAATTTCAGTGAATTCTTATCCATATCCCCTACCCAGCCGTTGAGGGTTTCATTATCATGAGTGCCTGTGTATGCAAAGCAATTTGTTGTGGTGAAATTATGGGGCAGATGCTCATTATCTCCGCCGCTGAAACCGAACTGCAATACTTTCATTCCCGGATAACCGCAAGTATTGAGCATTTCACGGACTTCAGGAGTAATAAATCCTAAATCCTCTGCAATTATATTCAGCCTGCCCAACTTTTCTTCTGCCGCAAGGAACAATGGACTATTCGGGCCCTTCATCCACTCTCCTACTGTTGCATCCTCGTTGCCGTAGGGAATAGCGTAAAAGCTTTCAAATCCTCGGAAATGGTCAATGCGTACAACATCATAAAGCTCTGCCGCCTTGGCAATGCGGTTAATCCACCACTCAAAGCCTGTCTTTTCGTGGTATTCCCAGTTATATATGGGATTTCCCCACAGCTGCCCAGTAGGTGAAAACTCATCAGGAGGACAGCCTGCCACGCATACGGGGCGGCGTTTGCGGTCAAACATAAACAGCTTGTGCTCCGACCATGCCTCAACACTGTCCAAAGCACAGTATATCGGGATATCTCCCACTATTTCAATTCCCTTGTCGTTGGCATATTTTTTCAGCTCCGTCCACTGTCTGCTGAATTCAAACTGTAAGAACTTGAAAAAGCCGCTTTCCTTTTTAAGACGCTTTTTACATTCAGCAACAGCCTTCGGGCGGTGCATTGAGATATCCTTATCCCACTCATACCACGCTTTGCCGCCGTTTTCAAATTTAAGTGCCATAAAAAGAGCATACTCATCAAGCCAGCTTTTATTCTTATCACAGAATTTTCTGTAAGCAGGGAATTTTGATGTCCTGAAACGAGAATAAGCAATTCGCAACACATCAAAACACTTATCGTAAATCAAGGCATAATCCACCTTATCAGCTTCGGTATCCCATACGATATTTTTGTAGTCCTCAGCTTCAAGAAGACCATCACCCTCCAGTATTTCAAAGTCGATAAAATATGGGTTTCCTGCATTTACCGAAAATGACTGATATGGGGAATCGCCATAACTTGTAGGTGAAAGAGGAAGTATCTGCCACATCTTAACTCCCGATTTTACAAGGAAATCCACAAATTCAAAGGCATGGCTTCCCATTTTGCCAATACCATATTCCGAGGGCAGACTTGAAATATGAAGTAAAATACAACTTTTTCGCATATATCACAACTCCGTTTCTGTATAATTATTTTGCTCCGCTTCATAATAACTATGAGGTGAGTATGGTGAAATTTTATCAATTTATTTTTACTTTTCTTATGGGATATTTCCTCTATGCCTTTGTAGAAATAGCAGGGAGAGGTTACACCCATTGGACAATGTGCCTTACAGGTGGTTTTGTCCTTACGATTATTTATATTATAAGCAGCCGCCCTGCAATGACACTGATCCGCTGCTGTGTTATCGGTGCGGCATCTATAACCACCATAGAATTTGCTGTCGGGATATTCGACAATATCATAATGGGCTGGCACGTGTGGGATTATTCCAAGCTACCCTTTAATATTATGGGACAAATCTGCCCGATTTTCACCCTTTTGTGGGGAATACTCTGCATACCTGCTTTTTATTTATGCCGATTTATCCACAGGAAATTCAATGGTAGGCTAGAAACCCTGTGATTTCAGTTCAGCCACAAGATTTGCGTAAAACTCTCTTACGTCATAGCCGTCGATATTTTCACGGAAAAGGTCAATTGTATCACCGTGGCTGATGCCTCGTATTCCTCTTGCCGTCACCATTCGATGCTCACCGTGTATTGCCGCATTCTCCCAAACAAGGCCATCGTTTCTGCCGTTAAGCCTTTTTATTATAAGATATCCCACATTAAGAGGAATACCCGCAGAAAATACGCTTTTCATAACCGACATACAGCTTCTGTAGGCTACCTCGGGGCAATCCTCCATATATGGAGCTAATTCCTTAACCCTTGCAGGGCTTAAATCCCTTACACCTGCAAGAAAATCAGGATCTTTATCGCCTAATCTGCGGAAAATGGAGTTGTACCTGTCAGCTATCCACTTTACTACCTTATCGGGCATTTTCCCCATAAGATAGTCAACCATATCACTTCCGCCGTGGGGAGTATTTATAGTAGTCAATGTTGCTACACGGTCACCCAAACCGAGAGAGCTTATAGCATAGCGGCTGTCAAGTCCACCTTTTGAGTGGGCAATAATATTCACCTTTTCGGCTCCCGTTTCCGAAAGCACACGTTCAATCTGCTCTTTCAGTTCAGCGGCACTGTCGGGAATTGACTTCGCAGACTGCTGATTTCCATAATATACCGTTGCTCCATTGCGGATAAGTGTTGCAGGAACTCTCCCCCAGTAATTCATATACTGCCAGTCACGGAAGAAAATACCGTGCACCATAACAATAGGGTATTTTGTCCTGCAAATTTCATTTTCAGCACGGGCAGATTCAAACTCCGCCTTTGAAAGCTCAAAAATATATTCTCTTTTGGCTGTTTTATAGAATTTGCGGATAAGGAAAAGATTTATAACAGGAACCCACCAAAAAAACAACAGGAGGATATAATCCGCCGCCTTAACCTGTCTTGAACCTGCGGCTGTACGGATAAAGCCGTCCATAAATATCACGCCTATGGCAAGCAAGGGCATAACAATGGAAAATATCTTCGGCAGAATGCCTGCATCAGATCTGATAAAATATAGTACTATAACGATTATTTCGGGAATTATCATCATTCCCGTCAGCCAAAGAAGTGACACTCCCCTTTTCAGGGAGCTTAAACGGAAGCTTTTTACAGTGGTTTTCTCCCAGCGGATAAGAATAATAAGGAATATAACTGACAACATTACAATTCCGACGATTTTTATTCCGACAGGGAATGAAATTTCAGTCCATAGTGGAATTATATTACAGAAAACGAGAAGTAGAATTAATTCTATTATTTTCATAGTGTATATTTTTCTCCATAAGCAAAAACAAGAGCGACAAAATGCCGCCCTTGTGATTGATTAATAATTCTTGTTTGAGTCAGCGTTGAAGAACTGGTTACTGCTCTCTGTGTAGTAGTCGTTGGGCTCAAGGGACATAAAGTCGTCATCTTCCATTTCGGGAAGTCTTGCACCACAGCGACCGCAGAACTGAAATCTCTCGTTAACCTCTGCGTCACACTTGGGGCAGATCTTGTAACCTCTGATACCATTGAGCTCAAATCTCATCTTCTTGATACGTCTGCGGCGAGTATCAATATCATCGCAGAGAACCTTCAGACTTGCAGGATCCTCGTCGGGATTCTTATAGTATCTCTTACCGAGATCTGTGAAAATCTCAACAATTCTCTCCTCCTCGTAGAGGATTTTTCTTTTGAGGTTATTAGCCTCGGACATACTCTTGGTTTTATCGGAAACGCCCTTGGAGACATCGCCGATTTTATCGAGAATACCCATTCCTATCAACTCCATTTTCATTTACGTATTGCAGTAAAGCTTCATCATCCCAAAATGACACACTTCCCCTGCAACCATTATACAGTACTTATATTATACATTTTTTTGTACAATTTGTCAAGACCATTTAAAAATAATCCAATAAATTACTTTTTTTAGCCGTAACTTTTGATATTCATTTATGTTGGCGATGCAGGCATCGCCACATACAAAACAAATTAAATAATTACGAATTATTCGGACAAATCCTGCTCTGTAAGCTGAATAATACCGCCCTTTGTAAGTGCGTCGGAAGCGTGCCTGATATCATCAACACGGATAACAAAGGAAACTGATCTGTCGGAAGCTCCTGTAAATGCGTAGAGATACTCAAGATTTACATTTTCAGCACCGAGAATATCAAGAACTCGGCTGAGCTGTCCTGGTGAATCGGGAATTGTAATTGCCACAATTTCTGTAACAGTTACCGCATATGACGCATTTTTAAGCACTCTTTCAGCCTTGTCGGTATCATTTACAACCATACGGAGAATACCGAAATCGGAAGTATCTGCAAGACTTAATGCACGGATATTGATACCGCAGTCTTTCAGCAGAGCCATTACTCCTGTAAGCTGATTTGGCTTGTTGTCAACGAATACTGAAATCTGTTTTGCGTTTGCCATAGTTCTTTCCTCCTTTTAATCGTGAAGCTTTCTTCTGTCAACAACTCGTACAGCCTTGCCCTCGCTTCTTGTGATTGACTTAGGACTTACAAGGTGTACCTTGGGGTTAATTCCAAGCATTGTCTTTATAGCAAGTGCAAGTGCCTTTTCCTGCTCCTGCATTACTTTCATCTTATCAGAGAACTGTTCGGGATTCATCTCAACGCTGATGTCAAGAGTATCTGTGTTGTTTACACGGTCAACCTCAATGAGATAGTTTGGTGAATAACCCTGCTCGATAAGTACAGTTTCAATCTGTGATGGGAATACATTTACACCACGGATAATAAGCATATCATCGCTTCTTCCCATAGGCTTTCTCATCTTGATGAGAGTACGTCCGCATGAACACTTCTTGCGGCTGAGTACGCATAAATCTCTTGTTCTGTAGCGGAGAAGGGGGAATGCCTCCTTTGTAAGGCTTGTGAATACAAGCTCGCCTACTTCGCCCTCAGGGAGAACTTCGCCTGTATCGGGATTGATGATTTCGGGATAGAAGTGATCCTCGTTGATGTGCATACCTGTCTGCTCGCAGCACTCGAATGATACACCGGGGCCGCTTGTTTCAGTAAGACCATAGATGTCGTATGCTTTAATTCCGAGGGATTTTTCAATGGATTTTCTCATTTCCTCTGTCCATGGCTCTGCACCGAAGATACCTGCTTTAAGGCTGATGTCATCGGGAGTAAGTCCCATTTCGTGGAGAGTTTCGCCGATATATGCAGCATATGAGGGAGTACAGCAGATAATAGTTGAGCCGAGGTCACGCATAAAGCCAATCTGACGCTCTGTATTTCCGCTTGACATAGGAAGTGTAAGACAGCCTACCTTATGTGAACCACCGTTGAGTCCGGGACCGCCTGTGAAAAGACCATAGCCGTAAGCTACCTGACATACATCGTCCTTTGTTCCGCCTGCTGCCACGATTGCTCTTGCACAGCAGTTTTCCCACAGCTCGATATCGTTCTGTGTGTAGAATGCAACTACACGCTTGCCAGTTGTACCGCTTGTTGACTGAATACGCACACATTCACTGAGGGGCTTTGCAAGAAGTCCGTAGGGATATGCGTCACGGAGGTCAGCCTTTGTGAGGAAAGGCAGCTTGTGAATGTCGTCAATAGACTGAATATCTTCGGGCTTTATTCCCTTTTCGTCCATGAGATTGCGATAATACTCAACATTCTCATAAACGTGCTTTACCTGTGCAACAAGACGCTCGTCCTGAAGCTTTTTCATGTCCTCACGGGACATACATTCAATTTCCTGATTCCAATAATTTGCCATTGGCTTTTTCTCCTTATTTATAAATTCAGGGCTGTGCCACACATAATCCATGCGGTATTGCCTTGTGTTCAATAAATTAATTATAATAATCGGTGCTTCTGTTTAACTCAGTAAAGCAAGCATAAATTACTATTGCCCCAAAACTTAGTGCAAATGTAAACTGAACCGAGCCTGTAAGGAAGAACATTCCCACAGTAAAACACAAAAATATGCACATCAATATCTTGCTTGCAAATGATACATACAAAATATGTCCTGCTAAAATGTAAACCGCAATCAAGGCGAAAAATATTCCCATAAAGAATAATATTTTTGCAAAAACTTCAATATAACCGAAGCGATAAGAAGATGGCAAGTCTTTTCTGTAGTATATATTGCGTCTACTGAGCTCAAGACCGTTTTCTTTTATTGCAACATAGCTGTTATCGCCTACCTTGTAAACATATGTGTATGTTGACGGAAGCTTTAACTTTCTTTCTTCAAAAACCAGCGTTGCCTTAGTGCGAACATAATTTTCGGAATATTCCTTTTGTCTTGCAACACCACCGATAATTGATAATGCTGAAAGAATGAAAAAGATAATCATTATAAATTTTTTCATATTAACTCAGCTCATATTCTAAAATATTGCTTACACGGATATATGTGCCGTTTATATAAGCCACAAGATAAATAGTATACTTTGCAGGGGAATCTCCTACCCAGTTATGAGTATCGAGAACGAGTTCATTTTCTGCATTTCTTTGAAGTCTTTGCTCATCGTTAATCAATATATTCCAGCCAAGGTTGTGAAATCCCTCGTGTTCATCACGTGTAATCGTGTAATCATCGTTAAGGGTAAGGGTAAAGGTTTCCACGATTTCAACCTCCGCCTCACGCTTCTGACGATAGGAAAGATACTCAAAAGGCTCGCCGTTTACGGTAACATCAGCTGAACAGTTCTTGAAATTTATATTCGTTTCCCTACCGACAATTGCCGCATAGTCATCATTTCCGCCATGAACCTTGCCCTGCACGTGGATATTTTCCCATGTACCACAGCTGTAAAGCTCACCGCCCACAATGCCTGTGCAGTGGGTTGCGGAAACATAAGCGTCCTCAAAACTGATATTTTTCACGGAAATTCCAGTACCGTAGCCGATAAAGCCCGTTTGCAGATAATCCTCCATAATGGTCATACCGTAGATTGTATGCCCCTGACCGTCAACAGTTCCCGAAAATCCGCCGTTAAAGCCCTTTCCCCAGCCCATAGGCTTCCATTGATAATCTGAAAGGTCAATATCCTTTTCAAGGGTAACATTCACATTTCCGTCAATTCCGTTGACATACCACACAACAGAAGCAAGCTGTTCAGCGGTGGATACGTGGAAATCGGGAGCGTTTTCCATTGCCCATTCCTTATTGGCAAGAGCCATAATACTTCCCGTATCTTCCTCACGCTCCCAGTCGGTCTTGTACTGGGTTAAATCCCTTTCATAGGCATATTCCGACACATCCATGCCCCAGCATTCGTACCATTGATAGGCGTCGGCAAGGAGATAAACTCCTGATTCTTCAATATCTGCGGAAACAATGCACTTGTCCGTATCAAGTTCGAAATCCTCAACGGTGTTGTAAAACTCATCTTCCTCGGAATAGTGGAGCATTACGAGATTTTTTTCGGGGATTCCTCTCAATTCCGATGTATCATATTCAAAGCCTAAACGTGGCTGTGAAATCTCGGAATCATATGCGATTTCAATTGGAATTCCCACAAGTCCCACAACTTCGCTGTGGAATATATCAATATTATACAAATCCTTGACCTGTGCGTGTTTTCGTATATCCTCGGAGCATAAGCCCTCGAAATGAACTCTTACGACTTCGGGTTTTTCCGAATTTTTTATAGTTTTACGACATTCCTGACGGATGGGATCTGCTTTTGTAAGCTGTTCTGTAGACACTTCCGCCGATATTACAGTTTCGGTTGCAGATATTTCCTCTGTCGGAACAGCCAATTCCACATCTGCTTCGTAGGTTGAATACAAACCGCAGGAAGTGCAGGAAATTATCATAGACAGCACAGCCATAGCAGAAAACAGCTTTTTCACAGCAATCCCTCCCTTTCAGATTATACTACTTTTTTACTTTACAGCAGCATTTCTGCCAAGTTCAAATGCCTTCTTGTTAAGTTCAAGGAATTTCGGAGGAACGCACTGTTCAAGAGCATTCTGCCAGAGTTCTTCGGGGAAATCTGTCTTTGCAGAAAGTACACCCATAAGAACTACGTTTGAAGCCTTTGCTGTGCCTGCTTCCTCAGCAAGAGAAAGAGCGTCAACAGTTGTAATATCAGCACCTGCCTCAGCAAGCTTGCTTACGAGGTCAGCAGGATATTCCATAGCGCCTGTGATAACAGGCATAGGGTCAATCTGCTGTGTCGATGTAATAAGGGTACCTCCCTTTTTCAGATATGGCAGACAGCGTGCAGCTTCAAGAAGCTCAAAGGAGATAACAGCGTCAGCCTCGCCCTTTTCAACAACGGGAGAATACACCTTATCGCCGTATTTTACGTATGTAACAACAGAACCGCCACGCTGGCTCATTCCGTGAACTTCGCTTACTTTTACGTCATATCCCTGTGCAAGAAGCACATTTCCGAGAAGTCTTGAAGCAAGGAGCGAACCCTGTCCGCCCACTCCGACTATCATAATTGATTTAGTTTCCATATTTAAATTTTCTCCTTATAATTTTAAAGGTTTTATTCCCCTTGATTATCGAACAAATCCTTGTCTGGAATCATCGGCTCACCCTTGAAAAAGCGTTCCATATATGGCTCTGCTTCGTCAAATATGAGCAGCACAACAACAAGTATGCCGAACTTTGCCCAGAAATTCATTTCAAGTCTATCCGATATAAATACTACGATGAAAAGCTGAATAAATCTGTACACAAGATTAATTATATTTCTCTTCATAACAATCACCGTTATTTATCTGTGAATTATCTCCACATCTCCGTCAACAAATCCTATGCCTACGGGCTTTGATGTGAGTATACCGGCATATTTGCCGTTTCCGAGATACTCCTCAGCCCAGCCTGTGATAAGCTTCTGTGCGGCTTTCCAGTCTTTTTCGGTTTCATCCGAAAGCTCAACACAGAATATATCCTCCTCCGATGACCAACATTCCTCGCAAGCCCAGTCGGGATCGTTTTCGTCAAATGCCTCACAAGCTACAAGCTGAACGGCATAGACGCTGTCCTCGACGGATTCCTCATAGAGGTTGAAGCAGAAGGAAACCGTTTCATCGGGCATATCGTTATTTTCCAAGATATTGTCAAGCCAGTTGACAAACGCCTCGTATATCTCTAACTGTATCATTCCTTTTCCCTCTTTGTTTTCTTAAATCTGAAAAGTTCAAGCTTTCCGCACTTGGGACACTCATAAATACTTGTGGTAAGTGAACCCGAAAGCAAATTATCCCAATCACCTATTATCCAACCTGTACGACCAAGCTGAATTCTTTTCGTTCCCATATATCTCATTAACACATTGCAGTACGGACAGATTAATTTTCTTATTTTCATAATTTTACCCCATTTTAAATTTTTTCTTGCTTACTATTTACAGAATAGCACCAATCTTGCACTGTTCCTTACAGATGCCGCAGCCTACGCACTGTGTATGGTCGATAACTGCCTTTCCGTCCTTCATTGAAATAGCGGGACAGCCCAGCTTCATACACATCTTACAGCCCACGCACTTGTCAGCCTCAACCTTGAAAGGAGCGTTGTGCTTAACATATTTAAGCAATGCACAAGGTCTGCGTGAAATGATAACAGATGCTTCATCAGCTGCAAGTTCTTCCTTAATTACAGCCTCAGTTTCAGCAAGCTTGTATGGATCAACCACACGTACACGCTTAATACCGATAGCCTTGCAGAGTTCCTCAAGATTAACGGCAGCAGCAGGATCACCCTTGAGATTTTTTCCTGTTGTGGGGTTCTGCTGATGTCCTGTCATACCTGTAATAGAGTTGTCAACGATAATAACAGTTGAATTTGAGTTGTTATAAGCGATATTTACAAGACCTGTCATACCGCTGTGCATAAATGTGGAATCACCGATAACAGCAACGCTCTTATGCTCGCTCTCTGCACCTCTTGCCTTGTTGAAGCCGTGAAGTGCGGAAATTGAAGCGCCCATACAGATTGTTGTATCCATAGCAGTAAGGGGAGCAGCCGCACCGAGAGTATAACAGCCGATATCGCCTGAAACTGTAATGCCAAGCTTTTTCAGGTTGTAGAAAAGTCCACGGTGGGGACAGCCTGCACACATAACGGGAGGACGAACAGGAATTGCGTCTGCAAGTTCAGCAAACTCCTTCTTTTCGCCCAGAAGCTTTTCAGCAATTGCGGACTGGTTGATTTCACCGATACAGCCGAAAATAGCCTTGCCCTCTACGTTGGTAACACCGATATTGCGGCAATGTGACTCGATAATGCCGTCAAGTTCCTCCACAACTACAATGCGGTCATATTTAGCCGCAAAGTCACGGATAAGCTGTACAGGCATAGGATTAACCATACCAAGCTTTAATACAGAAGCCTTTTCGCCGAGAGCCTCCTTGACATACTGATAAGCCGCACCGTTTGTGATTACGCCGAATTCAGCCTTGTCGGAGATTTCAACACGGTTGAGAGGTGAAGTTTCAGCATACTCTGTAAGCTTTGCTGTACGCTCCTCAACAAATACGTGTCTGCCTCTTGCAAATGCAGGCATCATAACATATTTCTGTGGATTTTTTGTATATTCCTTTAATTCAAGTTCCTGTCTGTCGAATGTTTCAACAATACTCTGTGAGTGAGCAACACGTGTTGACATTCTTACGATAACGGGAGTATCGAAATCCTCTGAAATTTCATAGGCAAGCTTTACGAAATCACGGCATTCTGTAGAATCAGAGGGTTCAAGCATTGGAACCTTTGAAGCAATTGCGTGGTGACGGCTGTCCTGCTCATTCTGTGAGGAATGCATACCCTGGTCGTCAGCTACGGCAATAACAAGTCCGCCGTTTACGCCTGTATAAGCAGCTGTATAAAGGGGGTCAGCTGCAACATTGAGTCCAACGTGCTTCATTCCGCAGAATGCTCTTGCACCTGCAATTGACGCACCGAGAGCCGCTTCCATAGCTACCTTTTCATTGGGAGCCCATTCAGCGTAAATCTCCGCATACTTTGCAACTTCCTCTGTGATTTCAGTTGAGGGAGTACCGGGGTAGCTTGATACTACCTTACAGCCTGCCTCGTAAAGACCTCTTGCGAAAGCCTCGTTACCTAACATAAGTTTCTTCATTGTTTACATTTCCTTTCCAATTTCAAATTATCTATGAAAATTTCATTTTAAACTATTCAGATAATGAGCAACTCCGTCCTCATCATTTGTGCCAATCACAAAATCTGCGGCTTTTTTCAGCTCATCTTTAGCATTGCCCACGGCAATTTTAACATCGGCAACCCTGAACATTGACAAATCGTTGAGATTATCCCCGAATGCCACAATTTTATCAAAGCCGTATTCCTCACGGAGAAATTTCAAGCCGTTAGCCTTTGAGGCATTTTCCGAGAAAATTTCAAGATAATACTTTCCCGTATATGTATCCTCATAGAAAACGTGGTCAAGACCTTTCACAGAAGCGGCAATTCTCTCAATGGGGAGAAGCTTTTCATAATCCCCCGTTGAAGTGAGATATACCACACTACCGTCATTTTCGCTGTGCAAATCAGTGCATTTCCATAGGGGCTGACCTGTTTTGCTGCGGGTTTTTACATACTCCTGCATTAGTTCATTGAGATTGTCGCTGTAGCAAGTTCCGAACTTTTCGCCTCTGAACTTGAACATAAACATTCCCACGTTATTTTCCGCAAATGCGTCGATTATCCTTGCGGTGGCATCAATGGAAATATCGGATTTTCGGACATATCTGCCGCTTTTCCTGTCATATATCTCCGCCCCGTTATTGACAATGCAGGGAACGTTGATATTCAGCCTTTCCGTGATGTTTCCTGCGGAATACTCGGTTCTTGCGGTGGCATAGGTGAAATACATACCCTTTTCAATGAGGGAATTTATAGTATCCACCGTGTAATCGGACAACTCTGCCTGCGAATTCAGCAGAGTTCCGTCAAGGTCGGTAATAAACAAGGTTTTGCCCAATTACTTCACTCCAAATGGAAAATTTTACTCTGTTGCTTTATAGTACAAAAGAGGTTACTTATAATTATAACATAAAATCGAAAAAAAGTGAAGAAGTTAATTGCTATTTACGAAATTTTGTGAACAACTACAAAATATATGCACTCTTGATGTACAATTTGACTAATCGACAACTGTAAAAAAAGAAAAACCGCAGATAATCTGCGGTTTCAGTGATTTTTAGCAAGAGGCACACACCTCTGCATCATACACATTAAAAATTACGCATTATCATCAGCCCCGAAATCCTTGAAGCTGATATTTATATCTACATTACCCTCAATTCCAGCCACTTTGCCTTCAGAGGTATACTGCCACATATCATATTCATAATAGAATGTGGGGAAATCCGTATACTCCGCAAGCCAGAAATCATAGTCATTGATCCTCGGCAAATCCAGCTTATATGTTGCAGTTGAAGCATTCTGATACACCATAGGCGTGTATCCTGCGGATTTTACACGCTCGCAGAACGCCACACAGCAGTCAGCAAGCCCCTCAACTGTAACCTTATCAGTACGGGCGGAATCGTCGTATATTATTTCCCAGTCAAAAACAATGGGATACGTTATTTTTCTGCCTGCAACAGCGTCGAGAACAGCGTCAGCCTCCTCAATAGCTTCTTCCGCAGTTGTTGCCTGTGAGAAAAAATACACGCCGACGTCAAGGCCTGCGGCGGTTGCGCCGTCAATATTTGTGATAAGACTATTATCGAGAGTTATAACTCCACCGCCATATGTACGATAACCTGCACGTATTATGGCAAATTCCACACCTGCCGCCTTTACCTGCTCCCAGTCGATAACTCCCTGATATTCTGAAACATCAATGCCTATTTTCGATTGAAGCCCGTCATTACCCATATATTTCACAAATCCGCTGCCGTCCCTGACTATTTCAGATGGCTCAATGGGACTTTTGGGAACATCCCCGAAAACAGGTATAAAAGTTTCACCCATTGTATCATTGTGGACAAGTATTTTCTCGCCGTTGAGCTGATAAAACGTCTCCTCCTTGTCGATATATGGACGAATTCTGATATTTGAGTCTGCATTTGCCGGAACTGTTGCGTTATATTTTGAAGCGTAAATACCTGCGGTAACTGCAAGTCCTACGATAACAAATCCTTCTAAAAGTGTTATTGCCTTGAATAAATTAAGCTTGTTCAGTTTCATTTTATGTCCTCCATTGTATGATACATACATTATATCATGTTTTTCGACATTTGTAAACATATTTTTGAAAATTTCGACTTGTAATTTATTTCTATTAATGCTATAATATTATATATTATTTTTTCGGAGGAAAATTATGAATTTTGAACGTCTTGAAAAAAATCTCATTGACAATATAAAAGAAGCACAGCTGAAATTAGGTTTCGATAACCGCCCCATTAGCCTTAATTACATGACAGCCTCACTGAAAAACCTCCTCGGCACAGATGCCACAGATGCCGTGCTTTCGGAGTTTTCGGCTTATGCCGCCCACAAACTCGGCGCGTTATCCTTTAACAGAATCAGAAATGGTATCTGTATAACTATACCTGCCGAGGGTACAGCTTATGTAAACAACCTTACAGGATATGATTTTCTTGCGGAGCTTATTGAAAAAATCAGCAGTCACGCTTCTCTGGATGAAGTAACCGCAGTATTCCGCAAATACTCCCCTAACGTTGTAATTGAGGAAATCAACAGCGAGGAATTCGACAACCTTGCATATTTCCCCGATAAATCCCCCGATGAATACTTCTATTGCCTTGCCTCAGAGCCTTGTATAAGCGGCGGCTGTCATGCAATGTATCATCGTTTTATAAGGGAGGATTACGAGGAGATATTTTCAGATTAATACCAAGGAGCTGATACATATGAATTATACCATACGTGAAATAAAAGACAGCGATTTTCCACAGCTTATGGAGCTTTATACACATCTGCACGAAAAAGATGTTCCCGAAATGGATGAAAGGGTTTCAGCTGTGTGGGAAGGCATACTTTCAGATAAAAATCATCATATCATTGTGGCAGAAACAGAGGGAAAGGTAATTTCCTCCTGTGTATGCGTTATTATTCCCAATCTTACGCGAAATCAGCGTCCCTATGCCTTTGTGGAGAACGTTGTAACTCATGCCGATTACCGTGGAAAGGGCATAGCTACGGCCTGCCTTGACTATGCCCGTGAAATAGCTAAAAAAGAGAATTGCTACAAGCTTATGCTGCTCACAGGCTCAAAAGATGAAAATACACTGAATTTTTACCGTCGTGCAGGCTATAACAGCGAGGACAAAACGGCTTTTATTCAGTGGTTGGAATAAAATCGTGAAAAATATGATAACCTTATGCGGTGATGATTGCAGTAAATGCCCCCGATATCTTGCACAGACTGATACTGAACTGAAAGCCGTAGCTGAATTGTGGTACAAGGTAGGCTGGCGAAATACCGTGGTTTCTGTTGATGAAATCCGCTGTAATGGCTGTTCTGCTGACAAAAAATGTACATATGGACTTGTGGACTGCACCAAAGCACACACCGTTGATAAATGCAGTCAATGCGTGAATTTTCCTTGCGAAACAATAGAGGATATGCTCTGCCGTTCCGAAAAATACAAGAAAATTTGCCGAAAAGTCTGCACAGATGATGAATACAAGCAAATTTCAGAGGCTTTCTTCAATAAATTTGAGAATATGACGAAAAATTAAGGGCGGTAAATACCGCCCAAAAAATTTATAATTCATACTTCTTAATTCCTTGCCTAAACTCCCCATACATATAAAGCGAACCAAGCACAATCAACGGTATATTACGGCTTTCAGCATATTCCAGCGCCTGCGCAAGTCCGTTTTCAACTGAGCCACAGGAAACAGCTTCGATTCCCTTTTCCTCAAATGTTGCGGCAAGAATATTACTGTCAAGGGAACGTGGATTATCGGGAATTACAGTAAAAGCTTTATCAATGAACTTTCCCAGTATTTCGGGATAAAGTCCGTATTCCTTATCTGCCATAACACCGATAAGCAGGGCGATTTTTCCGCTTATGTATGTGCCGATACTTTCAGCCGCCTGAATTATTCCGTCGGGATTGTGTGCCCCGTCATAAATTATAAGTGGATTTCGGCTTACAACCTCAAATCTGCCTTGCCATACAGCCTTTTCAATTCCGGATTTTACAGCGTTTTCAGGTATATTCATACCCATATCACGCAGAATTTCAACAGCTGTCAGTACATTGGCAAGATTGTATTTCTGATATGAGCCGATAAGCTGTGATTTCAACCTGCCAAAAGCCTTATCGCTGTAAACAACACCATTTATATCACTTTCAAGAACGGTTACACGGTCTTTATCCGCAAGGGTAAGCTGTGAGCCGTTTTTCTGCGATATATTTCGAATTATTTCAAGTGCTCCGTCATCGTTTCCGCCATACAGTACAGGTCTTGATGGCTTGATTATACCCGCCTTGCAACGTGCGATTTCCTCAATTGTACCGCCTAAAAAAGCCGTATGGTCAAGGGCAATATTGGTAATAACCGAAAGCACGGGATATTCCACCACATTTGTAGAATCCGTTTCACCGCCCATTCCGCACTCAATCAATGCTATATCGCAGTTTTTGCGACTGAAAAGCTCATAGGCGGCGGCTGTGAGGACTTCAAATTCCGTGGGCTTATCTGCCATATCCTCACAGAGAGGAATAATATCTGCCATAACCTCATTAAAATCGTCAGCAGATATATTTTCGCCGTTTATGCGAAAACTATCGGTTAAATCCGTAAGGGCAGGGGAAGAAAATCCACCTGTTTTATAGCCTGAATCAGCTAAAACTGCCGAGAGCATTGCTCCGAATGAGCCTTTGCCATTTGTGCCTGCAATATGGATTATATGCGTCCTGTTCTGGGGATTACCAAGTCTTTCGCAAAGCTCGGTTATACGCTCTAAGCCAAGCTTACTGCCGCGTTCAGCGGCTATTTTTATATACTCGAAACCGTTCATTGCTGTTACCTTTTCTGACAAATTTTGCTAAGCTGTGCTGTAAATGCTTTATTATTGAGCAAAAGCGAAATTATAACAAATTCCAGCAGTCCCGTTGCAATATATGTGGGGATACGCCATGCGAGAACTTCATAAGGTGTGTGAAAATAAATTCGCTGACCAAGAGATTTGATTATCAGTGAGCCGACAATGTGGGAAACAGCAATGGAAACGGCAACATTCAGCGTCATATTTTTATTTCTGAGATAGGTTGAAATGACACCTGAAAGAATACCGATACTTGCCGCACCAAGGGTGATAACAGGATTTATTGCATATCCCTTCAGCACACACCCGATAATATCAGCTGTAACTGCAACTGCTCCGCCCACATAAGGTCCAAAGAAAATGCCTGCCATGAGAATCGGGAGATTTTCAAGGCTGATACGGATACTGTCGCCTATATTAAATGCAAGAAATTTACCCAGAACGATACTGAGAGCCACAAAAAGAGCTGAAATAATCATTACTCTTGTGTTGCTGAAAAGCTTGAAGTTTTCCGCCGGTGTGTTTGCTGTTTTGCTTGTAATCATAAAAAATCCTCCTTTTCCACATCATAGGACACGAAAAAAGAGGATATTCTCCATTATATGTCTTATGAAGCGGGATGCAAAATGTGAACCGCAGACCTTGTCTTTCGTCCCATGGACAACTCCCCGTCCCACAGGCACTCGATACCACATATGGCTATATATCGGTATCACGAACACATTTTTACTCTTCAAAATCTTATTGTGCGGATTTCTCCGTCATATTTATTATAGCTTTATGCGGAAGATATGTCAATAGCATAATAAAGCACGAAATCAAGTTTATAACTTTTCCACATATTCCACGGGGTTTTCAACAATATTTTATTGAAAAGAGGGAAATAATTTCCACAGTATACAGACAACATTTTTAATCCCAATAATCAACTTCATGGGGCAGGTCAATGTCCTTTGCGTGGAATACAGGCTCAACGCCCTCTTTACGCTGTTTTTCGTAATCCGCAAGGGCTTTCAATGCATACTTGCCGAGAATAAGTATAACAGGTATATTTATAAGAGTCATTCCACCCATTGTTACATCTGCTACATTCCAGAGAAAATCAGCACTTAATCCCGAGCCGATAAGTATAACAACAGAAGCTATAACGTGATATACGTGCATAAATACTTTTGAAGGCTCTTTACCCATGATAAATATAAGGCACTTGTCAACATAGAAAAGATTACCGAGGAGTGTTGTAAATGCAAAAAGTATCATTGCGGCCGTAATAAATAATGGACCGAATGCCCCCAATGTTTCACGGAGTGAAAGCTGTACATACTCTGCACCTGAAATTTCCTTTGAAGGCTCAACACCTGAGCACATACACATAAATGCGGTAGCACTGCAAACGAGAAGTGTATCAATGAATACAGAAAGCACCTGCACAAGCCCCTGTTTAGCGGGATGTGATACCTCCGCAGAAGCCGAAGCATTAGGTGCAGAACCTACACCGGCTTCATTGCTGAATAATCCTCTCTTGATACCGTACATTACACATGAGCCGCTGAAACCACCGAATATAGCCTCAAAATTAAATGCTCCGCTAAAAATTTCTGAAAATACAGAGGGCAATGAAGTGATGTTCAAAACGATAATCACCAATGCTATAATAATATACGCAACACCCATAAAAGGAACGAGGAAGGACGTTGTCTTGATTATACGTGAGCCACCGCCGATAAGGCAATAGCACACAACTGCAGCTAATATCAGACCGATTATCCATGGTGAACTTTCCGCATTGTAAAAACTGTATGTAGAGAATGTTGACTGCAAATTATAAGACGCAAGCATATTAAATCCGAAGCCGTATGTAATAATCAGCAGAATTGAGAATATAACCGCAAGTGGTTTGCATTTCAGACCTGTTTCAATGTAATAGGCAGGGCCGCCGTAGCTGCCTTCTGTACCCTTTTTCTTGTAAATCTGTGCAAGGGTACTCTCAACAAATGCAGATGCACTACCGATAATTGCTATTAGCCACATCCAGAAAACTGAACCAAATCCGCCAAGGCAAAGAGCTGTTGAAACTCCAACGATATTTCCTGTACCTACACGGGATGCTGTAGATACCATAAGAGCCTGAAATGATGATACACCACCATTTTCAGTTGGTTTTTCCATTACGGCACGAAGCTGTTCCTTAAACAGACGGAACGGGGCGAATTTTGTACGAATGGTGAAGTATATTCCGCAGACAACAAGCAGAATAATGAGGATATAGCTGTAAAGAGCATCATTTACAGCTGATACGATGTCATTGAGCATAAAAAATCTCCTTTGAATATAGTACAAGGTTCACAAAATATGCGAACAATTATTATAATTGTACCATATTTTCGTCAATCCGTCAACCATAAAATGTAAAAATCCGCAGATTTTTGTCTGCGGATTTTTACATTCATTATTTCAATGTGAACCACCAAAGACAGACGCTACAAAAGTGACGATTAATGTAAAATCACATTCTTATACCAATCCCTAAAATGTTAGTAGACAAAGATGATGAGCAGAAATGATGTATGTCATCAGATTTGTCTACTGTTGTTTCAGGGATTGGTATTAATTAACCTTTGTCACACGACACAACTCAACACGGTGGTGATATATTTTCAGTACCTCGATGTGAAGATCGTCACAGTCGAGCTCCGCTGTAAGTCCGTCCTTTGGAATTTCTCCCAACCCTGCGATAACGTAGCCGCCGAAGGTATTGTACTCATCAACAGGAAGTTTTATATCAAGCGCTTCATTGACTTCCTCTAAATCAGTTATACCGGGAACTATCCAGCGATTTTCGCCGATTGATTTCAATACGGGCTCGGGTGTGTTCATCTCGTCGTCGTCAAACTCGCCCACAAGCTCTTCAACAAGGTCGGTAACAGTAATAATACCCGTCATTCCTCCGTATTCGTCAACTACTATTGCAAAATGATGTGCTCCGCGCTTTTTCATCTGTGCAAAAAGTACATCGGCTTTCATGGTTTCGTGAACGAAATACGGCTCACGTACAGCCTGCTTCATAATATTTTCACGGCTCTTATCCTCAAGTCGGAAATAATCCTTTGCATTGAGTATACCGATGATATTATCAACACTTTCTCCGCAAATGGGAAAAAGTGAATGACGTGTGCGATGGATTGTCTTTTCCCATGTCTCAACAGAATCATCTGCCCAGAGCATTACAACATCCGTTCTGTGTGTGCATACCTGTTCCGCCGTAAGGTCGTCGAATTCAAAAATATTCTTGATAATCCTGTTGTCGTCCTCATCAATAGTACCCTTTTCGGCACCAGCGTCGGACATCATAAGAATTTCTTCCTCTGTAACCGTTTCCTCCTCGGTTTCGGGATTTATTCCCATAAGCCTCAAAATACCGTTAGTGGAGATATTGAGCATCCATACAACAGGGGCAAAAAACTGCTGAATTATGCCTATTCCTCCTGCCATAGACAAAGCAAGCTTTTCGGGATTTTTCATTGCCGCACGTTTGGGAACAAGCTCACCGAAAACAAGAGTGATATACGAAAGTATAAGAGTTACAACAACGACCGCCACAGGTCTTAACATTTCCGCATAGTCCTCAAAGCCCATTTGGTTCGTAAGCAGGATTAATTTATCAGCAAAATTATCGGCTGCAAAAGCCGCCCCGATAAAACCAGAAAGTGTAATTGCCACCTGAATTGTGGCTAAAAAGCGTGCCGGCTCTGATGTAAGCTTCTGCAGCTTACGGGCTTTTTTGTTGCCCTCGTCAGCCATTTTGTCAATTTTTGTGGAATTTGCCTGAATTACCGCTATTTCCGCACAAGCAAAAACAGCGTTCATTGCAATAAGTACAACTTGCAGAATAATCTGCCCTAACATAAAAAATACCTCTCTTAATCTGAAAATAAACAAAGCTCATATGTACGCACTAAAAGGCATAACCTGCACTAACACAAAAAAATAGAACAGACCATGCCTTAAAAAGCAATATTCAGTTTTCTTAATATGACACCCATCGGGGCAACTGTCCATTAAGTATTTCACCCTTTTCAAATATAATATATTTCATTATATCCTATTAACAAACATTTGTCAATAGCTTTTTGAAAAAAGGCTCCCACATCTGTAGGAGCCCACGAATATTATTTCTTTGATTTTTTCTTATCTTTTACTTTCTTATTGAGATTTACAACGCTGCATCCTGCTGCTGCCCAGAAAATCGGAGCAAATGCCGTACTGCTGCAGCAAATGAAAAACATAACCGCACCCATTGCTGTCATAAGAGTCATGCAAAGTGTCATGTTGTTTCTGTTTTTCTTATAGTTTGAAAATCCAACAATAAGAATACCGAGAATTGATACAACAAAAGCTATAGACGAAGGTATTCCCCTTGTAGCCGCTGTATTGAGATATTCATTATACGCCCTGTCAAATGTTCCCTTATTCAGCATTGCAACATCTTCAATATAAGCATCATCTGCTGGTGTTGCACCAAATGTGTAAATCTGCAGGTATACAAGCTGGTCAGGTCCTGTTCCCACAAGAACGTTATTGCTGATAATATCACCTGTCTTGCGGTTTATGTAATAATACACATCTGCTGTATCATCAATATCAACAAGGTCATCATCAAAGTTTCCACTTGAATTAAGACGCATATAACTGTCAGCAAACCATAATATACGACCGTCGTATAAACGATAACTGTTGATATTTCCAATTACTCCGCAGTTAACTATAACTACAGCTGCCGCCGCAGGCACAATAACCCCGAGAATTGCTAACAGATTCTTCTTTGAAGCTTTCGCAGCAAATATAATTACAATTCCTGCTATTGCTGCAAGTGCTGTTCCGCATATGCCGATTAATGAATAGGTAAACATATTCACAAATGAGAAAAGGCATATTGAAATTACGCAGACAATCTTTGATTTATTGCCCTCAAAAAGAACAAGTCCGCCCATTGCCGCTGTTATTGAAACACTGAGAACCATTGCAAGAAACATAGGTGACTGTGAAAAACCTGACGCTGCATTTATAGCGGTTTGCAAAGAGATTTTATCGAAATCGCTGATTGCTCCTGTAAATATCTGCACAATACCCACAATGCTGTTAAGCAGACCGTTGATGAGTATACCCCATATAACAGTGGTACGTGCTTTTTCAGTTTTTATACAAGCTGCTGTAATGAATATACTGCCGTAGAACAACAACGCCAGCAATCCCTCGCCTCTGCCGGGGTAGCCGTTGATAGATACCAGAATATCGTAGGAGTTTATCATAGAGATAACCGCCCACACAAGCGAAAATCCGATAGCCGCCGCAGGTATGGCAATTTTTCTGTCGATGTATTTTTTCATTCCACCGATAAGTGCAAGAACCATACAAATTACGCCGCCTACAGTTAGACCCACGGAAGAAAGACTGTACATTTTCATTCCGCTTATAACAGGTATGGCTGTGGTTATAGATGTCAAAAGCACAGTCGCAATAAGTCCCCATGATGCAAGATGGGAAAATTTCTCCTCTGTCATATTGACAATAAAATTCGATTTTTCCGATGAATTGAACAGCTGTTTTGCCATTTTATCTTCCTCCTGAAAAAAACTGCGGATGTAAAACATCCGCAGCAATAATCTTATTTTGCGTAATCTGTAACTCTGCTCTCTCTGATGAGGTTAACCTTGATCTGTCCCGGATAATCCATTTCAGCCTCAATCTGCTGTGCAATCTGTCTTGCAACAAGCACCATTTTCTCATCGTTGATAACTTCTGGAACAACCATAATTCTGACTTCACGTCCAGCCTGTACAGCAAAGCATTTCTCAACACCGTTGTATGAAGTACAGATTTCCTCAAGCTTCTGAAGTCTCTTGATATAGCTCTCGTAGTTTTCGCTTCTTGCGGCAGGTCTTGCAGCGGATATTGCGTCGGCTGCCTGAACTATACAAGCGATAACTGTCTTGGGCTCAACATCGTTATGGTGTGCCTCTACAGCATGGATAACAACAGCATTCTCGTTATATTTCTTACATACATCAACACCAATCTGAACGTGTGAACCTTCGATTTCGGAAGTAAGAGCCTTACCGATATCGTGGAGAAGTCCTGCACGTCTTGCCATATTGGCATCAACTCCCAATTCAGCGGCAAGAACTCCACAGAGCTTTGCAACCTCAATTGAGTGGTCAAGAACGTTCTGTCTGTAGCTTGTACGGAATTTAAGTCTACCAAGAAGCTTGATAAGCTCGTGATTAATTCCGTGAACATTCGTTTCGATTACTGCACGTTCACCCTCCTGCTTGATACGGTACTCAACCTCACGGCGAGCCTTATCAACCATTTCCTCAATGCGCGCGGGGTGAATTCTTCCGTCAGCTATAAGCTTTTCAAGTGCAATACGTGCCACCTCACGGCGGATCTGGTCAAAGCATGAAAGTGTAATAGCTTCGGGTGTGTCGTCAATGATAAGGTCAACTCCTGTAAGAGTTTCGAGGGTTCTGATATTTCTTCCCTCACGACCGATAATACGTCCCTTCATTTCGTCGTTGGGCAGCGGAACAACGGAAACTGCCGCCTCCGAAACCTGATCTGCCGCAACCTTTGCGATGGCAAGAGAAATCTGACTTCTTGCCTTTTCGTTGCATTCATCCTTGAGCTGCTGCTCATAAGCTGCGATTTTGACAGCCTTTTCGTGAACAAGGTCGTCCTCCAGCTTGGATAGTATGTACTCCTTAGCCTGATCTCTTGTAAATTCTGAAATACGCTCTAAAACGTCCATTTCAGATTTTTTGATCTGCTCTGCTTCCTTGAGTTTTTCTTCGGCACTCTTTATCTTCTGATTGAGAGTTTCCTCTTTCTTTTCAAGGTTATCTGTTTTCTTGTCGAGATTCTCCTCTTTCTGCTGCATACGTCTTTCTTGACGTGACAATTCAGCTCTGCGGTCCTTGATTTCCTTATCAGCTTCACTGCGGAGCTTATGAATCTCATCTTTAGCCTCTACAAGTGCACTTTTCTTCTTTGCATCTGCGTCCTTTTCAGCATCGGCAACAATACGCTCCGCCTGTTTTTCGGCAGAACCAACCATAGCCTCTGCCTCACGCTTACGCTGTTCAACGCCTGCTGCAACGCCCTTTTTATAGGCCAGAAGTCCGCCGACAGCCGCACCTGCAATCAAAGCCACAAGTATAAGCACAATAGCAATTACGGGTTCCATACAGTGCATTACCTCCTTTAAGCAATATAATTTTGTATCATCTAAAACATACTGCTCCGGGCGGTTAATGCCGCATCATTTTATTCATTTGTAAAACAATATATATTGACAGGGGCAAATCCCTGAAAAAGCCGGACAATCCGTCCGTATTTGTTATATATCTTATCCGGAATCCCACGATTCCGAAATGATTTAAAACAAAGCTGCATTACTGCCTGAAAGCAATATTTCTGCAAAATACAACATATTCATTATACACTTTTTTGCGACTTCTGTCAATAGATTTTTTGCGAATTATTACAAAACAGTAAAATTTAATTTTGTTAACTTTGATAAAGTGTGTTCACAGGAAACAAAATATACTTCTATATTATAAATAATTGTGCAATTTAACAGTTATTCTTCTTATTTTAATAAAAAAGGTTGAATTTTTCAGCCTGCTATGCTATAATAAAGCTAATAGGCTTTTCAGCGGTTTAGCGTGTCACATAAGTTTTCACATAAAGCTGAAAGCTGCAAATTTTGGCATGGCTGTATGCCGTAAATACAGTCCCTTTCACGGACAGGAGTTACCTATGTTCAATCCAAATTTATTCCAGCTTCTTGAAGTTAAACCAATTGAAAACCCAAATCTCTTCCCATTCCCATTTGAACTTCACATCGGATTTTCAATAGTTGCTTTCGTTTTCTTTATGCTCCGATATTTCTTCGATAAGCGACCTTTCCAGCTTATCTTCGCTCTTGCCATACCATTCTCGCTTACACTCTGGCTCTCCGATAACAAAATCTGGTTCTATACTGTAGGTGCTATTGAACTGCTTCTCATCGTAATTGCTATTATATCTGACATAATATACAAAGCAAAACACCCTGAACTCAAGGGAACTGCAGAATCAGAGAAAAAAGAGAAAAAGGCTGAATAATTATGAAGATTGTTATTCTTGACTGGTCAACAATGTGTGTGGCTGACGACCTCTCTCCCGACGTTTTCAGGGAATTCGGCGATGTGGACGTATATCCCCTCACCTCCCCCGATGATGTGATTTCACGTATCGGCAAGGCTGAAATCGTCCTCTGCAATAAGGTACTTATTACGAAAGAGGTAATCAACAGCTGCCCGAACTTACGCTATATCGGACTTTTTGCCACAGGTTTCAACAATATTGATGTTGAATATGCCACTGAAAAGGGCATAACCGTATGCAACGCAGGACAGTATTCCACAAATGCCGTTGCACAGCAGGTTTTCGCCTATATTCTTGACTATTCCAGCCGTATCCGTGACTATGACAGTTCTGTAAAAAGCGGTCTGTGGGAATCATCCCCCTGCTTTTCATATTTTCCTATCCCCATTGCTGAAATGTGCGGAAAAACTCTGTCTATCGTTGGTTTTGGCTCAATCGGCAAACGTGTTGCAGAGCTTGGCAATGCTTTCGGTATGAATATTCTTGTCAGCACAAGAACTGCTCCCGTAAATTGCCCCTATGTGGTATGCGATATGGATACAGCGGTAAAAAATGCCGATTTTCTCACATTCCACTGTCCTCTCACTGAAAAGACAAAGGGTATGGTAGATGCCGAATTACTGGGAAAAATGAAGAATTCAGCCGTACTTATCAACACTTCCCGTGGACCTGTTGTAAACGAAGCCGACCTTACAGAGGCACTCAACAGCGGTAAAATTGCCGCCGCATATCTTGACGTTCTGGAGAAGGAGCCGATGTCCTCGGAAACTCCCATTAAAAATGCGAAAAACTGCGTAATTACGCCACATACAGCATGGGCGGCATACGAAACGAGAGTCTGCCTGCTGAATATTGTATGTGAAAATATCCGTTGCTGGCTTAAAAATGAGCCACAGAATAAAGTTAATTAATATAAGGAAATGATATAAATGAGAAATAATTCCGAAAAAAAGCGAATTGTCATAAAGCTCGGCACTTCAACCCTTGCCCATAGCACAGGCAAGCTGAATATCCGCCGCATGACAAATCTTGTACGTGTAATCTCTGATCTTCATAACTCGGGAAAGGAAATAATCCTTGTATCTTCGGGTGCCGTAGGTCTTGGCACTGGCAAGCTTGGACTTCCCTCAAAACCGAAGGAAACCAAAATGAAGCAGGCCGTAGCCGCTGTAGGACAATGCGAGCTCATGCATATTTACGACGATATGTTTGAAAAATACAGCGTAACCGTGGGACAGATTCTCCTTACAAAAGCGATTATCAACAATCCCGCTCACTGCGAAAACTTCAAGAATACCGTAGAAACTATGGTCGGTATGGGTGTTATTCCAATTGTAAATGAAAACGACTCCATTTCAATTGACGAGCTGGAGCTTGAAATCGGAGAAAACGATTCACTTTCTGCTCTTGTAGCGTCCCTTTCAGGTGCAGATTTACTGCTTATCCTCTCCGATATCGACGGACTCTATACATGTGATCCACGTACAAATCCCGACGCAAAGCCAATAACATACGTCGAGGAAATCACTCCCGAAATCGAAAATGCCGCAGGAGGTGCAGGCTCCAAGCTTGGCACAGGCGGTATGTCAACTAAGATAAATGCCGCTAAAATTGCCACAGAAGCAGGAATTGACATGGTAATTATGAACGGAAAAAACCCCGACCTTTTGTACGATTTGTTTGAAAACAAGGAAATCGGCACATTATTTAAAGCGAAATGAAGATATGTATAGACTTAAATGACCGACTTCTACTTGAAAATGAGGTTATAAAGGCAATAACCGCTGACGGAGAACAGAAATTCCACATCTCCGAAGTAAAAATGGCTTTGATTATTACTACCGACTTAGGTCCGTTTTACGACGATATGGGGCTTGCGTTGCATATCGACAAGGAAACAGCTATATTTATCATGTCAAGTCACCCTGATTATCAGATATTTTTGTTTGACCAATTTGGAAAATCGGTTAAAATTGACTATGACAAAATCATTGAAGCTTCAACTTGTACAGAAAATAAAATTTTTGAAATATATAAAAAAGAGGTGTAAAATATGAGCTACACACTTGAATTAGGAAAAAAGGCTAAGGCCGTCGAACCTGTTATTTCAGGTGCGTCCACCAATCAGAAAAATGAGGCTCTCGCCGCAATTTCAAAGGCTCTTATCGCCAATACAGCCCTCATTATTGCTGAAAACGAAAAGGATCTCATCGCAGCAAAGGAAAACAATATGTCCGCTGCTATGCAGGATCGCCTTAAACTGGACGAAAACCGCATTGCAGGCATCGCAAAGGGTGTAGATGAGATTATAGCGCTCAATGACCCTATCGGTCAGATTATTGACGGTTTTAACCGTCCCAACGGTTTGCGTATTACAAAGACACGTGTTCCCATGGGTGTAATCGGAATTATCTTCGAATCCCGTCCGAATGTTACCGTAGACGCTGCCGCACTCTGCCTTAAAGCAGGTAACTGCGTTATCCTCAAAGGCGGCAAGGAAGCTATAAACTCCAACATTGTCCTCGGCAAGATTATGCGTGAGGCTCTTGAATCCTGCGGTCTGCCCGCTGATATTATTCAGGTTGTTGAAAATACATCACGTGAAACTACCAACGAGCTTATGAAGCTCAACGGATATGTTGACGTACTTATTCCCCGTGGAAGTGCAAGACTTATCCAGGCTGTTGTAAATACAGCAACTGTTCCTGTTATCGAAACAGGCGCAGGAAACTGTCACGTTTATGTTGACGCTTCCGCTGATATGGATATGGCTGTTGATATTACAGACAACGCTAAAACACAGCGTCCATCCGTGTGCAACGCTATCGAATCCCTCCTTGTTCATAAGGATGTGGCTGAAACTTTTCTCCCACTCATTGCGGAGCGTTTCAAGTCCCACAGCGTAAAAATTTACGGATGCGATAAGACTATCAACATTCTTGGTGACACAGTTGAAAAAGCAACTGAAACTGAATATGCTACAGAGTTCAACGATTTCATAATTGCTGTGAAGGTTGTGGAAGATATTGATGAAGCAATTGCTCATATCCGCAAATACAGCACTCGTCATTCAGAGTGTATTGTTACAAAATCACTTGATAACGCACGTAAATTTCAACGCGAGGTTGACGCTGCGGCAGTTTATGTCAACGCTTCAACACGTTTTACAGACGGTGGAGAATTCGGATTTGGTGCAGAAATCGGAATTTCAACACAGAAACTCCACGCAAGAGGTCCTATGGGACTTACAGAACTTACAACAGTTAAATATCTGATTGACGGAAGCGGTCAGATAAGATAACACGCAGAGCGTGTGACACTAAAGTCACTCACCCGAATTTCGGCAAATTTTGCCTTGTTCTCAACAAAATTATGCCCGAAAATTCGTGTAACAACTTTGTGTCAGAACACCCTTGACAGATACGCTGTCGCCTAATTTGTTTGATTTTTAAGGAGATATTTATGGCTATCAGAAAAGATATTGACGATATGCTTAATAATCTGAAAGACGGCAAACCTCTTGAACAGCCGCCGGAAAAAGCAATTCAGCCGGAGGAACAGCCTGTTCAGTCCACGGAATATAGTAACTTATCCGTTGACGAACTGCTGAACTCACTTCTGGGAAATTCATCAAGTGAAACTGCTGCAGAGGAAGTGCCTGCTGAAACAATCGTCAAGCCAAAGAAAAAGAAAATTGTAATTTCACACGAATTGCCCGATTATGAGGCAATAAGAGAAGCCTCTCTCCGTGAGGACGCTGAACGTGCAGAAGCTGAAAAAAAGGCTGAAAGAGAACGTCTGATGGCTGAACGTGAAGCTGAAATCGCACGTAAGGAGGCTGAACGCAAAGCCGCAGAAGAAGCCGAAAAGGCTCGTATTGAAGCCGAACGCAAAGCCGCAGAAGAAGCCGAAAAGGCTCGCATTGAGGCCGAACGTAAAGCCGCAGAGGAAGCCGAAAAGACTCGTATTGAGGCTGAACGCAAAGCCGCAGAGGAAGCCGAAAAGACTCGTATTGAGGCTGAACGCAAAGCTGCTGAAGAAGCTGAAAAATACACTGTATCCCCACCCATTGATGAATCAGAAATTCCACACTCCGACAACGACAGCATTATAGCTAATGCAATTGCCGCTGTAACAGAGGTAAGCGATACAGAGACCGATGACGAGGACGAAATCGAGGCTGAATTCAAGGAATTACTTGAAAAAAAGAACGAATTCAGGTTTTTCAAGAATAAAAAAATTGAAGAACCCCAAAAAACAAAGTTAAAGGAAGATAAAAGCGAGGGATTATCAAGTGTTCTCCACAACATTCTTGACGAAAATCCTGATGAAATAATGAACAGTCAGAAATATTTCGCAAGTTCTGACAATGAACCTCCCAAGGGAAGATTCAAGAAATTTTTCTACGCTGCTTTCGGTGTTGTATTTGCAGTTTTAGCCTGCATCGGACTTATAACTGTTATTGCAAAATCTATTTCTCTCATTGACAGCTATACATCCGGACAAACAAAAAAAGAGGGCTTTGAAGATATCCTCTACCCCGCTGTTATCATGGATATAGAGTCATTTAACTCCCCTTCCGAGCTCCCATCCGACCAAATTCTCACAGCTGCTATCTGGTCAATGATTATGGCTGACGATGTTACAGTACAATACGAACAGACTTTCGATGTTGTAAAAATTCCTGCCGCTGATGTTGAGTTGTACGCTGTAAAGCTTTTTGGCGACAACCTGCCCGAACTTACACATACAACAGTCGGACCTGCTGAATCACGTTTTTACTACAACGAAGAAACCAAGTCCTACAATGTACCTGTTGCACCAGTAACTTATACCTACACTCCCGAAATTAAGGAGGCTATCAAAAACGGCAGCGAATATAAAGTTAAAGTTGACTATATCGACGAGCTCCCCTCATGGCTCCCTGAAATATCTTCAAAATCTGTTGAGTTCACTCTCGCAGAAGTTAACGGAGAATATCAGTTGAAATCTATGAAGATAATTTCACAAAGCAAAAATTCCTTATAAATCAACATGGCATCCGGTAACAATCCGGATGCCGTATTTTTTTCAAAAAAACAAAAAAATTTTCAAAAAAGCCTTGACAAATTCTTTTTTATGTGGTATAATATTAAAGCAGTCAGGAAATGACTCAAAAGCGGATGTGCTGGAATAGGCAGACAGGCACGTTTGAGGGGCGTGTGTCACACGACGTATGGGTTCAAGTCCCATTATCCGCACCAAAATCTCTACCAATCGGTAGAGATTTTTTTGCATTTTTTAATAATTGCTCCCCATTAACATGGGGAGATTTTTATCATAGTATGTTGACTCGAAGTCGCTGCACAGATTTTCGAGCATAATTTTGTTGAGAATAAGGCAAAATTCGCTGATAACTACGGAATGGTAAATTCAGTGTCATCACGACATAGTTAAATAACGCAAAAAACGCACCTTCCCATACGGAAAGGTGCGTTAATTATATCGTTAGAGCATTAATTGTAATTCAAAAATTACTTGATAGCAGCATCATATTCAGCTGTTGTCATTGGGAAGTCAGTCTCCTTGATGAGCTGAGCGTCAACAGCCTGGATAGCAATACCGTCAACAACTGTTAAGCCGCCGCCGTTGTCGATAACGTCTGCGTTAGCAGCACCCTGATCAGAGAGCTTATACTTATCAGAGTTACCGATAGCCTGGAATAATGCTGCAGCGTCAGCGATTGTTACTGTACCGTCGCAGTTAGCGTCACCCCAGTTAACCTTACCAGTAGAAGGCTTCTGTGTTGTAGGCTTTGTAGTAGTTGTTGTAGGCTTTGTAGTTGTTGTAGTAGTTGTTGTAGGCTCAGGATTATAAGGATCAACATCTGGGAAGAGAAGTGCCATTGTACCATATGTCATAATAGCGTCGCCCATATGCCAGAATCTGTGGAGCTTGTACTTGTAATCCTCTGTTTCGCCTGTTGCATCGTAAACAGCCTTACAAGCCTGATACATCTCGTCATCAGCATAGCTCTCACGGATAGAGCTGAATGTAGCGCCGGGCTTAAGCTGTGAACCGTCAGGCATTGTTCCGTTGTAGTAATCAGGAATATAAACTTCCTGCTCGAAGATTCTCTTGAGTGAACCGTTGCAGTCCTCGAATGCGATACCGATATCATCACGACCGAGGTTCCACTGAGCTGTCATGAGCTTGTTAGCGAGCTCGAGAGCCTGCTCACCACGTGATGAACCGCCATTCTGTGAAGCTTCAGCAGGTGTATCGTTAGCAGCTGCATAGAAGATAAGTGTATTACAGAGTGAAGATACACAACCGATATCTCCCATACCGTAGTTTCTGATTGTACATGTAAGACCGCTGTTAGCGTCGGGATCATATGTACCGCCCCAAGTCTCAGGCTGACCCTTCCAGTCAAGAGTTGCAGGAATAGCGTATGCAAGTTCATTACCGTCTTCTGTTGTGTAGTCAAACTGTGTATTCTCGAGGAAGAAGTCAATCCATCTGCTGAGGAGTGCCTCGAGAGCTTCTTCAAGGCTCATGCCGCCGAAGTCCTGACCTGCAGAGAGATCACCGTTTGAGCTCTTCTTAACGTAGTAGTAAAGCTCAGCAAGACGCTGTGTAGACCATACCTGGTTACCAATCCAGTGGTTAGAACCTGGGTCAGCGTATACAGGGTGCTCAACGTAAACCATGTCATAGAATGTAGACTCGCTTGAGGTGTACTTCTCATACTTACCGTTCTTGGAGTTTGTACAACCACCAGCGAAAGGACCGTCAGCAGACTGGAGCCAGAGATACATTTCGATCTGTCTCTTGAGGGATTCCTCATAGTCAGACTGGAAGTTCTTTGTATCAATAGCATCGCCCATGTTTTTGTCATATGCAAGAGCATAAGCAGCAAGAGGGTTCTGATAGAACTGGTGTGAGTGTGAACAACCGATCTGCCAAGCCCACTGGTAGTCACCGTAAGAAGCTGTAAGAGCGCCACCCCATGATGTATACCATGACATGAGGTAGTGCTGGCTCTTGAGGCCTGCAGAAGATGAAGCCATGTTCTGGCAACCGATTTCCTTATAGTACTTATCGAACATGTCGTTACGGCACTGGTCACCCATCTTAGCAGCAAGATATGTGAGTTCGCCGCAGTCTACGCCGAAGTTGCTTGCGAAGTAAACAGCCTGAATAGCACGGTCCTCAGCGTCAGGAGCGTTTGTGAAAGAGTACTGTGGGGGAACCTTGTTCTCGCCGTTGAAGATAGCCTTGATTCCGTTACCGTCATCGCCGCTTCCGCTGCTCTTCATACCGTACTTAAGCTCTTCAAGACAGGGATGAGGAACAGTCTCGAAACAAGACTCCTGCTCACCTCTCTGGAATGTATTGATGAATGTGAACTGTCCCTTGCCGCCGCCGAAGCCATACCAGTCATCAACGTCAGCGAGCCAGTGCATGAGGTAGTAGCCGTTCTCACCAGCATATGATGACTTCATGTCAGCATAGATGGGGTTGAGAGCGTCTGTACCGTTCTGTGTTGCAGGGTAGAGTGAGGGATCCTTTTCCTCAGTAGCTGTATCAGCCTTGAGCTTCTCCTGCTCCCAGATTGTATCATACTTTGTTTTTGCACCATAAGCATTCTTAGACCAACCAGGAATGATAGCTTCAAGAGTTCTCCAACCCTTTTCCATGTGCTTCTCTGAATCGCTGATAACGCCTTTTTCTGCAAGAACGTCGTGCATAGCTGTTACCCAAGCCATGTAGGACATAGCCTCGGAAGTTGTCTCGTGACCGTAGTCAGGAGCCTCTACTACGAGAGTTTCAACAGCGTGGTAAGGAATACCGAAAGAATCACCGTTTGTCTGTGAGCTCATGTAGCCGTTCTCTACACCGTTTACAATTACGTCATTGTAAAGTGACTCGAACATTGCAGCATAAGACTCGTTAGCACCGCCTTCTTTAGCATACTCATTTGGTGTCATATCGAAACCAGATGCAAATGAAGGAACGAGCGCAGTAGCTGACATTGCAGCAGAAAGAATACCAGCTGCAAGAGCTTTGTTTTTCTTGCTTATCATTGTTTTTTAACCCCTCTCAATAAAATTTTGGTTATAAAATGGTTTTGTTCCGCCATTAAACGGAACTCGTATACGAAAATACTTCGTACACTGTGAAAAGTCACGGGACTTAACACAATTTTCAAACTATTTTCATATTTATTATAAATCATAATTTCCTTAAAGTCAACAGGTTGGCGGATTTTATATAATCCGTTGAGAGTTTTTTGTTGCAATGCACAATTAGCAAACCCATTTTTGTATATTTTGCCTATTGTAATTTTTTTGCTTTCAAGCCATTTGTTGCTATAATATGAACAAATTTCGATATTTTACCTTTAACACAAAATTCACCCCCTTCACAGTTATTTTTCACCATATATTCACCAATATAATATATAATTTTTACATATTAATACAGTTTTCTTTTTGTTGTTTTTTCAGAATTTAACATTCTGTTCATAAATTTTTCATTTCACGTACACATAAATCTGCGATAATACTATAGATAATGGGATACTGTAATCATGCCGTTACCCTCAGAAGTGCAGTTACAAAATCCGCCTACATTATTATATATGTATAGCATTTTCTGTACATAAATTTATATTAAGGAGGAATATCATGATCACTATTGAAAATCTGACTAAATATTACGGCAACAACCGTGCTGTAAATAATATTAGCTTTACAATAAACGATAATGAAATTCTTGGCTTCCTTGGCCCTAACGGTGCAGGAAAGTCAACAACTATGAATATGATAGCCGGCTTTCTCCCCATGACCGCGGGAAAAGTCACTATTTTCGGAAACGATGTTTCAAAAGAGCCTGTCAAAGCTAAAAAGAACCTTGGATATCTCCCCGAAATCCCACCCGTTTACCCTGACATGAGGGTAAGGGAATACCTCTCATTCTGCGCAGGACTAAAACGCATTCCCGCAACAAAGAAAAGCAAAGAAATATCCCGTGTTATGGAGCTTCTCAAGATAACTGATGTCAAGGACAAGCTCATCAAAAACCTCTCAAAGGGATATAAGCAGCGCGTAGGCTTCGCACAGGCACTTTTAGGCAACCCGAAATTTCTCATCCTCGACGAGCCGACTGTTGGTCTTGATCCCAAACAGGTTGCAGAGGTAAGAAGTATTATCAAGGAGCTGAAAAAGGACCATTCCGTTATTTTCAGTTCCCACATTCTCTCGGAGGTTTCAGCGGTCTGCGACCGTGTTGTTATTATCAACAAGGGCGATATCAAAGCAATCGACACTATCGAAAACCTTGAAAAGCAGACAGGCGGCAGCATTACTCTCCACATAAGAATAAAAGGAAACCGCACAGCCGCTGCTGATATAATCCAGAACACAGAGGGCGTTACGGAAATAACCAAAATCAATGCCGAGGGCGATAATTCATACGAATTTATCGCACAGCTTGAAGGCGACGGCGACGCTATCAAGAATAACATTATGAAGGAACTGTTGAACAACAACATTCAGATTTCCGACATTTTCACTGATAAACCGGACCTTGAATCCGTATTCGTAAAGCTCATAAACTCCAAAACATCAGGCGGAATGAAAGAGCTTTTCGACGAGTACAGAGAAGATATGATCAAGGCACAGACTGAAGAGGAGGAAAATGAGTAATGATTTCAATTTATAAAAAGGATTTACAGAGCTTCTTCTTTACTCCGTTCGCTTATATCGTAACAGCTCTGTTCCTGTTCATGTTTACTTTTGTTTTCAACGGCAGCCTCGGTAATCTTGACCAGGCAACACACTATTTCTCATTTGCCGATATTTTCTACAGCGTAATCATTATGTTCATCTTTCTTATTCCCATTCTCACTATGAGAACCTTTGCTGATGAACGTAAATTCGGCACAGAAGTACTGCTTATGACCTCACCCATAAATGTGGTGCAGATAATAGTCGGCAAGTATCTGGCAAATATCACAGTATTCTTGTTTATGCTTGTCTGCTCCCTTTTCTTCCCGATTTATGCTTCATTCAAGGGTGAAGTCGTAATGAGCCAGCTTATCTGTGCATACCTCGGTTTCTTCCTCTGGGGCGCTATGTACATAGCTATCGGTCAGCTTGTTTCTTCATTTACCGAAAACTCAATTCTTGCCGCTATTCTCGGTGAAATTGTAATGTTCATCTTCCTCTTTGTAGATGACTTCGCTATGACAGAATTTATCGCACAGTATCCCGGATTACAGTCTGCTCTCTACGCCTTTGCGGCACAGCCCCGTTTCGCTTACTTCTCACAGGGCTTTATCAGACTTTCCGACATTGTATTCTTTTTATCCGCAATAATTGTATGTCTTGTATGGAACTATATCTCCATTGAAAAAAGACGCTGGAACAGGGGGTAAGCCATAATGGATAACAATAAAGAAAAAAAGAAGCTTAATCTTTCGGGTGCATTTGCGTTTGTGCTTGCACTGCTTGTACTTATCGTGTTTATACCTCTTAATATGATTTTCTCATATTCCGACAAGGTATACGACATGACACCCTCGGGAAAATATTCTCTCGATCCCAAAACTGTAGAAATCCTCGACCAGACAGCAGACAAGCAGATTGAGGTATACTTCCTCAACACTCTTTTCAATCTGAAAAACGAGCCTGTTTGTCTGCCACTTTACCACACATTTATGGAGCTTGACAAGCGCGACAACATTACACTTACCTGCTTCAACCCCAACGAGGATACATCACTTGCTGAAACACTCAACCCCTCCGGAATACTTGAAGTAAAAATGAACGATGTTTTCGTTAAATGCGGTGATACAATCCGCCAGATTTCCGGAAACCTCTTTCAGACAGACGCAAACGGTGCTGATATATACGCAGGCGAAAATCTTATTGCAGGTGCAATCTATCAGTGCACAACAGGAAGTCTTCCTACAATATACTTCCTCAAAGGCTACAGCGACAAGACTCTTGACGGAAATTATTCAATTTACAAAAATACTGCCATGACTGACAACTACGACGTCGAGGAACTCGATCTTTCAACAGTTGATAAGGTTCCCGATAATACAGCAATTATTATGCTCGCTGCTCCCAACCGTGATATAAGTGATTCTGACTGCCAGAAGCTCAGTGATTATATCGACAACGGCGGTAAAATTCAGATGCTTCTCTCTCCCAGCGATACAGAGGGCAGATTTGAAAACATCGAGTTTCTTCTTGCTAAGTTTGAGATTGGTATGGATTACAACATCCTCAGAGAAAAGAATGCCAAGTGGCAGCTTAACGACCTTGAATCAAAGCAGTCCGACAGCTACTTCGTTATTACATACCCTGCAAAGGCTGAGGACTACTCCGAGGATCTTACAACAGACCTCAACACTCTCATTGCAGAGGGTACTTATGAGTCAGGCGTTTCACACATCAGAAGCTTCTACGAGCTCACTTCATCAGGTGCTATGATTGAAAAAGCTTCAATTATTGAAAATCTTCCTACAGCTATGGACAGCAACGAATACACTTGTATAAGTGAACCTATGGGTGGTGACGCTCTTACAGCTGCCAACGCAAAGGAAAAATCAAATCAGCCTCTTGTTATGGGTTACTACTCCTACAACAAGCAGACGGGTGCAAAGCTTTTCGTAATCGGCTGTGATGAGCCCATTGACGATACACTTTACATTCCATCATTCGGTACACGCCGTCTTGTTCAGTTCTCAAACACATGGCTTTACTCCAGCGATATCGATCTTGGAATTGAAAACAAGTTCAATTCCTACGACACAATGGTATTTGCTGACGGAGCAGAGGCTTCAAGAACAATCAATATGTTCTTTATCATTCCCGCTGTATTTGCAGTTCTCGGACTGCTTGTGTGGCTCAAAAGGAGATATGCTTAATGAAAAAGGCTATTATTGCAATTGTTGCTCTTTTAGCTGCCGCGGGAGTTTCCATCGGAGCTTTTATGGCAGTAAAAACCAAAAGCGACAAGGAAACAAAACAGGAAGAATTGAAGCAGGCAGACTTTATCCTCTTTGACTTTGAAAGTGATGCAATCAATAAAATTGATATATCATCCCCCGAAGGTGATTACACTTTTGAATACGAAAATATGGAATGGAATCTTACTCAATGCAGTGGTACACATTTTGATACAAATCAAACAAAAGTACAGGGTATCGTTTCATTTATGGCATATTTACAGGCGAAGGACAGCTACGGCGAGGCAACAGAGGAAAATAAGGCAAAATACGGTCTTGACAACCCTTATGTTGTAACGCTTTCAGGTGATACCGAGCCTTATGTCCTCTATCTCGGCAACAAGAGTCCTACAGGAGAATACTACTACGGCTATACAAGCACCAAAAATAATGTATACGCTATCCCATCCTCAATTATCAGCAACATCTACGCTACAAGACTGGAGCTTAAAAACAACAATTTCGTACCATATTCCTCATCTGAAATCATAGGTCTTGAACTTGTACGTGACGGAGAAGTGATTTATACTCTTGATTACGACACAGAAAACAGATATTGGCACCTCCCCGACGAATACGAGATGCTGTCCGTTGACCAGACAAAGGTTACAAGCACACTTGCCATTATTGCACGTCTCACGGCGGAAGTAATGCTTCCTGAAGATGAAAATGACATTACAACATACGGTTTTGACAAGCCTATTGCTGAATTTACAGTAAAAGGGAATGACGGAACAGAAAAAACTCTCCTTTTCAGCAAATACGGACAGGATGCACAGACTTATACCTACGTTTACAATCAGGAAGCCAAGCAGGTTGAAACGTTCTATGCAGGTGACCTTGACTTCATTGATAAAACACCCATTGACTTCGTTATGAAAAAAATTGAGTGTGCAAATCTTTATTCATCATCTGAATTTGAAATAATCAGCGAGGATATAAACGTTGAATTCACACTTAACGCCAATGAAGAATGGGCAAAATACAAGGATAACGATATCGACCTTTCAAATGCCAATACGCTTAGTTATTTCGAGAATTTCTTCAATACTTTCGCTTATATCGGACTTGAAAAAATCGACGTTGTAAACAGCCCAAATCTTGAAAATCCGATATTGACAACAAAATTCACTGATATAAACGACAAATTTACACAGGTTGACTTTGTAGAATCGGATAACAGCGGTTTATGTTATGTTTTTGTAAATGGAGAATACACAGGAACTCTCACAAGCACTGAATTTATAAACGGCGATGATTCCATTTCCTACGCTTTCGATCTGTTCTGTCAGCAGGCAGGAATTGAAAAATAACACTTTGCCCTCCGCACAGGAGGGCATCTTATTTAAAGGAGTATTTATGAAAAAGACTCATATTTCTGTAATTGTACCTGCCCATAATGAAGAAAAATACGTTGTGCGATGTATAAATTCAATAAAAAAATCATCTGAAAATTTCAAAGGTAACATCGAAATAATCATAGTATGCAACTGCTGCACCGACAAAACAGAACAACTTGCCGTGGAAAACGGAGCTGTCGTCGTCCGTGATGAAAGCAGATGTATAGCAAAGGTACGGAATGAAGGCATAAAAGCTGCAAAAGGCGATGTTATCGTCACCATTGACTGTGATAATCGAATGACAAAGGGAACTCTTTCCGAGATTTATCGCCTTATCAGATGCGGTAAGTACATCGGCGGCGGTGCACCAATACGCTTTGAACGATATTCCTTTCCGCTATGGTGCAATGACATTATGTGCAGAGCTGCTTTCGGTCTGACAGGGCTTTACTGCGGTATTTTCTGGGCTGAAAAAAACACATTTGATGCTATAGGCGGATTTGTTGAAAAAAGAGCAATGGAAGATGTTGCAACAGCAAAGCTGCTGAAAAAATACGGCAGAACAAAAGGAAAAAAATATACGACACTGAGAAAAAATCATCTTATAAACTCCACAAGAAAATACGATGATTACGGCGACTGGCTATACTTAAGGCTAATGATTGAAAATGCAGGAACTATGCTTAAAGCGGCTTTCGGAAACACAAAAGAATACGACAAACTTATTGACAAAATATTCTACGATTACAACGACACCCATTAAATTTATTAAATACTGATTTTTTACTTGCTTTTTTTCACGTTTTGCTATATAATAGTAATAGCGTAATTAACGGAGGAAATATTTATGAACAGTAAAATCGGCTTTGATAACGAAAAATATCTTAAATTGCAATCGGAACATATCCGTAAGCGTATTGACCAGTTCGGAGACAAGCTCTATCTGGAATTCGGCGGAAAGCTATTTGACGACTTTCACGCTTCACGTGTTCTCCCGGGCTTCAAGCCGGACAGCAAATTACAGTTACTCCTGGAACTTAAAGATGATTCGGAAATTGTTATCGTCATCAACTCCGATGATATTGAAAAGAATAAAATCCGCGGTGATTTAGGCATTACATATGATGTAGATGTTATCCGTCTGCTTAATATATTCAAGAAAATCGGACTTCTTGTAAGCTCTGTAGTTCTCACACGCTACGACAATCAGCCTACCGCCGACGCTTTCAGCGCTCGTCTTGAAGCTCTCGGAGTAAAGGTATACCGCCATTACAATATCAAGGGATACCCCTCGGATTTACAGCGTATAATCAGCGAGGACGGCTTCGGCAAAAACGAATATATCGAAACTTCACGAAAGCTTGTAATTGTAACAGCTCCCGGTCCCGGCAGTGGAAAAATGGCTACCTGCCTTTCACAGCTCTACCATGAGCATAAGCGTGGGCTCAACGCAGGATATGCCAAGTTTGAAACATTCCCTATATGGAATATTCCCCTCCGTCACCCTGTAAATATTGCATATGAGGCGGCTACATCCGACCTTAACGATGTAAATATGATTGACCCATTCCACCTTGAAGCATACGGTGAAACTACGGTAAACTACAACAGGGATATTGAAATATTCCCTGTTCTCAACGCTATGTTTGAGAATATTTTAGGGGAATCACCGTACAAATCCCCCACGGATATGGGCGTAAATATGGCCGGAAACTGCATTTCCGACGATGAAGTTACCTGCAAGGCGGCATCTGATGAGATTATCCGCCGCTACTATGTGGGACTTTGTGACCGCCGTAAGGGACTTATTTCCGATGATGAAGTTACAAAGCTGTCACTTCTTATGAAACAGGCAAATATCAATCCCGAAAGCAGAAAAACTGTTGAAGCTGCATTGAAAAAAGAGGCTGAAACAGGTGCTCCTGCCGCTGCTATGGAACTTCCCGACGGAACACTTCTCACAGGCAGAACTTCTGACCTTTTAGGTGCGGCATCAGGACTTCTTCTCAATGCGTTGAAGCATATGGCTGGATTGGACGACAGTATTCTCCTTATGTCGCCCCACGTTATTGAGCCGATTATGGATTTAAAAGTTAATCACTTGGGCAATAACAATCCCCGAATTCATACAGACGAAACTCTCCTTGCCCTGTCAATCTGTGCAACTACCGATGACAACGCAAAGAGAGCTATGGAGCAGATTTCAAATCTCCGTGGCTGTGAGGTTCATTCCACCGTTATTCTCTCTCCTGTTGACGAGCGTATTTTCAAGAGATTAGGAATTAATCTCACCTGCGAGCCAAAATATAACTGAAAATGATATGAAAATGGGCGGTCAAATCAATTTTGACCGCCCATATATTGTTCTGATTCAACTATTCATTTTTAAGATTTTTAATGTCATCAATTACATCATCATCCCAAATTGCTCCAGAACTATAGGGATGATGCGAAGGTTCTCCGTGCAATTTGCCTTCTTCTGTTATATCCCAAGTAGGTGTTCCTTTTAAAGTTACACATCCACTTTTTTCGATGTAACCTAATTCTTCAAGAGCCAAATTAACCTCGTGTGCGTTCATACCTAACTCATAACCTAAAAGTCGTGCAGATTTTCTTGACATAAGAACACTCTCCTTAAAAATAATTACTCGGTTTATAACATATGTTAGAACGAATCAATCGTCTTATATAATTATAACATAAAGATACGCACTTGTCAACTGTTTTTTGTAAAAATTGGTTGACAATGCTCAATTACAAATATCAATTGATAAAACAACTCCAAAATTATTACATCATACCCTTAATTTTCGTCAGAATAACATTCGCCGCATCGAATTTGCTCATAAGCTCCAGTTCCTCATCGCAGTCGGCTGTTATCATCGTGATAATATTTGTATCTGTGCCGAAGCCTGCACCGTCTTTTTTAAGGGAATTGGCACAAATCATATCACAGTTCTTGGAAATCAGCTTTTTCCGTGAATTTTCAATCACGTTGTCGGTTTCCATTGAAAATCCGCAGATAACCTGTCCCTCACGCCTGTTTTCACCGATATATTTCAGAATATCCGTAGTCCGCTTTAACGATATGCTCATATCGCTGTCGGATTTTTTTATTTTATGGTCAGCAGTTGAAGCCGGGGTATAATCCGCCACAGCCGCCGCCTTTATAACAATATCCGTATCATTTAAACGGCTCTTTACAGCGTTGAACATATCCTCCGCTGACTGAACTTTCACCACATCAACAAACATAGGCGGTTCAACTTCGGTATGTGCCGCAACTACAGTTACCTCCGCACCACGGAGCATAGCCGCTTTTGCCATAGCAAATCCCATTTTTCCGCTGGAATGGTTTGTGATAAACCGCACAGGGTCAATACTCTCACGGGTTGCACCTGCTGTTACAAGCACTTTTTTGCCTGCTAAATCCTTTTCAAAGGCGATTTCACGGAGAACATACTCCACAAGGGTATCTTCATCGGGGAGCTTTCCGTCACCAATGTCACGATTTGCAAGCATACCCTTTACAGGCTCAATAATCTTGTAGCCGTGACGTTTCAGCTTTTCAATATTCTCCTGAACAATTGAATTGTGGAGCATATTGTGGTTCATAGCAGGCGAAACAAGTATAGGGCAGGTACAAGCCATAACAGTTGTTGTCAGCATATCATCAGCAATTCCGTTGGCGATTTTACCGATTACATTTGCCGTTGCAGGAGCGATAAGCACTACATCAGCCTTTTTCGCAATTGCCACGTGTTCCACGCTGTACTGGAAATTGCGGTCAAATGTATCTATAAGACACTTATTCTGCGTCAGGGTTTCAAATGTAAGCGGATGCACGAAATTTGTGGCATTCTGCGTCATAGATACGTGTACCTCCGCACCAAGCTTTGTGAGCATTCGTGCTACATTGCACATTTTATAAGCGGCTATGGAGCTTGATACTCCAAGCAGTATTGTTTTTCCTTTGAGCATATTTTACCTCCCATAGTTTTTCTGATTTTATTATAGCATATTTTTTTTAAAAAAGCTATAGATTTATACATAAAATTGTGATATAATATAATTATTAAAAGGCAACACAACTTTAACCCTGTACCGTGCTGCCCCAGAACAGGAGGTATAAAATTATGCTTTTAGCCGTAGATATAGGCAATACAAATATAGTTTTCGGCTGTGTGGACGATAACAATGAAATTGTGGTATTCGAGAGAATTTCCACTAATCACAATGCAACCGCGGCAGAATATGCCGTACTTATCAAAACGCTCCTTGAAATGAATAATTTCCGCTGTGAAGAAATAGCTGACGCTGTTATGTCCTCTGTTGTTCCATCGGTGACGAACACCGTAAAAGAGGCTATACAAAAGCTTTTCGGGGTTGATGTTATGGTAGCGGGTCCGGGAGTGAAAACAGGTCTGAATATTCTTATCGACAACCCAAAGCAGCTTGGCTGTGATCAGGCAGTTGATGCTGTTGCTGCTATAAACTCTTATCCTGTTCCGCTGATTATCATTGATATGGGAACTGCAACAACTATTTCTGTTGTTGATAAAAACAAGAACTATCTTGGCGGACTTATTATGACAGGCATGGGCGTTGCTGCTGATGCTCTTATACAACGTACAGCACAATTGCCGAAGATTGATTTTGAACTGCCGCCCAATATTATCGGCACAAATACAATTGACTGCATGAAAAGCGGTGCATTATTCTCAAACGCCTGTGCAATTGACGGCATAATTGAGCGTATTGAGGAAGAACTGGGAGAGCCGTGTACTGCCGTTGCCACAGGTGGACTTGCTTCAACTGTAATTCCCCTTTGCAAAAAGACTGTGCACGTTGACAATAATCTCCTTATCCGTGGTCTTACAATTATTTATCGTAAAAATAAAAAATAAGAAAACACGAGTCGGATTACTCTGACTCGTGTTCTGTATTATAGGGGTATAGAAATTATGAACTCTTTACAGGAAGCTTGTCAATAAGCTTTGCATCAAGCTTCTGAATTGCCAGACCGTCGGCAGCTGTTATACCGTCGCCCGTGTCGCAGCAATCAGCATTTGCTGCACCCTGCTCTGATAAACTGTACTTGTCAGCATTTCCGATAGACTGGAAAATAGCTGCAGCGTCGGCAATTGAAACAACACCGTCATTGTTTGCATCACCTACAAGAGTAGCTTCAACAGCAGGATTTGAAGGCGTTGTAGGTGTTACCGTTGTAACATCGGAATCAGCTTTCAGCAGATATGCGTCAATAATCTGTACACCTGATAAATCAGTAAGTGCTGTACCATTTTTGTCAGCATACCATATCTGCCCCTCATATGTATCTGTCTTTCCGAGCTCTGCCTTTACCTTTTCGATAATAGCTTCATCATCAATTTCATCTGTACCGATTGAACAGTTAAGGAAATTATCCTGTACATTGATTTTGACAGAACCGCTCTTTTTTGCCTCCCACTGAAGGTTTACCCAGTAATACTCACCATCAAGAGGAATAGAAACACCAAGTCCGCCGTTAGCATATGTCACGCCTTCGGGAAGCTCTACATTGATGTAAAATTCATCAGCAACTTCGGGAAGTGTTATCTTATAATTCTTTGTTGTCTTGTCATACTTTACAGTACCGTAATTCTTGTTGGGATCAGCCTCTGTAGTCGCACGTGTAGTAGTTGTTGTAGGTTTTGTTGTAGATTTGGTTGTTGTGAGTGCAGGATCTACAGGCTCCACATCTCTCAAATAGAGATCAGCAGGGAGCTCATCAAGAGTAATACAATATTCACTCTGATACATCTCAATTGTATCTTCCTTCGTATTGAATACAGGGTTTGTAAGGAAGTTTGTATCATCGCTTCCACCGTCATACCATGTACAGAAATAGAGCCAGCCAGCCTTTTCGCCTACAAGGTTATCAACAGTTGAAAAGCTGTCATTTTCTGTAAGCGCAACCATTTTTGTGCTGTCGTATTTGTCCATAATTCCGTAGAATGTAGAACCGATAGCACTGTCGTTATGCTTAAGAACAGCGGAACCTGTTGACCAGTCTGTACAGTTGTACTTATCGTAGCCTATAATATCAACATACTCATCTCCAGGATACCAGTCCTGTGAATATTCGTAGTTATAGCTGTTCCACTCCCAGATAAGATTGTGACATTCAAACTCATTTGTAAGAGTTTCATATGTGTAAATCCAGAGCTTCTTGTAAGCCTCTGAACCCTCTCTGCCCCACCAGAACCATGAGCCTGACTCTCCGCCTGAGCCCTCTGCCTCATGATGAGGACGCCAGAGAACAGGAATGCCCTCTGCTTCAAGCTTTTTAAATTCTGCAGCAAGAATAGTCAGTGCCTGCATAAAGTACTCATTTTCCTTTGTACCCGGTGTAGCCGCCTTTGAGGGTGAAAAGTCTGTATCCTTTGCACCGTATGTAGTCTGTGCCCAGTCAATTCTGTCGCCTATAGTATAGCTTGCAAAATCTTTTGGTACATTAAGGTGGAATGAGGATGTAGCAATACCCTTCTTGTTCTTTACCCAGTCAATAATACGCTCTGTCGAGCCGTCATCACTTCCGAATGCAGGACAACAGAAATTACCGTAGTCAAAGCCTCTTATAGCAGGAAGCTCCCCTGTAAGCTCCTCAAGATATTCAAACTCATATTCAAGACCATGAGGACCATTGGAATAGATTTCCTGCTGACCTGAAATTATATGGTCACCATAAACCTCTGCAAAATATTCCATAAGAGAATATGCCTCAGGAATAGCATTAATATCGCAGGGGGTTGTCTGTGAAGCTGTTATGGGAGAAAGTGTTGCTTCCTCAACTGTCATATAATCGAACTTTGTCCAGCCCCACGACTTGCTGATAGTAACGGTATTATTTCCCTTTTCCAGCTTTACAGATAAGGAAACGGGTGTAAATTCACCCTGTGCTATGCTGATTTGTGCCTGGTCTACACCATTTACGGCTAAATTCTGAATTTTTCCGCCGCCTACACCATAAGCGTAGATTGTAAGCTTGTACATACCTGTTGCAGGTACTTCTACATCAACGGTAATTGTACCGTCCTCTGTCATATACGCTACCTTACCGCCGCTTGCTCCTGATTCTGAAGCAGATGTAATTGTACCCGTAAGAGTTGCGTTTTCAAATTCATACTTCTGTGCGTCTGCGGCATTAACGGTAAAGGCAGAAACAACAGAACCGTTAATAGCCATGGCGGCTGCCATAATTGCAGCACCCGTTTTTTTCATAAATAAATTGTGCATGGTTAATTCCCTCCATAATGACAGCAATGCAGTACTGTCCGAACTGTTCGGCATACCTTATCCCATGAGTACGCCTTACTACGTACTTTAATTATACTATATCATTTAGGCAGAAATCAAGTGTTTTAAGCTGAAATTTAAGGTATTTTTTGAATTTTGTAGACATATACAAATAAAAAGCCGTGCTTTTGGATATTTCGCAAAAACACAGCTTAAATTCTTATTAAATCAAAAAGTGTTGTTAATTTTCTGTTCACAGCCTCTTAAAAGTAATTTCAAGAATAACCAATCACATAACCTTGACATAGAATTTTCTGTTTCTCGGGCCGTCAAATTCACAGAAATAAATATCCTGCCATGTACCCAGAAGCGGTCTGCCGCCTTTTATAATAACAGTTTCACTCGCTCCAACCGCCGACGATTTGATATGTGCGTCGGAATTCCCCTCACAATGCTGAAATTCTCTTAAATCCGGAAAAAACCTATCCATTCCCTTGATAAAATCGGATTTCACATCGGGATCAGCGTTTTCATTTATAGTTATTGCCGCTGTGGTATGAGGGCAGAATATGACACAAATTCCCTCCAGTACACCGCTTTCCTTGATAGCCTCCTCAACCTCGGGAGTAATATTCATAAGTCCCTGCGCGGGAGTTTTAAGCTGAAATGTAAAAAGCATTATTTTTTACCTCCATAATATTTGCAAAAATAATTCAGCGGACATTCACCGCATTTTGGCTTTCTTGCACTGCATATATCTCTGCCGAATTCCACAATCTGATGACAGAAATGACTTGAATTTTCAGGCGGAATCAGCTTCACCAGATCCGCTTCAACCTTTGCAGGCTCTTTATTTTTCGTAAGTCCGAGCCGCCCTGTAATGCGTATGCAGTGGGTATCTGTTACAATTGCAGGCTTGCCGAAAATATCCCCAAGCATAAGATTTGCGGTCTTTCTGCCTATTCCCGAAAGCGTCAGCAACTCCTCCATAGTGTCGGGAACTTCGCCGCCAAAATTATTTATAAGCTGATTTGCCATTTCCTTGATGCTCTTTGCTTTGGTATGATAAAATCCACAGGGCTTTACGTCCTGTTCAAGCTCCTCAATATCAGCGTTGGCAAAGGATTGCAAATCAGGATATTTCTTGAAAAGAGTCCTTGTAACGACATTTACCCTTGCGTCAGTGCATTGAGCCGCCAGCCTTGCGCCAATCATAAGCTCGTAAGGCTTTGTATAGTCAAGTGAGCATTTGACATCGGGGTAAATTTTTTGCAGTTCCTCACAGGCAAGACGCGCTATTTCTTTTTTCGTCATCGCCGTCAGCCTCCTTTTTGCGTAAAATCAGCATTTCATCATATATTTTATACATCTCCTGAACGGTATTTTCAAGAAAGTAATAGTGCTTTATGTAAAATCCCAGCAGTATCATTATTATGATTACAAGGATAAAAAGCGCAGGATTTTCGGTCAATAAAAACGCACATATGAATATGGCAAGGACTATTGCAAACATCATTGTCACAAGAAAATGAACAATTCTTTCGTGCTGCATAAAGGAGATTTTATCCTTGTGCTCCAGAAATATTTCTTCCAGTTCAGCCAAGTCGGCATAGTTTCTGAGCCGCCGCTGTGTTTCTTCCATATATTTTTTTAGGTATGCCGTCATTTTACCACCGCCTGTAGCATTTTAACCATTTTCTCAAAAGAAATACAATCTGCATATCTTTTATCCCATATAAAATTGTTGTAGTAGTTGTACGTCAGCTCTGCTGACATAAATTTATTGTCAAATGTACTGTTGCAGTCTGCAGGTACTATAATTTTAAAGCCGTGTTCGAACCCTGCCTTTATAGTAGCATCAATACAGTATTCTGTCTGCAAACCGACAATAATAATTGTACTTTCGTCTTTTCCTTTCAGATATTCAGCAAGTCCTGTATCTTTAAAAGCACTGTTTACTGTTTTATCAAAAACGCGCTCATTTTGCACAGGCTGAAACTTTTCGTATATTTCAAAACCGTCATTCCCTTTTGCCAGCGGATTACCTGCACCGTCATCATGACGTACAAAAATAACTTCAATTCTGCTTTTTCGTGCAGTCTCTATCAATTTCGCTATATTAGCCTCAAATTGCTCGAATTTATATACTCCACTGTCGGTTATTGCCTTTTGAGTATCAACTACGAGAAGTACCATAAAACCTCCGAAAAAATCCATTTTATCTGTAATTATATTATACATCATTATAGCAAAAATGTAAAGAGGGCGGATAAAAATCCGCCCCCCAATGTAACCACAAATATTCAATTACTTAACAGGCATCATAAGTACCTTACCTGTACCACGGTATACATTTACAAGTCCTTCACCTGATGCCGCAGAACCGAGAAGGCTCTTTCCTGAACGCTCAACTGTGAAATTCAGTGTATTGCTCCATGCGATAACAAAGTTTCCATCAACCTTGAGCACATCGTTATCGAGAGTAATCTCAATGAGTTCCTCTTTTGGACAAGCGGATTCAATCACAAAAAATCCCGAACCATTAAGGCTGAGGTTGAAAAGTCCTTCTCCGCCGGCAACAGCTGAAGAAAGATTTGTTCTCATAACAGCTTTATGCTGTAATGCAGAATCACAAGCAAGGAAAAGTCCGTCATCAAGGACAACAGAACCGTTCCACTCAGCTGCATTGAGAAGAATGGGATAGCGATAAGTAGGCTCTAAAACGAGTACGCCGTTACCTGTATACTCAGGCTTGATTGCTGATTCTCCTGTCATTTTTCCGCGTACAGCCTTACCGAAAAGGTCACCCACGCCCTTGATACCTGTTGTAGCGTTTACATCGCCAAGCATCCACTGCATAGCACCTGCCTGCGTTGTTATATTAGCCTTTTTAAGGTCGCAGATAACCTGACGCTTGCGGACATTCATATGAGCACTGAAAAATGCTGTTGCCGCTGTCTGAGGTGTTACGCTGAGGTCACGCTTATACTCGATAACAGTAAAAGCACCAGCCTGTGCAATGATATTTACATCATCATTGTCTGTGAAATTCTTGATTGTGTACATAATTTTTTCTCCCTATATATGTAATATTTATCCGACAGTCATTTCACTGTCTGACAAATATATTATACAACATCTTTTAGAAAAAGTAAAGGTTTTTTTAAAAAAATCCCCCTTCCGGAGAAGGGGGATATATTATTGCTTTTTTCAGTCAGACGATTAAGGAATTATTCCTCATCCTCTCTCTTTCTTCTGAGAACGAATGCGCCTGCTGCTGCCATAGCAATCATAAGAACAGGAATTGCTGAACCTGCGTCACCTGTCTTTGGTGAATCACTGCTCTTGGCTGTTGTCTTTTTAGTTGTTGTTTTCTTTGTTGTAGTAGTTGTAGTTGTTGTTTCTTCTGTTGTAGTTGTGGTTGTTTCATCAGTTGAAACCATACCACCGTCTATCGTAGCTGTAGTTGTAGTTGTTGCCTCTGTAGTAGTTGTTGTTGTTGCTGTAGTTGTAGGTGCAGTTGTTGTCGTAGTAACAATCATTTCATCAATCATAGTAACAGATGTGCTTGTAACACCAACGTCACCGCTGAGCTTGCCGCCCTTGATTGTAAATGTGATATCTGTTGCTACCTCATAGCCATTAGGAGCTGCAACCTCGTGGAGTACGTATGTACCGTCCGGGAGATTCTTAACAAGTGTAGGAGTTGTTCCTGAAACGAATGTAAGAGCATCGCCGTCTGATACGAACTTCGCACCGTCACCGAATGCAACATTATTTTCTGTGAACTGAACTGCCTTGCCTGTGAAGTCAACACCTGTGAGTGTAAGAGTTGCACCTGCAATTTCCTCACTGAATACATTCTGCTTGCTGATATAAACATCAGTAGCTGTCATGTTATCCATCATTGTAACTGAATCGCTTTCAACTCCTGCGTCACCGCTGAGCTTACCGTCCTTGACTGTGAATGTTATGTCTGTTGCAACCTCGTAACCGTCGGGTGCTGCAACCTCATGGAGTACGTATGTACCGTCAGGGAGATTCTTAACGATTGAAGCTGTTGTACCTGAAATGAATGTAAGAGCATTTCCGTCAGATACAAACTCTGCATTATTGCCGAGTACGAGAGCATCTTCTGAGAATGTAACCTTATTTCCAGCCAGATCCACACCTGTAAGTGTAAGTGTAGCACCTGCGATTTCTGTACCATAGAGGTTCTGCTTGCTGATTTCAACATCTGTGCGAATCATGTCATCAACCATTGTTACAGAATTGCTTTCAACGCCTACTTCACCGCTTACAACACCATTTTCAATTGTGAATGTGATGTCTGTTGTTGTGAGGTATCCGCTTGGAGCAACTTCCTCGTGGAGTACGTATGTACCGTCGGGGAGATTATTAACCTTTGTGCTTGTTGTACCTGAAATCCAAACAAGCTTTGTGCCGTCGGATACAAGCTCTGCACCTGTGCCGAATGTTACATCTGCACTGTTGAAATCAACATTTCTGCCTGTGAAGTCAACACCTGTAAGTGTAAGAGTTGCACCTGCAATTTCCTGGCTGAAAACATTCTGCTTACTGATTGTTACATCAGTCTTAATCATATCATCCATCATTGTAACGCTTGTGCTGTCAACGCCTACATCACCGCTGATTACACCGTTTTCAACAGTAAATGTAATATCAGTTGTAACCTCATAACCGCTTGGAGCTGCTACTTCGTGGAGTACATATGTACCGTCGGGGAGATTCTTTACAAATGTAGGAGTTGAACCGCTGAGCCAGTTAAGCTCTGTGCTGTCCTCCGATGTGCAAAGCTGTGCATTTCTTCCGACTCTTACGTCTTCAATTGCAAATACAATATCATTTCCGTCAGCGTCCTTACCTGTGAGAGTAAGCTCTGCACCAACGATTTCCTCGCCGAATGCATTCTGCTTGCTGATTTCAACTTCGCCGAGAACCTTTACTACAAGAGTAACTGTATCGCCCATATTGCCAACAACTTCACCATTTGAAATTGTAAAGCGGATATCCTTTGCAGGCTCATAGCCGTCAGGAGATACTGTTTCGCGGAATACATATTCACCGTCAGGGAGATTCTTGATAAATGTTGGGCTATCGCCTGATACAATCTTAAGCTGATTGCCGTCGCCGATAAAGTTTACATTTTCGCCGAATATTACATTTATCTTATTGAACCTGATTGTATTTCCTCTTTCGTCTGTACCGCTGAGTACAAGAACAGAGTCATTTACCTGAGTACCGTTTGTATCAACAATATTGATATAAACGCTTCCTCTTGGCTGTGTTGTTGTAGTTGTAGTTGTTGTGGGCTTTGTTGTGGTTGTAGTAGTTGTGGTTGTTGTGGTAGTTGTAGTTGTGGTTGTTGTGGTAGTTGTAGTTGTGGTAGTTGTAGTTGTGGGCTTTGTTGTAGTTGTTGTAGTAGTTGTTGTGGTTGTGGGCTTTGTTGTAGTTGTAGTAGTTGTAGTTGTGGTAGT
>JAFYUM010000048.1 GCA_017558505.1 Ruminococcus sp. | reverse complement strand
TACAAGACAATATCTGTATATTGAAGAGTAGTATTTTTCTATAATCTCATTGCATAATGTATTGTTGTCCATATCCACACACCTCCTGTTAATTTTATTTTATCACACTCTTTCCGACAATTTCAATAGCATTCTTTAAACTTTTCTCCACAGCTTTTGCACTAACGCAGAATTCCTCACCTATTTCTTCATAAGTCATTCTTGTACAGCCGATACCGAAATACATCTTTATGTAATCTGCCTGGCGTGGAGTGAGTTCTGTTTCAATTATTTTCATTAATGTGTCCATATCTATCGGAATGCCATCATCAAACAGTTTTTTGTCAGGTCTGTATTCATCATCGGAAAAAAGCTCGATCAGCGGTGTGTCGTTCTCATCGCACTTGTCAATTGATACTTTCTCTTTTGCAGATAATACAAGCAGTTCCTCCGCTTTTTCAGCGGAGATTTTCATTTCTTCAGAGATTACGTTTGTGAGCTGAATATCTGTAAGCTCAGGATTTCTTGCCTTGATTCTGTTTATCGCTGTAAACTGTCTGTTAAGGTGTTCGGGTATGGTTACAGTATTAAAATAGAACTGTACCGCTGAGAGCATTTTGTTACGCACCCCTTTGTATGCGTAAGTCCAGAATGAAGCTTCGCTATTTTCGTTGTAGCTTTCATACTGTTCAATTAATGATATATAACCCTCTTTCTGTAAGTCCTCAAATACGTCAAACGGTAATCCGTATGTTTTTGAAATACGCTGTGCAAGCTTATAAATGTTCTGATAGTTATCGTTTATAAGTTTATTCTTATCCATTTTTCTCTCCTATGTCCAAAGCTTCAAAAAGAGCTTTTTTCTTAAATAACTGTTCGAGTGTTTCGGATGTTATGAGGTTTCCTTCCGAATCTGTCTTTCCTCTTATGGCAAGATCACGTTTTTCTTCAAGATAGCGTCTTATCTTTGTATATTCATCTTCGGAAATATTACCACGCATAAAATGCTGATAATATTTGCTTCGTGCCTTATTGTAGGTGTAAAGTATAGGATTGTTCTCGGCTTTCTCCTTATGTTTGTTCTTGGCACCAATCTGTCTGCAGGTTCTGTTTGGCTTCTGTGGTGATTTTTCATTGCAGTAAATGGATATATACCTTTCAGACACATGAAAAAATCGTCCACAGTTCCTGCATCGTATTGATGCACAGCTATGCTGTACCGCTTTGAAAAAGTCATAACGGATTGCGTCATAGGGATTATGAAACTCACAAGTATCAACTATTATACATTCGTTTTCATTTTCAGGATTACGCATTCCCGATGCACCTATACTTACATCCATTGCTTTTGAAATATCAAGCCTGTTACAATAAGGAATTGAGTTCATAAGTTCTGCTGTAAGTGTTGAATATTCATTGAAAGCTCCCCAGGCAAGTGTATATTCACTTTCACAACGCTTATCAAGTCTTGAAAAGTATTTATCCGATATTTCTTCAATACAGCAATAGATTACATAAAGACCAATTCCAATTGATGAAAAGATCCTCTTGTATTTTAAATATTCAGCATATTCTTCGGATTGTGTATCATACAGCTTGCCGTAGAAGCTTTTACGCTTCATTCTTTCGGCACGCTGTTTTTCTATATCAGGATTAATATCTGCATAACAATACGGAGGTATATCAATCAAAAGTTTCTCAAGCTCAATAATCCTATCCACAAACTCTGTCATTACTTTATTATTCTTTATTGCCATTGCATTATCAACAAACATATTGAACTGAATGGTATGCTCCAGAAGCTGTGGTAATTTATCTTTGGAAATATTCAGAAACGCTGTTGTAAGCTCACCGCATTTAAGATTTGCTTTCGCTGTATATAGTCTGTCCTTATGTGAAAGAAAGCAGAACTTGAAAAAGCTGTCCTGTGGCATATCGTAATCGGGATTATTCGGAATTGTATTAATCATACTATCACCTCAGCGAAATTTTGTTCTATCCTTATTCTATCACATTTTTTATTGAATGTACATAGCTTTTTGAAATTTGTAGTGAATTGAT
>JAFYUM010000047.1 GCA_017558505.1 Ruminococcus sp. | reverse complement strand
CTCTGCCGGCTTTGGAATACCGCAGTCCAGAAAAAGGCTATTCCTTGTCGGACATCTTGGAGAAAGATGTCCCGGCGAAGTATTATCTTTCGGACGAAGCTATGCGAAAAATGGAACAGCAGGAAAACCTGAACAGCTGATTGCAGGCAGTCAGGGTTCAAGGGTGTATTCCACAAACGGAACAGCCGTGACACAATGCAGCGGTTCGGGCGGTAGAGGTGGTAAGACGGGATTGTATTTGATACCTGTCTGAATATCCTATAAGGCTTTATGGCGGCAAATCTCGTTACGGTTGTACCGCAAAGATTATACAGCTTCTGTACCTCATTGCAGGGAACCTTTGCGACAGATCTGCTGGGCAACTTCATAGGCTCAACGTCGGATACAGTTGCAGGCTCTGCACTTTCTGTTATTATAGCTCTTGCATCGGACGTATCACTATTCAGCTTATTTTTTATTATCCTCTTCGGATACTGTACAGTAAAAGTTGTGTTTGCGAATATCAAACGAGGCGGAATCTTACTCTGCCAGATTGCAGTGGGCAGTCTTTACCTGTTTTCTGTTCCAAGGGGATTCACAGACGGCTTCTACAGCTGGATGAAACAGGTCATCGCAACCTGTTTGACAGCATTTTTGCAGACAACGATTTTGTATATAGGGCTTCTGACCTACACACAGCACGCATTGCTTGCGGTGGGAATCTGTTTATCAGTCAACGAAGTACCGAGAATTGCGCAGATGTTCGCACTGATATCAAGCGAATGCTGGCACTGTACTTCGGTACGAGCATTACCGGTGATGAAATCCCCGATGTAGAGGGAGAAAACTACTTCGACAAGGAGGACTTTGAAAATGAAGAATAAGCAGAAAAGAAAAAAGGAATTGACACCGCAGCAGCAGGAACGCATCATCACAAAGGAATACTTCGACCGCATCACTCCCGGCGTTGTGCGTTTCTACACCGACCACTATATCTGTGGTAACTTCTATAAGTCCTGCTGGGCGGTAACGGAATATCCTCCCACCACAGAGGAAACCGCAATCCTTGCACACCTTGCAGACAGAAACGGAGTGACCTTGCGTATCTACAACCGCCTTGTAAACAGCATGGAACAGCGTAAGATTGTTCAGCAGGCAATGCGTAAGAACCACATGATGACCACAACTAACGATGTCTCCGAGTCGGTCAAGGCACAGGATAACATCAATGATGTGGTAGAATTGCTTTCTGAACTTCGCAGAAACAAAGAACCTCTCCTGCACACGGCTGAGTTCATTGAACTGAGAGCGACGACGGAGGATAAGCTCCGTGAGCTGCAGGCAGATATTCAGATGGAGCTTACCAGATCGAAGATTTCTGTTGACAGACTGCTCCTGCGCCAGAAAGAGGGCTTTCTCGCTGTGCTTGAATAGATGCGGTTACAGTATCGGGTGCATTAGGTCACGCTCATACAAGCGCAACCCTAAACATCTACAGCCATATGTTCCAACAGGCACAGGCAAGGGTAAGTAACGCTGTATCCGAAGCACTGGATTTCCATAAAAGCAAAGATAAAAGTGATGAAAAAACGGCTTAAAAAAACTCCCCGAAACCTAAAATTTCGGGGAGATACATAGCACATTCAAAAATAATGGACAAACAATGGACAACGGCAATTTCTGTAAAAAACAAAAACCCACAAACTCCGGTATATAGGCATTTGTGGGAGTGTGGTGTGGTGACCCGTACGGGAATTGAATTGACCGAACAAGTTTTTGTAATCTCTGGTAAAATGCGAAAAGTACCGAAAAACAGCCGTTTCTAAGCTATCACACTTCAAGTGATTTATAGTAATTTCAAGTCATTTTTAACTACAATAAGTGGCAAACAAGTGGCTGAGTATGAACACATTTCCAAAATAAAAAGTGAAGATAAAAGCAAGTTAACGATCATATTAACTGCTTTTTTGTATTCTGACACGGTGATGTTAATATGGTAATTTCAATGCTAATATTTTTCCATAATCAATAAACTTAAAGGTAATTCCTTGAATTAGATTAACCAAATAGGTTTAAATAGTCTTACTATTATTTGATATAAATCTAAGGGAATAAATGCTGTATGTCGTCGTTGCCTTCCTCGCCATACGACAGTATGCATTCGTCGTCCGACTTGACATACAGTATTTCTGCTCATCATCTTTGTCTACTAACATTTTAGGAGTTGGTATGAATTCCACGATAACCATGCTTTTCAGCATTCCCTAACAAATACAAAAAGGCAAAGGCAGGGATTCTCAATAACTCTTTACCACTTGCTGTGTTATGCACACCGAAATCTGTTGCGTTTTTTGTTACAATGATTGCAGCACAAGCTTCTTCACACAATTCGATAATTGCATCGTCATCTGCAATTGGTGCTCCTTCTCGATACTTAACCTCTATCAGAATATTTTTGATTTTAGGATAGTCCACTACAATATCAATTTCTTTGTTTTTCTTTCCACCTCTGAAATATCCGACAGAAGTTGCATATTGATAATAAAATGCTGCTACATGCTTGTAAACCGCTGTTTCAACAATCTTTCCCATGCCTACAGGGTCTGACATGATAGAATCATCCATCAAAACAGCATTTTTTATAGCTGCATCTGAAATATAGATTTTCGGTCTTGCTTTCAGAATCTTTTTGCCTGCCATATCCACAGGCCAGCTTTGATATATAAGGTTTGCGCTTTCCAGATACTGAATATAATTTTCTACTGTGGTACGTGATACACCGTTCAGCTCTTTTGTAATTGCCTCAATTGAAACTATTTCTGAAGAAACATTACATAAATATAAAAAAATACGTTCCAACTCAGTAGCATTACGGATGTTATATAACGAAGGTAAATCTCTTTTAAGAACCTTATCAACGACATCCTCACGCATAATTTGCTGTGCCATCAAATCGTTGTCAGCAAGAGCAAGTTCAGGAAAACCACCGACCTGCAGATATCTCATAAAGTGATTCTGTACCTTGGATAATTGCATCATAATCTGTGTGCGTTCGATTTGGGTTTTATTAAGCATAGAAGTCACCTTCAGATCTTCCGGTATATTCGGACGATCCACATCGATTAACTCGCAATATTCATAAAAAGACAATGTCGGAACTTGAATGACAGTCCATCTACCGGCACCGCTTTCACGACTTCCCTTCATAAGTGCAGGACTAGCCGAACCTGTAGCCACAGTATGAGTATCCGGCTGGGTATCGTATATTGTTTTTAGCCATCTGTCCCACTCTTGTGCATATTGAACTTCATCAAAAAAATAATAAACATCCTGTTCAGCATAAATATTTTCGTGGTAGCAATCCAGAATATCTTGGAATTGGCTTAATTTTAACATAGGGTGATCCATAGAAATAAACACAATTTTTTGAGGTGCAACTCCGGCTGCCAGCAAATCTTCAATCAGCTGATACTGAATAGTGGTTTTTCCAACTCGACGTGTACCGGTCAGTACAACAGTTCTGCGAATATCTTTATTATTCAACTTTTTCTTCGCTTCATAAAAAGCAAATCTTTTATAGGTTTTTGATAATTTTGGATTTACAACCCCTGTTTTCCACCAAGGGTTATACGCTGTCAGTACCTTCAGAATGCCCTCTTTTGAAGTAATTGACATATTCTATCACACTCCTTTTATATGTATTATAACATAAAAATCAATATTTGTCAACAATAATTAAAAGTATACTTACAATATTATTTGCAAATAATTGATTTTTATCTCTAAATGTGGTAAACTGTTGCAGATTCACTTTGATTTGTATGGTATATTAATTTTCTAAAAATAGTTACAGCTAATCAATATCTCACATGAGAAGTTTTTTCTATTATACCCAAAAAAATGAGAAGATTATGTGGGCGCATGGAATTGTAGAATTTACCGAACGAGTTTTCACGATCTCTGGTAAAATGCGAAAAATACCGAAAAACAGCCTTTTGTGAGCTATCGCACTTTAAGCAGTTTATAGTAATTTCAAGTCATTTTTAACCATAATAAGTGGCAAACAAGTGGCTGAGTATGAACACATTTCCAGAACAGGGAGGCGGTAAACGAACGCCTCCTTTAATCATTTGGTAGTGTGATCTGTGATAAGATATACTTGCTGAATTCAGCTTATAAATGTTGGCTGTCACTTGAATGTTTCTTCAAAACATGATATAATATATAAGATGAATTCTGCATTAAAAATGCAGTAAGCCCTAACGAGAATAAAGAGGTGTGATATGTCGGAAGATAATAACATCGTTGTAAATAACGCTGAGCTTTCAGCTGAAAACACAAGTGAAACATATTCGAGAATCAGAAACAGTGTTATTACTGCACAAGGTAAAATATATACTGCCGTCAACTCAGCAATGGTACAAGCCTATTGGGAAATCGGCGAGCAGATCTATATTGCCTGCGGTGAAAACGAACGTGCTGAATACGGAAAAGGGCTTTTAAAGTATCTTTCCGAAAAGCTGACTGCTGAATTCGGAGCAGGTTTTGCTGTTCGTAATTTGCAGATGATGAGGAAATTCTATCTTATGTATCAGAATGCGAACACACTGTGTTCGCAATTGAGTTGGTCGCATTATCGTATCCTTATGCGTATCTCCGACGACAAACGCAGAGATTGGTACACCGAAGAATGTGCAAAGTCAGGCTGGAGTGTTCGTCAGCTTGAACGTCAGATAAACACAATGTTCTATGAACGTCTGCTTTCAAGCAAGGAAAAGGACGCTGTTGCCGCTGAAATTCAGACAACAGAGCCAAAGCCTGAGTACGAAAAGATTATCCGCGACCCCTATGTGCTTGAGTTCCTCGACCTTCCCGAAAATCCTCACTTTTATGAAAAGGATCTGGAACAGGCTATTATCGACCACTTGCAGAAATTCCTTCTTGAACTCGGCAGAGGCTTCAGCTTTGTTGCGAGGCAGAAGAAAATCTCCTTTGACGGACGCCATTTCTATATTGACCTTGTCTTCTACAATTATATTCTGAAATGCTTTGTGCTTATCGACCTGAAGCTTGGTGACCTTACACATCAGGATTTGGGACAGATGCAGATGTATGTGAATTATTACACCCGTGAGCTTATGAACGAGGGCGATAGTCCTCCCATAGGAATTGTTCTCTGTGCTGACAAGAGTGATGCGATTGTAAAGTACACGCTTTCAGAGAACGACTCTCAGATATTCGCTTCAAAATATATGACTTATATTCCGAGCGAAGAAGAATTTAAAAGAGAACTTCGTCTTGATGATTATAAAAAGAAAGACGATTTTGCGGAGTGGGATAGGCTGCAATGATGAATAATCGATGAAACAATCAGCCTCCCCATATCACGTAAGAAGCTGAACCGTCAAATATACAAGTCACAACAATAGTATTTCCAACATTATATTAACGTTGTTTTGACATTTTAACATTGTGCTGTTAGTATGATAATTTCAATGTTAATGTTTTTGAAAATTGACGAAATAAAAAAATAATCCCTCTGGAACTAATAAATTGTTTAGTTCTAGAGGGATTGGTTATTTGTTTGGTTTGCTGAATTCTATCGTCAAATCGCTTGACTTTTAGGTGAATGTATGGTATAATAATGTAAAAATTTATTATGCGAGGTGTTTATTATGAATGGAGAAAATACTAATGCTCGAAAGGTCACACCTGTAAATGGCAGAAATCCCAGAGAGCTCTATGAGCATCAGGAAGAAGCGTTAAAGAAACTGGATGTAATGAACAGAAAAGACAGTTTTCGTACACTGTTGGTGCTGCCAACAGGTGGTGGTAAAACATTAACCGCTGTTCATTGGCTTCTCCGCAATGCGGTGGATAAAGGAAAGAAAGTATTGTGGATTGCTCATCGTCATTTGCTTCTTGAACAAGCGGCAGAAGCTTTCAAGTCAAACGCATTTACAGATATTATGATTAATCATACAGTTTTTAATTATCGCATTATATCCGGTATGCACGATAAGCCTGTACATATTAAGTCAACTGACAATATTGTAATAGCAGGAAAGGATAGCGTTGTACGCAGTCTCGATCTATTGAAAAAATGGATTAAAGAAGAGGAAGTATTTCTTGTAATTGATGAAGCACATCACGCAGTTGCCAAGTCTTATAAAAAAATAATAAAATTCGTTGAAGATAACACAAAAACAATGAAACTTCTTGGTTTAACTGCGACTCCATTCCGTACTGCTGAAGATGAGCAAGGTGCGTTGAGGACAGTATTTACTGACGATATTGTTTATAAAACAGATCTTGATACGTTGATAAAAAAAGGTATTCTTGCAACTCCGGTTTTCGGTTTTTATAATACTAATTTGCAGTTTACAGAGCATCTAGGCATTGAAGCATTGAAAAGCATTGAAAATTTTGATACGCTTCCTGAAAACATTGCTGATGATATCGCAAATAGCAAAGAGAGAAATAGCCTGATTGTTAGTAAATATCTTGAAAATTACGAAAAATATGGACCTACAATAGTATTTGCGCTCAACAGAACTCACGCTATCGCATTGAATGCTTTGTTCAACGAAAAAGGGAAAAAATACGGTGTAAAGTCGGAGTATATAATTTCATCCGTTCGGGATTCTGTAACAGGAATTACCATTTCAAACGCCGATAATGAACGCAAAATTGAAATGTATCGAAAGGGAGAAATACAAGTACTGATAAATGTGAACATTCTTACAGAAGGTACTGACTTGCCGAAAACGCATACGGTATTTCTTACTCGTCCGACTGTTTCAACAGTGCTCATGACACAGATGGTGGGCAGAGCTTTGCGTGGATTGAAAGCTCAGGGTACTAAGGACGCACACATCGTTAGTTTTGTTGATGATTGGAACAACAAAATTGCCTGGGTAAATCCTGTAACATTAACAGAATCCGAATATCACGAAAAAGAAACCGAGCATGAAAAACGTCAATATATTGCAAGGCTTATTGCAATATCCAAGCTTGAAGAGTTTGCGTTGATGGCTGACTCGTCGGTGGATACTTCTGCTCTGGATAGTATTGCATCGATTGAACGTATTCCTCTCGGAATGTATCTGATATCAACATTTGAATGTAATCACCAGATTTTAGTTTATAACAGTACTGAAAAGGCATACAGAAGTCTAATTGGAGACTTGCCAAATATAATGGAACATTATGGTATTGAAGGCGAAGTAATCAGTGATGAACTGTTGGAAGAAATGATAGCGTATTGCTTTGAAAATTACTTTGATGATAATATGATTCCATCATGTAATCGTAAAGATATTGAGTACCTGTTGAAATTCTTTGCTCAGAAAGCCATTGATCCCAATTTTGTTACTTTGGATGAAATGGACAGAAAGTATCTTGACGTATCTCAGATTGCAAAGAAAATATACGATGAAGATATGCGAAGAAGTGAAATCAACGATTATATTCGTAACCTTTGGGAAGGGGATGGCAGTCTCATTCCTGTTTATTATTCAAACCAATACTTCTTTAAGAAGCTTATTGATTTAGAGCTAGATAAGCTTGACGGAGATATTGAAGTTTCAGTCAGCGTTCCTCAGAGCGAAGCGGAATTAAGAAGAATTGAAGAATACCCACTACAAAAAATAATTGAATTATACCCTGCATACGGACTTGAAATCAAAGAAGATGCGTATTCTAACGCCAGAAATAGCGATGGGAAATATGTATGTGCTAACTGCAGAGAAGAATTTGATACAAGAAAATATCTTCAGGTTGACCATATCATACCTATGGCAAAAGGCGGTTTAACTGTGCGTGAGAACTTACAGATTTTATGCAGAACTTGCAATATGCGAAAGAGTGATAAGTGATGGCACAGATAAAATATAAACTTGTTCCACAGGATGTTGCAACTTATCTGTATCTTTCTAACTTTACGCACAGGAAGGAAACAGAAATTATATCAAATTTATTTGAAGAATATAATGATTGGATTGTATGTATATACAGAAATGATTACTTATCTTTCAAACAAAGTATTATGAATCTGATTTCATTATTTGAAGTTGATTTTAATACATATTCCGAAGCTGAATTAATTATGAAGGAAGTTGACGGTGCTGATTTGTGTGATTCAATCGAAGTGGATTATTTCGGAGCATACTTCAAGCTTATTCGTCTGCAACTAATGTATTCAGATATATCATACAGAAAAATAAAACTGAGAACATTACTTCGTGATTTTGGTTATAAAAGAAGAAGTGAAAAACTTATAGATAATATGCTGCGTGCGATTAAAACAATGAATCTTACAACCTATTTGCGTGGATATGAAACTTGCGACATCCGAAACGTTTCTCTTGATGATATGATAATAATTCGTATTTCTGATAAGTAAGTATCTCCTCATTTTTCAAACAAAATATATCAAAAGCAAATCCCTCTGGAACTGTTCAAACAAATCCAGAGGGATTAACTATTATCTACTGTGCGAACCGCACCTTTTAATCACACCGCAAGCAAGCTTTTCTCCTGCATTGCCAGACGGCTGTGATGTGAAATCATCAGGATTGCCGTGAATAATTACAGTTCTGCCAATGACTTCCGACAGCGTGAATCGGTCAGTCACAAATGCGCTGAATGCATAGCCGTGATTGCCAAACATGGGTGGTAAATCGCCTGCGTGAAAAGGATGAGGGCAGTTTCTTGGATTATAATGCGTCATTGTTTCTGAAAATGGATCTATCATATCACCCTCGCATTCATTACCGCTGTGGATATGAAATCCATAAATCTTTTGCTGGCAATTACCGTCAGAATAAGGTAATCCGTTTATTTCAGCGGCAACAAGCACGCCATTCCGTAGCTGGTAAAAGCGTACAATACCGCTTATATTCGGACATTTCTCGCTTGCCTTGATAATCGCACAGGTGTTTGGCTTGTGCATCAGTAATGCCGCATAATTGTGTATATTCCTTTCCATTATATCACCTCAACTTATATTATGTCGGGCGGGAATGAAATGTGAAATATACTATTCAAATGGATCAAAGTCTTTTTCTTTAGTGTCTATCGGGTAAATCACAAGCGTGCTTTCTACAGTGTTTACACTTCCGAGATAAATTTCCTCGGCATTATGATAGCCTTGTTCCTTTAGCTGTTTGTCAAGCCATACCCTATCCATTCCGCATTTTTTAAGGTTTTCTTCGTTGATATTACCGTCAAGGATGACATTTACAAGTATTTCCTGTTGTACTGGCTTAAGCTTCATATCAGCGGGAGAAACAGGACGTTCAGTCTCAACAGGGAGAATACTGACCGAGCCGTTATATTCAAAAACAGCAGTCCTTATCTGTGATAAATCAAAATATCCCTGATTACGGCAATGTGTCAGAAAATCGCTTATATCAATTCTTGCCTTTTTGAGATTGCTTCGATAAAGCTTTCCGTTATCAAAAAGAATAAGCGGTCTGCCAATTATAATTTTACGCATTTTAGTAGATTTTCCTGTTACTACAGAAACAAGATAGGCACTTATAGCGTAAATCAGCATAGCAGTCAGACAATGTTCGGGATTATCAAGTTCTGTTGCGAACTCCGCTGCAATTGAGCCTATTGAAATACCGATGATATAATCGAACATACTCAGCTGTGATACCTGTTTATTTCCCATCAGCTTCGTCAGCAGAAACAACGTAATGACGCTTGCAGTTGATGTGAGAATGATTTTAATAATGTCCATAGCAGTACTCCTTTTTTATTAGGATGTGCTTTTGTGGTGCTTTTTATACGTTCACCAAGGCGATATATTGCATTTTCTGATAAAATATGCTATAATTAGCATGAAGAAGTATACCAAAATGCAAAGGAGGTCCATACATGACCGAAAAAGAACAAAAATCCGCAGCGAAGGCATTCGCTGAATATTGGCAGGACAAAGGCGACGAAAAGCAGGAAACAGCACGATTCTGGATAGAACTGCTTGGCAAGGTGCTTGGTGTTGACGATCCGACAAAGTTTATAGAATTTGAAAAGCCTGTTATAGTTGAAAAGAATCAGAAATACATCGACGGTTATATCCCCTCGACAAAAATTCTCATTGAGCAGAAAGGCTCCCACGTCAAACTCGGACGTACTGCCGTTCAATCGGACGGAGAAAAGCTGACACCATACGGACAGGCGTTCCGCTACAACAATTATCTCCCATACGACCAGAAAGCAAAGTTTATTATCGTTTCAAATTTCAGCGAAATTCTGATATATAACATGAACAAGCCAAACGGAGAACCCGACCAGATTCTCCTCAAAGACCTGCCGAAAGAGTTCTACCGCCTGCAGTTCCTTGTGGATACGGGCAGTGAGCATCTGAAAAAGGAAATGGAAATCTCCTTAAAGGCTGGCGATCTTGTCGGCAAGCTGTATGATGCGATTCTCAAACAGTATAAGAATCCCGATGATCCCGAAACACTCAAGAGCCTGAACAAGCTCTGCGTACGTCTGGTATTCTGTCTGTATGCGGAGGATGCAGGTATTTTCGGCAAGCACGGAATGTTCCATGATTATCTGAAACACTTTCAGCCGAAGCAGATTCGTGAAGAAATTATAAAGCTGTTCCGAGTTCTCGATACCAAGCCCGAAGATCGTGATCCTTACATGGACGAGGATCTTGCCGCATTCCCCTACGTCAACGGCGGTCTGTTTGCGGATGAAAATATCGAAATCCCCCGATTTACCGAAGAAATTGTACAGCTCCTGCTGAGCAATGCAAGCGAGGATTTTGACTGGTCGGGTATCTCTCCCACCATTTTCGGTGCGGTGTTTGAATCCACGCTGAACCCTGAAACACGTCGCAGCGGCGGTATGCACTACACCTCAATCGAGAACATCCACAAAGTCATTGATCCGCTGTTCCTTGATGCTCTGAAAGCGGAACTGGAGGACATCAAGGCTCTGAAAGTAGAGAAAACCCGTCAGCAGAAACTGCGTGATTTTCGCAAAAAGCTGTCTGAGCTTGTGTTCCTCGACCCTGCGGCAGGCAGCGGAAACTTCCTCACGGAAACTTATATTTCGCTTCGCCGACTGGAAAATGACGCTCTCTTTGAGGAAACGCACGGGCAGATGATGTTAGGGATGGACAACGTGATTCAGGTGAGCATCGGACAGTTTTACGGTATCGAAATCAACGATTTTGCGGTAACTGTTGCGAAAACGGCACTGTGGATTGCGGAGAGCCAGATGATGCAGGAAACGGAGTCGCTCATGCAGATTGACCTTGATTTCCTGCCGCTGAAAAGCTATGCCAATATTGTGGAGGGCAATGCTCTGTGTATCGACTGGGAGAGCGTTGTGCCGAAGGACAGGCTGTCTTATATTATGGGTAATCCGCCGTTTGTGGGCAATGTTCAGCTTAGCAAGGAGCAAAAAGAAGAGATGGACGTGTTGTTCAAGAAAAAACAAGGCAGACTCGACTATGTTTCATCTTGGTATTGTAAAGCAGCGAATTTAATACAGAACACTGATATACAATGTGCATTTGTTTCAACTAATTCCATCACGCAAGGAGTACAAGTGCCAACACTCTGGGGATTTATTGAAAAACATTTTCCGATTAAAATTAATTTTGCCCATAGAACATTTCGATGGGATAGTGAAGCAAGTTTAAAAGCACATGTACATGTTGTGATCATTGGGTTTGGTTTTAAAGATGTGTATCCTAAAACGCTTTTTGATGCAGAACAAAAAAAGAAAGTAGAGTGCATAAGCTACTACTTAACCGATAGCGACAACTTTATCGTTGAAAGTAGATCTAAACCTTTAGTCGAAATACCAACAATGATGCGTGGAAATCAACCGTCAGATGGAGGATGGCTAATTTTAAGCATTGAACAACGTGACGAAATAATAAAAAAAGAGCCACAAGCACAAAAGTATATTAAACGGTTTATGATGGGTAAAGAGTTTTTGCATAATGAAAAACGTTATTGTCTCTGGCTTGAAGGTGTTTCTCCAAGTGAAATAAAATCAATGCCCATGGTTTTTGAACGTGTAAAAAAGTGTAAGGAAAGCCGACTTAATGCACCAGCCGCTTTAACAAGAAGTTTTGCTGAAACACCAACATTATTTGGACAGAGAACAAAAAAATTCAATGGAAATTATATAGCACTTGGTCGTGTTTCTTCTGAAAATCGACGTTATATTCCCATGGATTTTATGACACAAGATACAATCGCTGGTGATAAGCTATATATCATTCCCGAAGGAACGCTTTATATGTTTGGTGTGTTAATGTCTAATGTTCATATGGCATGGATGAGAATGTTTGCAGGTAGACTTGAAATGCGATATAGTTATTCTACCAATATGGTGTATAACACATTCCCATGGTGCAACCCCACAGAAGAACAGAAAGCCAAAATTGAGAAAACCGCACAGGCTATCCTCGATGCTCGTGCCATGTACCCCGACTGCCCCCTTGCCGACCTCTATGACGAAGCGGTGATGCCGCCGGAACTTCGTAAGGCTCATCAGCTCAATGACCGTGCGGTTATGGAGGCTTATGGCTTCTGGGGTAAGCTGAATTCTGAATCAGAGTGCGTGGCGGAACTTATGGGGATGTATAGGGAGATGACTAAGGAGGAAAAGAAGAAATGAGTAATAAAATCTTTATCAGCTACAATCATAATGACAAGCAACTTATTGACACAATTGCAAGACGACTTGAATTAGAATTTGGAAGAAACAATATTTTCTATGATGCATGGTCTATGCAACCTGGTGACAGTATCATCGGCAAAATGAATGAAGGATTATCAGACTTTACAACGTTCTTTTTCTTCATATCGCCTAACAGTATAAAGAGCAAAATGGTGTCTCTTGAATGGCAGACAGCTCTCAATCGTGCAATAAACAATGACCTAAAATTTATCGGGATCAGAATCGCAGATTGTAATATACCGACTATACTTTCGGATAAATTATATATTGATTTATACGGAGAAGGTCTTGATGATGCTGTCTCGAAAATGAAAAGCTGTGTCAAATCAGAGAATGTATATAAGCCATTAGATGATGTGCAGAATTTGATTGCATCATTCAGGGAAGTAACACCTAAAAAGATAGAAATAACAATTTCGGCTTTGCTTTACAGTGAACAGAACCCTGTTTTTGCATTTGCATGTGAAAATCCATTAAATGAATTCTCTGTTTGCTTTAATATAAGTGATGGATTGACAATTTCAGGGAAAGACGAATTAACAGATGATACACAGCAGGTTTTATACGCAAGAACTGTTCAAGTACAGAGAGCGTTAAGTCCTGGTTTTCCCTTTGTTTTTGAAGTGGATTTAGTAAATACAAGCCATTTACGAAATGTTGCAGTCTATATTTTGGTAGATGGCACTAGAAGGATGTATAAACAAATTCCAACGGAAACAGTCACAAGTTGATCATTCCTATAGAGAACATCAAATCAACAACCGTGCTGTTATGGAAGCGTATGGCTTCTGGGGGAAGCTGAACAGCAAGCGTGAGTGAGACGATGGGATTTATGGATAATTAACAAGAATAAGGATAGGTGAAATAGAATGACAGCTTTTTTGATGACGGCGACAACAACTACTGATGAATCGACCATTAACACAGAAATAATTATGCTAGTGATAGGTGCTATACTCGGATTAGTCGCCAGTCTTGCAACCATTGTTATAGAGCGTATTTTTGATAGAAGAGGAAAGTTAAATATTTTCTACCGTTTCTGTTATCAGAGAACTGGCAGGCGTGAGAGTTGGTGCTTTGAAGATAGCGTAGATGGAAAAAAATACTTTACTGTGCCAGTTGTATATGAATTTCAAAATACATCCAACACAACCAGGGTTATTCGTGATGTCAGCTTATTGCTATATAAAGATAATAAATTTGTAGCAAAGATGACCCAATTAGATCATTTGCATACCACTACTCGCAAAGGAAAGAAAGTAACTGAAGAAAAGGATCTGTATTTTGGAACAGATAAAGGTTCATATTCGTTTGTGTTAGAACCTCGTAGTATACAAAGACAGGAATGTGAGTACATGCATATTATCGATTCTTGCGATGTAGATGACAATCAATTTGATACCATCAAGCTTCGTTATTTCGACGAAAGAAACAAGGAAAAGTTGTTTACAATTCGTAGGGTGGATAACTGCTGGAAAAATAAATATTATGATGCGGATGAAGAATGGATATTAGTTAAGTAATATCGCTATTAAGGCGTTTTTCATCTGGGCATTGACAGTGTTTTTTCATTGTGTGTCCAACATAACAGTATGTGCCAAGCAACCGTGTTACTCGGCATTGTTGTGCAGTTAGATCATTCAGGTCGGAACGATATATTTTTCAGAATAGATGGTCGAAATCTTGGGACGTATACAAAAAATTGTGCCATAAGCTAAAACCTCAGTCGAAGAATACCGCATTGCGATTCAATCGCGCTTTGCCTAAACAGCAGAAGATATGATATAAAGCATAGCTTCACCAATCTACATTACCGCCAGATGCAGATTATCAAGCTGCCCTGCATGCTTCACACAATAATTACTGAACCTGTTAAAGCTTACAACACAGATCTCCGCTTCGCAGAATGCATCGCAGTAGTCAGTAACATAATCTAGCACGGTGAGAAATACAATGTCATGGGCAACGCTGTTGCAGAGCTTATGGCAGAAGGAAAAGAAGAAAACGATGTAAGAACTGCTCTGGAACTTCTGATTGTAAAGCATACACTGATTGCAGCAAAGCAAGCACAGAGCAACGGTGACACAATACAGTTTTAACTCAATCTGCAGGTCTTCAATATGTGGACTTGCAGATTTTTGTGCACTCCGCCAACAAATCGAACATTCGTTTCATGGCGGTTATGCAGTTGAATGAATTTATATACAAGTTTGATTTTCGTATTGACATCTGACGTTCTGTATGTTAGAATGAAGTCACAGGAGAAATCCTATAAAAAACTGAATACAACGATTTCTAATCGAGCAAGCGGAGACAGTCATTATGACTGAGCTACCAAGCGCCGTACGAAACCAGACTTGACGCGAACATTTTGGTGTTCTATCCTGAAGGATAATTGCGTCTGTTTGATTCGGCGGCTTTTTTATTTGCCCGATTGTTTCGTACGAGACTTAGAGCTTCTTCTTCGCTTGACGAGGAATGGAGCTCTTTTTGTTTTCTGAAAATTATTTTGAAGGAGGGTGGTGAAAACGCTTCTCCCACTGCCTATTGAGTAGAGGGGTGTGCAAGCAGCAATCTGCATAAAAATGAATTCAAGTTCTGTGCAGTGCTACAAAATTTTCTGTTTTGAAAAATTTGTTTTTGTGAAATCGAATTTTTTCTGCCTATAGAGTATTAGAGGGCGAAGAAAACATCAAAGCATACAAGAAACGATAACATGATTTGTGCAAGGATACAAACTTTTCTCTCGCACTTGTAAAATGCTTGTTTTCGTCGGCTAATAAATGAAGGCTGAAAAACGTTCGTCAAAATGCATCAAAGTAAAATTAAAATTTGTGCAAGAATACAAAGTTTCCGGAAAAAACAAAAAAATTAGTTGTGAATTCCCAAAAAAGTTACCAGAGAAATATAGAGGGTATTTTTTCACCCTTCTCAAAATACTTCTCTCACTACCTATAGAGTAGAAGGCTGCTTGAACAGCACTCTGCATAAAAAATGAATTCGGGTTCTGTGCAGTGCTACAAAATTTTCTGTTTTGAAAAAATTTTTGTTGCGAAATTGAATTTTTTCTGCCTATAGAATATTAGAGGTTGGTGAAAACATCAAAACACACAAAAAACAGTAGGATGATTTATGCACTCCTACAAAGTTTTTTCGTTTGTGCGTAAAATGCCCGTTTTCCCCGGCTATATAGTGAAGGGTAATTTACAATAGGGTCTACAAAATGCCTCTCCCAGTCCCTATAGAGTAGAAGGGTGTGAATAAGATGCCCTTCTGAGAACCTTGAAAATTGAATATCAACACTTCGGTACGTCGTACTCCGATGATGGATGAACTTCCGTCAGCTGAGATCTCCATACGCCAAAACCTCGAAAGAGCGAGCGAGAAAATATGCGAAGATCAGCAAAGCAGTGCCAGCTTTGTAAGGCAATGAAAGTTGGGGTAAGGTACTTCCGTAAAAAGCGGCTTGGATGTTGTAATCCAAGAGGCCCAGATCTATGTGATTGGTAAGGACGCCAATCAGCCGAAGTCGTTCCTTTTGCCGGCGGGGGCAGGAGTAATCCTGTCAGAGAATTTCCGGCACCTTCGATTTGAAGGAAAGTGCTGCTGCGTGTAGCAGCAGTGAAGTCACTCGGATGGGGTGGCGTGTCTTTTGACACAAGAAATTTTTATATTAATCAACAGAAGGGAGGTTCAAATCAAGAAATCTAAAAAAGAAAGAAGGAATGCAAATGAAAACGTTACAAACCATTTCCTGTGAAGAAATTATGTCCACACCCATTGCACCGATTCCGTTCAGCGTGGAAAATCTGTTGGGGCAAGGATTGTATCTCTTTGCAGGTGCACCGAAGATTGGTAAGTCATGGTTGTCACTCGATATCTGTCTCTCGGTTGCAAAAGGGGAAGCAGTACTTGGACAACGAACTGCAAAAGGTACAGCACTGTATCTCTGCCTTGAGGATAACAAGGTGCGATTGCAGAACCGATTGTATGAGCTGACAAATGAACCCACTGACAGTCTGTATTTTTCTTTGCTTGCAGATACCATCGGTGATGGTCTGGAACAGCAGATAGAACATTTTTATCTTGTGCATCGTGATTTGAAGATTGTTGTCATTGATACGCTGCAAAAAATCCGCAGCAGTGAAGAATCAGCATATGGCACAGATTACACAGAGCTTGCATCGCTGAAACGGCTGGCAGATAAACTTGCAATTACAATTCTTCTTGTGCATCACACAAGAAAATGCAAGGACAGCGATCCGTTCAATATGATTTCAGGCTCAACAGGTCTGCGTGGATGTGCGGACGGAGCTTTGGTTCTCATTGAGAAGGACAAGGCAACACATGAAGCAACTCTGTATTGTGAGGGTCGTGACATCGAAAGCCGTGAAATGAAATTACAGCTCACATCACATCGCTGGAAAGTGATTGCAGATAGCTGTGTATCGCCTAAACAATTTGATGATGAAATCATTACTGCAATGGTTATTGTCATGAAAGAGGTGAAAAGTTTTCTTGGAACACCGACGGAGCTGACGGATAAAATCAATCAGCACACGAAGAAAAAGTATATCCCGAATGTTATTTCAAGAAAGATTCTTCAAAGCGCACAGCGTCTGCTGGAACAGGATGTACTGTTTGAGATGAAGCGGAGCAATGGTATCCGAAAGATACAGGCGCAGTACTTTGGTGACGGTCGTGACGACAGTGACGACAAAACCGATGTGCCTTCTCTTTCTGCTGTTGACCCTGTGAGAAATGTCGAAACAGCGTGAATACAGCCGTGCTGATAAGTTGAAATAAGTGGGGAATATTTATGTCGACCCTGTCGGCACTGTAAGCGTTTTTGTGCCACGCATTTTCACATAGGGTAATTACACCACAAAATCAATTGAGGGCGAAATAAGCCCCGAATTTGCAGAGTGTGAGCGCATTGAAATCGGAGATAAAATAAGATTGGATTTCACTGGAAATGTGGGGTTCGAGAGAATCCTCTTCAGAGGGCAAGCATAGCGCATGGCTTGCCGCCTGCGCCTTCAAGACGGGCAGTAGCCCGAACCCACTACGGCACGATGCCGAATATTATCAAGGAGAGTGATGCTATGAGAAAAAGAAACAGAACGATAGCAATACGCTGTACGGAAGAAGAATATCAGCGTATTCATGACAAGGCAGAGCAGTACGGTCTTAAGCTCAACGATTTTGTTATCCGAAGTGCTATCGGTAAGAAAATTATTGTAGCTGAGGGTATCAATGAAATTGTGAAGCAACAGAAAGCAATCGGCAGGAATCTCAATCAGATAGCTACCCTTGCCAACATGGACAGGTTAACTGCTGTAAACTTTCAACCGCTTCTCAATGAGCATATCAAAGTTACCGAATCAATCGGTCAGCTTCTTCGTGAGGTGAAGTAATGGCAACAGTAACTGCGATAAGTACAAAGGGTGGCGGTGGAGGCAAAGCAACTCTGGAATATATATGCCGTGATGATAAAACGAACAATAAAAAATATGTCACAGCTCTTAACTGTTCTCGGCCAACAGTATATCAGGAATTCAAAAACACCCGTGAGATGTATGGAAAGACTGGAGGTATCAAGTATTATCATTTCGTACAGTCACATCCAAGCGGATATGAAATCCAGCCTGAACTTGCTCATAAGATAGCTGTTGAATTTGCAGAGAAAGCATTCAAGGGACACGAATGTGTTGTTGCAACTCATATCGATGCAGAGCATATTCATTCCCATATCGTTTTTAATTCTGTAAAAGCTGACACAGGGATGAAATATCATTCCAATAAATTTACTCTGAATGATATCAGAAATATATCCGATGAAATATGTCAGAAGTATGGAGTGCAGACATTGGAGAAGCCTGTGGTCAATCAGAGGACGAACGGAATCACCACAGGCGAATACCGCAGTGCAATGAAAGGAGAAAGCTGGAAGATAGATCTCATTAATGTAATTGATGAGATTATGAAGCAAGCCAAGACGCAAAAGCAGTTCTGTTTTTTAATGCGGCAACGAGGATATGGCGTGAGGTGGGAGGACTCACGAAAATATATCACCTATACCTGTCCCAATGGTAAAAGATGCCGTGATAACAGACTGCACGAACCAAGATACAGTAAGGAGATGATGTGTAATGAATTCAAAATTAGAGCAGATGAAATCGGTTTCGAAATACAATCTGGAAGAAGCGATGAACACACCGCAGGCGACCTTCGTTCTCGACAGCAACTGGAGAGCAGTGATAGCTCAGCTTACGTTACTCACCCAAGCTATGGAACAGGTCAGCAAGGAGGTCGAGCAGACTATGACTGCGGAGCAGATGAATTATCACTTGGAAAATCAGCAGGTGATATTCAATCAGGTGAAATCGGAATGCAGACACATTCAACAAACAACAGCGGAGCAGACAACGAACTCTCTGACGAGCTTAATCAGTCAATCGGAGAAGCTGTCCTTACAGGCTGGGAAACTGAGCGAGGAATACTCTATGAAGCTGAAAGAATCAGAAGAACGCAATATAAAACGCAGTCGCAAGCTGATTGGAATAGTTATAGCGATACAATCGGTACAGCTGATATTGTGGACAGCGTTGCAAGTGTTGTTTCGATAATCGATAATGCTCCGACCGATCCCGAAGAACTGGAGCGATATATCGAAGCACAGCGAGCCGCACAGAATGCAGGATTATTAATCGGTGCGGCTATTGCGGCAATAGAACTTCTGTCAGAAAGGCTTGAAGAAATGAAAGCTGATACAGAAGATATTGATATGGATATCAGCTGACGGAACGAAATATTCTGTCAGGTAACCACCTCGTGAAACGCTAGGGGGTCTCGATGACTCCAAAGGGTATAGCGAAACACGATAGCCTTCACCCGCACTGATTCGGTGCAGGTGGTTGTTACGCTGAACGATTCGTTCACCATGGCGGGATGAAACGTCCCGTCATGTAAAAAGAGACCACGTCGTGAAACGGAGCTGTTGACAAACCCACTTTTTTACGGCAAAATGAAATGCCAAAAGAGGATTTGAATCATATTTTCTGTATTCAGACAATAAAAAAGGGCTACTCACATAGCCTTTACCAGTCGTTTTAAGTTTAATGCGCACGCCG
>JAFYUM010000046.1 GCA_017558505.1 Ruminococcus sp. | reverse complement strand
CCGATGCTTTGCAAATATAGCAAAACAAACAGTAAGAACAGAAGAAAAATGGATTTTGAGAAATTACGGATGTGAAACAATATGTGTTGGTTTTTGTAATGACGGGGCAGATCAAATCTGGCTTACACCTTTTGGTCAAATTATTGTAAGACAAAAAGCCGTTGGCAGAACTATAATCGAAGGAATTAATTGTCTATTAGGTTATTAAAGGTAAGTTGTATTATGTATAAAATTGAAATTGCTCAGACAGAACTTTGTGAATACCTTATTAGCATTATGCCTGTTGAATGGAAAAAAATCTGTTTTTATTCCAAATGTACATCAGGAAGTCGGACGACGTGGATTGCGTTGGTTGAAAAAGAAACGGGAGCGATCTGCACTCAGGAGTCTTTTTGGGATAGGTATAATGAATACACTTGCAAAAAAATGGATGTTTATATTAAACTTGGTAAACTTATCAAGAATTTGTATAATGCTTATATTGAAAAGTTTTGGGAAGAAAAAATATGGTGCACCTATTCCTTGACTATCGAGGATGACTATAGTTTTCATGTTGATCTTGGTTATGAGATGCCTGAAGGAAATCTTGTGGAACAACACGATAAAGTATTCAGAGACTTCTTTAATGAAGAATATCAGTATCTTGAGGGTAAATACCCCTATTAACTAAACCCAATACATATACATAGCCTCTTGTGAGCAATCACAGGAGGCTTTTTCTATACCCAAAACAGAAAAAGAGGAGGTGAACCCCGTATGATGCATCTTTTCGTAAGAATGCTCCTCGGCATCCTTGTAGGACTTGCCGTAGGCAGTGCCTGTGCGTCCCTTGCATACATTGCAGATCATAGCCGAAAAGTGTGGATTTGATTATTTCAACTTTATGCGTCTTTTTAAAAAAGAAATGGGAATCACTCCCACAGAGTACAGAAAAATGAAATGCTTAAAATAACGACTATGTTGACGTAAAAGCAGAATAGGTAAGAGAGGTTTTTTGAATAACATTTCCGATAGGAGATATTTCGTTGTGAAGAAGTCCGTGTACGAGCAGAATGGTATGCAGAAAACCTATCAGCAAACCTATGTCACAGGCAAAGGACAGCAGTATATCATCAGACTGCTGAAAGAATATTTCAGGGAGTGATGCTGATGCCCAACCATGTAACAAACATCATCACCTATGCAAAACTCATGATACACTCAATGGCGATGGTCTTGCGGTTGCCATTGCCACTGCCGTCCGCAGCGTGCCACCCCGATAAATCAAGGGGCAGGTTCTGCCACGCACAAGTGTGATCCACATAATAATGCAAACGGACATCCTTCATATTGCCATTGTAAGTAGCACGGGTGTACTGCTCTGCAGGAGTTGTTCCTTTCGCAACACTAATCCACGATGTGTTATGAATCGCAACACCAATAATTTTGCCCTCCATAGATACGGAGGGCATTGCGATATTTCTGAGATTATGCTTCGTGAGCAGAAATTCATTGACGGTTACACCGCCGAGCGTTGTTGTCTTATCAGGTTTCAGAATTGCCATTGTCATTTTCCTCCATTTCTTCGCTTCTCTTATGAAGCTGTTTTAAAGTTTCCTGTAACTGTTTTGGTACAGGCAAACCCAAATGCGCCGCATTTTCAAGCAGTGATACACCTTCATTTGACATATAGAAGAAAATCACTGCTGTTCTTAAAATACTGCCGCCGCCAATGACATACACATCGAGAATATGAGCAATTCCCACAAGAATAAAAATAAGCACCTTTTTAAAGATGCCCATGAATCCAACCTCGCTAGATAATTTCTTGTCGATAATTGCACACATCACTCCTGTGACGTAATCAGCTGCAACAAACACAATTAATGCAATCATCAAGTTGTCAAATCCTCCGAGAAAATAGCCGAGCCAGCCTCCGATTGCTGAAAAGCAGACTCTTGTCAACGTCCAGAATTCTTTCAAGTTTCATCATTCCTTTCTTAAAATGGTTATAAAAATACCGCCTGTGGAGTGAATCACGGGCGGTTGGAAGCGTTATTCTGTTCGACAAACCAAATTGGAATTTTTCATTGCACTCCATTAAAATCTGTTTTACTTTCAAAAGGACGATTAAAAGAGCCTATCTCAATCAGATTCCCCTCAGGGTCGGCAATGTAGCAGGTGCGCTGTCCCCAAGGCTCATCTTCGGGAGCAAGCACAGATACGGCACCCTTTGAAACTGCATAGTCGTAAGCTTTGTCAACCTCCTCAAAAGTATCAACATAAAGAGCAATTTCAGAATGTCCGTTAAGTCCCTTAATATACTCATACTTACGGCTTGTCATTTTCTCAAAATCCTTTCTGCCGTATAGCATGAACAGAGTTCCGTCCTTTATAAGATACACGTTTGCCGTATTCTCGCTCTCCTTGATTTCAAAGCCCAGCACATCTCGGTAAAATCGTATCATTTTACCCATATCGTTTACAAATAAACCGAAGCCATCTAATCGCATCATTATAATTAGCCCTTTCATTTTATTCCGCAAATTCTTATTTTCAAGCCAGTTTGCTTTCTTCTATTATACACCATTTCTCCCCAAAAGTCAATTCATAATCTCAACCTTTTTCACAAGAGGGTGAGTATTATTTGACCTGCCAAGCCAGCACAGATAATACTGCCCAGGAGTTATAGCGTCACACAAACCAATCATCAAGTTGTCACATCCTCCGAGAAAATAGCCGAGCCAGCCTCCGATTGCTGAAAAACAGACTCTTGTCAGCGTCCAGAATTTTTTCAATTTTCATCAGTCCTTTCTTAAAATGGGTATAAAAAGACCGCCTGCGTAATCACAAGCGGTTATTAGCGGTATTTAGTTTGATAAATCATAATTTATAACTCAGTTACCTGTTAGCTAACCAACAAACGATAGAAAAAACACTTTTAATTTTCTCTGCATCAATTTCGGGATATTGTTTCCTGCATTCACTCTCATATTCCGAGATTTTCTTTTGTGCAACTTCTCCTTTAGGTAAGAATGGTGTTTTATATTTAGCGGCGATTATATCTGCATATTTCAAACAACACTCATAAAAGGAATGCAAATACTCCTCTGCTTCTTTGATCTCTTTATCTGATATATCGGGAAATCTTGTTATAATTGAACTGCGTATCCTCTTTTTGCCTGTGCCGCTAAATAAATCATATGAATCAAACAAGTCATTAATATGTTCTAAAACAATGCTGTTCATATATTTTCAATTCTCCTCTAAATTCCGATTTACCGACCTGTTCGGTTTCTTCTATTGTACACCATTTCTCCCCAAAAGTCAATTCATAACCTCTAATTTTTTCATAAGAGGGTGCGTATTATTAGACCTGCCAAGCCAGCACAGATAATACTGCCCAGGAGTTATAGCGTCACATAAACCGAGAGAATCACAATATAATAACATGTAGAAAAAGACAGCGTGTTGCATTTATGCACTTGATAATACGGTATCTGTCATGGAAAACGATGAAGTAGAAAGGAGAGAGCAAATTGAAGCATAATTGTCGCAGAATCATAGGACTCTGCATCGCAGCGCTTCTGCTTTGCACGGGCTGTGCACCTTCGGCGGAGGAACCACAGAAAGCGTTGATGCGATACATGGAGAACCGATATCCGGAAGACAACTTCACATGGGTGTAGAACGCCTCTTTACATAATCCTCGTTTGTCCACCAAGTATCATATCCTACTGTAAGGGATTCTCTAACGTAAATACAGATACGCACCGTACGATATGAAACATCAAGTTCCGCAGAGTATCGGTGCTTTTTTATAGCCTCAAGGTTTCAGATTTCAATGACGTCTTCAATTTTTTAGTATCCGCAATATCTGATAACCGAAGATGCGATATCGCAAAAACTGAGTAGAATTATCCGTGTGAATATGATAAAATATTTATATGTTTTTTGCAAGATATATTATTATGGAGGTTTGTATGAAAAAAACTACAAAGCGCGTTCTATCTTGTGTGATGACGGCTGTCACGGTACTCAGCCTTAGTCCGCAGAGTGCCATCGCATATTCGGGTATCACCACCTACAACGGAAAGACGCTGACTGCGAACACCTACGGTAGCTACGGAAACCCGTATCTGTATCGTCAGGGCAGTAACCTGTTGAAAGAATACTATATTGAGCCGGATGTTGCATATGTTTCGGTTTATCATGGCTCAATCGTCTATCTTTATGATATGAAACGCAACATCCGTGCAGCAGCAGCGGTAAAAAACCCTGAGAGTTATAGTAAGGATGATCCCGTCTATATTGCAGACAGAGAGCATCTGGTTGAAGTATGGAACGGTGATTCCAATGCGAATGTAGCAGCAATGTACCGTCTGGAACAGGCATATGATTATTTTGCAGATCTTGGCTGGTATGGATTTGACGGCAAGAACAGTGCATCATATTTCATGCTGGATAATGAGATAAAGTCCGTTTATATCCCTGATGAAACCGGAGTCTCGTATCCGACCAACGCTTGTGCCTACATTGATGACAACGTGATGAAGATTGGTATGGGAGACAGCCTGAAAGCAAGTTACCCAAACACCAAGGCACCGCTGTTCACAGATCTGGATATTATAGCACATGAATATGCACATTTTGTCACAGGTCACTCCCTCGGCTGGGATTCTGCGACTCATATGACCGAGATGTCCAATGAAACCCTCTGTCTGATGGAAGCATACAGCGATATTCTGGGCGAACTGGCTGATCCCTCCCTTGACTGGAAAATCGGTACAAACGTCTTACAGAAGAACCAGAAGAGCAACAACAAGAATTACAGTATACGCAACCTGATGAATCCAAATGACAGCTATGTATCAAATCATTCGAAATACATGACCTTTTATAACAAAGCGACGCTTGACACTGTGTTTTTGGAAAACGGCACATGGAAGTTCTACTATGGCGGCTCTATCATTACGAATGCAGCAGCCAAAATGTATAATAATGGCATTTCAGCGGACGATCTGAAAAACATCTGGTATCTTTCAATCAGCCGCTATGACAAAGATTCAAACGGTTTGGCATTGAAGGCAACCTTCTCTGATTGCCGCAAAGCAGTGATGTCTGCGGCAAATGATTATTTCTATGAGAACTATTTGCCGAGCGTAGCAGCATCCAAGATAGAGATTGTAGCAAGATGCTTCACGGAAAACGGAGTCTACATGAAGGGGGATGTAAACGGTGATGATATCGTTGACAACCGTGATATTCCTGCGCTCACAACGGCAATTTCCAACCGAATCACTGCATCTTCCTCTCCGCGTCAGTTTTTTGCAGCAGATTTCGACAGCGACGGTGTGATTAACACTACCGATACCTCCATGCTGAAGGAATATGTCAATAAAACAGTGTACACTTTAAAAACACAGACCAATGTCAATACATCGGGTCCCAATTACAAAATGCCCGAACTGACCTATATGTTCCCGAACGGAAGATACTGGAACGGCTATGACCCTGACAAAACTACCAATACGCCCTGTGGTACAGACGGCATTCACTCCTGCAATGAAAACAGATTCTACCGTACCATTCTGAAAGGATATCAGTATTATACCGACAGTTACAATCAGCCTGCATCCAGCCTTGCAGTGGAAGGTCAGATCAATGAAGCGTATTCGCAGTGTGCAGGCTTTGCACGTATGCTTCAGTCCAAATTCTTTGACACGACCCGCTTTATTCGTCTGATTGATTCTAAGAACTACGCAGTCAGAGTCGGCGACCATATCCGTGTGAGCTATTCTTATCGCGGGGGGCCGAAGAGCTATCACAGCATCTTTGTGACAGGCGTCAGCGGAAACACCTTCCAGTATGAGGAGTGTGACGGAACTAACTGTCGGATCAGCATTGGAAGCGGAACTATAACAAAGGATTCTTCCGGCAATGTATCCGGCATAAAACTTGACGGTTCAAGCTATCAGTTTGTATTTGTGGAGCGTCCGGTCATGGTCGGTGATGTCAACGGTGATACCAACATTGACAGCAACGACCTGACTGCCCTCAATCAGATTCGTCAGAACACCGCATCTACAAACGGCATCAATCAGAGTGTTCGTTTTGCGACTGCAGATATGAATTGTGACGGTCAAGTAAACAGCACGGATTACAATCTGCTGAAAAATGCAATCAACAGCAAAGGTTCCAAGTACTATATCTCTTATCCATATGTAAAATAAGCTAAAAAATGCGTGTCAGTGATTTCTGCTGACACGCATTTCGTTTTGTCGAAAAGCCTGGTAAAAGACTTAATGTAATTAAGCTAAGAATATAAAGTAAAAGAAACAGGAGTATGTATAAGGTAAGAAAACATACTCCTGAAATTATTTGCCCGAAAATTGGTCCAATGTCAATAAAGTAGACAGAAAATAGAAGAAAAAACTATAACGGGCAAATATATTGGGTATGCAAAACTCATAACGAAAAAGCAGCTAACTGCAATGCAACTCCGCTTTCTGAAAAGCAACTAAATGATGCATTTATAAAAGTGTTCAACAAACTACTGCACCACTATAAGATTATTCTCATAAATGCCTACGACCTATTACAAGAACTAAAATGCAAGAAATATGGCGGTAACATCCGAGTAATGGATATCCATAAGGAGATTGCAAAGCTCCGAGAGCAGAACCATGTTATCGCAAGACTCCGTACCAAGGGTTTTATGGATGAAAGCAAGTATCAGGAACAAACCAAGGAGTTGAATAATAAAATCAGGAACCTACAAGCCGAACTGAAGAAGTTGACACGCTCCGATGATGAGGATGATGTTCTGGAACAGTTGGATATACTCGTAGATTATTTTGAAAAGCGAGAGCATATAATGGTATCCTTTGAACCGGAGACCTTTGACAGCATGGTAGATAAGATTACAGCAAATCAGAATGATCTGACCTTCCATCTGCTCGGTGGCATTGAACTGAAAGAAAAAATTTAAAAAGCTATTGAAATTCTATCAGAATTGTGATATAATAATTGTAGGAATCTGAAAGGAGCGATTGCTATGATTATCAAGTCATCCACTGTTCTGCGAAACGATTACGGACAAATCTCAAATCTTGCCCATGAGCGACAGGAACCCATATACATCACCAAAAACGGTGAGGGGGATCTTGTTGTAATGAGTATTGATGCATTTGAAAAGCGTGAGGAGCTGATCCGCCTGAAAGCGAAGCTTGACGCAGCTGAACACAGCAGACTTTCAGGAGAGCATACCGTATCCCTTGAAGATGCGAGAAAACGCCTTGCGGAGAAGTATCATAATGCGTGAATACAAACTGGAATTGCTTGCACCTGCATGGCGTGAGCTTGAGATGATCGCAGATATGCATCTGTCGCTGGTAGGTGCAAAATCTGCAGAAAAGATTACCACACAGATACTTGACGCATTGGAATGTCTGAAAATAAGTCCTTACATAGGGCGAGCCTGTGAGGAAAGAATTCTCGTTGCTGATGAATATAGGAAACTGATTGTCGGCAAATATCTGTGCTTTTATCGTGTAATCGCCGATACGGTGTATGTGTACCACATCGTGAACGGCAAGCGGGATTATCCTAAAATTTTTGAAGAAGAACAGCAATAAGAATTATGCTCTGTGACCAAAAGTTGCAGAGCATTTTTGTGACTGGATTTCTAAAATAAGATTACAGCCAACAAGAATGAGCTGACATTTCATCTGATCGGTGGAATTGAACTGAAAGAAAAAATACAAATCGCTTGCAAACGCTTGCAATTATCAAAGAAACGTGGTATAATAAGAGCAAAGGAGAGTGATACTATGGCAAACACTACTGCTGTTTATGCTCGTATTGATACAAATTTAAAGGAAAACGCAGAATCTATTCTGAATCGTCTCGGCATCACACCATCAAGCGCAATTCAGATGCTCTACAGTCAGATTGTTCTTGAAAACGGTATGCCCTTTGTGTCAAAACTTCCGTCTTCTGCACCTGTTGCAATCGGAGGTATGAATCAGGCTCAGCTTGATGCGGAACTTCTGAAAGGAATCGCATCCATGAGAAACGGAAAGACTTATACCGCAGATGATATCGACGCACAGTTTGCGGAGAAATTCGGAGAATGATAACTAAATACAGCGTTGTCTACTCCCCTGCTGCCAGAGATGATTTATTTGCTATCCGCCGATATATTGCCGGAAAGCTAAAAGCTCCGACAACAGCCACAAAACTTGCAAAACGAATCAGGGACAGCATTAAAGAGCTTGATACATCACCGGAACGCTATGTCCGAGTTGATTGGGAGCCATGGCATAACATGAATATGCGACATTATCCTGTTGGAAATTACGAAATCTTCTATGTCGTTGATAACGAAAACGCAGTTGTAACGATTGCCAGAATATTCTATGGTGGTCGGGATATCGAGAGCGTTATTCTTAATGAAACAGATTTTATGCAAATTTGTTTCCGTTACGTTTCCGTTATCATAGTGAAAAACTATGATAGCGGAACACTTAATATAGATTGATAAAATCTGAATAATGTCGATTTATAGCGGTTTGCTGACTTTTATTATGGTGTGCGGTTTACTATGACGAACACTCATAACCCGAAGGTCGTGGGTTGTCGGTAAAGCGACATCACAACGGACACCACAAGCCTTGCAAAATTAAAACTTAATATTAACGCTTGTGTAGCACAGTTGGTAGTGCAGCTCATTCGTAATGAGCAGGTCGTGAGTTATCGG
>JAFYUM010000045.1 GCA_017558505.1 Ruminococcus sp. | reverse complement strand
GGCTTTTCTGTTGTGGTTGTTTTCTTTTCAGTTGTGGTAGTTGTAGGCTTTTCTGTTGTGGTTGTTTTCTTTTCAGTTGTGGTAGTTGTAGGCTTTTCTGTTGTGGTTGTTTTCTTTTCGGTTGTAGTAGTTGTAGGCTTTTCTGTTGTTGTGGTTTTCTTTTCAGTTGTGGTAGTTGTAGGCTTTTCTGTTGTAGTTACAGTTGTTGTAGTAACCGTAGTGCTTACCGTTGTTGTAACAGTAACATCAGAAATTCTATCACCGTAATTCCATGAAACAATTTCAGGATATTCAAGATGAGTCAGATTATAATCACTATATTCAAGGTGTTTTTCAAAGAAATCATCAGAACCTTTAAGGAAATAATCATATATGATTTCAATACCATAATCACCGTCATAATCATCCCATGTAGCATCAATAGCATACCAGTTTCCATCGTCCATCTGAACATAATTCCACATATGGGCAGTTTTGTCCGCCTCGTCGTAATTTCCGAAAACGCAAACAGTGGGAATTCCGATTTTATCAGCAAGAATTTTAAATCCCTTTGAATAGCCCTCACATACAGCGCCGGGAACTACTAACGCACTTAATGCCGAACCTGAAAATCTTCCGCCAGTGTCATAATCGGTAAAATAGCATATACTGTCATGTATATACTTCAGCTTTTCTTCTGTTGTTTCACCCTCGATAACGTAGTTTTCAACAATTTCTTCCATCTTTGCCTTATATTCAAACACCTGATCGAAGGATTCAAACCCATCATATGCAGCAGGAGCAAAGCTTAATTCATCTATGTAAAATGTATACTCATCTGTAAACCAGTTACGGGTATACTGCATATCCACAGGCGAAACAGAAACCATATTCTGATCAAGCCAGAAAACCCACGGATTATCAAAGGAAGAAGCCTCCATACCGCTTGCACAGGCCGTAAATACAGCATTGAAAAAATCTGAATTTTCTTCCGCTGTCAGATTCTTTGTCTTGAAAGAAACTGTTTCGGGCAGTTTGACATTAATAATATCAAGAGAAGGTTCAACCAGCTTTGAGAATGCATCATATACTGCTTTATTGTTCGCATCAAGATGAGAACCGAGAAGATAATCCTCTATTTCGCTGTCAGCAAGAATTTTTGGCATTGAAGTCATCTGAAAACTCATGGACTTCATATCACCAAGATTGAAAGTTATATCAGAAACATCCATAACACCTGTTTCATAAGCTAAACCTGAAACAGGAATAATTCCCGATGTAACAGTAAGAGATGTAAGAATTGCTGTTAAAGCTCTGATTGTTTTTTTCATATCAATAACCTCCATTCATTTAATATCACGTACTATTTTTTCTTTATTATACAGCCTGAACCTTAAAAAAATCTTAAATACCAACAAAAAAATCTTCTCTATTGATACTTTTTTATATATACTGCTCAATACAATTATACGACAAAAAAAATCAAATGTCAACCGTATATTATCATTGTAACGAGAAAAAGCAGTAAATTTTTTGTGAACAAAAAATATAACAAAACAACTGACAGAAATGTAATTAGACAATTTTATTTAACAGTCGTTTTTGTCCGCCGTTGACGTACATAAATATACGACTCACGGACAAATTCGGATGAAAACACTAAAAAAAACACTAAAATCCGTAAATTATTCGTAATCTTGTCACTTGAAATTATTTCCTGCCTATGGTATACTTTAATAGGGCAGTTACAATGACGTTATTGCCCGATAAATATGGAAAGGTGTGTTCCGGAATGTTTTTATCAGAAATGAACAAGGAACAGCTTCTCAGTTTCAAAAACGAAGTTGAGCAGCTCTATAACGATTTTAAAGCCAAGGGACTTTGTCTCAATATGTCAAGAGGTAATCCCTGTAAAGAACAGCTTGAGCTTTCAGTTGATATGCTCAATGTTTTCAATGACAATGACTTTTTAACCGAAAACGGCACAGATGTAAGAAACTACGGTATACTTGACGGTATTCCCGAAGCTAAAAAGCTCTTTTCTGATATGCTTGGTGTAAATGAGGACGAAGTAATTGTATTCGGAAACTCCAGCCTTAACGCAATGTACTGGTCAATCCAGACCGCGTTCAACAAGGGTATTCTCGGTTCAACTCCCTGGAACAAACTTGATAAAGTTAAGTTCCTCTGCCCTGTTCCCGGATATGACAGACACTTCAAAGTAACTGAATTTTTCGGAATTGAAATGATAAATATCCCCATGACATCCACAGGCCCAGATATGGATTTAGTAGAAAAGCTCGTGACAGAGGACGAGTCTATCAAGGGTATCTGGTGCGTACCACAGTATTCAAACCCTGACGGAATATGCTACAGCGACGAAACTGTAAAGCGTTTTGCAAATCTGAAACCCGCCGCAAAGGATTTCCGTATCTTCTGGGATAACGCATACTGCATTCATCACCTTGTAGACAATCCCACATACATTCTCAACATTCTTGACGAGGCAAAGAAGGCAGGAAACGAGAATATCGTTTATATCTTCGGTTCAACTTCAAAGGTTACATTCCCCGGTGCAGGTGTTGCAGCCATGGGTGCAAGCAAGGAAAATATTGACGAATTGAAAAAATACCTCGGTATTTCAATTATCGGTCACGATAAGGTTAATCAGCTTCGCCACGTTAAATTCTTCGGCACATATGAAAATATGGTTGAGCATATGAAGAAGCACGCTGCTATTATTGCTCCAAAATTCAGCCTTGTATGCGACACACTCAAAAAGGAAATCGCACCTCTTGGAATCGGAGAATGGACAGAGCCGAAGGGCGGATATTTTGTATCTTTCAATGCACTTAACGGATGTGCAAAGAAAATTGTTAAGCTTTGTGCAGATGCAGGTGTAACACTTACAGGTGCAGGTGCAACATTCCCCTACGGACTTGACGAGAACGACAAAAACATCCGTATCGCTCCCACATATCCTTCTATGGAAGATTTAGCAAAAGCACTTGAGCTCTTTGTAATCAGCGTAAAGCTTGCAAGTGCAGAAAAGCTTCTCAGCGAAATGGAATAAAAAATAACTAAAGGGTATCGTTTTCACGATACCCTTTTTTATTACTGTTCATCTGTCATTTTCTGTTCCTTATAAGCCGTTTCATAAATCAGATTATAATTTGCATTGAAATCAACAATAAGAGAATCACCACACTCCATCATCTGTCCATAATACGTCCCCTCAGCAGGCACACGCAACTGCTGTCGGTCATAACCAACAATAAACGGTGCTTTGAGAGAAAGTCCGTACAATTCCGCTGTTGACATATTGGTTTCAACTCCGGGAAGTACGCTTGACGCTATATTTGGCAGGATAGTCGGGTTGAAGGATTTCACCTTATCCATTACAAGTTCTATAACCTTACGCTGACGTTCGGTACGCTCAAAATCGGCATTTCCGATATAACGTATACGTGCATAGGACAACGCCTGTTTGCCGTTGAGATGAATTTTTCCGCCGCCGTCAAGGAGGTCATCAAGAGTATTGTCACCCATAATTGCATTGACCTCATTCCGCAGAATATTGTTTATTTCCCCTGCTTCAGCATCTGATACATCAATATCAATTCCGCCCACAGCGTCAACAATATTCGCAACAGAAACGAAATTAACCGCAACATAATCCTCAACTGCAATACCGAAGTTGTGCTCAATTGTATCCATAAGCAATTCCGCGCCACCGAATGTATATGCAGCATTCAGCTTATTCCAGCCATAATCAGGTATCTCCACATAGCAGTCACGCATAAGAGATATAAGACTTACCTCATCTGTTCTGCTGTTTATCGAAGCAATAATCATCGTATCAGAGCGTCCACGTTCCTCAGCATTTCTGCTGTCAGTTCCGATGAGCAGAACATTTGTGACATAACTCCGTGAAAGTGCGTCGCCGCGGCGATTTCTGCTGCCTGTAACGACATAGTCCATTTTGTTTATCAGACTTAATGAAGTACATGAATACAGCCCGAAAATAACAAGGAATATTATCAACAGAGTTTTTATAAATCTGCTGAAAAACTTTAAAACAGGATTTTTTCTTTTGCGTTTTTTCTCCTTTTTCTGCTGGGAACTTCCGCTGTTCTGCCTTGGCGGAGGTGACTGCCTCTGCTGATTGCCATACTGCGGATTGTGCACAGGCTGACCGCCATACTGCTGATTGCCATACTGCGGATTGTGCGCAGGCTGTCCGATATACTGCTGATTACCATACTGCGGATTGTGCGCAGGCTGTCCGCCATACTGCTGATTGCCATACTGCGGATTGTGCGCAGGCTGTCCGCCATACTGCTGATTTCCATACTGCGGATTGTGCGCAGGCTGTCCGCCGTATTGCTGATTGCCATACTGCGGATTGTGCACAGGCTGTCCGCCGTAATGGGCAGGATTCTGATTTACCCTCCTCAATGGTCTTTGAGGAGCCTGTCTATTCTGCACCTCTCGGGGAATATATATTGTGCTTGTATTCTGATTGTCTGTATTATTTCTGTCGGACATACTTTATTACCTCTTTTTAGAACCTGCTGCAAGACAGGTTAATACTGTACATATGAGATTGTAAATTATCATTGCCGTTGCCGACATATAGATATAATTCGACTCATACGCCTTTGAAAGTATAAGCATCATTGATAAGCCAAAGCCAAGCAGGATTGAAACTGTCTGGAATATAAGAGCGATAACGGCAGAGGCATGTATACTCTTTATGCCGAGTATAAGCTGTGCCATAGAGCTGAATTTTCCTGCGCACGCCATTGAAGCACTCAGACGCACCGATTTTCTTGTTTCAGCATCGAAATCCTCATGAAGCTTCTTTGGCAGCACCTTTACCATGTTTTTGGTTATTCCATATACTGCAGAGATTTTATCAGCCGTAATAAAACTGTCAACTGATTTCACAACAAGGCATATTTTCTTTTTCATAAGTCTGTCAGCCCATTTTTTAACGCTTCTGCCTGAAATTACATCAACAACAAACAACGCTGAAAGACTGCCCGAAATGGAAAGATAAATCGGCTCATGTCCCTGTGCATATTCGGCTTCACGGTTTTTGGTGGGGAGGCCCTCTATATTGTGGGTTTCCATAAGCTCACGGCTTCCCAGAAGTATACGTCTGTTTTTTATCCAGCCGCAGAGTCCCATACCGTCCTCATAGGAGAAATTGTCAATAGGATAAAGCAGATTTTCCTTGCCCTTTATAAGGTCTGTAAAGAGCTGCTGCAGCAGACTTCCACCGTGGTATGAAAGGCTTGCAGCATCAAGAAACGCTTCATCAAGCTTTGTATTTGAAAACACCTTTATACCGCCAAGACGAACTGTACCCTCGGTGAATATATCCTCTGCCCTGACAAGAAGTGAATTTGTATCATAAAGGTCATCAACGCTCTGATAACCAAGAAGTATTCCGTCATTTTTTATGGTTTCCTTTGAAACTTTTTCAAGAGGAATATTAGCCGCAAAGGGAAGTGCTAAACATGAGCAGGCACATATAAGCATTGTAAGAATTGAAAGTCCGAACACAAACGCACCAACGGAGAAAAGCGTTCCCATACGTATAAAAGTGAGTATAACCGATACAATAATTGAACCGCCAAGGCAAAGTGGTACTGCTTTACGGCAGAATGTGTCTGTTATATCCGATGAATAAGTATACCGCAGGAAGTCCGTAAGAAAGTCTGTAGGACGCATTGTAGCAAGTATCGGAAAATCTCCGAGTGTACCGTGAGTAAGTCGTTCTGCACGTTCTTCATCCTTGACGTACACAACACCATGACGGTTGAAATCACGGGAAGCAAATCTGAAATTTCGTCTTGCCCTTTTGAGTATAAGATATTTACCCACAGCATTGGTTAAGAGTGCAAGTATACCGACGGGCATATAAATATGTATCAGCTCTGCCCTTGCCATATCCGTCTGTAAAAACGATGCAAGAAGCGATATAAAACAAGCAGAAGCTGTTACAGCTGTCATGGAGTCACTGTCGGCTTTCAGCTTCACAAGATTTTTAAATCCCTTTGTTATTACTGGATACGAATAAAACAGTGATAACGCACCTAAAAGAAGATGTGCAATAAGATATGTGTTTATGTGATATATACTTAAAAATTCAGCAATAGGGAAGTTAAATCTGCTGCATATGGTTATGTAAATACTCAGAAATGCAGTCATTGCAAGAACTGCAACTCTTGTTTTCAGCATTCCCAGCAGTTCATATATATCTCTGCCAACATCCTGAACATCACCGTAGTAATTGAAATCGACAATACGCTTTGTACGCTTTGCCTTCATTGCCTGACGGGTATATTCCTCTGCATTGCTTGCAATACGCACATCAATGCTTTCCTCGGAGGCAGCACGTACGCTGCTTAAATCAATATTTGTCGTTTCTGCTCTCGGTGCAAGTTCAATGGGGCGTGTAGCCTCAAGAGCAGCAGGTGAAGGCACGATATCCGTAAGATATTTCCTGTTTTCAGAAGCCTCCGCCTCATTTACAATTTCTTCCCTTGTACGCTTTTTCTTTCTCACCTCGGGAGGGATATACATATACTCCCCTGCTGCTTTTTCCTTTGTATATGTCTGTCGTGAATCATCCTTACCAAACCATTTTTTCTTCTTTTTTGCGGCTTCCCTTGCTCTTGTGGAGCCATACATGGGACGGATTTTTGATGAGCCGTCAATAAGCTCCTCCGTTTCCCTGTTATCTATGGGATGAGTGGATTTCATCTCTGTAATTCCCTCATCTCCCGCAACAGCAGCTTTTTTAGTTGAAAGCTCCGCAGGACGGATTTCGTTGGCATGATTAGCCTTTGTATCACCGTTATCGAAAAGCTCATTTTTCATATGAGAAACAGCTTTCGGAACTTCCGCAGTTTCCTTTACGGGATCGGGAATTGTTGAATTGATTATTTTTCTCGCATCATCCCTACCCACCTTTAAAGTAGAGTTGTCGTCGGGATTTGCTTTATATTCAGCAAGTATATCCTCAAGGGATAATTTTGTTTCTTCCATATTTACCTCCCATGTTACTTTTCAGCCCTGCGCTGACGGAGAATTTCATACATGAATATACCTGCCGCAACAGAAGCATTTAGGGAATTTATTTTACCCAGCATAGGCAATCTCATCATAAAATCACATTTTTCTCTGATAAGCCGGCTTATACCGAATCCCTCTGAACCTACAACAAGTCCGCAGCTGCCTGTCAGATCTGTTTCACTGTAGTCTGTTCCGTCAGCGTCAGTGCCGTATATCCACACGCCGTTTTCTTTGAGTTTGTCAATAGCTGCTGCAAGATTAGATACCCTTGCAACAGGAACATAACTTGCCGCACCTGCCGATGTTTTGAATACAGTTGCATTAAGTCCTGCACTTCTGCGTTTAGGAATAATAACGCCGTCTGCACCGGAAGTTTCAGCAGTACGTATAATCGCTCCAAGATTATGAGGATCTTCGATTTCATCGCAGATGATAATAAAAGGTGGCGTTCCTTTTTTCTGTGATACTTCGAGGATATCCTCTACAGTAACATATTCACCGCAGGCTCCCACAGCAGCAACGCCCTGATGTGAAGCACCTCCGGAAAGCTTTTTAAGCTTATCCTCCCGGACATCCTTGACAGGAATACCCTTTTCCTTGGCAAGTCGTCTGATGACGTTCAGGCTTCCTCCGTTACCTTCCATATATATCATATCGAGAGCAGCTCCCGATTTAAGTGCTTCAATAACGGGATTACGTCCGCATATTACATCAGAAAAGCCTTCGTTTTCTGTATTTTTTATATTTTTTTCCATTTTATTTCTCCTTAACAATAAGTGTACAGTACATACATTATTATTATAACATTTTTCCGTCAGAATTACAAGTGCCTGAACATGAATTTCGCAGCTATTTATAAGTTTATTTTTGTGCAGGACGTTAAAGGCGGCAGAAAAAATCCGCCGCCCTATATAATCCTTGTCTTTTAACATGTCACCAGATTGGAATGATCATTTCTTTTTTTATGCTCCATTTTATCAACATACATATTTTCATCGGCAACACGTATCATAGTTTCGATATCTGCTTTTTCGCCGAGCACTTCCACACAGCATCCGATACTTGCATTCACAATATACTGTTTTCCCGACTTACGGTTGTAATCATAAAGGAAATCGCAGAATCGCTCTTTGAAATCATCAAAATAATACCTTGCTTTTTCATCAGGTAAAATCGCAGCAACACAAAATTCATCTCCGCCGAATCGTGCACAGACCTCACTCTGAACAGAGCTGCTTACCAACGCACGGCCAACAGTACATATGGCATTGTCACCCTCGGCATGACCGTATGTATCATTAATGAATTTCAGGCTGTCAAGGTCGGCTGATATAACAACAATTCTGGAGTTTCCGTAATTCTCCGACGCAAGCATTTCCTTGATTCTGTCGTAAAATCCACGGCGGTTGAAAAGTCCCGTCATAAAGTCACGCTGTGAAAGCAGACTCAATTCATTATTCGCCCTGACAAGCTGTTCATTTATGGAATTAATCTGCATCTTTCCGTGGAAGTTGCCGAGAGCAGCTCCAACAGAACTTATAAAAGCGTGTATTTTCTGATATTCGTCTATATCAATATCAGGCTGAAACACACAGTACCCCATTACCATATCCATATAGTTAACCGCGCATACAACAATCGGTTCCTTACGCTTCAGCATAAGCGAAATATGAGGAATAAGCTCCTCAAGCTCAATTACACATGGAGCAACATCATACCAGTAATAACGCTGATGAAGGATTTCAACTTTAAGGCTGAAACTGTTCGCACCTTTTCTGTGCGAGCCGAACTTCGGCGGATCAAAAACGTCGTTATTCACTGCAAATACCGCTGTATGAAAACTGAACTTATCAGCCATTAACAACGGAAATTCACCTATATCTGTCATCCTGCTCATTGCTGACTGCAGCGAACACATTATCTCCTGTCGTTCGTTGGAAAGCTTTATGTGATTGACAAGCTTCTGAATTGACGTATTGAAATTCGGCATATCCCCGTGACAGCATCCACAGGAACGTGAATAAACAACATCACATTCAATCTCTGCATTTACCGGTAATTCTTTGTTTTTAACAGCCGAAATTATCTTCCTGCCCATATCATCATAATCTGGTATACACGTTGAAAGGGGCGGAAAATGTATCTTTGACTGCTCAATGCCGTCAAAGCCTGTAACTATACATTCCTCGGGGACATGATATCCACGTTTCTGTAAAAAGCTGCTTACAGCTATAGCCATAGTATCATTTGCACACACAATAGCATCAGGGATTTCACGTTTTTCAATGTCAAACCACCGCATCATTATATCATTAGCGGGGACTTCCCAGAAATTTCCGTATCCTACTTTATCCTCATCAAACGCAATACCGTTCTTTTCAAGCGCCCTGCGGTAGGCAGCACGTCTTGCCTCTGCATAGCCGTTACCCTCGGTGCCTGTCATAAGATAGAGATTTTTTGCTCCGTGCACCTCAATAATATGACGGCACATAGTTTCAAAAGCGTCAGAATAATTAAAAGAAAAACAAGACGCACCTTCAATCTCCCTGTCAATTGAAATTACAGGGACACCATGTACGAGGCAATTTTGTAAAACCTCATGGAGAATTTCCTCGTTATGTATAAAACTCGGAAAAATAATCATAGCAGACAGCATTTTGTATGGAATAAGTCTGAATACAGACGCAGCCCCTTCATTATTCTTGTTCAAACGCTCGTACAAATCTGAAACGGAATTAAAAATAATAAGTCTGTATCCGTCACCAACAGCATATTTATTTAGTTTCTTCACAAAATTATATCTGTCTTCATCATAAAGAGTTGAGAGGCATATACCAATCAGATTAGGCTCCTGCTCCAAAACGCTCACCTCCGGTGCATTCGGGACCACCCCGAAATTCTCACGAAAAATACACTAATATTTTATCATATTACAACGAAAATGTAAAGGGGTTAGTCAAAAAATAACAGATTTTTTTTGTTTTGCATTCCTTTTGTGATGAAAAAGCAAAAAAATATTCACAAAAGGTTACAAAATCCGAATTTCGCTTTACAGTTTATATTATGTATGCTATAATTTATATTGAAAAGATATATCAATTACCGACAAAAAAACGGAGATGAAAACAATGAAAAAGAAATGTGAAAAGCTTATCGCTTTAATAACCGCTTTATGCTGTATAGCATGCACTACAGCCTGCGGCAGAGAAATCCCCAGTGTCAACGACACAGACACTAATTTTGTTGTAACAGGCGGCGAAACTATCAATACTGCCGAGGGTGAGGACGGAGAATCAATCAAGCTTGTTCCCCGCACAACAGCTGCACAAGAATTTAGTGAAACAACTGACACGGAAACAGTAACCAGCGGAAGCAATGTTTCTCTTGTTACACGTTCAAAAGAGGAGCTTGACCGAATCAACAGTAACAAAAAGCCTGCCAAGAAGCCCTCGAGCGGAAGCGGCACAGGTACAGGCAAAGGAAACGGCTCAAAAGCGACAACTACTATAACCACCACCACAACAACTACTACCACGACAACAATAACTGTAACTACAACCGCAAAATCTGCACCTACAATTCAGTTAAGCTATACATCAGCTGAAATCATTGTGGGACAGACAAAGAAATATGCACTTGTAACAGGATATTACGACGAAGTATGGACAAGCGATAATGAAAATATCGCAACTGTTGACCAGTACGGAAATATCACAGGTACCGGCGAGGGAAAATGTAAAATCAGAGTAACTGACAGAAACACCAAGGAATACGGTGAAATTGCTGTAACTGTAAAGAAACCACAGGGTATACAGCAGATTGACGGTATAACATATGCTGACGGCGTTCTTATTGCCAATAAGTCATACGCTCTCCCAAGCACATACAATCCAGGCGGTCTTACAACTGAAACTTACAACGCATTCCAGTCCCTTGTACAGGCTGCGGCAAATGACGGATACAGTCTGCGGAACGCATCAGGTTTCCGTTCCTACGAAACACAGGAACAGATTTACAACAATTATGTTTACACTCACGGACAGGCAACGGCAGATACATTTTCCGCACGTCCGGGACATTCCGAGCATCAGACAGGTATGGCAATTGATGTAAACAATCCCAGCGATTCATTCAACGGAACTCCCGAAGCTTTATGGCTTAAAGAGCATTGCCACGAATACGGATTTATTATCCGCTATCCCGAGGGCAAACAGCACATTACAGGCTACAAGTACGAGTCATGGCATATCCGCTATGTAGGCGTTGAAATGGCGAAAAAACTCCGTGATGCAGGCATTGCAAAAGGTGACGCAAATATAACTCTTGAGGAATATTTTGGTATTGATTCCATATACAGATAATTCCAGGACGGGCATTTCATTTTGCCCGTCCTTTTTTGTTCAGCTGTTTTCGCTTAAATATATTGAAACTCTGTTCTGTATAATATCCGCACATTCCTCGGCGGTTTTCTCCCCTGCGGCAAAGGCGGCGTATTCTTCCATAATAATATCATACAGGGTTTGGTTGTAATCATCGGGAACAGTACAGTTAGAAATATAATCAACAGCCATTTCGTATTCCTCATCTGTTATAGGCTTCTGTGCACCATAGTTATAATGAGTTAATCCCTGTTCATCAACATAAGTAGGATGCTCCGAGTAATATCGTATCTGCTCATTAATTTTCTCAAACGCACCCTTGAACGTCACAAAACTGCGTTCTGTCTGTAAATATGTTGTAAGAAAATTCTCCGATGTGATGAAATTAATATAATCCCACGCACCCTCGGGACATTTGCCGTTAGTAACAACGCTGAACATCATTCCCATAGTTATAGGAGAGCTCGGATTATCCGAAGGAGCATTGACAAGCGTAAATTCACCGTCACTGAACTGATGTTTATGCTTCAAATCCATAAAATCGCTCAATCCGAACGCATAGCCAGTTGCAATCATAGCTTCGCCGTTGGATATACGGTTAGCGTCCTCCTGCTGAAACAGCAATATTTCATCATCTGTATGAGAATCATAGAAAGCCTGCCAATCAAATTCGGGCATAATGCGGACTGTCTGTGTAAATTCAAGCATTTCCGCAAATTCCGGAGTATCAAAATGACATTCGCCATTTTCAAAATCAATAAACGAATTGAGATTGTCCGTGCACAAAAATCTGAAAACGTCCTCTCGGGTATTCATATCCGAAATATTTGAAAAGTACATATCTTCGGGAGTTTTATTGTAAATCTCCTTAAACTCCTGCCATGTCATATTGCCTTTCGGAAAAATATCACTTCTGCCAATAGCAAGGTCAAACTGAAATCTCTGAGATATACCGTAAAGCCTGCCGTCAATTTCAAGAGCCTCCGCCACATTGTCGAGAATATCTTCTCTTTTAAATCCGCCGTATTTTTCGGATAGCTCGTACATATCTGTTACCGCACCTAAATTCTTAAATCTTCGCATATTATTAGTGCCGCTGTAGCTGATACAGTCGGGAGCGTCGTCTGTCAGCACTGCCGCCGTAAAATCATCCATTTCACTATAGGATTTCAAATCTGCTTTGTAGCTGTCGCTTTTCTTGTTATACATGGTGATAAGCTCCTGGTCGGTTAAATAAATATCACCGACTATTCCGACAAGCACATCTTCACGGTTCATCACATAGCCGTCAGGACGGACGGTCAGCAGGGTAAGAGCAGTTTTATCCATATTACTGCTTATACCTGCAAATTCCCCCTCCCCTGCATATACAAGGCTTCTATAATCGTTTATGGACACAAGGGAATCATTGTAGTTGAAAACCTCTGTAAGACTGCCGTTTTCCGTAAGTCCGTACACTCCGCTGTTGAGCATGAAAAAAGCTTTGAATCCGCCATAACCTTTTGTCACACCGAGATTGAGGTTGAGTCGAAGATAACCGCCGTATTCCGTCATATTTTCAGGCAGATTGAGGCTTAATCCGTCCATATAGCAATAGCCTTTATCCGTTGCAGCAATAATTTTACCATTTGCGTCCTGACAGTAATAAACAAAACCTGTTTCCTGTCGGCTTTCGAGTATATCGCCATTCATATCCAAAATAATCTGCCCCGACGAAAGGGAAAGCAGAACTTTTCCGTCAATAAGCTTTAAATTCTGAATAATATCAGCAGAGGGGGTATAGTAATTTCCGAGTTCGGGCAGAGGGACAACCTCCTCTCCGCCGCCGTCGGGAGCGTATTTCCGCAATTCATAGGAAAATTCTGCATTTTCAAAATATTCAGGCGTACCGATTTCATATTCCGATTCAATATAAGTTAAAAGAGCAATCATAGTGCCGTCATCGGCACAGTCAAAATTAACACGTGTATTGCCCTCGACAGAAAAAAGTTCAGTTGTTGACTTTACAACCATATTTTCGTCATAATCAGCGAATTTATAGCAGTTGTTACTGTCGGTGTAAATCAATCGCACGCCTTGTCCGTCAACATAGGTCATCCCCTCTGTAAATCGCTTGTCATCGGGAAAATTAACGTAAGTCTCCTTGTACATTGTCTGTGAAACTGTGATTTCTTCAACCGACTTTAATTGGCTCTCGTCTTTGATGTCGGTACAGCCCGTCATTGTGCATATAAATGTCATCGCCGTGAGAAATGATAATAATTTTTTCATAGAAAGACCTCCTTGTTAATTGTTACAAAAATATATTTTTGTTTTGTGCAGATAGAACAATCAAGTTGCTTTTTTAACATCTTCTATGTATAAGTGATTTTAAAAGCCCAAAAAATCAAAGTAAAAATGTTAATTTGTAAATTTCGTATGACTGCACAAATCAAACCATACAGTTATGTGCAAATCGCCGATTTTTAATAAATTCATAAAAGTACTTTAAAAATTCGCAATAATATGTTATAATAAAATCACATAAATTCATAATCATTTTAATGTTTTTTAGAGTTTTTATATATACGAATTATATATCCGTTCTATATAACATATCTAATGGTGAAATGGAGAGAAACAAATGAAATCAGGAAAGATTATCAATATTGCCGTATTTGTTGCAGGTCTTGATGAAGAATATCAGAATAATATAATACTCGGTATTAATGAATTTTCCCGCCAAAACAATATTAATGTTTCATATTTCGCCGCTTATGGCGGTATGATTGACAGTCGTCTCTTTGATATAGGCGAGTATAGCATTTACAGTCTTGCAAATCTGCAGAAATTTGATGGTGCAATACTCATGACAAACACTATCAACGACAGCGAACAAAAGGAGCAGATTTTCAGCCGAATAAAAAACGCAGGCATTCCGGCTGTTATTTTCGACTGTGATAATGAAACGGAATTTTACAATATCAGCATAGACAACTCCAAAGCCATGTGTGAAATGGTACGTCATGTAATCAAAGAACATGGTGCAAAGACTATAAACTACATTTCAGGCCCTATGTCAAATCCTGAAGCTGTAGAAAGACTTCTCGCTTTCCGTGAGGTAATGGCTGAAAACAACCTCCCTGTAGAGGAAGAACGTATATACTACGGTGAATTCCGCCAGTTTGACGGTCATGACGCTATAGAAGAATATATAAACTCAGGACTTCCTCTCCCCGACGCCTTTATATGCGCAAACGACGCTATGGCATTATCAGCTATCAGCACACTTGAAAAATACGGTTTCTTTGTTCCTGTTGACGTTATTGTTACAGGTTTTGACTATACATACAGTGCAAGAAATTATTGCCCTACCCTTACTTCTGTAAAGCGTCCACTTTCTAAAATGGGCTCTAAAGCGTGCAGCGTACTGCTTGACCTTATTAATGGTACAGTACCTTCCGTTATTCAGTTGGAGGCATCCTGCGTATTTACAGAAAGCTGTGGATGCACACCGCCTGAAGTAGAGAATTTAAGCGAATTCCGCAAAAACACATACAATAAAATTGAATATTCAAATTCAAATGTCAGAAAACTTAATATCCTTTCAGCACGTCTTGCTGACACTGAATCAACATATGATTACTTTGATGTTGTAAGAAATTTTGTCAAGGAACTTGAATGCGAATACTTCTCACTGTGCCTTACAAGCGGCTGGCTGGAGCGTTACAATACCGAATTACACAACGACACAAGAAACAACTTCAAACGCATGACTGCACCAATTGTATGGAACAAAGACAAATGCGACAGCGTTGAATTATTCAGCGGCGAAGATATGTACCCCGTTCCGTTAAGCAACGGTGGAAATATAAATTATTTCCTTCCGCTCCACTTCCGCAACAAGGTACTTGGATATTATATCATTACAAACAGCGATTTCCCAATAAACAGCCTTCTTTGCCATACATTCTCAATGGCAATAGGCAACTCAATCGAAAATCTCTGCAAGATATCACATATCAACAAAGCTATGGAGGAGCTTAACAGAATTTATGTTATCGACCCCCTCTGCAACATCTATAACAGAAACGGCTTTATAAAGCATACCGACAAGATATTCAACGAATGTGTCGCAGCCGAACAGACTGTTATGATAAGCTTTATCGATATGGACGGGCTGAAATACATAAATGACAATTACGGTCATGATGAGGGAGATTTTGCTATTAAAGAGCTTGCAAACGTCATAAAGGAATGCTGTGACAGCGACGATATCTGTGCAAGATTCGGCGGCGATGAGTTCGTTATCTTCAACAGAAATGCCACTGAGGACAGCAGCCATATTCTTGAACAGAGATTTAATGCAAAGCTTGAACATCACAACTCAATCGTTTCAAAACCTTATAAGATTTCCGCAAGTATCGGAAGTGTTACAGCAAAGGTGGACAGCAGCTTTACTCTGTTTAAAATTGTAAAAATGGCTGACGAGGTTATGTACGAGGTTAAGAAGAATAAGAAGAATTCCCGTGCAGGAGTAGTAAAGTAATAAAATTCAAGGCACTTTTGACATTTCTTCAAAAGTGCCCTTTTATTTGGAGGAAATAATGAAATCAAAAATTAAAATTCTGCTTATGCTTATTGTGACAGCCTGCCTTTTAAGCGGCTATGCGTGGTTGAGCAGTTCTTTTGATATTGAATTGACAGACGAAAAGCACGAAAATGTTTATGTTGATATGCTTTTGCCATTCGATACCGATGATAGTTTTTACACGGATTATAACGAAAATGCCAATAATACAACTATGCCTGTACTGGATAAAAACTGTGAGCTTGCGGAATACAGCAAGAACGGCTATCGCAGTATGTATATCCATTACAGCGGTGCAAATTTATATCATAGCGTCTTAAATGATAATTCAGTATCCAGAAGCATTTCTCTCCCCAACGCTCTACGTGAATTGGACTCCACGCCCTATGGTGAGGAAGCATTTATGGCTTTTTGCAGTAAATATAAAAAATGCCGATTTGCTGCATTTGACGATAAGGGAAATATCCTGTGCGTTTCAAAAGATGTAAAACTAAAAAAATTCCCTGATAATTACATAAATTATACCATAGAATGGAATATAGCAGAGAATAAAATCAAACCGCACTATCAGATTTCTGCGGGCGGATTAATAATCAACATTATTTTGTCGTTATGCTCTGTCTTTTGTATATTTATGCAACCTGCTCTGAAATCATCGTATATCAGACAGTATCAGAATGGCAAGCGAAAAAGCCCTGGTATACTGATTACATCGGGAATTTGTACGGCTTTTTCCCTCTTTGCTGTATTATGCTGGCTGCCGTCACTTTTCTTTGCACTTATCCATTTCAACTTTTGGGGAATTCTGTTTGTTGCATTGCCAATTATCAGCCTTATCGTCGGTATTGTATATTTCAAAAATTTCATAACAGATATGGAGATTTCAAAAAAATCAGAAACAAATCAACAATAAATCAGAAGGCGCTGTAAAAATGTAAAAAAAGGAGTCATAACGACTCCTTTTTTTACTCTAATTTATCCCTCGATAAACTCAGGAAGTGTTTCTATAAGCTTTGCGTCAAGCTTCTGGATAGCAATTGCATCTGCCGCTGTAATGCCATCTCCGGGATTGCAGCAGTCACCGTTTATTTCTCCTTGTACAGAAAGAGAATATTTGTCCGGATTTCCAATAGCCTGAAAAATTGCAGTAGCGTCTGCGATAGTTACAACAGTGTCACAGTTTGCATCACCATAGTTATACGGCGGATCTGCCCATACACCTGAAAGTGTTATGCCTGAACCGGGAATTGCACCTTTAATAAGGTATTCGCTTCCTACAGGGTAAATATCGCCTTCACTGTCCTTCCAACCGACAAAAATCGCATCAGCAACAGTATACTCAGGATCGGGACAGATAATTGTAGTATCTGTAACACCAGGAACCTTAATATTTGTTCCACCGTTACCTGTCTTGAATACTACATTGTAGTTCTTAGGCTCCCATACAGCAGTAAATGTAATATCCACACCTGGGAATGTAACCGTTTCACCTGGCTTGTAAACCAGACCGTCAACGCTTGATGTCCAGCCTACAAGGTTAAATCCGCTTCTTGAAAAACGATCATTACCGGCGAGTTCATCTCTGCCTGATTCAAGTCGCTGGAATGTAACAGTAGAATTACCGTTTATACGGTCAACATCACCAGCAGTATATGTCAGGTCAATTTCCTTGAGCCAAATCGGATAGAAAGTCATAGGCTCCTCGCCTACAACAATTCTTGTGCCGAACTTATATACACGCTCACCGTCTGTAAGTCCGCTTGATGTAAGATTATAACCATCCGGGCCGAAATTATCAACCTTAATCGTTGTATAATTTGGCTCAAAAATCATACCTGGCGTGCATCTTGTGTCCTTGAGCCATTCAGGTCTTTCAACTTCCAGACCGTTATACTCAAGCTTATATGACATTTCAGTCAATCTTTCATCCTTGTAGTCAAACCATACAGCCTTTACAACAATTTTATCCTCGGCAAAATCTTCTGGAATACGGTATGTTTCACCGCCTGTGTATCCGTAGAAACCGTCTACAGTCCAGCCGCTGAAACCGTGCGTTTCCGAATCAAACAAGCCGTTCGGAATAAAAAAAGACTCGCCAGGAGCTGTCTTAAAGGATGCAAAATCGTTGAAATCTGTAAGCTCTCCGTCTTTTCTGTAATCGGGTTCTATAAGTGACTTGTCAAGTACAAAGTCAAATACAACCTCAATTTCATTGGACTCTGCGGCTGTAGCAGTAAAGCTTCCGAAAGCACCGCATACAGTCATTACAGCAGCGGACAAAACTGCTGTGGTTTTTTTCATTACTCTGTTCATTTTTCCCTCACATTTCTGATACATTGAGTATCACTTAAAACTGTTTGTTTCTTCGCTGTAAACATAACCAATAATCATAAGCTTTTTCTCAATATCTTCCTTTGAAACACAAAGACTGCTGCATAATTCATCAAGGCTTGAATACTCATCACGAAGCTTTGTATTAATATAACTCAAAAGAATTGCAGGGTCATTTGGTAAGTTCATTTCAATTACTCCTTTCAAAAAAAGATAGGTTGCCGTAAAACGTGCTAAATCCTACGGCAACAAAAATTCTCATAACTTTCTCAACTGATTATATGTCTTATAGCTTGATATAAATATACAATAAAAAACGCTGTATGTCAATGGTTTTTCGGTTTTTTTCTGACTTTTGAATTGTGAATTTTTCATTAATTTGTATTTCTTTTTAAGCTTTTTTGTTGTGTCTGTTTTCTAAATATTTACGTCGATATTTTAACGATATATCGTCCGTTAATTTTATATTTCTGTTTTTACTAATTTACATTTTCTTAATGTATTTTCTTATATAAATTCACACTGAAATTTTCTTTTCTTACATTATTATAATTGCTATATATCCAATATTTCCTGTTTCTGTAATTTTATAGAAGTTAGCGAATACTAACCAAATAAAAACAGTCGCTTTTGTACAAAATCCACAATAAAAATATTTGTAATTAGGCTAAAAAAGCGATAGCAATTTTTTTGATAATATGTTATAATGTTATGTAGATATGTGGGGTAAGTCTGTGTCACAACGACATTGTTATTTATTTCACATAGGTCCGCCGCAGAATAGCTCTCTGCGGAACAAGTTAAAAGGAGGTTCATCTTACATGAATTCAGCTAAAGCTACGGTTCCTTTTAAGGGAACTAAAGAGCAGGAAGCTCAGCTTCTCGCAGTTATTGCCGAGAAAAAGGACACACAGGGTGCCCTCATGCCCATTCTTCAGAAGGCACAGGAAATCTATGGCTACCTCCCAATCGAGGTTCAGAAGATTATTTCCGACAACACAGGTATCCCCATGGAGAAGATCTATGGCGTTGTAACATTCTACGCTCAGTTCTCTCTCTATCCAAAGGGCGAGTACACAATTTCCGTTTGTCTTGGTACTGCTTGCTACGTTAAGGGTGCAGGAGATATCTATGACAAGCTCCAGGAAAAACTTGGAATCGCTGGCGGAGAGTGCACTCCCGACGGTAAATTCTCTCTCGAAGCTTGCCGTTGCATCGGCGCTTGCGGTCTCGCTCCCGTTCTTACTGTAAACGAGGACGTTTTCGGCCGTCTTACTGTTGACGATGTAGACAAGATTATCGATAAGTACAACGCATAATATACATAACTGTTAGGAGGTTAACTTTATGAAGACTCTTGAAGAACTCAAGGCTGTCAGAGAATCTATGGTGGGCGAAGTTGCTCTCAGAACTCATGGCAACGCTTCTTCAAAATACGAAAGACACGTTCTCGTGTGTGGCGGTACAGGATGTACTTCTTCCGGTTCACCCAAGCTCATCGCTAAGCTTGAGGAGGAATTTGCTGCAAAGGGACTTACTGAAAAGGTTCAGATTGTTAAGACTGGTTGTTTCGGTCTTTGCGAAAGAGGTCCTATCCTCATCGTTTATCCCGAGGGTTCTTTCTACTCACGTGTAGAGCTTGACGAGGTTTCACGTATCGTTGATGAGCACCTTATCGGCGGAAACCCTGTTAAGGAATTCCTCTATGAGGAAACTGTTGACGGCGATAACATCAAGTCACTTGAAGAAACTTCATTCTATAACAAGCAGATGCGTGTTGCTCTCAGAAACTGCGGTGTTATCAACCCTGAATCTATCGATGAGTACGTAGGTCGTGACGGTTACGCTGCTCTTGGCAAGGTTCTCAAGGAAATGACTCCCGAGGACGTTATCCAGACTATTCTTGATTCCGGTCTCCGTGGACGTGGAGGCGGCGGCTTCCCCACAGGTATGAAGTGGAAGCTTGCAAGAACAATCGTTCCCGATGCTGATATCAAGTACGTTTGCTGTAACGCTGACGAGGGTGACCCGGGTGCATTTATGGACCGTTCAATCCTCGAGGGTGACCCCCACGTTCTCCTTGAAGCTATGACAATTGCCGGTTATGCTATTGGTGCTAACCAGGGTTATGTATACGTTCGTGCTGAGTACCCAATCGCTGTTGATCGTCTTAACATCGCTATTCAGCAGGCTCGTGAAGCTGGTATGCTTGGTAAGGATATCTTCGGTACAGGATTCGATTTCGATATTGATCTCCGTCTCGGTGCTGGTGCATTCGTTTGCGGTGAGGAAACTGCTCTTATGACATCTATCGAGGGTAACCGTGGTGAGCCCAGACCAAGACCTCCTTTCCCTGCTGAAAAAGGTCTTTACAACAAGCCCACAATCCTCAACAACGTTGAAACATACGCTAACATTCCTCAGATTATCCTCAACGGTGCTGACTGGTTCAAGGGCATCGGTACAGAGAAGTCCAAGGGTACAAAGGTATTCGCTCTCGGTTGTAAGATCCACAACACAGGTCTAGTAGTAGTTACTATGGGTACTTCACTCCGTACTGTTATCGAGGAAATCGGTGGTGGTATCCCCAACGGCAAGAAGTTTAAGGCTGCACAGACTGGTGGTCCTTCCGGTGGTTGTATTCCTGCTGAACATTTCGATATTCCGATCGACTACGATAACCTCATCGGTATCGGTTCAATGATGGGTTCAGGTGGACTTATCGTTATGGACGAAGATAACTGTATGGTTGATATCGCTAAGTTCTTCCTTGAATTCACTGTTGATGAGTCCTGCGGTAAGTGTACACCATGCCGTATCGGTACAAAGAGAATGTACGAAATTCTCGACAATATCACAAAGGGTAAGGGTACTCTTGAAGATATCGACAAGCTCGAGGAGCTTTGCTACCACATCAAGACAAACTCCCTTTGCGGTCTCGGTCAGACAGCTCCTAACCCTGTTCTTTCCACACTCAAGTTCTTCAGAGATGAATATATCTCCCACGTTGTTGACAAGAAGTGTCCTGCAGGCGTATGTAAGGATCTCCTCAGCTTTGAGATTGAGGCTGATAAGTGCTTCGGCTGCGGTATGTGTGCAAAGCAGTGTCCTGCTGACGCTATCTACGTTACAGACTATACTGCTCCCGGAAAGAAAAAGCCTGCTTACGCTATCGACAAGGATAAGTGCGTAAAGTGCGGCGCTTGTATCGCTTCCTGTAAGTTCAAGGCAATCATCAAGAAATAAGCGGAGGAACATATAATGGAAAATATCACAGTTAAAGTTAATGGTGTTGAAGTCTCCGTACCCAAGGGTGCTACAGTCCTTGAGGCTGCACACGCTGCAGGTTTTGAGATTCCTACACTTTGCTATATGAAAGAAATCAACGAGATCGGTGCTTGCCGTATCTGCGTTGTTGAAGTAAACGAAGGCAGAGGCTTCCGTCTTGTTGCAGGTTGTGTATACCCCTGCACAGATAATATGGAAATCCTCACAGCTTCTCCTAAGGTAATTGAGTCACGCAAGAAGACTCTCGAACTCATCCTTTCCACACATGACAGAAAGTGCCTCTCCTGCGTAAGAAGCGGCAACTGTGAGCTTCAGAAGCTCTGTAAGGATTACGGTATTGAGGACGCTTCCAAGTATGACGGTGCAAACAATGTTTATGAGGTTGACAACAGTGCAGCTCATATGTACCGCGACAACAACAAGTGTATCCTTTGCCGTCGCTGCGTAGCTGTATGTGCAAAGACACAGGGTATCGGCGTAATCGGCGCAAATGAGCGTGGATTCAAGACATATATCGGTTCTGCATTTGACATGGGACTCGGCGAGACAAGCTGTGTATCCTGCGGTCAGTGTATTGCTGTATGTCCTGTTGGTGCTATCGCTGAAAAGGATTACATCAAGCCTGTTCTTGAGGCTATTGCTGATCCTGAGAAGGTTGTTCTCGTTCAGACAGCTCCTGCTGTTCGTGCAGGTCTTGGCGAGTGCTTCGGTCTTCCTATCGGCACAAATGTTGAGGGCAAGATGGTTGCAGCTCTCAGAAGACTCGGCTTCGATAAGGTATTTGATACTGATTTCGCTGCTGACCTTACAATCATGGAAGAAGCTAACGAGTTCCTCGACAGAGTTAAGAACGGTGGAAAGCTTCCCCTTATCACATCATGCTCACCCGGTTGGGTTAAGTACTGCGAGCACTACTTCCCTGAGATGACAGAGAATCTTTCTTCTTGTAAGTCACCCCAGCAGATGTTCGGTGCTGTTGCAAAGACATACTATGCTGAAAAGATGGGAATTGATCCCAAGAACATTGTTATGGTTTCTATCATGCCTTGTACAGCTAAGAAGTTTGAAATCGGCAGAGATGACCAGAATGCTGCTGGCGTACCTGATGTTGATTACTCACTCACAACACGTGAGCTCGGCAGAATGATTGAGCGTGCAGGTATAAACTTCCTTGGCCTTGCTGATGAGAAGTTCGATGATCCTCTCGGACTTTCAACAGGTGCTGCTGTAATCTTCGGTGCTACAGGTGGTGTTATGGAGGCTGCTCTCAGAACAGCTGTATACACACTCACAGGCGAGAATCCCATTGACTTCCCTGAGGTACGTGGTACAGAGGGAATCAAGGAAGCAACATACAACGTTGCAGGTATGGACGTTAAGGTTGCTGTTGCAAGTGGACTTGCTAATGCAAAGGAGCTTCTTGAGAAGGTTCAGAATGGTGAAGCTGATTACCACTTCATCGAAATCATGGGATGTCCCGGCGGCTGTGTAAACGGCGGCGGTCAGCCTCAGGTTGCTATGGGTATCAGAAACTTTGTTGATATCAGAGCTGAAAGAGCTAAGGTTCTTTATAATATCGACGCTGAGATGCCTGTAAGACAGTCCCACGAGAATCCTGCTATCAAGGCTCTCTATGATGAGTTCCTTGAAAAGCCGGGCAGCCACAAGGCTCACGAGCTTCTCCACACAACATACGTTAAGAGAAGCATCAACTAATTCATGTAAGTAAGATATAATAAAACGCCCGAGCAATCGGGCGTTTTTATTATGTAGAAATATACTGTAAACCAAATAAGTTCATTATGCTGCATAACATTTCAATAGAATACAAAAACAGAACATCCTCCCGATTGCTCGGAAGGATGTTCTGCATTTTGGGATAATTAATTAGGAATTAACTTGATTAAGTTGGTTATCAGTTACATCTCTGGTAAACCTGACCACCGTTGAGCTTCTGTCCCTTTGCAGCGAACATTTCAGAAATGCTTACGATCTGCCAACCCTGCTGTTTAGCATAAGGAGCAATTTCTTCAATAGCAGCTGCTGTAGAAGCGTATGTTTCGTGGCAAAGGATGATAGCACCATTTGCTGAACCATTGTTCATAGCATTCTTGATTGTACCAACAATCTGATCCTTTGAAGCACCATTCCAGTCTGTTGTGTCAATAGCAGATGTAATCATTGGAACATCGCTGAGTGTAGATGTTACAGTGCCGTTGTATGAAAGGTAAGGAAGTCTGAGAAGCTTTGAAGGCTCTGCACCGATAATGCTCTTGAGCTTATTGTAGCACTGATCATACTCGCTGCGAATCTCTGAACTTGACTTAGTTGTAAGATCAGGATGTGATGTTGTGTGGTTAGCAACTTCCATACCCTTGGAATAAGCATACTTAACCTGATCAGGATCGTCAATCCAGTTACCTACGTAGAAGAATGTAGCTGTGAAGCCCTGATCTGCAAGAGCGTCAATGATCTTCTTGCCGTTAGGATCTGTACCATCATCGAAGCTGATAGCCATCATAGGCTTTGAAGGATCAGGAAAATTTGCTGCAGGCTTAGTTGTTGTTGTAGTAACCTTTTTTGTAGTAGTAGTTGTTGTTGTCTTCTTAGTTGTGGTTGTTGTACCACCAACAGGAAGCTTTGAAATTAAGTTTGCATCATACTTCTGAATTGTTAAAGCGTCAGAAGCTGTAAGACCAGCTGAACCGTCAACATCTGCATTGATCTTACCTTCCTCAGAAAGTGAATACTTGTCAGGGTTGCCGATAGACTGGAGAATTGCTGCTGCGTCTGCGATAGAAACAACACCGTCACAGTTAGCATCACCGTAAACGATATCAGCAACAGGAGCTGTTGTTGTCTTAGTTGTTGTTGTCTTTGTAGTAGATACACTTGTTGTTGTAGGCTTAGGTGTGTTAATGCTCATTACAGCGTCATAAGCCTTCTTTGTTGAATAATTTGAACCAAAGAGGAGAGGAGTCTGTGAGCTTCTCCAGCTGATGCTGTCGTGTGTTCCCCATACTGTGAATGAAGGAATCTGCTCATAGTTATCAACTGCCATCTGGAATACTGCCTCAAAGAGGTCTGCCTGTGCCTGTGAGTTGGGGCTTGACTCTGTGATATCAAGCTCTGTGATAGAAACTTCAAGACCTGTGCTGAGGAACTTTTCAAGAGCTGTCTTATAAGTTGAAGCATTAGGATAGCCTACGTCAAGGTGAGACTGCATACCGATACCATCGATAACGCCGAGATCCTTAAGCTTCATAGCAAGATTGTAAATATCGTTTGTCTTTGCAGGAATGTACTCGTTGTAGTCGTTTACATAAAGCTTACAACCCTCGGGAGCGTACTTTCTTGCATACTTGAATGCGTTAACGATAAACTCATCGTTGTCTTCGCCGTAAACCTTTGCCCAGTCAGAAGCACCTGAGTTCTCTGTGAAGTATGTCTTACGGAGTCCGCCGCCGTCATTGAGGAAGAGCTCGTTACATACGTCGTACTGGTAGAGGTTAAGGTTAGGATACTGCTTAGCAATAGCCTCGAAAGTATTCTTGATGAAGCTTTCAAGACGCTGGTTCATGATGTCCTTGCTTATGTAAGCACCGTTGTCAGAGAAGTTCTCCTTAAAGAACCATGAAGGAGTCTGGCTATACCATACGAATGTATGACCACGAACGCCGATTCCGTTCTGCTCACAGAAGCTGAGTGTCTGTGCTGCTCTGCTGAGTGTAATCTGTGTATTTACGTTGTTACCCTTCTGCTGACAAGCCTGCTGATCGAGAAGTGAATCAGGCTTAAGCTCGTTTTCAGGTGTGATTGAGTTGAAGTGCTTCTTGATGAAGCTACCACCAGAGCTGAGCTCGTGAGGTGAAACAGATGTACCCATCTTGAAGAGACTACCGAACTTTCCAACAAGTGAGTCGGAAGAATAGCTGGGAGTACCTGTGTTGCCTGTGTTACCTGTGTTACCTGTATTACCGCTGCCTTCGCCTGTCTTTGTGAGTGTTACGTCATCAAGGAAGAATGAGAGAAGGTCAGAAGCTGAAGCTGACTCTGTGTAAGCAGACTGAACATAAAGTGAAATGTTATCTGCACCGGAGGGGATGTCAAAATCTGTAGCAAGCTTTACCCACTCGCCTGAATCGCCAGTTGCATCAACGAGATTAACGTACTCTGTTGAACCAGCTGAATCGTACTGTACACCGAGTGTAAAGCCCATGCTGTCGTAATTGTTGCTCTTGAATGCTGTGTAAGCTGAAATATCATAGCTTGCACCAGCTTCAAGCTCATCGCTTGCGATTGTGAAACCGTGCCATGACTCTGAACGATTTTCAACGTAGAGGGACTTGCTGCCACCGTGTGCGAAATCACTTGTAAGACCGTAGCTTAAGCCTTCGCCACGAGCTGTCCAGTCTGTGCCTGAACCCTCGAAGTCGTCAGATACGCCTGAACCGCTTCCGCTGGGCTTTGTGAAGTTGATTTCTTCTTCTGGCTCCGGAGGTTCTGTTGGATCTGTAGGACGCTCATCTGTATAAACGTCAAGCTCTGTGATATCTGCTACACCGCTGCTCTGCCAGCCTTCTGAGTTGAGAGCAACTTCGTTGAGGTTACCGATACCCCAGCCCTGGTCTGCCCATGCCTGGAAGTGGTCGGATACTGTAATGTGTCCGGACTTTCTCTTCTGCTGACGAACACTGAAATACTGCTGGAATGTCTCATATCCGCTGTTGATACTCGGACCTGAGTGTGAG
>JAFYUM010000044.1 GCA_017558505.1 Ruminococcus sp. | reverse complement strand
GTAGTACTCATGTCAGGCTCGGTTATAATTCTTGTAGTTGTTAATTTCGTCCTTGTTGTGGACGGTCTTGTATTAGTAGCCGAAATAGGTCTTGTAGCAGTAGTACTCATGGCAGGCATGGTTATATTCTGTACAGATGTTGTTGTCATCGCCTGTGTATTTGCGGATGTTGTATCAGAAACCGCAGTTGTTACAGCTGTAACTTTGCTTGTCTCGGTTTCCGTTTCCTCTGCGGCAGATGTTGTCACATCTTCATCATTCTTTGTCGTGGTTTCATTTTCGTCTGCCGTTTTATCTGTTTCAACAGGCGGTTCTGTACGGGATTCATCTTCATTATTTATTGCTGTTGTTGTCGTTTCAACCGATGATACTCCCCCACCTGCTGTTGTTGTGGAAGTATTCTCAATTGTTTCTGTTGCGATAATAATACTGTTCTGATCATCGTTGCCGGTATTTATATCGGGCATGGTGTTTCTCATGTGAACAGCCGCACCGCCGATACCAATTAAAAGCACCAAGGAAGCCGCAAGTGAGCCCCAGCGTCTTATATTTATCCTGTCGGCTCTTTCAACAGTTGTTACGGCATCGTCGTATTCAACAATGGCGGCTGGCTCAGACGAAAGCATTGCCTCCATTTTTTTACGGAAATCATCACTGCAGGAGATTTTATCAAGATGTTTTTTATAATTTTCTTTTTTCATCATACTTTCCTCCTTGCACTACCCTGAATTATAGGTGATTTTTCTTCAAGTTCGATTTTGAGTTTTTCTCTGCCCCGCCGCAGCAGAGATTTTACTGTGTTGATATTTTTATCAAGGGTTTTGGCAATCTCCTCAACAGAAGCTTCCTCGTAGTAATGCATATACATTACAGCGGCATATTTAGGCGGCAGAGAGGATAAAAACTCCCGTACCTCCACATCAGTAGTATCCATGCTGTATGAACCCTGATAATCGTCATTAAGCTCGCCTGTACGGCTTGTCCTGAAGCTTCGCTTATAGTTTTTACACTTATTTACAGTGACTTTCAGCAGCCACGCTTTCATATGTTCGTCATCATTGAATTCCATTTGTTTTTCATGAAGATATAGGAACACATCCTGCGTAATATCTTCCGCTTCGGCATAACAGCCGCAGCAGGAATATGCCGTTCGCAGAACCATATCCCCGTATTTCCTGAAAGCATACAGAGATGTATTACTGTTTTCCAGAGGTATCACCACCTTAACTCATAGATTTAAGGCACGCATAATATCTCCTTCACTAATAACACACTTGATGAGAAGAAAAAGGTGCACAAAAAACATATTTTTTTATTTTAATTATTCACATATGTACTTGACAGACGTTTTGTTTTATGGTATAATTAATAAGCAATGTGCCGAAGTGGCGGAATGGCAGACGCAGCAGACTCAAAATCTGCCGGGAGTAATCTCGTACGGGTTCAAGTCCCGTCTTCGGCACCATAATCAAAGCAGTCCATAAGGGGCTGCTTTTTTTATTATCCGATACATCCAAAAACAAACATACATCTATATTATACCATATAATTCACCATGCTGTCAACTTTATAATTGCAAAAAGGCAGCATATCCGATATGCTGCCCGAGATTGTTGAAAAACCTGAATTTCGTTCCGAAATTGCGGGCGAACGGAATTCGCCCCTACACAAAATCACAATATAAAGCCAATATGTAGGGGCTGCTTTTTGGCAGTCCGCATTGAAATATTTGCTTTTTCGACAGACTGAGGCAGCATATCAGATATGCTGTCCTGTATTATTCATCCTTCGTTATATTATTCACCCACTTGTATTTCATATAGTGCTTATAAACAGCAGGTATCTTTACAAATTCATCAAGGGTAAGGATAAATGCAACAGCAAGTACAGGAAGCTTAAGCACAAACGCTCCTATCATACCCAAGGGCACAACAACACACCACAAAGTCACAACATCGCATATCATGCCGAATTTTGTATCTCCACCCGACGGAAATACACCTGAAATAATAGTTGAATTAAGGGAATTTCCTATTATATAATAAGCCGCCATGAGCATCATAAATTTCAGGTAGTACTGTGCCTGCGGTGCAAGCTCTATAAAATGAAGGACTAAAGGAGTGACCGCAAGTATAACAACTCCCGAAGCCGCACCTATCCATATAGAAAAACGCACGAAGCTTCCTCCCGCCTTTTTAGCCTCCTCAAATTCATTGCGTCCCAGCATACCGCCGAGAATTATTCCAACGCCCGAAGCTATACCCCAGCACAGGCTGGCAATCATACTGCGGACAATACTCGCTATTGAATTAGCGGCAACTGCGTCTGTACCAAGATGTCCCATAATGACGGAATACATTGTCACACCGCCGCCCCAGCCAATCTGATTTATAAGAAGCGGCACTGTATATCTCCAGTAGTCACGATGAAGCTCCTTGTTCTTTGAGTAGAACATAAGTCTGATATTAAGCGTCGGACAGCTTTTTCTTGCTACCGCTATCATTATAGCGACAGCCTCAGATATACGTGCAATAAGTGTCGCAAGAGCCGCTCCCTTTATACCCATTTCTGGGAAAATTCCAATGCCAAATATAAACAACCAGTTCAGTATGATATTCAGAACAACGGCTGAGGAGCCAATAAACGAGCTCAGCTTTGCCTTGTCGCCGACCTTCATCATTCCGAAATATGTTTCAACAAATCCCGTAACAACAAATGTAAGCGAAACCACCCGCAGATATGACGCTCCCATTTCAATAAGCACAGGATCAGGAGTGAATATTCTCATGATCAATTCAGGAACAAGAGCTGTTGCAAGTGTGAAAATCAGACCTACAAGCAACGAATAACGCATTGATATTGCAAGAACTTCATCGGCTGTCTTTTTATCACCTTTTCCCCAGTACTGTGCCGCAAGAACTGTAAGTCCGAACACAAATGCACCGTAAAACAGACTGAATACAAAGGCTACCTGTCCCGCAAGGGAAGATGCCGAAAGGGAATTCTGATCAAGAAATCCCAACATAAATGCGTCACTCGCCGTAACAAGCGACGACATAAGATACTGAAAAGCTATGGGGGCAACTATCCCCGACAGCCTTTTATATAAAGATTTATCGTATGCCATATTCATTCTCCTTAAGACGCCTCCATAAACCCGTTCGATTAAGGAAAAAGAAGATATGTGAAGCAGATGACGTGCCTATCTTTTTTCTCAAAAGTTATTTTGGAGGTGTCACTTATACAATAATGTTTCCTACATACATTATACCTTATTTTTCAGTTATTTGCAAGCAATACTACAATTTTATTTTTATCTTGACAGCTATAAACAAATGTGGTAAAATTATAGTGTTGCAAAAAAATATCACCCAAAACACAAGGAGCATTATATGAGTATAATTCTTGCTTCGGCTTCACCAAGACGGCGTGAACTTATGAGTGTTATAACTCCCGATTTCACCGCTGTTTCAATCGATGCCGATGAAACTCTGCCTGCGGATATTCCTGCTCTTACAGCTTCGGAATATCTTGCGGAAATCAAAGCCGCTGCTGCTGCGGAAATTTATCTCGAGGATACGGTTATCGGCTGTGATACAACGGTTATATGCGGCGACAAAATTCTCGGCAAACCAAAGGATAAAGAGGAATGCCGCAGTTTCATGAATATGCTCTCGGGCACAACTCACCAGGTAGCCACAGGTTGCTGTATAATCTCAAATGGCTGTAAATCGACATTTACCGAAATTACAGATGTAACCTTCCGACAGCTTACCGCCGAGGAAATTGAAGAATACATTTCAACCGACGAGCCTTATGATAAGGCAGGAGGTTACGGTATTCAGGGAAAAGCCGCCCTGCTTATCGAAAAAATTAACGGCGATTATTTCAACGTGGTAGGACTCCCCCTTTCACGTCTTAATCAAGCTTTAAATTTATACAAGGAGTAATTTATATATGAAGCAGACAGCATTTCACAACGGTAATATCCTTATCCCGAATTCTTCCGTGGATATGGAAAAATGGGCAGTTATTGCCTGCGACCAGTACACCAGCGAGCCTGAATACTGGGATGCAGTAAAGGCAGAAACAGCAGGTTCCCCCTCTACCCTCGACCTTATTCTCCCCGAGCTTTATCTGGAAGAAAACGACGTTGCAGAGCGTATTGACGCTATTCACGGTGCTATGGACAAGTGCCTTGAAGGCGGTCTTTTCACAGAATACAAAAATGCTATGGTGTACGTTGAGCGTATCCAGAGCAACGGCATAGTACGTAAGGGACTCATTGGTACAATTGACCTTGAAGAATACGATTTCTCAAAGGGCAGTACTTCCGAAGTTCGTGCTACAGAGGCAACTGTAATCGAACGTATTCCCCCCCGTATAAAGGTACGTCAGGGTGCGGCTCTTGAGCTTCCGCACATTATGATTCTCATTGACGATCCCGACGAAACAGTTATCGAGGCTGTAAACAAGGACGCTATGACAAAGCTTTACGATACAAAGCTTATGCAGAATGGCGGTAGCATCAGCGGCTATCTCGTTGACGAAGCTGCACAGAACAAGATTAACGAAGCTCTTGCAGCTCTTGGTGACGCTGATACATTCAACGAGAAATACAATCTTACAAATTCACCTGTACTTCTCTATGCTATGGGCGACGGAAACCACTCACTTGCTACAGCCAAGGAGTTCTACGAGCAGCTTAAAAAAGCTAATCCCGATAAGGATTTTTCAACTCATCCTGCACGTTATGCTCTTGCTGAAATTGTAAACCTCCACAGTGAAGCACTGAAATTCGAGGCTATTTACCGTCTTGTATACGACGTTGACTGTGACAGACTCATTGCAGGTCTTACAGAGGCTCTCGCACTTTCAGAAGCTCCGGCTGAACAGTGGGTAGAGGTTGTATGTGGCGGAAAGGAGCAGAAGCTCTACATCCACAACACATCTTCCAACCTTTCAGTCGGCTCCCTCCAGAACTATCTTGACAGCTACATCAAGGAAAACGGCGGAAAAATTGACTATATCCACGGCATCGAAAACGTAAAGGCACTTGCTGAAAAGCACAGCGGAATTGCGTTTATTCTTCCTGATATGGACAAGGCACAGCTTTTCCCCACAGTTATCAAGGACGGCGCACTCCCAAGAAAGACATTCTCCATGGGACACGCAGACGATAAGCGTTTCTACATTGAAGCAAGAAAAATCAGTGAATAATGTTTGCGGGCGTACTTTTCCGCCCGTTTATTTATATGTAATGTTTCATATTTGTCGTTTCACGGACTACCACAATTTTGGTTTCGTAGGAAAAATCACTTAAATGAAGTCTTTCCCTTTCACGCTCCGCCTCGCCGATTGTGCGGAAAATACGTGTATTAAGCTTATCATCGCAAAGGTAAGCACCTGTGCCCGTGTTGCGGATGACATAACTCAGCTTGTATCTCTGATTGTGGTTGATGTGTTCGGGTTTGTTTTCAAAATTTTTTCTGTTCATGGTTTTTACCTCCGTTATTTTGCGGATTTATATTCAACAACTATATTATACCATGAAGTTGAATATTTGTCAACATCTTTCGGAAAAATGTTTCAGAATTATTGTATTTCATTAATTTTACCCATAAACCACGAAATACAACACGATTTTTACAGCATTTTGCCGAATTAAAACACAACTGTTAATAACTTGTGAAAAGCTGTTGACAAATGTTATACAACATGTTATAATAAAGGCAATAGATGAATTATCAACGAAATCCACAACAAAAGGAGTTGTTTTTATGGCTGATATCGGTGCACGCATAAAGGAACGACGTATTGAGCTTGAAATGACACAGGATGAGCTGGCTGAAAAAACAGGCTACAAAACCCGTTCCTCTATCAATAAAATTGAAAAAGGGTGCAACGACCTGCCCCGAAACAAAATCGAACTGTTCGCCAGAGCTCTCAATGTTCCGCAGGCGTATTTTCTCGGCGATGAACCGCAGGATATGACAATTGAGGACCTTTGCGAAAAATACAGCAATATCCAGCCTATTCGTATGAAACGGTTTCCTCTGCTTGGCGAAATCGCCTGCGGTGAACCGATTTTCGCCGAGGAGGATAAGGGCAGTTTTGTTATGGCTGATATGGATATTACCGCTGATTTCTGTTTGCGTGCCAAAGGCGACAGTATGATTAACGCACGTATCCATGACGGTGACCTTGTTTTCATAAAAGAAATGCCCATGGTGAACAACGGCGATATTGCTGCTGTTATTATTGACGATGAAGCTACCCTTAAAAAGGTGTACTACTATCCCGAAAAGTCAAGACTTGTGCTTTTCCCCGAAAACCCTGTATACGAACCATTCGTCTACACAGGCGAGGAGCTCAATTCAATCCGTATTCTCGGAAAAGCCGTTTATTTTATGAGTTCCCTGTGATCGGGAACTGAACGTTTTATGGGGCGATATAAAAATCGCCCTGTTTTTATGCCTTTTCAAGGGTGTATTTATATTTCACTCCGTCGATTTCAATCATTCCCGTTTTTATTTCTCCCACAGGCTTCACATCAGGATAATATTCATAGAAATCCTCGCACACGCTGGACGACGTGCCACCCGGCACAGCCTCATCACCGTACCATTTACTGCCGCTTCTTGTATCAACGTGAACAGCAGTATACGTATTATCTATATTGGCAATTCCGTTGAAGCCAACTTCCTGTGCGGCACAGCACACAACCCCTGCTGGGATAATATCCCCCTGCCTGTCGTAGCAGACAATATCCGCTGCCTGCCCTTTTGTGTGCATACCTCCGCCATTTCCACCGACTCTACGGTCATGCTCGGGACAGCGAAAGCCTGAATTGATAATTATCCTTGAGCAATCAAGGTATGTACGAAGCTCCTCAAGCTTCTCCACAAGCTCACAATCAAGCTTAATTCCGTGATTTCCTCCGCATTTACATTTAAATTCCCCTACCCTGAAATGCGGTGTAGGCATATCATTGTTATTCTGGCTGTACGTCATTATCATTCTTATCATCAACCTCTCTTTTTTCGCCCATATAATCAGCTATTTCCTCATCTGTCATTTCACGGATAACACCGTTGTAATCAATAAGACACATTCTTTTCACCTCAATTTCTCACAGCATAAATTTCCACGGAACTTCCAATAGGCAGATTTACAGACATAGGATCTATAAAAACAGTTATCGTTTCAATCGATTCACACGGCGAGAAAAGTGTGTCGCTTCTGTAATAGGGTACCGCCCTACCTGAAATATCATCGGTAAGCAGGCAAAATCCTTCAAGCATACCGTTTTTGATTTCCGCCTTCATGCAGCTGACACTATCGCCTGTTGAGGAAATAATATCGTCACGCCACAAAATCGGATAGGAAGAATTGATATTTATCTGTCCCGCCGCTGTAACATCACATCTGGGTGTTATAAGACGCACAAGCACCTTTTTGAAGTTATAGGGTGTTCCGTCAGGCTCATTTGTACGCTTAAGCATGGAAACACCGTCCGACATAACATCAATTGTTTCAATATGAACATAATTTTCTTCACTGCCACCCATCATCCCGGACGCAAGAAATACCTCATGTAAATTCATTTCATTCACCCCACAATCTTCTTTCCCTTGCAGCTGACCCACTCGCCGTTTCCGTTGAGAATTACAAGAAGTCCGCTGTCTATTACAAGTGCCGTAGAACCCTGACACAGCTTTTTCTCCCCTGCCACAGCAGGCACAGGAAGTTCCTCTACGGTATCAACATCAATCTCCGCCCTTACTACTGCAACACCGTCCTCGCACTTGATATGCTCCTCGTTTCTTATAGTCATCGCCATACCTTATCTTTCCTTTCTCGTTTTTTCTGTGGAATTATTTGCCGTCGGACTGTTTTTATTGTACTGCACACCGAAATAAAAGGCTATAACTGTTGTGAAAACCGTTATGAACTGCTCGGCGGAAATCTGCCCTTTCCCCGACATTACAACAAAGGAAACAGTCAGCGTCAGCGTTACAATACTTTTCAGATCAATAAGCTTCACTATTTTATCTCTCACGCTCCACAACCTCCAGTCGCCTTGTAATTTCGTCCATACGCTCATTTATAATCGGTATTTTTTCGGCAAAATTATTATGCTTGTCAACTTTTTTCTCAAGCTGTTCAAGGCGGTAACTTGTCAGCTTTGAGCTTACAATTATACCTCCGAGAGAACCGGCAAGAGTTCCCACAAGTGATATAAGTGCAACTATAATTGTGCTCGTCATTTTCATCAACTCCCTTCCGAGTGGAGCATACAGCCTCCCAACTATACATCCCCCTCTATATAAGGGCTGAAATGCACTGTTTTTCAACCGAAAATGGTTGAATATTGAAAAATAATTTTTATTTTCTACCTTTTCACTAAATTTCAACATCTAAAATTGTGATAAACTAAAAATTGCATTAATATTTTATTCACATTAGCAAAAAAATCCTTTCACGAATACTATATGATTGCAGAGTAATATGCATCTCTGTAATACTTGTGAAAGGAGATTTTTATGAATATCAATCTTTATGATAATATAAACGGTATGTATTCTACGGAACGCAATATCAATTCACGCAGGGTTATGACAGACAGCGTACCCCGCCCCGATTACAGTGGTGATATGCCGCAGTTTCCAAGCTCCACACCGCTTGCCATGGCATATGTTCCCTTCCAGAACTGGGGCGAAACAAAATCGGCGGAGGAGGCTCTTGAATGCGGCACGCTTTTCAGCGAGCTTGTATATCCCTTTGAAAGAGGAGGCGGCAGCAAATGAACGGAAAAGCAATGCTTATGCAAAAAATCAAACAGCTTGATTTCACATTAAAGGAACTCAATCTTTACCTTGATACTCATCCCAACTGCCGTCGTGCTCTTGCCATGTTTCAGAAATACAAGACACTCCGTGAAGCTGCTGTTGAGGATTATGTGAAAAACTACGGACCGATTACACCCGAGCAGTCAGACAATTCAAACCGCTGGGACTGGATAGACAGCCCTTTTCCATGGGAGGTGTGATATATGTGGCAGTATGAGAAAAAATTATTGTATCTTTGTTGTACATACAAAAGCTGCTGTCTATAATGTAAGCGGACTGCAAAAAGCAGTTTCCATATGAGTATCCGAAACCCGAACACGAGCATAATTCCAAGCCCTGAGGGAGATTTTCTGAAGTTTCAATAAGTTATTGACCGAAAGACAAAAATATGGTATAATTCAAGTGATGATAAAACACTCAAATTTACCATTACAAAGAATACGGAGGGAAAATATGCATATAGAAATTAAAAGAGTCATTTCCGCTGTAACAGCTATTACAACAGCCATTGGAATGTCAAATCTCTATCCAATTGGAAGCTTCAACGCTCACAGTTCAGATAACACCCTGACGGACAGACTTGCTGCTCCCTGTGATGCCTCAGTTTCTTACGCTGTCCCGAATTTTATGGATTTCATTGGTCCTGATGTAGATGATGCAAACGACATTGCTCCTATGGCACCCTACGGAACAATCAGGGAAAACATAAATATTCTTGGAAATGAAACAGTACTCCCCGAAACCTTTGATTTACTTTCAGCAGGCAGAGTGAGTTCAATCAAAAATCAGGCAAGCTATGAAACCTGCTGGACATTCGCAGCTTCGGCAAGCGGTGAAACAAGTCTTATTGACGCAATACCAAATATAAATCTGTCCGAAATGCATACAGCATTTTTTCCGTACTTCGGTGACGAGGGAATGTATTTTGAAGGAAAGGAAAAAGCAGAAAATAACGGTTTTCTTCCATTTAACGAACTTATGAACACAGGCGGAATGACATATTCCATAACAAATCTCTGGTCACAGTGGAAAGGGCCTGTTGATGAGGATAAGCTTTCCTATGTTGATATGAATCTTTTCTATACCCCGGAGTATGCCGAACGTTACTACAGAATGGCCGACTACCACCTCGAAAATGCCTATATGTTTGATTTAAATGAAGACGGAACAAACAGAGATGCAGTTATTAACCTTATAAAGCAATTCCTGTATAAAGGCAATGGCGTAGATGCTTCTTTCTTTACAAAGGGATATGATGAAGCCACAAATGCTGCATATACATACTACAAGCACAGCCTTTCAAACCATTCTGTTACCATTGTAGGCTGGGATGATAACTATACAGCCAAAAATTTCGAGGGAAATACAGGTGCATGGCTTGTAAAAAACAGCTGGGGTACGAGTTTCGGTGATTCAGGCTATTTCCACATAGCCTATGCAGATACGACTATTGGCAGTTTTACAGTATACGACCTTGGAGAAAATACAAACTACACCACCAATTATCAGCATGACAGCTTTATGCCGACACAGGCAATGGCTGCCGGTAACGATGCATCTGTCAACAAGCCCTCATATATGGCTAATATTTTCGCAGCAGAAGAAACACAGCAGATTCAGTCAATCTCAACCTATATACTCAACCCTGATACTGATTACGAAATCACTGTATATACAGATTTAAAAGATATGTCAGACCCCACATCCGGAACGGCTTCTGCTGTAACAAAGGGAACATCACAGCTTACAGGATATCTTACACTGGAGCTTGATGAAAATGTAATCGTGGACAAAGGCGAAAGCTTTGCGGTTGTAGTAAGCCTTTACTGCGAAAATTCAGAATATGTCCTGCCTGTTGAATCATGTGTTATACTTGAAAAAGACGGGGAAATTGTAGAAGATGTTTTTGGCAATTTTACAACATATGAGCAGATCTGCCGGTTTACCGATAAAAACCAGAGCTTCTACAGCGAAAACGGAAATGACTGGACAGATGTAACCTCTGCCAATTATCTTTACACCGAGGATGAGAAAAAAGCTTATTTCGACAGCCTTGCAAAGGCATACAGAATGCATGTTATTATGGGTACTATTTCCAAGGAAGATGCCGCAAAAGTACAGGAATATTCAGAAAATTCTCAGATTAAGATTGTAATGGGAAACCTTTCTCTTAAAGCATTCGGAAACCCTGTAAATACCGTTGATTTCTCTCATATAGAGGGTGAAGTATGTTCCGATGAAAAGGTATCCCTCAGCGTCAAGGATAACAGTGATATATACGTATCTGTCAATGGCGGAGAATACGCACTCTATAAAGAGCCTTTTGAAATTACAGAAGAAACGGTTATTACAGCGACAACAGACAATATTACTTTTACAGAAAAGAAATATACTCCTGCAAAAGCTGATCTGAACGGGCTGATGTATTCCTTCTTAACAAGCGACGAAGAAAGCCATAACGCATACGATGCAGAAAAAATGCCTGACGGAAGCTATGAAATTGTTCTCGGCGGAATTGAAGAAGGTATCGCGTTTATTCCCAATGCCGGAGCAGAGGTGTGTATCAATGGCAAACCTGTTGAATCACATAAACTTACTGAATTTTATGAACTTCATTCAGGTAAGAACAAATTTACATTTGAGCTGAAACAGGAAAACAAGCTTGATAATACAATAACCGTAACTGTATCCTGCGGCCTTGTAACATTTGATGCAGTAAATGAAACAGTGCGCCTTAACGATGTAAGTGTCCTTCGCTCCTTTTACGGTCAGAGCATTGCTGACGGCGATTCCGTTTCGGATTACGCAGGACAAGAGCTGATAGCTACTTATAATGGTAATGAGTATTATATCAAAGTTCCGGAAAGAGCTGAACTGCCTTACCTTGAAGTAGACTACCTGAACGAAACCATTAATTTTTTCCCCAATGAAATTGCGGATAGTGTTGTATATTCAATCGGTGAAAATACCTCAGATGCTGATTATATACCTGCTGAAAGCAGATTTATTGACGGTCAGCATATCACTTCGGGTATGATAATGAACAAGGCGTTCAGAATTATCCCCGGTGAAACCATAACACTGAAAATCAAACCGAGTGAAGGCAAATTTGCAAGCATTCCGCAGACATTCAAGCTTGATCAGATACCCGATGTTCCGGATGATGAGCCTGAATACACCGTACATGATGAATACTATGAATTAAAGCATGATTTTAACCTTGAATACGGTGTGGTAAACGAACCATTGACCGATGAAGAACTTGAAAGTCAAGCTGAAATGTTCGGATATAACACAGAAGATTTTGCACAAATTATGATGAAGCGTCACGGAGTTAGCGACGTTGACACTCTCCTCAAGGTAATGGCTGTTGAGTGGGATGCTGCATTCAGAATTGAACGAAAAGAAAATCAGAATACTGAAATAGCTGTACGCAGCTATTGCCTTGATAATGCATTTGCATCACGAATGAAATTTTCAGAACTTATCTGCGGAATAAAAGGTGATGCCGACGGTAATGGTTCTGTTGATTCATCAGATGCTTCTGCAGTACTTGCTTATTATGCAGCCACAAGTACCGGAGATACTCCTGATATGACGGCTCTGCAGCTTTATTGCTTTGATTTTAATGAGGATAATTGTATCGACGCTTCTGACGCCTCGGAAATACTTAACTATTATGCAATGATTTCTACAGGACAATTTCCCCCTGATGATAAGGCATAATAAAAGGAACGCTCTGTTAAGCTGACTACCCGTACAGAAGTATTATGCAAATATTGTGGGGGAAACTTTCTGTAGAAAGCTTTCCCCCGCCCCCTTCAAAGACTTTTGATCTAAATTAAATCCCCATAGGGTACAGTTAAAACTAAATTTTGAACTCACATCAAAATTTTCTGTATACCCTATGGGGATTTTATTTTTAAACTGAAAGTTTTAGGAAAGGAGTTGTCCGAAGGACAGAGGGGACGGGTGCCAGTCAGGCAAAACCTTTGAAATCGTTGATTAAGGTCAGTATATCCGTTACACTTCCGGGAACATCACGCAGACGGAATTCAATGAGAACAATGCTTGTTTTACTGACATTACTGTGAAGATACCCGATTTTTTCAAGTTCGATGTCCGCTTTTTCAAGCTGTTCCTGCGTACCCTCTGCGTCAATAAAAAGGGTATGGGAATCAACAGCCTTGTTGTAGCTTACACGTGTGATATTGATTCCTAAAGCTGAAAAGCACTTGCTTGCTTTCAGAAAAGCTCCTATGTGATTGGGCATAGATGTAACGTATGTCTTTTTCATAATGAAGCCCCATTATTCTTCTCTGCACTTCACAACTGCTTCGGTAACATTGGTAAGCACTACTTCTCCGTTCTGATTTTTTACCTCGAATGTAATTTCAGCAATACCGTTTCTTGCATTTCTTTTTACAAGATTTGTAACAACAGCCTTTCCTGTAAGTACATCATCAGCAAATACAGGCTTCAGCCATTCGATTTTTGTTGACTTGCCTGCAAGAAGCTCCTTGCCAAAAAAATCCACCTCAAGATATTTCGCCCATACTGACATGAATGACATAACTCCGGGGGCAATTAACTTTCCGAAAGGAGTAGTTTTAGCGTATTCCTCATCAGTATGAAGAGGAACATTATCATATTCATTGGCAAATGCCAGCATTTTATCTTTATCAATGACGGCAGGTGCAGGTTCTGCTGTCATTCCGATTTTCAAATCATCAAAATACATAATATCACCGTTATTTCTGTGCGTCCTGTGCTCTGATTTCAGAACGGCGGATTTTTCCGCTGCCTACAGTCTTTGGAAGGCTGTCTCTGAATTCAACCACTCTGGGATATTTATATGGTGCAGTATGCTCTTTTACATATGTCTGGATTTCCTTTTTAAGCTCGTCTGTGCCCTCTGTTCCGTTTGTGAGAACAATTGTAGCCTTTACAACCTGACCTCTTATTTCATCGGGAACACCTGTAACTGCACATTCAAGAACATAAGGAAGCTCCATGATAACGCTCTCGATTACAAATGGTCCGATACGGTACCCCGATGACTTGATAAGATCGTCAACACGTCCGACATACCAGAAATAGCCGTCCTCGTCCATTCTTGCTGTATCGCCTGTATGATACCAGCCGTCATGCCATGCCTCTCTTGTGCTTTCTTCATTGTTATAATAGCTCATAAACAAACCGCAAGGCTTCTTGTCGCCTACTCTTATGCAGATTTCGCCTGTTTCGCCGTCACCTGCTTCTGTGCCGTCGGCATTGAGGATATGAACATCATAAAGGGGATTAGGTCTGCCCATACTTCCCGGCTTTGCCTCCATGCCAACAAAGTTTGCAACAGAAAGAGTTGTTTCTGTCTGACCAAAGCCCTCCATAAGAGAAATACCTGTAGCTTTCTTGAACTGATAGAACACTTCGGGGTTGAGAGCCTCACCTGCAATTGTAGCATATTTAAGGCTTGAAAGGTCATATTTGGATAAATCTTCCTTTATGAAGAAGCGATACATTGTGGGAGGGGCACAGAATGTTGTGATGTTGTATTTCTTGAACATCGGGAGAATATCGTCAGCGTGGAAACGCTCGAAATCATAAACGAAAACAGCTGTTTCACACATCCACTGACCGTAAAGCTTACCCCACAATGCCTTGCCCCAGCCTGTATCAGAAATTGTGAAATGAATACCATTTGGATCAACATTGTGCCAGTATCTTGCAGTTGTATAATGTCCGAGAGGATATTTGAAATCGTGCATGGCAATCTTGGGATATCCTGTTGTTCCTGATGTGAAGAACATGAGCATAGGATCGCTTCCGCAAGCTGTATCATCTGTTCTGGGGAAATCATTTGAAAATGCAGGAAGCTCTGCATTGAAATCATTCCAGCCATCTCTTGCCTTACCTACAACAATTTTAGTTTTAAGTGAAGGACAATTAGGTGCAGCAAGGTCAACTTCATCTGCAACATTTCCGTCAGCTGTGCAGACAATTGCAGAGATTTCAGCAGCGTCGAAACGATACTCAAAATCATGCTTTACAAGCTGATTTGAAGCAGGGATAACAATTGCACCAAGTCTGTGAAGTGCAAGAATAGAGAACCAGAACTGATAATGTCTTTTCAGAACAAGCATTACCTTGTCGCCCTTTTTAATGCCGAGAGATTTGAAATAATTTGCTGTCTGGCAGGAATATTCCTTTATATCCCTGAACGTAAAGAACTTTTCGCTCTTGTCCTCTGCAACGTGAACCATAGCGATTTTATCAGGAGCCTTTTCAGCCATAGCGTCAACAATGTCATAAGCAAAGTTGAAGCTTTCCTCATTATGGAATTTAACAGAAGAAAGAGTTCCTGTTTCATCTGTTTCGCAGGTTACGAATTTATCTGCAACGGGATGAACAATTCCTGCCTTATCAAAGTTTGTATGTGTAAACTCCTTTACTACATTCTTCATTTCAGGATATTCAGCAACGCCGTTGGGCTTAATAACAACAGCATAGATTTCACAATCCTCACCGCCGAGAGCAATTTCATCGTGGGGAATGGAGCTGTCAAAGAAAATACTGTCACCCTCGTAAAGAGTTTCCGTGTGGTTTCCTATAACCTTGCGTAGGGTACCCTTGACAACAATATCCATTTCCTGTCCTGCGTGGCTTGAGAAGTGACGTGGTCTTGTAAGTGCCTCCTCCGAATAAGGAATTACAACATGATAAGGCTCAATCATTTTATTCTTGAATTTATGTGCAAGACGGTTGTAGCTTAATCCCTCACGTCTTGTAATAGGCTTGCCCTCGCCTTTTCTTGTAACTGTGTACTCTGTAAGTTCGGGGCCTTTACCCTCCATTAATTCAGCGATATCAACGCCGAAAGCTGCGGCACATTTGTAGATAAAGGTGAAGCTGAAATCAGTCTCGCCCTTTTCCATTTTCTTGTATTCCTCAACAGTAAGACCTGTTTTGGAAGCCATAGTTTCAAAAGAAATACCCATATCCTCACGGAGAGTACGGATACGCTGTGCAACCTCACGGATGCTCTGCTCTGTTTCTGATAAATTTCTCATGTTACCTGACATAATAAATGCCCCTTTCAATTATTATTTTTCTGGGGCAATAAAAAACGCCCCAAAGTAAATTACTTTGAGACGAGCTTTAAACCCGCGGTACCACTCAAATTGCGTACAGTTTTACTGTACACCACTTTCAGACTCGCCCTCACTTTAAAAGGGATAAGCCCTATGCATTAACGCAGCCTCACGGAAAAGCTTACTACAATAATTTCAGCCTTTCAACTCAGAAGGGATAAACTCTGATGATGTCTGCCGCTTCACACCTGCCAACGGCTCTCTGAAAAACATTTTTATCAAAGTTCGTGTCTTCGTCTTTGTCATTTGAGATTATTATATCACTTGAAAGAGCATTTGTCAAGCACTTTTTTAATTTTAATAATTAATTTTTAAGAACCTATATGATTATCGCTCCACCAATAATATCTTGAGGGAATATTTCCGACAACTCTATTATACTATTTATAAGAACTCCAATAAAGCCGACAAGAGGTGACAGTATGAAAGAATACTGTATATATCTGCGAAAATCAAGAGCAGATGCAGAAGCTGAATTGCGTGGCGAGGGTGAAACTCTTGCACGCCACAGGAATATGCTTATAGAACTTGCAAAACGTCAGAAACTGAATATTGTGAAGATTTACAAGGAGATTGTAAGCGGTGACAGTATTGCTGCCCGTCCGCAGATGCAGGCTCTCCTTGCTGATGTAACTGAAGGCAGATTTTCCGGAGTACTGGTAGTTGAAATAGAACGTCTTGCAAGAGGAGATACAATAGATCAGGGTATAGTCGCACAGACATTCCGTGAATCCTCAACTAAAATAATCACACCGACAAAGACCTACGATCCCGACAACGAATTTGACGAGGAATACTTTGAGTTTTCGCTGTTTATGAGCCGTCGTGAGTACAAGACAATCAAACGCCGTATGCAGGCTGGCAGACTTGCCTCCATCAAGGAAGGCAATTATATAAGCACTACCCCACCATACGGCTACAGAAAAATCAATCCCAAGCCAAAGGTGCATACTCTTGAAATAGTCCCCGAAGAAGCTGAAATTGTCAGGCTGATATACAAACTGTACCTTGACGGTCATGGTTCAAAATACATAGCCAACGAGCTTAATCGAATGGGCATCAGTCCGCAGAAAAGTAGGTTCTGGGAGTATCCGAGTATTAAAAAAATACTGGCAAATCCAATTTATTGCGGAATGGTAGGCTGGAAAACAAAATCAAACGGTGATACGCTGTACAAAGGACTCCATAAACCTATAATCAGCGAAGAAATCTTCAATGCCGCACAGCAGAAAAAGAAAACAAATCCCGCCGCACAGCTTCACCCAAACGATACAATGCTTAACTACTATCATAACATTCTCTATTGTAAAAACTGCGGACATCAGCTGCATCGACGTCTGATTACAGCAAGCGGTCACGAATATATGTTATGCACTCACAGAGAGTGCCGTGGAAAGATTGTAAGTTCTAACATTGAAGCTGTTGATGAGGCGGCACTTTCGGCATTCCGCTATCGTTTAAAACAGCTTGAAAAGCTAAAAAGAAGCGGTATATCAAAATCCGGAAACGAATCCGATAAAAAAATACCCCTTATTGCAGAATTTGAGAAAATGAAGCGTCAGCTTTCAAGAATGTATGATTTACTGGAGCAGGATGTCTATGATATCAACACTTTCACTGAACGTTCTAAAGTAATCAGCGATAAGATAAATTCTCTTGAAGCAGCCATAAAAGAAACAGAAAATGAACAAAAAATACCGGAGCTTCCCCCTGATGAAGCTGTCAGACGACTTGAATACATCATCCGGAACTTTGCCGCATCCAATCCTGTGGAAAAAAACAGACTTCTTCACACCGCTGTCAGAAAACTGTATTATAACAAAAACCAAAAAATGTGCAGAAATAAAACGAATTCATACCTTACTCTCAATGCGGATTTTCTTTAAGGGCGTCTCTATAAATCCATTTGATTAAAGGAAAAACAGATAGGTACGGCAGATGTAAGGAAACCTTACGAAGCCGTACTGTGTCACCTGAACCGAAAGGAGAAAATTTTATGTTTGACAAAAAGGAAAAAAACTCAATGTGGGAACGCACCGAATATGATATAATCAGCGAAACAGAAACAGAAACCGAAATCATCGGTGTTATCAGAAATCGTTACAACGGGGCAAAGATAATTTGCAACATTCCCAAGCACACAAAAGAGGAAGAAGAAAAGCTGGCAGCTGATATTACATATGCGTTAATGCAGATTGCTTTTACAGGGCAGGACATCAGTCATATGAAAAATATGGAGATAATTATTGACTGACAAAAACGCAATACCGCACAGTTCTCGTGAGGTATTGCGTTAAATCCTGCTTTAAATACCAATAAAGAATGGATATATAGGGCATTTACAACTCAGTGTTTTTTTCTCAAAAGTAATTTTCAGAGGTTCCTTTTATGCCGTATATTTGCTGGCAAGGTTTAGTTAGGGTAGCAATAATAAAAAGCTGTGCAGGATTTCCCTGCACAGCCTTTTTGTATATGCCGAAGCTTTTATATTCCGCCGATTAACGGAAGTTTTTATTCTTCATTTGTCTTTCTGCGGAATATGCCTGATGCCATTACAGCAAAGAATCCGCATACAGTTAATGCAAATGCACCGAGAACGATGAACAGGCTGTTCAATGAAAGTGTACCTGTCTGTGGGAGGTTAACTTCCTCGCCTGATGCTGCTGAACCAACGCCTGTTGCAGGATTGATTGAGTATACATCAAGAACCTTACCCTCTGAATCTGTGAGAGTGATTTCATATACATCGCCCTTTGATGTGATTTCAGCCTTATAAGCTGTATTTCCTGTCTTTTCGTTATAATCATTAGCTGCCCATGTGCAGAGCTCATCATCAGATGCGATATTTGTTGTTGTGGTTGTGGGCTGTGTAGTAGTTGTTGTTGCTTCTGTAGTAGATGCAGTAGTTTCTGTTGTAGTTGCTGCCTCTGTAGTTTCTTCTGTTGTATCTGTTGTTTCAGTTACAGTAGTTGTTGTAGTTGTGGCTGTTGTAACAGTTGTAGTAGCTGTAGTAGTTGTTGTTACGATTTCTGTTCCGTAAAAATCGTCAAAGCAGTTATTGATTATATCAAAGTTGTATGTATCGGAGAAATCCTTTGTACCGTCCTCGTTAACCCTGAATGTTTCATAGTCAGGAGCTATACCGAGGTCAATGCTGTTGAAGTCCTTGTCAGTAAGGCATAAGCCTGATGAAAGAATGAAAGGCATACCGTCTGCTGTTACGTGAACGTTAATTGCGCACGCACCGCCTCCGCTCTTTTCGCCCATAAGCATTATTCCGTTTTCACGGGCAATTGATGGGAAAAGATTTCCGCAGGAGAATGACATATTTGAAGTAATAACACCAAATTTCAGGTCTGTTGTGAATTCCTCGTCCTTGTTGTCAATAACCTTATCAAAATTCTTGTCAACATCAAATTTATTATACATAGGAATGTCGTTGATGTTATCTTTGTAATAGTTTATGTCAACGTCAGCGATTAATCCAAGCATATAGTCGGCAACCATAACAGCACCGCCTGTGTTTGTACCGAGGTCGATTACAAAGTTTGTGATTTCGGGATTTTCATCTGCTGAAAGAATGCAATTGTAGAAATCAGTTACGAGTTCCTGCGGCAGTTCTGCGTCACCGCTGTAGTAGGAAACCCAGGCTGCCATATCTGTCACAAATGAGTCAAAGCCGAAAATAGCTGTGTTATCCTTAACGATGTAAGCTGCACCGCTGTCATAAAATTCAACGCTGTCAGCAGTTTCGTACATTGCATTTCTTGCTTCAAGTATTGCCGTCTGGCTTGCAATCATAGACATCTGGTCGCCGTAAATATCAGCTGAATTTTCCAAACCAATTCCCAATGACATAGCGTACTGCTGTGCCTGAAGTGTAAATTCCTGATCATACATTGCAGGAAGTGCTACAAACTGTGTATGACCGCCGTCCCACAGGTACATATTAAGCAGGTCAAATCCGCAGTTGTACGCAACAAAATCTGTTGAAAGCAAAAGCTCCTTGATAGTTTTTGTTGTATCATTTCCCTCTGTAAGCATACCGTCAAGACCTTTTTCCTTAATGAGGTCAGTAAAGTAAGGTCTGCCGGGGAAACCGTAATTGAGATCGAATGCAAGGCAGAGTTCATTGTAGTTGAATTCAGCCAAATCCGCAGGTCTGCCGTTTGAATACTGATTGAGCAATCCTGCACTATGACTTTCTGACAATGGAAGATTTGTAATTGAGAATTCAGACATAAGCTCATTGCCGAAAATGAGAGTATCCTCCATAAAGAATGGAACTCTAAGGCTTGAAGCATACACATCGCAGAGAGTAGCAACAGGAACCCAGATTTCACTTTCATCACCGATAATGTCAATATTGTAATTGCTGAAATCAAGTTCACATGCTGTAGCTGTGTAGTCAACCTCTGGGCTTATGATATACAGATTAGCATAAGGGTTTTCTGTAGTGAGTTCATCTTCAGGCGTAAAGAAATAACCACCGTCATCGGTGCTTACAACGTCATTTTCAACGTCATATGTACCCTTTACTCCTGCGGGAACAGTAACCTCATAAGTGCCGTCATTGTTATTTGCAATTGCAAGTTCCTGACCAGTCCAGAGATTATAGTATTGAGATAATTTCATATAGGGAACATTGGGCATTGCGTTGTAATAGCGGCATTCGATTGATGCCACGTTGTCAATGGAGTTGACGAGGGCGGTGAGTGATTTCTCGGTGAATGCGGGTTCAGCTTCTTCTGCTGCAAATGCTGTTAAGCCTGATGATGCGGCAATGCTTGTAAAGGCTGTCACAAATGCAATGAATTTGCTGATGGGTTTGATGTTTGAGTTACTTTTCATAATTTTCCTCCAATCGGGAACCTTTTATTTCCTGAATTTACGGCGGTTTAAAAACAGATATATGCAAAATATATTTTGAACCGTCTTTAATTATTTTAACACAATTTCTAATATATGTCAATAGACAAAGAATAAACATTTTTCAAAACGAATTATTCAGGCTGCAAGTTGGTGTTGATTATCCCATTTTGCCACCTTATCGGCTATCCTTTTTATGTACTCACAGTTTTTGCAATTTTCATTGTCTTTATCAAAGCTTTTGCTTGACAACAAGTTTTTTACATTCTGAATTTACTTTTATTATCAGAAGGTGTATTATATAGAAAATGAATTTTATAGTATTTTTACGAAAAAACATGAGGCGGAACATGTCACAGAATGTAATGATAACAGGAGCAGGAAAGGCCGTAGGACTGGGTTTCAATATGGTTTTACGCTATCTTGATGAAGATTATCCATTTTAAGACAAAACCTCACCAAACTTGTGTGGGAACGCTCTAATAAATCAATGCCGCTCCGTCTGGAACGGCATTTCATATACAGATAACTGATTCTTATTCTAATGTAGCGTCCTGACCGGTAGATACCTTTGCATAATATGCGAGTATTTTTGAAGCGTCAGTAGAATCAACTGAATAATCCCTATTTACATCAGCAGCAATTCTCTGTGCTTCTGTAAGTGATGATTCACTGCCTATCTGAATCAATGCATACTCAGCAAGAATCATTGAAGCGTCGGAGGAGTCAATCATTCCGTCCTCGTTTACATCACCGATAGTATATGTACCTATGCTGAGAAAATCTCTTTCGTATGTTATAGCATAATGCTTTGCAGTGGAAGAGAAATAACCTTTGATTACTGTTTTTTCAGGAATAGTGTTGCTTTTATCATATATATTACAGTAAGGATTGTGGATTGTCATATTTTTAAGTGATGTACAGTCATTAAACGCAGAATTGTCGATAGTTTTTACATAATAGGGAATGTCAATGGAAGTAAGACTGATACAATGACTAAATGCATTTGAGCCAATAGTTTTCACAGTATCAGGAATAGTAATTTCTTTAAGCTCTTTACATTCGTCAAATAAATAATCAGGGATAGTTGTTATACCCTCGCCAAATGTAACATTATTAAGAGATTCACAATTTCTGAAAGGACCGCCATAACTGGTAACATTTTTGATAGTAGAGGGGATATAGATAGAACTGATTTTTGTGTCACAGAAAGCTCCTTCTCCAAGTGTTGTAAGTCCCTC
>JAFYUM010000043.1 GCA_017558505.1 Ruminococcus sp. | reverse complement strand
TCATTGCGTTTCCGCTTGCTGACTTCATCGAACTGCTTGCTTTCCTCAATCTTCTGTTGTAGGTCAGCGATTTCTTCCTCACGTTTGGTAATCATATTGTTGTAAACCGAAGCGTGTTCACGGTCGGAGATTCGCTCGATAATCAAGTCTTCAATCTGCTGGCGGAGTGTTGCGATTCGTTCCTTGTACTGCTCAATTTTTCGCTCGTAGGCAGGCTTTTGCCTCTGCCAGTCACGAACGATTTTATCGTATTTCTTACTCTGATCCTGAATCCTAATCAATAGCAATCTGACTTCATCATATACAAATTCATCAAGCTGGCTTTCTCTTACAGTGTGTGGGGTACAATATTCCTTTCCATATCTATGACAACTATTGCAGGTATACTCTATCCATTTATCATTTTTACATACTCTATTTTTCGCAATCAGAATCGCTCCGCATTCCGCACATTTTATCATACTGCAGTAGCGGTGAATCTTACGATTTGCGGATGCTCTGATGTTGCCCTGTTTGTGGTTTTCAAGAAGCAGCTGTGCCTGTTCAAAGGTCTGCTTATCAATAATTGCAGGGAGATAATTCTCGTGTCGTATTTGTTCTTCTACAGGTACAAAACTCTTTGTCTTGTAGATTTTGCTGGTCACGGTTTTGTGATTCACAAGCGTTCGTGTATAGATTTCGTTTTCCAGAATCCGTTTCACCGAAGTCTGCACCCACAGATATTTCTTGCACAGCTTTGTTCGGGTAGCACTTATTTTGCGGTGGGAGAAGTATTCGGGAGATTTAATTCCTCTTGCATTGAGTTGTTTTGCGATTGCAGATATACCGTAGCCCTCCAGATATTTCTGAAAGATTTCACGGACAATATCTGCCGCCACCTCGTCAATCAGAATATCATTGGTGTTCCTGTCTTTATAATATCCCATGGGCAAATTTACAACCAGTCCTGTCTTTTGCTTCTGACGAATGCCTGTTTTAATTTTCTTGCCGATGTCCTTTGCATAGAAATCATTGATAATCTGCTTAAATCCAATGAGCAGATCATCATTGTCATTGAAGCTATCGATGCCCTCTGTGACGGAATACACTCTCACATTATTCTCACGCAGGTGGTCAATAAACAAAGCTGTCTGTGTTCGGTGTCTGCCGAGTCTTGATAAGTCCTTGACCAGAACAACCTCGACCTTTCCCTCATCAATAGCATTTTCAAGCTTTGCAAGACCTTTTCGGTCAAAGGTCATACCCGAAACATTGTCATCGCTGCTCTCGCCAACGATTTCATAGCCTTGCTGCTCTGCATAATCAACTAATATCTGACGCTGATTATACAGACTGTTCATTTCCTCATCCTCATCACGGGACAAACGGTAGTATAGCCATGCTTTCATTTTTTATCATCCTCCTTTGGCAGGTACGCTGTGTGGTGCCTGCGTTACCACAGACAATACCACACAACCTTCTGCAAGTCCAGCGTTTACGCTGATTTCTCAGTTTTTTCTACATTATCAACAGAATCATTCTGTTCAGCTTTGGCAATACTACATGAATTCAAAAACTCATTAATCATGGATTCCATAAAGAAATCAAATGCTTTTTCATTGCCATTGTACCGAACGATAACCTGATTGATTTTAGGGACTTCAATTTTCTTTGCCAATATATCACTCTCCTATTTACATCATAAGTTGATTCGCGTTTAAACATTTTTAGATCACTCCGTTCTTAGATTTTTATATCAGTACTGCGTTTAGTGCAGTACTTTAATACCGTTATCAAGGTGCGTCCATTTTGGACACACCTTACTCTTATTAGCTGATATCCATATCAATTTCTTCCGCGTCAGCTTTCATTTCTTCAAGCTTTTCTGACAGAAGTTCAATTGCCGCAACAGCTGCACCGATTAATAATCCTGCATTCTGTGCGGCTCGCTGCGCTTCAATATATCGCTCCAGTTCTTCGGGATCAGTCGGAGCGTTATCGATTATCGAAGCAACACTTGCAACGCTGTCCACAATATCAGCTGTACCGATTGTATCGCTATAACTATTCCAATCAGCTTGCGGCTGCGTTTCATATTGCGTTCTTCTGCTTCTTTCAGCTTCAAAGAGTATTCCTCGTTCAGTTTCCCAGCCTGTAACGAAAGCTTCTCCGATTGGCTGATTAAGCTCGTCAGAGAGTTCGTTGTCTGCTCCGCTGTGGTTTGCTGAATGTGTCTGCATTCCGATTTCACCTTGTCGAATATCACCTGCTGATTTTCCAAGTGATAATTCATCTGCTCCGCAGTCATAGTCTGAGTGACTTCTTTGCTTACCTGTTCTACTGCTTGGGTGAGTAACGTAAGCTGAGCTATCACGGCTC
>JAFYUM010000042.1 GCA_017558505.1 Ruminococcus sp. | reverse complement strand
TTGTTTATAATATCAACGGTAAACGATGTTTCAGTGGGGTTCCCGTTGATATCCACGGCCGAAATTTTATATGTACCGTCGGAATAAACTTTGTGCTTGACTCCATTACACAGATTATCGTATTTTTTTCCGTCAATTTCCATATAGCAAAGTTCATTTGACTTTATGTTTACTGTTATTCCTTTTGAAGAATTGTATGTTTTTATTTCAGGGAGTGTAATTGTTAATTGGGGAGATGTTTTATCTGGTGAATTATTTGATATTATGGCTTTAGTAACACTTATTACGAAATCAAGAGTTACATCGGTGGAAGCGTAAACTTCGGTATAATAATCGCCATTCTGTGGGAATTCAAGATTCAGATAGTCCATTTGTGCAGGCTCAAAGCCTACAACATCGGCTTCAATATAAGAGCCGTCTCCGTTATCCAGTACAGATGAAATTCCTGTTACTGTTTCAGAGCTTGATTGATAGATTTGAGGTGATTTGTTTATTGAAAAACCTTCTGAATCTACTTTGACATGTACGTCATAAACAGCGTTATATCCGTTATCATGGTATTTAATATGACTATAATCATACAGACAGCTTGTCCGCAGTGTGCTATAGTTTTTCGGTGTTACAAGTTGCAAGTCGGTATGCACAGCGTCGACGATCGGACAAACAGATGTGGAAACACAAATGATTCCACTAAGAAAAAAAGAAAGTGATTTTTTAAAAATATTCATAATTCCTCCGTTTAGGCAAGGTGACGATACACCTTGCTTAAGCCGCTCTTTATCTTTGTCTGGCGGCTTGCTTTTTTTGTTACCCCCATTTATATTATATCACGTATATAAAAAAAGTCAACAAAAACCTGTTTATTCACAAATAATTTGTTGACTTTATGCAAATGCAAAAATATTTTTAGTTAAAATAACCAAAATTAATTAAAACATATATCTGGCATGATATTGTTTTAAAATTTATTAACAGGGATTCCGGAAAAACGGATTATAAGACGAATTTCAAACTGTACAGATTATTGCGGATGTAATATTATATCGGTTGGTGTTGTTGGATTTCGTTTTTTCTGATTTCTCTGTTGTTGAATTCGTTTGGTGTTGTGAAAGTAGGAACCATATCGTGGAGTGCCTGAATTGCGGTAGGCTCATCATTTTCTTCAGCAGCATCACGCAGAATGCGTAAACGTACAGGAAATGCGTTATTGTCAATTTCAATCTGTTTTCCGATGAAGATAAGCTTGTTGTGAGTCTTTTTCAGGTTTTCTTCATCCATGAGAAGTTCCTCTTTGATTTTTTCACCTGGGCGGAGACCTGTAAATACAATAGGTACGTCGGTATACGGTTCTTTACCGTAAAGGCGTATGAGATTTTCTGCCAATGTAACAATTTTAACAGGCCTGCCCATGTCGAGAACAAAAATTTCTCCACCCTGTGCAATAGAAGCTGCCTGTAATACAAGACTTACAGCTTCGGGAATTGTCATGAAATATCTTATAATATCACGGTGCGTAACTGTAACGGGTTTTCCCTGCTCAATCTGCTTTTTGAAAAGCGGAATTACAGAACCGTTGGAACCAAGTACATTTCCAAAACGGGTAGTAACAAATTCTGTAGGGCCATCGTGCTGCTGTGCAAGGTATTGTACAATCATTTCGCAGCAGCGTTTTGAAGCTCCCATGACGTTTGTTGGGTTTACTGCCTTATCGGTTGATATCATGACGAATTTTTCAATTTTGTGGAACTGTGCAAGACTTGCCACGTTAAAAGTTCCGATAACATTGTTTTTGATAGCTTCCATGGGCGAGTCCTCCATAAGAGGAACATGCTTATGTGCGGCCGCATGGAATACAACCTGTGGCTTGTATTTTACGTAAATCTGGTTCATACGGTAGTAGTCACGGACGGAGGCTATAAGCACAGTCAGATCGAGTTCACCGTTATATTTCATTTTCAGATCCTGCTGAATTTCATATGCATTATTCTCGTAGATATCTACAATAATAATTTTTTCCGGGTTATATCTTGCTATCTGACGCACAAGCTCTGAACCGATTGAACCGCCGCCGCCTGTAACCATACAGACTTTGCCGCGGATAAATTCCTGTACTTCTTCGTGATTGAATGAAATGGGCGGACGACCGAGAAGCTTTTCGAAGTTGATTTCACGAACCTGATTGAGAAGAGGGTTATTTTCATCAAATATCAGATTTCCGATAAAAGGAAGTTCGCGTGTTTTTATTCCTGTTTTATGGCAAAGCTTGAGGATACGTGTACGTTCATCGCCGATACATGACGGTATGGCAACAATAATGAGGTCGATTTTATATTCTTTTGCGAATTTTTCAATTTCATCTGTTGTGCCTACGATATCAATACCGTCAATAGAACTTCCGATTTTTGCCTTATTATCATCAATTATACATACAGGCTCATAAAGAAAAGCAGGATTTTCCTTTTCATTTCTCTCATGAGAGCTTTGTATTTCATCAAGAATCATTTTGCAGGCTCGTCCGCCGCCGATTATCATAGTCCGCGGAGCGTTGAACGAATAAGTGACTTTTTTTGTCTTTGTGCTTGAAATTCTATGAAGAATAAGTCTGAATGAAAAAATTCCCATCACAGAAATTATACCGTATATTGCTGTGAAAGCAAGTGAAAGCTTTTCTCCTGTTGAAAGCAGGTGGAAAATCCACATTGAAGCAATACCGCAGGCAGTGCCCCACAGGCAGCAGGTGTAGTCACGTTTGCGTGAATAACGCCAGAGCTTGCTGTATGCACCTGAAATGTACAGGAACAATATGCAGCAGACAGTGCCGGTAACAATGGGAATAAGCATTTCTTTTGAGGAAAGCATGCTGTTGAAAAAAGAAAGAATATAGTTAGTTATCAATGCTGAAAAAATAACAATAAATGTGTCTGAAACAGCTAAAAGGGATTTCTTTATAATGCCATCGGAAAGCTTCATTTGATTTACAACTCCTTTGAGGGCTTATTATGCCGCAACGTGAACTATAATTGCCTGTAATTGCCGTTATGCAGGCTGTTGCTGGCATATGCTGATAATTGGTTGCTGCACATTGAGAGGGTGCAACTTTAATTACATTATAACACTATAAAATGAATATGTCAAGCAAAAGGAAAAATTAGCAGAAAATACATAATTTGGTTGAAACTGCGTTGAAATTGCGATAAATAAATGAAATTTTTGGTGAAATAATTTACTTGCATTTATTTAAGGTAATATTTTTTCGCCGGATTATGCTTGTTTGCTTTTTTAACTGATGAAGAACAGGTTTATTTCATCAGATTCTGCAAATAATATCCGTGGTATGAAAGGAGTGAATATCATGGAAGAAAAGAAGATGCCTGTTGAAGAGCCTTATAATGACGGCCTGGAATATGTTTGTCCTGCGGCTTCATGGAATGATATGACAGGGCTTATTCCTGCAAATAACTCAAAGGAAACCGTTTCCGAAGATTATGATGAGCTTTATCCCTATCTTCCAAAAGGCGAAACATTAAACAGTTAATTGACTGATAACCTGAAAAAACCGCATATGCCACTCGTGGGTTATATGCGGTTTTGATGTTTTGTACAATATCACCTTAATTATTTGTTGAATTTATCAGAATTAACAAAAATTTCGAAAGTGCTTTATTTTTTGCTTAAAATATGGTATAATTTAAGCATATATTATGCAGGTGAGAAACTGCAAAAAAATTTCCGTATTGACGGAATTATGAGGGTGTTATGTATGAAGAATGGTGTGCGTATGCTTGATATCGCTGAAAAATTAGGAGTAAGCGTTGTTACAGTGTCCAATGCTCTTGCAGGCAGGGACGGTGTAAGTGAGCAGGTAAGACAGCTTATTTGTAAAACAGCTGAGGAAATGGGCTATAAACCGTCCAATACAGGCGGAAAGAAGAAGGCTGACTTCCAGAAAGTGGAAAAGAGTGTAGCTATTCTCACTTCTGAACGTTTTATAGGCTCAATGGGTACTTTTTACTGGGAGCTTACAGCTAATATTTCGAATAAGCTTTCTGCGGCAAATGTTATAATGGTTTACGAAAGTATATCGAGAGAAAATGAAAAAAATCTTGTTCTTCCGTCGTCAGTTATGGACAGCAGAGTTGACGGTGCCATAGTTATCGGTCAGCTTAACCGTGATTATGCCATGGCATTGAGCAAAATCGAAATTCCGCTTCTCTTTGTGGATTTCTATGTAAGCCGCTGTGATGTTGATTCGGTAAACTCCGACAGCTATCACGGAGGATATATGGTAACTGATTATCTGGTTGAAAAAGGTCATAAGAATATCGGCTTTGTAGGCTCACTTAATACAACAAGCAGCATAAATGACCGTTATCTTGGTTTCAGAAAGTGCCTTATGGAAAACAATCTTACTTATAAAAAAGAATGGGTTCTTGAGGATCGTGATGAAATGGGTATCCTTTTTGATAATATTGAGTTCCCCGATGAGATGCCAACGGCATTTGTGTGCAACAGCGATGAAACGGCTTTCAGAATAATTGCAGCACTTAAATCAAAGGGTGTACGTGTTCCCGAGGATATTTCCGTTGTGGGATATGATAATTATACCGTTTCAAATATATGCATACCTGCAATTACAACAGTTGAAGTTGACCTTATGAAAATGGCGGCGGAGTCTGTTGAACTCATGCTGAAAAAACTTGAAAATCCAGGTTATACCGAGGGAAGAAGAATAATCAGCGGTAGACTGATTGAAAAAGACAGTGTGTTTGATATCAGATAAGGAGTGCCTTTGGATTTGCTTATTAAGAATTTTTTCGGACATCTGAATACGGTAATGAGTCACAGGAATATGGTTATGATTCACTGCTTTAAAGCTGGCATAATAAAACGTGGACTTCTTCACGATTTATCAAAATTCTCTCCTACAGAGTTCTTTGCAGGCGTGAAATATTATCAGGGCATGAGAAGTCCAAACGAGCGTGAAAGGGAAGTAAGCGGATATTCTAAAGCGTGGCTTCACCATAAGGGAAGAAACCGTCACCATTTTGAATACTGGACGGATTATTCCATGAAAACCAAAATGCTTGAGGCTGTTCCAATGCCCGATGTTTACATTTGTGAAATGTTCTGCGACAGAGTTGCCGCATCAAAAATATATAAAAAGAAAGACTATAACGACAGATGCCCGCTGGAATATTTCCTCAACGGAAAGGGTACAAGATTAATTCATCCCGAAACAGAGGAAAAACTTGAATTTCTCCTTACGCTTCTTGCGGAAAAAGGCGAAAAGGCGGCGTTTGAATATATAAGATGTAACAGACGTAAAGGGAATCTCTAAAAAGAAATGAGGAATTGCGTTGAAAAAAATAATATTGCCCGTATTACTTTTATCAGTATTATTAAGCGGCTGTAAGGAGAATGAGGAGGTTATTGAACTTTCTCCTGTCATTGTTCCCTCTGTGGAAACTACAGAGGCAGAGGAGACAACTGAGGCTGCAACAGAAGCTGCTACACAAGCACCTACCGAGGGTAACAGTATTTCTCCGAAGGTGGAGAGAAAACTCAATAAAATGGAACTTCATGAGAAAGTGTGTCAGATGTTTATTGCTGTCCCCGAAAAAACAACATACTATTATGATACGCTTACATATGTGGACGATTATTATAAAAAATGCTATGAGGAATATCCTATAGGCGGATATATTTATTTTGACGCTAATATAGTGTACGACCAGCAGCTGCGTGATTTGCTCGGCAAGTCGCAGGAAATGGCTGCGGAGTACAATAACGGTATCGGACTGTTTCAGACGGTTGACGAGGAGGGCGGTTCTGTAACGAGAGTGCAGAAAATGCTGTGGAAAACACCCGTTGAAAACATGAGCTATTATGGAAAGCTCAACGATTACAGTACTACCTATGAGGCAGGCAGAACAATCGGAGGCTATCTTGCTGATTATGGATTTAACGTGAATTTTGCCCCTGTTGCTGATGTAAGGGTTAGCGAAACAAACGAGCTTGGTACCAGAATTTTCAGCAATGATCCACTTGTTGTTGCTGATATGTGTACAGCTATTATAAGAGGTCTGAAATCCCAGAAAATAGCTTCTACATTGAAGCATTTCCCCGGACTGGGAGCAGGAGACGGAAATACCCACTATGATACAGTCGAGATTGACCGAACACTTGAAGACCTTGAAATAACGGAATTTCCTGCGTTCAGGGGCGGAATTGAGGCTGGTGCGGATTTTGTAATGGTTGGTCATCAGGTAATGAAAGCGTCAGGAGAGAAGCTCCCCGCTGATATGTCGCCTGTAGTTGTAACTGACTGGTTAAGAGAAAAGCTCGGTTTTGAGGGTGTTATTATTTCCGACTCGCAGTCGATGGGAGCAATTACAAACACATACACAAGCGAAGAAGCGGCTATAATGTCTATTAAAGCGGGTGTTGATGTTATTCTCATGCCAAATGATTTACGTGCAGCCGTTGAGGGAGTTAAGGCGGCTGTTGAATCAGGTGAGCTTACTGAGGAACGAATAGACGAAAGTGTAATCCGAATTCTTGAAAAGAAAAAGGAAATGGGTTTACTTGATTAATAGCAGTAAAAAACGCAGTATCTGAATTTTTCAGGTACTGCGTTTTCTTTTTGTTTTGTATATAACCGGTACAATTATGAAAATCCCTTTTGAGAAAAAGCAATTATGTACGGCATCTTCTTCGTCAGCCTCCCTTGGAGTGTGACAGCACGCCTTCGGGAGGTTTCCATGAAGCTGCCGTACCTATCTGCTTTTTCTTTAAATTAAACAGGTTTTAGAAGTATTCGCCGGCTATCAGTCATTTGCTGTTCTTACGGCTGTAATGCCGTCAATTTCATATATTTTCAGCTTTTCATTATCACGGGGAATGCGTTCTTCATCAAAAAAGATGTACAGTATATCTTTCCTGCCGTCGCCGTTTTCAAGTTCAAGCAGGGAATTTTCAGAATACTCAGACATAGCGGCATAATCTTCCCTTGCACAATAAAAGCTGCTCATGGGTATGCCGTTTTCACCTGCGTATACGCCCAGTTTCATATATTCTTTTCTTCCTCTGTGGTCAGGTGGTAGGGGAACATACCTTATTTCGTTTACTCCTTCCAGTATTTCCTGCCACTCCTCTGAATACAAAGGAGATACATATTCAATTTTTTTGTTGTACCTTTTATTTTCTTTTTTCATCATTTCATATAAATCAACCATTTGCACAAGCGAAATTATGGAAATCAGCACGCACAATATTTTTCTTGAATTTACTTTTGATAATATCATAAATATTGCTGTGTATATCATATAATCGCATATCCATATAAACCTGCCCGATGCACGGAAAACAGACAGGGCAGATATGACAATCTGCGGATATTCACGTGTGAGCAATAAGTTGTTGTTTAACGTAATATCGGGACTTACAGCGATGTCAAGAGAAGCTATGAAAACAATTGCTCCGCCGATAATATATGCTCTGTATTTTTTTACAAGCGGTCTGAAATTTTTATTTTTGCATAAAAAGTATATGAGTAAGCTGAAAGCGATGATACCTGCTGTTATTATTCCTAATCCCAGATAACCGAAGCCTTCACCCTGACCGTCGAAGTATTCCAGCTTTTTGAAAAAAGAGCTGTTTCCCATAGGGTTGAAGAATGTATTGAGATTGGAGCTGTACAAGCCAAGTCCGCCATCAGTGAAACCGCTGTTTATGTGAAAAGCTCCCAATGAAAGCATTGTAACAAAAGAGCAAACGATGGAAACAGAGCCGCATACCAGTATATACCCGATTTTTTTGTTTTTTATAAGATAGGTTATAAACGAGCCGACCATAACTATGCAGACCATTGCCCAGAGGTACATATGAATTGAAACTGCAATAATTACAAGTATTGCCCAGAGTAAAACGGGAGTAAATTTATGTTTCCATTTATGAGTCTGATAAGCCCACAGAACAAACGCCAGTATTATCAGCCAGTGAGCAGAAAGGGAGTCATGCCCATACAGACGCTGCATTATAGTGGGTGAAATTATATAGCAAATGCTTGCAGGCAAACAGAAAAAAGGATTCCTGCTGAATTTCTGCAACAGCATTACAGAGGAAAATCCCTGCATGGTGAAGTTGAATACTCCCCATATTCCTGCATACTGAAATGTTTCAGGCAGAACAGGGGACAGTAATTTGAAAAACAGTGCAAACAGGGGAATGCTGTCGGTATATATGCAGGATATTGTGCCGATTATTGCTCCTATTGTGGGAAACAAGAAAAAGTTTGTCTTTTTTTCATTGTTTGAAAGCATTGTTTTCCTCCTGATAAATAACTTTCAAAATTATATCACAAAACGGCGCTGTTGTCAATCGAACAATAAACGAAAATATTTTCGCAATATTTGACCTTGCAATGTAATCAGAAATGTGATATAATAAATATATCAACCAAAAGGAGTGAGTTAATGAAGATAAACTGGAACTCAAAGTACACAACTATATCGGTATATACTATACTAACCTTTACAGTCTGCATATTTATATATGCCGTAATTTTTAATTTTACAGTAGTCGGAGATTTTATTAAAAAGTTGATGTCAATTCTTGCGCCTATAACGTGGGGAATTGTTATTGCCTATCTTGTAAATCCCATACTGAAATGGTTTGAACGGCATGTGAAAAAAATTACCGAAAAAAACAAGCCCCACTTCAGACTGACAAGAGTTATATCCTTGTTTCTTGCAATGACAATATTCCTTGCATTTATTGCTGCTCTCGGTGCAATAATCATGCCGCAGGTTATTGAAAGTATAACGACGATTATAAACAATTTCAGCACATATATAAATAACATTGAAAAGTGGATTGATTCCCTTCTTGTAAAATATCCCGAGGTACTGACTGTTGTAAGCAAACAATTTGACAGTATCGAAAATGCGATTATGGAATTTGCAAATAATATTGCACCAAAGCTGGGCGGAATTATGGTTAAGATAACTGACAGCACATTGAGCTTTATTATCATGCTGAAAGATATTTTCATCGGTATAATCGTTGCAATATATCTCCTTTACGGTAAGGAGCATTTCCAGGCACAGATGAAAAAAATGGTCTATGGAATACTTCCGTCAAAGACTACAGAGACAATTCTGCGTGTGTGTGCACAGACAAATACTTCAATCAGCGGATTTATATCAGGAAAAATTGTTGACTCTATAATAATCGGCTGTCTTTGCTTTGTTTGTATGACGGTAATGAAATTTGACTTTATTGTGCTGATTTCCGTTATTGTTGGCGTTACAAATATTATACCATTTTTCGGTCCGTTTATCGGTGCGATACCAAGTGCATTGCTTCTTCTTGTGGCAGCTCCGAGGCAGGTTATACCGTTCCTCATACTGATATTAATTATACAGCAGCTTGACGGAAATGTTATCGGTCCGAAGATACTTGGTCAGACAACAGGTATATCTGCATTCTGGGTGCTTTTCTCAATTCTCATAGGAGGCGGATTATTCGGCTTTGCCGGAATGGTTCTCGGAGTTCCAATATTTGCGGTTCTTTATTCCCTTCTCAATGAATTTATTGCGTACCGTCTTGAGAGTAAGAATATGTCGTCTGACACAAAGGATTATCTCCCTGAAAGCAGTCGTCAGATACCTGCTGAGAAAAAAGAAGTCAAGGCAAAAAAGGTGCAGAAGAAAAAGTAATTGTTTCAGAAAAAAGAAACCCCACTGTCGTACTTATTGCTCACAAAATGAAACCTCGCTTTCAAACACTCGGTACAAATGGCAACACGCACAAAGTCCGCCCGACGGCTTTGTGCGGTATTGCTTTCGATTTTTGTCAGCAGACGATTATTATGGACAAATGGATAAATGAAAAGTGCCCAAAAAAGCTATTTTGCTTGACAAACATATTTAAAGGTGATATAATTATTTTATGAGCATATAAACCATGTTTTATGAAAGGGAATTAAAAAATGGAAGAAACAATTGATATAAAGGATCTGATACGGCTTCTGCTCAGTAAAATCTGGATTATTCTTCTGATTACGTTTTTAGGCGGAGCTACGGCATTCGGTATTTCAAAAACAATGCTGCCCCTTGAATACTCGTCACATATAACCATGTATGTACAGAGTTATTATGGTGTGTCAGAAGGAATTGACGGGCAGAACAATATCAGCAACTCAAAGCAGCTTGTAAATACCTATATGGAGGTATTGAAAGATGATGCTGTAATGAATGCAGTCGGTGATATGTTAAGTAATCAGTACGATGATTACACACTTAAGCAGAATTTCACTTATCTCAACGGCAGAATAAATCCGGCTTCAATCCGTTCCTGCCTTGCTATAAGCTCGGTAACTGATACATCTGCGGTAAATATTGAAGCAACTGCAAAAAATGCTGAGATTGCTGCCTCGATTTGCAACAATCTTACGAGCGTTGCACCTGAATTTGTAAAGAACGCTGTTGGTGTAGGCTCAATCAACACTATTGATAAGGCAAAGGTGTATGATACTCCCGTTGCACCAAATACTATGAAGAATACACTTCTTGGTATGGTGGCTGGCTTTATGATTACAGCACTAATTATATTCGTTGTTGATTTCTTTGATAATACAGTCAAGGATCCCGATTTTATCAATAACAGATACAACAAGGCTATTATCGGTGAAATTCAGCAGTTTGAGTCTGATAAGAAAAAGAAGAAAAAGAAGAACGATAAAAAGAACGGCTATGACAGCAGCGACTATGTAAAGCTCAATGATAAAAATGTTCCCTTCAGCGTTGTTGAAAGCTATAAATCAATCCGTACAAATATTTCTTTTGCTCTTTCAACTGACGATAAGAAAATATTTGCAGTATCCTCTGCAAACCCTGGTGAGGGAAAATCTACCACATCCGCTAATATTGCTATAGCAATGGCTGAAAGCGGAAAGAAGGTACTGCTTATTGATGCGGATATGCGTAAATCCATGCAGCATAAGATATTCGGTCTTAAAAATAAAAAGGGACTTTCCACAGCTATAAGCAAGATGAATAATCTTGAAGATTGTATACAGAAGAGCATTGTGAAAAATCTTGATGTTATGACTGCAGGTCCTATTCCTCCAAATCCTTCGGAGCTGCTTGCTTCAAAGAATATGGACGATATTATGGAAAAGCTCAACGAACAGTATGATATCATAATAATTGATACGGCACCTGTAAGTGTTGTAACCGATGCAATGGAGCTTGCAAATAAGGTAACGGGAATTGTAATGGTTCTCAGGTATGCTAAAACTACAAGCGACGATATTGACAATGCAGTAAAGAAAATGAATTTTGCACAGATTAATGTGTTAGGATTTATTATTAATGGTATTAAAATAAAGCACAGAGGAAAGTATTATTCCAAGAGCAGTTATTACTACAAAAAAGGTTACGGCTATTATGGTGTAAAGGCTGAACCCGAAGAGGATGAAAAGAAATAAAAGTAATACCGCACATTTTTCTGTGCGGTATTTTTGTAAACGAGGTTGAAATATGCTTACAGATTATCATTGCCACATATTGCCCGATATTGATGACGGAGCAGATAACAAAGAGGTTTCCCTTGAAATGTTTGAAATAATGAAAGGACAGGGGGTAGAGCGGATTATTGCAACCCCTCACTTTTATTCACACTGTGAAAAATCGGTTGCAGATTTTATTGAAAAGCGTAAATCTGCTTTTGATAAGATAAAGAAAGATATGGCAGTAAAAAATGTACTTCTCGGTGCGGAGGTATCAATTGAACACGGTATATCGGAATTGCCTGATATTGAAAAGCTTGCAATTGAGGGGACAAATCTGATTTTGCTGGAATTGCCCTACCGTCCTTATTCAAAGTGGATGTCCGAGGAAATATATAATATTGCTGCTGAATATAATCTTGTGGTTATACTGGCTCATGTTCACCGCTATCTGCCATATTACAACAAAGACGAAATTGAAGAAATACTTTCAACTGATGCAATTCTGCAAATCAACAACGAGGCATTTACAAGCTTCAGAGAGAAGAAATTTGCGAAGTTTGTTATAAACGGATGCGAGCGTTTTGTATTCGGAAGCGACGCGCACAATACAACATCACGTCGTCCAAATTGGGATTTATTGCAGAAAAAGGTGAAATCCGATGTTATTGAAATGTCCGACAGTATGATTGACAAATATATGAGATAAAAAGGGATATCTGAAAAGATATCCCCTTTTTGGATTATTACATTAAAAACGGCATAATTACTGCACCGACAACCATAAGTGCTGCAAGGAGCAGAATGAGTATTCTTAAAATTATAGGTTTCTTTTTCTTCGGCATAGCCTTTTTCATACAGTGTCCTCCTTGGATTAATGGCGTTTTTTTGTACGTTTGCGACGGTCAGGAGTATAATCTCCGAATACATCTGCCTTTTTGCGACTGCCATATGCTGATTTTCTGCGGTCGGGCTTATTACCTTTTTTATCAAATCCACGGGATTTATCTCTGCCCGATTTTTCTTTGAATGACTTGTCCCTGCCCGATGACTTCTCCTTTGAGCCACCCTTGTACAGCTTGACTTCAACCTTGTTTCCGTTAATTCTCATGGAATTTGTGCTGTCGAGGATGTAATCCATTTCAGCCTCGGGAACTTCAACGGTTGTGTGGCTGTCAAATATATCAATTTTACCGAAATCCTGCCCTGACATACCAGTTGCGTCAACTAATGCGCCGAGGATAAAATTGGGAGCAATACGCTTGTTTCTGCCGATGCTGAGGTCAATTTTAACTGTATCAGCACCTTTTCTGCCGCCTTTTTTCAGCGGTTTAGGCATATCAAATTCGGGAAGGCTTTCGATTTCCTTTGCAAGTCGGCTGCCGATAAGTCTTGCGGCTGCTTCACGGTAGTCAATCCCCCTTGCGGCAAGTCGCTCTAAAATATCGGTAATTTCTTCAGAAGCCTTTGGCATTTCCTCAATTTCACGGATTATAGCCTCAGTTTTGGCGGAGATTATATCCTCCTTATCAGGGAGGGGAAGTTCAGTTATAGTTGCCTTTGTATATCGTACAATATCTTTAAGGTCATATTGCTGACGACGGCTTGTAATAAGAGTGTAAGCCGCACCTTTCTGACCTGCTCTGCCTGTTCTGCCTATTCTGTGAATGTAATATTCGTTATCCTGCGGCAAATCGTAGTTGAATACAGCGTCAATTCCGCTTACATCAATACCTCTTGCGGCTACGTCAGTAGCAACAAGAACGGCTGTAGTTCTTGATTTGAAGCTGTTCATAACCTGTGTGCGCTGTGCCTGCTTCATATCGCCGTGAAGCCCTGCTGCACGTATACCGCTTTTAGCAAGTTCTTCTGTAAGCTCGTCCACCATTTTTTTTGTGTTGCAGAATACCATAGCGGATTCGGGTGAATATGCCGCAAGAAGAAGCTTTAAGGCGTCGGTTTTTCTGCCCATTGCAGTCATAAACCAGTACTGGTCAATAAGCTCCACTGTTTTCTGTGCGGATTTTATTTTTACCTGCACAGGCTCACGCTGATATTTTTCAGTAATTGCCAGTATTTCGGGAGGCATAGTTGCGGAGAAAAGAACAGTTTGTCTTTCTTCTGGAATATAGCCGAGGATTTCTTCAATATCTTCACGGAAGCCCATATTCAGCATTTCATCAGCCTCGTCAAGAATAATTGTGCGGAGATTTTCAAGCTTGAGGGTGCGTCTGCGGATATGGTCCATAACTCGTCCCGGAGTGCCGATTACGATATTTGCACCACGTTTAAGTTCCATAATCTGACGTTCCATACTTGCACCGCCGTATACTGCGCAAGCCTTTACATTCCGCTTATATTTGGCGAATTTGCGTATTTCCTCGCAAGCCTGCATTGCAAGCTCGCGGGTGGGGCAGAGGATAAGCACAGCTACAGACTTTTTGTCAGCGTCTGTAATTGACTCAACTGCGGGAATTCCGAATGCGGCGGTTTTTCCCGTTCCTGTGTTGGAGCGTCCGATTACGTCAAGTCCCTGAATGAGCAGAGGGATACTCTCCTCCTGTATCTGCGTCATTTCGGAAAAGCCAAGCTCCTCCACAGCCTGCAGGATATCCTGCGAAAGATTAAGTTCATTGAATTTCATATTATCCCTTTCTTTTTACGATATTTTCCTATTATACATCATACCATATTTTTTGGAAAAGGTCAAGGGATATTGTTCCAAAAAATTTATATTTCCAAAAGTTTTATCTCCACCAAATCCCCAAGCAAAATCTCAAAATTATCAGTAAATCTAAGCTTTCCCTCACCAATATCAAGAAAACGGAGAATGCCAGTGTAAATTCTGAACGCACCGCCGCTTTTATGCTCATCGGGGACGAAATATGTCACGGCAATATTTGGCTTATTGAGCTGTGAAATCAGCTGTATAGCTTCATCAAGGCTGTTAAGTTCGTCCTCGGTAAGCTGTGGGCGGCAGTCGGTAAGGCGGGCCGCCTCGTCAATTTCGTCTTCAAATCCCGTAAGAGCCGCAAAGGGTGAAAACTGTGCCGCCCTTTCGTAGTTGCTCATAGGCGGATGTTTATCCGACATATGGTGCGGTAAGTTAATTATATCCTTATATCTGTCGCTCATGCCTTATGTCCTCCTACCTGTCCGTTTCGCTCAATGGAGGTTGCGCCCTCCTCAAAATTCAACCCTTTGAGTATGGCGTTTTTGCCATACTTTTTCTTTATGCCAAGCATTGCCTGCTGTATCGCTTTTTCACGTTGTTTTTCCTGGTCTTTTCTTTCATTTTCCGCCTGTATGCTGTCCCAATCGGTGAATAGATCAAGCTGAACAAAGTCATCTTTTTTCAAATCACGCTCATATATAACGTGATTTGCTACAACATACATCCGACGGACAAGCAGGCGTTTGTCAACAATTTCAGCGTAAAGCTTCGCCATAGCTGAAACAATTTTTTTCGTTGAGGAGGTATACTCTCCCAGATTTTTCGAGCCGTGAGCCTGCTTCGGCAACTTTCTGCCGTAGTGGTCATATTCCATAACCCCTTCGAAATCCTCAGGAATTTCTGTGTGGTCATATCCTACAGTAAGCACAATCTGGTCAGCGGCAAGTCCTTTTTCCACAAGGTCAAGAACAAGCAGTTCCGACATTTCACGGACGATTATACTTCCTTCGTCAAAGGAATAGGGGCGGGACAGTACCTGTCCCTGACTTATGCTGTGTGCTTTCGGTTTATATGCCTTTATATCGGCTATAGTACATGGTTCCCAGCCCCATGCGTGGTCAATAAGCAGTTCTGCATTGACTCCGAAAAGCCTGTAGAGCCTGTCTTCGTTATACACGGAGCATTCTGCAACGTCGCCCATTGTGTACATATGGGCATTTTCAAGGCGGCGGGAGATACCTTTGCCAATCCTCCAGAAATCCGTAATCGGCTGATGTTCCCACAGCTGTCTGCGGTAGCTCATTTCGTCAAGCTCCGCAATACGTACACCGTCTTTATCCGCAGGCATTTTTTTTGCAACTATATCCATAGCAATTTTAGCAAGATAAAGATTAGTTCCGATACCTGCTGTTGCCGTAATACCTGTTTCACTGAGTACGTCACGAATCATAGCAACCGTCAGCTGATGTGCGGTACATTTATACGTTTCGAGGTATGATGTCACATCAATAAAAACCTCGTCAATTGAGTAAACGTGTATATCCTCGGGAGCGATATACCGTAGATAAATTTCGTAAATCCGAGCACTTACCTCCATATATTTCGCCATACGGGGCGGAGCAATTATAAAATCAGCTTCAAGGGATTTATCGGTTTCAAGTTGGGTTATATCGGAGGATTTACCGTTGAATCTGCCATATCGTGTAAAGCGTCTGCGTCTTTCATTTACGCCTTTTAGTATCTGTTGAACCTCGAAAAGACGTGGTCTGCCAGGTACTCCCATGGATTTCAGAGAAGGAGTAACTGCAAGGCATATGGTTTTTTCGGTTTTTGAGCTGTCGGCGACGACAAGATTTGTTTTAAGAGGGTCAAGTCCTCTTTCCACACATTCAACCGAAGCATAAAAGCTTTTTAGGTCGATACAAATACATTTCATATAATCACTCCTCAATTTCATAGTAACATAAAAAAATAGCACTGTCAATAGGATTTGATTGAATTTTCTTGACATTGAACCTCGTGTGTGGTATAATTCAGGTAATAATCCAAAAGGTGGTAATAATATGCTGAAAAAAATAATATCATTTGCAACGGCTTTAATCCTTTCTGTATCGGCATACGGGACAACTATCGGTTATACAGTATCAGCGGCTGATAATAAGCAGCAGGTTGTTTTTGAAAATTTTGATACCTCTATAAATGGAGGCGAACCGATAAAGGGTGTGGATATTTCCTCAATAATCGCCATTGAAAAGGCAGGTGTTGAATTTTACAACATTCGGGGATCAAAAGAGGATATATTTTCCATTCTCTCCCGAAAAGGTGTTAACTATATCCGCGTCCGTGTGTGGAATGAACCTTATGACAGTAACGGAAATTTCTATGGCGGTGGAAACAACGATTTATACGTTGCTGCCGAAATAGGAAAGCGTGCAGCGGAATATGGCATGAAGCTTCTGGTGGATATACAGTATTCCGATTTCTGGGCTGATCCCGCAAAGCAGACACGACCTAAATACTGGCAGCCTCACGACCATGAAACACTGAAATATGAGATATACCGCTATACAACATGGGTGCTTGAAACCATTGAGGATGAAGGCGGTGATATCGGCATGGTGCAGGTGGGAAATGAAACCAACTGTTTTTTCTGCGGCGAAAATGATATGTATAAGATATGCGACCTGTTTTCAAGCGGAAACAAGGCCGTACGTGACTTTGATAAAAATATCCTTATAGCACATCATTTTGCCGATCCTTCATCAGGACATTTTGACTGGTACGCACAGATTATGGCGGAATGCAACCTTGATTATGATGTGTTTGCGGCATCATATTATCCATATTGGCATGGCACAACAGATAATCTTACTTCTGTGTTAAAAGGAATTGCTGACAAGTACAATAAATATGTAATGGTTGCGGAAACTGCATATCCCTACACAAGTGATGACGGAGATACTTTTGGCAATGCCGTTTCCGGATATTCCGATAATGTGACATTGCGTTATCCCATTTCTGTTGAGGGGCAGGCACAAAGCCTTACTGATGTATTTCAGGCTGTAGCAGATGTGGGCTCAAAGGGCTTAGGCGTATTCTATTGGGAGCCCGCATGGCTTGGGGTAAATAATATCCCGTGGGAGGAGCAGAATAAGCTGTGGAAACAGTACGGTTCCGGATGGGCTACTGATTATGCCACAGAATATGATGCTTCTGTAACGGTGGCAGGTGGCTCTGCATACGACAATCAGGCGTTATTCGATTTCAGCGGCAGGCCACTTGTTTCTCTTGATGTGTTCAGCAACATTTATCCGAGAAAAAACGGATTTACCGATGAATATTTCATGACAGGCGATTTATATCCCGATGGTGTTATTGATGTGTATGATATGATACTTATGCGTAAGGCACTTATTGAAAAGAGAAAAGACCGATTTGCCGATGTGAATAACGACAGTGAGATATCTGTTGCAGACCTTGTATCAATGAAAAATCATATTTTAGGAGGAGAGCAATTCGAAATAGTAAGAAAAGGCAATCCACCTAAAAAAGGTGACTATAAATGAAAATCCCCCGAAAAAATCGGGGGATTTTTTGTTTTATACGTTGTAGATAATTTCGGAATAAGTAGGAATAGGCCAGCTGTCAAGAGGCATATTTACTTCCATTTCATCAGCGATTTCACGCATAATATTCATTTCAGAGAATACATAATCGTGGTAGAATTCAGCCTGCTTCTGAACTTCCTTGATTGCACAGGCTTCAGCAATAAGCTTTTCAAGGCGGTTTATAGACTCATAAAGACCGTCTGTAAGCTGACTGAGTTTTTCAGCGATTTTCTTTTCAGTATTTGCTGTTATACCGATTTCGTTTTTTGTCTTGATAGAGCAGCAGAGCTTATCAAGATAATCAAGACCTGCGGGGAGAAGCTGCTTTCTTGACATTTCAACCATTGTGCGTGCTTCGATTCTGCGTGTCTTCGAATACTTTTCAAGGTGGATTTCAGTACGTGCTGTTACCTCGTTTCTGTTGAAGATACCGTGCTTTCTGAGGATTTTCAGGTTTTTTTCATCAGTATAATGAGGCATACAGTCAACAACAGAAGGATAATTCGGCAGGCCTCTGCGTTCAGCCTCAAGTACCCATTCTTTTGAGTATCCGTCACCATTGAAAATGATTCGGCGGTGCTTTTTAAGAACTTCTTTAAGGATTTTCTTGACTTCTTCTTCAAAGCGTTCGCTGTTTATGACGGGTTCAAGTTTATCTGCGAACCAGTCCAGCTCCTCTGCAACGATAGTATTGAGCAGGGCGTTAGGACAGCCGATATTATCGGATGATCCAACCATACGGAATTCAAAACGATTACCTGTGAAGGCAAAGGGAGATGTTCTGTTTCTGTCTGTGGAGTCCTTGGGGAATGAGGGAAGTGCATTTACACCGATTTCAAAGGATTTTGCCTCTGTCTTATATACGCCGTCTTCCTCAATAGCCTTGAGAACTTCATCAAGCTCCTCACCGAGGAACATGGAGATAATAGCAGGGGGAGCTTCATCAGCACCAAGACGATGGTCATTTCCTGCTGACGCTGCGGAAAGTCTCATAAGGTCTGCATATTCGTCAACGCCCTTTATAAGAGCACAGAGTATTGTGAGGAACTGGAGATTTTCCATAGGTGTATCGCCGGGGTCAAGAAGATTCTGACCGTCGTTTGTACGCATTGACCAGTTATTGTGCTTACCGGAACCGTTTACACCCTCAAATGGCTTTTCGTGGAGCAGGCATACAAGATTATGCTTGAGAGCGATTTTCTCCATAACCTCCATAGCAAGCTCATTCTGGTCTGCACCAAGATTTGAAGTTGTGAATATAGGTGCCATTTCGTGCTGTGCCGGAGCAGCTTCGTTATGCTTTGTATGGGAATATACGCCAAGTTTCCATAGTTCAACGTCAAGCTCAGCCATATATGCAGCTATTCTCGGTTTGAGATTAGCAAAATACTGGTCATCAAGCTCCTGACGTTTCGGAGGCTTTGCACCGAAAAGAGTTCTTCCTGTAAGAACAAGGTCCTTACGTTGGTCGTACTTGTCTTTATCTATAAGGAAATATTCCTGCTCGGCACCTACAGTGGAGGTTACACGGGTAACATTTTCATTACCGAATAATCTGAGAAAGCGTACAGCTGATTTGCTTAAAGCTTCCATAGAACGGAGCAGGGGAGTTTTCTTGTCAAGGGTTTCGCCTGTATAGGAAACGAAAACAGTGGGGATATAAAGGCTTCCCTCCTTAACAAAACAATAGGATGTAGGATCCCATGCTGTATATCCTCTTGCAGAACTTGTTTGTCTGAGTCCGCCTGAAGGGAAAGAAGAAGCGTCAGGCTCACCCTTGATAAGAGCCTTTCCGGAAAATTCCATAAGAGCCGTACCGTTAGGACCTACAGCGAGGAACGAGTCATGCTTTTCAGCAGTTGTGCCTGTCATTGGCTGGAACCAGTGGGTATAGTGCGTAGCTCCGAGATCCAAAGCCCAGTCCTTGATAGCATTTGCAACAATATCAGCTGTTTCTGTATCCAGAGGCTGACCTTTTTCCATTGTACGTCTGAGATTTTTGTAAGTGTTTTTCGGAAGCTTTGCCTTCATAACAGTTTCGTTGAAAACATTGCAGCCGAAAATCTCAGGAATATTAACCATAAAATTAGCTCCTTAATATATAAAGTGTAACATAGTTATCTGTTACTGACAGGAATTTAAAATAAAATTCCAATATATATTATATCATATTTCAGGTGCAAGGTCAATATTCCGAGGAATAAATAGACATTAAATAATACCGCCAATATCCGTAATAAATTATGTAATTTGCTGTTGTATTGACGGAACATACATTATATGATATAATTTTCAAGTGAAAAAACTTTTCTTGAAATTTTTGAAAAAAGTGTAACACTTTGGAAATTGCAATGGAGTATATATTACAGAATGCATTCAATACAAAAAACGCTTTTGTACAGCGTGGAAAGGGGTGGGAATATGACGGACAAGGAATATCGTGAATTGAGTGAAAAATCCGAAACGCAGGCGCAGAATAAGCTCTACGAGGAATACATAAACTATGTTTACACAATTGTTTTCAACAAATTGAGAAGCTGTACAACAAAAGAGGATATAGAGGAATGTGTCAGCGATGTTTTCCTTGCTGTATTTCTCAATTATCATAACAACCAGGGTTCAGACGGAGATTTAAAGGGCTATATCGGCACAATTGCAAGCAGAAAGGCAATAAATAAGTTTCATTCTCTTACTGCAAAAAGCGGCAGAACAGTATCGACGGAGGACTATTTTGCTGATATTCCCGATGACAAAAGAATTGAGGAAGAAGCGGAAAAAGAGGAATTGAGGGATATAATGATAAGGCTCATAGAAAGCCTTGGAGATCCCGATACCACAATAGTTTTACAGAAATTCTATTTTAACAGAAGCTCAAAGGAAATAGCGAAAAAGCTTTCAATGACCTCGGGAGCAGTGAGAGTGCGGTGCAGCAGGGCATTAAGCCGCCTTGAAAAGCTCCTTGCAAATGAAGGTATAACCTTAAAGGAGGGATTTTAATGAAAGAGAAAAAGACCGTAGGTTTTGATATACTTGACAACGTAGGGCTTGACAAAATTGACAGAATCGGGACGGACATGGATATGCTTGACGAAAAGACGAAAAAGAGGATTTTAGAAATGACAAAAAAGAGATTTAATGACGCAATCAAGGGCGAAAATACAGGGATTGAAAAAATAGTGACAGACGAAAATGCAGAAGTTGTTGAAAACGTAGAAGTTTACAACAGAAGCAAAATCAGAAAGATTATGACAGGAGTTGTAAATACTGCCGCTGTTGTGGGACTTGCCGCAGGCTCTGTATTTCTTGTGAAAAATATAGGCAGAGGGGATATTGACAAGCCTGTAGAGCCTGACCTGCCTGCTGTAAGCACTACTGAACCAGCAAATCAGACGCAGGAAGAAATTGCACGCAATAAGCGACTTGAATATGAAGTTCAGGCCACATTTGAGTGTTATGAGAAGAATATCGTAGGTTTAAGCGTAGATGATTTAAAAATAGATTACGCTTATCTGGATATTAACAATGACTCAGTAGATGAATTGTTTATTCATAGTAAAGTTCTTGATATACCTGAGAGTGTAAGTACGACAATATACTTTTTTAATGGAACAGAATATATAGCTTTTTATCGTATAGTTGCAGATGAGTTTAAGTTTGATTTGCAGAATCGTAAGTATTATGAAATTCTAAAAGAAAATGATGATGATACTGATTATTGTCTTTTAAGAATTCTCACATGGGAAAATGTTGAGTTTTCAGATGGTGATCAGGATTACCTTACATACTTTACACCACAGGATAACTATGAAGGCGGACAATTTTATCTGCATGATAACAACCGCTGCACAAAGGAAGAATACGAAAGTGCCTGGGCAGAATATGAAAACTGCAATAGTGCAGAGCTGAATTTTATACCCTACACTGTAAAGAGAGAGTCAGCAGAAGAAACAGCACGTAATCAGCGAATTGAAGCATCCTACGAGCCTGAGGGACAGGTAATCGAGCAGTCTATTGAGGCAGGCGAAAAGGTTGAAAAGGGAACAGAAATTACTCTTACATTCAGTAACGGCAAAAAGCCTGACGGTGAAGTTCCGATAACATTTGACCTTCCTGCCGAGGCAAACGGACGTTTCGTAATTGCGTTTATGGTACAAAAGGAAGACGGTACTCCTGAGAATCAGGAGTCAGCCACTTTCTGCTGTCCCGAATATTGCCAGCTCACACAGAACATTATCGGTTCAGGTAAAAATGTAAATGTTACAGCTATTATCACAAACCTCAGCAACAACAAGAGAGCAACAATAGGAACCTACAGCTTCAACTTTGCAGAGGGCAGATATACTTGTCTTTCAGGCGGAGATCCCTATACTGCATTTGAAGCTATCGGAGCGTTCCTCGAGCCTGAAACAGAATCACCACCTCTGCCTAAATACGGTGATGAAGAACCTCCCGTTGAAGATTCCACAACTACTACTGAGTAGGTTCCCAGACAGAATGGTGAATGGAATCAGACTACAGGTGAGTAGAGATTATATGAGGATGAATATCTCCGTTTTTACTTCATTTTTCCGATATTTTCAAAAATATATGCCTGATTTTATATTTAATTAAACTTTAACCCCGATTTCTTCTCCGAAATCGGGGTTTTTGGACTTATTCTTCTGTATTCTCGCTGTTTTCAACGGTTTCAGGTTCGGCATGAACGGGATCAGGAGAAACAACAGACTCATTAGCCTCAATGTTTTCACCGCGCATAAGACGCTCAAACTTATCGTTGTCGATTTTCTCATATTTCAGCAGATAATCGGCAAGCAAATGCATTTTATTTGCATTAGCGGTAAGGATTTCTTTACAGTCGGCATACGCCTTTTCAATTATATCTCTTACCTCATCGTCAATCTGTGCTGCAATGGACTGGCTGTAATTCTGTACATGGCCATAGTCCTTGCCGAGGAATACCTCGTCGCTGTCGGAGCCGTAAGCCACAGTTCCAAGCTTTTTGGAGAAACCGTATCTTGTAACCATATTGCGTGCAGTCTTTGTAGCACGTTCAATATCGTTTGAAGCTCCTGTGCAGATGTCGTCAAGGAAGATTTCCTCTGCAACACGGCCGCCGAGAAGCATTACAATGCTTTCACGCATCTGATTGCGTGACACGTGCATATCGTTTGTATCGGGGCGGGTAACTGTAAGACCTGCCGCCATACCACGCTGAATAATTGTAACCTGATGAACCTTATCCTGTGTGGGCAGGTTATAAGCCGCAACAGCGTGACCTGCTTCGTGATAAGCAGTGATTTTCTTGTCGTGTTCTGTTACAATGCGGGATTTCTTTTCAGGGCCTGCAATAACCTTCATTGTGGCTTCCTCAATGTCCTTTTCGCAGATAGTCTTTCTGTCGCCGCGAGCAGCAAGGAGAGCTGCTTCGTTGAGAAGATTTTCAAGGTCGGCACCAGTAAAGCCCTGTGTTGTCTGTGCAATAACGTGGAGGTCAACATCGGGAGCAAGGGGCTTGTTCTGCGAGTGTACCTTGAGGATTTCCTCACGTCCTTTTACATCGGGATAACCTACCACGATCTGTCTGTCGAAACGTCCTGGACGGAGAAGGGCAGGATCAAGGATATCACGGCGGTTTGTAGCGGCAATTACAATAACGCTTTCGTTGCCTGTAAAGCCGTCCATTTCAACGAGAAGCTGGTTGAGAGTCTGTTCACGTTCATCGTGGTTACCGCCAAGACCTGAACCTCTGTGACGGCCTACAGCATCGATTTCGTCTATGAAGATTATAGAGGGAGCGTGCTTTTTCGCCTGTTCAAAGAGGTCACGGACACGTGAAGCACCTACACCTACGAACATTTCAACGAAGTCAGAACCTGAAATCGGGAAGAAAGGCACATTTGCCTCGTCTGCAACAGCTCTTGCAAGGAGTGTCTTACCTGTACCGGGAGGGCCGAGAAGCAGCACGCCCTTGGGGATTTTAGCACCAATTTCAGCATATTTCTTGGGATTCTTCATAAAATCAACGATTTCCTGAAGCTCCTGTTTTTCCTCATCAGCACCGGCAACATCTTTGAAAGTTGCCTTTCTTGCGTCAGCCTGATTTTTTAAATTAGCCTTGCCGAAGTTATTGTATTTTCCTCCGCCTCCGCTCTGGCGCATTAAGAATACGAACATAAGTACAGCAATACCGATTGTAAGAAGAACAGGTATAAGCGTCAGCAGCCATGTGTTATCGGTAGGCTTGATGTAGTTCTGTACCAGCGGTTCGTTGGGATATTTTTTGTTGTATTCCACACGATAATTATCGGTATCATCAAGGAAAATACTTACATAGGGCACAGTATATTTTCTTTTTTCTTCCTCACCACGAAGCTGATATGTCAGTTCTCCTGTTCCGAGATCAAGCTCGTAATAAGACACGTTATAACTGTCAAATTGTGAGATTACGTTGGTATATTCTGTTTTCTGTCCCATATCCGTAAATTTTGATATTACAAAATAAACGCAGAATATTGATATGAGTAAAACCAGCAGATATGAAAATCCGCCTCTGCTCTTTTTTGGTGTCAACTTGCACACTCCTATCCTTCCCTCTGAACGTAGATTTTCAGCAGTCTTTTGGTATTTTCGTCGGGGGCGACTCTGTCAGCTATGCCGATTTTTTCAGCAAATACCGTTCCTTCTTCGTCCTCGATGAAATGAAGACTGTTTCGTTGTGATACGGGAATAGTTTCATTTATTATTTTTTTTACAGAGGATGTGAATTTGCGTCCTCTTAATTTAAGCTTATCGCCGAATTTTCTGTTTCTGACAATAGCTGTTCCTTTTATTTTATCATAATCCAGCAGATAAAATGTTAATTTTTTATGAACAAAGTCAATTTTCTTCAAACTTTCACAATTGATCAGTTCGCTAATGAGAACGGAATCCGGAAAAATCCTGTTTTCACCGATTTCAAGAGTTTTTGAAATAAGTTCAACGTCTTTTTGTCGGGAGATTTCTTCAAGTCTGAAAGAATTATCATCAGAAATGAGATAAGTATTCCCCGAAATATTTATTTTTCCGCCGTTAATCAGTATATTGTCGCAGTCCGTCAGCCTTTTGTTTGAAAAGGGGAGGGAATTATCTGAAAGATATTTTGCAATACAGCGCCTGCGTATAACCTGATTATACTCTCCGAGACCAATAAATATACCGTCTTTGAAACATTTTTCATAAGCGGAATGAACAGCCTCGTCAATAAGCTGATTTTCGCTGCGTAAAACCTCCGCAGTACGGACGGTTGTCTGCGTAATCGAACCATTCAGCTCCTTCATAAGGGGGATTATTTTATGGCGGATTTTATTTCTTGTGTAGTCGTCAGTGAGGTTTGAACTGTCAGTTACGAAATCCTGTCCGTGTTTTTGCAGATATTCCTCAATTTCAAGCCTTGAAGCTTCAATAAGAGGACGTATTATATTTTCCCTTACGGGTGGGATACCTGCAATGCCTTTAAGTCCCGTACCTCTTATGAGGTTAAGGAGCATTGTTTCAAGGTTATCGTCGGCATTGTGAGCCGTTGCAAGGAGTTTTCCTCTGGAATATTCACGGAAAATTCCATATCGCAATTCCCTTGCGGCCTCCTCACAGGATAAGCCGTTTTTGTGGGAATATCCCTTGACATCGCAGGAAACAGCTGTAAAAGGCACATTAAGCCATTGGCACAAATCACGGCAGAACTGCTCGTCACGGTCGCTTTCAGCTCCACGGAGGCAATGATTGACATGAAGTGCCTCTACAGAGAAATCAAGCTCTGCTGATAATTCCTTCATGGAGAGCAGCAGGCATACGCTGTCCGCACCTCCCGAAAGACCGCATACAACAGTATCACCCGACTTTATCATATTATATTTTTTTGCAGTATTGCTTATTTTTATCAGCATTGTCATTAACCCTCGGGTGGCTGATTATACTCGGGATTTGAAAAACGCGTGAACTGACCGTTCCATATCAGCTCTACAGTACCCGTTTCACCATGACGGTTTTTAGCAACAATACACTCAGAAATATTCTGTTTTGTGCTTTCCTTGTTATAATAAGCATCACGATAAAGAAAAAGTATAATATCAGCGTCCTGCTCGATAGAACCCGATTCACGGAGGTCTGACATCATAGGTCGCTTGTCTGTACGGCTTTCAACAGCACGGGAGAGCTGTGAAAGAAGTACCACGGGAACATTTAGTTCCTTTGCCATAACCTTTAGCTGTCGTGTGATTTCTGAAATTACCGTTACACGGTTGTCGGAGCGTGAGGTTGAACCCATAAGCTGAAGGTAGTCGATAACTACCAAGCCGAGATTTTTTACGCGGCGGAGCTTTGCCTTCATCTGTTGAACAGTCATACTTGCCGTATCGTCAATATACATAGGCAGAGTGCCAAGATATGCCGCACTTGTAGCAAGACGCACCCACTCCTCGGTTTTAATTCGTCCGTTACGGAGATTTCCCGATTCTACGAGAGCTTCTGTGGAAAGAAGTCGTGTAGCAAGCTGTTCCTTTGACATTTCGAGGTTGAAAATAACAACATCCTTATCATTGCGGCGTGCCACGTTGGTGGCTATATTCATTGCAAATGAAGTTTTACCCATGGCAGGACGGGCGGCAATGATAATAAGGTCAGATTTGTTAAGTCCCGAGGTTATAGTATCAAGGAGGCTAAAGCCTGTTTTTGCTCCGATATACTTATCCTTGTCCTCGCCTGTAATTTTACCAAGCCTGTCATAGGCTTCAATCACAGCGTCGTGGAGGGATGAAAGTCCACTGACATTTCGTCCCTGTCGGATATCGTATATCCTCTGCTCTGCGGAATCGAGAAGAAGCTGTGCATCGGTTTCTCCCGACTGGATATCGTCAATAATGCCCCTCGCTACAAAGCCAAGGCTTCGGATAAAATACTTATCCGCAACGATTTTGCAGTAGCTTTCGATATTCTCCGTAGTGGGGAGAGTGTTGGCGATTTCCATAAGGTAACGCTTTCCCTCGGTTGCTGAATCGAATATACCAAGCTTTTCAACCTCGTTCAGTACGGTGACGGGGTCGATAGGGGAGCCTCCCGTGAACATACGGTAGATTACACCGAATATTTTCTTGTGATTTTCGCTGTAGAAATATTCGGGTTTGATTTTTTCAATGACAGTGGGCATAACGGTAGAATCGGCAAGCACCGCACCGATGACCGACTGTTCCGCTTCTATGCTGTGTGGAAATTCAGCGGCGGAGAATAAGCTGTTAGCGTCCATCAGCCCTCAACTACCTCAACATCAACCTTTTCGGATACTCCTGTGTAGAATTTAATTGTTGCGGAGTATGATCCGAAATTCTTTATGTCTGTGCTGAGTGCAATTTTTTTCTTGTCAACCTTTATACCAAGCTGTGTGTTGAGAGCGTCGGCAACATGAGCAGCTGTAACAGAGCCGAAAAGACGGTCGTTTGAGCCAGCCTTTGCCTTGATAACAAGCTTCTTGTCCTTTACCTTTGCAGCAGCTTCCTCGGCAGCCTTTTTCTCTGTGTCAATCTTGAACTGTGCAGAGGATTTCTGACCTGCAAGCTTGCTGAGATTTTCGGGAGTAGCTTCAACAGCAAGTCCCTTTGGGAGAAGCATATTTCTTGCGTAGCCGTCAGCTACATTTTTTACCTCGCCCTTTTTTCCTGAGCCTTTAACATCCTGTAAGTAGATAACTTTCATAATTTACAATTCCTTTCATTCCTGATGTGAATTTTTATGAGTTGCTGATTTCCTCATCACGGCTGTCAATCGCCTTGATAAGAAGCTCGGCGGCTTCTGCTGAGGAAATATCCTTAAGTTGTGTAGCAGCCATGGTCTGGTGACCGCCGCCCCCCAGTTTTTCCATTATAATCTGGACATTGACCGCACCGAGAGAACGTGCTGAGATATTTGCTCCGGAATTTGTCCGGTATATTACAAATGAAGCGTCAACATCTGTTATGTTCAGCAGTTCGTCAGCTGCCTGCGGTGCAACAATACGTATATCGCCTGATTCTGTATCAGCAATAGCGATGGCACATTTTTTATAAATGTTTGCAGAAGCAACAATTTCTGCCTTGTTTTTGTATGAGTCGAAGGAGTTTGAAAAAAGCATTTTGACTGCAACGGTATCTGCCCCTAACTTTTTGAGGAAAGCAGCTGCTTCAAATGTTCTTGCACCTGTACGCATAACAAAATTCTTTGTGTCAAGCATAATGCCTGCAAGAAGTGCTTCGGCACAGTATGCAGGGAGCTTTTCATCTCCGGCAAAACGGAAATACTGAATAAGCTCCGTAACCATTTCAGAAGCAGAGGAAGAATGGGGTTCATGATAGAAAATAACCGAATTATCAATGTAATTGGCTGTTTTTCTGTGGTGGTCAATAACGATAATCTGTTCGGATTTTTCGTAAAGCTCTGTTGATTCAATCATATTCTTGTTGTGAATATCAACGATTATGAGCAGATCGTTGGAATTTATCGCCTGTACAGCCTGTGCAGGTGTTACGAAAAGTCCCTGTCCAGCCTTAGCTTCAACGGCTTCAATAAGGTTGGCAGCAAGATTTTTTGTACGGTCAACAACGATGTGTGCCTCTTTGCCCATAAGCTTCAATGCTCCTGCAAGACCACAGGCAGAACCCATTGAGTCAAGGTCGCCGAAACGGTGTCCCATAATGAAAATCCTACCTGAGCTGAGGAATAAATCCTGCATTGCATTGGCTATAATACGTGTTTTTGTACGGGACATCTTTTCAACGCCCTTGGAAATTCCGCCAAAGAAGCGGTAGCCGTTTTCGGTTTTGAGAACTGCCTGGTCGCCGCCCCTGCCGAGAGCCATTTCAAGACACTGATGAGCGATTTTCTCGCTTTCTTCAAGGGTTTTTGCGTTGTCACCCACGCCGATTGACAGGGTGAGGGAATATTTTCCGGCAATTTTTATCTCCCTTGCCATATCAAGTATCTTGAATTTTTCATGTATTTTATTTTCGAGGTGACGGTGTTCCAGAACAGCATAAAAGGTATTCGGCGATATTTTCTTAACAAAGCCGTTGGTGTTGTTCATGAATTTCTCAATAAGCTGTTCAATTTCAACTGCCGCAATTGCCTTTTCACTTTCCTTGGCATTCTGCATGATTTCATCATATGTGTCGATTGTCATAACAACAACATCAGGATGAGCATCTTCCGACTCTTTTTTGAGCTTATAGTATTTTGTCTCGTCGTCAAAGCAGATTACCAGAAATGTAACGTCGTCCTTGGTAAACTCCTCATAGTTTATCTTGTATACTGAGTTGTTTATACGGCAGATAACATAATCCTCATTGATAAGATTTCTTACATCAACAGCAGTACAGTCCATGAAATCCATACCGTAAATACTCATATCGGGACAGATGTCATTTGCAAATGCACGGTTATACCAGACAATTCTGCCGCTTTTTTCTGTTACTGCAACAGGTGCGGGAAGCGTATTAAGATATTCAGCAGCTGAATTTTCAAGGTGACTGTTCATTTTGGTGAAATATCGCAGTGAATTCTTTGAAAATACCACATAAACAATAATCAGTACAATGGCAAGTATAAGCGCCGACGCTATGCCGACAATGCCATATAGTCTGTTGTATCCGAAAAGTGCTATAGAAACAAACAGCTGACTTGCAATAATTGCACAGAGAATCAGCAGAGCAGCTCCCGGAAACTTTTTTTTCACATCTCAACCCTCCTTGGCAGAGAATAAAAGCGATACCGCAAAGAGTATGTGCGGTGTCGATATTATCACAGCTCCATAATAATCGGAAGTATCATAGGACTTCTCTTTGTTTTCTGATATATATAGTCGGAAAGTGCGTCACGGAGTTTACCCTTGAGAGTATTCCACTCACGCATTTCATGATATGAGCAGTTTTCAAGAGTGTCGTTGAGAAGCTCCTTTGCCTCAACAAAAAGCTCCTCTGACTCACGGACATAGACAAAGCCTCTTGATATTATATCAGGCCCTGCCACCACAACATTTCCTGTTCTTTCAATTCCTATGACAATTATAATAAGTCCGTCCTGTGCAAGGTGTTTTCTGTCACGGAGTACAATTGAGCCTACATCACCGACACCGAGACCGTCAACGAGAATTCTTCCCGATGGTACCTGTGATACAACTTTCATTGATACACCGTCGGACTCGATTACGTTTCCGATTTCTGCTATAATTACGTTTTCACGTGGCATACCCATCTGTACCGCAAGGTCACCATGCTTTTTAAGATGCTTGTATTCGCCGTGTACCGGAATAAAGAACTTTGGTTTTGTGAGAGCCTGCATAAGTTTCAGCTCCTCCTGACAGGCGTGACCTGAAACGTGTACTTCATACATGGCTTCGTATACAACCTCTGCACCCGACTTCATAAGCTCGTTTACAACTCTTGTAACGTATTTCTCATTGCCGGGAATAGGTGTAGCGGATATGATAATGAAGTCCATAGGTGTGATATTCACCTTTCTGTGGTCGTTCATTGCCATACGTGTAAGGGCAGACATAGGTTCGCCCTGACTTCCCGTTGTGATGAGAACTATACGCTCATTTTCATAGCGGTTCATCATATCGATATCAATGATAATTCCGTCTGGAACTTCAAGATATCCCAGTTCAATAGCAGTATTGATTACGTTAATCATGCTTCTTCCAGATACAGCGACTTTTCTGCCGTAATGTGCTGCGGCATTGATAATCTGCTGTACACGGTGGATATTTGATGAGAAAGTGGCGATGATTATACGCTTGCCTTCGCCCTTCTTGAAAAGGCGGTCGAAGGATTCGCCTACTGTACGTTCTGAACGGGTACAGCCTTCACGCTCAGCATTGGTAGAGTCAGCCATAAGGGCAAGAACGCCCTTGCTGCCCAGTTCACCGAAACGTGCAAGGTCAATGATATTGCCGTCAATGGGGGAGTAGTCCACCTTGAAATCGCCTGTGTGGACAATTACTCCTGCGGGGGTATGGATAGCCATACCGACAGCGTCGGGGATAGAGTGGTTTACCTTGATGAATTCAACTGCCATACATCCCATTTTTACGGTTTTTCTCGGCTCAACAACATTGAGCTTCACCTGATTGAGAATACCCTGTTCTTTGAGTTTTCCCTCGATAAGTCCGATAGTAAGGCGTGTAGCATAGACGGGTACATTTACCTTTTTAAGCAGATAAGCAAGTCCGCCGATATGGTCCTCATGACCGTGAGTGATAACGATACCCCTGATTTTTTCGGCATTGCGTTCTACATATGTGAAATCAGGGATAACTATGTCAACACCGGGCATATCAGCGTCGGGGAAGGCAAGACCGCAGTCGAGAATGAACATATCGTTTGAACATTCAAAAACGGTCATATTCTTGCCGATTTCGTTAAGACCGCCGAGAGGGATAATTCTGACGGGAGTTCTTCTGATTTCCTTTGCCTGCTGTTTGGGCTTGCGGACTGTTGAGGGTACAGTCTGTCTTGTATTTTTCTTTGGCTGTTCTGCAGTTTTTTTCTGAACAGGAGCTCTTCTGGGTTTTCTTGTTACGTTGTTTTCGTTCACTAAATCGTCCTCCTTGTAAAGCAATTCCTGATATCCGCACAGAACAGATTATACCTGTAGCTGTATTCTGTACATAGACCAGACAGGAATGCATTGAATAAAATATATATATCCTTAGCGATAAACGCTACAAATTCACAAATTTAACTTTTATTGCAGTCACAAATTGAGATAATATAATTATACCCAAAAAATGAGAATATGTCAAGAGGGGGAAACATCATTGTTCTTGTCGAAAAAAATAATTATAAGCAGACCTGTGATATTTACAAATGCCATTAAGCCGTTGAATATGTCGGAAATAAGCCATATTGACTTTGCGGAAAACAATACTCCGCAGGCGGCAGAAGCTGCATAGAAAACAGCAAAACTGCCTATGTACTTTTCTTTGAAAAGGTGTCTGAATGCAGTCATACCGCAGTAATACCAGCCTATAACAGTGCAGAATGAAAAAATCCCCAGCTCGGCTGTGATGAAGATTTCAGATAAATTGCCCATAACTGTGGTAAGAGCTTCGGCAGGAGAAAAACTTTCAGAGCTGCATAGAACTGTTACAGCGGTAAGAGTACAGCATATTATTGTATCAAAAAAGACCTCAAACATACTCCATAGTCCCTGCGTTTCGGGAATCGTATCCTCGGCGGCGCTGTGGAGTATTGGAGAACTTCCAAGACCTGCTTCATTTGAAAATAGTCCCCTTCGTATGCCGACAGATAATGCATAACCTGCTGTACCTCCTGCGGCTGATTTGAAACTGAAGGCTTCGGAGAAAATATCAGCGAAAATCTGCGGAATACAGCTAAAATTCACAGCAATAACAGCAATGCAGGCAGCGCTGTAAATAATCGAAGCGGCAGGCAGAAGAAATTGTGCGGCAGTTCCGATGCTTTTTCCGCCGCCTTTTATAACAAACCACAGAACGGTAAATATAATAATTGAGGTGGCAGGACGGCTGAAATCGGTGCATTGTCCTAAAGCTTCGGCAAAAACGCTTATCTGTGCCATTCCGCCCATACCCAAAGACGCACAAATGCAGAAAAAGGCGAACAGCATTGCCATAAGGGGACAGCCAAGCCCTTTTGTAAGATATGCCATAGGGCCTTTCAGCTCGTTGTCACTGTAACGGGCGGAGAAGATGTTTTCCGTATAAACAGTTGCCATTCCAAGAAATGCAGATACCCACATCCAGAAAACAGCTCCCGCACCTCCTATGGCAACAGCGGAAGCAGCACCCACAATATTTCCCGTACCCATGGCTGTACCAAGACTCATGCAGACTGTTCTGAACTGTGATAATCCGCTATTTTTCGATTTACCGTGATTTTTCAGCAGAAATGGCAGGCGTAGCTGTATGAATTTCAGCCTGAATGTAAGTAATGCCCCTGTAAATAAAAAGAGAAATACCAATCCATTACCCCAGACAAAATCATTGATTTTTTCAAGAATCATAAAAAAATCCTCCAAAAAGGTGTACTTTTATTAAAAAATGAGTTATAATATATTTATGAAGCAGATAAGTCTGAAAATTCATAGGTGGTGCTCGATGAAAAAAATTCTTCCCGATAAAAATGCCTGCGGATATGCAATGCTTGCTGTTGTTTTAATATCCGCAATTCTTGTATTTGTCATCAGGCTTTTTGTTCCTGATTATACAAGGGTTTCTGCCATTGTTACTATAGTTGTGGCGATAGTGCTCGATTGTGTGTACATTCCCCTTTATTTCCGGAATCTCCGGTACGAAACCGACGGAGAGCGAATTACAAAGCACAGTGGTGTGATTTTCCATACGAGCAGAACAGCCGAATTTTCCGCAGTACGTTATACAACGACGGTAACAACGCCTTTTTCGGGGTATACAGGGCTGAATTTTGCCATACTTTTTATGTATGGCGGACGACTCAGGCTTATGTTCCTCAGCCGCAGTGATATACAGGAAATAATTAACTTTGCGTCGGAAAGGGGCGGTATATGAAATTCCGTGAGCATCCCCTGCGTATTATGCGGTATTCAGCCAAAAACCTGTGGCTTCTGATATTTCCGCTGCTTCGTGGTATATCTGTCCTTAAATTCGATTTATCGGGAATATATCGCTGGATTAAAGGTGCGTGGCTTGATATTGCAGTGATCGGCATAATCATTGTGTATGGTTATATTCAGTGGCATTTTTCGGAGATAAGCATTGACGAAAATAAGTTTTGCCACAAAAAAGGTGTAATATTCAGAAAAAATACAGTAATGCCATTTGACAGCGTAAGCTCTGCGGCAGAAGAAATACTGTTTTTTCTTGTTCCGTTTAAAGCGGTAAGTATCCGCCTTGACACTGGAGCAGGCTTTTATAAATCGGCTGATTTAAAGCTGCTTGTAAAAAGAAAATGTGCAGATGAAATAATGAAATGTATTCCCGATGTTAAAAAGGAAAATGCTGTAAAGGAAATTCCAGAGCCGGGGATTGCGTCTGTTCTGTTGTTTTCCGTGTTCTTTTCCAGTGGATTTTCAGGGGCTGTATATATTGCCGCATTTTTCTTTAAGGGCGGCGATATAGCCAAGGATATACTTTCAATTGCCTTTGAAAGAGTAACAAAACAGGCGGAGGCGATATATTCACAGTTGTTGAGCGGCATTCCGAAAGCAGCGGCAATGGTAGCAATTTTCTTTATGGGTATGTGGTTTATTTCCTTTATAAGAAATCTGCTGATGTACGCATGGTTCAGAATATCGACAGACGGAGAATTTATAAATGTTGCATTCGGACTTTTCAGACGAAGAAAAAACAGGATAAGGACGGAGCATATAAATTATATTGACCTGCGGCAGAATCTTATTATGAAGATATGCAGTGCTTATACTGTGAATATAAGCTGTCCGGGTTATGGGTATGCCTCTCATCTGCCTGTGATATTCCCCATAAGCCATGGTGAAAAAACGGGTTTATTCAGCATGAAAGGGGTTGAAACGATGAAATGCCGACCTGCATGGACTTCCTTTTTCAGTTATATTGGGGTACCATTTTTCGGTATTATAGCTGTTGCATCGCTGTATCATTTTTCGGATTATCTTCTCTGGGATGACCGCGGATTGTGGAAATTCCTTGCGGTTATGTTTTCTATTCCTCTTGTCTGGCTTGTGTTGGTAAAGACGGCTGCTTTGTTTACAAGCGGAATTATGTTATACGGTGACAGAATTGTGCTCCTGACGGTTAAGGGAACGACATTTCATAGGGTGACGGCAAAAATTGAGAATGTAACAATGGTGCAGCTCAACAGGAATATTATTCAGAGAATATTCCACAAATGCACAGCTGTTATATGGTTTACGGGAGAAACATCATCATGCTACAAGGTTAAAGGATTATGGTTCAAGGATGTTGTTAAAATTTCAGCAAATCTGAAATGTAATAAAATGTAATTATCAATTAATTGCTTTTTTTCGTTGTGTATAGTATTATATTCATAAAGTGACATTTGTCACTCACAAAGTGACGAATGACACCTTACAATATTTGTCAGATATGGTATAATATAGTCACAGGGGGAGGAAAGAAACCTTCCCGAAAGCGAAAGGAGTGCTTTATATGACAATTATATTGTTGATGTTTATTTTGCTTGTGTTATTCATAGGTATTCCCGTAGGTATCGGCTTCGGAATTGCCGCACTTGTGAAATACGAAAAAAATCGTTCACAGAACGCCAATGTTTATGGGCCTGTTTATCGGGCTCCAAAACCGCCCAGAAAAAAGCTTTCCGCTTCATCGGTTATGCTTCTCATTGGTACAATTTTCATTATGTTATCGGCTATAACCTTTGTAGCTGCTAACTGGTTGAATATGGAGCCTGTAACAAGAGTTTTTGCCCTTGCAGGTGCGGCGGTTATTGCCTTTGCAATCTGCGGAGTTATGAAAGCGGCTGCCGATCTGGTTCAGACCTCATCTGCATTTTACATGATAGGAACTCTTATTGCAATAGTTTCTTTCGGTACAGCAGGTTATTACAAGCTTTTCGGTGAATGGTTCAGCTTTGCCGGCATGGGCTGCGGTACATTCCTTGCAGGTATGGCGGTACTTGCGGCTGTATCATCCTTTGCAGGAAACAGCCTCTACAAGCACGCCGCATTCCATTATGCAGGTTTCTCATTTATTTCCCTTGCAATTGTTTTCCTCTGCGGACAGGTTGCAGATAATTTTGAGAAATTTGCCACTGTCATCAGTATTGCACAGCTTATTATCACAGCAATTCTCCACGTTTTTAAGCCTCTTAAGGGAACAGTTATTGAAAAGCCCGCTGAAATTATCGGTGATATTTCAGCTGTAATCTATCAGTTTGTTGCTATGATTTATGTAGTTGCAACAACATTGGACGCTACATGGTATACATTCGCAATCCTTAGTGTTATTCTTGTCCAGCTTTTTGCATACGGCTTCCTTAAAAATCAGAAGTGGATGTTCATTTTTGCTGATATCATCGGTGTTTACACAGCTTTTACAGTATCCGCTGGACTTGAGGACGAAATAGGTGAACCCTGGTCAATGATTCTTTTCGGAGCAATTACACTTGTAATTTACGTTCTCAATTACGTTATTCCCGGAAATCTTACAATATCAAAGATTTTCTCATTTATTGGTTTTGTAATCGGTGCTGTTGTTGCTCTCAATGCAGATTCAAATGATGTGTATGGAATCAACCTCTTTTTCCCGGCTGTTCTTACTGCAATTATTATGGGCTATTGCCTGCATAAGTCTAAGGATATCCAGTTTGTTGCAGGTCTTGCACTTCCCTTGATGCCATTATGTATGGCTTATACAGCATATGACCACTTACGCATAAACGACGGTCTGAACGATGAGCTTAGAGTTATAGTATTCGGCGCACTCACAGTCGTTTACATACTTATGGCTTCATTCTTCATCTTCCTGCCAACTGTTGCGTTCAAGTTCTACGCAAAGCATCCTGTAAGAGCACATTCAGCTGAATATACTCTTATGACAGCGGCAATGTTGGCATTATTTGCAATTTCAGCCTATTCAGAACTGTTCTTTATAGCAATATCAATCAGCATATTCCACTTCATTATTTCCTGCATGATGAGAAATAATATCACAGCGGCGGGTTCTGTTATTTCACTTATCGTTACAACAATCAATATTCTTGTCGTTCACATCAAGAGCGACAACATCAGAAACTACATAGTTCTTGGATTATTTGCTCTTCTCGTAATTGTTTCAAGAGTAGTGTTCCCCGAATCCTTAATATACAAAAAGAATTTACGTACAAGTGTGGACGTTCTTCTTCCTACATCTCTCATTACATTATTCGGACTTACAGCAATCAATGATATTACACGCTTCCTGATATATATTGCAGTAGCTATATATGTTGCGGCATTTATCAAGAAGAATACAAACAAGAATACAGCGGCTGTTCTTCTTTCAGCGTCAGCGCTTATAGTATCCTTTGCATTTGTATTCAGACCTTTCCTTACATTTGAGTCCAACTTTATATCAAGCAAGGTGAACCTCGGTATACTGGTACTTCTTGGTGTCACATACAGATTTATCTGGAGAAATCACAAGGAAATTTCAAAGATAGTATCCACATTGATGTTCGTTCTTGCCTTTGGCGGACTTATAGTTGACGGTATTATTCACGACAGCATGGCAAACAGAATTTTTGTTCTTGCAGTTACAGCAGCAGTTCTTGTTTTCTCATTCTACGCAAAGAGCAAGACATGGTTCAGTGTATCTTCAATTGCACTTGTTATACTTACAGTTCTTCTCACAGCAAGATATTTCACATCAGCAGGCTGGTGGGTATATCTCCTTGCAGTTGGCGTTATCTTCATTGCAATTGCCGCTGTCAACGAGGCTTCACGTAAAAAGGGAGAATCAATCAAGGACACAGTTTCAAAGACATTTTCAGACTGGACATGGTGAGTTGATAATTTATTGAATTAAATTGGAGCAGATAATGGATATCAGGGCATACCGCACGTATTACACGTGCGGCATTGCCATTGAAAGGAGTGAAAATATGGCAGTGACTGTTACAGCGTCGGTACTGCTTTTAACTGGTCTGTGCGGTATGCTTGGTACAGTGGGGTGGATACTTTCACGTGGCAATAAAAACCGTATGACGCGGCTTTTTATCGTCTGTCAGCTTTCAATCGTGCTGTGGCTTGTTTCACAGCTGCTTATTTTATTTTCAGTTAACAATACACAGCTTACAATAAGTTATCTCATCGGAAATCTCGGTATATGTCTGTTTTCGCCATTCTGGCTTATGTTTTCAGCGGAATATTCCGAAACTTCGGTGAAATTCAGGAATAAAGCAAGACTTTTTCCAATTGTATCAGCGGTTATGTATACTGTAATTGCTACAAATCCTCTCCACAGGCTGTATTATAAGGATTTCGGTATAGACGGCATAACATACGGGATAATGTTCTATGTATTCCAGCTTTTGTTCTACATATTTATTCTTTCGGGAATATCACTTATGTTTATACGCCATTCAAAGGGCAGTACAGTTTCTGCACAGTCGATGTTTCTTGCTCTGGCAGCGTTGGTGCCGCTTCTGATAAATGTATTGTCAGTCTGTGGGGTTATCAGATCAGAAATTGAACTTACACCGTTATTTTTTGCCTTTTCTGTTATAATGGTGCTTATTGCTATAAGACGGTACGGACTTCTTGACATAAATCAGATAGCCATTCAGGATACTTTTAATAACATTGTCACAGCGGCGGCAGTATTTGATACAGAGGGTAATATCACTTACAGCAACAAGGCTATGAAAAAACTTTTGCCTGTTGCATTTTCGGATATTTCAGGCTTTTATAAGGCTCTCGGACAACTGTCGGGAAATGAATTTGATACATCCGAAAGCTCTGTGGAATTTTCAGTGGAGGATGAACGATACAACCTTAAGAGCAGCCGTATATGCAACGAAACCGGAACAGAAATTGCGGGAATTGTACTCATAAGCAATATAACCGAGTACTATGAGCTTGCACAGGCTGAAAAAAAGCTTTCTGTGGAGCACGAAAGAAACAGAATTGCACAGGAGATACACGATTCCGCAGGTCATACCTTTACAATGATAAGCTCTCTTGCGAAAATTACGGAATCTGAACTGAAAAACGGTAACATTAGTGATATATCACAGTATATAGCGGAGATTGACGGTTTATCAAGAAGCGGAATCACACAGCTCCGCTGCTCAATCAACAATCTCCGTGACGATGAATTCATGACATCTGTTGTAAGAGCGGTCAAGACAGTTACAGACGCTGTCCGCAGTGTGGAGGTTGATGTCTGTGTACAGGGCACAGAGGACAGCAGATATGCTTTCTGTATACGCGAGGTTTATGATTCTGTAAAGGAAACTGTTACAAATGCAATGCGTTACTCCGGAGCTGAAAGAATTGATATAATTATTAAATTCCTTGACGACCGTCTGGAGCTTTATATATTCGATAACGGCAGAGGCTGCGGAAATATCAAGGAAAATAACGGATTGAACGGTATACGCCGCCGCATTGAAAGTATAGGCGGAACGGTAAGATTTTCCTCTGTAGAGGGCGACGGATTCACAACTATGATAAAAATTCCTTTGGAAGGGTGAATGTATGATAAAGGTACTTATAGCAGATGATGTGGCGGTTCTTCGTATGGGTTTAAAGGCGGTGTTGAGTGAAGAACCCGAAATAAAGGTGGTAGGAGAAGCTGGCAATGGCAAGGAAGCCTATGAGCTTGCACTGCGTCTTGAACCTGATGTGGTGCTTATGGATATGCGTATGCCGGATTTTGACGGCGGCTATGGCACACGGCAGATAAAGGACAAGCTGAAAGGCGTGAAGGTTCTTGTGCTTACCACATTTGACGACAAGGAAACTGTTGAAAAGGCTATGTCAAGCGGTGCAGACGGGTATATTCTCAAGGAAATGGACAGCAGTCAGGTAATAAACTCAATCAAGGCTGTGGCAGGTGGAATTAATGTATTCTGCGACAATGTTTTTCAGGCTATAAAAAAAGAGCCTGCGAAGCAGACTCCGAAAAACTTTGATCTTACCGAACGTGATGTTGAATTTCTCCGTCTGATATGCGACGGATATGACAATAAGGAAATAGCGGCACAGCTTTTTCTTGCGGAGGGAACTGTCCGCAACAGTATATCAAGGCTGCTGGAAAAGCTGAAACTAAAAGACCGTACACAGCTTGCGGTATTTGCAATAAAGAATAATCTTGTCTGAAAAAAGATTTGGGGCGAGCCTTTGCTCGCCCCACTTTTGATTTTCGTATAATTACGATTACTTTTCGGGAACAGTTCTCTCAAAATACTCAAGGAATGACTTGGGTGTTCCTGCGGATGTAGAAACATATGCGTAGTAATTGAGGATATCAGAGGCATCAGTAGAGCTTATAGAGCCGTCGAAATTAACGTCACCGTTGAATTTCTGCTGGTCGTTAAGTGAAGAAGCGCCGCCTGTCTGCATAGTTGCATAATCGCTCAATGCTTCTGTAGCGTCAGAGGAGTCAACCTTGCCGTCGAGGTTGATATCACCGATATTATAATCGGAAACTGCATTTCCCTCACCGATAACGATTTTAAGTCCTGAAACAACAGGGGGATTATCGGGGAACTTGTAAATCATATGATTCTGTGTAGCGTCCATAGCACATCTTGTACTGTTATCCTCGTCTGTCGTGAAGAAAATTTCATATGTGCCGTCGGGAGTATCTGCGTCAATTGTGAAATCAAAGGAGAGAAGCTCGTATGAATCTGATTCAGCACCATAGGGAACGAGAGCCTTGCCGTCAGCGCTTCTTACAGTGAAGTTGTGGGAACCATAATTTTTATTAACGGAATAGTCGTATCCGTTTCTTGCAACTGTGAGATTTCCGTTCTCATCTTTTTCAGCATATGCATATTCTTTGAGATTTCCTTCTTCAAGTGGGATATTCACATTTGTTATTTTGATATATTCACTGTCTGAATTCCACTTGGGAGATACGCTCCAGGCACTGTTTGTAGGATTGGAGAAGAAAATCTGTGCAGTGATAGTAAGGTCTTCATCAAGTGAATCAATAGATATCATATCTCTGGTATCATTAAGTCCATATGTATCAGAAGCAGGCACTTTCATATAGAATTTTGCAGCAGCATCAGTAGCATTTGCATTTGTGTCTGTGAAAGACAGGCATGATGCAGTAAGAACAGCAGCGGATAAGAGTGAAAGTGATTTTTTCATAATTATTTTCTCCTTTTTTTATCTCCTTTAATGGGAGTTGTTTACAGAATTTCAGTCATTCGCAGAACGATTTCAGCCACACGCTTTGCAGCAATTTTTTCAAATTCATCAAATGACATTGCACCCTCGTCGTCGGCATTGTCTGAAATACATCGGATGCTTGCAAAGGGCATTTCATTGAGATAGCAGGCGTGACCTACAGCGGCACTTTCCATATCAACGGCATGAGGATTGAATTTTTCCTGTATTGCGTTCTTTACAGCACTATCGGAAATGAACTGCTCGCCCGATACGATACGGCCTCGGAAGCTGTTTACGGAAAATTCACCGCATACCTTTTCAGCAGTATTCATAAGGGTTTCGTCAGCCTTGAAAACAGCACAGTAAGGCGGATAATCCGCAAGGAAGTGAGGGTCAAGGTCGTGGGGGAGAACTTCTGTTGATATAACTATATCGCATACCTTGACAGAAGTATTCATACCGCCTGCAACACCTGCATTTATAACATAGTCAGGGGTGAAATTGTCAATCATTACCTGTGTGCATAAAGCAGCGTTTACCTTTGCAATACCGCAGCAGGCATTTACAATTTTGTTTCCCTTGTATTCGTTTATGTAGAAGTCGAAACCTGAAATACGCTTTATTTCAGCCTCGCCCAGCATAGTGCGTATATCCGCAAGTTCTGATGGCATAGCACCAATTATAGCAATTGTCTTCATTTTATTCTTACTCCTTTTATCAATATAGATATATTATAGCATATTAAATATAAAAAATCAATATATTTCTGACAAAAAAATATAACTTTTGCAGTTATTGGCTGCTGAACTTGCTTTTTTCATAAGAATATAGTATAATAATAGTATAATATAAGATACAGAAGTATAAGTAAATTCGGATGGATTAATACCAATCATTGAAACATTGGTATAAGGGAACCTCTGAAAACCTCTTTTGAGAAAAAAGTAGCTATGCACGTCATCTGCTTTTTCTTTGATCAGACGGGTTTTTAGAGGTCCTCATAACTGATTAATTGGAGAAGGATAAATATGGAACAGAAAACGAAAAGTTGTAAAAATACAGAAAAATGCAATACGTTTTATACTGTTGCATTAAAAGGACTTGTTGCATATCCGAAAATGGTTATGCACTTTGACGCTTCGAGAGAAAAGACAATCAATGCCATAGAAAGAGCTGTCAAGGGCAGTGGAAAGATTTTTCTCGTTGCACAGAAAGAAACAGATGTTGACAGACCTGTAATGGCAGATCTTTACAGCGTCGGTGTTGTTGCGGAAATAAAGCAGGTTTTAAAATTGCCTGATAATGTGGTAAAGGTTCTTGTTGAGGGCGTTTATAAAGCTCATATGGTTGCACTTATGGATGAGGGTGACGTTTTTATTGCTGATGTCAAGCGTGTTCCCACTTATTCAAGAGTGAAATACAGCGAAGCGGAGGCAGAGGCTCTTGTCCGTACCGTGAAGAATATCTTTGAGCGATATACTTCATTTTTTCCTAAAATGCCCCGTGAAATGCTCTCTGTGGTTATGTCACAGTCAGATCCTGTAAAGGTATTTGAGTCAATATGCTTCAATTCAAATATCAATTACCGTGACAAGCAGGAGCTTCTTGAGGAAACCAATATAATAAACAAGCTTACGCTTCTCGGTCATTTTCTTGCCGCAGAAGTGGAAATACTTGAGCTTGAAAACGAAATAAACGAGCAGACAAGAAACAGTATCGACAAGGGACAGCGTGAATACTATCTTCGTGAGCAGATGAGAGTTATTCAGGAACAGCTTGGAGAAGACGAAGCAGATGAGGTATACGAGCTTCGTGAAAAGGTAATAAAGCTGAAAATTGATGAAAAAAGTCGTGATAAGCTGCTCCGTGAAACCGACAGGCTTGCAAAGCTGCCGCCTGCTTCACAGGAGGCATTTGTAATCAAGAATTACCTTGATACAGTTCTTGAACTGCCATGGGGCAAGTATACAAAATCAAAAATATCAATGGATAAGGCTGCGGCTATTCTTGACGATGAGCATTATGGACTTAAAAAGGTCAAGGAACGCATACTTGAATTTCTTGCGGTACATACCCTTAATCCCGATATAAAGGGCCAGATTATTTGTCTTGCAGGCCCTCCCGGAATAGGTAAAACGTCAATTGCACGTTCTATTGCAAAGGCTATGGGAAGAAAATATGTCCGTGTATCTCTCGGCGGAGTCCGTGACGAGGCTGATATAAGAGGTCATAGAAAGACATATGTAGGTGCTATGCCCGGACGTATCATTGCCGCTATGGAGCAGGCAGGAACTGCTGATCCTATGGTTCTCCTTGATGAGATAGACAAGCTTTGCAGCGATATTAAGGGCGATCCTTCTTCAGCTATGCTTGAGGTTCTGGACAGTGAGCAGAACTGTGCTTTCCGTGATCACTTCATTGAAGTACCATTTGATTTAAGTAAGGCGGTATTTATAACAACTGCAAACGATGTTGGAAATATTCCTGCACCGCTTCTTGACCGTATGGAGCTTATAGAGCTTCCAAGCTATACCGCAGAGGAAAAATTCCACATTGCAAAAGATCATCTCATTCCCAAACAGCTTAAGGAGCACGGACTCAAAGGCACACAGCTGAAAATCAGCGACGATGCCGTTGATGACATTATTGCTTATTATACAAGTGAAGCAGGCGTAAGAACTCTCGAAAGACGAATTGCTTCACTGTGCAGAAAGGCTGCAAAGAAGATTGCCGACGGTACTGCAAAGCGTATCAATATTAAGGGGAAAGATATTGAAAAGTGGCTTGGTGTACATAAATATACCCGTGACCTGAAATCCGAAAGAGATCAGGTGGGAGTTGTAAATGGCCTTGCATGGACTGCTGTAGGCGGAACTGTTATGCCCCTTGAAGTCCTTGTGCTTGACGGTACAGGCAAAATTGAAATTACAGGCTCACTTGGAGATGTAATGAAGGAAAGTGCAAGAATTGCCGTTACATATGTTCGCAGCATTGCTGAAAAGTATGGCATAGACAAGGATTTTTTTACTAAAAAGGATATACACATTCACGCTCCCGAGGGTGCTGTTCCAAAGGACGGTCCCTCTGCCGGTGTTACAATTACGACAGCTCTTGTATCAGCACTTTCAGAGCGCATGGTGCGTTCTGAGGTGGCTATGACAGGTGAAATAACACTTCACGGAAAAGTTCTTCCAATCGGCGGACTCCGTGAAAAGACAATGGCAGCATACAAGCTTGGTATGAAAAAGGTTATTATCCCTGTTGCCAATAAACCCGACCTTGAAGAAATTGATGAAGCTGTTAAGAATAATATTGAATTTGTATTTGCAGAAAATCTCACAGATGTTCTCGACAATGCGATTATATGAGGAGAGTGGCTATGAAACTGAATTATAATAAAGCGGAATTTGTAGCCTCCTACGGTACATATTCACAGTTACCGCAGGGCGATAGAATTGAAATTGCCTTTGCAGGTCATTCAAACGTGGGAAAATCCACCCTTATCAATAAGCTTTTCAATCGTAAAAATCTTGCAAGAGTAAGTTCTGTTCCAGGTAAAACGGCTACAATAAATTTCTATGGTCTGGAAAATATATACTTTGTTGACCTGCCCGGTTATGGTTATGCAAAGGTTGCAAAATCGGAGAAAGAACGCTGGTCCGGACTTATTGACGGTTATTTAAGCTCTGAAAGAGATATACGCATAGTATTTATGCTGGTGGATATGCGTCATGCTCCTACAAAGGACGATTTGAAGATGATTGATTTCCTCATTGATACGGAAATGCCATTTATTCTCGTTCTCACAAAGGCTGACAAGCTGAAAAAAATGGAGCGTATAAAGCGTATGGAGGCATTCAAGACTGAAATACCATGCTTTGAGGATATGCACGTAATTCCCTTTTCCTCTATGACTTTTGAAGGTGTTGAGGAATTGAGGGCAATTGTTGAAGAAGTGACGGAGGAATAAGAAATTGTTCTCTGTCCGAAAGGAAGATTAAATATGTTTGTTTCTGAAAATTTAAGTATAAACGAAAACGGAAATCTCACTATAGGCGGCGTGGATACCGTAGAACTGGCAAAAACCTACGGTACACCCCTTTACGTTATGGACGAGGAGCTTGTGCGTAAGAATTGCCGTGAATTCAATGAAAATATCAGAAAATTCTACGGTGAAAAAGGACGCGTTCACTACGCAAGCAAGGCGCTTTCCTGTATGGAAATGTGCCGTATAGTATCAAGCGAAGGGCTTGGTCTTGACGTTGTATCAATTGGCGAACTCTATACTGCTGTAAAGGCTGGATTTGACACATCAAAAATCGGCTTCCACGGCAATAACAAGACAAATGAGGAGCTTGAATATGCCCTTGAAGTTGGTGTTGGTCACATTATTGTCGACAATATTAACGAGCTTCACAGACTTTCTGAAATCGCAGGAAAAATGGGTAAGAAGCCACATATTATGTTCCGTATCAAACCTGGAATTGACGCACATACCCACGATTTCGTAAAAACAGGACAGATTGACAGCAAGTTCGGTTTTGCTCTTGAAACGGGTGAGGCATTTGAAGCTGTAAAAGAGGCTATAAATTGCAAAAATGTGGAACTTTACGGTTTGCATTGCCATATCGGCTCACAGATATTCGACATTGCACCTTTTGAGGAAGCTGCAAGGGTTATGCTTGAACTAATTTCAAAGATTAAAAACGAGCTGAATTACGAAATTCAGGGGCTTAATCTTGGCGGTGGCTTCGGTATCAAATACCTTGAAGAACACGATCCACAGCCATTCGGCGTATTTATGGAGAGGGTTTCACAGGTAGTTATTTCCGAATGTGAAAGCCTTGGAATCAATCGTCCTTTCATCTACATCGAGCCTGGCAGATCAATTGCTGCAAGTGCAGGAATTACTCTGTATACCGTGGGTGCAAGAAAGGAAATCCCTGACATCAGAACTTATGTTTCCGTTGACGGCGGTATGGCGGATAATCCCCGCTATATCCTGTATAAATCCGAATATGAGGCTATTGTGGCAAATAAGGCGGCTGAGGAGCGTTCAGAGAGAGTTACTATCGCAGGAAAATGCTGTGAAAGCGGCGATCTTATCGGCGAGAATATGCCTTTACAGCACGCAGAATCGGGGGATATTATAGCTGTATGCGCCACAGGTGCATATAACTTCTCAATGTCCTCAAACTATAACAGACTTTGCAGACCTGCGCTTGTTTTTGTGAACAACGGCGAATCAAGAATTGCTGTTAAAAGACAGACTCTTGATGATATTATCCGTAATGATATATAACTTTAAGGCAATATCGCATATATTCTGTGCGATATTGCCTTTGTTTTTTACATCAGTTATATTAAGCTAACAAAAAGAAATTTACAGCTTTATTTTACATTGTTTATTTCTTGACAAAGTAGGCGAAATAGTGTAAAATATAAAGTGGATAGCGGTGTCAAAATCGCTGGAAAGGAATGATTAAAAATGGGTTTAACACTTACAGAAAAAATCTTGAAGGCTCACCTCGTTGACGGTGAGTATGTAAAAGGTCAGGAAATCGGTATAAAGATTGACCAGACACTTACACAGGACGCTACAGGTACAATGGCATACCTTGAATTTGAGGCTATGGGCGTACCAAGAGTAAAGACAGAGCGTTCAGTTGCATATATCGACCACAACACTCTCCAGAGTGGTTTTGAAAATGCCGATGACCACCGTTTTATCGGATCAGTTGCAAAGAAGCACGGCATTTATTTTTCACGTCCCGGTAACGGTATCTGTCATCAGGTTCATCTTGAAAGATTCGGTATCCCTGGCAAGACACTTATCGGTTCTGACAGCCATACTCCCACAGGCGGCGGTATCGGTATGATTGCTATCGGTGCAGGCGGACTTGACGTTGCTGTTGCTATGGGCGGCGGTGCATACTACATAACTTGCCCTAAGGTTGTAAAGGTTAACCTTACAGGAAAGCTTCGTCCATGGGTTGCTGCAAAGGACGTTATTCTTGAAGTTCTCAGAAGAATGTCTGTTAAGGGCGGCGTAGGCAAGGTTATCGAGTACGTAGGCGAGGGTGTTAAGACTCTTTCTGTTCCCGAGCGTGCAACTATCACAAATATGGGTGCAGAGCTTGGTGCTACAACTTCAATTTTCCCATCTGATGAGATTACAAAGCAGTTCCTTAAGGCTCAGAAACGTGAGGAGGTATGGGTACCCCTTTCAGCTGATGAAGATGCTGTATACGACGAGGAACTGAACATCAACCTCAGCGAGCTTGTACCACTTGCTGCTTGTCCTCACTCACCTGACAACGTAAAGAGCGTTGAGGAAATCGGCAAGCTCAAGATTGATCAGGTATGTATCGGTTCATGCACAAACTCATCACTCCTTGATATGCTCAAGGTTGCTCACATCTTAAAGGGCAAGACAGTTCACCCCGATGTATCACTTGCTATTGCTCCAGGCTCTAAGCAGGTTCTCAATATGATGGCTGAAAACGGTGCTCTTGCAACTCTTATTGACGCTGGTGCAAGAATCCTTGAAAGTGCCTGCGGTCCATGTATTGGTATGGGACAGTCACCTAATTCAAAGGGTATTTCCCTCCGTACATTCAACAGAAACTTCGAAGGACGTTCCGGAACAAAGGACGGTCAGATTTATCTCGTATCTCCCGAAATGGCAGCTATTTCCGCTATTACAGGCTACCTCACAGATCCAATGGAAATTGGCGAAATGCCCGAGTTCAAGCTCCCAGAGGAATTCACAATCAACGACAATATGGTTGTTCCTCCTGCACCTGTTGAGGAAATGGACAGTGTTGAAATCCTCCGTGGACCAAACATCAAGCCTTATCCCGATACAGCACCTCTCCTTGAAACAATTGACGCACCTGTATCACTCAAGGTTGGCGATAATATTACAACTGACCACATTATGCCTGCTGGTGCGAAGATTCTTCCTCTCCGTTCAAATATTCCCGCTATTTCACAGCACTGCTTTGCTGTATGCGACGAGGCATTCCCCACAAGAGCGAAGGAACTTGGCAAGAGCATTATCGTAGGCGGTTCAAATTACGGACAGGGCTCATCAAGAGAACACGCTGCACTTGCTCCTCTCTATCTCGGAGTTAAGGCTGTTCTCGTTAAGTCATTCGCACGTATTCACCGTGCAAACCTTGTAAATGCAGGTATTCTTCCTCTTACATTCGTAAACGAGGCTGACTACGACAAGATTAACGAAGGTGATGTACTTGTACTTGCTGACGTAAGAAAGGATATTGCAGAGGGCAAGTCCGAGCTTACAGTTGTAAACAAGACAAATGGTGCAGAAATTCCTGTACTCTGCGAGCTTTCAGGACGTACAAAGGATATTATCCTTGCAGGCGGACTTCTTGACTTCACAAGAGAGTCAATGAAGTAATGAAAACTAATCTTACAGCAATGCTCTCCGCAGCTAATTCTGCGGAGGGTATGCTGAAATTGCTTATATTTTTTGTCGGTCTGATTATGGTATTATGGGGTATCAACCTTTTCAGACACATTAAAAGCGGTAAATGGACAAATTTTCAGAAGGCTGTTGATATTGTAGGTCTGCTGTTTTTCGGCGTACTGATGATTATGTTGTTTGGGGCAATGATATGAAAATACGATTAAAGGGCAGATTGCACTATGCTCCTGGTCTGGGGTACGGATTGTTATTGAGTGTGTTGCCATGGATACTTTTATTAGTTTTTTTTCTGAAATTGGATTCATGGAATCTTCCGACATTTTTAGTCGTCATAGTCGTAATAATCGGTTTGGTTGGCGTTGCATTTGCTATGGTATTTGGAAAAGATATATTTAATTTTACCAAAAAGAAATATCTGGAACGATACAAGGACGATAAAATGGCACAGCATTACGCAGAACTTACAGAAGGTATAGTAATACTGGTGATTGGTTTACTTGCTGCTTTTGTACCTGTAATTATTGAGTCTCACAATGACAGTAAAAATAATTCATCATCAGTATCTGAAATCATCAACGACTGGGATTAAAAGGGGAAAATTAATATGAAAATTTTAGAGATTATTCAGGACATTCTTGACGATTTCCACCATACTTCCGATTCGTGTACAGATATCTATACGAATATGGGCAGTACACCATGGGAAGCAAGAAATAACGGCGGTGATTTAGGTTGTCTTGCAGTGCTGTTTCCGAATATACTGGGATTTCTGTTCGGTCTTGCCATAACAAAAATGTTTGGCATGGGCGGTGCGGCATACTTTGTATTCGGATTCTTAGGCGGTGTAGGGCTGGGTGTTCTCAACAGCGTCTATCGTCAGGGAATTGCCCTGAAATATGCCATAATACGGCATATTATTCTCGTGATATTTATGATTATTCCATTTACGATATATTATGTAGCATTAATATGATATAATACGGAGGCTATGGTGCCTATGAAGAAGAAAGGTATAACTGCTTCGGATTTAAAGTATATCGCAATTCTTGCCATGTTTATAGACCATGTAGGCTGGCTTGCGATACCGACGACTTCTCCGCTTGGACAGATTATGCACGCCATAGGCAGAATAACTGCTCCTGTAATGTGCTTCTTCCTGTCGGAGGGATATCACTATACAAAAAACTTTAAGAAATATCTTATGCGAATGGGAATTTTTGCAGTTATTTCCCATTTTGCTTATTGTTTTTACAAAACGGAACATTTCTTTGGAAAGTGCAATGAAAGCATGATAACAACGCTTTTCCTGTGCCTTGTGGGACTTCATGTGTATAATCACGAAAAAATTCCCACGGCGTGGAAGTTTGTTTCTCTTATTGGAATTGCAATGCTGACTGAATACTGCGACTGGGGAAGCAAGGCGCTGTTTTTCACTTTAGCTTTTGAATTTGCAAGAGGAAATAGGAAACAGCAGCTTATGGCTTTCAGCGGAGTTGCTTTTCTGTTAATGATTGTTCCGATGATAAAGGCTTTGATTATTACAGGCGACCTTGCAGTTGTAAGTTTTTACAAATTTGGTGTATTTCTGCCTGTTCCCCTGCTTATGCTCTATAACGGAGAAAAGGGCGGTTCGAAGCATACGAAATGGGTTTTCTATATTTTCTATCCCGCACATTTGCTTTTATTAGGACTTTTATCAGTTCTGTATTTATAAAAACGGAGGTAAAAACCAATGGCTAAAATTATTATGAAAACACCCCTCGTCGAGATGGACGGCGACGAGATGACAAGAATTCTCTGGCAGTGGATAAAGGATATTCTCCTCGTTCCATATGTAGAGCTTAACACAGAGTACTATGACCTCGGACTTCAGCACCGTGAGGAAACAAAGGATCAGGTTACTATTGATTCCGCTGAGGCTACAAAGAAGTACGGCGTTGCAGTAAAGTGTGCAACAATCACTCCAAACGCTGCAAGAATGCCTGAGTACAACCTCACACAGATGTGGAAGTCACCCAACGGTACAATCAGAGCTGCTCTTGACGGTACAGTATTCAGAACTCCCATTATCGTAAAGGGAATTGAGCCATATATCCCCACATGGACAAAGCCTATCACAATCGCTCGTCACGCATACGGCGATGTTTACAAGAATGCTGAAATCCGTGTTGAGCAGGGCTGCAAGGCTGAACTTGTTGTAACTGACGCACAGGGCAACGAAACACGTGAGCTTATTCACGATTTCGCAAAGTCCGACGGTATCATTCAGGGACTTCACAACCTTGATAACTCAATTGCAGGCTTTGCAAGAGCTTGTCTTAACTATGGTCTTGATTTAAAGCAGGACGTATGGTTTGCTACAAAGGATACAATTTCAAAGAAATATGACCACAGATTCAAGGATATTTTCCAGGAAATCTACGACAACGAGTACAAGGAGAAGTATGAGGCAGCAGGCATTGAGTATTTCTACACACTCATTGACGACGCTGTTGCAAGAGTTATCCGTTCTGAGGGTGGCTATATCTGGGCTTGTAAGAACTATGACGGTGATGTTATGTCAGATATGGTTTCTACAGCTTACGGTTCACTTGCTATGATGACATCTGTTCTTGTTTCACCCGACGGAATTTATGAGTATGAGGCTGCACACGGTACAGTTCAGCGTCACTACTACAAGTATCTTAAGGGTGAGGAAACATCAACAAACTCAGTTGCAACTATCTTTGCATGGACAGGTGCACTCCGCAAGAGAGGCGAGCTTGATAATACTCCTGAGCTCTGTGAGTTTGCAGATAAGCTTGAAAAGGCTACAATCCAGACAATCGAAAACGGTATTATGACAGGTGACCTCTATCTTATTTCAAAGCTTGAAAATAAGAAGAAGGTTGACTCAAAGACATTCCTTGAGGAAATCAAGGTAAATCTTGATAAGATGATGTAATAGCCTGATGCGGAGGTTGATGTCTGCATCAGCCTCCGCAATATATAAGGCAGTAAGAAGGGCAGAAATATGTCAAAGAATACAATATCTAATTCAGTTATAAGGCGGCTTCCAAGATATTACCGCTTTTTAGGCGAACTGGAAACCAACGGATATGTTCGCATTTCCTCCAGAGAGCTTGCGGAAAAAATGGGACTTACCGCTTCACAGATACGTCAGGATTTTAATTGCTTTGGTGAATTCGGTCAGCAGGGTTACGGCTACAACGTAGCTGCTCTTAAAATTGAAATCGGCAGAATACTGGGGCTTGATAAGTTGACGCCTATGATTCTTCTCGGTGCAGGTAATCTGGGCAGAGCTATAGCTTCTCATATTAATTTCGAGAGCAAGGGCTTTAAGCTGGTGGGAATATTCGACACAAACCCTGCAATTATCGGTGATAAGATAGGCGAGGTGGCAATTTCCGATATGGATGAGCTGGATGAAATCTGTGAAGAATACAATCCACGCTGTGCAATTCTCTGTATACCGAAAGAGGCAGCATCAAAAGAGGTTGACAGGCTCATAGATAAGGGAATCCGTGCTTTCTGGAATTTCACACACTATGACCTGCGTATAAATCATTCTGATGTTTCAGTGGAAAATGTTCATCTTGGCGACAGCCTTGCAACACTTTCCTATCGTCTTAATTCTGAAAGTAAAACTTGCGGAAACGACTGATAATAGTTGAACGTTTCCATAAAGTTTTTTTAAATGTAATCACTTGTTAAAAAAATCACTATCTCTGAAAAGAGAATTAAATCTTGTTTGTAAAGGTGGTAATTACAATGGAGTATCGTATTGAACATGACTCTATGGGCGAGGTAAAGGTGCCTGCTGATAAATATTGGGCGGCACAGACTGAAAGAAGTCATCAGAATTTCCCCATTGGTGTAGGAATTGAAACAATGCCCCGTGAGATAACTCATGCTTTCGGTATACTGAAAAAAGCGGCTGCTATTGCCAATAATCAGCTTAAGCCCGAGAGAATGACCGCAGAAAAGCTTTCGGCTATTACACAGGCTTGTGATGAGGTTATAAGCGGTGCGCTCAACGACCACTTTCCTCTTGTTGTATGGCAGACAGGAAGCGGTACACAGTCCAATATGAATGCCAACGAGGTTATAGCTAACCGTGGAAATGAAATTGCAGGAAGCAAGCTTCTTCATCCCAATGATGATATAAATATGAGCCAGTCCTCCAACGATACATTCCCCACAGCTATGCACATTGCCGCAGTAATTGCCATTGAGGATAAGGTTATCCCTGCTGTGGATACCCTTATTGAAACCTTTATTCGCCTTGAAGACGAGAACGAGGGAATTGTAAAAAGCGGACGTACACATTTGCAGGACGCAACTCCCATTAAGTTTTCGCAGGAGATAAGTGGCTGGCGTTCCTCACTTGAAAAGGACAGAAAGATGATTATATCTTCCTGTGAGGAGCTGAAAGAGCTTGCGTTAGGCGGTACAGCTGTTGGCACAGGACTTAATGCTCCCGCAGGATTTGCTGAAAAATCCGCCGAGGCTATAAGTGCCATTACAGGAAAAAAGTTCGTGACAGCTCCCAATAAGTTCCATTCTCTTACATCAAAGGATGAAATAGTGTTCGCTCACGGTGCATTAAAGGCTCTTGCAGCTGATATGATGAAGATTGCCAATGATGTACGCTGGCTTGCATCAGGTCCCCGTGACGGTCTTGGAGAGATTTTCATTCCCGAAAATGAGCCGGGTTCATCAATTATGCCAGGAAAGGTAAATCCTACGCAGTGCGAACAGGCAACAATGGTTGCAGTTCAGGTTATGGGAAATGATGTGGCTGTTGGTATGGCAGCTTCACAGGGTAATTTTGAGCTTAACGTATTTATGCCCGTCTGTGCATATAATTTCTTGCAGTCTGCAAGACTTCTTGCCGAGTCAATTATGTCCTTCAATGATAACTGTGCAGTTGGAATAAAGGCAAATAAGGAGAAAATGCACCACAATCTCCATAATTCACTTATGCTTGTAACGGCACTTAATCCCTATATTGGCTATGAAAATGCCGCAAAGACTGCGAAAAAGGCTTTCAAGGACAATATATCCCTTAAAGAAGCCTGTGTTGAACTGGGATTCCTTACAGCAGAAAAATTTGACGAGGTATTCCACCCCGAGCAGATGGTTTAAGGCTTCATCAGAAAGGAATTTGCTATGGAAACATTTACATATTATCCTGGCTGTACATTGAGAACCAAGGCAAAGGATCTGGATAAATATGCAAGAGCGTCAGCTGAAGCTCTTGGTATCAGCCTTGTTGAGCCTGAAAACTGGCAATGCTGCGGCGGTGCATATACTACAGCTACAAATGAGGTTGCTACAAAACTTTCCTCCGTGAGAACACTTATGGCGGCAAAGGAAACAGCAGGCCTTGTTACAGTATGTTCCGCCTGCCACAATGTAATTAAGCAGACAAATTATGATATATCCCACAGCGAGGCAATGGCTGTAAAGGTACAGCGTTATCTCGGAATTGACGAGCCTTATACAGGTGAAACTACCGTATATCACTATTTAGAGCTTTTACGTGATGTAGTGGGATTTGACACACTTAAAGAAAAGATTGTAAATCCATTTACAGGCAGAAAAATTGCCGCATATTACGGCTGTCTGCTCCTCCGTCCCTCAAAGGCTCTTGCTATGGATAATCCCGAAAATCCTGTTATTATGGAGGATTTTATAAGGGCAATCGGCGGAACTCCTGTTATCTACTCTCAGAGAAATGAGTGCTGCGGTGGATATATCGCAATGGAGGATAAGGCACAGGCTGAAAAGAGAAGCGGAGCTGTTATGGCTTCCGCAGAGGAAATGGGTGCGGATATGATAATTACAGCTTGTCCGCTGTGCCTTTATAACTTAAAGAAAAATTCAGGCAGTGATATGCCTGTGTACTATTTCACAGAGCTTCTTGCGGAGGCTCTCGGTCTGAAGGAGGCTGGAAATGAAGAAGTACGATAAGGAATGGATTGATATTACAAGCGGTGTAAATGTCCGCAAATGTATGAGATGCGGCAAATGTACTGCAACCTGCCCCTCATTCAGTGAAATGGAATATCATCCCCACCAGTTTGTGTATATGGTTGAAAAAGGCGATATAGAGCCGCTTCTGAACTCGGAGTCGCTTTATAAATGCCTTACCTGTTTTGCCTGTGTTGAGAGATGCCCCAGAGGTGTTGAGCCTGCAAAGGTAATTGAAGCTGTTCGTCTTACAGCTGTTAGAAAGCAGGGTAACAATCACCTTATACCCGATCAGATTCCAGCAATGCTTGATGATGATATGCCCCAGCAGGCTATTGTCACAGCATTCAGAAAATATACGAAGTAAGGAGGAGCAGATATGCAGAGAATAGGTGTTTTTGTCTGCCATTGCGGAACAAATATAGCAGCTACCGTTGATGTAAAGGCAGTTGCGGCAGCTCTTGCAAATGAGCCGGGAGTTGTTATATCTCAGGATTATCAGTATATGTGCTCCGAATCGGGACAGGATTTAGTCAAGGTGGCTATTAAGGAGCACAACCTTACAGGTGTTGTTGTATGTTCCTGTTCACCCCGTATGCACGAGAATACATTCAGAAAGGCTGCGGCTTCCGCAGGTCTTAACCCATATCTTGTGGAAATTGCAAATATCCGTGAGCAATGTTCATGGATTCACAAGGAAATCGCATCTGCAACTGATAAGGCTATTGTTCTCGGTAAAGCGGCAATTGCAAAGGTGCATCTCAATACACCCCTTACCGCAGGTGAAAGCCCTGTTGTAAAACGTGCGCTTGTTATCGGCGGAGGAATTGCAGGTATTCAGACCGCCCTTGATATTGCAGAGGCAGGCTTTGAAGTTGATATTGTTGAGAAAGAGCCTACAATCGGCGGAAAAATGGCACAGATTGACAAGACTTTCCCAACTCTTGACTGTGCCGCTTGTATCCTCACTCCTAAAATGGTTGAGGCTGCACAGAATGAAAAAATCACAATCCACTCATTCAGCGAAATCAGCGATGTTAAGGGATTTGTGGGCAATTTCACAGTTACAATCAAGAAAAAGGCACGTTATGTTGACGAAACCAAGTGTACAGGCTGCGGTCTTTGTACCGAGAAATGTCCTATGAAGAAAGTACCCAATGAATTCAATATGGGACTTGATAACAGAACCGCAGTATATATTCCCTTTGCACAGGCTGTACCAAAGGTAGCCTCAATTGACCCCAATTACTGCCTTATGCTGAAAAACGGCAAGTGCGGCATTTGTTCAAAGGTATGCTCCGTTGGTGCTATTGACTACAAGCAGACTGACCGCTTTGTTGAGCAGAAATACGGTGCAATCGTAGTTGCTACGGGATTTAATCCGATTAACCCCGATAAGTATGACGAATTCGCATACAGCTGGTGTCCCGATGTTGTGACATCACTTGAACTTGAAAGACTCATGAATGCGGCAGGTCCTAACGGCGGAACACTTCTTCGCCCCTCGGATAAAAAGCACCCTCACACAATCGTATTTGTACAATGTGTCGGCTCACGCTGTGATGACGAAAAGGGTAAGCCATACTGCTCCAAAATCTGCTGTATGTATACCGCAAAACACGCAATGCTTATCCGTGAGAAATACCCCGATACAGAAGTTTATGTGTTCTATATTGATGTGCGTACTCCGGGTAAGAACTTTGACGAGTTCTACCGCCGTGCCGTTGAGCAGTACGGAGTTCACTACATCAAGGGTATGGTTGGCAAAGTAAATCCAAAGGCTGACGGAAAAATTGATGTTCAGGCATCTGATTTGCTTACAAATGAACAGCTTCACATTGACGCTGATATGGTTGTTCTTGCAACTGCAATTGAGCCTGATAAAACAGCTCGTCCACTTGCTACAATGCTTACAACACAAATGGATACAAACGATTTCTTCACCGAAGCCCACCCTAAGCTCCGCCCTGTGGAATCCGCAACAGCAGGCATTTTCCTTTCAGGAGCTTGTCAGGGACCAAAGGATATTCCCGAAACGGTTGCACAGGCAAGTGCCGCAGCTGCAAAGGCTATCGGACTTCTCTGCAAGAACAGCATCACCTGCAACCCATGTGTTGCCCACAGCGACGAAATGATGTGCAACGGATGTTCTTCCTGTGAAAAGGTGTGTCCTTACGGTGCTATTACGTATCAGGAAAAGGAATTCAGAATGCCTGATCGTACAACAGCTACCCGTCGTGTGGCAAGTGTTAACCCTGCCGTATGTCAGGGATGCGGTGCTTGTACGGTTACTTGTCCGTCGGGTGCTATGGATCTCAACGGCTTCTCAAATAGCCAGATTATGTCGGAGGTAGACGCAATATGCAAGTAAATGAAAATTTTGAGCCTGTTATCGTTGCTTTCTGCTGTAACTGGTGTTCATATGCAGGAGCTGACCTCTCAGGCACCAACAGATTGAATTATCCCACAAATGTAAAGATAATTCGTGTTCCCTGCTCATGCAGAGTGAACCCTATGTTTATACTCCGTGCATTACAGAAAGGTGCTGACGGTGTTATTATATGTGGCTGTCACCCCGGAGATTGCCATTACACATCGGGAAACTATTTCACAAGAAGAAGAATTACACTTCTCTACAGTATGCTTGACTTCCTCGGAATTGAGCGTAACAGAACCCGTCTTGAATGGGTATCTGCCGCTGAGGGAGCAAAGTTTGCAGCTGTAATGAATCAGTTTACCGAAGATGTAAGAAAGCTTGGCCCTAACCGCAGATTGGAGGATTTAAGATGCAGGAAGCAATGATAAAAAGAGCAAAGGAGCTCCTTGCTGACGGCACGGTAAATCGTGTAATGGGCTGGAAAAAGGGCGAATTTGCATACGATTCCTCACCTGCTGTATTTGAATCAGCAGAGGAGCTTGAAAGAGATTTTGTCTGTGACGATTTCACACAGGCTAATCTGTCAAAATATCTCATAAAAGAATCACGCAAGGACGGAAAAATTCTTGCATTCCTCAAACCCTGCGATACATACAGCTTCAATCAGCTTCTGAACGAGCATAGAATTATCCGTGAAAACGTGTACGTTATCGGTATCCCCGGAGGTCCGAAGCTTGACGTTGAAAAGATAAAGGCAAAGGGTATAAACGGAATTACAGGAGTTTCCAAGGACGGATTTACTCTTAAAATCGAAACTCTCTACGGCACAGAAACTATGCCGTATTACGAGGCTGTAAGCGAAAAATGCTCCAACTGCAAGAGCAAACTCCACGTTGAATATGATGAGCTTATAGGCGATGAGGGTACAATTCTCAATTCCAAGCGTTTTGAAATGGTTGAAAAGCTTGAAAATATGACAGCACAGGAGCGTTACGATTTCTGGCAGGGAGAGCTTTCAAAGTGTATCCGCTGCAATGCCTGCCGTAATGTATGCCCTGCTTGTACTTGTGAAAACTGCGTATTTGACAATCCAAAGTCGGGTATTGCACAGAAAGCTGCTGCTGATAGCTTTGAGGAGCAGATGTTCCACATTATCCGTGCATTCCACGTTGCAGGAAGATGTACAGACTGCGGCGAATGTACAAGAGTATGCCCCCAGAATATTCCTCTCCACCTGCTCAACAGAAAATTCATCAAGGATATAAACAGCTTATACGGCGAATTTCAGGCAGGTGCGGACAGAACTACAAAATGTCCCCTTACCGATTATGATGTAAATGACTGTGAACCCTCAATCGTTCACGAAAGGGGTGTTGAGTAATGCTTAAAATTTCAGCTGAAAAATTAAATGAGCTTTTCGATAAAATCGCTTCACAGCAGACACTCTATATCCCCGTTGACCGTGAGGATAAGCAGGCTGAATTCAAGAAATACGAAAGTAGAATGACTTTGAGCAAGGTACTCAATACCGTGAGAAGTGCAAAGGATTTCTTCTTCCCACAGACAGAAAACCTTGCGGAATTCAAGCTCAGCGGCAAGACAATCGAGGTTAAGGATATCCGTAAGGAAAACGAGGATTTCGTAGTTTTTGGTGTCCGTGCCTGCGATGCAAAAAGCTTTGAAATACTTGACAGCGTATTTCTTGCCGAGCCTGTTGATACATTTTATCAGAACCGTCGCGAGCATGGTACAATTGTGACAATGGCTTGTACTCGTCCCGAAGAAACCTGCTTCTGCACAACTTTCGGCATAAATCCCACAATGCCAGGGGGAGATGTTTCCGTATACTCTGACGGTGAAAGTTATTTCTTTCTTCCCTTTACTGATAAGGGCAAGACATTTATGGCTTCAATTTCAGATATGCTGGAGGAGGGCGATGTTAAAAAGCTTTCCGAGGTTCAGGCAAAGGCAAGAGAAATCATGAAGCGTCTGCCGCTTGCAAATCTTACTACCGATTCATTCGGCGGCGAAAGACTTATGGAGCATTTTAATTCCGAGAAATGGGCAGAGCTTTCAGAAGCTTGTATCGGCTGCGGTACCTGCACATTTGTATGCCCTACCTGTCAGTGCTACGATATACGTGACTTTGACACAGGAAACGGCATAAAGCGTTTCCGCTGCTGGGATTCCTGTATGTATTCCGATTTCACACAAATGGCACACGGAAACCCGAGAACATCACAGCTTGAACGATTCAGACAGCGTTTTATGCACAAGCTTGTATATCACCCCTCAAATCACGATGGCGAATTCGGCTGTGTAGGCTGCGGAAGATGTCTTTCAAAGTGTCCCGTATCACTTAATATTGTTAAGGTAATGAAAGCATTGGAGGATAAGTAATGAATAATGATACATTAATACCCCTTGTGGGCGTTGTTACTGATGTCCGTCAGGATACTCCCGATGTAAAGACTTTCAGAGTAAATGCTCTTGAGGGCGGCAAGGTTTTTGAGCATATGCCGGGTCAGTGTGCAATGCTTTCAATTCCCGGAGTTGGCGAGGCTATGTTCTCTATCACTTCATCTCCCACAAATAAGGAGTTTATGGAGTTCAGCATAAAGAAATGCGGCTGTCTTACAGAATGGCTACACGCAATGGACGTAGGTCAGCAGATTACAATAAGAGGACCTTACGGAAATTATTTTCCTGTTGAAACCGAATTAAAGGGCAAGGATTTGCTTTTTGTTGCAGGTGGAATTGGTCTTGCACCCCTTCGCTCCGTTATAAATTATGTCCGTGACAACAGAGAAAATTATGGTGATGTGCAGATTGTCTACGGCTCACGTTCAAAAGACGACCTTGTGGATTATCAGGAGATAATCGACGAGTGGATGGCTGATGATAATATTCAGGTAAATCTCACTATTGACAATCCGCAGGAGGGCTGGGACGGTCACGTTGGATTTGTTCCCAATTATGTCAAGGAACTTATGCCCTCCACAAATAAGACTGTACTTGTGTGCGGCCCTCCCATAATGATTAAATTTACCCTTGCAGGACTTAAAGAACTGGGATTTTCTGAAACTCAGGTATACACAACTATGGAGCTGCGTATGAAGTGCGGAGTGGGTAAATGCGGACGATGCAACATCGGAAATAAGTACGTATGCAAGGACGGCCCCGTGTTCCGTTATGACGAACTGGGCGAGCTTCCCGATGAATATTAAGGAGGTAATTGCAATGGAAAATATGGTTAATGTCTATCTTTTCGGCAAAAAATATGTTGTCCCTGAGGGACTTACTATAATGACTGCTATGGAATATGCAGGCTACGACCTTGTAAGAGGCTGTGGATGCCGTAACGGATTCTGCGGTGCTTGTGCTACAATTTACAGAATTCACGGCAAGCAGGAGATTCATGCTTGTCTTGCTTGTCAGACAGAGGTGCAGGAGGGTATGTATGTTGCAACCCTGCCTTTCTTCCCACTTGTAAAGCAGATTTACAATATTGAGGAAATCAAGCCCACAGAGCAGATTATGATGCAGCTTTATCCTGAAATTTACGCTTGTATTGGTTGTAATGCCTGCACAAAGGCTTGTACTCAGGAACTTAATGTAATGCAGTATATCGCATATGCACAGCGTGGCGAGTATGAGAAATGTGCAGAGGAAAGCTTTGACTGCGTAATGTGCGGAGTTTGTTCATCACGTTGTCCTGCGGGAATTTCTCACCCACAGGTTGCGATGCTTGCACGCCGTCTTAACGGTAAATATCTTGCTCCCGACTGCGGTCATCTTGAGGACAGAGTAAAGGAAATCAAGGACGGCACATTTGAGGAGCTTATCGAAAATCTTATGCAGAAGCCCATTGATGAAATCAAGGAGCTTTACAATACAAGAGAGATTGAGAAGTAAGGAGGGGCGGATATGTATAAAATTGAAAAATTCAATGAGCTGGCAAAAATCGTAGCTGAAAAAAGAGCTGCAAATGCCGATTTAGAGCCAAGAAGAATGACAGCAGAGGAAAAGGATAATCTCCTTGCAACTTTCCACCCCGACTATAAGCAGGAGGAATTTACAGTTCTTTCCGCAGGTGTTAACAAGGGCGATAAAGTGCCTACACAGCTTGCAGAGCTTTTACAGGGCAAGAGCAGAATTTCTGCTGCTGACGTTGACCTTACAGCTCCCGATTATGATACAGATGTGCTTATTATTGGCGGCGGCGGAGCAGGTGCGTCTGCGGCTATTGAGGCTGACGAAGCAGGCGTAAAGGCTATAATTGTCACAAAGCTTCGTATTGGTGACGCTAACACAATGATGGCAGAGGGCGGAATTCAGGCGGCAGATAAGCCTAACGATTCTCCTGCAATCCACTATATTGACGCATTCGGTGGCGGTCACTTTGCCGCAAAGCCTGAACTTGTAAAAAATCTTGTTACAAAAGCTCCCGAAGCAATTCAGTGGCTCAATAAGCTTGGAGTTGAATTTGACAAGGAAGCTGACGGCACAATGGTAACAACTCACGGCGGCGGTACTTCACGCAAGCGTATGCACGCTGCAAAGGACTATACAGGCGCAGAAATTATGCGTACTCTCCGTGATGAAGTTCTCAACAGAGGTATTCCAGTAATTGATTTTACAGCGGCTGTTGAAATTATCCTTGACGAAAATGGCAAGGCATCAGGTGCAGTTCTTATGAATATGGAAACAAAGGAACTTCTTGTTGCCCGTGCAAAGACAGTAATCATCGCAACAGGCGGTGCAGGACGACTTCACTATCAGGGATTCCCCACATCAAACCACTACGGTGCAACAGCTGACGGACTTATTCTCGGCTACCGTGTAGGTGCAAGACTTCTCTATGCTGATACTCTCCAGTATCACCCAACAGGTACAGGTTATCCCGAACAGATTTTTGGTGCGCTTGTAACTGAGAAAGTTCGTTCTCTCGGTGCAAAGCTCGTAAATATTGACGGCGAGGTATTTATGCATCCTCTTGAAACACGTGATGTAACTGCGGCTTCAATTATCCGTGAATGTACAGAGCGTGACAAGGGAATTGAAACCTCCCTCGGTAATGCGGTATGGCTTGACACACCTATGATTGAATATAAGCACGGCGAGGGTACAATTGAAAAGCGAATCCCTGCAATGATGCGTATGTTCGGCAAGTATGGCATTGACATCCGCAAAGAGCCTATTCTTGTATATCCAACACTTCACTATCAGAACGGCGGACTTAATATCTCAGCTGATTGTTCAACTGACGTTGAAAATCTCTATGCCGCAGGCGAGGTTGCAGGCGGTATCCACGGCAGAAACCGTCTTATGGGTAACTCTCTCCTTGATGTTATCGTATTCGGCAGAGATGCAGGTATGAATGCAGCAGCAAAGGCAAAGGAAACAGCAGTTCCCGAAAAGCTTACTCTTGAGCATATTGAAAAATTCAATAGCGAGCTTGCAAACGCAGGCATAGCAAGTGAAACAGCGTCACCCATGCTGCTTCCGAAATATGCACGCAAAGCATAAAATGTAAATATTATAAATCGGCGGACGAAAATGGAGAAATCCCTGTCCGTCGATTTGTGCGAATAGGCATATTGTTATTTTTGAATAAATTTATTTAGAAAGAAGTGTTTTTACTATGGATTTGATTACCATAGGCGGATTTTCAATTTCTGTAACATCAATTGCTTTTCTGATGTTCTCCGTATTTCTTATTATAGCAATAGGTTATCTTCTGGGAAGAATTACAATAAAGGGAATATCTCTCGGCTCTGCAGGAGTATTCATTGTAGCTCTCATTTATGGATGTTTCTTCTATGATAATCTTGCTTCAAACCTGATGACGGACGGAGTAACATATGTAAAAAATGCTCTTAAAGTTGTAGAAAATATGGGACTTATCCTCTTTGTAACAGCTGTAGGCTTTATTGCAGGACCCAATTTCTTCGGCAACTTCAAGAAGAATTTCAAGAATTACGTGTTGCTTGGACTTGTAATAATCATCACAGGAGGATTAACCTGTGCAGGCTGTATCCTTCTTGATACGAAAATTTCGGGAGAGCCTGTTGAAAATACAGCTTCAATGCTTGTTGGTATTCTCGCAGGTGCGTTGACAAGTACCCCTGCATTTTCAGCGGCTAAGACAACAGTTGCTGACCGTGCAAACGGTATAATTCTGGAGGATTATGTAACCGTCGGATATGGTATTGCCTACCTTTTCGGTGTAATTGGTGTTGTGCTCTTTATTCAGGTTATTCCGAAGCTTATGAAAGCTGATATGGCAAAGGAACGTGAACTGCTCATTACGGCAGATACAAAGTCAGCGAAAAAAGAGTTCAAGGGCAAGCTTATAGAAATGGACGATTTCGGAATTATGCCCTTTGCTCTTGCGGCTATTCTCGGTATATTCGTTGGTTCTATTAAGTTCGGCAGTTTTTCTCTTACCACAACAGGCGGCTGTCTGCTTATGGGGCTGATTTTCGGTCATTTCGGCAGATTTGGAAAAATGTCTGTTATGCCAAAGGATACAACTCTCAAAGTTTTCCGTGAATTCGGACTTATTCTGTTCCTCATTGGTGCAGGTATAGCAGGCGGAGCGAATTTCGTCACATATTTCAAGGGCGTATACTTCATTTACGGTGTGATTATGACAATTGTTCCTATGATTGTGGGATTCTTGTTTGCAAAGTATGTACTGAAGCTGAGCCTGCTGAATAATCTCGGCTCAATCACAGGCGGTATGACTTCAACTCCTGCTTTGGGTACGCTTATCGGCACAGCCAAGACGGAAAATGTAGCCTCTGCATATGCGGCAACTTATCCAATTGCGCTTATTTCCGTTGTTGTAGTGTCGCAGATACTTTTGATTATATTTAAATAAAAAAACAGCGGTCAGATAATGACCGCCATTTTTATTGAATATAATTATTGCGGACACGGCACGCCGTGTCCCTACGGATATTTATTTCAGATTTCTTACGAGTTCCCTAAAAACGTCGCCACGTTCTTCAAAATTCTTGAAAATGCCGTAGCTTGCGGCAGCAGGGGAGAGGACGCAGCTCATACCCTCGGGAGTAATTTCAGCTGCAAGCTTTACAGCATCTTCGAGATGCTCAACGAGGTGAACACGTGATAAATCGGCATAATCTGCTGATTGAATCATCTCATAGACACGTTTTCCAGAAGCTTCCATACAGATTACATTTATATCGCAATCCTTGAAATAATCGACAAGAGTCGTATAATCAATACCTCTGTCCATTCCGCCTATGAGGATTGTTTTAGCGTCGGGAACGCTTTTAACAGCTTCAATTGCAGTTGCACAGGCAGTTGAAATAGAATCGTCATACCAGCGGATACCCTTGACATTTCCCACAAATTCAAGGCGGTGAGCAAGGGGATTAAAGCTTGAAAGTGCAGATTCAAATTCCTTGAAATTGACAAAGGGAGCTGTTATGAAGTGGGCAACAGCTATATTGTAGTGGTTGTGTATGCCTAAAAGCTTGATTTTTTCAGTGGGGATAATGTAGGTATCACCGCTGTTATTGTTGTCCACAATGCCATTGCTGACGTAAATATCAGCCTTTGAATCCTCCGCAGAAATGGAATAAACGTAGGCATTTGACAGACGGGGAGCGATAGTGCTTTCAATAAGCAGGCAGTCGCCGTCCTGCTGATGAATATAAATATTCTTCTTAGCCTTGCGGTAATTTTCCATAGTGCCGTAGTGGTCGAGATGCTCCTCAAAGAGATTGAGGAAAACCGCACAGGCAGGGGAAACTGTCATATATTCAAGCTGGTGGCAGGAAAGTTCGCATACAACGAGGGTATCCTCGGTCATTCCCTCTGCAATATCAAAAACGGGAATACCGATATTTCCTGCAAGTTGGCAGTCCTTGCCGTTTTCTTTCAGTATATGATAAATAAGGGAGCTTACAGTGCTTTTTCCCTTTGTGCCTGTGATGCCTATAATCTGCTCACGGTAAACCTCGAAAAATACCTGTGTTTCGGAGGTAATAAGGCATTTCAGCTCCTTTGGCTGCTTGTTCAGGACGATTCCGGGGCTTTTGAAAACCATATCGAAATCGTCAAGACTCTCCTGATAGCTTTCACCGCAGATAAGCTTTACATCATCGGGGAGATTATTCGCTTCACGGTCAACATTGTATAAATCGCAAATGGCGATTTCGGAGGGAGTGCAGTATTTTTTCAGAATGTTGTAAGTTGATTTTCCCTCTCTGCCAAAGCCGAGAATACAGACGGACTTGCCCTCTGTATAATTCTGTATATATTCAATAAATTTATTTGTACTCAAAGAAGTCGCTCCATTTCTTTCTTTAAAATTGCGGCAAAATCATCGGGGAGAAGATTTATTTCGCTGTATTTTCCGCAGTATTCCCTGTTTTTTTCTTCTGTAAGTTCAGGCTGGTACATACCCATATCTATATATGTCCTGAAAAGATATGGCATATCACCACCGTTTTTAAGTATTTTTTCGATAGCAAGAGATACAGCGAGATTTACTTCGTCAATACTTCCCACACATTCAAAAGGCTTATGCTCCGATTTTCCGATAAGTTCAATGAAATAATTCTCCATATTCACATCGTTGAGCATATCCTTGCCGAATATATCTGAAAGTTCAACGGGTGAGAGAAAGGGGGAAAGAATAAGTGCCACAAACAAGCATTTAGGACAATCACCGCACCATATATCGGGGGAAACCTTACTACCGAGATTACAGCTTCTGAAAACGGGGGGATATTTCTTGTGGCTTACGAACATTTTCGCAATCTGAAATTCTGAAAGCGGACGGAGAAAGCTGAAATAATAAATTCCTGTGCCAAGATGTTTTTCCTCGTAGCTGTGGAAATCCTGTTCAAATTCAAAGCTTTTGGAGTATTGGTGGTTAACATCCTGCCCTGCAACGGTGCTTTCATTTGCGCTGTCCTCGTTGGAGAGGACGATATATTTCAAGCCGTTGAGATATGCTGTAATTTCCGCTGAAAATGCCACAACGGAAGAAAAAGGAGTGTGACCGTTGAGATAACCTTGCTTGTTAAGCTCAACAAGGGAACGGTCAAAATTTCTCTTTGCAGTTATAAGTGCATTTTCTTCAAGACCAGCAGCACGGACAGTTTCTGATATGGATTTGCGGCTGTTTATAGCGTAACAGCGGCATTTCATACCAGCCTGTGTTAGGGTTTCAAGAGTGAGTGCGGAATCTTTTCCGCCGCCGATAGGCACAAGACAGCCTGTGAGAGGAGCACGCTCCGCTGCAGATGTGCATCTGAATTTTCCGTGTGACTGAATATCAACGAATGACTCAACATCTGCAGTTATGCCGTTGATATAGAAAAACTCTCCCAGTCCGAGATAATAAAGCTTTTTCCACCACTGTATCTGTTCAGTTGAGAGTTCACCGCATTCAACACGCATAACGGGGGAACAAGTGGCCTTCCAGTAGCTTACGGCTTCCGCCATGCCGAGGGAGAAAGCAAGTCTTTCAAGGGTAAGGTCGTTGTCTACGGTGAAATCAGCAGGCTTTGGGAATATCCATGAAGGGGCGAACTCTGCAAGTCCGTCAACAGAGAAATAATAGCCGATTTTTATAGTGTCGGCTGTTTCCTCGATAGTATAATTCTTATAGGTGAATACAGGAAAGTCCTGTCGGAATTTATTGTATTTATCCATTACTCCTCCAGATGAGCTATTCAGCGTTATTTGTCAGTTTTTCATAGTGCTTTTTCAGCAGCTCGTATGTTTCCTCTGACAGATCATGTTCAATTTTGCAGGCATCTTCAAGAGCCTGATCTTTTTTGACTCCAAGATAAATAAAGAAAGATGATAGCAGATTATGGCGTTCAAAAATTCTTTCCGCAATAGTTCTGCCCTCGTCGGTAAGTGTTATGTGATTATCGTTATTGACGTTTACAAGATTTTCGTCCTTCATTTTTTTCAGTATAATTGATACGGTCGGGCGTGAGTAGCCGAGATATGAGCATATATCGATAGCATGTACGTCGGGCTGTGCCTTTGACAATATCAGTATTGTTTCAAGATAATTTTCTACTGCTTCCGTAATAGCCATTTTTTGCTCCTTTCATGTGTTAGCATTGCACCTTCTATGTATGGTACTTCATTATTATTTGTAAGTATATTATAACACGTTTGATATAAAATTACAAGTGTTATTTCTTATTTTTCATGTAATCATCAAACACCTTGAAAATATCGGGATGTGCCTTTTTTATGCGGAGGGGCTTAAGTTCATTGTCGGTAAAGCAATGTGAAGAACTGCCCGTGGCACAAATTTCGCCCGTGTCTGTATTTAAGATAGTATACGAAACATGGAGTGAAACACCGTTGAATTTTATAATTGTCAGGTCAACTTCAAAGGGTTCTTCAAATTTCAGGGGATGTCTGTATGAACATTCCACGGAGAGAACGGGCATAAGAATGCCACGTGCCTCTATTTCAGAAAAGGGGAATCCTGCCTGCTGTAAAAAGTGAACACGACATTCCTCAAAAATACGTATGTAATTTGAGTGGTGCATTATTCCCATTTTATCTGTTTCATAGTAGTATACTCTGCGGCTGTATGGTTTAATCATATTTTTTACCTCTTTTTATAATTCGTGATGTTTTTTTCTGTATTCTCCCGGAGTTTCACCTGTAACCTTACGGAATGTCGAAATAAATGCACTCTGGGAGGAAAATCCCAGTGCAAGGGATATTTCCAGAAATGTAAGGTCTGAGTTTGTAAGCATATTTCTGGCGGTATTTACCTTTGTATTGATAATATATTTGCGGAAACTTATTCCTGTTTCACGGGTAAAAAGCTTCGACAGATAAGAGGAGTCAAGTTTAAGAAATTCCGCCGCATCTACAATTGTTATTTTCTCCGCAAGGTGGTCGTAGATATAGTCAATACATTTTCTGATATGTATAGATGTGGCGTTGTTTTTGCGGATTTCTTTCATTCTTCCGCAGAAATCCATGAACATTTCATACTGTAAATCAAGAATTTCATCTACCGATGTACTTTTGTCTGCTTTTCGTATATAGATATCACCGAGAGTATAGGCGATGTCATGGTTCATTCCCTCCATGATACATATTCGTGATATAACGGCAAGTGAGATTATGAGGTGATATCTGGTATTCGTTACAGGATTATCTGAAAGAACACCCTTGCCCTCGGAAAAATTATTTCTTATTTTTTCTTCAAAGTATTTTTTTACTGCTTCGGTATTTCCCGAACTTACAAGGTGGTAGAATGACATTTCCTTGTCGAATGAAGTCCTGCGGAAATTTTCTTCATGCTGAATGTAAAGACGATAATTCAGATCACGGTTGGTATTCATAATTTATCCCCCCCTTTCAGGATTTGTTGACACTAAAGTCACTCGCCTGTATTTATCGGCATATTTTGCCGGAAACTGCGTTAAAAATATTTGCCGTGGGACAGCATAGCTGCATATTTCTGCATTGTTCTCCGCAAAAATATGCCCGTTAATCCGTGTAGCAACTTTGTGTCAACACGGATTTATTTTATTATACCATAGATTTGAAAGAAAAGCCATACTTTTGATATAATTTCTTTTTGTAATTAAGTATAATATAATCACAGAGAGGGATAGTGCGGTTAACCGATAGTTTCCGTTCAACCAACATTAAGGAGACTATCGGTACATTCCGTGAAAAATCATGAAAGGAGAATAGGTATGACTAAGACATATGACCTTACAAAGGGAAAAACAACATCTGTTGTTCTGAGATTTTTCTTTCCCATGCTGCTTACAAATATGCTTCAGCAAATATATACAATAGCCGATACGATGATAGTCGGCAAAGGACTTGGTGACAATCCTCTTGCTGCTGTTGGAAATATGTCATCCCTTACTTTCTTTATAATAGGTTTTTCGCTTGGCTTGACCAACGGTTTTTCCGTCAGTATTGCACAGGCGTACGGTGCAAAGAATATAGAAAGGTTGCGTAAAACAATAGCGGCTTCTGTACTTCTTTCAACGGTGATAACCGTTCTGCTTACGGCGGTAAGCATCATTTTTCTCCATCCTGTTCTTGTAATGCTTCAGACATCAGAAGTAATAATGAAGGACAGTTTATTATATGGATATGTTATCTTCGGTGGGCTTTTCAGTACAATCGCATATAATTTGTGTGCAAGCATACTCCGTGCCCTCGGGGATAGCAAAACTCCGTTTATAGCCATCATTTTTTCAACTATCTTCAATATAGTGTTCAACTGGGTTTCAATATATGTGCTTCATATGGGAGTTGAAGGCCCTGCTGTAGTTACAGTTGTTTCACAGATTATTTCAGCGGCTATATGCTATATGAAGCTGCGAAAGATCGAAGAAATCCGGCTTACAAAGGAACATTTCAGAGATAATATCAGAATATATCTCGAACTATTGAAAAACGGTGTACCTATGGCAATAATGAATTCAATTACAGCTATAGGAAGTATGACTGTTCAGTATTTTGTTAACGGCATGGGAGTTGCCTATACATCGGCATTTTCAGCTTGCAGCAGATATATCGTTCTGTTTATACAGCCGTCGTGTACAGCAGGAAATGCAATGTCATCATTTACAAGTCAGAATTATGGCGCAAAGAAATACAGAAGGATATACGAAGGTTTCAAGGTGTGTATGGCAATATCTCTTGTTACGTATATTGTGTTTGCCGCAGTTATGGTTTTATTCCCACGTTTCCTTGCTTCTCTTATGCTCAACGGTGATCAGCAGATCGAGCTTGCAAGGGGATATCTTATAAGAAGCGGACTTATGAAATTTGCTGTTGACTTCCTTTTCGTTGTGAGAAGCGGCTGTCAGGGTATGGGAAAACCATTATTCCCGATGATTTCCGGTGCTCTTGAAATGATTATGCGTGTTGTTGTTATTGTAACATGCACTGAGAGATTTGGATTTGCTGCAACATCTTATGCAGAAATAGCTGCATGGATTGCTGCGTTGATTATAAATGGAATAGCTTTTGCAGTATTCCTGAATGGCTATCTGGAAAAAGAAAATACAGAGAAATTTGCTTTCAGGAAAGCATTGAGAAGAGCTTAGGGGATTTAGAATAAATCAGATAATATCATCTCCATTATACAGTTAATTATAGGGTATCCTTTATGGGTATCCTATAATTTTTTAGGGGTACCCTTTTATTTTTGTGGGGCGATGTGGAAATCGTCAGCGATATCTGTTTTACACGTACTTTTAATAAAAAATGCTTGAATTATATCATGATTAATGGTATAATTAATATATCATTATATTTAAGGATTGAGAGTATGAAAAAATTAATTTTAATAACAGCGGCATTGGGCTGTCTTAGCTCTCTATCAGCCTGCAATGGCAGGAAATCACAAGTAACGGCTCCCGACGGTAAGCTTGATAAGTGCACACTCCGTTTCTCCTGGTGGGGAGGGGATGACCGTCATGAAGCAACTCTTGAAGCTATAGAGCTGTGGAATGAAAAATACCCCGATATCACCATATTACCTGAATACGGCGGCTGGGACGGCTGGACGGAAAAGATAACCGCACAGTTAAGCGGTGGTACAGAGCCTGATATTTTGCAGATAAACTACGACTGGCTCATATCTTTTTCTCCCGACGGAAAGGGATTTTATGACCTTAATCAATTGTCTGACCGAATTGACCTTACCCAGTTTGATGAGGATGTACTGAAATTCGGTCAGGTTGATGGTGTTCTCAACGGAATTACCGTTTCCGTGAGTGGCAGAGGGCTTTTTTACAATTCAGATATTTACAGGCGTCTTGGTGCGGAATATCCCAGAACGTGGACGGAGCTTATTGCTCTCGGTGAGAAATTCAGCAGCGAGGGATTTTATCCTCTTGACCTTGATGCACAATCCGGAGGAACGGCATGGTATCTCGCAATTGTCTATGTACAGCAGCAGACGGGCAGACAGTTTATAACCCTTGACGGTCAGCTTGGATTTACAGAGGCTGATATAAAATCAGCTCTGGATTTTTACAAGGCATTAGAGGATAATAAGGTAATCCGCACTGTCAATATCCGTACAGACGAGGACGGTACAGCTGCTCTTTATCAGTCGCCCGAATTTATCAGTGGACGTATCGGCGGAGTTCTGGAATGGGGCAGTTCCGTTGGAAAATATGAAATGTCCCTTGCGGAGGGTGTTTTAGAGGCAGGTCCTATGCTCTCCGATGAAAACGGAAACAACAGCGGCTGGATGATTAAACCCTCTTTGCTTTATACAATATCAGCAAATACAAAATATCCCGATGAAGCGGCAGAATTTCTTGATTTCATACTCAATGACGGGGAAGCGGCAAAGGTGCTGGGAACTTCAAGAGGTATCCCTGCGTCACATACCGCTGAAAAAAGCCTTGAAGAAAACGGACTTCTCACAGGGCTTGCAAAGGAGAATGATAGGCTTCTTGAAGAACTTGACACCGTGACAATAAGCCCGTATATGGAGATTGCACAGATGAAAACGTTCTATAACAACGCCATTGAACAGGTTTCGTTCAATGCGGCAACTACTGAAGAAGCCGCCCGTGAAATGTATGTTTCAATCAACGAATATCTGGAGAGAATTAAAAAATGAAGAAAAAGTACCGCAATCCAATCGGAGTGAAAAGCTATACGGGATTACTGCTGATAATGCCATTTATTGCAGGCTTTGTGCTGTTTACGGCATATCCTTTTATATCCTCCTTTCTTCTTGGACTTACGGACTACAACGGCATACGCACTGCTGATTTTATCGGCTTTGACAATTATAAGCGTATGTTCATGGACAGCGGCTTTCTCAATGCCGCAGGGGTAACGCTGAAATATACGGCGATACTTGTACCGTTGAAGCTTATTTTTTCCCTCATTACCGCAATAGTGCTGAATATGCAGATAAAGGGAATGGGTGTGTACCGCACACTGTTCTACATACCGTCAATTCTTGGCTCAAACCTTGCTGTTGTAATTATGTGGCAGTTTCTGTTCACATCGGACGGACTTGTCAATCAGCTTCTTGAAATAGCAGGGCTTGCACCTGTGGGTTGGTATGGCGATACATCGGCGGCTATGGGGATAATAATTCTGTTAAGACTGTGGGAATTCGGTTCAACTATGGTGATATTTCTCAATGCATTGAGAGATATACCGAAGGAATACTATGAAGTGGCAAAGGTTGACGGCTGCGGAAAGATACGCGGATTTTTTGCAATTACTCTGCCATTGCTGAAAAATGTCATATTCCTTAACCTTGTATTGCAGATAATAGCTGCAATGCAGGAGTTCAACGCACCCTATATGATAACAGGGGGCGGTCCACTGAAAAGCACATACACCCTTGGAATGCTCATATATGATGAGATGTTCAGTTATCACGATATGGGATATGCCAACGCTGTTTCGTGGATTATGTTCGTTATGATTGCTCTCATTGTGTGTATTATGACGAGGCTGACAGGCAGAGGGAGGACAGACGCATGAAAAAAACGGCTGTATATATCCTTTTGACATTGTGCGGATTAGTGATGATATATCCGCTTTTATGGCTTGTGGGTGCAAGCTTCAAATCAAATGACGAGATATTTTCAACAGTGTGGTTTGTTCCGGAAAGCCTTGATTTTTCCGTTTATAAAAGAGCATGGCAGACGGTTACAGACTACACAATGGGGCATTATTTCCTCAACACCTTTGCAGTAATAATACCGAAAACTCTGTTTGCGGTTATATCAACGGTATTGACGGCATACGGTTTTGCACGTTTTGATTTTCCTTTGAAAAGACTTTTTTACGCCCTGTTTATGGGGACGATGTTTATGCCAGCCATTGTGACTATAATGCCGATGTATCTCATGTGGAGCAGACTTGGCGTGCTTGATACGTATATCCCTCTGACTCTGCCAGCTCTATTTGCGGCAGAGGGCAGCTTTGTTTTTATGCTGATACAATTTCTGAAAGGTGTACCGAAAGAATTTGACGAAGCGGCAAGAATAGATGGCTGTAATTCAATGCAGATACTTGTATATATTCTTGTGCCTTGTATCCGCCATGTAATTGTATCAGTCTGCGTATTTACATTTTTATGGACGATGAATGACTTTCTGACTCCACTTATTATGATAAGCTCTGTTGAAAAATATCCCCTTTCTCTTATACTGCGGCTATCCGCCGACAGTACGGGAAACGGCTATGAGCAATGCAAGATTTTAGCAATGTCGGTAATAGGACTTATACCGTCAATTGCGGTATTCGGACTTGCACAGAAAAAATTTTTAAGCGGTATTACCGCAGGAGGTTTGTCGGGATGACGGACAAAACCCTGATTGAACAGACAGCCCGTGAATATATAGAAAAGCTTGTACTGACCTCGGAGCCGTTGAAGCCGAAGTGGAACAGGGAAAACTATATATTCCACAAGCAGTCGAAATGGAATTATATGGACAGCTGTATCATACGTTCCCTGTTTATGTTCGGCAAGGAGGAGTACGTTGACTACGCTGTAAAATTTACTGATAACTATGTTGATGAATGTGGAAATATTCCCACGATGAATATTGCAGATTATAATCTTGACAATATATGCGGTGGAATAAATCTCATAAAGCTCTATGAGCTGACAGGAAAGGAGAGATATCGCCATGCTTATGAATGGCTGTATAATGAGCAGCTGAAAAATCATCCACGTCTGAAATGCGGCAGCTTCTGGCACAAGGCGATTTATCCCAATCAGATGTGGCTTGACGGTGCATTTATGGTGTTGCCCTTTATGGCGATGTATGGTAAAATTAAAAATGATAGCAGTATAATAAACGACGCATTATCACAGATGATGAATATACGCCGGTATATGCGTGACGACAAAACAGGATTATACTATCACGGCTATAATGAAACAAGAGATATGATATGGGCTGATAAGGAAACAGGGCTTTCTCCACAGTTCTGGCTTCGTTCAAATGGTTGGCTCTGTGCAGGGCTTACGGATTTGTATGAAATTACGGAAAATAAGGAAATCGGGGAAATGCTGAAAGAGCATTTGACTGCACTCAGCCGATATGTTACAGATGAGGGTATGCTGTTGCAGCTGCCTGCAAGAACTGACCTTGCAGGAAATTATCCCGAAACCAGCGGATCACTCCTTTTTGCCTACGGAGCGTTAAAAGGATATAATCTTGGCATAGCTGATAGAAAAATGGCTGATATTGGTGAAAAGGTGCTTGTGACGGTTACAAAAAAATATACTGACAGAAGCGGCGATATTCCTGTGCTGAAAAATATATGCCTTATGGGCGGACTTGGTGGAGTAAATAATCGTGACGGCTCTGCTGAATATTATCTCAGTGAAAGAATTGTTGAGAATGAAGCAAAGGGTATTGCGCCTTATCTTATGGCAACAGCAGTTTTAATGCGTAATGGGTAATTATAAAAAACCGAGGTTTTTACACCTCGGTTTTAGTATTTTGCAGGGATAAATTTACTGTTTTGGTGAATCGTTTTCCATAACGCCTTTAAGTCCTGCTGCAAGACCTGCAATTCCCTGGATTTCACTTGGAATGATAATCTTTGTGGATTTGCCGTCAGCAGCCTTTGCGAAGGCTTCAAGAGATTTAAGCTGAATAACCTTTTCGGAAGGATTAGCCTGTGAAAGCTTCACAAGGCTGTCTGCAAGAGCCTGCTGAACAAGCTCAATAGCCTGTGCCTCACCGGTAGCCTCAAGAACCTTCTGCTCACGTACAGCGTCAGCACGGAGAATCATAGCCTGCTTCTCAGCCTCGGCTTCAAGAATCTGGGATTCCTTTTTAGCCTGTGCACGAAGAATCTGGGATTCCTTTTCACCTTCTGCAACGAGAATCTGTGATTTCTTGTCACCCTCAGCCTGAAGAATCTTTTCACGTCTTTCACGCTCAGCCTTCATCTGCTTTTCCATTGCGTCCTGAATTTCACGGGGAGGAAGAATGTTCTTCAGCTCTACACGGTTAACCTTGATACCCCAGCGGTCAGTAGCCTGGTCGAGGATAGCTGTGATTTTTGTATTGATAACGTCACGGGAAGTAAGTGTAGCGTCAAGCTCCATTTCACCGATGATGTTACGGAGTGTTGTAGCAGAAAGATTTTCAATAGCTGCAAGAGGACGCTCAACACCATAGATGTACTGCTTTGCATCTGTAACCTGATAGAATACGACAGTGTCGATCTGCATTGTTACGTTATCCTTTGTAATAACTGGCTGTGGCTTGAAGTCTACAACCTTTTCCTTAAGGGAAACCTTACCTGCAATTCTGTCGAAGAAGGGGATGAGAATGTGAAGTCCTGTCTGCCATTCAGCCTTGAATGAACCAAGTCGCTCAATAACAAAAACGTGAGCCTGCGGAACAATTCTGAAGCTTCTGATAAAGATAAGAACGAAAAATGCAATAACTGCAAGAATAATAATTGTACCTAAACCGTCCATAATAATAATCTCCTATACATTATAATTTTACAATAAGCTTTGTGCCTTTGATTTCGGAAACTGTTACAACGCTGTCTGCGGAAATGATGCTTCCGTCGGCAGAAACAGCAGTCCAGTCAATGCCGTTAAGGGTGACACGCCCCATACCCTTGTCGGAATTGATTTCCTCGATTACAAGGGCTTTCTTGCCGATTTCCAACTCTGAATTGGTGGCAATGTGTGCTTTGTTGAGCCTTTTTTTGATAAGCGGCAGAGTGATGATGACAAGCACCGTCGAAGTCAGGATAAAAATAGCCGTCTGACCAAGCATTGACAGTTTGTCAAAACAGAGAGTGCACAGCAGGGTAACAAGAGATGCAACTGCAAACCAGATTGACACAAGCTGTAGTGTGCAGAACTCCACAATGACGAATACTGCAATTAAAACTGCCCATAGGATTATATCCATACTTATACCCCCTTTTTAATTATTTTGCATACTTTCGGTATGCGGTAATGTGTTGAATCCCTACAACATTATTGTATCATAAATCGACAAAAATTGCAATAGGTTGCGTGTGAATTTTTTGTTAAAAATATCCCCGAAAAATTTTCGGGGATATTATAATCAGATATGCTTATTATACGTTGAATCTGAAAAGAACGATATCACCGTCATTCATAACGTATTCCTTACCTTCAAGGCGTACAAGTCCCTTTTCCTTTGCAGCAGCCATTGTGCCGCATTCCATAAGATCATCAAAGGCGATAACCTCTGCACGGATAAAGCCCTTTTCAAAGTCTGTATGGATTTTTCCGGCTGCCTGTGGAGCCTTTGTGCCCTGCTTGATTGTCCACGCACGTACTTCAGGCTTACCTGCTGTAAGGTAGGAAATAAGTCCCAGAAGTGCATACCCCTCCTTGATGATACGGTTAAGACCGGAAACCTCAAGTCCGAGTTCAGCAAGGAACATTGCCTTGTCTTCCTCGTCCATTTCAGCTATTTCAGCCTCTGTCTGTGCACAGATAGGAAGTACAGCAGAGTTTTCTTCCTCTGCAAGCTTGCGTACCTTGCAGTAATTCTCATTATTTTCAATATTTCCTGCAAAATCAGCCTCGCAGAGATTTGCCGCATAGATTACAGGCTTTGCAGAGAGCAGGGGAGTTGACTTTATCAGTTCACGCTCCTCATCGGTGAAATCAAATCCTCTTGCGGATTTGCCGTTTTCAAGATGCTCTTTGAGTCTTTCAAGGAAGTCAATTTCAGCAAGATATTTCTTATCGCCCTTTGCTGCTTTTTTAGCACGGTCAATGCGGCGGTCAACCATTTCAATATCGGAGAAGATAAGCTCCAGATTTATTGTTTCGATGTCGCGGAGAGGATTTATGTTACCGTCAACGTGAACGATGTTATCATCCTCAAAGCAACGCACAACGTGAACGATAGCGTCTACCTCACGGATATCGGCAAGGAATTTGTTTCCCAGTCCCTCGCCCTTTGAAGCACCCTTTACAAGACCTGCAATATCCACAAATTCAAGAGTTGCAGGTGTAAACTTATCAGGCTCATACATTTCTGCAAGTTTATCAAGTCTTTCATCTGGAACAGAAACGATACCGATATTCTTTTCAATTGTGCAGAATGGATAGTTTGCAGATTCAGCACCTGCATTTGTAAGAGCGTTAAAAAGTGTACTTTTGCCTACGTTAGGCAGTCCGACCATACCAAGTTTCATTTTTCATAATACCTTTCTTTTTATAAATTTCGTATCAATTGCTACTATGCTCGATACGCTTATTGTTTACAAGTGAATTTACAGTAGAGTTCTGAATCTGAACGTCACCGCTTGCGGAGCAGATATCACGGGGATTGCCGCAAGCCATTTTCAGATTGATTGAGGAATCCATTATGAATACGTTGCCACTTCCCTCGGAGTCACCGATACCAACGGCATAGTCACCCTCGGAGTCAATGTGGATATCAGCATTCATGATCTTTGTGTTTACGCTTCCGCCGATTGCACCGATACAGGCCTGCTTTGCTGCATTCATTTTAGCGGATATCTTACCCTTGCGGATAAGGATACTGCCCTCACCGTCCTCAATGACGCCGATACCTACTGCCTCGGCACTGCTGCATGAGAGGCTGATGTCAGCAGAGCTGCCGATAGTGGAAATACCACGGAAGCTTCCGATGCCTGCAATACGCTTTCCTGAAAGTGCCATATCAAGAGAACAGCCCTCGGAGATTTCAATATTTGCGTCGCCATTGAAGCTGCCCACACCGATACCGTTATGTGTGTGCATATCTACCTTTACATTGCCTGAAACAAGCTTTATATCCGAATCGTCATCGTTGAAGCCACCGCCGATTGCGACTGTATCAGTGCCGTTACAGATAATTTCAAGATTTCCGCCCATATCAATGGTTATATCGCCGTAGCTGTGGTCATAGTCGTTACCTATACCGAAGCCGTATGTTGCATAACAGTCGAGAATAAGTGTTCCCTTGCCTTTAAGTTCAAACTGTGAACCCATAGGTACGTAAATACCGGCGTAGGCAAGCTTGTTTGTCTTAACTGTATTCAGCACAAGACGGGCATATTCACCTACAGCAATGGTAGGTCTGCTGTTTCCGCTTACTATATTTACATTTTTCAGTGTAAGTTCACAGCTGTGGTTATCCATAATTGTGATATTCATTTTGACAGTCTTATCAGGATCACCTACAATTGTAAGTTTGCTCTGATATACGTGAATATCCGTGTATTTTTCAAGTGCCAGTTTAAGCAGGTCGATTTCGCTGTCGTTTTGTGCAGTATATACTTTTTTTGCACCGTTTGGACGGGTTTCAAGATTTGTTTTGATAATTTCGTCCTTTATATCCTTTGAAATACTGTCAAGGAATACAGGCTTGGGTTTTGATGTGTAATAGCCCTGAATAAAGTCAACACCAAGACGGATAATCGTTTTCATTTCCTGTGAAGTTTCAACGCCCTCAGCGAGAGTCTGGAGCTGATTGTCACGGCAGAAATCAATTATCTGTGTAACAAGCTGCTGCTTCTTCATATCGTTGTGGATATCAGAGATGAGTGAACGGTCAATCTTTACATAATCGGGACGGTATTTCAGCAGATTGGTGCTGTTGGAATATCCTGTACCGTAGTCATCAATTGCAAGCTGTGCATGGGCGAAAGCAAGACGTTTTTTGATAAGGTCGATTCCTTCAGGTGTGACAGTGCTGTCCTCTACGATTTCTATAACGCATTTTTCAAGGAGCTCGCCATATGTAAGATAGAGCTCGTTGAAATCTTCATCATTAAGAGTGTATTCGCACATAGAGTTTATGAATAGTTTCTTATTTTCAAAAACGCTCTGATTTTCACTTATAAGCTTCAGAGTGTTGTAGAATGTAAGCTTTTCAATGGCATAGAGGGCATTCTGTCCGGCTGCAATGGAGAGGATTTGTTTCGGCTCCATTTTTATATCCCCTGTGCTGCGCATAAGTGCCTCATAAGCTACAATATTTCCTGTTGTGGTTTCAACAATGGGCTGTACGTGATATGTAAAGAGATTTTCAGTTATCATTCTGCTGAAAATCTGTGCGTTTTTGTAAGCGTCCTTTTCACGGCTGTAGTTGTTTTCCGAGAACCAGTTGATTACGTGTCTACGGTCGGTACGTGCTTCATACAGGGCAAATTCCGAATAATTCACCAGCATATTGAAATCGGTAGCTTCATTGGGATATGATGAGCAGCCGATATAGAGGCTCAGCTTACTTTTATCGGAAATATCAATGATTTCGCCAAAATCATCGGTGAGAATACAGTTCTGCACAGCCTCGTCCATACTGTTGAGAATGTTATATATAAACATTCTGTCGCAGTCCTTGAAGAACGCAAGCATTTCATATCCTGATTTTGTACCGATAAGGACGTTTTCGCTGGCAAAGCTGTTCAGTATTTCCGCAACTGACGCAATACAGCTGTTGGTGCTGTCCACTGTAAGGAACGAGCCAAGCTTTTCAATTCCGTTAATATAAAGTGTGGCAAGACAGCAGTTCTGTACATCTGGCAGCAGTTTCTTTATCTGCTGTGAAAAGTATGGATATGATGGAAGCTTTGTGACGGGATCATACTCTACGAAATCATTTTCACGGGTAGCCGAAATCTGACGTGTGAAATCCTGTACAAATCCAAGCCACTCATCGCTTGATTCATATATATTCATTTTTATGAATTTTGTGGTATTGTTGTTTGTGAAGTGGTAGATGTGTTTTTGTCCCTCTACGGGCTTTTTTGAAATTTTTTCAAGAAGATTGAAAAATTCAAATTCATTGAGTTTGTTGCCGGAGCAGGAAAGCATATGGCAAGCTACATCGTCAAGGTAGGCAGTTTTAGTTTTTGCAATATATGTAAACGAACCGATATTTCCCATAAACTGCTGAAATACTTTCCAGTCATGGCTTAACTCCGGAGGCTCTGTTGAAAGATTGAATATACTCATAGCAACTCCTTATCTCGCTGTTGAACTGCCGACAGCCTGAAATGGACTGCCTTTTCGGGGCGTTCATATGCGGTGCTGTTTTGATGGTTACAGCTGACCATAATACATCACTTTAATTATACAATATATTGTAATTAAAGTCAATATATTAATTGTTATTAAATTAGAAATTATATCAAACAGGGCAGACTAAAAAGCCTGCCCTGGATAATTATGTAATGTCGCAAATCATTCGTCAAGGAAATCCTTGACCTTTTTACTGCGGCTGGGATGACGGAGCTTACGGAGTGCCTTCGCCTCAATCTGACGTATACGCTCACGTGTAACTTCAAATCGCTGTCCTACTTCTTCAAGTGTGCGTGCCTTGCCGTCCTCAAGACCGAAACGGAGTTTAAGTACCTTTGCCTCACGGTCAGTAAGTGTATTGAGAACCTCGTTAAGCTGCTCTTTGAGAAGTGTATGGGATGCTGCCTCTGCAGGTGCAGGAGCGTCATCATCGGGGATAAAGTCGCCAAGGTGGCTGTCCTCTTCCTCACCGATAGGAGTTTCAAGAGAAACGGGATCCTGTGCAACTCTCATAATCTCACGAACCTTGTCAACAGGCATGCTGAGCTTATCAGCAATTTCCTCAGGGCTTGGATCGTGACCGTTTTCATGGAGAAGCTGTGATGAAACCTTTTTAACCTTTGTTATAGTTTCAACCATGTGAACAGGGATACGGATTGTTCTTGCCTGGTCTGCAATTGCTCTTGTAATAGCCTGACGAATCCACCATGTAGCATATGTGGAGAACTTGAATCCCTTTGTGTAGTCGAATTTTTCAACAGCCTTGATAAGACCGAGATTACCCTCCTGAATGAGGTCGAGGAACTGCATACCTCTGCCCACGTACTTCTTGGCAATACTTACAACAAGTCGGAGGTTAGCTTCACAAAGACGCTTTTTAGCGTATTTATCGCCCTTGTCCATACGCTGTGCAAGTTCGATTTCTTCTTCTGTTGCAAGGAGCGGAACACGTCCGATTTCTTTAAGATATACCTTAACGGGGTCGTCGATGGCAATACCTTCAGTAGAAAGTGCCATTTCAAGGTCGTCGGTAATTGTGGAATCAAGACCGATTTTTAAATCTGCGTCAATGTTCATATCTTCAACAATTTCAATGTTGAGAGCTTCACAGCGGTCGTAGAATGTGTTAATCTGGTCAACGTCAAAGTCAAGTTCTTCAAGAGCGTCGGTAATTTCCTTTGTAGTAAGCTTACCGTTTGCCTGTCCCATTTCAATGAGAGCGTCAATTGTGTTTTTCTTTGAATCCATGGTGATTCCTCCTTTTCTTTGTCGGGCTTAATGCAATATCACACAGGCCCTGTGCATATTGCATGAGCCATTTCCTATGGTTTATGGGTATTACTTCCGATTTTTTGAAGTAAAGATGTTTTTTAATTCATCGTCGGAAATATTTTCTGCTGTTTTCAGGGAAACGTGATTTTTTAGTACGGCTGCACAGTCTGTAATGGACGCATTGTTAATTTCAATGCCCTCATTTTTAGCCCTTATTCCTGATATTTTACCCATTTCCTCAGCTGAAAATACTTCATTGAGAATTGATAATGAAAATTCTTTTTGTGTATCAGCGATTTCAAGAATAGCTTCATAGACCTTTCTGTTGAAATCGGTGACAAATATATCAGGCGGAACTTGTTCCCGTAGCTTTGAAGCGTCCTCGGGGTTCCGCATAAGTTTGCATATGATAGTTTCCTCTGCCTTGGCTTCCTTCCGGAAATCCTTAGCCTGCGGATTGATTTTGTCTGTATGCCGTGTGGTCTGATTCTTAATTTTTTCCCATTCGCCTTTTTTCTCGGAATAGCTGTTTTTCTTCACCATATCGTCAATGTGAACTTTAAGCACATCTACGGGGAAGTCATATTTTGCAGCCGTTCTTGAAATATATACCTCACGTTCCAAAGGGGAGGGAATATCTGCAAGAACACGGGAAACACGTTTCAGCAGCTCAACCTTTCCTGCTTCCGTTTCTATATCAAGTTCATTTTCGCAGCGGTCAATAAGGAAATTATTTGCGTCGTCGGATTTGTCAATCAGCATACGGAAACGCTGAACTCCGAATTTTTTTATAAATTCATCGGGGTCCTTTGCACCGTCCATGCGTAGTATACGTGTGCGTAGTCCCACATCTGAAAAGTGGGATATAGCTTTTCTTGCGGCTGTCTGACCTGCACCGTCGCTGTCGTAGGCAATTATTACTTCCTCGGCGTAACGCTTTACAAGTCTTGCCTGGTCAGGTGTAATAGCAGTTCCAAGAGTGGCTACGGCATTGTCAAAGCCGGCCTGATGTACGGCGATAACGTCCATATAGCCTTCACAGAGGATAAGCCGCTTGCTGTCGGAATCCTTTGCATAATTCATTGCGAACAGATTTGAGCCTTTGTCAAATACAAGGGTTTTACTGGTGTTCAGGTATTTGGGTTTTGAGTCATCAAGGACTCGTCCGCCGAAGCCTATAACATTTCCCCTCATATCAACGATGGGAAACATAACACGCTTTCTGAACATATCGAAAAGCCTGTTGTTTTTCTGTGAACGCCCTGCAAGCCATGCGTCGGTTATTTCATATTCCGAATAGCCTTTTGAAGTCAGGAGCGTGCAGAGCTCATCCCATGAGTCAGAAGCATATCCAAGACCGAATTTTTTTACAGTCTGTGGTGAAAGCTGTCGGCTTATAAAATAGTCAAGCCCTGTTTTATCCTTGCCGCTTATAAGGTTTTTATAAAAGTAATTTGCGGCTATACGGTTCATTTCGTATATTCTTGTTCTCCTGTGACTGTTGTCGGGAGAATTATTTTTTCGTTCAGGTACAGCTATACCGCTTCTTTCGGCAATAAGTCTGACAGCCTCCATAAAGTCCAGATTTTCCGCCTTCATTACAAAGGTGAAGATGTCGCCGCCTGCACCGCATCCGAAGCAGTAAAAGCTTTGTGTATCGGTAAATACTGTAAACGAGGGGGTTTTTTCGGAATGAAACGGGCAGTTGCAGATTAAGTTTCTGCCGCGTTTTTTCAGCTGAACGTATGAGCTTATGACGCTGTCAATGGGATTGGCGTTTTTCAGTTCAAGGGTAAAATCATCATACGATGCCATAGCTCACACCTCCGTATTTATTTCCAGAATTTCGGAACGAAAAGCTCCGTGTAAAGGTCAACGGCGTACTCGTCGCTCATGCCCGATATGTAGTCGCAGACAGCACGGTCAATATCCGATTCCTCGGCAATACCCAGATAAAGAGGGGGAAGCAGGGAAGAATTTTCCTTAAAGTAGCTGTAGAGCTTGCGGATAAGCAGTTCAGCCTTGCCTTCTTCTAATTTTGCCGCAGGATTTGTATAGACCGTTCTGAACATAAAGCTGCGTAAATCATCGTGAGCTTTTCTGATTTCAGGCTCAAAGTCGATAGTCTCGCTGCCGTGGGCGATAACCGAGGCGATAAGAGTAGTAATACGCTTTGTTTTTGTATCTCCGAGGATTTCAACGCAGTCCGCAGGAAGCTGCTCCTTACGCAGGACACTTGCACGGATTGAATCCTCGATATCGTGATTTATGTACGCAATGGTATCCGCAAGACGCACAACACAGCCCTCTCGGGTTGCGGCAGTCATATTTGTATGGCATTCTATGCCGTTGCGGACAGCCCATGTGAGATTAAGGCCTTTTCCCTCTTTTTCAAGCCTCTCCGCAACTCTTACGCTTTGTAGATAATGCTTGAAGCCGTGGGGACATATTTCGTTCAGGACAGCCTCGCCGCAATGACCGAAAGGAGAATGACCGAGATCGTGACCGAGTGCAATTGCCTCTGTAAGAGCCTCGTTGAGATTCATACAGCGGGAAATTGTACGGGCAATCTGTGAAACTTCAAGAGTGTGAGTCAGTCGTGTACGATAGTGGTCACCCACAGGTGAGAGAAAAACCTGTGTTTTACGTTTGAGTCGTCGGAATGAGTTGCAATGGAGAATTCTGTCACGGTCACGCTGAAAATCTGTTCGGTAGGAACATTTTTCCTCGTCACGTTCACGTTTTGTCATTTCGGGATCAGTACTTGAACAGGCATATTCGCTGTGTACCATAGCTTCAGCAAGTTCAATATTTTCACGTATGCTCTTTTCCATAATGAACTCCTTTCCTGTGCGACTAAAGGTTTATATATACTTATACTGTCGAAAGTACAAATATACTTTATTTTTTTGATGGAAAATCAAAGGTTTGTCATAACTGATGAAAAATCCTCGTACAATTCGCCAAGGTCTGTAACTTCTGCCGAATTGTTTGTAACTTCCGTCAGCTCTTTGCGGAGTGCATCAAGCTTATCGGACATAACAAGAATTTCAAGGGTAACAGCGTCGGCAAAATCGGATTTTACGGTAATTACATCGAAATTGGGCAGGATATAGTTAATCTTTCCGTAAAGGTTATAATCGGTTTTTATGGTAAGGCGGTGACAAAGCCGCATATCCATAATATGTGCGGCGTCGCAGGCTATTGAAGCAGCATGGGAGTAAGCTCGGAGAAGACCTCCGCCGCCAAGGAGAATACCGCCGAAATATCGTGTGACAACTACGCATACATCTGTAAGTCCACGTTTTTGCAGTACCTCCAGAACAGGTACGCCAGCTGTGCCCTGCGGCTCACCGTCGTCGGAATATCGGGAAATATTGTCCTTGCGGAGGATATAGGCGTAAACATTATGCCTTGCCTTACGGTGCATTGCCTTTATCTCATTAATAAAAGCGACGGCTTCATCGTTTGTCTTTACAGGAGCGATATAACCGATAAATTCGGATTTTTTCTCGATGAAGGAGTCGCTGGCAGGTTTTGAAATTGTGAAATAGTTCATAAAAAATCCTCAGAGTAGTACAAATAAGCCGCTCACTATGAGCGGCTTATTAACAATTTTACTTATCGAGATTGAAACGCTTCTTGAATCTGTCAACACGTCCGCCTGTATCAACAAGCTTCTGCTTACCAGTATAGAAAGGATGGCACTTTGAGCAGATTTCAACCTTGATGTTCTCCTTTGTAGACATTGTTTCCATTACGTTACCGCAGTGGCAAGTAATAGTTGTCTTTACAAAGTTAGGATGGATTCCCTCTTTCACGATTTTCACCTCATTTTATTAAATTTTCTGTAAATCGTGCAGCCCATCATTTTCCTTAGACAGTAGTGCAAGCATACATCAGATATACATTATATCATAGATTGGTTTGTTTGTCAAGCGTATTTCAGAATATTTTTATATTTTAATTTAAATCAAAAAATTCACTCACAAATTTATCCTGTATATATTCAGATGCGGCTTTTATGTTTGAAAATTCTTTATATTTAGGATAACCATCAGAGTTGTTTGCAGAATAGGTTAGATGATAAATCCGGCATGTATCGTTATTAATTAAATATAAAACATCATCATTGGATTCGCATTTGGCAGCGGCACGGATTTTGTTCTGAAACAGCGGATATCAGCCCCAACTTCTTTTTTTAATTCCGATAAATAAAAACTATTTGCTTCGGAAATCAAGCTCCAGTTGAAATCATCGCCGTATTTTTCTTCAAAAGCAATAATTATTTCTTCTATAGTAATATCATTACCTATTATCATGGCTTTCTCCTGTTAATATTCGTCGTCTATCTGTATCATCAATGCTTTTAATTCGTCTGAACTGCAATCCGGCTTGATTTTTTCTGATAAAGGAATCTCCACCATAAGTCACCTATAAAGAAATTTTTATAGTTTTCAAGCATTTTCACTTTTCCGTTGTACAAATCCCACTGGAAGTCGAGCCATGCAGGACTACTGCTGCTGATATAGGGAACATCAGGATGTATAGACAATTCATTTAATTTACGATCTGTAAAATATTCGACTTCTTTTATTAATTTTTCAAAAGAATCGAAAATAAAAGTTGCTCTGAAATCCCCATCTGAATCCGGATTGTTATTGTCAGTAAAATCAAGAAAAATTTTGTTGTTTTTTGTTAATTTCAGCATACACCATATTCCGTTATATTTTTCCTCTCAATATATAAGAACAGGTTAGTTGCCGATTTCAATGTGTTTATGTAACTCTTGTATTTCCAATTTGTTCACCCTCATAAAACATAAGGCGAACCGAAGTCCGCCTTATAGATTATATTTTACTGAAAATTCTTTGAAAATTCATCGTGAAGCTTCTTTTCAAGCACCTCAGCCTCAGCTCTTGTAGGCTGTTTAGCTGTGAGGTATGTTTTAATTTTAGGCTCTGTACCGGAAGGACGAACAATTACCTTTGAACCGCCCTCAAGGAAGAATGCAAGTACATTTGACTTAGGCAGAGTAAGCTCTGTTACTTCTCCGCTTGCAATATCCTTTGATGTGCTTGCCTTGTAGTCATCAAACTTTACAACAGGGATTCCTGCTATAGCTGTGGGCGGATTATTTCTCAGAGTTGTCATAATCTCATCCATTTTATTCATACCGCTTTCGCCTTCGAAAGTGAAGCTGTAAAGTGTCTGGTAGAACATACCGTATTTTTTGTACATATTCTCTCTTGCTTCAAGGAGAGAAATACCCTGTGTGCGGTAATATGCAGCCATTTCGCAGATAAGCATTGAAGCGTTTACAGCGTCCTTGTCACGTACATATGCGCCTGAAAGGTAGCCGTAGCTTTCCTCAAATCCGAAGATATAGCGGTTTTCCTCGCCCTTTTCTTCAAGGAAGCCAATCTGTTCGCCTATGAACTTGAAGCCTGTGAGAACGTCGATAATCTCAACGCCGTATTCCTTACCGATGGAATTAACAATGTCTGTTGTAACGATTGTCTTTACAGCAATTGGATTTTCGGGCATAATTCCCTTTTTAATGCTCTGGTCAGCGATGTATTCGAGTAGCATTGCACCAACCTCGTTTCCGCTGAAAAGTGCATAGCCATCACCGTCGGGAACAGCAATACCAACTCTGTCGCAATCGGGATCTGTAGCAAGAAGAAGGTCAGGTTTAACCTCGTTGCAATAACGGAGACCAACTTCAAGTGCTTCACGGATTTCAGGGTTTGGATAAGGGCAGGTTGAGAAATTTCCGTCGGGATTTTCCTGTTCCTTAACGATAGTAACATCTGTAATACCTATACGCTTTAAAATCTCACGAACAGGCTTGTTACCTGTTCCGTTGAGTGGAGTGTAAACTACTTTAAGTCCGCTTGAAGCACAGAGGTCAGCGTTTATAGCTTCTGCAAGAACCTTTTCATAGTAAGCTTCAATAACATCGTTTTCGATGAACTGAATATTACCCTTTTCAACTTCCTCGTCAAAGTCAGCGGATTTTACATCGTTGAATATATCAAGTGAGTTAATCTTCTCAAGAATTATTTCAGCACCACGGAGAGTAATCTGACAACCGTCGTCACCGTATACTTTGTAGCCGTTGTATTTAGCGGGGTTATGGCTTGCGGTTACCATGATACCGCCCTGGCATTTCAGTTCACGAACAGCAAAAGAAAGACAGGGAGTAGGCATAAGCTCGTTGTAGATATGTACCTTGATACCGTTAGCAGCAAGAACTTCTGCGGCAGCCTTCGAGAAAACATCGCTCTTTATACGGCTGTCATAGGATACAGCAACAGCAGGATTATTGTACTCCTGATTGAGATAATCAGCGAAGCCCTGTGTAGCACGTCTTACAGTGTAGATGTTCATACGGTTTGTACCTGCACCGATTACACCACGAAGACCTCCTGTGCCGAATTCCAGGTCACGGTAAAATCTGTCATTGATTGCCTCGCTGTCATTTTTTATGCTTTCAAGCTCTGTAACAAGGTCTGCATCAGCCTTTGCATTTTCACACCAGAGTGAATAGAGTTCCATTTCGTTCATAATAATACCTCCAGAAAGATACATTGTATCACGTACTGTCCTCAAAAATTCAATTATCCCTGTGCAGGAACAGTATAAAAACAGATACATTTATTATTATACCATAAATTTTCAGATTTGAAAATAGTTTCTTTATATAAATTCTGTATTGAATGTATATAAAATGGCGATACTTGCGTATCGCCATAAATCGTTATTGTGCCGTCATCTGCTGAACAACCTCAACGGCTTTGTTGTACTGCATGTCAATTCCGTCCTCGCCGTTTTCCACAGGGTAATCAGGAGTAATTCCAATTCCGTCATAGCATTCGGATAAAACTGTTTTGTATGTTGCAACTGTAAGAACTACTGCACCGCCGTCGTCAAGTTCCTTTATATCCTGCATAACACCCTTTCCGTATGTCTGTTCACCGACAACTACAGCCTTGCCGAAATCACGGAGAGAAGCTGCAAAAAGCTCTGCGGCACTTGCTGTTTTCTTGTCAGCAATAACTGCCATAGGGATTATCAATTCAGAGGAATCGGAATAAATCAGCGTTTCGGTATGACCGTCCTTATATTCCGAGGTTGCAATAATTCCTTCCGGAAGCAGCGGGTCAAGGCATTTCTCCAATGCAGAGACAAGTCCGCCAGAATTTCCTCTTACATCGAAGATAAGTGATTTTGCACCGTTGACCGTAAGTCTTTCAAGTGCAGCTATAAACTGCTCTGGTGTATTTTCCTTGAAGCTGTTTATCTTGATATATCCGATATAGCTTCCAAGCATTTCACTTTCAACGCTGTTTACAATAATTGCACGACGGGTAAATTTATATTCAGTATCCTTTCCGTTACGGCGGATTGTGAGGGTAATTGACGAGCCTTCCGTGCCTTTCATATTATCAGCGGCGGCAGAAAATCCCATTTCCTTAACGTCTACACCGTCTATTTTAATTATAAGGTCATCCTTAATGATTCCCAGATCAGAGGCAGGGGAACTGCTTAAAATCTCGGAGATGAGGATATATCCACTGGCATCTTCCGTAAGCGTCAGACCAAGACCTACAAGTGTACCCGAGCTTTCATTTTGCTCTGTAAGGTATTCTTCTTCCGTAAGATAACGGGAGTATTTGTCGTCAAGTCCCTGAACATAGCCTTTCAGAATGCCGTCCTCAAGGGTTTCCTCGTTGATTTCCCCGAGGTAAGATTCACGGACAATGTTGTCAAGGGATTGCATGGCTGTGTATTTTTTTGCCTTTTCATTTACATCCATGACCTTTGTATTAAAGCTCTGGAGGGAGAAAAAGGATGTGAGAATAAATGTTACCGCAACTGATACAGCAATAAGACTTAATGCCAGTCCAAGGCTGATTTTTTTGTTCATAGATTATCTCCTTTGACATATCAAGGAAACACCGCACAGAAAATCCTTGTGCGGTGTTTAATATTTTATGGACCTACATAGTTTAATGGATTCTGCGGAACGGCGTTTACACGTATCTCAAAGTGAAGATGTGCGCCTGTGGAATGACCTGTACAGCCGATAGAGCCGATAGCCTGTCCCTGCTGAACGTAGTCTCCTACAGATACCCAAGCAGATGTCATATGAGCGTAAATTGTGGAATATGTACCGTCATGGGATATAAGAACATAGTTCCCATAACCATTGCCGCATCCGCAGCTGTAATTCTTTGCAAAGTTGTGAGTACAACTGTTTACAACACCGATAACTTTGCCCGACTGTGAAGCAACACAAGTTCCGCCCATAATTCCGCTGTCACCAACGTCAATACCGTTGTGATTTCTTCCCCAACGGGGACCGTAATAGCTTGAAATATAGCTGAATCCCGGTGCAGGCCATGCAAATCCGCTTTGTGATGGAGTTACAGGAACATAAGTGGGGCCAGAGGGTGCAGATGAAGTGCTTCCCCCTGCGTTGTTATTCTGTTGTTGCTGCTGTTGCTGCTGGAGACGCTTCTGCTCCTCCTCCCAGAGTCGCTGTGCTTCTTCCTGCTGACGCTTGATTTCAGCATACCATGCTTCTTCCTCAGCGGCCAGCGCAGCCTGTTCAGCCTCAACGTCAGCCTTGTCACGTTCAAGCTCTGCCTGTTCACGTGCAAGACGGTCAATTTCAGTCTGTGTATACTGCATTTTTTCATTGAGAACAGCAATTTCAGCGTCTTTTTCTTCCTTACGCTTATTCTGTTCGTCAAGCTTCATTGAAAGATTTAGTTTTTCTCTTTCCATATCTTTTTTGGACTGTTCAAGACTTTCAATTTCTTTAACAAGTTCATCAATGAGCTTATCGTCATATTCTGCAATGCGGTTAATCATATGAACTCTTGACATCATATCGTAAAAGCTTGAAGAACCAAGCACGATTGATGCGGAAGTATCATTTCCGTTTACATACATCATGCAAAGACGTTTTTTGAAAAGCTCGATGTTTTCGTCAATAGACGCCTGCTGGCTTTCAATATCTGCTTCAAGATTTGCGATACTTGTTTCAGTAGTTGTGATATCCTTTTTAATAGCCTCAAGTTCAGCATTAAGAAGATTGATATTTTCCTGAATTATGTCAATCTGTTCCTCAAGATAAGCCGCCTGTTGTTTTTCGTAGTTTTTTTCACCTTCAATATTGCCGATTTTTGCTTCAAGGGCAGCAATTTTTTCGGCGTTTGCCTTTCTCTGCTCCTGAATTTCTCCGATAGTTCTTGCGGCTTCTGCTGTATTTGTATCACTTGTCATATTCGGATATGAAGCAACAATTCCAAATGACAACGCTGAACATGTCAGAAATGCAAGTGCCTTTCGGGCAAATTTTAACTTGTACATTGGTATTATACTCCTTTCGTCAGCAAATATGCTGAACGTGTTAAACGTCAAGATGTTTACGTGTACTTATGACACTTCCGAAAGCTCCCACAAGAGCGCCTACTGCAAGATATGCAATTCCGCAGTATATACGGATGTCTGAAAAAGGAATTATACTTCCCGCACCGAATGCGTTGATAAGCATGCCCTGTGCCATAAGTATGTCATAAACAGAGCGGTAAATTGCCCACGTGATAAAGTAAGCACCAGCCCCTGAGAAAAATCCCGTAACAAGTCCCTCGACAAAGAATGGAGTTCTGATAAATGCGTTTGTTGCACCGACATATTTCATAATCTGGATTTCCTCACGTCTTGCAAATACGCTTGCCTTAGTAGTATTGGAAATCATAATCATTGAAACAGCGGCGAGTGCGACGATTGCGGCACCTGCAATAAGTGTTACAACACGGCGGAGTTCACGGAGAAATTCCGCAACTTGCGGTGAAGAATCAGCACTCTGAATATTTTCTATACGTGCTATTGCCTCAACGGTAGCACGGAGCTTTTCGCTGTCGGCAACAGTTACGCTGAAACCATCAGGCATAAACTGGTAATCATCAATGTAATCGAAAATTTCCTTGCCCTGTGAAATCTGATTCTGCATACGCTCGTATGCTTCCTTTTTGGATATATATATAACTGAATCAATATTATCCATATTTCGGAGCTGTTCGCCTATTTCGTCAACACGTTCCTGTGGAGTATCGGCTTCGACGTAAACGGCAACCTCGTTCTGGCTTCCCAGACCAATAATCATGGAGTTCATGTTGATATAGAACAACACGGAACAACCGACGAGGAGGAGGGATATGAGAAGAACACAGAATGTGGCAAATGCCATCATCTTATTCTTCCAGATATTTTCTATACCCTGATTTGCAAGGTATTTGATACCGCTTATCTTCATTTTTCAGCACCTCCCTTTTCGGTAACGGTGCCGGTGATTGCGGCAAGTACATCATCAACGTATGGAACGGAGTCGTCGCCTGTTTCCACGGGCATAGCGTAATTGTGACGGGGGCGTGCGGCATTCTCCATAGCCTGTGCAAGCTCCACCTCCGGAAGAATTTCTGCATTTGTACCTGTAACGATCTCGTCATACACAATTTCGCCGTTGGTAATGTTGATAATTCTTCCGCCGAAGTGACGGACAAGGTCATGCTCATGGGTAACCATAAGTATGGTTGTACCCTGATCATTGATACCCTTGAGCAGTTCAACAATTTCGTATGAAAGCTCAGGGTCGATATTTCCCGTAGGCTCGTCCGCGATAATAAGCTGCGGGTCGTTTACCAGTGCTCTTGCAATGGCAACACGCTGTTTTTCACCGCCGGAAAGCTCATCGGGATATGAATTTGTTTTGGCGTGGAGTCCTACTAGGCTTATAACATATGGGACTCTTTTTCTTATGTACTTCAATGGGGCGTCCAGTACACGGAGTACGAAAGCAATATTTTCATAAACCGTCATGGACGGGATAAGGCGGAAATCCTGAAATACAAAACCGAGTGTACGGCGGAATTCCGGTATTTTACGTTTTTTGAGTTTGCTTAAATTATAGCCGTTCACGGTTACAACACCGCTCGTAGCGTCAATTTCTTTAAGCAGAAGTTTAATCATGGTACTTTTTCCCGCACCTGATGAACCTACAACAAAGGCGAAATCGCCGTCGTTTATTTTGAGGCTGACATTGTTTAAAGCGTCAACGCCGCCTGCATAGGTCACGGATACGTTCTGAAGCTCAACCATGGTGTCACCTGACCTTTCTGTTGAAATGTCCGTGAACTGCCGGAGCCAGCTTCCGTTTTTTCTTTCTATCGAAGCCCGACAGCTGACGGAACGGAACTTTGGTACTTTGTTTCCCTATCAGAACTTAACAGGGTTAGCAGACAGATACTTCTTTACCATGAGGGCGATCTTGAAGATAATAGCATGATCGAACTCACGGAGATCAAGGCCTGTCAGCTTCTTGATTTTTTCAAGTCTATACACGAGAGTATTTCTGTGTACAAAGAGTTTTCTTGATGTTTCGGACACGTTCAGGTTGTTCTCAAAGAACTTCTGGATAGTGAAAAGTGTTTCGTGGTCGAGAGAATCAATGCTTCCAACCTTGAATACCTCATGGAGGAATGTTTCACAAAGAGTTGTGGGGAGGTGGTAGATAAGACGGGCAATACCCAGGTTGTCATAGCTGATGATAACCTTGTCTGTATCGAATACCTTACCAACTTCGAGAGCCATCTGAGCTTCTTTGAAGGAGCGTGCTAAATCCTTCACTCCGATAACTGATGTACCGATACCGACATTTACACGGGTATAGAACTCGGAAGAAAGTGTATCGGCGATAGAACGAGCGAGCTTTTCAAGATCCTTTGAGTCAACAGTTGACTTAAGCTCCTTAACGAGAACGATATCAGATTCTGTGATATTGAAAACGAAGTCCTTGTTCTTGTCAGGGAAAAGGTTCTGGATTACATCGTAAGCGGAAATGTCGTTAGCGGAAACAATTCTGATGAGGAATACCGCACGGCTGATTTCTGCATTGAAGTGGAGCTCACGTGCCTTGATAACGATATCTCCTGGGAGGACGTTGTCAAGAATTACGTTCTTGATGAAATTGTTTCTGTCGTACTTTTCATCGTAGTACTGCTTGATATTAGAAAGTGTGATTGCGAGAATGCTTGCATACTTTGCAGCAGCGTCATCAACACCCTCTACAAATACAGCATAATCGGGCTTTACACGTGAGCCGAAGGGCTTGTATGTATAGCCGTCACGGATGAAGATATCATGTGAATCGCTGAGATCAAGAGAAACAAATTCATTTGTTGTGCCTACCTTGGATAAATCGCTGCAGGCGATAATGGTAGCTGTTTCATCAACGACACCCATAGTTGTGTCGATTGTATCTCTCATCTGATGAACTAAACCCTGAAATAATCTGTTGGACATAAGTAAAGATCCTTTCATTAATTAGATTTTATCCGATTCATAATATATTACAAATTGTAACATATATATATGAATAAATTATGAACAAAGTGTTAATTTTTTGTGAAAACTAGATTTTTCACCCAATTTTCATTGTTGGCTTTGTGATAAATTCACAACAGCCAATTTACATTTGTAACCAAATAGTAAACTTTACGAATATTTCTGTTACATTTTTTCGGGACATTCAATTTTGAGAATTGTAAGAACGTTTCTGAGAACCTGCCGTACAGCCTGTGCAAGAACAATTCTTGCGTTCATAAGCTCGGTTGTTTCAGCGTTCTTTACGCTGCATCCGTCGTAGAAGCGATGAAACAGTGTGGCTGTATCAATAGCGTATTTTGTAAGCTTTGAGGGATCATAATTCTTTGCCGCAAGCTCAACCTCACGTGGAAGTGAAGCAAGGTGACGGATAAGCTCAATCTCTCTTGTGTCGCTGAGAAGTGTAAGGTCAGCATTTTCGGGAAGTGTGATACCCTCCGCAGCAAGATTTGACATAAGGCTGCAAATTCTTGCGTGTGCGTACTGAACATAGAAAACGGGATTCTGTGAAGATTTCTCAACAGCAAGGTCAAGGTCAAATTCAAACTGTGAATTTGCTTCACGGAGGTTGAAATAAAATCTTGCAGCGTCAATCGGAATTTCATCGAGAAGTGTGACAAGAGTAATTGCCTTACCGCTTCTCTTTGAAAGCTTGACTGTTTCACCGTTTCTCACAAGACGTACCATCTGCATAAGGATAACATCCAGCTTCGAAGCATCAACGCCAAGGGCTGTAAGAGCCGCTTTCAGACGTGGTACATATCCGTGGTGGTCGGCACCGAGGATATTTATTGCCTTGTCAAAATTACGTGTTACAAGCTTGTCATAGTGATATGCGATGTCGGGAACAATGTAGGTATAAAGTCCGTTTGAACGGCGGAGAACAAAGTCCTTGTCCATGCCGTAATCGGTAGCCTTGAACCATACTGCACCGTCAAGCTCGTAGGCATTGCCGTTTTCAAGAAGCTTGTCCACAACAGTTTTTGTTTCATTTCTTTCGTGGATTACGCTTTCCTTGAACCAGTTATCATAGATGATACGGTATTTTTTAAGGTCACGTTCAAGACCTGCTATATTAATGGGGAGCGCATAGTCAACAAGTGCTTTTCTGCGTTCCTCCACAGAAGCCTCAGCGTAGGAATTTCCGTTGATATTGAGGAAATTCAGTGCATGTTCGATTATATCCATTCCGAGGTAAACATCTTCGGGCATTTCAAAATCCATACCCTCGCCGCTTAAATCGTAGAGGTACTTGATAAGTTCTTCTGTATCACGATATTTTCCGATAGCTTCCTTGCCTTTATCGGAGCAGAGCTGCATATATCGGAGATCAAGGGATTTACCAAACTTTTCAATCTGATTTCCGGCGTCGTTTACGTAAAACTCACGTTCAGCCTTGTATCCTGCCCAGTCGAGAACACTTGCAAGGCAGTCGCCGATAGCACCGCCGCGGGCATTACCGATGTGCATAGGGCCTGTAGGATTGGCCGAAACAAATTCTACAAGAACTCTCCTGTCATTTCCGGCGTTTGTTCTTCCGTAGCTGTCGTTTTCGTCAAGGACGTTTTTCAGAGCGTCAGCGAACCATTTCTTATTGAGGAAGAAGTTCATGAAGCCGGGACCTGCGATTTCAGCACGGTCGAAAACTGAACCGTTAAGGTCAATTTTTTCGCATAAAAGTTCTGCAATTTTTCTTGGTGGCATTTTAAATGCTCTTGCACATACCATAGCGGTATTTGCGGCGAAATCTCCGTGAGTCTTGTCGGCAGGAATCTCTACTGTGAAATCGGGTATAGCGTCAGCAGGGGCAACTCCCTCTGCAACGAGCTTTCCGAGAGCTTCAAGAATAAGAGTGCGGAGTTCTTCGGAAGCGGATTTAATAAGATCAGCCATTTATTTATTCCTTTCAATTGTTTTTTATAGTCATTATAAGTTCGTTCTCCGAAAGGGGAGAAGCATTTAAATCGAGAGAATATTTAAGGTACAACCTGCCGTTTTCGGCAATTGTGTTATCAACGTTGTGAGTGTAGACTCCAAGTCGCATACTGCCGTATGGAGTGTCATACTGGCAGAAATTCTTTCGTCCCACTTCAAGGGCGAGAGCTGAATTGGCAGTACCTTCTCTTGTGATATATGCGGTATTACCGTCGGTTTTTATGGTGGTTACAGAGCCTTCAAAGCCTGTTGCTTCGGTGTCGTCATAGGTGATTATATCGTAGCTGCCGGAATGTGAAAGACGTGCTTTTGTCATAAGCTCTGTTTCTGTTTTTTCACCATCCTGCCATTGAATACTGGTCAGGGAAATAGTTACGTTATTTTTCAAATCATTCACCTTTAATAGCATTTATCAGCATTTTCTATTGCCGCTTCAAGGAGCATATCAATAACCTCTGAAAACTCCAACCCGTATTCCTTCATAAGTTTCGGGAAAACGCTGTTTTCACGCATACCCGGTGCTGTACCTATTTTATTAAGGAGAAGTGAGCCGTCCTCGGCAAGGAAGAAATCAATTCGTGAGTAGCCTTTGCAGTTCATTGCCTTGAATGCCCTGACAGCTGTTTCACGGACGAGCTTTGTGGTTTCCGCAGGTAAATCAGCAGGAATTACAAGGTCGTCACCTGAACTCTTTCGCACTTCAGTGGGATCGTACACAGCGTCGGTGGAGATTATTTCCCCTACGTTTGAAGCTGTTGGGGTGTCGTATCCCCATACTGCGACTTCAAGTTTTCTTCCCTTTATATATCTTTCAACAACAACCTTATTATCGTTGGAAAATGCAAGTTTAACTGCCGTCACAAGCTCGTCGGAGTTATTTGCAGTACTTGTGCCTGCACTGCATCCGCTGTTGGCTGGTTTGACTGCCATGGGAAAACCGATAGCGTCGGTGATTTCGAGACATTTTTCGTCAATGCGGTTCATATCACGCTGGGTTAAAAGCTTCCATGGTGCAGTGTTTATTCCGTAGTCGTCCATAATCATATGAGTATGGGATTTGTCCATACACGAAGCGGAGGCCAGGAGTGAGCAGCCTGCATAAGGTATCCCTGACATTTCAAGAAGTGCCTGTATTGTTCCGTCGGCACATTTTTTTCCCTGTAAAAGCGAAAGAACAACGTCTATTCGTCTTACAGATGTTTCGCCGTTTTCCATAATTATTATACCTCTGTGGAGAGGATCAGGGGAAAGAATGGCGGAGGTGCAGTCGGGATTGGTTTCCCATGTTCCGTTGGCTATTTCGTCAGCATCGCCGGGAAAGTAGAGCCAGTGTCCTTTCCGTGTAATTCCCACGGCAATGACTTCGTAGGTATCCGTAGGGATATTACGGATTACTTCGGCGGCTGAAGCGAGAGATAATTCGTGTTCCTGTGACGTACCGCCGAAAATGACGGCTGCCTTGATTTTTGCCATAATAAACTCCTTACAACTGTTAAGGTAAAATATTTATCCTGATTTAACTGGTAATTGTTAATATCGGATTGTCAAAGCATAGCTATTGATAATAATTATCATATCTATTTTATCACATTTCACAAAAAACTGCAAGCCTTTTTTGTGAAAAATCTAAAAAAACGGCAAATCAAGTTATTATTGAACAATTATAAACAGTGTGAATTGTGTATATTGACGAAAAATCCCTGCCCAAAAAATGGCAGGGATGAGTAAAAAGGCATAAAACAACAGAATTTTATCTTTTGCCCAACGAAGAATCTCCATTCTGAAGGAGGTCGTACTTTAAAATATAGTTGTATATTTCTTCGACAGTAGTATATGCGACACCCACATAGCTGTCTGCGCAGCCGTAGTAAAGTGCAATTCTGCCTGTTGCGGAATCATGCAGAGTACAGCAGGGGAAGCATACATTGGGGACAAAACCACGCTCCTCGTACCATTCTTCAGGGGCGAGAACATAGCGTGAACAGCGGTGAAGAACTCTTGAAGGTTCATTGATGTCAAGAATTGCCGCACCTATGCTGTAGACATAACCGTTGCAGGTGTTGACTACTCCATGATAGAAAATCAGCCACCCCTTATCTGTTTCAATAGGTGCTGCACCGCCACCGATTTTAAGACTTTCCCACCAGTTGTCGGATTTTCCCATTACATGGCGGTGCTTGCCCCAGTAAATCATATCAGGGCTTTCGCTTACAAATATATCGCCAAATGCAGTATGTCCGTTGTCACAGGGACGTGATAGCATTATAAAATTACCGTTTATTTTTCGTGGGAAAAGCACAGCATTGCGGTTGTAGGGCAAAAAAGGATTTTCAATTCGTGTAAATGTTTTGAAATCAGTTGTTTTAGCCATGCCGATAGCTGCACCGTACATATCCTGACACCAGATTGCATAATAAGTATCTTCAACTTTGATTAATCTGGGATCGTAGGCATAAATTGGCTGGAAAGGATTTCCCTCCTCATCGACAAACTTAATTTTTTCTTCCTGAAAGTTCCAGTTAAGTGCATTGTCACTTGTGCCAAAATATACGTGAGGCATACCGTCACGTTGTTCACCTCTGAAAACACCCACATATCCATTTTCGTAGGGGATAACAGCACTGTTGAAAATGCGGGCAACATCAGGAAGGGGATTTCTTTTTATTATCGGATTTTCGGGGTGTCGCCACATTGGTGCGGTGTAACCTTCGGGTTTTTCGCTCCAGGGCATATCAGGGAGCGGGGGGGCAATAATTTTTATATCAGCCATAATATATACCACCTTAATTAATTAAAATACAATTAAATCCTGTTGTTTTTCACTATAATTTAAGTATACATTATTTTTTTGCTAAAGTCAAGCTATTAAAATGCAGTTCCGAAAAAATATCTATACTGCACACATTTTAACAGTATAATATAGATAAACTTTATAAAAACATTGTTGTGAATGAAAGTTCAATGAAAACTATGGATTTTTATATTTAAAAGGTGTATAATAAAAATGGGTGATAATTTATGACTATTTATGAAATTATTAATAAAATATCAAACGGAGGTATGGACGAACTTTTTTCGCAGGTATACAGTGAGTCCGACAGCGAAATTCTGCGTCAGAGAGCAAGATATCTCAATTGTGCGGAGAATTTTTCACGGCTGTACCCTTTACATGAGGAGATACACATTTTTTCTGTCCCCGGGAGAGTTGAAATCGGAGGAAATCACACTGCACAACAGCATGGAAATGTACTGGCAGCTGCTGTAACTCCGGATATACTTGGATTTGTAGCCTATCATAATGAAAATGTCGTACGTATTTTTTCAAAGGATTTTGAGCACGTTGAAATTGATTTGTCTGATTTATCAGATATTGCTGAAAAATACAGCGGATATGGTGCTCTGACAGCAGAAATTATTTCTGAATTTGCTGCAAAGGGGATAATATGCAGCGGTTTTGACGCATACATAATGTCAGATATTCCTGTGGAAAGTGGATTTTTTTCATCTGTGGCATTTGAGATATTTATCGGAAATATTATCAATAATTCATCTGATAAAAGGCTTTCAGAAATTGAAATCGCAAAAATCGGTCATTTTGTTGAGCAGAAATATATGGAAAAAGAAATCGGACTTGAGAGTTATCTTATATGTGCTATAGGTGGAATAGCTGCTTTTGAACTTAATTATCCGCACAATCCTGTTATTCGTAGATTGGATTTTGATTTTTCAAAATCAGGTTACAGTGTATGTCTGGTTGACGTTGGTGAAAACAATGAAAATTTCACCGACACTTATAAGGAAATACTCTATGATATGAAATCCGTTGCAAATGCAATTGGTGTTGAATATCTTGGTGAAGCTGATGAGGACGCTTTTTTTGATAATATAGCAGAAATCCGAAAAAAATGCTGTGACAGAGCCGTTAACCGTGCCATTTATTTCTTTGAGGAAAATAAACGTGTATTTCTTGAAGTTGAAGCAGTTGAGGGCGGAAGGATTCATGAATTTCTGGAGCTTGTAAATCTCTCCGGAAAATCATTTGCTATAATGCTGCAGAATATGCAGCCTTCACTTAAACTTGCGTTATCCATTAGCCGAAGATATCTTAACGGAAGCGGTGCTGTGAGAGTTCATGGCGGGTATGTAATTTCATTTGTACCTGATTATATGGTTGGCAATTATATTAAAACCCTTGATAATATTTTCGGACAGGGCAGTACAAAGGCTATGAAGTTTAGAAAAGGAGCAGCCGGAGAGCTTTATGTTTAAAAGAAAAATACCTGATGACGGAATATTCAGACTTATACCGAAACAGAAAAAAGGTTTTTTTAAGCTCATTTTCAGCAGATTATTCATTATTCTGCTGCTTTTCGTTTTACAGATTTTCATTATTGCATCAATGTACATTCACTTTGATGAATCAAGCCCATATTTTCATATATTTTTCGGTATACTTACAGCTGTGGCGATTATATGGCTTTTCAACTGTGAAATGGATTCCACTGCAAAGCTTACGTGGATGATGATTTTCTTTGTTTTTCCTGTGCCGGGAACGATACTTCTCTTGCTGACGCAGACCGACTTCGGGCATTTTGCTATCAAAAAGCGTGTTAATGTTCTTATAAAGGAAACAAAGACAATAATTCCACAGGATATGAGTGTTATGGAGGACGTTCAGCTGACCTTTTCGGGAACGGATGATTTATGTCGTTATGTAAACCGAACAGGATGTTTTCCTATATATACCAATACTGAAACTGAATTTTATTCAAGCGGTGAAGAAAAATTTGCAGCAGTTTTAGAGGAACTTGATAAAGCCGAAAAATTCATATTTGTGGAATATTTCATAATTGCCGAGGGCTTTATGTGGGGGAAAATCCTTGAAAAGCTAAAGGAAAAGGCGGCACAGGGAGTTGAAGTCCGTGTTATGTATGACGGAATGTGTGAAATGTCTACCTTAACCCATGATTACCCCAAGCGGATGGCAGAGCTTGGTATAAAGTGCAAGGCATTTGCTCCTGTAACACCTTTTCTTTCAACTTATTATAACTATCGTGACCATAGGAAAATCCTCGTAATTGACGGAAAAACTGCATTTACGGGTGGAATTAATTTTGCTGATGAGTATATAAACCGTCGTGAAAGATTCGGACATTGGAAGGATTCCGCAGTAATGCTGAAGGGCGAGGCTGTACGCAGCTTTACACTTATGTTTTTGCAGATGTGGAATATTTCGGAAAAAGAGCCAGAGTGGGAAAAATGGCTTGAACCTGTAGAATTTCTGAAATGCAGCGGATTTGTAATGCCGTATGCGGATTGCCCTCTTGATGATGATAAAGTAGGGGAGAATGTGTATATTGATATCCTGAACCGTGCTACAAGCTATGTTCATATTATGACACCATATCTCATACTTGACGGTAAAATGGAAAATGCAATAAAATATGCGGCACAGAGGGGGATTGATGTTAAAATAATTCTTCCCGGTATACCTGATAAGAAAATGGCATTTGCCCTTGCAAAGACTCATTATAAGGAGCTTACAAAGGCAGGTGTAAAGCTCTATGAATATACTCCTGGATTTGTTCATTCAAAGATTTTTGTAAGTGATGATGAAAAGGCTGTGGTGGGAACGATAAATCTTGATTATCGTAGTTTATACCATCATTTTGAATGTGCGGCGTATATGTACAGGACATCTTGCATTTCTGATATTGAAGCGGATTTTTCTGCAACTCTTGAAAAATGCCGTGAAGTGACGCTTGATACCATAAAAAAAGAAAAGGTTTTCTATAAAATTTCGGGGCAGATTCTGAAATTTGTAGCACCATTGTTTTAGGAAATACTAAAGTTAGCTGAAATCATATTTGCATATGAATAAACCCCTATTGTTTTTCAATAGGGGTTTATTTATGCACAGAAAAAAGAGCTCCCGAAGGAACTCTCTTTTCCGTATATCATTATATTTAAGGAACGGGCATATTATTACTGCACAGATTCAGGAAGTGTACTTATCATTCCTGCATCATATTTCTGAATTGAAAGTGCATCTGCAACTGTAAGACCGTCACCCCTGTTGAATACATCTGCATTTGCTTCGCCTTTTTCAGAAAGTGAATATTTATCATTATTTCCAAGGAACTGGAGGATTGCAGCTGCATCAGCAATTGATACCGTGCCGTCGCAGTTTGCATCACCTGCAAGACCTGTTGAGGGAGTTACGGGAGTTGTTGTAGGAACAGTTGTGGGAACTGTTGTAGGTGCTGATGTAGGAGCAGTTGTGGGCTGTGTAGTAGATGTAGTATGCTGAGATGCAGCTGCTCCTGTCTGTCCTGTAAGAGCAGATGCAGTACCCTTTCCGTCAAGGTGATATCCGAGAGCTGCGTAAGTACCTGTGGATTCGGCAAAATTGCCTGTCTTAATTGAACCGTCAGAAGCTCTCCATGCGGTGTGGAAGTCCGTACCCATTTTCGGAACTGAAAATGAGATGAAATCAGAAGCCTGAACTGTAACCACATCACCAATTTTTGCACCGTTTGTCATGGAAACATTACTCTTTGCGAAGTAATAGCTGCCATTGTAGTAGACGGAATTATTCATAACGCCCACAAATTTATCGTTGGATATCTTTATACCTGCTGCACCTGTGTCTGAAACCTTGCTTGTGTCGTTGAATGACATAAGGTTATCAAGCTTTGTTGATGATGAGCAGCGATATACCATATAGTTAGCCTTTCCGTTGCCGCCTACACCGTTATTGTAAGCGGTACAATTTTTAAGGCTGCCCAGCTTGGGGTTATTATTGTCAGTAAATCCGCAGTTGAGATTTTCAAATGCAAGACAGTTTTCAACGATATGTGCAGTACCAACGCCTGCACCGCCAAGTTTGAAGCCGTTACCGTCGCAGTCTCCATAGCCCTCGCCGAATTCAGTAAATCCATTTCTGAAAGCAATACTATTTTTGATAGTTACAACACCGATAGGGCCTGTTTCTGTTTTAGCATATAAATCCCAACCGTCATCAGAGTTGTTATAAGCCATGCAGCCGTCAAATACATTACCCTCACCACAGGTAAGCTTAGCAGCAAATCCGTCGGCATTTTCCATAGTAGCATCATCACAGTTATTCTTTGATGTGCAATTGAGAACCAGATTGTATGATGGCCACTGTGCAACGGTAGAAGCATTTGTATCATAACGTGAAAGCTGTAATCCTGTGTCCTGATTGTCGTTGAATACCATTTCTACAATTCTGTTGTAGTTACCCGAAAGGAGCATACCATTATCTCCAGCCTTGGTAATCTCAAAGTTTACAAACTGCCAGTAATCACCGTCAAGGACAAATCCGCGGTTAGAGCCGCTTACTGCCTGTGCAGAGAAGTCGAATACAACTTTTCCGCTGTTGCCGGGATAAGCCTGAATTGTCTTGTAAGCGTTTGCAGAGCCGTTATTTGAAGAATCTATAATTATACTGGAATCGTATTTGTATGTACCGTCAAGAAGATATATAGTACCGCCTGCCTTGATGTTCTTTATAGCTGAAAGAACATCTGTGGGGGAATCCTTTGTACCAGAGCCTGTGCCGTTAGGTGAGCAATAGATTGCATCGTCTACAATTTTATCAATTCCTGATGAACTGGATGCAGGAGGATTTACAACAGTTGTAGAAGAGGATGTGTTGTTTTTAGTTGTGGTTACAGTAGTCTGAACAGGCTGTGAGGGACTTGCGGTTGTCGAGGATGAGCCTGCTGAAACGCCGAATACCATATAGAAAAGATTTGTTGAATCGCCCTTAGTAATTGTATGTTCACCTGCACTAAGGTCAACAGATACAATACCATTGCTTGCTGTGTATTTTGTGCCGTCAACCTTTACAGTAGCGGAGGGTTCAACGAAAACAAGGGTAAGCTTTCCAGCTGAACCTGCATTGAAGGAAATGCTTGTAGCAGATTCCATTTTCAGACACTGGGTAAGAGTCTTGCCGTCATATGTAACAGTTCCCTTACTTGTAGAAAGGTTGCCTGAAATTGTGAAGAATGAGCTGTTAAGTCCGTTAGCTGTAAAGTTGTGGACCTGACCGCCTGACACAGAAGGAGTTGTGGGATTTGTCTGTGCAGGCGTGGTCTGAGAGGACGCCTTCGTTGTTGTTGAAGACGTTGAGGGCTTGACTGTGGATACAGGAGTTGATGTGGGAGGATTTGATATATCATCCTTGAAGCCTGAGCCAATAGCAACGATTGAATCCTTATAGGAGTCAAGTGCAGAATTAAGTCCTGAGATTACATCATAATTTCTGTCCTCTGATGGGTCGCTGAAATCCCAGTCAAAGTCACCGCCGTCAACACGGCCTGCCTTTGCCATTACGATAGAGGGAACATCAGCGGCAGAATCAGCAGAATAGCTGTACATTGAGCTGCTTGTATCGAAGTTTGAGTAGCTTGTGCCGCCCTTCTTTGTCTTATATGATGAGGGAACAGCCTCTGATGCTGCTGAAGCCTCGTAGCAGTCGAAATCTGTAGCAGAATCTGCATGAGTAATGGGCTTTTCAGTATTGTCATAGATATTGCCGTAGGATTTAATCATACCGCCTGCATCTGATGCAATTGGGTCACCGTCAGCAATATCTGTACCCTGCTGAGAGATAAGAATAGGGTTATTTGTGTCCTTGAAGTAATTGGATTCTGCAAATACAGAGCTGCTAAGTCTTGCAATCATACCGTATTTTGCAACGCCGTCATAGTAGTTGTTGTAGCAATGTACCGCAGATGATACACGTACAAGGGGATGACGGGAATCTGAATGGTCATACCAGTTGTGGTGGTATGTAATATAGTTGAGGGTTGTGTCGCCGTTTCCGTTGAGGTGAGTTTTTCCGCAGTCCCAGAAGTGATTGTAGGAATGTGTTACATACTGGGATTTTTTAGTATCAAGAGCACCGTCGCCCTTAACCTGATCGGCATCTGAACCCGGATCGCCATAGAAGAAATCGTTATTGTGAACCCATACGTGGTCATTATCCTGCTGGAGTCCGACTGCATCGCCCTCTGAGCTGTCACAGTTCATAAGACCGAGGTTGCAGATTTCAACATCAGATGAGCCTTTAACTCTTATTCCGAAGCCGTTGAGAGTTGCATCTGAGCCGATACCCTGAATTGTAATACCGCACTTTGTCTTATCAATAAGGAGATCGCCCTTATCAAGAGTTGAGGGATCTGTTATGTTACCGATAACTCTGATACATACAGGTGTTGAGCTGTCCTGTGCGGCATTGAGAATATTCTGGAAACCTTTAGCAGTTGTGCCGCCGATGTTAGCGGAAACTGAATCCTTTGTTGCATTTGTCACATAAACCACAACAGCACCTGATTTAAGAGTACCGTCACCGTTGTAAGCACCCATTGCCTTGCCGTTGCTGAAAGCGAAGCCGCTTCTGTCGTGAGCATAAACGCTTGCAGTAGCCTCAGCAGCCTTTGATGTGTCAGGTGAGCCGCCGATAATTGGAACAACCTTGATTGTGTGACTGCCTGCCTTAAGACCAACAGCGTCAGCTCTCATATAGCCGCTGTACTGTCTGATAAGCTCAGAATCAATCTGAGTACCGTCAACATAAACGTTGTAGCCGGAAGCACCTGAAACAGCGCCCCATGTAGCGTACATACCCTCTGCATAGCCTACAGCGGCATTGATTTTCACGCTTGCCTCTGCTGCATATGCAATTGAGATATTTCTTGTCATTGGAGCAACAAAGCTGTTGAATGTGCCGCTTACAGTAGAAACGCTTACAACTGCGGATGCAGCAATTGCCGCAATTCTGTTTTTCATCATCGAATTCCTCATAATTAATTTTCCCTTCAAAATGATTTGCCTATGCCTATACAAGCATAGTGTTGGTTAATGATACACTTGATTATTATCCCTTGAAAATGCCTTTGGTTGTTGAATGGCCGTTTCAACCTTACAATCATATTATACCCCACATTTCTGATGTTTTCAATGATATATAATACTGATTAGCTGATATATTATGCTTTTATCTGAAAAAATAAAAGATAATAAATCATATAAGTGGTATATGATAAAAAATATGGTATCGGAATTAACCGATACCACAAGGGCATATCTAAAACAGCTTTTACACAAAAGGTATTTTCAGAGGTGACTTTAATCAACTGATTTGAGAGATTCAGCCATATTTATTCGTTCAAGCTTTATTTCCATAAAAAGGTTAACAATAAAATTAAAAATAAGCGTAAGAACTGCACTGTATATGAAGCTCTGCGGAAAAATAACAGTGCTGAAATCAACGATATCTACCTTAATCTGCGACATTACAAAGCTGTGCAGCGGTATTCCAAGGGCAATTCCAGCAAGAATACCCATAACTGTCAGGGCTATGTTTTCACGGAGAACATATGCCGAGGTTTCGCGGCGGAAGAAGCCGAGCACTTTAATAGTGGCAATTTCACGCTGTCGCTCTGTTATGTTTATATTTGTAAGATTGTATATTACTATAAATGCAAGAGCAGCTGCACAGGCTATTACAAGTAGGACAATATAGTCAAGACTGCTCATCATTTCAGCCATTCTGTCACGGGTTTTTGCAAACTGCTCCACAGATATAACTCCGCTTACTTTGTTTATATCAGCAGCCTGTTTTCCGTGGTTTTCTTCCTCACGGAAGTTTATAAAGGCTTTATTTGACAATATATCTGTGCCAAGCTGATTTTTACAGCTTTCAAGATTAGTATAAACAAGATTGTAGGCATGATTTTCAAAAACACCTGAAACTTTAAATTGAAGCTCACGCATTTCTGAATCACGGAGTGTAATCTCGTCGCCGATTTCAACATTGTATCTGTCGGCGATACTATTGCTGATAAGTGCTTCGTCAGCCTGTGGCGGAGAGAGTGGATTTCCCTCGTTGTCACGGAATACCATAAACTCTGATATATTGCTGTAATCCTCAATAGCTTCAAGGTCAATACTTTTTACCCTGTTGTCGTAAAGCAAATCCCATGAGCCATGATACATCATTACAAAATCTTCCGTTTCCTCATTAAGAAGGTCATGAATCTTATCATATTTTTCATCGAGAAAGAATACGGCAGAATCAGCTGTCTGGATTTCGTTGTACTGGGTATCTGCAAAGCCTGCAATTGAGTCCTTTATTCCGAAGCCTGTAAGCAGAAGTGCCATACAGCCTCCTATGCCTATTACCATCATGAACAATCGTCCCTTATAGCGGAAAATGTTGCGAATAGATACTTTGTGCAGGAATTTAAGCCTGTTCCACAGAAAGGGAATGTATTCGGGGAGCACGCGTTTTCCGGCTTTCGGAGCTTTCGGACGCATAAGAGAAGCGGCAGTTTCTTTCAGCTCTACACGGCAGGAAATCCACGTTGTACCTGCAGAGCAAAGGATGGAAACAATAACTGCGATTATTGCCAGTTCCTTGTCAAAGTAGTATGGCATATCAATCGGGATGTACATAAGTTTGTATGTCTCCCAGATAATTGAGGGGAAAAGCTTTGTACCTGCGGCAAAACCTGCTATACAGCCGATAAGTGCGGCAGAGCAGGAATAGAACATAAACTTGCCCATAATTGAAGCTTCGGAGTAGCCGATAGCTTTCAGTACGCCTATCTGTGTGCGCTGTTCCTCAACCATTCGGCTCATTGTTGTCATGCAGACAAGAGCTGCAACAAGTATGAAGAATATTGGGAAAACTTTTGCCACCTGTTCAACAATTTCAGAGTCATTTTCAAAAAGAGCGTAGCCGATATTTGTATTACGGTCAAAAAGATATACCGACGGATTATCCATATCAGCAATTTTCTTTTCAGCCTCGGCTATATCCTTTTTGCCTTCTGCTGATTTTTCTTCAAATTCAGCCAGTCCCTTGTTGTATTCGGCTTCGCCTTTTTCAAATTCAGCAAGAGCTTCTTCGTATTCGGCAAGACCGTTTTCGTAGTTTGCTTTTGCTTCTTTGAAGTCGGGGGAGGTGCTGCCGATATATGCTTCAAGCATATCTATGTCAGCCTTTGCGGCGTCGAGCTGTTTTTTTGTAGATTCAAGCTTTTTTTTGCCGTCAGCAAGTTCCTTTGCGGATTTATCAAGCTCCGCTTGTCCCTCTGCTATACTGTTTTCAAATTCAGTTTTTGCGTCGGAGAGTTCAGCTTCCGCCTCTGCAATTATTTTGTTATGGTGTTTTAATGCGATTTCTTCCGCAATTTTCTCCCATTCATCTTTTTTGTTTTCTATAAAGCTGTTATATTCCTCAGAATACATTAGATAATCCGAGTCAAAGCATACAAATACTTCACTGTAAAATTCCGAATCAAAAGCTGATTCGGGAAGATATATAAAACCGTCAAGAGTGCCGTTTCCTATTGATGTTGTACCTTTTTCACGATTTATGTAGTAAGGGGAGATTACAAGAGCTGTAACAGTAAATTCCCTTTCATTCAACATATCAAGGGTTTCGGGGTCGTTGCTGTCGTTGAGTCTGATTTTTTCGCCTATTTTGTACCCTTTTCCCTGTTCAACAGCACATTCATCAGGCTTTTCTGGGAGAGTTCCCTCAAGCACTTCAATATCATTGATTTTTTGGGGGAGCATATGGGTTTTAAGTACTGTTTCATCAATTGAACGGCTTGAAACATAATATGAAGCGTCAAAGGAAAAACTGCCCTCTGCCATGAGAACTTGGGGCTGTGCTGCAAATTCCTCAACGCTTTCTTCATCCCAGCCGCTTGTGGAAATTATCCTGTAATCGTAAAAATTCTTTTCAGTAAAGAATTTGTCCATCATATTTACCATTGCAGGTGTTGTATCACGGACTCCTGCGAAAAATCCAACACCCAGTGCAATAATAGCGAGAATTGCCATATATCGCCCGAGAGTGTGTCTGATTTCACGGAGAGTCGTTTTTCTCATAGAACGTGCCATAACCGTCACCATTCAATATCAGCAACATCAACGATATTGTCATTGAGTCGCATATCAGATACTTTTCCGTTCTTGACTGTTATGACTCTGTCAGCCATAGCGGATATGGCTGAATTGTGTGTGATTACAACCACGGTCATGCCTGTTTTACGGCAGGTGTCCTGCAAAAGCTTCAATACAGCCTTACCTGTATTATAATCAAGTGCACCTGTAGGCTCATCACAAAGAAGCAGCTTCGGATTTTTCGCAAGTGCTCTTGCAATGGCAACTCTCTGCTGTTCTCCGCCTGACAGCTGTGCCGGAAAATTCTTCATACGTTCTTCAAGTCCCACTTGTTTCAGCACATCAGCGGCATTAAGTGGCTCACGGCAAATCTGTGAGGCAAGCTCCACATTTTCAAGGGCTGTAAGATTCTGCACGAGGTTGTAAAATTGAAAAACAAATCCTATGTCATAGCGTCTGTAGGCGGTAAGCTGTTTTTTTGACATTTTTGATATATCTTTATCGTCAAGAATAACGTTTCCGCTTGTAAGCGTGTCCATACCGCCGAGAATATTCAGAATGGTTGTCTTTCCTGCTCCTGATGCACCGACGATTACGCAGAATTCACCTTTGTTTATTTCAAAATCCGCACCGTTGAGCGCATGGATTTCCGTTTCGCCTGTTTTATATATTTTTTTTACATCTTTAAATTCAACAAAAGCTGGCATAAACAGTTCCTTTCGGGGTTATTGATTTGAGTTCAAGTTATTTATTGCCTCCGCATATCCCTTTAAATCAGCTGAAGTTAACGGTAGCATTTTCCAGCCGTCGTTTTCAATTTTTACAAAACAGGATGTTTCAATTATATCCTCTGAAGTTTTTGAACCGCCTATTGTGTAGGAGTATGTGAGTTCGTAGCCTTCAGTAATGTTTATTTCAGAAGAAGTATCGCCATAGGTGATTTTATAGGACTGAACAGCTTCATCAAGCTGTACGGATGAGAGCTCAACAACGTCCTGAATGTCAGCAGGGCTGATAGAGATGTTATTTCCATACTGTTCTTCCCATGCCTTCATAGTGTATTTTATAACAATATCTTCTGTTTCTGTAAGCAAGGTGTTATATGTACCGTCAGCGTTCATCTGTTCGATATAAACTGCGGGAGTAGTTGCGAGTATTACTTTTTCACCTTCACCACTGATAAATGCGTTGAAATAATCGCTGAAAGGCTGTATAGCGTCATTTGGTGAGCTTGTTTCCTTGTCAGTGCTGTTGTATGATGAGAAGGAATTATCTGTATCTGTACTGGTGCAACTGCATAGATTGAAGGTCATAGCTGCGGCAATTGCCATAAGAGGGATTATATACTTTTTCATTTTTTCTCCTTATATAGCCCCGAATGCCTGTTTGAGAGTAGACACGGGAACAATTTCAATATCATAGTCCTTTGGGTTTATCTGTGAAGCGTTATGCTTTGGTATAATTACCTTTGTGAAGCCCATTCGCTGTGCTTCATTTATTCTGTGGGGAACGTGGGAAACAGAACGTATTTCTCCGCCCAGACCTATTTCTCCGAATGATATGATTTTTTCGTCAATGGGTTTATCCATAATACCTGAGTACAAGGCCATAGCAACAGGTAAGTCCGCGGCAGGCTCATCAAGACGAAATCCACCGACAATATTCAGGTAAATATCAAGGCTTCCCATAAAAATACCAAGACGTTTTTCAAGTACCGCAACAAGTATGCTGAGGCGGTTGAAATCAAAGCCTGTGGTCATTCTTCTCGGTGCGGAGTAGCTTGTCTTTGCTGCAAGTGCCTGTACTTCAGCAAGTATGGGACGACTGCCTTCCATAACACAGGCAACACAAGTGCCCGATACGTTGAGAGGTCTGCCGGACAAAAGCATCTGCGAGGGATTTTCAACCTCAGCCAGTCCCTTGTCAAGCATTTCAAATACGCCTATTTCATTTGTTGAGCCAAAACGGTTCTTTACCGCACGGAGCAGACGATAGCTCTGGTGGCGTTCGCCCTCAAAATATAGCACAGCATCAACAATATGTTCCATAACTTTAGGGCCTGCAATTGCACCGTCTTTATTGACATGACCGACAATGATTATGGGAATTTCCTGCTTTTTGGCGGTATGCATAAAGAGATTTGAGCATTCACGTACTTGCGTAAGACTGCCCGGACTTGAAGAAATACGGCTTATACTCATAGTCTGTACAGAGTCGATAATTGCAATATCGGGGGAGCTTGCTGCAATTGTTTCAGCGACGGCTTCGGCGTCTGTAGCAGTGAGTATATAAAGATTTTCAGAGTCAACTCCAAGACGGCTGGCACGGAGTTTCAGCTGTCTCGCGGATTCTTCTCCCGACACATAGAGTACGGAATGGTTTTCACCCAGATACTGGCATATCTGTAAAAGCAGCGTACTTTTACCGATACCCGGCTCACCGCCGAGAAGTACAAGGGAGCCTTTAACAAGTCCGCCGCCAAGCACACGGTCAAGCTCGCCGATACCTGTATTATATCTTACATCATTGCCGTCGCCTATATCTGCCAGTTCCATAATGCTGTCCGAAAGGTCGGGGACGGTGTAGGAGGAAATGTTTTTTCCGCTGTCAATGAGCTCCTCCTCAAGAGTGTTCCATGAGCCGCAGGAGGGGCAGCGGCCATTCCATTTGGAACTTTCACTGCCGCATTTGCTGCATATATAAACGTAGCGTGATTTAGCCATATCAGTCTGATACAGCGGAAATTCCGCTTTCACTCAATGGGTATTTTCTGCCTGTTTCTGTTATGCTGTCGGATTTCTGGTACTGGTCAGCTATAAAAGCAGAATTTGCAATGCTCCAGTAGGTGTTATCGGCAAAGAATACGTAATTTTTGATATCAAAGCTTAAAACGCCGTTTTTTCCGTATTCTCCCTCCATTTCAGTAAGCTGTCCGCCGGAGAAATAGTATATCTTACAGGTTGAGTCAGGGGTGTTGTCAGCAGAGATTACAAGTTCGGGAACTTTGTCGCCGTTGAAGTCGCAGAAATCAAAGGCACCGTTTCTGCCATCGTTTGCAGCAGCTTCAGCTTCTGCTGAAAGTTTGGAAATACAGAGCTTTTTCTGGTCAGAGGTTAATACAGCCGGCCAGTTTTCTGAAATGCAAATACCATAATTTACAGCTTTATCGCCCATTGTAAAGCGTCTGCCTGTTTCAATTGTGTTGAGGGCAGAATAGGGTTCCAATGCTTTTTCATAGTCTGCAAGGGAGAGTTTCTCACCGTTTATTTCATGATATATAGCTGCCCCCATTGAAGCTGAGGCAGAGTTGTCGCTGTAGGAAACAAGCGTTTTCATCGGGCCGTCTGCAAGTGAATATATTTTTCCGAGAATAAGACCGCTGCCGATGTATTCATCCCTGATTACGGTTATATCGGGACAGAATGAAAATGTTCCGTTATTGCCTATTTCTCCGAGATCTGAAACAGTGCCGCCGTTAAATGTATATATAAGACATTTTGTTGTTGCATCGCTGTTTGGGGAGATAATCAGTTCAGGGGTGCCGTCGCCGGAAAGGTCGAGTATATCAAAGCATGAATTTTCGCTGTAATCAGCTGAACTCATGAATTCGGCAATTTTTTCTTCATAAGGTGTCTGCCAGCTGTATGTAATGCTGTCAGGAGTAGTTTTTTCGGACGATTCAGAAGATGAACCGTTGTTCTTTTCTGTGCATCCTGTCATTGCAGCCACAGTGGCTGTAAGTAAAAATAAACTGCTGATTTTTTTCAATTTAATCCCTCCGAGAGTATATTATGTCACCTTATATTTTATCATATTATAATGTAATGTGTCAAGACAGCGTTTTGTAAATAATAATTGAGCGATGAATTGAATTTTTGTTCTAATTACAGACATTTTCACATACATTTCACAAGAGGAGTGTGAAATCTCATGGTTACAGATGAAAATTATGAAATCCGTGATATTCTGCCTGAACAGGACACAACGGAATATCTTCAGAAAGAGGAGCAGAGAGCTGGACGAGAAGGGAAATCAGAGGATATTCCTGCATTTCAGGGAATATTGTGCATCATTTTAGCTGTAGGAATGATTATGCTGAATTTGCGTCAGCCTGATATGACAGAGGAGCTCTATTATATGATAAAGACTTTTTCTTCTTCGGAGCAGGAGCTTTTTGAAAATCCACTATACTATATCGGTGGATTTATAGAGAATCTATGTCGAAAATAAAAGTAAAATTCTCATTTCTGCTGTTCAACGCTCTCGTTTTTATTTTTCGGGACAGCAGTCTTATAATGGGATTTTATGGTGCGTGCATACTCCATGAGGCAGGCCATATTGCCGCTGTATATTTTACGGGCGGCTGTGTCAGGTCAATTGAATTCGGTTGGACAGGGATAAAAATGACGGCATCGGCTTCTGAAACAAAGGGAGCGGCAATTATTGTGCAGTTATGCGGGCCGCTTGCGAATATTGCAGCCTTTTTATTGCTTACGGCATGGGGGAGAGGCGGATATTTTGTGGTATTCTGTCTTATTGAGGGACTTGTTAATCTGCTGCCATATAAATTCCTTGATGGCGGGGCTATACTTGAAATTTTAGCTGATTTTTCTTGTGAACAGCAGAAATTCCACTTGTTCAACACCATTCTTAAAGTGTTTTTTTCGACGATTTTAGTCGCTTTGTTTATCTTTTATTCAGATACATTAAATAAAATAATATTAACTGTATTAATAAATTAAATTTTAAGTGCAAATTTCGCGTTAGGTTATTGACAATTCTGTGAAAATATGTTACAATAAGTTTAAGGAAATTATGAAAGTGTGTTATTTGGTTCTGTTGTAAAGGACGTTAATTTCTGGCGGAAATAAATTTTCGCCATATTTAGGGTGATGTTAAATGATTTGGCTTATGATAAGCTTGCTTCTTTCCGGCACAGTTGTCCTGACTGTGTGTTGCGTGTATTGTATTGTCAAGCTGAAAAGCAACCCTCTTGAAAAATATGTCAGACGTCTTTTGTCCTGTGCTGTTGGTGTTACGCTGTTCAATGTATCAGCGATTATGATACCTGTTTCAAAAATGTCGCTTATTGTTTTTGCAATATACAACATTTTTGAAACACTGACGATTATGTCTTTGCTGTCGTTTACACGGCACTACATAGGAAAAACGAACGGATTGGGTGTGCTGCGGCTGCCTGTTTTTATTGCGGCAGGCATAGATGCTGCTATTTTGCTGATAAATCCTTTTGTAAATATTGTCTTTAAAGTGGAAAGGCTTTCGGATGATTTCGGAAACGTGTTCTTCCGCACCTGTGATTACAGTATGCTTTATACATATCATACTGCACTTGTTATGTTTATGACAGTTATTGTTATGACAATACTGCTTCATAAAATGATAATTTCTCCACGGGCATATGTTATAAAGTACAGTTCGCTGTTTATATCCATGTGTGTTCTGGCTTCGTTGAGCTTCCTGCACTTGTATATGGATTTTAAGTTTGACTATTCAATCGCATTATACGCTTTAGAGGGCTTTATGATTTTTTATTTCTCTCTTGTGTATGTGCCGCGAGGACTTATGGACAGGCTTATGTTCTTTACTGTCGCCAATATGAAAGACGGTATCATATGTGTTGATATTGACGGAAATATTGTTTACGCCAACACTGCTGCCGTTGAATTCTGTGCCGCTGATGACTCAATAAAGACTCTTGAAGAACAGCTTAAGGTGTGGAAATGTAACGATATTAAGGACACCAATTCCATTCATATATGGGAAATGACACGAAGGAACAGAAAGGAAACTCATTATTACACAATAGAATATCGCCGCATATACGACAGTATTATGAAAAGCCTTGGCTACTTCTTCCTTATCCATGACAAAACAGAGGAATTTCTCAAGTACGAGAATGAGAAGTATCGTGCTACTCATGATAAACTTACAGGGCTTTACAATAAGGAATATTTCTATGAAGTCGTTGAAACGATGATGAAGGAAAACAAGGACGAGGAATACAATATAATTGTTACCGATGTAAAAAACTTCAAAATTGTCAACGATATATTCGGTGTTGACGAGGGTGATGAGCTGCTTAAAAAAATAGCCGATATTACGAGAAAGCTCGGCGGCAGTTATTGCGTGTATGCACGTCTTACAGGTGACAGATTTGCGCTTTGTATGCCTCGGAGCAGATATTCGGAGGAAGCTCTCCTTGCCTGCTATTCAAAGGCTGATTCCTTTGTTGAAAATTCCTCTTTCAAAACTCATATACACATAGGCGTATATCGAGTAACCGACAGGAATCTGAGAGTTTCTGTCATGTGCGACCATGCTATGCTGGCAATCCGAACTATCAAGGACAGCTTCAGAAGTCGTGTTGCCTATTATAAGACGGAACTGCGTGAAAGCTTTATCGGTGACCACCGTATAATCAGTGAATTTGAAACGGCAATAAAAAATGGCCATTTCCGTCCGTATATCCAGCCGCAGATAGCTTCAAACGGCTGTATCAGAGGCGGTGAGGTGCTTGTACGCTGGTTTCATCCCGTTGACGGCATGATAAGCCCGAACAGCTTTATCAAGATACTGGAACAGACTGGTCTTATAAGCCGTCTTGACAGATATATGTGGGAGCATGCCTGTGCACAGCTGAAAAAATGGGATGAAATGGGTTACAAGAAAAGTTATCTTTCCGTGAATATTTCCCAGAAGGACTTCTATCTTCTTGATGTGTATAACGTTATTATTTCGCTTATATACAAGTATAACATTGATCCTTCAAGACTTCATCTTGAGGTAACAGAAAGTGCTATCATGGACGATCCCACAAATCACCTTCAGCTTATTGCAAGACTCCGCAAGCGTGGGTTCATTGTTGAAATTGATGACTTCGGAAGCGGATATTCCTCGCTCAATATGCTCAAGGATCTGGATGCTGATGTACTGAAAATTGATATGGGATTCCTGCAGAAAACAACAAATCCAGCTAAAAGTACAATAATTCTCAAAATGATTATTGCCCTTGCAAAATCGCTGAATATGCAGGTAATAACAGAGGGTGTAGAAAAACTTGATCAGGTGGAATTCCTTTCACGATTCGGCTGTGATATTTTCCAGGGCTTCTACTTTGCAAAGCCAGTGGCTGTAGAGGATTTTGAAAAGCTTTATCTCAACAAGAGATTCCGAATGAAATAAGGGTGACTCTAAAAAACTTTTGAGAAAAAGAAGCTATGTACATCATCTGCTTTTTCTTTAATCAAACGGTTTTCAGAGATGCCAGTAATCTGACGCACGGATTTTTTCCGTGCGTTTTTATGAGGTGTTGTATTTGAATAATCTTACTGAAAAAGAAAAAAATGCTATTAAATATTATATCGGTGATGTTTCCGGCGATGATTCTTTTTATGGCGACGGGAAAGCTTATGTGGTGCTTAATTCTCTCTTTTTCCCTGATATTTACTCTGAAAAAATGAGAGCAGGGGAAGGAAAGCTTCTCAATCCTGCTATACTTGAAGATGTGCCGAGACTTCTTGATTTTTTCAACAGTCTTTTTTCGGCATTTGGTAAATCGGTACTTGAAAAATCGTGCAGAACCTATCGTGTGGAACGTATGGGAGATTTTGAAATATTCCGCAGTAAGGGCAGAACAATTTCAATGACTTCAACGTCTTTATCAGGTTTTCTTGACGCTTATCGTGACCGCCGTGGAATTGCCCTTGTGGAATTTAATCTTTGTGAGGGCATAAATTGCATTGATGTGTCAAAGGCTCTTGATAATTATGTAAAGGCGGAGGAAACGGAAATCCTTCTGCCGCCTTTTATGGAAATTGACATACAGGAAAAGGAGATGAAATCTGCTGAAAGGCTTATAACGGACTGCGATGGTAATCCACCGGTTATTTCAACTGCTGTTTCTGTCAAGGGAATTTGCAGTGATATATGTACATCAGGTATTCACATTTCCGATTGTAAGGCAGGGATGAGAATATATAATGCACTGAACAGCAATGAAATTCCTGACAGTGAGGATATTGCTGAATATTCTCAATGGAAAAGGAGATTGCGGAAATTATTGTATTCGATTTTATATCAATATGTTGTTAGATAAGAAAACCGCCTTTGATAATTCAAAGGCGGTGATTTTTATGCTGCTGGTGTTTTGGCTGAACCGCTGTCCGGCGGAGTATCCGCAGGCGGTGCAGGTGTATCAACAGGCGGTTCAACAGGTGTATCAGCAGGTGGAGTTACCGTTCCTCCGTTAGGATCCGGGTTTACAGTTCCTTCTGGCGGAACATCTGTTCCTTCACTTGGTAGCGTTGTCGGAACTGTTCCCTGTGGTATGTCCGTTCCTGTTTCTCCGGGATTTGCGGTAGGTTCTTCAGGAATCGGTACAACTGTGGTTGGTGTGTCTGGCATTACACCTGTGGGTATACGTCCGTTCCACAAAAAGCCGGAACCGGATGTGATACGTATATTTACAGTACGTGTGGTTGTTGATACGGATTTTGTTGTGGTCGTATCTGAAACCTCGGTTGCTTCTGATGTCTTTTCTTCTGTTGATACAGCTTCGGTAGCAGACTGAAGCTGATTTTCATTGTTGGAATTAATGACGTTTTCACGTCCTATACTTGCCAGAACCTTTTCTGACGGTGTTATGGGAAATAAAATAAAGATTACAAGGATAATTCCTGTAATCATAATAAATCCGATACATGAAGCCATTGTGACCTTTGTGGATTTATTCAGATTTGATATAAATCCTGATTTTTTGCTCATACTATCACCTTTCCAGACGGAATTTTCATACTTATTTATTATATATCATTTGGATGTATCTGTCAAGTGGAAAAAAGTGATAATTAACTGAAATATTTCTAAATGCTGTCTTTTATGCGTGAAATGGCACTTTTTTCAAGCCGTGATACCTGTGCTTGTGATATGCCGATTTCATTGGCAACCTCCATCTGTGTTTTACCCTGCAAAAAACGCATATAAAGTATATTTCTCTCACGGTCTCCAAGAGATTTTATAGCGTCGCGGATAGCAATTGAACCCATCCAGCTTTCAACATCGTTTTTGTCGCCTATCTGGTCCATAATATACATATTGTCATCGGAATCGGAATAAACAGGTTCATAGAGAGAAATAGGATCGCTTATACTTTCAAGGGCAATGACCACATCTGCCCGTTTTTCACCGATTTCCTTAGCAATTTCCTCAATATTCGGTTCACGCTGATTTTGCAGCATAAGTTTTTCCTTTGCCTGAATTGCTTTATAAGCAAGGTCACGGAGGGAACGGCTTACTTTAATCTGGCTGAAATCACGGAGATGCCGCCGTAATTCGCCCATAATCATGGGAACACAGTATGTGGAAAATCGGACCTCCTTTGTCAGATCGAAGTTGTTGATAGCTTTTATAAGTCCCACAACACCAATCTGAAAGAGATCGTCAATATCCTCTCCCCTGCCAGTAAATCGCTGTATAACACTGAGAACAAGTCGCAGATTGCCGTTTATAAGAGCATCCTTTGCCGCTTTACTGCCCGTTTCTTTATACTCCCTCAGAAGCCGCATTTTTTCTTCTTCCTTTAAGACTTTAAGCTCCGAGGTGTTAATTCCCGAAATAACAACTTTATTATACGCCATAATAATATCTCCTTAAAAATCAGGTTGATATTATTATTGACAGTATTTCCCGTTGTAATCATTAGGAAAAATTTTGAAATTCAGGTTTTAAAACCTTGTTTTTTAAGATATTTCTTCATAATATTAATTTTTTGATTTAAAGATTCAGTATCCTCAATCATTTCTTTAGTCAAACCATATTGTTCAAGTTCTTCATATTCCTGATTTATGAGTTTATTTCCAATTTCTATCATTTCATCGTGATACAGATAATTTAAATCGGCTATACATAGTTTCATAAGCAAAGGATCACACAAAAACTCATTTTTGACTTTTTCTGCAGCCTCCTTGAACATATATTCAGATGAATATTTTACATCACCATAACGCACAGCAAAAAACTCATCATATTTTTTTAGCTTAAAAATAAATTTACCCGATAATTTGTTTTTATCCCATTCGCCGTCACAATCAAAAATATTATAGCATCTGATATATTGATTGTCGCATACGGAGTGAAATTGTTTTTTATCAGAAAAATAATAAAGGTCAGTTTCAAATGATGAATTCACATCATTAAAAACATATAAATCTCCGAAATCATCACACAAGATACTGAATTCATCACCGTATTCTGTTTTAATTTCTATTGTGTGAGATGAGAAAAACAAGGAAATCAACACAAGCGGAATTAAAATTACTGAGGCAATTACTAAAGCGATAATATAATTCTTCTTCATTAATTCTACTCCTTTGTATAACCAATCAACTTATCAAGGCATAGCTCAAAACAGCTTCCATACCATACATCGTCGGCGCAGGGCATAGTTACCTCAATACAATCGGCGATATATTTCACCGACATATCAAGTGCCTGCTGAACGGACTTTCCGAGAGTAACTGCACCTGTGAAAACGCTGGCGAAAATATCCCCTGTGCCGTGAAGCTGGCGGTCAACGTGTTTGCCGAATGAGAAATAATATTCTCCTGTTGCGGAATCATAAGCCACAGCACCCTCGTTGTCACCGAAACGCACACCTGTAAGAACAGGTACACGGCATCCAAGTTCTGAAAGTTTTTTCAGAACATCTTTAACGTAATCCTCATTATCAGCATCGTGATAGGGAATACCCAGCAGAAAGCTTGCCTCTGTCATATTCGGCATGATATAATCGGCTTTCCTGCACAGCTGACGCATCTGCACTACAAATTCATCATTAAAGCCTGCATAGAGCCTGCCGTGGTCGCCTAAAACAGGGTCAACAACAATGAAATTATTGTCATTGCCGAAGCTGTCGAAGAAATCCGATACAATCTGCACCTGAGATGCAGAGCCGAGATAGCCTGTGTAAATAGCGTCAAATTTCAGACCAAGGGATTTCCAGTGAGCTGAAATATCTGTTATATCCTCCGATAAATCATGAAATGTATATCCCTCAAATCCACCCGTATGAGTTGAAAGTACAGCGGTTGGGATAACTGCTGTTTCAATGCCCATAGCTGAAATTATAGGCAGTGCAACGGTGAGGGAGCATTTGCCGAAACAGGAAATATCCTGTATGGTTACAACTTTTTTCATAAAAATCATTCTTTCCTTAAAATCTCATCATTATTACTATTTTACTCCATTTTTTAGTGATTGTCAACGGATTTGAAAAATAAGTCTTGACAAATAAATTAGAGTGTGGTATGATAAGTATAACAAATCATACTTTTAGGAGCTGATAATATGGATATGCCAAAAGGATATTATACATGGACTGCCACAGTAGGAGAAAAGGGACAGATAGTAATCCCAAAGCAGGCAAGAGATGTTTTCAATATCAAACCCGGAGATACATTGCTTATTCTCGGCGATGAAAACAGAGGTCTTGCAATACCGCCTCAACGCTCTATGGCTGAATTTTTTGCCAGCGTATTTGATGAAAAGAAGGATGATGAAAAGTGAAAAGAATAGCTGTTTTTTCAATTCCTGCCCATGGTCATACAAACCCTATGCTGCCTGTTGTTTCAGAACTTGTAAAACATGGGAATAAGGTGCGGTTTTATTCGTTTGATGAATTCGGGGAGAAAATCAGGGCTACAGGTGCGGATTTTATCTCCTGCAATGAATTTCTGGGAAAGGTTACTGAGCAGGAAGAAAAAAGACTGAAAAAAGTTTCCACAACCGAGATGTCGATACAGGATTTGCGTATAACTGTGAATATGAATGATTTTCTTGAAAAAGAATTTGCTGATTTCAAGCCTGATGTTGTGTATACCGACTCTGTTTGTTTCTGGGGGAAGCTTAATGCTTTGAAGCATAAAGTACCGATGGTTGTTTCTACAAGTACATTTGCATTTAATCAGCTTTCGTCCCAGTATATGAAACACAGTGCTGCTGAGCTTGCAGATATGATTTTCGGACTGCCGAAAATTTCAAAGGAGCTGAAAAAACTTGAACCATACGGCTACAAGGTGAAAGGTGTTCTGTCACTGGTGCAAAGTGACAACAACACTGATTCTGTTGTATATGCCACAAAAAAGTTTCAGCCCTATTCCGAGGTTTTTTCGGAGCATTATGCTTTTGTCGGACCATCGGTATACACAGATAAGCTCCCTGATAAGAAAAAGGAACGTCCGCTTGTATATATTTCAATGGGAACTGTTATAAATAACCGTCCCGATTTTTATAAGAAATGTATTGAGGCATTGAAAGATATGCAGGCTGATGTTGTTATTTCCTGCGGAAAAGCAGTAAATCCTGAAGATTTTGGAGAATTACCGCAGAATATCAGCGTTTATCCATATGTAAATCAGCTTGAAATTCTTTCAAAAACTGATGTATTTATTACTCACTGCGGAATGAACAGCGTATCAGAAAGCTTGTATATGGCGACTCCAATGGTGCTTTATCCACAGACAGGTGAGCAGTTTGCGGTGGCTCGCAGAGCGGCGGAGCTTGGTGCGGGAGTTATGCTGAAAGATGATTCGGCAAAAGAAATCAGTAAGGCTGTATCGGAAATACTAAATAACAGCCGGTATTCTGAAAGTGCAGAGGAATGCAGTGAGGATTTCCGAAATGCTTCGGGAACTACAGGTGCAGCTGATTTTATTGAATCAGCCCCCCATGATGCAACAGGAAAGGATATTATTGTTGAACTTAATAAGGCAAATGGTAAATTCCAGTTATTTTACTGGCTTGTTGTAATTGTTTTGATTATTCTTTTCTGTATATTTATTGGTGTGAAGTATAGCTGGATTGTCGGAGCAACAGCAGGTATTATTTCGACGCCTTTAGGAAAATATGTGCAAGGGAAGAATTATCAGAAGCTGACAGGTATTAAATGACTTCTCTAAATAAATCACAGACAACACTGTACAGATTATGTGCGGTGTTGTTTTAATATATGGGTACCTCTAAAAACCCTTTTTGAAAAAGCAATTATGTACGGCATCTTCTTCGTCAACCTCCCTTGGAGTGCGACAGCACATCGTCGGAAGGTTTCCTTGCAGTTGCCGTACCTATCTGCTTTTTCTTTAATCAAACGGGTTTTTAGAGGCGCCCATTTGTATATTGATAATGAAAAATAAGGGGCTTGGATGTGCAAAATGCTGAATTTATTCTGTTGACTTGACAAATGTGCGTGTTAGTGCTATAATGATAATATCGAAAAGATAATAACACAAAACAACGTGCATTATCCTGTCTTTACGGGATATATGCGGTAATGTCAATGATAAGGAGTGTACGACTATGAAAATTTTTGTTATAATTGATATGCAAAATGATTTTATCAGCGGAGCATTGGGAAATGCTGAAACTCTGGCTGCGGTTGCGCCCATGGTAGAAAGGGTGAAAGAGGTGATTGCAGAGGGAACGGAAATTCTCTACACCCTTGATACTCATTTTGAGAATTATTCTGATACACAGGAGGGTAGAAATCTTCCTGTTCCTCACTGCATAAAGGGGACAGAGGGACACAGACTTATATCTGAACTTGCGGAACTTATCGGTGAAGAAGCTCGAGGCGTTGAGAAAATAACTTTTGGTTCAAAGGAGCTTCCGCGGCGTATTCTTGACATATGCGGTGGAGTACCCGAGAAAATTGAGCTTGCAGGAGTGTGCACGGATATATGCGTAATTTCCAACGCTATGATTCTCAAGGCTTTTTTCCCTGAAACTGAAATAGTTGTCAATAGCAGATGTTGTGCGGGAGTAACGCCCGATTCCCACAATAGAGCGTTGGAGGCTATGAAAATGTGTCAGATAACAATTATATAAGGAGAGCAGTAATTGAAGGACGTCTCTAAAGTGAAAACAGACAATACCGTTCACATCCGATTCGGTACTGTCTGTTTTTTGTTGTCTTTAAAATATTGTCGTAACACACAAATAACCTCTCTTCTATTTGTGATTATTACTGAATTTTCAATAATTTGTTGTAAAATAATTGCAACAAATTGAGGTTTGTGGTATAATATACAGGAATATGTGGCAAACGGAGAATGGTGTATGAAAAGCAAATTGAAAGGAAATGTAATTCTGCTGATTACTGCATTGATATGGGGAACGGCTTTTGTTGCGCAAAGCGAGGGCATGAGATATGTGGAGCCATTTACATATAATGCGGTGAGAACGCTTCTTGGAGGAATTGTACTTATTCCGGTAATTACGGCATTCAAATGGCGAAGAAATGAGAAATCATCTGAAAATGTCAGGAGCGGAGCGGGAAAAATTACTGTTACCGGCGGTATTGTCTGCGGAATTTTTCTGTTTATTGCAAGTTCCTTTCAGCAATGGGGAATCGTTGAAACTACAGCGGGCAAGGCAGGATTTATTACTGCATTGTACGTGACAATTGTCCCGCTGATTGAGCTTGTGGTTTACCGCAGGTCAAGTCTTAAAGTGTGGTTCTGCGTGTTCCTTGCTCTTACCGGATTTTACCTGCTTTGTATTAAAGATGGCTTTACCATTGGCAGAGGTGATTTGCTTGTATTGTGCGGAGCTTTTTTCTATGCAGGTCATATCATGGTGATAGACCGCTTCAATGAGAAAAAAGCAGACGGAATGATAATGTCATGTATACAGTTTTTTATAGCAGGGCTTCTTATGACGATATGTATGTTTCTCTTTGAAAATCCGCGGCTTGAGGCTGTATTTGACGCAAAATACACTATTCTCTATGCAGGTGTAATGTCCTGCGGTGCGGCTTATACATTACAGATAATCGGGCAGAGATATACAGATCCTGCATCTGCAACGCTGATTATGAGTCTTGAATCAGTGTTTGCGGCACTTTCAGGCTGGCTAATCCTTAATGAGGCTCTTTCGTTCAAGGAGTTTTTCGGATGTGCTCTCGTTTTTGCCGCTGTTATTCTGTGTCAGTTGGGAGCTGTAACTCCCACAAAAATAAAAGAAAACAAAAAAATTAAAAGGAGAAAAGAAGATGAAAAAACATCTGAGTAAATTTATTTTTGCATTGCTCGTGGTGGTATTCACCATTTGCTGTGCAGTATCCGCCCCCGTTACGGAGGCAGCAGGTACATTGTGGTCGCTGTTGCCACCTATAGTGGCAATCGGACTTGCCCTTATAACAAAAGAGGTATATTCTTCTTTGTTTATCGGTATCGTTACAGGCGGTATATTAGCTGCTGCAAATGCAGGAACAGGCTTTGAGGGCATGTTTGAAGCAATTTTAAAAGAAGGATTTATTGCTAATCTTGCAGACAGCTATAACGTGGGAATCTTAATATTTCTCGTTGTTCTTGGTGCAATAGTTGTGCTTATGAATAAAGCAGGCGGCAGCCGTGCTTATGGCGAATGGGCGACAAAGCATATTAAAAGCCGTGCAGGAGCGTGTATAGCAACATTTTTCCTTGGTGTACTGATATTTGTTGACGATTATTTCAACTGCCTTACAGTAGGCTCTGTAATGCGTCCAGTAACTGATAAATATAAAGTGTCACGCTCAAAGCTTGCATATCTTATCGACTCCACCGCAGCTCCTGTTTGTATTATTGCTCCTATTTCATCATGGGCAGCAGCAGTAAGCGGAACAGTTGAGGGAGTTAACGGAATACAGCTGTTTATCAGCACTATTCCCTACAATCTCTATGCACTTCTCACTCTTTTAATGGTTGTATTTATATCTCTTACAGGCGTTGATTACGGTTCAATGAAGCTTCATGAAAAAAATGCTGAAAAGGGTGATTTATTTACAACACGCAGTACTGTGTATGCTGAGGACGACAAGCCTTCACACACAAAAGGAAAGGTTATTGACCTTATTCTTCCCGTTGTAATATTGATTGTACTCTGCGTAGTCGGTATGATTTACACAGGCGGATTTTTCAGCGGCAAAGACTTCATAAATTCATTTGCTGATTGTGACGCTTCCTACGGACTATCACTTGGTTCAATGGCAGCACTTATCGTAATTATCGGCTATTTCCTCTGTCGTAAGGTGCTTACATTTACAGAATGTATGGATTCTGTAGCAACAGGCTTCAAGCAGATGGTGCCTGCGATACTTATCCTTACCTTTGCCTGGACTCTCAAAACAATGACGGGCTTCCTTGAAGCGGGTGTGTTTGTATCAGGTCTTGTTGAAAATGCAACAGGATTAAGGGTACTTCTTCCTCTTATACTTTTTGTTGTAGCTATAGGACTTTCATTTGCTACAGGTACATCATGGGGTACCTTCGGTATTCTCATTCCGATTGTTACAAGCGTGTTCAGTACGGAACTTGCAGATGTTTCGACCAGCGGGGATATACCCTCGATGGTAATTATCTGCATTTCTGCCTGTCTTGCAGGAGCTGTATGCGGCGATCACTGCTCACCTATTTCAGATACGACGATTATGGCTTCTACTGGTGCACAGTGTGACCATGTAAACCACGTATCGACACAGCTGCCATATGCTCTGACAGTAGCTGCTGTAAGTGCTGCCGGATATCTGTTGGCAGGATTTGTTCAGAATGTGTTACTTGTTCTTGGCTTATCAAGTGCGATGATGATATTTGTGCTTGTTCTGCTGAAATTGATTATGGGTACAGTTAAACAGGAAAAAAACTGAAAATAAAATTTCAATCCCCGAAGCGGCAGCGTTTCGGGGATTTTTGCACGGTTAAAATTAAATAAAAAACATTTTATAATCTTTTGATTTTCTCTTGACAAATTATTATTATTGTGATATAATCATAATAATAATAACAGAGGAGGATGAAACAAGTGGAATGCGAAAAGGAATTTCTATTAAATTACAATATTGATGATTATGAACGTCCGTCTGTGACAACTGATGTTGCGGCGTTTATGATCAGCACTGAGGAAAAAACAAATGAGCGTAAAGCACCTGATAACAAGCTGCGGCTGCTGCTTATAAAGAGAGGGGGGCACCCGTTCAAGGATAAGTGGGCGTTGCCGGGCGGATTCCTTCAGAAGGGCGAAACTGTTGAGGAATGTGCAGTAAGAGAAATTCATGAGGAAACTAATGTAATTCCAACTGCACTTATTTCTGTCGGTACTTTCAGCAAACCCGGCAGAGATCCACGAGGCTGGATAATCTCAAATGCTTATGCTTCCATAATTACTGAGGAGTCCGTAAAGCAGATCGGAATGGACGACGCTTCAGATGCACAGTGGTTTATCATTAATTTCGGAAAAAAAGATGATGATTTGTATTATCTTACTCTGGAATATGATGATATATTGCTGAAAGCTGTTCTTGCAAGAGAAAAGACAAAATTCAGACGTGCGGAATTCCGTATTATAGATAACGGCGACATTGCTTTTGACCACGCTGCTGTAATAGCTGAATCGTTGACAGTTCTGCGTCAGGAGGCTAAAAATTATGATATGATATTTAACTTCCTGCCTGAAAAATTTACTCTGACTGCATTGCAGAAGGTTCAGGAAACTATTATGGATATGCCTTTGCTTTCGGGGAATTTCAGACGAATGGTAAGCAGCTATGTGGAAGAAACAGATGAGTATGTAAAGGGTGAGAGATATCGCCCGGCTAAGCTTTATAAGCGTAAAAACAATATATAAAAAGGAGAAATTGATATGAGACTTGACCCTATTATTATTTCACTGCTTGATACCGACCTTTATAAGTTCAATATGAATCAGGTTATATTTCACAAACACACTGATCTCTGCGGACAGTACTATTTTAAATGCCGCAGCAAGGATGTTGTTTTCACAGCGGAAATGGCACAGGAAATAAACGAACAGGTTGACCACTTCTGTACACTAACATTCCAAAAGGATGAGCTTGATTACCTCCGCTCCATACGCTTCATAAAGAACGATTATGTGGAATTTTTAAGATTATGGCGTCCTATTCGTGATTATGTCACAATTACGCTTGACGAAACAGGTGAACTTAAAATCGTAGTAGACGGTCCTCTTTTCTCTGCAATGCAGTTTGAGATATATCTGCTGGAGATTGTAAACGAGGTATACTTCCGTATGCAGTATGATTACAGCAGACTTTTAAAATCAGCGGAGGAACGTCTTGATGCGAAAATATGTGCTTTGAATGACGGTACATATAATTTCAGATTTGCAGAGTTCGGCTGCCGCAGACGTCTTTCAAGAGAGTGGCAGGATGTTGTTGTAAAGCGTCTTTGTACTGAAACCGATAAGTGTGTGGGTACTTCCAATGTATATCTTGCAAAGAAGTATAATCTTACACCTATCGGTACATATGCTCATGAATTTGTACAGATGTATCAGGGAATTGATTCTATACCTCTTGCATATACAAACCACTACGCAATGAAAGACTGGTATGACGAGTATCAGGGCGATAATGGTACTGCACTTACAGATACAGTTACAACGGATTTGTTTCTGCTTGACTTCAACCGTTCTATGGTCAATAACTATACAGGTGTTCGTCACGACAGTGGTGATCCCTTTGCATGGGGCGATAAAGTCATTGCTCACTATGAAAAGTATGGAATTGATCCTAAAACAAAGCTTCTGTTATTCAGCGACAGCCTTGATTTTGACCGCGCACAGAAGCTCTACGATTATTTCTGTAATAAAACAAAGGTATCTTTTGGAATAGGAACTTTCTGTTCAAACGATACAGAGGAAAAGGCGCTTAACATTGTTATAAAGCTCCAGTATGTCAACGGCAGACCTGTTGCAAAGCTTTCTGATGATTTTGGCAAGGCAATGTGCAGCGATTCGGAGTATCTTGAATATCTTAAGCGTTCTGTTGAGTTCAGAATTAACAGGGAAAGTAAAAAGTAAATGTAAAACCGCATACAGTCGGATTGATGATTGTGTGCGGTGTTTTTATATTCTGATTGACTAAAACGTAAAAATCTGATATAATATAGGTATTAAAATTAAGGAGATGAATAACATGGAAGAAAACATACAGGAAACAACAGCAGTTCCCGTGCAGGAAGTGTTGCAGGAACACGTTGACAAGGCTTCGGGATTTTTCAGTGGAATCCTTGATTATTTCAGAGGAATACTTCCGGCGTTGATAATAGCTATTATTGTCTTTGTGCTGGGAATTATCGCTTCAAGAATAATAAGTCGTATTATCAGCAGGGCAATGAAAAAATCCAATATGGACAATGCGGCACGGGCTTTTCTTGTTTCGGTTATACGCATCGTTCTTTATGCAATAGTGGTTATTATGGTTTTATCCGTTCTGAAAGTTCCTATGTCGTCGGTAATAACTGTACTGGGTGCGGCAGGACTTGCAGCCAGCCTTGCGTTGCAGAACTGCCTTACAAATCTATGCGGCGGATTTATCATACTCTTTTCAAAGCCTTTTTCCGCAGGTGATACGGTAGAGCTTGACGGTACGGTGGGGACAGTTGAGGCTATAGGCATACTTTATACAAAGCTCAATACCTCCGACGGAAAGACTATACTTATCCCCAATGGTAATGTAACCTCGGCAAGACTTATAAATTATACAGAAACTCCTACAAGACGAGTTGACCTGATATTTGATATAAGCTATGACGCTGATTTTAACCTTGCCCGTTCACTTATAATGACAGCGGCAATGGAAAATCCGCTTATATTGAAAAATCCTGAACCTGTTGTAAGAATGGCGGCACAGAAAGAAAGTGCAATTGCCATAGATGTCCGTGTGTGGGTAAAAAATGACGATTTTGCAGAAGTGAGATATACTCTCAATGAAACTGTAAAGCGTATATTCGACAAGAGTGGAATTGAAATTCCTTATAACCAGCTTGATGTTCATATAATTGACAAAAAGTGATTTCGGAGGCTTTTGAATGACAACAGATATAGCAATAATCGGCGGCGGAGCGTCGGGACTTACTGCGGCTATTACGGCAAAAGAAGCCAATATGGCTGCTAAAGTAACAATTATTGAAAAGCTGCCCAGAACAGGCAAAAAAATCATTGCCTCGGGTAACGGCAAGTGTAATTTAAGCAATTTAAAGCTTTCAAAATATAATTATCACGGTTCTGTCAATGCGGTGGAGATAATTGAAAAAATGCCTGATTACAGGACGTTTTTCACGGATTATCTCGGTGTGCTCTGCATCAGCGGCAGTGAGGGCAGAGAGGGCGGAATTTATCCCAGAAGCAATAGTTCCAACACTATTGTTAACGCTATGCGTATGAAGCTTGAGGAGCTTGGAATTGAGGAAGTATGCGGCTGTGAGGTTAAGGATATTGTTCCAGAAAAAGGCGGTTTTAAGCTGATTTGCGGCGATGAGCATATCAGTTGTAAACGCCTTGTAATAGCCGCAGGGGGATATGCCGCACCGACATTCGGAACGGACGGCGGCATAATGCGTCTGCTGAAAAATATGGGATATAAAACAGCAAAAATATGCCCTGCTGTCGCACCATTAAGAGTGAGTCCGGATAGTCTGAAAGGATTGAAGGGCGTTCGTGTAAAGGGCGAAATATCAGCTGTTTCAGACGGAAAAATCCTTCGCACAGAAAAGGGTGAAATTCAGTTTAACGAGAACAATATTTCGGGCATCTGTGTTTTCAACCTTGCCTATCTCTTTTCTGAATACGAGGGCAGACTGACGCTTAAAGCTGATTTGCTACCCGAAATGCAGTGGAATGTGCTGAAAGAATATCTTGAAAATATCAGAAAAAAACGTGGGAATTTATCTGTAGAAGAACTTCTCACGGGAATTTTTGTGAAAAATCTTGCCGTTTATATAGTGAAGAAATCTCTTGACAGACCTATGACGGATAAAGTATCGTCACTGAAAAATAATGAAATATCTGCGGTTGTAAACTGTATAAAATCCCTTGAATTTGATGTTTGCGGCTGTTCACCATGGCAGAATGCACAGTCAACTATGGGGGGAGTTCACAGCTCCTGTGTTGATAATAATCTGCAGTCAAAGCTTCATAAGGGTATGTACATATGCGGAGAAATTCTTGATACGGCAGGGGATTGTGGTGGTTATAATCTGCAATGGGCTTGGTCATCGGGTATGCTTGCAGGTGGCAGCTGTGGTAAATCCCTGAAAGGAGCAGGAAAATGATTCGTGTAAGCAATATTAAAGTTCCTCTTGGATTTAATTTCGGGGATTTAAAGGGATTATGTTTCAGACAGTTGAAAATTCCCGAAAAATCGCTGATTTCTGTTAAGCTTTCAAGAAAATCCGTGGATGCAAGAAGAAAAAACGATGTTCATTTTATTGTTTCCGTTGATATTGTCGCAAAGGGGGAACAGAAGCTGCTAAAACAGCTGAAAAATGCAGCTCCCATTGAAGAATTTACTTATGAGATTCCACAGGTAACTGTTGAAAAATCTCCTGTAGTCGTAGGATTCGGACCGGCTGGGATGTTTGCGGCACTTGTTCTTGCAATGGCAGGTGCAAAGCCGATTGTTCTTGAACGTGGACAGGACGTTGACAGTCGTGTAAAATCCGTTAAAAACTTCCAGAGTGGCGGAATGCTTAATCCTGAATCAAATGTGCAGTTCGGTGAGGGCGGAGCAGGTACATTTTCCGACGGAAAGCTGACCACGGGAATAAAGGATAAACGTATTCAGACAATTCTGAAATGGCTTGTGGAATTTGGTGCACCTGAGGAAATAGCCTATCTTGCAAAGCCGCATATCGGCACGGATAAGCTTCGTGATACTGTAAAAAATCTTCGTAAGCGTGTGATTGAGCTTGGCGGCGATGTTCGTTTTGAAGCAAAATTTGATGGTTACACCACAGATAATGGCTGTATTACGTCGGTTTCCTATACCGACAGCGAGGGTAGTCACACTATAGAAACGGACAATGTAATCCTTGCTACTGGTCATAGCGCAAGGGATGTTTTCGAAATGCTTCACGACAAAAATGTTGATATGTCGCAGAAGAATTTTGCTGTCGGAATGCGTATTGAGCATCTCCGCAGTTGTATAGATAAGGCTATGTATGGCGATTTTGCAGGACATCCTGCACTTAAAGCGGCTGATTACAAGCTGGCGATTCATCTCCCCGACGGCAGGGCATTATACACATTTTGCATGTGTCCGGGTGGTGAGGTTGTTGCTGCATCATCCGAGGAGGGAAGGCTTGCGGTCAACGGTATGAGTTATTTTGCTCGTGACAGCGTAAATTCTAATAGTGCGTTACTTGTAAATGTCACCCCTGAGGATTTCGGCAGTGACCATCCTTTGGCAGGAATGTATTTTCAGCGTGAAATCGAGGAAAAAGCCTTTATTGCAGGCGGTACTGATTATTCGGCACCTGTTATACTTGTTGGGGATTTTCTTGAAGATCGGTTATCTGTGGAGTTTGGCAGGGTTCAGCCCAGCTATCGTCCAAAGGTGAAATTTACAATGCCGCAGGATTATCTTCCTGATTTTATATGCCGTTCAATAAAGGCAGGAATTGTGGAGATGGGGCGGAAAATCAAGGGCTTTGACGATAAGGACGCAGTTCTTACGGGAGTTGAAAGCCGCAGTAGTTCGCCTGTGCGTATAAACAGGGGCGAGAACCTTGAATCCCTGTCTGTAGGAGGATTATTCCCCTGTGGCGAGGGTGCAGGATATGCTGGTGGAATAGTTTCGGCGGCAGTAGACGGTATGAAATGTGCAGAGGCAGTTTTAAGGAGAATATAAATGAATTTAACAAATATTGGAACAGTCAAGGAAATACTTGGCAAGCATGGATTTAATTTTTCCAAGGGATTGGGTCAGAATTTCCTCATAAATCCTGATGTATGCCCCAGAATAGCGGAAATGGGCAATGCCCGTGAGGGATACGGTGTGCTTGAAATAGGCACTGGAATTGGTGTGCTTACGAAGGAGCTTGCTCTCCGTGCGGATAGAGTATCAGCTGTTGAAATTGATACCCGTCTTATGCCTGTTCTTGATGAAACGCTGGAGGAATTTGACAATATCAAAATATACAACGAAGATGTAATGAAAGCTGATTTACATAAAATAATAGCGGAGGATTTTGCTGGTCTTAATGTCGCAGTATGTGCAAATCTGCCTTATTATATAACATCTCCCGTTATTATGCTTCTGCTGGAAAGTCATCTGCCCATTGATTCTATCACGGTTATGGTGCAGAAGGAGGCGGCACAGCGTCTTTGTGCAAAGGTTGGCAGCCGTGAGTCGGGTGCAATTACCGTTGGAGTTAATTATTACGGTACGGTGAAGCAGCTTTTCGGGGTATCACGTGGAAGCTTTATGCCATCGCCGAATGTAGATTCTGCCGTAATACGTATAGATCTTGACAGAGAACAGCGGCTTGCACCAGATGAGGAGAAATTCTTTTTTCGCATGGTCAAGGCAGGCTTTTCGCAGCGTAGAAAGACTCTTGCAAATTCTCTTTGTTCAATGCTTGGAATTGCTAAAAACAATGTATACTCGGCACTTTCAGAGCTTGGTATATCTGAATCCGTCCGTATTGAGGCGCTTTCAATGGAACAGCTGATGGCACTTACAAGGGAACTTATGAAGTACGAATAAGAAAAAATGGTATCGCTGGAGCGATACCATTTTTTGATTACTTTTCTTCTTCGGGAAGAATAACGGGCGCATCAACAACATTCTTGCGAACGCTTTCAATGCCGTTAAGGCAGCTCGGCTTCTTTGTGTAGCCCTCGCTTACAGCGATGATCTGACCATTCTTTGCCTTGAGGCGGAATCTGAATTCACCTTTCTTATCAGTATAAACTTCAAACTTAGGATTTTTTTCAACAGCAAATTCTTCAACAGTCTGGTCTTCAAGATTGGCGATAGGAGCGTTCTTTGTAACACTTGCAATACCATTCTTGATGCTGTCCAGTCTGTTATAAACCTCGCCGCCTGTTGCGATAACTTCGCCGTTACCTGCTTTAAGGCTGAATGTAAAGCCAGTGTTTGTCTTTTTAATAATAAATTTTCCCATTTTTTTAAACCCTTTCTGGTTATTTCCGATATTCGGTATTTTAATTATACATCATTTTTCTTCAAATGTCAATGTTATTTTGTAAATTTCGCCTTATTGTTTCATAAAAAAGGGTATCAGATTTTCTGATACCCTTAATATGTTTACTTTGAAGTAGTAGGAAGCTTAGAAATAAGCTTTGCATCAAGCTTCTGAATTGCCTGTGCATCTGCTACAGTAATACCGTCACCGTTATTGCAGCAATCAGCATTTTTCTCGCCTTTTTCTGATAAGCTGTACTTGTCGGGATTTCCGATAGCCTGGAGAATTGCTGTAGCGTCAGCAACTGTTACATTGCCGTCACAGTTAGCGTCACCCCAGAGAATATCATCGTCTTCATCATCTGAGGGTGTTGAAGGCTTTGTTGTAGGCATCTGTGTCCCGCCTTCACCAGGTCTTGTGCCGTCTGGCTCAACGCCCCAGATAAGCTCATCGTCTGCATAGAGTGTGATAAGCTCTGTAATAGCAGCAGCGTCGTTATCGTCCTCAAAGCTTACAAGCTCTGCGTAGCTGTAGTCGTTTGTGGAATCCCAGACTGTATCGAATGTTTCGGGGTGCATTTTGTTAAGGAGTCCGAACTGGTATACACGGCTTCCGTAGAAGTCACAATTCTGCCATGAAATTTCGATGTAGTATGTACCGTTGTCGTCATACTTGATAGGCTCGGAGATATGTGCCTCGTTCTTGCCGTCTGTAAAGCTCTTTTCCTGGTCGTAATCAACACGTGTTTCAATGAAGCTGATATCTTCGCCCTTTTCAAGCTGTTCGTTGATGTTGAAATAATATCTTGCCTTGAGGTTACTCTCGAATTTAGGAGGATTTACAGTTCTGTTGTGTACAACAATTTTAATCTGTACGCCTGCTTCGTTCTCCTGATTTTTACCGCCGGAAATATAAAGACCTGTGGGGAGTGGATTGCCGTCCTCGTCTACCTGGTCGTAGCCGATAGCGTTTTCTGACATATCAAAGTCGGGCTTGAGGTAGTTATCCTTTTCGTGTTCTTTGCCCTCTGCACCGTAGAAGTAGTAGAGTCCCGCAAGGTCACCGCAGAAGCCTGCGTTATAGTCGTCGGTAACTTCGTTGTAGATGTAGTCCTTTGTAATATCGCTGTGGAAGTCGTCAAGGTCAGGACCGCCAACGAGAGCGCCCCAGAGAGTATGAACCTGAATTACAGGGTCTTCCATACTCTGTGTAGGTGAACAATGTGATGAACGGTGGTGAGGCTGTGAAGCAAAGTTTGTGCCGTAGCCTACTTCGTAAGCGTAACCCATGGGGTTGTTTCCGAGTATGTATGCCATCTGAGCCTTTGCCCATTCAGCGAATGTCATATCGCCTGTTGTCTTTGCGTAAACCATAGCACAAAGACCTGCTGCTGTGTTATAACGTGCGGAGCCGTAGCCTGATACAACAGCCCAGCCGTTAGGAGATTTAGCGATAAAGTCGCTGCTTGTAGCACTGTCGGGGAGATCGGGAATTTCATCATAAGTCATAGGAGTGTTCCACAGGTGGTCGTCCATACCGAAATACTTATGAGTTGTTACAGGCTCATAGCCCCAATTTGAGGTATCTGTGGAGGCGGAAGTACCTGACCAGAATTCAAGATTGTAGCGGAAGATATACCAGTCACGTGCTGTGTTTGTTACGGGAGCAAGTTTAGCGAAAACTCCGCCCCATACAGTATCCCAGCAGTGTACCCAGATATTCTGCCAGCAGTTACCTGTGTCTGTGATGATACGTTTCATATAACCGGTATAGTTGTGTGCACCCTTTGCGTTTTCAGTTGTTTCGTCAACGGAAATGATGTCCATGATGTACTTGTCGTAAGCTGCCTTTTCGGATGTTTCGTCCTCAGCAACGCAAGCGTAATAGAGCCATACAGCAGCCCATGAGAGTTCATCGTAATCGTAGCTTGATGTGTAGAAACCGCCGTCGTAGCCAAGGCTCATTGCTGTAGGAACCATACCGGGTTCCCATTCTTCAATGTGAGTTTCAACTGCAAATTCATAGAGTGCCTTTGCATATTTGAGGTTTTTTGCAGCATATTCAGGATCAGTATCCTTGAAGTTGAGATAATTGATAGCAAGAGAAGCAGAAGCGCCTGCAACCTGGTCAGAAGCGGGCATTTCCTTTGTAGCGAAATAAGCGGGACGCTTAACTCCGCAGGAGGATGATGCAACGAAAGTGCCGTCAACCTGCAATTCAGGGGGACACCAGTAGTTGTGGTCGTTGTTACCTTCACCTACCTGATAGCAGTAAGCGATAACCTCGTCCTTATCGTTCATATATGTGGCTTTCATGAAGTAATCGTTAGCCCAGCGCATTTCGTCCTCAACGTGTTTGTCGAGTCCCAAATCCTTGTAAGCGTCACGGAATTCGTAATATCCCCAGCCTACCGTTGAAGCTGAATATGAGAAAGGCAGGCCGAATTTTACGTGGTCACCTGCATCGTGCCAGCCGCCTGTAAGGTCGAGAGTGCCGTTTCCGTCGGGATCAAGGAATTCTCTGTTTTCCTCAATGAACTTATTTGTCATATTAACGCCGACGTAGAGATCTTCATCTTCACTGGCACCGCCGTCGCCTTCGCCGTCATAATTGCCAAGGCCGTTGTCTTCGCCGTCGTCGGGACCGCTAACACCTACATTAACCTCAGGCATAGGATTCATAGGCTGGAGTGGGATTTCAGCATCCTTGATGTGACAGTCGTCACGCCATGAGTAATAGCCGTCCTCGCCTACTTCGTCGCCGCACTTGTTAGCGTCGTAGAAGCAGAGTGCGAGCTGGAGAGCTTCAGCATAGTTGTAATAATTGTTTGGCTGATCGGGGGTGATGACTTCCGCACTTGCAGTTACAGCGCTGCTTGTCATCAGAACGGCAGCGGCTGAAAGAAAGGCGGCCGATCGTTTAAAAAATCTGGATTTTTTCATATCTTTTTCCTTTCCGGGGAGAAATCCCCGATTGTTTATATGATGAGTCACGTAGACTTATCTTAACGTAAAACAGGCATAAAAAAGGTCAGAAATCAACAGAATAAGGTATAAACCGACCTGTATTGACGTCTGACCTGAATTAGCTGCATTGCAGTGATTAAAGGAGTCCTTTTTCCTTTAATTTTGTGAAAACGATGTTGTAACCGTCGTTACCGTCCTGCAAGGAGCGGTTTACACGGCTGATAGTGGCTGTACTTGCACCTGTTTCGGACACGATGCTATTGTAGACTCTGTGTTCATCAAGAAGTCTTGCAACGTGGAAACGCTGGGCGAAGGATTTGAGTTCAATAGTAGTACAAAGGTCAACAAAAAACTTGTAACATTCGTCAACGCTTTCGAGGGTAAGTATAGCCTCAAAAAGCTTATCCATATTTTCGGATCTCATTTTTTCATTCATGGTATAGTATCTCCAATCTGCTCAATAGCAATAGTTGATATTACTATTTTATCACATTAGAGCGAAAAAGTAAAGGGGTTTTGAGAAATTTTTCTAAAAAAACAGAAATTTATTCAAGATATCTATACCTATAGTTTATGATAGCATAATTTTCTCGTTTTGTAAAGAGAAAATGTTCACTTTATATAAAATCGTTATAATTGCCAAATATGCAGGGAATGCAAGTTAAAAATTGCTTAAATCTAATGCGTAATTACTTAAAATTGCGTTAAATGATACTTAAATAAGAAATAGTTAGAAAAAAAGGAGAGTAATTGTAATAAATACTCTCCGAAATGACCAGACCGATAAGCCGGGTTCTGTCGTGTGCAGCAATTTATCTACGCTTACAGTCGCCCGTAAGCTGAAGCCGTCATTACTCTGTATCCGCCGAGCAGACGTTAAGATACAAAGCACCAATAGACGTTGCATCGGATAGGGTTTACATGGCAGTGCAGTCTCCTGCACTCCGGTGAGCTCTTACCTCACCTTTCCACCCTTACCGCAAAAGCGGCGGTATATCTCTGTTGCACTTGCCCTAAGGTCGCCCTCGGCTGCCGTTAGCAGCTACCCTGCTCTGTGATGCCCGGACTTTCCTCGTAAACTTTAACGTTTCCGCTGCTGCATGGTCTGCTCACTTTGGTATTATAACATTTATTTTTGTTTTTGTCAATGAAAATTCCGATTTTTGCCTATTTTATCTTTTCATCGTCATTTTTCACATTATTAGATACATCATCTAAAACTTTATTTTCAAGATTTTTCAGATATTTCTGTAATCCGATATCTGAACGGCTTGACGATATAAGATATATAAAAAGATAAATGACAAAAGCAAATAAACCTATTGCAACAGCAAGCTGTAAAATATCATTTATGGCTATTAAAAAATCTTCCATATCGATAAACCTCATATTAACCCGAAATGATTCAGGGCATTATAAATTCCGTCCTCCAAAAGAGGCGTGGTAATGTACGAAACATATGGATAAATAGTTTCAGCACCGCCCATGGCAATACTGTTGGGAACTGCACGAAGCATAGGCAAATCATTGGCACTATCACCGATTGCATAGGCATTTTCAAGGGGAATTCCAAGCTTTTTGAGGATAATTTCAATTGCCGTAGCCTTTGAAAATCCAAGGGGAACATTTTCATAAAAGCCATTTCCACGGTCGATTATATCGAAGTATTTCCCGATTTCACGGCGGAAAAGCTCCATATCACAGTCGGGATTTTCCCAGATTACGAACTTGTCAAAGATGAACTCATTGTCCTCAACACGGCGGTCAACAGGAATTCCCTCCTCCACGAAAGTGACGAGAAAATCCTCTAAATCCGTATTTTTCGGGGAGAAATCATCGAAAAAGTAGCCGTCCCTATGCTCGTATACGGGAGTTACACCTGTAGTGCGGACAAATTCCGCTATTTTACGGCAGAAATCCTGTTTCAGAGCATTGTAGAGCAGTACCTCGCCATTCATTTCTATGTAAGTGCCGCAGCCGCAGATTATACCGTCAAATCCAAGAGAACGCACCTTTTTATTGATGTTGAAAAGTGTCCGTCCCGAATTTACAAAGGTATAATGGCCGTTTTCACGAGCCTTTGCAATGGCTTCAACGGTACTTTCGGGGATTGTCAGATTGCCGTCCTCGGTGGCGATTGTTCCGTCTATATCGAAGAAAATTATTGATTTTTCGCTCATATGATTAGTATTTTTCCTTTCCCTCTGCAAAAATGTGCATCATTTCGTTTGTCAGACTTAAATCGTCGGGCTGACCGATTATATTCTCACGCCTAATCCAGCAGGCTTTACTGAGCTCTGATTTTTCAAGGGTAATTTCAGTATCTCCGTCAACATCACAGAAGAAGCCCAGCAAAAGTCCTGCTGAAAATCCCCACGGTTGTGATTTGTAGTAGCGGATATTCTTTACTTTAAGACCCACTTCTTCCATGGCTTCACGGCGGACAGTATCCTCGGGTGTTTCTCCGATTTCCATATAGCCTGCCACAAGAGCGTCACAATTGACTCTGCGGCTCTTTACATAGCGTGTTACAAGGAGCTTATCGCCGTTTGTAATGCCTACAATTACAGCGGGATTTATACGGGGATAAATAAGCTTTCCGCAGTCCGTGCACAGAAGCGCTCTTTCGCCTGTACATGGGATAGTCTTTGCACCGCATTCGCCGCAGTACCGGCTTGCATTGTACCATTCGGAGAGGTGGTATGCCGTAAAAAGAGCAAATATACTTGGTCGGAGCATAAATTTCTCATTACGTAGCGAGCGTATATTCACCATGGAAAATCCCTCGTCGGCGGAGGAGTAATCGCTTACAAGGAAATATTTCACATTGCCTACGGAAAAAAGATATTTTACCTCCGAGGGATTTTTCATTTGTGAAATCGTAGGAAAAAGTCGTTCGGACTCCATATTGCAGAGGACAGTATTTTCTCTGAAATACATGAGCATACTGTTTTCATCGGGTTCTGCGTAGGCTATATATCGGTTATCAAGACCGAGGGGAGATATATCCTGTATCATGAAGTTACCTCATTCTGGTTGGAGAGTTTTGTCATTACTCTGAATTCATATGCCGTCATAAGAACTGCGACTATGCCTGAAAGAAGATCACAGATAGGTCCTGTGTAGAGTATTCCGTCAATTCCCATAAATTTCGGCAATACAAGCAGTACGGGAATGAAGAATATAATCTGTCGTGTAAGTGAAAGGAAAACGCCTTTGATTGGTTTTCCGATTGATGTGAAGAAGGTGGAGGAGATAGGCTGAATACAATTAAGCCATGTGAAGAACAGGAATGTTCTGAAAAACTGACAGCCGAATTCAAAATATGTATCTGTGCCTGTTCCGAAAAGTCCTAAAATCTGCTTTGGAATAAGCTGGAAAAGGATAAATGCTACTATGGAAATTCCACCGCCGATTGCCAATGCGTATATGTATGATGATTTAACACGCTTGTAATTTTTTGCACCGTAATTAAAGCTCTGGATAGGCTGTGCTCCCTGTGAAAGACCGATTACGATAGAAAATACAATCATATTCACCTTCATTACGATACCAGCAACTGCAAGGGGTTCTTTCTCGCCATATATGGAAAGACTGCCGTAGTATTTAAGGGAGTTGTTGAGTACAACCTGCACAAGAGCAATAGCCAGCTGATTAAAGCAGGACGCCATACCGATTGCACAGACTCTTGATATGACCTTGAGCTGTGGAACAAAGTGTTTTGCGGTAAGCTTTACTGTCTTGAACCTGCGGATGTAGAAAATTACCATAAGTGCTGAAACAAACTGACCGATTACGGTTGCGGCGGCTGCGCCTTTCATACCCCAGTTGAACTGGAGTACAAACAATGCGTCAAGAATTGTATTTATAACGGCTCCGGTAAGGTTGAGAATCATTGTCATGGATGGGCTTCCGTCGGCACGGACGATATGTCCGCCGCCTGTTGAAAGAATAAGGAACGGAAAGCCTATGGCGGATACTGCAACATAGTCTTTTGCGTAGGGGAGTATGTCATCTGGGGAACCAAAAAGCTTAAGCAAGGGAGTGAGGAAGGCAAGTGTAAATGCGGCTATAACAATACCGATACCTGCCAGCATTGTCAATGCATTTCCTGCGAAATATGCGGCACGTTTTGAGTCGCCTTTGCCCATTGTGAGGTTGAAGCAGGAGGCACCGCCGATGCCTAACAGAAGTGCAGCGGCTATACATAATGTGGAGAATGGGAAAGCTATATTTGTAGCAGCATTTCCGTCTGTGCCTACACCCTGACCGATGAAGAACTGGTCAACAATATTGTACAGTGCACTTACAAGCATGCCGATAATACTGGGTATCGCAAAGCCCGCCATAAGTTTAGGCACAGGTGCTGTACCCAATGAGTTGTTTTTTTCGTTTTCTTTCATTTTAAAACCTTCTTTTCAATATTATAACTACATAATTATACACCCTATTTCATTTTTTTTCAAGTGTAATATTGACATTTGTTTTTTGCAGGGGTATAATATGTATAATACGTTTTTAAAATACCACACAAAATAAAGCGGAAGTGTGGAGAGTATACAAATTTTAAAAAAGGAGAAATGTTTATGGACGCTAATAAAAAAGCAATTATTGAAAAAAGGATAATGAAAACAGGTGAAAATCTCCGTAAAAATAATATGGAGTTCTACTATGCACCTACAGCAGCAGATGTTAAAGAAATTGTGGAAAATCTTCTCAATGAGGGAGATGTTATTACTCACGGCGGCACAGTTTCTATGGAGGAATGCGGTATAAGAACGCTTATCCAGTCGGACAAGTATAACTATCTTGACCGTTCAAAGGTTGCCCCCGAAGAAGTTCCCGAACTTTACAGAAAGGCATTTTTTGCCGATGTTTACATTTCAAGCACAAATGCGGTTACGGAGGACGGCGTGCTTTATAACGTGGACGGCAACAGCAACAGAATTGCCGCTATTGCTTTTGGTCCAAAATCTGTTATTATAATCGCGGGTTATAACAAAATTGTAAGGGATTTGAATGAGGCAGAAATCCGAGTTAAAACAGAAGCCGCACCTCCGAATTGCGTCCGTCTGAGCTGTAAGACTCCCTGTGCGGAAACAGGGGAGTGCATTTCTCTCGGTAAGGCTGACCACGAAATGGCTGACGGCTGCAAGGGTGACGGCAGAATTTGCTGCAATTACCTGATTTCCGCACAGCAAAGACATAAAAACCGCATTAAGGTTATTCTTGTGGGTGAGGAACTGGGTTATTGATTGTTATGGCGTGCTAACGCTATATTGATATTCTTTTGTCAAAAGCCCTTGATTAAATTTTCAAAATGTAGTATAATATTATTGTATGTGGGACGGACAAGGGATAATTCCCGCGTTTGCCCCGATATTGCGTTGATAGCTTAAAGTTGTCAATCGCTAAATTCCCGAAAGGAGTATTAAAAATGATTTATTCTCACGAAGTTGAAACAATGTGCCCTATCGCACAGGGCGTTGCTCACGGTGCAGCTCCTATCCCCGAAGAGGCTAAGTGGGTAAAGGCTAAGGAAATCAAGGACATTTCCGGCTTTACACACGGAATCGGCTGGTGCGCTCCTCAGCAGGGTACCTGCAAGCTCACTCTCAACGTTAAGGAGGGCGTTATCCAGGAAGCTCTCGTTGAGACTATCGGTTGCTCTGGTATGACACATTCTGCTGCTATGGCATCTGAAATTCTCCCTGGCAGAACAATCCTTGAGGCTCTTAACACAGACCTCGTTTGTGATGCTATCAATACAGCTATGAGAGAGCTCTTCCTTCAGATCGTTTACGGTCGTTCACAGTCTGCATTCTCTGAGGGCGGTCTTGTTGTAGGTGCTGGTCTTGAGGACCTCGGTAAGGGTCTCCGTTCACAGGTTGGTACAATGTACGGTACTCTCGCAAAGGGCCCCCGTTACCTCGAAATGACAGACGGTTATGTAACAGGTCTTGCTCTTAACGAGGAGAACGAAATCATCGGCTACAAGTTCGTTAACTTCGGCAAGATGATGGACTTCATCAAGGCAGGCGATGATGCTAATACTGCATTTGAGAAGGCTCAAGGACAGTACGGCAGAGTTGCTGACGCTGTTAAGATCGTTGATCCCAGAAAAGAATAAGGAGGATTTGTACAATGGCTTTATTTGAATCATATGAGAGAAGAGAAAAGCAGATCCTTGACGTAATCAAGGCTTACGGCATCAACTCTATCGAAGAGTGTGCTGACGTATGCAAGGAAAAGGGTCTTGACATCTACAAACTTATTGAAGGCATTCAGCCTATCTGCTTTGAGAACGCAAAGTGGGCTTACACTGTAGGCTGCGCTATCGCTATCAAGAAGGGCTGCACAAGAGCTGCTGACGCTGCTGCTGCTATCGGTGAGGGCCTCCAGGCTTTCTGTATCCCCGGTTCAGTTGCTGACCAGCGTAAGGTTGGTCTCGGCCACGGTAACCTCGGCAAGATGCTCCTCGAGGAGGAGACAGAGTGTTTCGCATTCCTTGCAGGTCATGAGTCTTTCGCTGCTGCTGAAGGTGCTATTGGTATTGCTGAAAAGGCAAACAAGGTACGTAAAAAGCCCCTCCGTGTTATCCTTAACGGTCTTGGTAAGGATGCTGCACAGATCATCGCTCGTATCAATGGTTTCACATATATTGAAACAGAGATGGATTACAGCACAGGCGAGGTTAAGGAAGTATTCCGCAAGGCTTATTCCGATGGTCTCCGTTCAAAGGTTAACTGCTACGGTGCAAACGACGTAACAGAAGGCGTCGCTATCATGTGGAAGGAAAACGTTGACGTTTCTATCACAGGTAACTCAACTAACCCCACACGTTTCCAGCACCCCGTTGCAGGAACATATAAGAAGGAGCGTACAGACGCTGGCAAGAAGTACTTCTCAGTTGCTTCAGGCGGCGGTACAGGACGTACACTCCACCCCGATAACATGGCTGCTGGTCCTGCTTCCTACGGTATGACAGATACTCTCGGAAGAATGCATTCAGACGCTCAGTTTGCAGGTTCTTCTTCTGTTCCTGCTCACGTTGAGATGATGGGACTTATCGGCGCAGGTAACAACCCCATGGTTGGTATGACTGTTGCTTGTGCAGTTGCTATCGAGGAAGCTATGAAGTAATTCAACTTCTGAATATAACAATCATAACACGGTATTGCTTCGGCGATGCCGTGTTTTTATTTTCTGCTTGATTAATCTGAAAATATGTGCTATAATTAATCAGTGATTATTAATTCAAGGAGTGTTCAAAATGCAAAGAAATAAATTGATTCCCATGATTGAAGGTGCTTTTGTTGTAGCAATGGGCGTTGTATTGAGCTATGTTATAATTTTTAAACTGCCGTGGGGTGGTGCAATAACATTGCTCAGTATGCTTCCTGTAGGGATTTACAGTATAAAATATGGTGTAAAAAAAGGTCTTATGATATCTTTTGTTTTTTCGCTTTTCCAGTTCATTCAGGGTATTGGTGACGGAATTTTTGCGTGGGGACTTACCCCTGTTATGCTTGTTTCCTGTATTTTTCTTGATTATATTTTAGCTTATACGCTTATAGGGTTTGCGGGAATTTTTCGCAGCAAGGGAATAAAAGGCTGGATTTTCGGTATGGCTACGGCAATAACTATGCGTTTTTTATGTCATTTTATCAGTGGGGCGGTTATTTTTCATAGTGCAGGAAAACTGTGGGACAATTTTTCTACGGAAAATACATATCTGTACAGTCTTATATACAATGGCTGCTATATGCTTCCTGAAATGATTTTTACCTGTATAGGAGCATTTGTTCTTTTCAGAGTTTCCGCGATGAAAAAGATGATATGTAAAACAGAGGATAAATAAGTATCAGCGTCTACGGAAAATTGTCTGTAGACGTTTTTTTGACATTTTTGAACAGAGTGTAAATTTTTACGAGAGCTTTAATAAAAACGAGCGAAACTATTGAAAAAATATATGCAATATGATATAATAAAATTGTATATGGAAAGAAATATTATTGTTCCGACAATCAGTCTTTGTGGCAACACGACCTGAAAAAATGAAATATCTGACAATAGATGAGGAGGGAATTGAATGTCAGTTATGAACACGGATAACATAAATAAAGTTTATGCAGAGCTGCTAAATTCGGTTGAATGTGGTGTTTTTGTATATACTGTACCGCAGTACGAGATTTTTAACATAAATAAGGAAGCTCGTAACATTGTTGAGATAGATGAAAGTGAAGATACCAAAGAGGCATTTGAAAGATTTCAAAATGAGATGATTCATCCCGAGGACAGAACACGTGTTCTGAAAGATAATGCGAATATTATTGATAACGGCGGTGAAGTGAGCAGCGAATACCGTATAATCGGAAAAAACGGAATTAAATATATACGTTCGGTTACAAAAATGCTTGTATCAGAAAACGAACAGAAGTACATACTTGTATCTCTGACAGATATTTCAAATCTTGTCCGTCTTATGAAACTGCTTGAAAGAGAACGTAAAAGCTGTCGCGAGGCGTTGATAAAAAACTGTGAGTTCGGCTTCTTCTTTGATCTTACAGAAGGGCTTGTTTACGAGGAATTTGTTACAAGTCATGAGCTTGGTATAGCCAGAAAACTTGGTCTGGAAGTGCCCGTGAATTTTGATGATCTGACAAGGGAATATGTCAAGGCTGTCAATCCTTTATTCTCTGAAAAGGGAATGGAAATATATCTTACCCAGAAGGGACTCATTGCCGCATATGAAAAAGGAAATACCTGCGTAATTACAGAGTTTTATGTTCCTGCAGAAGATAAGTATATCCGCACAAATGCTATAATTTCAAAAGATGATGAAACAGAGCATTTGCAGGCATTCATTGTGGCGTATGATATAACAGAGATTCGTAAAAGGCACGAAGAACAGCGTAGAACTCTTATAAACCGCAATATGCAGCTTCTTTCCCTTAATGATGAAATTACCGATCAGCTGGGCAGCGGAATACTTGCATACACGTTACCTGAAAGACATATTCTTGTCTTTAATCAGGAGGCAAGAAGAATGTTTGATGTGCCTGAACTGAATCCGGAGATTCTTAATTACGATGTAACATACCGGATTATACAAGAGGATAAGAGTGTTGTCAGAAAAGCGGTAAAAAAGCTTGTCAAACCGGGTGATAGTGTTGAGTATACTATCCATAATCTGAAAAAAGACGGTACAATAGCTGCTTTGAAATGCAGAACGAAGCTGTTGGCGTTTGCTGACGGTGAAAAATATATTCTGAGCTCGATTATAGATATTACAGAGCAGGAGAATTTTGAGAAACGACTTGAAGAAGAGCGGCAGAGGTATGAAACGGCATTAACGATAGGAAGCTTCGCGTTTTTTTCAGTAGATCTGACAGAAGGAAAAATAAAAGAGCATATAAAAACAAAAAAAGGTGATAATCTGACCGAGGAATTAGGTTTGACAGTTCCTGTATATTATGATGACTTTGCGAGAGTGATGTTTGACGAAAAAAGGATAATTGCCGACAATTTTAAGGCAGAAACTCTGAGAAGCAGAAAGCGTTTGATTTCAGCGTATAAAGAGGGAATGAATGTGATTTACCTTGATTATGAGGTGCCGGAAAAGGGAATGGATATTCATCTGATACTGATGCTGCATAAGAAGGATAAAAATGTAAATGCTACTTTCATTTTTTATGATAAGAACAAATGATAGACAAATAACGAGATAAGCCGAATTATTTATCTGATAAAGGAATGAAGGGAGGTGCTAAAGGTGTTTTGATGTGATTTTATACAAAAAAAGAAGAAAAACGGTAACAAACTTTGAGTTGACAAGCGGTAAAAAGTGTGATATAATAATACATGTCGTTAGGGAACGACAGCGAAAACTAAGAAATCACATCGAAAAATTTTTTGAAAAAAATTCAAAAAAAGGGTTGACAAACCATAGGAGATG
>JAFYUM010000041.1 GCA_017558505.1 Ruminococcus sp. | reverse complement strand
TGCTCCAGACTTGCCCAGAAATCCATTGCTATCGTTCGTATCTGAATTTCTACCGGAACTGTTGTCTTGGAAGCGGAAAGATGAACAGGTACATTCAGTACAAGGTGAAAGCTTCTGTAGCCGCTTGGTTTTGGATTTTTTATATAATCCTTCTGCTTGAGCACGACAAAGTCATCACGTCTTGAAAGCATTTCTGCAAGTACGTATATATCATTGATATAACAGCATGTAACACGTATTCCAGCAATATCAAGAAGATACTTTTTTGCGTTTTCTATGGTAAATGGTATCCCCTTTTTCATAAGCTTATTCATTATCGAATCTGCTGATTTCAGTCGGCTTTCTATATTATGTATGGGATTACGCTGGAATTTTATATTGAATTCATTGTCAAGAATTCCAAGATACGTCTTGACAACCTCCATGGCAGACTCATAGACGTGCCCTAACTGCATAAACTCCATAAATGCTTTTGCAACACGTTCCTGTGCGTCCTCTTTGCTTTCAATAACAGCAGGAAGCTGCTGTATACCCTCAACAAAAAAATCAATCTGGCTCATAAAAATGCTCCTTTCTCAAAGGGTATCCCCTTGCAATTATCAATTAAATTTAGTATAATATATTATGGTATCAGATAATTGTCTGAAATCTGAAAACGAGGTGAAAAAATGGATTACTCTGTAAATAACAATGATATAATTCTGTCCCAAAAGGATTTTAATCTTGATGAAACTCTTGATTGCGGACAGGCTTTCCGTTGGAAAAAAATCCCAAGCGACTTTCTTTGTACCTATGAGGGTTGTTTTTTTAATAATAATCTGCGTATTTCTGAAATTTCCAAAGGTGTATTTGTTTTTCATAATGTCACAGAGGAGGAATTTCTCGGAAAATGGGCTGACTACTTCGACTTACACACTGATTATTCACAGCTGAAACAAATCTTCTCCGAGGACGAAACACTTTCAAAAGCCTGTGAATTTGCTGGCGGAATTCGTCTTTTACGACAGGACAGCTGGGAATGTCTTATTTCCTTTATTATTTCCCAGAATAACAACATCCCACGTATCAAAGGCATAATCGAACGTCTGTGCGATAATTATAGTTGTTTTCCAACTGCTGAACAGATGAAAGGTGTATCTGCTGATGACCTTGCATACCTTCGAAGCGGATTCCGTGGAAAATATATCAGTCATGCAGTTGAGTGTGTTAATTCCGGAGAAATTAATCTGTCCTATATAGCCGCAGCTCCTATTGAAGAAGCAAGAATGTATCTTAAAAAAATCAAGGGTGTGGGTCCGAAAGTAGCTGAATGTGTTCTTCTGTTCGGTATGCACCGTACAGATGCTTTTCCTGTCGATGTGTGGATAAAGCGTGTTCTTGAAGAATACTATCCCAACGGCTTTCCTGAATTTGCTAAAGAAAACGCAGGAATTGCCCAACAGTATCTTTTCCATTACATACGTAATAAAGGTGAATAATCTTTCATAATCTGCCAAATATAAATATAAAAACTCCTGGAGGATTATATGGTAAAAGGCGTAAATAAGCAGATTATTGAGGTAAACAATCCCGACAGCATTTATTTTGAACGCGCTGTATTCTATCTCAGACCGGGCGTACGGATACTTCCTGCTGAACTTTCACAAAGAGAAATAGACAAGCTAATTTCCCCCTACTCAGCACAAAGAAAATCAGCTCTGAACATGAAACGAGGCAGAATGATTATCTGTATACTTCTCCTTATCACCGCCGCTGTAATTTCTTATCTGATATTTTTCTGATAAAATCAAAAATATCGCAATAAAAATGTAGACAAATTATTAATTTTGTGTTATAATAATGTTAATACAGCTTTTCAGGAAAGGAGGAAAACCATGAATACAAGTTCTACGGAAAAATCCTGTGGCAGAATTATATGCACCCCGTCAGCAACAGCAAAGAATACTTTTTTCTACACAATTGAAATGGGCATAATTGACAGTGAAAATTCATGCTCTGAGTTTCATCATGCTCCTGATTCATGGGTATTTGCAGCTGTTACCGACGGCAGCGGTATCCTGACTTATGAAGATGAAGAATACTCTTTCAGCAAGGGCGACTGTTTTTTCATTGACTGCCGTACGTCTCACAGCTACAAAGGAGATATTGAAAATCCAGCCAATATACACTGGATTCATTTCAGTGGTGCAACATCACAACAGTATTATGAAACTTTTGTAAAGCAATCAGAAAATGTTTTCCACCCTGTTTCTTTTGAAAAAGTAACTGCAGCAATGCGAGAAATATTCCGCTTGAATGAAAATAAAGATATAAATGCAGAAGCAATAACTTCAGGTCTGATAGTTCAGCTTCTGACCGCTGCTCTCACCTCTATCGGAAAGGCAGAAATGGTTGACTCCGCACTTAAAAAGAAATTACAATTGGTCAATATATACATTGAAGAAAATTTCACTGATGATATTTCCCTTGAAAGGCTGTCATCAGAGTTTTACATAAGCAAATTCTACCTTTCGAGAGAGTACAAAAAGATATACGGAAAAACTATATTTCAGCATATTATTTCCTGCCGTATTAATTACGGAAAGCATCTGCTTCGTTTTTCTGACAATTCAGTTGAGGAAATTGCCCATCTCTGCGGATTCAATGACCAGAGTTATTTTGTCCGCCAGTTTAAAAAAGCAGAAAATGTTACCTGCTTTGCTTACAGAAGAATGTGGCGGGAATAGATTATTTGTTCTTCAAAAGGCTGTTTCGTACAGCCTTTTTTATCTGGCATGTTTTATCCTTACAGTTTTTACAGCTCAATGTCTGATTAGAGCCATACCAGAAACGCTCCGGATACTTTCTCCAGAAATACTCCCAGTGAATTATAACGGCGGTACCCATTAAAAACAGAGAAAGACCGTAAAATGTGCCAAGTAATATCATAGGAGTAAACATCATAAAATGCCCCCAGTCGTATATACGACAGTTTACACAACAACGGTTTTTCATACCAATTGTCTGAAAAGGACAGAAAATAACAATGCAGATGTAATCACATATAAAATAAAAGCCTGTGAACAGTAATAGTTCTGCTGTTCCTATTATACCGATAAAATAAAGCAAAGCTATTACAGCATTTCCTGCAAGCCATACTATCATGCAATTCCGAGCTTTTCTATTCTCGCTTTTTACAAATTCGTCAAGCGCCTGAACGGAATAATCAGGAACAGGAACATAGTTTTTACTACGGCTTTTTCCTGCGCCCATTGAAAGAACATCTGTAGGGAACAGATGAAGCATCATAAATCCCATAAATATACACCACATAATGTGCATGAAATTTAACCCATCCCATATTGGAGCGGTTGTATATTCATAAAATGACTTTTTATCATTGATATACAATACAAGCATGGTAACAAATGCAAAAATCCGCAAAGGAAATTTAATAAGATATCCTATCATTTTCGGCGTTGGTATAAAATTATTATGATACATTACACACTTCCATTCAAAATCTACTAAACCTCACTATTCTATTATAGCATTTTTTGTCTGTAATGTCAAATATTTCTTTTGTGGTAGACAAAATTGAAAATATATGGTAAAATACATAAGGTGGATTATTCCCCGAGAAAAATAGAACAGGAGAACAAAAATGGCAGAATTAAAATTTGAAATTACAGAATCACTCGGTGTTATTGGTGAGAATGCAAAGGGCTGGACAAAGGAGCTTAATATGGTAAGCTGGAACGACCATGAGCCAAAGTATGATATTCGTGACTGGTCACCCGACCATTCCAGAATGGGTAAGGGCGTAACTCTTACAGCTGATGAGCTTGCTTCCTTAAAGGACATTCTTGGCGAGCTTGACCTTGATTCTTTTGAAGAATAATTTCGGCATTCCCAATAAATTCTGCATCTGCAGGATTTATTGGGAATAGTATTAATGTGAGGTGAAAGATATGATTTTAGGCATTAACCAGATCAAATCAACAGGAAAAAACGAATTTTCCATAACGGAGGACGGATTTCCGATTTATCGTGCAGAAACTCCATGGGCACCTGTCCATAAGCTTGAAATTTCTATTTCCGACGAAAGCGGACAGGCTATCTATACCACCAAATATTCATTCATGGAAAACTTCACAGAGGAGCTTATACCCTTTAAATATCTTTTTACAGGCTCCCAGAAGTTTGACCAGTTCACCGTAATGGACGCAGAAGAAAATGCTGTCGGAAGCTTTTATATCGAGGTCAACGGCTTATGGAATTCAAATGTGTGCATAAAATACGGGGATAAAATTCTTGTAGGCTACAGAGTAGGTACAGGCTTTGATGAAAATGTAACTTTTTACGATGGGGAAACTGTTGTTGGACAACTTACAAAATCAAATGGTATGGTTGTTGATAACAAGGACAACTATATGCTTCATTTCATTGACGAATACAGTGAATTAAAGCCGCTTCTTGCATTTTTCGCTATTTACTACGATTATAGATATCACAATAATACAGGCGAAGTTTTTGCAGGAAAAAAAGTATCATATAATAAGAGCCTGCATAAAAATGTTGATAAATATGATATGGAGTTTATCACAAGAAATTTCGGCACATCGGCTGTTCGGCAGATGAACGACTTCTTCAAGGGAAGTGTAGAAAAATCAAAAAAACACATGTCAAAGAATATGAAGCTTTTCTGGACTTTATTCGGAGTATCAGTTGTACTTCTTCTCTTTATGGCATATATGATTGTCTTTGTTTACCATTAATGCAAAAAACGGTATCGCTTTGAGCGATACCGTTTTTGATTTATTAACCGAATACTGCAAGAAGGAAACCAGCTGCAATTGCAGAGCCGATAACACCTGCTACGTTTGGTCCCATAGCGTGCATAAGCAGGAAGTTTGAAGGATTAGCCTTCTGTCCTTCTGTCTGTGATACACGGGCTGCCATTGGAACAGCAGATACACCTGCAGAACCGATAAGCGGATTGACCTTTCCACCAGTAAGAATATACATAAGTTTACCAACAAGAAGTCCGCCCACTGTAGAGAAAGCAAATGCTGTAAGTCCAAGAACAATGATAAGAATTGTCTTGAAGTTGAGGAAGCTGTCAGCTGCTGTTGTAGCACCTACAGAAATTCCAAGGAATACAGTTACGATATTCATAAGAGCATTCTGAACTGTATCGGAAAGTCTTTCTGTAACTCCACACTCTCTCCAGAGGTTACCGAGCATCAAAGCGCCAACAAGGGGAGCTGTTGAGGGAAGAAGAAGAATAACGAACATTGCTACAATGATAGGGAAGATAATCTTTTCTGTCTTTGATACAACTCTGTTCTGCTCCATCTTAACCTGACGCTCCTTCTCTGTTGTAAGAAGACGCATAAGTGGTGGCTGAATCATAGGAATAAGTGCCATATATGAGTAAGCCGCAATTGCAATAGGTCCGAGAAGCTCAGGAGCAAGCTTTGTTGTAAGGAAGATGGCTGTAGGGCCGTCGGCACCGCCGATGATACCGATAGCTGCCGCCTGATTTCCTGTGAATACGCCTGAAGCTGCAGCTCCGAAGAATGCAAGGAATACACCCATCTGTGCAGCTGCACCAAGAAGAAGACTCTTGGGGTTTGAGATAAGGGGACCGAAGTCTGTCATTGCACCTACGCCCATAAAGATGAGTGAGGGGTAAATACCTGCCTTAACACCTATATAAAGAATGTCGAGAAGTCCGCCGCTTGTAAGTATCTTACCATAACTATGATAATCAGCGTGGTCAGGGTTAAGGAAGTTTGTCCATAATTCAGGATGATAAAGTGCGTCTGTTGACTCAGGTCCGAAGTAGGACAGGTTAACAAGCAGACATCCGAATGCGATACCTACGAGAAGAAGCGGTTCAAACTGTTTCTTGATACCGAGATAAAGAAGAACACAGGCAATACCTATCATTATAAGGTTCTTCCAGCCTCCGTCAGCAAAAAAACTGCTGAAACCCGAATCAAGCCACAGGTCTTTAAGTGTCTGAAGAATATCCATTATTTGACCTCCTTACGCAATGATTACGAGAGGAGCGCCTGTGTCAACTACTGCACCCTTGCTTGTAACAATCTGTGCAACAGTACCGTCCTTAGGAGCAACGATTTCGTTCTCCATCTTCATAGCTTCGAGAATAACAAGTACCTGTCCTGACTTCACAACATCGCCCTGATTTACATCAATGCGGAGAATGTTGCCGGGCATAGGAGCAGCAACAGTTTCACCAGCTGCAAGATTAACAGGAGCAGCAGGTGCGGCAGCTGCAACAGGTGCAGCGGTAGGAGCTGCAGCTACGGGAGCAGCTGCGGGTGCAGGTGCAAATGCCTCATATTCGTCAAGAAGAATAGCCTTGCCCTTTTCTACTTCAACCTCATAGGTTTTTCCATTTAAAGTTACTTTATACTTCATAATTATTCTACCTCCTTAATAGATATAAATCTCAATTCATTGAGGGGAGTCTGGAGCTTTTCAGCTGTAATAGCCATAATAAGAGCAGCGTCCCTGTCAGCAATTCCGTTGAGCTTGATGTTTCCTGCTGAACCTGGAGCAGCAGGGATTTCCTTTGCAGCAGCAGGTGCAACAGCAGGTGTTGATTTTGTTTCAGCAGTCTTTGAAGCGGCAAGCTTTGCGTCACGTTTCTTGAAAAATGAGCCTGAAATGTAAAGGATTACCATAAGCATAACAATGCCGAGGAATACTACACCATAGCCTACAAGAGCAACAATAGCTGCGTCGCCTGCACTCATTTTCGTACCGCTGTCAGCAACCTGAGTGGCAAGAAGTGTCGGATTCATTATACATTTCTCCTTTCAGTAAAATTCGGAAATATTACATTTCCTCGATTGTATATACTGATACCTTTTCAGCCTCAGCCTTGCGGTTTTCAAGGAATTTGAGTGTCTGGTCGGGATAGCAGATATAGCTCATTACATCTTCTTCACAACGGCAGAGGTCACCGAGAGCTTCTCTTGCAGCTGCGAAGTCTTCACCTGTACGCTTAACATCTTCAATACGGCAGTCAACAGGCTGGTCATCGCCGAGTACCTTCTTGGAAAGCTCTGCGTCGATAGGTGCAGGTGCAATACCATACTCGCCCTTGATGTAGTTCTTTACTTCCTTGGAAATGTTCTTGTAACGCTCGCCGATGAGGACGTTTGTTACAGCCTGATTTCCTACCATCTGTGAAAGAGGAGTTACAAGGGGTGGATAACCGAGGTCAGCACGTACCTTTGGAATTTCAGCAAGTGCGGCCTCAAACTTGTCCATAGCCTTCATATCTGTGAGGTTAGCGATCATATTTGAGAGCATGCCACCAGGAACCTTGTATACAAGTGCCTGTGCATCTGTAGCAAGGCTCTTGGGGTTGAGCTGACAATTGTCAACATACTTTTGCTTGATAGGCTTGAAGTACTCGTCAACCTTATTGATGATATCCTCGTTAAGACCTGTGTCAATGCCGTACTGCTTGAGAGCGTAGAACATTGTCTCTGTAGAAGGCTGTGAAGTACCGCCAGAGAATGAAGAACAAGCAGTGTCGATAACGTCGATTCCTGACTCGATAGCCTTGAGGATTGTCATATAAGCCATACCTGTTGTACAGTGTGTATGGAGAACAAGAGTCATATCGCCGATAGCATCCTTGATACCCTTGATAAGGTGTTCAGCCTCATAAGGAGACATTGTACCGGCCATATCCTTAAGACAGATTGTGTCAAAGCCCATTGTTTTGAGCTCCTTGCACATTTCGATATACTTTTCTACTGTGTGAACAGGGCTCTGTGTATATGAGATACAGCCTGAAGCAACTGTTCTGTCTGTAGCGAACTTCTTTGTTGCATTAAGCGCTGTCTCAATATTTCTGAAATCGTTGAGGGCATCAAAGATACGGATTACATCAATACCGTTTTGGATTGAAAGCTCGATGAACTTTTCAACAACATCGTCATGATAGTGCTTGTAGCCTAAGAGGTTCTGACCTCTCAGAAGCATCTGGAGTCTTGTGTTGGGAAGGTTCTTTCTGAGGTTTCTCAGTCTTTCCCATGGATCTTCATTGAGGTAACGGAGACAGGAGTCAAATGTAGCTCCTCCCCAGCACTCGATTGAATAATATCCTGCCTTGTCCATATCAGCAAGAATGCCCTCGTAATCAGAATAGGGCAGACGTGTTGCCATTAATGACTGGTTGGCATCACGCAGGATTGTTTCGGTAAGCTGTACTTTTTTCATGTAACATCCTCCTGAAAAATTATGATATATTAATGGGAGTATAAAATAAATTACCTGACTCCCATACTATGTAATTGAAAAAAATCCAATCAAATTTATTATAGCATATCTCTGAAAAAATTTCCAGTCTTTTAATATATTTTTTTATTTTAATTATTTTCTTTACTTGCTGATTATATTTTTTATTTCTGAATCGGCGTCGTCAATTCGTTTTTTTAGTTCTCTTGCTGTCATTCTCATTGCTCCGCTGCCAAGTATTATCATTTGCTCTACGCCATCAGAGGTTGCCACACGTACACGATGTTTACTTGACAATTCGTGGGTTACACGTTCTATATAGCTGTCAGCTGTTTCAGACTCTTTCGTATAAACCACATTCACATTAAAGTGTCGTTCAACCTCACGATGTTTCCCTTTGACTTTGTATGCGTCAAAGACGATGATTATTTCATATCCGCACCAGCCCTGATAATTGCTCAAAATATTTATCAATTCTCCACGTGCAGCATCAAGATTTGTTTCAGCTATTTCTTTCAACTCGTCCCACGCAAAAATTATATTGTAGCCGTCCACAAGAAGATAATCGGGGCCCTCATAATTTGGCAGCTTCACTGGCTTTGAGTAGTCTTTTTTCACTTTGGCAGATTTGAAAACTTTTCTCGGTTCTTTATCTATTTTGCCGTAGGTACGCTCGAAAATCTCCATAAGCTCCTCCTCAGAAGCAGCTTTTGAAGTTGTATGCCTACGGATTTTGACAGGCTGTTCATCTTCACTGATATCTGCACCAAGACAGGCTGGTATGTGCATATATTCCGCAGCTTCTGTCCACTTGATGTTCATGCCTGCCCCATGACTGCAGAAAACGGAGTCGGCTGTATTTTCCAAATCTCCGTCGCAGTTGTAGCCGATTTTTTCAATGACCTCTTCTGGGTTGTGACAATGGCGGTATCCGCCGTTTATACAGGTCAGTCTGCCCCTGCCACGTGTATAGCCTATGACCTCAGAAATGTAATCGTTCATTTCAGAAACAGGTGCACTTCCACGTATTACTGCCATTTCTCCAGCTGCTTCAGGTGAATTGAAATCTGCAGACATACGCTGTAAATCAGCAAGAGCTCTTCCTGTGTTTTCCATGGGGATTTCAAGCTCATATTCGTAATAGGGTTCAAGGAGAATATTCTTAACGTTACGTAATCCATGACGGACTGCACGGTATGTAGCCTGTCGGAAATCACCGCCCTCTGTATGTTTCAGATGTGCTTTTCCTGCACAAACAGTAATTTTCATATCCGTTATGGGTGAGCCTGTCAGCGTGCCGATATGTTTCTTTTCTTCAAGGTGGGTGAGGATAAGTCTTTGCCAGTTGAGAGCTAAATCGTCCTCGTGAACAGCTGAGTCAAAGACAAGCCCGCTGCCAAGGGGGAGTGGTTCAAGAATAAGATGAACCTCTGCATAGTGACGGAGGGGTTCGTAATGTCCCATTCCCTCGACAGCTTCCGCTATGGTTTCCTTATAGGCAACTGCTCCGTTGCCGAAAGTTACCTCATATCCAAATCTTTCGTAAATCAGACGGCTTAACACTTCAAGTTGAACTGCACCCATAAGCTGAATGTGAATCTGTCGAAGCTGTTCATTCCAGACAACGTGAAGCTGCGGATCTTCATCCTCAAGCTGCCGCATTTCCTTCAGTGCGTCAAAGACGTTTTTACTTTCGGGGAGTTCAATCTGATATGTCATTACCGGCTCCAGATAAGCACGTTCAGAGTTTGGAATACAGCCTATCCCCTGCCCTGAATACGTGTTTTCCAATCCGGTAACTGTGCATACCTGCCCTGCAAAAGCCGTATCGGCTGTACGGAATCTTTCTGCGGAATAAAAGCGGAGAGAACTTATTTTCTCATTGATTTTTTCTCCCTCAGCTGTTGTGTATTCTACCTCTGAACGAACTTTCAGAGTTCCACCCATAATTTTCATGTGAGTAAGGCGGCTTCCCTTGCTGTCATATGAAATTTTATAGACCTTTGCACCGAATGTGTCGGAATATTCCCCTGCTATTGTGTATCTGTCAAGAGCGTCAAGAAATTCATCTATCCCGCTGAATTTCAGTGCAGATCCGAAAAAACACGGAAAAACACGCCTTTGTGCAATAGCTAAAGATATTTCATCATCGGTAAGAGTATCACTCTCCAGAAAGCTTTCCATAAGCTCCTCATCACAGGCAGCAGCATTCTCCGCAAGCTGTTCACTATCTGAGAAATCGGCTATATCAAGAGATAAACGGCTTCTAATAATATTCAGAACATGAAGCTTATCCGCACCTGTCAAGTCCATTTTGTTGACGAATATAAAAACTGGAACTTCATATCTCTGGAGCAGCTTCCAAAGTGTTGTAGTATGACTCTGTACGCCGTCAGTTCCGCTTATAACAAGGACAGCATAGTCAAGAACCTGCATTGTACGTTCTGTTTCAGCGGAAAAATCCACGTGTCCGGGTGTGTCCAACAGGGTGAAAGCTGTTTCACCGTGGGAAAACTCCGCCTGACTTGCGAATATAGTTATACCTCTGTCACGTTCAATTGAGTTGGTATCAAGGAATGAATTGCGGTTATCTACCCTGCCGGGATTGCGTACAACTCCTGTTTTATGGAGCATAGCCTCTGCAAGGGTAGTTTTACCTGAGTCTACATGAGCAGTAATGCCAAGAATTATATTTTTCATTTGTGTACCTCACAAAATCGTAATTACTTTTATTATACCATATTGGTGAGGCTTTCGTCAATGAAATTTTCGTAGTTTCACATATTCCCATTCCACGCTCTTAAAGAGTAATCGGGAACTTCTCCGATAATAACAGTTTCAGCTATAAGATAACGGAATTCTGCCCTCGTTTCAAAACTGTAGAGAGGAAATGAAGATGTCATATCTGCCGATATATCAGCGTAAATTCTATGTACAGACTGATTTATACCTGCTGTGTCAAAGAAACTTACAAGCTTTACTTTGGCTGTTCCCACAGGACATATTCCTACTTTTATAACCGGTCCTCTGTCGGCTAACAGATACGAACCGCTTATATTTCCAAGCGGAATTTCAGCTTGTGTGTTTCCCGATAAATTCATGTTTTCGTTAATCTCTGAAGCCAATTCCGACTGTATGCGGTTTATGTTGTTTGAGAGAGCCTCAACTGACGAAACATTCCCCTGCTCGTCATATACTATTGTTGAGAAGCTGTCGTATTTGCAACCATTTTCGGTTATATACTGTGAAACTGTATCTGTTATAATCTGATACGCCATGTGCTCGGAAAGCTTTTCTGCCTGCATCTTTGCCGATGGCCCTACTGCCTTATCAAGCTTAATAAAACATATAATCAGCAGTATTATAATAGCCAGAAGCGTCAAAACGCAAATTATGCAGCGTATATGTATTCTTCTCTTTTTCCGCCTTATCATAACTCATCACCTTATTCAATATATTCAGTCCATCATTAAAATGTTCATGTATTGACTTTAAGACTGAAAATGTGGTATAATATCAAAAAACGAACGAGGATATATAATCATGAATAAATACGATATACTGCGGAATTACTTCGGTCACACCTCCTTCCGCAGTGGTCAGGAAACTCTTATTGACGGGATTTTAGACCACCGTGATGTACTTGGAATTATGCCCACAGGTGCAGGAAAGTCCATGTGCTATCAGGTTCCTGCCATGCTTCTGGAAGGTGTGACTATTGTTATATCCCCTCTGATTTCGCTTATGAAAGACCAGGTAACTGCTCTTACAGAGGCCGGAATAAACGCTGCCTGCATTAACAGCTCCCTTACAATGGAGGAATACAGTGATTTCTTCCGCCGAGCTTATAGTGGTCAGCTGAAAATGATATACGCTGCCCCTGAAAGACTTGACACAGAGGAATTCCTAAAGCTTGCCAATACAGTAAATATATCAATGGTTACTGTGGATGAGGCTCACTGCGTTTCACAATGGGGACAGGATTTCCGTCCAAGCTATCTGCGTATAAGTGAATTTATAGAAAAACTCCCCTATAGACCGATTATTTCAGCTTTTACAGCTACGGCTACAGGGGAAGTGCGGGAGTATATTTCACGGCTGCTCAAGCTTCAGGCTCCTGTTGAAGTTGTAACGGGATTTGACAGAAAAAATCTCTACTTCGGTGTGATTTCTCCACAGAACAAATACTCAAAGCTTGTACAGCTGCTTAAGAACTATCCCGATAAATGCGGCATAATCTACTGCCTTTCACGCAAAAATGTGGAGGAAGTCTGCGAAAAACTCAATAATGACGGTTTTTCAGCCTCACGGTATCATGCAGGATTATCCCCTGAGGAACGCAGACAAAATCAGGAGGATTTCATCTACGACCGCAGGCAGATTATGGTTGCTACAAATGCTTTTGGAATGGGCATTGACAAATCAGACGTGCGGTTTGTAATCCACTACAATATGCCGAAAAATATTGAAAGCTATTATCAGGAAGCCGGCAGAGCAGGCCGTGATGGCGAGCCCGCAGACTGTATTCTCCTGTACAGCGGTCAGGATGTGCGGACAAATCAGTTTCTTATTGAAAAAAGCCGTGAGGAAAATACAGAGCTTACTGACAGTCAAGCTGAAATCGTTTACCGCAAGGATATGGACAGGCTTAAATATATGACATTCTACTCAACTCTAACATCTTGCCTGCGAAGCTATATGCTGCAGTATTTCGGGGAAAAATTCTCCGACAACTGCGGAAACTGCTCCAGCTGCACCGGTGAATTTGAGATACGTGATATTACAGTTGACGCACAGAAAATTATCTCCTGCGTTTATCGTGTTCACCAGAGGGGCAGGGATTTCGGCAAGACTATGATTGCTGAAATATTAAAAGGAAGCAATAATGAGCGACTTGTATCACTTGGTTTGAATACGCTTTCCACTTATGGCATAATGTTCAACAGCCTTGGACGCATTATCCGCAGTGAGATTGATTTTCTCATACAGGAGGGATATCTTCTTGTCACCTCTGAGGAATTTCCCGTACTGCGTCTTACTGCCAAATCCGCAGATATACTTAAAGGAAATGTAAATCTGACTATGCGTATGCCTAAAACTCTGCCGAAGAAAACAAAGACAAAATACGAAAGAGAAAAGGAATACTACGCCGAAAGCGGTTTATATGCAGAGCTTAAAAAGCTTCGTAAGAAACTTGCAGATGAGGATAAAGTTCCTGCGTATATTGTATTTTCTGATGCTACCCTCCGTGATATGTGTCGCAAACTGCCTGTGTTTATCGGCAGATTTTACGAAGTTTCGGGAGTGGGTAAGCGTAAGGCAGAAAAATACGGAGATCAGTTCTGCAAGGTTATTGCGGATTACATAAAGGCACACCCTGACGAGGAAAAAGCTCCTGAGGGTGAAATGTCCTACCTTGAAAAGCAGCTTGCCAGCTACAGGGATAATTTATTTCCAGATTATAGATAAATCTGGCTTAAAGTCATTCCAAAAATCGTTTTAGGGGATCTCTAAAAAACCGTTTGATTAAAGAAAAAGCAGATAGGTGCGGCAGATGCAGGAAAACCTTCCGATTTGTGTGTTGGTTTTTGATTGATATACATATACAAAGGGGCGATGTAATCATCGCCCCATATATTTTGAATTGAGAGATTATTTAATTTTACCACTGCTGCCTGTCTGTGTACAGAATTCAATTTTTCATCTGTGTTACTTTGATTGATTGTTGCCTTGAATTTTATTTTCTGCGGAATTTTGGTAAAAGCCGTTTTATGTACAGCACATATATCGCCCCAAGATTGAAATCATACAATATGAATATCACGTTGGCAAGAGCAAGAAATATAGCTGCACCGTATTTTCCGAAATCGTTCATATCTGAAAGCATCTGGTCTATACCAAATATAAACACTGTCACAAAGAAAAAGGATAACGTACACACATTGAATATTACTGCTTTTAATATATACCGCAGTGGGCGGAATTTCATCTTTTCAAGATACATCCGCACCATAGGATAATGTCCGAAAAGCATTACAAATACAAGTGCCGACTCCTTATCCGCCGTTATAAGCATAGATAGTATGCACACTGCCGTGTATGTCAGCCAAGCCCATCCCATGCTCACTTCCTCTGCTATTATCATGAGAAGTACGCCCGCTGCCATCGGTAGTATAAGATAGAACACAGGTATAATTCCCGCAAGGAACATACAAAGCAGACACAATGCAGATACTATCCCTCCAAGGGCAACTCTGTAGCTTATGTCTTTCATACTTCCTTTTTCCTCTCCTGCATTCCGTATACAAAACGTGCAACAAGGCTGTATGGAAGCATTTTTGCTCCTATTGAACCGAGCTTTATTATAAGTCCGGGTATTGCTATAAGCTTTCCTGAAAGTGCTGCTTTTATACCGACTTCTGCCGCATATTCAGCTGAAATCGGCTTCATGCTGAAGGATACTCCTGCTCTGTTGTTGAACTCCGTATCAACAGGTCCAGGACATAATACAGATATTTTTACCTTTGAACCCTCACGGCGGAGCTCCTCTGCAACTGCTGCCGAAAGCTTGAGCACATAGCTTTTGGAAGCATAATATGATGCCATAAGCGGACCTGTAAGATACGCCGCAGATGACGCTACATTGAGGATTACTCCCCTGTCCCTCTCTTTGAAATCATGGAGAAACAGCTTCATAAGCATATGAACGGCAGTTATATTTACTTTTATCATTTCAATCTCACGTTCAAGGTCAGTTTCAGCAAATCTGCCAAAAACTCCGAAACCTGCATTATTCACCAGCATATCAATATTCTTGTCCTTGCAGAACTCATAAACTTTCAGAATATCTGATTTCTTTGACAAATCAGCAGCAATATACTCGCACTTTCCAAGACGTTCAGCCATTTCTTCAAGAACAGCCATGTTTCGTCCTGTGAGAATAAGCTCCCAACCACGGCTGCTTAAATTCTCTGCAATTTTCTTTCCTATTCCTGATGTTGCCCCTGTTACAAGTGCCTTCATTCTATTCACCTCTGTATTTTCCCGATATATGGTCAATTCCCAGTATGAACAATGTCTGCTCATATCTTGATTTATCGGTATATTTGTCTATTATATTTTTGTAATTATCAGCTGATACAAATGATATTTTACTGTAATGCTTTGTCAGAAATGGTATAAAACAATCAGCTGTTTCATCACCAATGACAAGAAGTGATTTTTCATTATTGACTGATGTACTGATTTCAATATAATCCATTTTTTCACCAAGATAAAGATTATAGGGATTATCAGACTCAACCGCAGAAACATCGTATAAATTAATATCATGTTCAATTCCATGAGAGTCCACACCGGTACAGCTTACAATTTCTGTACCGTCGTTATAGTCGTAAATGTCAATTATATCTGCCCTTGACTCCATATATCCTGTGCGGGTGAACAGATTTCCATAATAGTCGTCTGTAACATGACGGATTGAATACTTATCATAGGGAACAGGAATAAATCCAAGCTTCTGTGCAACTGTTCTGTATACGCAATATGCACCATAGCTTGTCCATTTTGTATCGCTTCTGTAGTAGATATAATTGTCACTGAGGTTTTTTAGTATGGTGTAAGCGTCAATGCGCCGGATATTCACATCAAGACTGCCATGAATACGCTCTGTAATCTGTTTTTCCGTTACCGACAGAAAATATGAGGGAAGCGAATCACCGTAAATTCCTGTGGAAGTGGGAACTGCTGTAAAATACACAGCACCCTCAAAGTCCGCAGAATAGGCATTTACAACTTCCGCACAGTTATCGGCAGCCGAAAGTCTGTACTCGTTAAGAGAAAGCATACGTTCCTCTGATATATAAACACCGTTTACTACAGGCTCACCGGATTTTGTACCGATTTCAGCAGCAACTGAACGTAGCTGCTTACCAAACGGAAATTCTGCCGCAAAGCTTTCTGAAAGCACATGACAGAAACCGCCGTCTGCAAGATTTTTCAGGCTGATTTGAGAAAAGCCATTGCCTGCTCCACCGTTTATAACAGCTGCAACAGAGGCGGCTGTTATAATGAGCATAATTGAAAAAGCTGTAATTTTTTCTGCAAGCTTCATAAATCCGCCTCCTTATAATTGTATAATCATTGTACTTGATTGTCCGATGAAAGACATAAGAGCTGTACATAATATGAGCAGAACAGCAGATGAAACAGGTGTAAGTACTGTAAGAACGCCACTGAAGCGGCTATTTTTTATTCTTGCCGCTGTATTTCTGAATAAATCTGTTGACGCATACACAGCTATGAGAATAATAACAATATAGTATTTAAGCATATAAGCCGCAGCAGAATCAGCAAGATTTCCATTTCCACCGAACATTACTGCAATATATTGTGCACCCTTTGAAATGCTTCCCTGTGAAAGAAAGACTGTCATAAGAGTTATTGACAGCATAGTGTATATTATTCCATTCGGTCTGAAAGGCTTGTGATTATTAAGCATATTTTCAATAATCACAGCTAATCCGATAAGCATACCCCATAAGGCTGCTCCCGAGCTGAAATCATACCAGATTCCTGTCAGAATCCATACTGCAACAAATACCAGTTTGCTGACATAGGGGTTGTCAAACTTTGATGAAACAGGTGATATTATATATTTTCTGAACCAATGGAGCACCTGAATATGCCAGCCGGAAACGAAAATACGGACTTTCCTCACAAAAAGTGGATGATTAAAGCTGTTTGAGAACTTCATACCGAAGCACCTGCAAAGACCACAGCTCATGTCAGAAAAACCTGAAAGTGTAAAATACAGGCACAAAATATATGCAGCTATTCCCAGCCATGCACCCGCCGCTGACAATTCAGACAAGGGTATATTTTTTACAGCAGAATTGAATTCATAGAGAGCGTCGGCAATTAATACTTTTTTTGCAAGTCCCTTTGTAAAGCTGACAAGTCCTCTTCCGATTTCATTCATATTATACCGGCGGTGTCGGAGAATATGCACAAAGGTATCATAATCGACAATTGTACCCATAATAAGCCTTGGGAACATCATTATATAGAGAGAAAAACGTATAAAATTCTTATCGCATTTAGAATTGCCCTTATAAATATCTGCAAGATAGCCTATAGCAGACAAAGTATAAAGGGATATTCCTACGGGGAATACAGCCTGTGGTATTCCCGTAAAGCCATGCAGATATGAAAAATAACTGCTTCTGAAAGATATGAGCATCAGCACATCATAAAGCACTCCCGCGGCAAGGGGTATACTTTTAAGCTTCGGAGAAATACAATACAACGCCAGACCTGCAAGATAATTCACAAGGCAGAATACTACCATGAATGCGACAATACGAAGTCCCATAAAGCCGCAGAAAACAAGACTTTCAGCGTAAAGTACGCCATCTTTCACTTTTTTCGGAGCAATTAAATACAATAATAGGGACAAAGGGAAAAACATGTATATAAAAAGCAGACTGCTATATGTCATTTTCAGCCTCCTTTAAAGCCGCCATATGCTCTTTCAGCTCTGCGGCTGTCATCATAGTGTTGAGAACTTCAAGTAACGCCCCTGCAGACAGCATGGAAGGAAGTCCCAGACGGCTCTGCAGTTTTTTACGCAAAATACTGCTCTCATTCCCCCCGCTTAATCCCAATTCAAACATAGTAAGCTTTGTAATATCTTTCGGAGCTGTTCGCTCTGAAGAAGTAATCCCAGCCTTTGAAAAAGCATCACGGAGTACATCAACATCAACACCCTCAACGCCCAGCTTACCTTCGGCGGAAGGCTTTGTCTTACGTTTTTCTTTGCCGAATATATCAGGGATATGTACGTTTACTATACTCCCCTTTTTTATTGCACCTTTGATATAACCACGGATTTTTCTTCCTGCGTTATCTGAGTCAGTCAATATGATTATACCTGTTTTTTCAGCATAATACCGTAAAAGTTCCAGTTTTTCCTTATCCTTGAAAATACCGAAGCCGTTTGTTACAATTATAACGCCGTCAATGAGAGAGGAAAGCTTGATTTTGTCATACTTTCCCTCTACAATAACAGCCTGTTCAAGTTTTATCATCGTTTCACCTTTAACATAAGTGTTACTGCCTGCTCAATTTCATATCTTGGCTCACAGGCAGTTGAGTTCATCTTTACTGCTGTATCACGAAGTATAATAATACACCTGCGGAGCATTTCCACACTCATTTTTGAGCTTGAAGCAAATGCGTTCTTCATAACAAAGGCTTTTCCGAAATAGCCGAAATCCTCCGCCGCTTTTTCAGGAGATATCCCGCTTTTTCTCGCACACGCCGCACGGTACATATCTGTAAAAGCAGAGAATATAGCATGAAAAACAAGGGTTCTGTTATCCTTTGTAATATTCATTTCATCAATGGCTTCAAATGCTGCTTTGGCGTCGAATGAAGCTACAGCCTTTGCAAGGTTGTACACCGTCATATCACTTCGGCGGCTTACAAGATTGTCAATCATTTCAGCGGATATTTCTCTCCCTGCGGCATATGCAAGGAGCTTATCAAGCTCGCTGTTGATTACAAGCTCATTGCAGAGACAAAGTTCTGCAAGCTCCCTTGCATTATTAAGGGATATTGCTCCTCCTCTTGCAGCAGCTTTATTTGTAATAATGCGTGAAAGCTCATGTGCCGTTTTTACAGGTATTTCGCATACTGCACCGTTCTTGTCGGCAAAGTCGGCAAGTTTTTTATTTTTATCCTTGCTTTTTATGACATTTCTCTTTGCTTTATAATCCCACTGCATTTCTATATCAAAGCCTGTGACATTGAATATTACAACCGTCTGGTCAGGAATATTTTTCAGTGCAGCAAACAGAGTTTTATTAATATCCTCTGCTTTTTTACCTCTCATATCCTCACGGGGCTTTTCGCAGTTGTAGTCATTTATAAGAATGCAGTTGTACTCTGACATCATATTGAACTGCCCTATAAGTTCTTCAAGCTGGGATAAATCAAATCTTTTTCCGTCAAGCTTTGTAAGGGCAAATTCTTCACTGTCACCCACAGCGGCTTTTACCACTTTTCTTGTGGCAGTTTCGACTCCTGCCTTATCACCGCCGAATATATAGTAAATCCGCATGAGAGAGCCTTTTTTCAGCTCTGCGTCAAGCTCCTTCATATTTAGATATGCCATTAAAGACTCCTTATTCTATTATCACTAGGTTTATACTCAAAATTATTTCCTTCGCGATTTATAATATAGCTGTCGCCCGTTATATTATCATTATTTTTAACATTCCCGTATATGAAATACATATCTGCTGAAACCTGTCCTGCGTTCTTTTCATTTACAAAAGCAATTACATAATCAGAAAAAGAAACAGTAAGAACTCCACTGCTGTATCCAGCTGTATAACAGGGATTGGAAAAATATACCCCCTCTTCATCAGCAGTATAAATTTCCGCAGGCTCAACATATAAATCTGTACTATATACGGCTTCACCACGGTTTATATCATCTGTAAGAAGAATGACGAAATTTTTCTTCATACCCTTTTGAGTGAGATATTTCTTAACATAGTCCTCATTGTTCCCGCACAGCTCTACAACAAGCACCTCTCCACCATGTGAAATAACCACAGCCGCAGAATTATCGCCTCCAAGAACGGCAATACAGGGCTTCTGATGCAACACAATTTCAGCGGTACAGCTTATGACAATAACCAATGCTGTTATAACAGCAATAGATAAGTTAACTGTTTTTCTATTTTTGCCAAAAAGATATGCACCAGCCACAACCATAGCACCAAATATAAACAAAAGAGGCAATCTGTTGTCAATCCGTGGAACAGTAAATATATCCACCTGTGAAATCCGCTCTGAAACCGCAGTAACAGCTGTTATCAACAGCTGTGAAGGCACAAGAAGAAAGGTACATACTCCCCCTGTAGCAACAAATAAAAATCCACATATTATTGCACCTGTGCAGGCAGGAAGAAGTAAAATATTAGCCAACGGTGAAATAAGTGACACTTCATCAAAAAAGTATATGGAAGCAGGCATAACTGCAATGGAAACGCATACAGCCGCCACAGCAGATTTTGCACCGCCGCTCCACCATTTGCCTGAAGTGACGTTTTTCGTCATATATGGTGCAAAAACGGCTATGCCGAATGTACCGCAGAATGACAGTATAAAACCCGTTGAATAAAGTGCATAGCAGTCGCCGAGGCAAATCAGAAGTGCCGCAATTGCTATTGAATTGAAAGAGTCATTCTGCTCCCCGAAAATTTCAGCAAGATAAAAAATATCAAGCATTAAAGCGGCTCTCACCGCAGAAATAGGGTAATCAGCCATACCAGTCATAAGCAAAAGAAAAATATTCAAAATAGTAAACCGAATAAATCTGTTTACACGGAGCTTTTTCAACAAGCCCATCATAACCGCACCTATTGCGGATACGTGAAGTCCCGAAACAGAAAGAATATGTCCTATTCCAAGGCTATACAGGGCATTTTCGGAGTCCTCGCTTATATATTCTCCGCCGCCGAAAACCATCCCGCTTAAAATTCCGCCAGTATCACCTGGCATATTTATAAGCATACGTTCAGTCATTTCCTCACGGACATATTTCAGATTACGTCTTACAAGTGCCTTATCCTGTTTATGGAGGGATATTCCTCTGATTTTCTCACCTTCAAGGTATACATGGCGAGCCATATTGTACCTTGTGCCATCAAAGACATAATCCGTTTCAGGTAAGCTAAAATAACAACTTTCAATTCCAATAATATCGCCGTATTCTGCATCAAGAGCAGTGGTGAATATATTCACCCTTGCCTTTTGCTTACCATTTATTCTACCTTTCAGAGTGTACGACGCATAATCTCCGTCGTATTCGCTATAGTCAGTTATCTCGCCCACAAAACTCCCCTCTGTTCCTGCATAGGAAATTATCTTGTCATAGACAAAATGGGTATAACATCGGTTTATCGTTACCGCACCAATGAAAAACAGGCAGAGAATAATATAATCTGCGGCTTTAAAGCTTTTAGTTTTCCCGTAGAGCATTACAAGGGTCGCAATACACACGGCGGCTACAATTCCCAGCGTGTCGAAAAAGAATGAAGCGAAAAACAATCCCGACACATATGCTGCTGCCGCCCCAATCATTTTCCGCTTCATAATTATTATTTAAAGAACAGGGGCAGTTTTTCAAGGAAGATTATATCTGTTCTGTCGGCGGCGTCACCCTCCGCAAGAACCGCAGCCTCAGCCGCAATTATTCCTCCTGCACCTTCAATAAGCTTTTCAAGAGCCTTTAATGACTCACCTGTACTGATAACATCGTCAACCACAAGAACACGTTTACCATTTATCATAGCGGCTTTTTCCGCAGAGAGATAGAGTGTCTGCTCCTTGGCAGTAGTTATTGACTTAACAGTTACCGCTACAGGATCGCTCATGTAAAGCTTTATGGATTTTCTTGCAACAACGTAAGGCTTACCACTCTGTCTTGCCATTTCATAACCCAGAGGTATACCCTTTGACTCCGCTGTAAGTATTACATCAAAATCGGGGCATTTTTCAAGAAGAGCCTCTGCGGATTTAACAGTAAGCTCCACATCGGAAAACATTACAAATGCGGCAATATCTATCTTTTCATTAAGGGGACACAGAGGAAGTTCACGTTCAAGACCTGCAATGGTCATCTTGTATGTGCCTGCCATATTTTCCCCCCTTATTCAGTCTTGCCAAGGGATTCAGGTCCCCAGCCCATTTTTACGCCTGCAAGCATATGGAAGTGGATATGCTTTACAGTCTGTCCTGCGTCATCTCCGCAGTTGTTGATTATACGATAGCTCTCAACACCCTCAGCCTTTGCAATTTTTGCAGCAGCCTCGAATACCTTTGCGATAACAGCTGAATTGCTCTCGTTAACCTCGTTTGCACAGCAGATATGCTCCTTTGGTACAATAAGATAATGCACAGGAGCAATAGGAGCAATGTCCTTGAAGCTGAATACAAACTCATCCTCATACACCTTTGCAGAGGGAATTTCGCCATTTATAATTTTACAGAATAAGCAGTCCATAGTTATTCTCCTTATTTTACAAATTCCTTTACAATATCAGCAAATGATGCAACTGCCTCGTCAGCCTTTGCAACATCGCCCATACCTGCCATAGCACTGTCAGGACGTCCGCCGCCCTTACCGCCTGTTACTGCGGCTACCTGCTGAACAAGCTTTCCTGCGTGAGCACCTTTCTTGAGAGCCTCAGCTGTACATACACAGTAAAGTGTACCCTTTTCGCCGTTTACGCCTGCGAAAAGTGCAATAATAGCCTCAGCCTTATCCTTTACGCTGTCGCCCATTTTACGGAGTGCATCGGGAGCTGTTCCGTCTGCTCTTGCAGCGATTACCTTAACACCGTTTACATCAACGGCATTGTCGAACATAGCAGCTGCCTTTGCGTTTGCAGCCTGCTGTGCAAGGCTTTCGAGAGCCTTTTCCTTTTCCTTTAACTCAGCTGTTACCGCTGCACACTTTTCGGGAAGTTCATTTATATTAGCAAGCTTCAATGCACCTGCTGCCTTTACGATTGTGTTCTTGTACTCGTTGAGAAGTTCAAGAACTCCAAGACCTGTTACAGCTTCGATACGTCTTACACCTGCTGCAACGGAGCTTTCAGAAACAATTCTGAAAAGTCCGATTTGTGCTGTATTTGAAATATGTGTACCGCCGCAGAACTCAACTGAATTGTCAGCAGTTACTACACGTACTGTATCGCCGTACTTCTCGCCAAAGAGAGCCATAGCGCCAAGCTTTCTTGCTTCGTCAATGGCCATTTCCTCCATAGTAACAGGAAGTGCTTTCATAATTTCAGCATTTACAAGAGCCTCAACCTTTGCAATCTCCTCAGTTGTAAGACCGCTGAAATGGTTGAAGTCAAAACGGCAAGCCTTGTCGTTTACAAGCTGTCCTGCCTGATGAACGTGATCACCGAGAACTTCACGGAGAGCATACTGGAGAAGGTGTGCAGATGTATGATTCTTCATAATTGCCATACGTCTGTCGCTGTCAATAGCAGCTGTAACCTTATCGCCCTTTGCAAGTGTACCCTCTGTAACAGATGCAATATGGAGGAAATGTCCCTCGGATTTCATTGTATCTGCAACAACAGCTGTATTTGCACCGTTGCCGATTGTACCTGTATCGCCTACCTGTCCGCCGCTTTCAGCATAGAAAGGAGTCTTATCAAGAACGATTACAACATCTTCGCCCTCGTTAGCGGAGTCAACCTCTGCACCGTCCTTATAGATAGCAAGGATTTCAGCTTCTGCTGTGAAATCAGTATAACCTGTGAATACTGTCTTTGCAGCGTCAACCTTTATGCTGTTGTCAGCCCATGATGAACCTGCCTTTGCAAGGTGGTCAGCCTTAGCCTTTGCTCTCTGCTCCTGTGCAAGCTCTCTGAAACGGTCAACGTCAACTGTATATCCCTTTTCCTCACAGATTTCAATTGTAAGGTCAATGGGGAAACCGTATGTATCGGAGAGTCTGAATGCGTCATCACCTGAAAGAACAGTACTGCCGTTCTCGGCAAGTGCAGCTGTATAGCTGTTGAGCATTTCAGTTCCCTTGTCAACTGTCTTAGCAAATGCTTCTTCCTCAACACCGATAATCTTCTTGATGTAGTCGCTCTTTTCAGCAAGTTCGGGATATGCGCCTGCATTTTCCTTAATTACTGTATCGCAGACCTCACAGAGGAAAGGACGTGTAATTCCTAAAAGTCTGCCGTGACGTGCAGCACGTCTTAACAGACGGCGAAGAACGTAGCCTCTGCCCTCATTTGAGGGGAGAATACCGTCGCCAACCATAAATGTTGTACTTCTGATATGGTCGGTAATAACACGGAGTGAAACGTCTGTCTTTGCGTCCTCCTTGTATGAAACTCCTGCAATTGAGGAGATGTGCTTCATAATGTTCTGAACTGTATCAACTTCAAAAATATTGTCAACAGTCTGCATTACGCAAGCAAGTCTTTCAAGTCCCATACCTGTATCAATGTTCTTGCTTGCCATTTCTGTATATGTGCCATTGCCGTCGCTGTCGAACTGACTGAATACGAGGTTCCAGATTTCGATGATGTTATCAGCGTCACCCTCTGCCTCAAATCCTGCACGGTCAAGGCTGCGGTTTTCGCCTACACGGTCAAAGTGGATTTCGCTGCAAGGACCGCAGGGACCTGAACCATGCTCCCAGAAATTGTCCTTTTTGCCGAGGCGGATAATTCTTTCCTTTGGAATTCCAACATTGTTCATCCAGAGCTGTTCAGCCTCGTCATCGCTCTCATAAATTGTAACCCACAGCCTGCCTGCGGGGATTTCAAGCACGCCTGTGAGGAATTCCCATGCCCAGTCAATAGCCTCTGCCTTGAAGTAATCGCCGAATGAGAAGTTACCAAGCATTTCAAAATATGTGCCGTGACGTGCAGTTTTACCAACGCTCTCGATATCGGGAGTTCTGATGCACTTCTGACAAGTTGTAACTCTAACATTTGGAGGAACAGCCTGTCCGAGGAAGTATTTCTTCAAGGGAGCCATTCCCGAATTTATCAAAAGCAAGCTCTTGTCGCCCTGTGGTACAAGGGCTGCACTTGCCATTCTTGTATGATTTTTGCTTTCAAAGAATGAAAGATATTTTTCACGAAGGTCATTCAAACCTGTCCAATTCATAAATTATTTCTCCTTTTGCACTGTGGCATAAAATGAAAGGTCATATTGCCTGTACGCATAATAACCCATACATTAATATTATAGTACCGATTGTAAAAAATGTCAAGACTTTTGATAAAAAAAATCGGCGGAGGTACATCTCCGCCATGTAATTATTCTCTCATCATCATTTCATCAACAATTTCCTTAAAAACAGGAGCCGCCGAGTCATTCCCGTAGCCACCATGCTCTGCAAGAACTGTTATAGCATACCGCGGATTGGACGCAGGATAAAATCCTGTAATCCAGCCATGACAAAGCTCCTCACCACTTTCATCATATATCTCTGTTTGAGCAGTGGAAGTTTTTGCACCTGCCATAACATAACGAGGTGTAGCTTTTGAGTTTTCATTATTATATATGGCAGATATCATCATTTTCCTGAGTTCCGCTGATGTTTCTTCGGATATTACACGGGAGGAAAGTGAAGATTTCTCATTGCCTATCGTCTTACCGTCAACAGTTATACCTTTAATAAGTCGAAGCATTACTAATTCTCCGCCGTTTGCAATAGCACAGGTCATCTGGTTTATCTGAAGCGGTGTAGCAGAAAGTCTGCCCTGACCGAAAGAGAAATTTGCAAGCTCTGCGGGCACAAGTAAATCATCTACAGAGGGAAGAACACCGGCAGAAGAAATAATTCCAGCGGAAAGGTGTATTTCACGGCCAAATCCAAGATTATAAGCTAAACTGCGATATTTCTGCAAATCAAGACATTGACTCAAAGTAATGAAATAAGGATTGCAGGAATTTGTCATTGCTTCTTTCATATTCTGCACACCATGACCATTCCTGTTATGACAGGCGAATGAAAGTTCCCCCATGGTATGACCACCGCTGCAATTGCACATAAATTCCGTCAGGCCTTCGTTTAGTCCTTCACAGGCTGTAACAAGCTTGAATATCGAACCTACACTGAACGAATACAGGCATCGATTAATCATGGGACTATCCTCATTTTCAAATGCAGCCGTAAGATTATTGATATCATATTCCGGAAAACTTGCCATAGCCAGTATTTCACCATTTCTGACATCGGAAACAACGATAGCGCCCTTTCCGAGAGATCGCCCTGCTTTCTCACATATCGCCTGTATTTCACTATCAAGAGTCGTTACAACTCCTGTTTTATCCTTTGTACTACGGACTACCGACTTTCCTCCGCCTATCAGAATATTGCCGTGTCCGTCAGTTGAGTAAGTAACGCTGTTTTCAGTACTTCCTATACGAAACAATTTGTTATAGGCATATTCAAGGCCGCTGATTCCTTCTCCGTCAGATATATATCCAATTACATGAGGTGCAGGTATGTTTCTTCCGTATCTTTGCGGGATTTCAAAAAAAGTAACTCCCTCACTCTCCTCCCCTGTTTTAACACATTTAAATGCGAAAGGCTTGCCTTTCTGATATTCTATTTCCAATAAAGATATGTCAGCAGCATATTCTTTAAGTTCTTCAAGTGAGATTTCAGCAGGAACTGCAACAGCAACTATATTCTTTTTCTGATTAACAAGTGGCTGGAAATTACGGTCATATATAGTCCCACTGCTCTCCCCTGCATGTATAGTTATATATGAACTATCCGCAGCTGTACGTACATAGTCCCTTTCCTGTGAAAGCTTCAAAAGATTAAGGGAAATACCGAAAAAAATAAGAAAGAAAAGAATTGCAAGTATAAGTATAGCGTGTTCTCCACGTCGTCGCATAATATCACCTCAGTGATATTATCTGTTTATCGTGGGATATTATTCATAAGAATTTCCATAAATTCCTCAGGTTTATCAAAAAAACAACTGTGAGTTGCAGCAGGCATTATTTCAAGTTTTTTTAAGGGTGCCGATATATCACAGAGACATTCCTCAAGCATACCTACAGGACAGCTGAAATCCTCAACACCATAAATAAAAATCACCGGGATATCATATTTCATATTTTGTCTGAAATCATATGTAAACATAGTGTTAAATGTCTTTTCTAACATTTTACGACCAGGATGCATATAGTATATTTTCTCTCTGAATGTAAGAAATGGTGACGAAAAGAGCTCCTTTAAAGGATATGGTCTGCCGCCTTTTGAGATATATTTCGTACCAAGAGCAATAAATATGCGTAATTTCTTTGAAAATTCCTTCGTCATTACAGGCACATCAGGAATTGAAGCTTCAAATTCATTAATTTTCATTAAATCAGTCTCATCGTTTTTTGCCAACTCCTTAATTTTTCTACAAATAAAATGGAACCCTTCTTTAAAATTTATAAACTGCCCTACTCCGACATAACAAAGAACATTTTCCGGATGACGTTTGGCATACTCCGAACCAATTGCGCTTCCCCAGGAAAAGCCCATGATTATAATTTTTTCAAAATCATAAACTGTATGTAGATAATCTATAATTTCATCAACATCCTTAATATAATCATCCATCGTGCCTGTACAAGCTATTTCTTTAGCATTTTGCTTATTGGCAAAATATGTTTTACCGGAATTACGTTGATCCCAGTTTACAACAGTAAACTTTTCTTCCCAACCTGCTTGAAGAATATGGGTAAGCCCCGCAACAGCACCTCCGGGACCTCCATGAATAAAAAGAATCAGAGGATTATTTCTGCCTTCTCCCCTCACCTGTATATATTGCTTCACGCCATTAATTAATGGAAATTCATATAAATATATTCCGTTTTGGTTGGCGGGATGCAAAATAGCATTCTTTTCTAACTTTTTCATAATTCTTCTCCTCCAGGTGCTGATAATAAATATAGATTTCTGATTTTAGCATCAGAAGCAACTTTTTTCTTCTGATAACTATCCACAATTTTCAGAATATCGCTCATCATATCTGAAAAATCAGCATCCGAAAGAGCGATGACATAGTTCAGGATAAACAACTTATCCCTGTTAACATCAGCATCCCCGCTTTGATAATAAGTGTTAAACTGATCCATAATCCGCAGAATACTTACAGTTGCAAATTTCAGACCATCTTCTCGTGAACCTGATGTTGAAATAAATACATCTTTGATTGCATAAATATTTTCAGTCTGACCACGAACTTTACGGCTACCTACAATTTCTATAGCTCCTACTTCAAGCATTTTTTCAACTTTACGATATACCGTTGCTCTCGGTATTTTTTCGTTTTCAGCAAGAATTTCAGCTATTGTCATTTTCTTTTTTATTCGCATGCGTTGAATTATCCTGTTTGATACAGGATCTGTAAGGATTTTGATAAGCTTTTCCATAAAAAACCCACTAATCTCATTTATGATATTAGTGTAACATATAATTCCGCTATTGTCAATACCTTTCCTGAATAAAATTCATATAAAATACGTATTCAACATAACCTATTGTCATGTTTTGGTATTGTACAATATGTACAAAACAATATTTTATTAAACGAATTACATTCTCTTATACAACAAATATATGTTAAATGATAAAAATATATAAAATTAGCTTGACTTTTATTTTAATACGTGGTATAATAATAAAGTCGTAAGGGACAAAACAAAATTATATATCGCGGTGTGGAGCAGCTAGGTAGCTCGTCGGGCTCATAACCCGAAGGTCGTAGGTTCAAATCCTGCCGCCGCAACCAAACAAACCTCGATTTATAGCTGAAAAATCGAGGTTATCTTTTTGCCTTTATGAAATTATAAAAGACTTATACCCTTACCGTACCCTTAAATGTTTTTGGGCGGTAAGGGTATATTTTATTTGTGATGAATGTATATACCGACCGCAAAACCGCAACTGCACGGACTTAAAACCGAACAGTAACGGGCATTGAACCGCATGCTGCCGGATGTTGACCGCAGATATCGGAAGCCTGTATAATATTCGTAGCACACAATATTGTGTGGCTGATTACCATCTTAAACTACACTACTCTCAAACTTTTGCTCCTCGGTGCGGTACATCGGCATAGTTTGATTACCATCTTAAACTACACTACTCTCAAACAGTTGGTGCAATCGTTATTTCCGTGTACTGGTTTGATTACCATCTTAAACTACACTACTCTCAAACGAACTGGGGTCAACAACAGCAGTTGAGCCAGTTTGATTACCATCTTAAACTACACTACTCTCAAACTGCGGTGCTGACGGTGCGGACATAGTTTGCGTTTGATTACCATCTTAAACTACACTACTCTCAAACCGATTGTCGTTGCAATATTTTTACTGTCTTGTTTGATTACCATCTTAAACTACACTACTCTCAAACCGCTTTACCGCTGAATATATTGGCGGTTGGGTTTGATTACCATCTTAAACTACACTACTCTCAAACACAACGGCTTTTCTCCCCGTCTTTTTATCGTTTGATTACCATCTTAAACTACACTACTCTCAAACGAATGAACATTTGTAGCTTCGGGAGTTTCCGTTTGATTACCATCTTAAACTACACTACTCTCAAACGCTATGCGGATTACGCTTTTATATTGGGCGGTTTGATTACCATCTTAAACTACACTACTCTCAAACTGCAAAGGTTGTTTTTCCGCTGAATGGTGAGTTTGATTACCATCTTAAACTACACTACTCTCAAACACAGCGTAGACGGCGACAGAAAATATAATTGTTTGATTACCATCTTAAACTACACTACTCTCAAACCTACAATTTGTTGTATAATATAAGTACTACGTTTGATTACCATCTTAAACTACACTACTCTCAAACTTTAAGAGTGATACAACCCCTTTTGATTATGTTTGATTACCATCTTAAACTACACTACTCTCAAACTTTCACGGTAAGCGTCAAATAATCCCACGTCTATAAAAAACATTATCATCCGTGTATAATAAAAGTAGGAAGCTCTATGGAC
>JAFYUM010000040.1 GCA_017558505.1 Ruminococcus sp. | reverse complement strand
GTTCACTTTGAAGAAGATTGGTGTCTGGTAGAAGATAAAGCTGTTCAGCAACATCTCAAGATATTTCGTAAAGCTGCTATTAATATTATTAAACTCTTCAAAGAACGCACTAAAACTAAACGTGCAATTTCCAATATTATGTTTGACTGCCTTATCGATTCCAATTGTATTGTGAGAGTCGTTGGCGAAAATTGATTTGCGTGGTAAAATGTGTCTGACTATTGACAATATATGTGAAATGTGATATAATAAATTAAATATACAAAGGTAACGTGAGTTTTATTTGAAATTAAAGGTGCTGATGAGACAGATAGGAGGGCAAATGAAAAAAATGATATTGCTTTCTGTTATGTTCTCGTTGTTGCTGTCAACTGTAACAGGCTGCGGAAATGAAAAGGAAACCGAAAGCACTTCCTCCGACGAAATAACAACAACGGAACATACAGAAACCGAAGCGACTGCTTTCACTGAAACAGAAAGCAGCGTGGAAACATCAACGGAAACTTCCACAGTGGCAATTGACTATTACGAAGTCTATTCGAAAATCATTGAAGGCTTCCGCACAGCCATAAAAGAGGGCGTAACAGATGAAACAGATATATTAGGTGATCCGACGATTCTCAATGAGCTTGCATATTTTCAGGATCAGCAGTACCTCGGCTATGCCATCGAGGATATCAGCGGTGATAATATCCCTGAGCTTTTAATCGGCGGTATTAATATGCACAAAGACGGTATCGGCTATGGCGATCAGATTTTTGTTGCGTATACCTGTGTCGGCGATGAAATGGTAATGTCCTTTGAGGGAGCTTACCGAAGCAGCTATAATTATAAAGGAGACGGTAACTTCTTCTATAGTGGCTCAGGCGGTGCGATGTACAGTATGTTTGGAATATTCAGCCTTCTTCCCGATGCAACGGAGATGAAATGGAGTGAATATTACTTTACCTATCCTAAAGATGAAACCTATCAGGAAATCGGATTCTACTGCAACACAAGCGGAGAAACTGACAAATCAGTTTCTGAGGAGCTCAACATCACAGAAGACGAATTCTGGGAAAAATGCTACGACATCGAAACCGAGGCGGTGGAACTTGCGCTGACGCCTTTTGTTGAGGAATGTGCATCAAATGAGCCTTCACAGCTGTTTGTGGAGTATCAGTCTGTCGCTTTGTTCAACGAGGATTCCTGCAATTTCTACTCGGTGGATACGTCGGGATATGAAACACGGATCGTCTTTTCAACCGACGGTGTACTGCAGGATCTCAAGCTCCTCTCCTTCTTTATGAATGATGTAGACGAGGCAGGCAACCCTGAATATACCATTGATGAGATCTATTCCTACGGCACACTTGAATCATACCGTCCGCTGATGGTAGAGCTTACATTCTACGGCGATATGCCGTCCTATGGCGTTTCCTATACGGACGAAACAGGAGAAAAAAGGTACTTTGCGGTTTCCGTGAGCGGTTATGACGGATCGCTGGAATTGCTTGAGCTTTAAATTTATTTTTTGAAAGGAGTTCTATCTATAAAATTTCGAAACAAACTATTCTCTCTGGCAACGGCGTTTGTCATGACGATGTCACCCCCTTGCAGGCGGCATGCCCTCCATGCTACTGAAGACAGAAGCAGTGTCGGGTTCTTACGTTATTGTCAACAGCATTGATGTCGATGAGGGTAATATCTTGCCGTAGATGCAACAAAAACAACCAGCAAACAGCCGTCGGGCGGTTATTCGTATTATAAGAACGGCATACTCACCATGCATTACTATACCTATACAGGTGCAAACAACAATAATCAAGGTTTCATTGTTAGTCTCTTGGACTGTGATCTTAATCTTGTGTTGGAAGGCACCAATACATTTACCTTTGTGGATCTTGAATCATAGTCCAGCTGTATTTTTGCATTTAAGGATCTTGGAATTAAGGGTGATGGTACTTTGAAGATTAAAACATCCGGTAGTGGTCTTACAAGTGGTGATGGACAGGTAAACGTCACTGGCGGAAATATTGATATCACCTCTGGTGATTATGGTATTGAAGCAGATATGGGTGTATACCTTTCTGATACGAGTCTGAAGATTGATTCAGAATCTGCAGGTATTTACAACATGGCATCTCTAAAAACCCCTGTACAAAAACGAGGAAATATGATATAATATAGATATGAAAGTAAGACAGAAAAGCTTCTTTGATGAAGAAAATAGAATGGCAAAGATAAGTAAAATAGGCGATCCGTTAGAGATGCTGAATAAAGTCATAAAGTGGGAAATGTTCCGCACCATCCAAAAAAATCCAGTAATAAGAAAGGAAACTACAAACAAGGGTGGACGTCCGCCATACGACGTAGTGATGATGTTCAAGATACTCGTATTACAACACCTTTATAATCTGTCAGATGACCAGACAGAATATCAGATAAACGACAGACGCAGCTTCATGCGTTTTCTTGGGTTAGAATCATTTGATTCTGTACCGGATGCAAAAACAATATGGAAATTCAAAAATGACCTTTCACAGACGGATGCAATGGAAAAAATGTTTTGTCTGTTTGATGCTATGCTTGAAGAAGAAGGACTTATAAGCCATTATACATATATGCCGCTATTTCAGCATTTTTACTGATTTAGCGGCTCTTGTTTTTTCTGTACCCATTGATTTTTGTTTTTTATGGGGTTATTAGAGGTGCCATTAAGAGAATTTGAGCGAATAACTGATGGTTACATTCGAACAGTAGATATAACAGTTTCTAAGATTGTTGTAAATGCGAATCTGCCCAGAAAGATTTCGGCACTAAAAATTTCTATTTAAGTGTTGACATATTTCTGTTTTTAGTGTATAATAATAGTAGTAATTGGGGTGCGTGTTTTCGGATGCGCATCTGAAAGGATCGGAGTAATCCGATCCTTTCCTTTTGCAATTCCCGACAGAGTATGCTATAATATGAAAAAGCCATTTGCTATATAGGATGGAAAGAAGCAATATAGAATGAGAATTGTTTTCTTAAAAAACATTTCATTAGTATGTGGATGTGCAAAAAAACTCGTAAAACTGGCACTTTTCAATGTCATCTATTTTGTACAAGACAGCCATCTCTGTAATACAAAATAGATGACAGACCAAAAAAGTCCGATTTTTAGGCTTTTTTGCGTATCTGGAGCCTAAATTTTTTATATAAAAACCGTAGATGACATTTTGCCTTTTCAGCCTCAAAAGTGGACTTGAACGGGCGATTTTTTATTTTCAAGACAATTGAGAGCAGATTCGGAAGAAAAATTCCGAAGTCTGCTCTTTTTTATTGCAAAAAACTTTCACAAAGTTTGAAGCGGTTTCTTGTTCGTTATGCCGAATTGATTGGGAGTCAATACTCTCGATGTTTGCTGTTTACGCTGACTGCGCCATTGTATATTTGGAGTGTGGTTCAATAAGGGGAGTAAAAAATACGGCTGTTACTTTTGATGAGTAACAGCCGTGTACTTTTCTTTTACAAATTGACAACCGTTAAGAATTGTTAGGAAAATTACTATATAATCACCAAAATTACTATATAATCACCAAAAGCTCTTGACATTATAGCTGTTTTTGGTATAATATTATTAGTGAATTAGTTTTAGTATTGAAATGTTATGAGGAGAGTGATGGAAATGAATAATATTAATAAAAGTTAACCAATACAAACAAACTTGATAAATAAGTGTGTGCAAATCACTTATCATTTGGCGAAAACGATCAAACTTTATAAAAGGAGGATTTTCGTTATGAGATTTAATCAGTTTAAAAAATTTTGTTCTGTAATCACCACTCTAATTATGTTTCAAACGTTGCCACTCACTGCTTATGCAAGTGAAAAAGAAAAATTTTTAACTAAGATGTTGTTAATGAAGTTGTGTTCACCCCTCAGTTGATTGATGAAGCGTTACAATTAGAACAATTACCTGACGAATTATATTCTGTGTTAGAGAATGATATACAGGATTCTGTACAGATTGATGAGAAAACTGTTTCAGATTTATTTTCTGTTGGATTCGTAAATAATGACGGAACAAAATCATTAATGACATTCGACAGTCCTGTTAAATACCTTGATGATGAAACAGGCATGATTCGATTCATTGATAATGCTTTTATACCTATTGCTGCTGATGATAATGGTGTGGCTTATGTTAATTATAGTAATAGCTATAGTGCGAATTTTCCTGTAAACATAAGTGATGGAGTTTCGCTTTCAGAAGCTGATTTCTCAATTAATATGAAACCTGCGAATGTGCTAGAAAATTGTGAACCACAAATTGTAAATAACGAGTTAATTTATGACGATACATTTAACGATAATACTGATATTCGCTATTCACTTGAAAATTCAGGAATCAAAGAAAGTATAGTTGTATATGAACCTACTTCAGTTGAAAACAGAGCAATGTGTACCGTGAATTATATTAAAGGTTTACATAGATCTATAAGAAGAATAGATGGAATGAATAATTCACCAACATTTCCCATTGCTGAAAACGAATATCGTGTTGCTTTACGTGTAGAAACAAGTCCAGATTATGATTATCATTATATGCTGCAACTTAATGATGGTTCATGGGCACATAAACAAGGTGGACGATATCCTCCTCAACAACTTGGATTTATAAACCCAAGTACTTATGTATGGAGTGGTCCAAACAGTTCAATTGCAAAATATGATAGCGATGTTATTTACTTCGCAGTAACCCGATAAAACATTTACATTTAATAAACAAGGTGATGCTATGAATAATATTAAAAAAATATCGTTTGCTTTGGCTGCTTCATTTCTTCTTTTGCCAACTGCTGTCCTCATTGTTAATGCAGAGGATAATGATTCTGTTTTTTTAAGTGGCGATATTAACTCTGACGGTGAATTTAATGTTGCCGATGTTGCAGTTTTTCAGCGTTGGCTTTTAGGTGATAGCTTTTACGGTGACGATATTAAATTAAACAACTGGAAAGCTGCTGATTTATGCAATGACGGCAGACTCGATGTATTTGACCTCTGCCTTATGAAACAGGAGTTTCTGAAAAACGGAGAACCTGCTGAACTCCCTACACTTATCGAAATAAGTGAAATGAGCAACGAAGAAGCAACCGAGTTATTCAGCAAATATACATTTCAGGATATCGAAAGTATATGGAGAAAATTCGACTATTACCATTCAGGATTGTACGGTGGAGGATGGAAAATCGGTGACAAAAAAATTGGTTTTTCATTTGATTTTTATACCCAGAAGCTTGATTTGGTTATGATTTCTCCTTTACCCACAGAAGATGACTACATCAGAAGTTTCATCAGACAAAAGGTTAATTCACCTTATCAGACCGTGGAACGATTTACTTCAACTATTTATTCTACCGAGGAATATAATTTGAAAAATCGTGTTACTTCAATAACTGTTTATGGTGTAGACGACGAAATAATGACAAGCGGCGAGCTACGTTTAGGTGTTGCCAAAACTGTTGTTGTTTGTTATGACGAGAATAAACAGCTTGAATTTGAGGTTATATATTAAGTGCAGTTGGTATTGTTGATATTATTCAGATAGTGGCTTTATTATTAGCCGTGTCTGTTACGCACTCGTTCTTCATTCCCTGATAAGTTCAGTATATTGCTCGAGTGCGATCTCCCTGTCAAGAGCCTTCTGCCTCAGGTCAAGCGCATATTCCGCCCACTCAGCAAATTCAGTCTTGCTCATAGTTTTCTTCATGAAGCAAACGCAGGAAAAAATCATACATTAAACAAAACGCCCACGCACCGAGAAATGCGAACCGACAGGTTACGCAGAGTATCGGTGCGTTTTGTATTTCACCCCACACATCAACCCATATCAAATCAACAACAGGAGGTACTCATGAAATATTTCAAAGTTCCGAATCATGTGTTCGATTTGAATCTTACACCGATTGAATTCTGTGTGCTGTGCTATCTGCTTAAATGCAGAAACAGCGTCACAGGTAAATGCTTTCCGAGCTACAGTAAGATATCAAGCGAGTGTCATATCGCACGAAGCTCTGTTGCAAAGGCTGTAAAGTCATTACAGGAAAAGCACATTCTGAAAGTACAGCACAACTATTACAACCACAAACAGAGATGCAATACTTATGAATTTGCACATGGGTGGTGTTGTGATGACACAGGGTTGTATCGTCAGACGGATACAAATAAGACTAATAGAAGCTAACACATGAAGGTTATTTATTAATGCAGAAAGAGAAATATATTATGCACCTTAAAATTGAAAAACAGGTGCGTAACGAATCACGCTGTCTTTTCTCTTCTGCTGATAAAGATTGGAGGAATGCGATTGAATCGGAATGAAATTATGAGAATTGAAAAAAGTGCATTTGAATATTCTGAATTTGGCTCACTTGAAAGTGTTGAGATTGGTGATAAGCTGTACTTCCCTGCATCAGAATGTGCAAAGGTACTTGGTTATCACAATCCAAGAAAAGCAATTATTGATCATTGTGAAAATACAATTCGTCTGACTGTTCCGCATCCGCAGAGTCCGTCAAAAACAATTGAGAAGAATTATATTTCCGAAGGAGATCTGTATCGTCTCATCTTTGGTTCAAGACTTCCTGCTGCAGAAGTGTTTCAGAGGTGGGTAACGCATGAAGTGCTTCCATGTATCAGGCAGTATGGTTGTTACATTACTCCGAAGTTTCTTGCAGAGTGCAACAATGATCCGGAAGAAGTAAAGCGTCGTGTTCATAAAATGAAAATGGATAAGCTGCTTGAACACTTCCTTGAAAATCCCGATGATGCTATCAAAGCGTATACGGATCTCATAAGCAAGTCAAATATTGTTGAAGCGGACTGCTCAGAGGTGAGTAACGAATCGGATCATGCAATAGCTGGATTTTTATCTTCTGCTAATTGATGTTATGCGAAAATAATGCCGAAACCCAAGATAACTATCGGAGCAGAACGATCTCTGAATCAGGATAGGTATTGTATTACCTTGATGAGATTGAGAGTTTCAAACGCCGACAGTTATCGCACAGTTCGCTCCAGAATCGCTTGTGTGGCGTTTTCGGAGATGCAGTCGGGAAAGTACCCGAAAAGCAAATACAGCCGTAAAAAACCTGCAAATTACAGCGTTTCTGAGAGCAGTGAAGCCCATGTGGTGCATTATCCTATGAAGAAGTCAGAGGTGCTGAAACCACTGCATTTTGCAGAGATTCAGAGGTCAAAAAAGCAGCTGAAATATGGTCGTAAAGAGTGATTATTGGAGATAAGATGGTTTGCTGGTTAAAAGAAAGGCGTCTGAAGCCGCCTTTCAGCTCACCTCGACGAGCAAAGCTCGCCGATTCTTCGGCATTTTAAGCACATTCAACCAAAGGCGTCTGTTAGAGACTTTTTTTGAATTGTAGGTGTCTTGAAATAGAATTTCAGCCATTATTTACTGAATCTGCGTGATTTAAGGCAGGTGTCACAAATCAGAGTCCTCCTTTGGAGGGCAAGCATAGCGCATGAAGAACTGCTCCTCGGACAGCTTCCAAGAGAAACGTTGATTGAGATGTCACATAAATACAGAACTGAGAAAACAGCGTTGGAACAGAAATCACAGGAGCTTCAATCAGAACTTGACAGGCTGGCTGCCAAAGCTGAGGATATACGAAACTGGCTGTGTGTTGTGCGTGAGTATATGTCGGGGATTGTGCTTGACAGAGAGTTGCTGCACAGGCTTATCAAGGTGATTCGGGTTGGGGAAACGATTGTTGTGGATGGTCAGAAGCAGAGGGAGATTGAGATTATTTATAGATTTTAGAAAAAAAGACTTTACTTTGTCGCTGAAATATGATATGATATAAGCGAGAAAGTAAGGTGATGTATATGACCAAACAGCAAGACAGCTTAATTGTTGTGGAAGGCATGAAGCGGAGAAAGGCTGAGATTGTGTATATGTTTCAGAAAAAAAGACTTTGCTTTATAACTGCTAAGTAAACAATTTTAATGGCAAGGTAAGGCTGGCGGTGCGTAACGAAATGGAGGCGTTATATTGACTTTTTCAGCGAAATTGGGTATAATAATAAAAAAGAGAAGTTGGGAGGAATGAATATGACAAAGATTGAAATTGAACGTATAAACTCATATGAATATGGTCTTCCGTCATACCTGCAGCAAGATCTGGATGCATTCAAAATTGCAAGAGAACAAGGCTCTATGCTGCTCGACTGTCTCTGGGGAGAATTATACGGAAGTATTAACATGGCAGAAATCAGTGATGGACTGATTACGCCGGAACATGCTGACTATTTACGTCAGAAATATCTGTGGGGGTGATTGGTTATGAATGAAAGAATTGATTTCACAACCTGCCAGAGAGTACCCGGAAAGGCTTATAACGGAGCAAACGGAAAGAAAATTGCTGTTATTTATAACAATGAGCAGTATATGTTGAAATTTCCACCATCAGCAGTATTTTTAATATGCTTGGGTTAAATGCTCAAAAGACTTTGCTTGGTATTTATAATGTCAATGGCAAGGAAAAGCTTGTATGTGCATGCAAGTACTTCACTGTTGGTGGAAGTCTGTTGTATGATTTCTGTTCAATAAAAAACACAATCATTGATTCAGAGCATAATGGCTCAGGAACAGATTTATGGGATATTCTTGAAACAATTGATAAGCAGCAGTTTGTTGATTATGATGAATCGGAAAATTTCGAAATGACTATGTAATGGAATAATATTATAGCGTCTTTAAGGCATTTACCACATGGTAGATGCCTTAATTTTTTTTTACCGACCTTATCATACAACACCGTGGAGTGTCGTAAACATCTGACAAAAAGCCCGTTTTTCAGGCTTTACATATTGAAATTTAAGGAAATGTGTGGTATAATTAAAGAAAAACGGATGAGGAGGAATCCATATGAAATCCAGAATTATATCAGCCCTCGTTTCGGCGGTAATGACGGTGACAGCAGCTGCATTTCCTGCACCAATGAAAACTAATGCAGAAGCCGATTCGCTCATTGTCAGAAAATTCGACCTCGGCGGACTTGGAACAGCTGACGGATACATCGGTGTATCTGCTTCGGAATCATACAATAAGTCCAAAGGCTACGGATTTTCAAATACGGATGCAGTAGAAGATGTTCCTGCAAGCGGAACAGGTGCGTTAGCCGATGCTGTACGCTTCAAATCAGATGTTCCGAATCATATCTTCAATGTTGATCTGCCGAGCGGCGTGTATAAAATTACAGTGACTACGGGCGATGTGCAGTCTGCTATCATCAGTGCGGAGGGCGTGTCACAGCTTTTTTTCCTTACGGGAAGTAATGCGACGGATACTTTCACAATACCTGTTACTGATGGTCAGCTTAATATTTATACAAGTTCAGGTGTAGGACCGGAATTTTCCATCAGCACGATTGAAATTGAACAGACCTCCACAGGAACTGCAACAAAGCCTACCATCTGGGTTGGCGGTGATTCAACTGCTGCAAGCCGTTATAATGTATCAGATGATGAAGTACACGGCTGGGGACAGTATTTGTACAGCCATGTGGATACGAATAAGTATGATGTGCGGAACATCTCCGCAAGCGGCATTACTTCATCCGATCTCAAAAATGCACTTTTCGGCACTATTGTGCATTACGGCAAAAGCGGAGATATTCTGCTTCTTGCAGTGGGAATAAATGACTATATCAAAGCAAGTCAGACAAATTCTGCTGCCCCTGACCCGACAAGCTATATTGCGAACATGACAGATATGATGCAGCGTGCAAAAGCAAAGGGCATGACAGTCTATCTTGTAAAGCAACACGGTCAGAAAAATGACACCTATAAATATCCGCTTCCTAAGAGCAGATGGTTCAGTGATGTGATTGATGAAATTGCAGAAACTGAACAGGTTGCTGTGCTTGATTTGTTTACTCCATGGCTTGAACTCTCTCTGGAAAATAATTATTTCGAGATGAAAGAGTATTATTCATCTGACGCATTGCACCTGAATGCACTCGGTGCTGATAGAATGGCTGAAATGGCCAGTGAACAGCTTTTCCCGTCGAAAGAACAGGACAATACTACAGAGGATCCCTACAAGAATTTTGATTCAGCGTCAACAGTTTATTATCAGACTGAAGTTTCAGGGGAAGCAGTTTCAAATCCACATAAGGGCTTTGTTATGACAGCATATACGCCCGACATGATTCACTCCTCCAATGGCTTTGCCTATGGAATTGACGGTTCAGCAGATAATCACGCATGGGATGTTGTCACAATTGTAAGCGGTTCGCCAAAATGGTGTGATCTCAATCCTGCCGAGGGCGTGTATAACTGGGACGAAATTGACAGAATGCTTGAAGCGTGCGAGGAGCATGGATTGACATATGGAATACGAATTATGCCGTATTCTTCGTACTTGTCAGAGGACTATGTTCCGCAGTGGATTTACGATAAGGGAGCAGAAAAAAACAAAGCACCGCTTCGGGATAATCCATCAGTTGAAACAGAGTTTCCTAAGTGGGATGACCCTGTATATCTTCAGGCACATAAAGCTTTTACCAAGGCACTCGCTGAAAAATACGACGGTGATCCGAGAGTGGAATTTATCGATATCCGCCCCTTCGGCGATTATGGAGAATGGCATAACTCCTTTGCAGTAGGCGATGAGAAATTTATGCCTTCTCTTGAAATTCAGAAGGATATGCTGGATTTCTATGCGGAGGTTTTCGATGAAACAACCATTGTACTCCCCTCTAATGCCCGTGGAGAAATCTATGAATACGCACTCTCGATAGGAATTGCCAAGCGTGATGACGGACTGATTTCCATTCCCAATGCCGAGTGGAGCCTTATACCTGCCTACAAAGCAAACATGCCTGTACTTGGCGAAAATTATCAGACATATACATGGATGAAGGATACTGTCAGAGAAAATGAGTATTCCTATGTAAACTGGACGCCTGAGCGTTTCCGTGAGACTATTGAAATATCCCATATGTCGATCTATGCACTCGACCAGGACAGCAATTGCAGTTACAAATTCTACAATGAGCAAAAAGAAGTGATTGACGAGATGTGCAACCGACTGGGCTACAATTTCTCCGTCACATCCGCAAAACGAAACGACAACAAACTTCTTGTAACAATCAAGAATACCGGACTTGCACCTGCGTTTTTCAATATCGACCTGTGTGCAGAAATCACGGACAAGGACGGAAATAAGCTTGCAGCCTTCGGCGAGCCTGTCAGCATCGAAGAAGGCTCGTTCCATGACGAGGAGGAAAAGACATTCCTCTTTGAGTATGAAGGCACACTTCCCGATGATGCCATAATATGCCTTGCGATGTACGACAGCGATAATCCGCTTGTGGCAGGAAAGAATCCGACAATCAGGTTTGACAACAAGAATACACTGTCCACAAACAGATTGCAGCTTGTGACGGAATCCCCCAACGGCGATGTGAACGCAGACGGTGAATTTACTATTGCCGATGTAGTTGCGCTTCAGAAATGGCTGCTTGGTGTTCCCGATGCAAAGCTTGCGGACTGGAAGGCAGGAAATTTCTGCAATGATAACAGACTTGATGTTTTCGACCTTTGCATTATGAAGCGTGAACTTCTGAAAAGCAACTGAATACATACATAGAGCTTCTCAACCGAGAGGCTCTTCCGTTTTCGAATTGGGATTTTCAATAGTTATAAGCGGGTCTGCACCGCAGAGAAATATTTCATAAGTGTCTCTGCCCTGCGCCTTTTCCATGTCGTATATTCTTTTTTTAACGGGAAGTCCGGTGTTATATCTTGTTACAATACATTCGTCGAGGATTGTGTTATTAAGGTAGTAAAGGGTATGCAGTGCTGCATTTTACTCAATAATTTCAAATGCACAAGCGAATGGTATGGATGTTGAAAAATATCTGACCGACCTGTTCTCAAATCCGGCAGGCACGATACTGCTGCCGTGGAATATTTGATAATGTTTACCCTCGCCAATTTTGGCGAGGGTTGTTTTATATCTTATCGGACGCGGTTTATTTTACGCTTACGTTGATTGAATCCTTGCAAACTTTTTTCAAAGGCTCTATGATATTGTATAGAATGATTGTTTATGCCAGACTTTTCTAACGTTGTAGCGACCTTTTTCAGTCCTGTCTCATCTGGATGTCTTTTTGCGTCTTCTTTATGTCCACGTCAATTACGCTTGCTTTTCCCCTTTCGGCATCAATGCTGAAAATTACAGATCACTCCATAATAAAAAGGCCCCGTATAGCTTCCATATCTTTACGGAAAACTATACGGGGTTATTCTTTGCTGATTTAATCGTTTTAAGCAGGTATTACAGTAATTTACCGATTAAATCCCATATTAATGCAACTGTACTCATAGCATCAGGATATTCATTGTCATCATCGAGGATATTTCCGAAATGTTTTGCGTATGCATATTCCGTAGCAAACCATCCTGTAACATCAGCAACTGCTTTTCCCGCAGGACCGCCTACTTCACCGGCAACAGAGCCTACAAAAGCAATAGCATTTACTAATGTATCCATAAGGTTCTGAAGTGTGAATATCAGGAATTTTTTCATACATGCTTCACCATTTTCAGCGTATTCAAATATGAAATCGTATGTAGCGTAACGCATATTCATAGCGTCGGCAAGTGAAAATGCTGCGCCTATACAGCCATGAGCACCTTGTATAATTCCCATTCCGTTTCCTGAAAGGACACTTGATTGGAGAGATGCGGTACCCATAACAAGACCGCCTACAGCCATTTCCATATTAATCAATGCTAATTTGGTGTTAAGATCAAATAAATCCTCAAAATTATAGTTCATTGAAGAACCGCCGGCATTGCCTCCTGAAATCATGTAAGAGGCAGAACCGTTATTAAGATTTATTGCAATATAAGCAGTACCGGTCCAGTCGCCGATAGTGAGTGTTTCCGGAACGATTTCAATAACAAGTCCCTGATTTACAAAGTTTCGTACTTCATTTTTTACAGAATCACTGACATTACATAAGCTGAGTTCATCTTCAAGATTTTCCTTGCAGATAAATCTTGAAGCGATTCCCTCCTTATGAGCAATATCAAGAACACTGACAGTAGAGATGCAGGTTGAATCACAATCGGTTAAATCTTCCCAGATAAGGCCCTCGAAATAAGATTCAAGAGTTCCGACAGTTGTCATATAGATCTGTTCAGCCTCTTTATCGCCATCAAGGTTTACTGCGGCAACGCTGTTGTAAGCAACATCGATATAGAATGAACCTGAGTCAAGAGACTTTACAATACCGAATACACTGCTTCTTTTGAACTGATAGCCTGTGATAGCAAAACCAAGCTGTTTTGTAACGTCAATATTCATAATACCTGAGTATAATGATGACTGAAAGTCACAAAGTGAGAAGTAGTATTTTCCTGCGTAATCAAGGATAGTTCCTAATGTGTCTGTTGAACACGGATATTTTTCGCTGCAGTTATTATAAGCATACTTGATTCGTTCGTGTGCCTGTTGTGCTTCGTTAGGAGAAATTCGCTGAAGATCGAGATTGATAGCATACATTGAACCACAGTAGATGCTGTCGTTGAGCATTGTTTTTCCGCCGTTGTTTCTGATAGTAGTTACCATCTGCTGAGATGAACCGAGTGAGACTTCAAATTCGCCGTAATACTTTTCATCTCCTACAGTAACTACAGGAACAACATTTACAAGATATGCAGGGACATCTGTTATCTTTTCGTATCTGTCCATAACCTCCTTATCTATATCACAAGCAGGTTCGTATGAAATATTAATCTTATCATAACACAATTCTGATATTGGAGAACTGAATATAAGTTCACCGTCAATAGTAATGGAAATACTGTCTTTATTAGAAGCGTTTACAGCGGAGTAGCGTTCATCAACGCTCAATATTGTGTAGGGGAGGGTTGATGGAATATATAAATCCTTTGTCTGTTCTATTGCACGATAATGAAAGTCTACAGTATCGGGAATAACACCTGCATTTTCTCCTACGATATTCGGATATTTTTCTGCATAATCCTGTACAAGAGTGAGCGTCTGATTATCATATTCCGAAAATTCCGGAGTTATAGCCTCAGCTACAGCAATTACATTTTTAAATGAAGGATCAAGCTGAACCCAGATGCTTTCACCATTCTTATTTCCTGCACCTCTGTAGTCGGTATAAGGGATATAAGCTTCTACCCATACACGGCTCATTCTGTATCCTACAAGTTCACCGTTGAATGTAAGACCTGTTGCGTTGTTTCCGTTAGTAGCAAGCAAACGTCCCGCAATTTCAGCGTTTTCTGCTCCTGTAATGTTTACAGCCTGTTCAGTAGTAATCTGTACAGTTCCTTCTACAAATCTTGCAGGTATATTTTTCGCTCTCAGAAGTGCGGTCAGAAGGGAAGCCTGATCGAGATCGTTTGCACCAAGCTGTTCAAGAGTCATTAGCGGATCCTTTTTAGAGCCATAGTAGGTTTCGTATTCGATACTGTTTTTTACAAAGAGATAAAGCTCATTAATATCGTCAAATTCATCTGCAATAGCTTTTATTGTATCGGGCTGCTTAGTAAGAATACTGTAGTCCAGATCCTTATCAGTTGGCTCAGGTGAAGCTATCTTGACATTGTTTGTTTTCAGCGAGGAATCAAGCATAATGATGTTATCTACTGATGCTTCTGTATTGGGAGAGGCGTCAGAATAATTGTATTCATCATTTTCATAAAGATTATCACTGATAACTGTAAGGTTTTCTTCAACATTGATACCCTGTTTCACTTCATTAAGAGCATTGATTGTTTCAGCTGACTTGACATTGATTTCATTCTGATACTTTTCAAGTCTTGCCGATATTTCAGAATTATTCCATTCAGCCACTGCCTGTGAAGTCTGCTCAATTTCTTTCTTTGAAGCTTCAATGCTTTCGAGAAGAACATCGCATATTTCAACCATATCTTCATAATTATTCTCCTCAACAGCATTGGAAAGAAGCTCAACATTAGCGGTTTCAGTGTCGGATGAAGTAGTATTTTTCAGAACAGTTACAACAGGAGGAATATTTACAGATTTTTTGTTATCTGGCAAAACACCTTTGAAATTAAGTGCAGAGGAGGAAAGAAGAAAAGCTGATGCTGTTAAAACAGCTCCGACTTTTAAAATATTACTTGTTTTCATTTTCATTCACTCCTGTCTTTCTTAATATCACTATACCCGCAAGGCTGAGGACAGAAATAATCCACATATAAGCAGGAATCTCACCTACACCTGTCAGAGGTGAATCTGTTTTCTGAACAGTTGTGGTTGTTGTAGTTGTTGCTGTAGATGTAGTAACCACTGTTTCAAGGATGAAGCCGTCATAATCAAGCGGTTGTGACTTATTAAGATATTTGATACTCAGTACACCTGAGTATGTTCCTTCATGCTGAGAAGGGAGAATAAACGATTCATTGAATGTGAGCGTTTCTCCTGCACCGATTGAAACTGTCTGTGTGAAGGTATATACTGATTCGGATGTGTCCTCTTTATAGACATCAACGCAAATGATAGCATTCTCTGCATCGGAAGAGCCTGTATTTGTAACCGAGAAATCCACATCAGCAGAAGTATTGTCAGCATTAAGTGACAGCTTACCTTCGAATGAAGAAATATCATTGCTGACTGAGAATTCAGCTGTATCAGAAGAAAGCTCAAGGTCTCCCTGCATTACTTTTGCACTTACCGTATAATTTCCAACAGGAAGTGTTCCGGGAGCTATAGCATCGGAATAATTGCCTTCACCCATAGGATTTAAAGAGCTTATATTGTATTCAAAGGATGCAATCTTTGCAGATGATGAGTTGTATACAGTAACGTAAAGCATAAGTCCGTTTTCAATCATAGCCGAATTATTGTATACGGTATTAAAGAGATTGATGGGGTCGCTTAAGGAATAGCTGTATTTGTCACTGCTTATTGTATTGCCGATATTCTGTTCATTGGCAATTTTGAATACAGCTTCATCTGAAGCAAGCAGAACAGCGTTATTTTCCCATTTGATCACAGCCTTATATCTGCCTTTAAGATTTTCGGGAATGTTCCATTCAGCAGAGCGTATAAAACTTTCATCCGCATTAAGTGTCTGATCTTGTTCGGCAATTATTTCAGCTGTTATATTGTCAAATTCATCATAAATTTCAATTGTAACATCTGCAGTTCTTCCGAAAGGTGCAGAGAGTGTGTTTGTATCGATTGAGACTGTTTCCCCATAGGAATAGAGCATCTTATCTGTTTTGATATCAGTAACGATGCTTGTATCAGCAAATGGAATGATGAATTCATTGCTTACGTTATTTACGTTGTCAATAGCAAATATATGCACATACTGGGGTGCGGTGAAGTCAGTCGGTGAAACTGATATCTGAGCGGCACCATCTTTGCCTGCAGGGGTAATATTAAGGATATTTTCATGGTTTTCATCGTATTGAATAAGATCAGGACTTGCTTCACTGCTTGAGTTGATACCAACTACAAAGCCTGCCAGTCCGCTGAGATTTTCGTGCTTTTCAACGTTGGAAAGTATTTCAGCAGAACCTTCTGTTGAAGGTGTGGCTTTTATATAGTATTCATACTCTGTTGCATTATCTTCTGAACTTACGTTCAGCAATAGCTCACCGTTGTTATTTTTTGATGAAATGAGCGTAGGCATATCAGGTGCGTCAACATCATAGAATGAAGCGTCTTTAGACGTAGTCTGCTCTGAAATCTGATACAGATAGAACAAAGTATTTGCGAGTATCTTTCTTTCGTCATCCGAAGCCTGACCTGTACTGTCACCTGTCTGAATCATACCGATATTATTTTTTGTGCTAAGATAGAAATTATCAATAGCTCCGGTTTCTTCATCCACACGCTTCGTTGCATTAAGCGTAATCCATTCTGTGGCATCAAGAAGATACTGACCTGTTGCGTGGGTGTTAGGTACGGTAAGGTCACCTCTGATAGTCCATGGGTAATTTGTCAGAGTACCGATTTTTATAACAGATACAGAGGTTGTTCTGTGCCATACCTCAGGGTTTGGAGTCTTGACTACAAGACCTGCCTGCTCTGCAAAACTGTTGAAATAGGGATGCATCAGAGTACTTGATGAGCCTCCGCAGAGTGTATCGTGACCGAAGAGTACGCCTCTTCCGCTGTCTATGTATTTCTGCAGTGCTTCACGTGATATCTGATTAAGATCAT
>JAFYUM010000039.1 GCA_017558505.1 Ruminococcus sp. | reverse complement strand
TTTCGATCAGTGTAATCTTCTCGAATATGTTGAAAAAGGTATGTTAGAAGTTGAAGCAACTGATTTTGATAATAAAACTCCAGGTACATACACAATTTATGTTTCCTACGGTCTTGATACTACTTCATTTGATGTAACTGTAAAGGGTAAAAGAGTAATCCCATCAGGTGACTCAAACGGCGACGGAAAGTTCACAGTTGCCGATGTAGTAACTATGCAGAGCTATATTATGGGTAAAAAGACAGCTAAACTCGCTGACTGGAAAAATGTTGACTTTTGCGAGGACGGAAAGATTGACGTTTATGACTTTATTGTAATGAGAGAAAATATTGTTGAAAATGAGAAATAATACTAATTATTGAAACAACATTAACAGCATAAATTCTGTATAATATCGTTGGATTCCCTCATCTTCCACCTTGACATACAGCATTTCTGCACTTCAGGCAAAACAAAAATACAAGTATTTATCCATGGGGGACAATTTGGATATTATGGGCGGTCATTTGACCGCCCATTTCTTTATTCTATAACAAAAAGGACGTTCCCTGACGGAACGTCCTTTATTATTATAAATCACTTGATATCCTTGTGATGTGCCTGTAATGACTTCACGCTGATATTCTTGTTTGATTTGATATATCTGATACCCTCAATACTTGCCTTTGCAGCTGCCATTGTAGTGATATATGTGATGCGGTGCTTGATAGCAGATTTACGGATATAGCTGTCGTCGTGAGAGCTTGCCTTGCCTATGGGAGTGTTGATTATAAGCTGAATATCACCGTTTGTTATTGCATCTGCAATATTGGGACGTCTGCCCTCGTAGATCTTGAAGATACGCTCGCAGGGGATACCAGCCTCAACAATAAGCTTATAGCACTTGTGAGTTGCAATTATATTGAAACCAAGCTCATGGAAGCCCTTTGCGATTTCAATAAGTTCAGGCTTATCTCTGTCACAGATACTTATAAGAACTGTGCCGCTTTCAGGAAGGTAGTTCTTTGTAGCTTCCTGTGCCTTGTAATAGGCTTCACCGAAGCTGTCAGAAATACCGAGAACTTCACCTGTTGAACGCATTTCAGGTCCGAGGAGGGGATCTACCTCAGGGAACATATTGAATGGGAATACAGCTTCCTTAACGCCATAGTGATCAATCTGGCGATCCTTAAGCTGTGGAACAGGTGAGGGATTGCCTGTAAGTGAAGATGTGATAATCTCTGTAGCAATCTTAACCATATTGATATCGCATACCTTTGAAACAAGTGGAACTGTTCGGGAAGCTCTTGGGTTTGCTTCAAGAACGTATACTGTATCGCCCTCAATAGCATACTGCATATTCATAAGACCGCATACATTCATTTCAACAGCAATTCTTCTTGTGTAATCCTTGATTGTCTCCACGATTTCAGGAGAAAGATTCTTTGAGGGGAGAATACAAGCGGAGTCGCCTGAATGTACGCCTGCAAGCTCAATGTGCTCCATAACAGCAGGAACGAAACAGTTTGTACCGTCTGCAATAGCATCAGCCTCGCACTCTGTAGCGTTGTTGAGGAAACGGTCAATAAGGATAGGTCTGTCGGGAGTTACACCAACAGCAGCGTCCATATAAACACGCATCATTTCATCATCGTGAACGATTTCCATACCACGTCCGCCGAGAACGTAAGAGGGACGAACCATTACAGGATAGCCGATTTTATTTGCAATTTCAATAGCTTCGTCAGCGTTCACAGCCATTCCTGCCTCTGGCATAGGAATTTCAAGCTTGTCCATCATAGCACGGAAGTGGTCTCTGTCCTCTGCAAGGTCAATAGTTTCAGGAGTTGTACCAAGGATATTTACGCCGTATTTCTTAAGATCGTTAGCAAGGTTAAGAGGAGTCTGTCCGCCGAATTGTGCAATAACGCCTACAGGCTTTTCCTTGTCGTGAATAGCAAGAACATCTTCAAGTGTAAGAGGCTCGAAGTAAAGCTTATCAGATGTATCATAGTCAGTTGAAACTGTTTCGGGGTTGCAGTTTACGATAATTGACTCGAAGCCAAGCTTTTTAAGAGCAAGTGCAGCGTGTACACAGCAGTAGTCAAACTCGATACCCTGACCGATTCTGTTAGGACCGCCGCCGAGAATCATAATCTTTGGCTTTTCTGTGCTGACAGGGCTCTTGTCCTCTGTGAGGTGATATGTGGAGTAGTAGTAAGCAGCATTTTCTGTGGAGCTTACGTGAACACCTTCCCATGCCTCGCAGATACCGAAGCCGATACGTGCATTTCTGATTTCTTCCTCTGTAACTTCAAGGAAAGAGCTGAGGTAGCGGTCGGAGAAACCGTCTAACTTAGCCTGTCTGAGAACATCTTCCTCGGGAACAGAACCCTTCATTGTAAGGAGCATTTCTTCTTCCTCAACAAGCTCGAGCATCTGCTCAAGGAAGTATCTCTTTATCTTTGTAAGCTCAAAGATTTCCTCAATATCAGCACCCTTACGGAGAGCCTCATAAATGATGAACTGTCTTTCACTTGTGGGATTTTTAAGGAGGTCAAGAAGCTCGTCCTTTGTAAGGCTGTTGAAATTCTTCGCAAAGCCAAGACCGTATCTGCCTGTTTCAAGGCTGCGGATAGCCTTCTGGAAAGCTTCCTTATAAGTCTTACCGATGCTCATAACCTCGCCTACGGCGCGCATCTGTGTGCCCAGCTTATCCTCTGAACCCTTGAATTTCTCGAATGCCCAGCGTGCAAACTTGATAACGATATAGTCGCCGTCAGGAACGTATTTATCAAGTGTACCGTACTTTCCGCAGGGGATTTCATCAAGAGTCAGACCGCAGGCAAGCATTGCAGAAACGAGAGCAATGGGGAAACCTGTAGCCTTTGAAGCGAGAGCTGAAGAACGTGAAGTTCTGGGGTTGATTTCGATAACAGCAATTCTTCCTGTTTCAGGATCACGGGCAAACTGGCAGTTGCAGCCGCCGATAACTTCGATAGCTTCAATAATTTTATATGACATTTCCTGGAGTTCTTTCTGAACGTCCTCGGAAATTGTAAGCATGGGTGCGGAGCAGAAGGAGTCACCTGTGTGAACGCCGACAGGATCAATGTTTTCGATAAAGCAGACAGTAATCTTGTTGTTGTTGATATCACGTACAACTTCAAGCTCAAGCTCCTCCCAGCCGAAGATACATTCCTCAACGAGAACCTGACCAACAAGGGAAGCCTGTAAACCTCTTTCGCAGACAACTTTAAGCTCGTCTACGTTGTATACCATACCGCCGCCAACGCCGCCCATTGTATAAGCGGGACGGAGAACAACGGGATACTTAAGATTTTCAGCGATTTTAACAGCTTCATCAACAGTGTAGGCAACCTCGCTTCTGGGCATACCGATACCGAGGGAGTTCATAGTATTCTTGAATTCGATACGGTCCTCGCCTCTTTCAATAGCGTCAACCTGAACACCGATAACACGTACACCATACTTTTCAAGAACGCCTGCCTCGTCAAGCTCTGAACAAAGGTTAAGACCTGACTGACCGCCGAGATTTGGGAGGAGAGCGTCGGGACGCTCCTTTTCAATAATCTGGGTAAGTCTTTCTACATTGAGGGGCTCGATATAAGTTGTATCGGCAACATCTGGGTCTGTCATAATAGTTGCTGGGTTAGAGTTTACAAGAACAATCTCATAACCGAGGTTTCTGAGAGCCTTGCAAGCCTGAGTTCCTGAATAGTCGAACTCACAGGCCTGACCGATAATGATAGGGCCTGAACCGATAATCATGATTTTGTTAATATCCTGAATCTTTGGCATTTTTTTCTCCTGACCCGTGCTGGCAGCACGTTGTATTTTATCAGCTGAAAATATATAGTTTTTCAACCGATTTTTTAGCAGCAAATCAATTTTTACATGGATTAGCTCCTAATATTCTACCCTATATCATACCACAAAACGAAAAAAAAAGCAAGAGGAAAAAAGGCATTTCGGCAAATTTTTATAAGGATTTGTATTTATTTTGATAAAAATATGATTAGGTTGACATTTCGGAGGGTTCTATGTAACTATTTAGATTTTTTTCGAAATACCCCTTGACAAATGCTGAAAAATGTGGTATTATGTATTTAGAGAAAATTCTAAATAGAAAAATCTCTAAATAGTACGTACTATAAAATAACAAAAGGGGGAATTATATGGGTTTTCCAGAAACATTCAAAGCATTGTCAGATCCGGCAAGGCGAGAGATACTTACAATGCTCCGAAGCGGACGTAAATCTGCCGGAGAAATAGCGGCACAGTTCGATATGACAGGCGCCACTGTTTCATATCATCTGAAACAGCTTAAAAATGCAGAGCTTGTATACGAAACAAGAGAAAAGAATTTTATCTATTATACGCTTAACACCTCTGTCTTTGAGGAGATAATGATGTGGACAGCACAATTTATTTCACATTCGGACAGTAAGGGAGAAGAATTGGAGGATAATTATGAAAAAGATGTTGACTAAAACAGATGTATTTGCAGCTATTCTGACGCTTTGTGCAGTAATTCCCGGATTTGTGGTATACAACAGGCTGCCCGAAAAGGTTGCAACTCATTTTAATCTTTCAAATGAGCCGGACAGCTTTATGCCGAAGCTGGCGGCAATTGTTGTTCCACCTGTGGTAATGGCTGTACTCGGAATTATCTGCAGTCTGATTTCAAGCACCGATAAACGCACGGAAAACAGCAGAAAAGTCAATACAATGGTACGTTTCATTATTCCTGTTCTTGCATTTGTTCTTGAGGGTATGATAATCCTCTATGCACTTGAAAAGCTGACGAATGTAGGTGCAGTTGCAGGACTTCTTATTTCTGTTTTACTCATTGTAATCGGCAATTATATGCCTAAAACAAGACAGAACAGATTCCTTGGAATAAAAACGCCCCGTACCCTTTCGGATGAAAGAATATGGGACAAGACACATCGTTTTGCAGGTTTTGTCTGGACAATCGGCGGAATTGCACTCCTGCCTCTTTTTATACTTGGTATGTATATACCCGCCTTTATTCTTATGACTGTTATTGTACTGATACCTGCTGTGTATTCCTTTGTTGTAAAATAGCAAAAATCCCCCGATTTTCGGGGGATTTCTGTTATCTCACAAATGAGATGTATTTAGAGGTATATTCTTCAAATTGTTTTCTGTAGATATCATTGTCAGTGCGGAGCTGTTTCAGCGATTCATGAATATTCATATTCTGCTGTTTTACGTCTATTACACAGCCTGCAATATTGGAGCAATGGTCGGAAACTCGCTCCATATTTGTGATAAGGTCATTCCATACAAAGCCGGCTTCAATACCGCATCCGCCTACGCGTAAACGCTCAATGTGTCTTGTGCGGAGCAGTTCCTTCATTCTGTCGATTACCTGCTCAAGTGGCTCGACACGCATTGCCTGCTCTGTATCGGATTTTCTGAAAGCAGTATATGAAAGCTCAACGATTTCGGATACGGCAAGTGAAAGTGAGTTCATTTCAATCTGTGCTTCGGGAGTGAAGGTTATCCCCTTGTCACGCATTTCCTCGGCTGACTTCAGTATATTTACAGCATGATCGCTGATACGTTCAAAATCTCCTATAGCTTTAAGAAGCATTGAAGCCGTTGCACCCTCCGTTTCGTTGAGCTGATGTGTGCTGAGCTTTACAAGATATGTTCCGATAATATCTTCCATGTGGTCTGTTTCATCTTCGGCTGTACGGATAGAAGCCGCCGTTTCCTTATCATAAGAAGCAAGACAGGATATACTTGATTTAAGGGCATTTGAAGCAATTTCAGCCATTTCCTGTGTGAGATTGTATGCACATTCAAGAGCAATTGCAGGTGTTGCAAGAAGTCTTTCGTCAAGAACGGCTGTTTTTTCTTCTGTATCAGTATCAGGAATAAGCTTGTATGCAAGCTTTTCAAGAAGTCCTGACATAGGCAGAAGAATAATTGTACAAGCTATATTGAATGCAGAATGACAGACGGCAATACCTGCAAGTGTAGCCGACTCATCGAAAATAGCAGGCGAAATTACCAGATTTACAATCGAGAATACGGAAAGCCAGATGACAGTACCTAATATATTGAATGAGAGGTGTACAAGGGCGGCACGGCGCGCATTTTTGCTTGTTCCCACAGAGGAGAGAAGTGCTGTAACGCAGGTGCCGATGTTCTGTCCCATAATAATCGGTATAGCAGCACCGTAGGAAACTGCTCCTGTAGCGGCGAGAGCCTGTAATATGCCGACAGATGCGGAGCTTGACTGGATAATACCTGTAAGAATTGCGCCTGCAAGAACGCCGAGAACAGGATTTTTGAACATAATGAATAACTGCTGGAATTCGGGAACGTCCTTAAGTCCCGATACAGCGTCTGTCATTGTGTCCATACCGAACATAAGTGTTGCAAAGCCAAGAAGAATCATTCCGATATCTTTTTTCTTTGCACTCTTTGTAAACATATATAAGCCGATACCGATAAGGGCGAAGACAGGGGTGAATGAAGTAGGTTTCAGAAGCTGTAAGACAATGTTATCTCCTGAAATACCGCCAAGGCTTAAAATCCATGCGGTAACAGTAGTTCCTACGTTTGCACCCATAATAACATGAATTGCCTGTTTAAGGCTCATAAGTCCAGAGTTTACAAAACCTACAACCATAACAGTGGTAGCCGATGAACTCTGAATAATTGCGGTTACACCAAGACCAGTGAGAAATCCTGTAAGTTTTCCTGTAGTAAGCTTTGCAATCATGGTTTCAAGCTTACTGCCTGCACTTCTTTCAAGAGATTCGCCCATAATGTTCATGCCGAACAGGAATAGGCACAGGCCGCCGATAAGGGTTAAAGCGTCAAAAATATCCATACATTTTCCTCCAATATTGCTTTTTAACAATATTATCATATCATACAAATGTAAAATCTGAAACAGAGGTAATGTAAAATTCAGGTAAAATAAAAAAAGATTCCCGGACGTAAAAACAAATCTCCCCCGCTAACCAACAAACGGGGGAGACTTCATATTTAAGAAGGGATAGTAAAAAATTCAATAATAGAGAGGGTAAATTAACAATCAGATGATTGTAGTTTTTAAATTAAAGGTTGAACATAATGTTGTTCAGAACAGCCTCAAGCATTTCCTGTCTGCCGCTGGAGAGGGACTCAGTAACCTCGCCCTTTTCAAGAGCGTACTTTTCAAGGTCAGCAAGGTTAACCTTACCGTCGATGATATCCTTACCGATACCTGTTGTCCATGAAGCATAACGATCATCAATGAACTTGTCAATACGTCCATCAGAAATAAGCTTGTCAGCAATTCTCAGACCGAGAGCAAATGTATCCATACCAGCAATATAGCTGTGGAAGATGTCTTCAGGTGTGAAACTTCCGCGTCTTGCCTTTGAATCGAAGTTAAGACCTCCGTTTGTGAAACCGCCTGCCTTGAGTACTTCGTACATACAAAGAGCAGCTTCATATACGTTTGTGGGGAACTGGTCTGTATCCCAACCAAGGAGTGTATCGCCCTGGTTAGCGTCGATAGAGCCGAATGCACCGTTCTCACGAGCAACACGGAGCTCGTGCTGGAATGTGTGCTGTGCAAGTGTAGCATGGTTAGCCTCGATGTTCATCTTGAAATCCTTGTCAAGACCGTACTTGCGGAGGAATCCGAGAACAGTAGCTGTATCAAAATCATACTGGTGCTTTGTAGGCTCCTTGGGCTTGGGCTCAATGTAGAAATCGCCTGTGTAACCGATAGAACGAGCATACTCAACAGCCATTTTCATAAGACGAGCCATATTGTCAAGCTCAAGTCCCATATTTGTGTTGAGGAGAGTTTCATAACCTTCACGTCCGCCCCAGAATACATAACCGTTACCACCGAGCTTTACTGTAGCGTCGATAGCCTTCTTAATCTGTGCAGCAGCATATGCGAAAACGTCTGCAGAAGGAGATGTACCTGCACCGTGCATAAAACGTGGATGATCGAAGCACTTTGCTGTGCCCCAGAGGAGCTTCTTGGAAGGATCAGCTGCCATTTTTTCAGCAACGTAATCAACAACCTTGTCAAATTCTGCATTTGTCTCTGCAAGTGAGCCGTACTCAGGAGAGAGGTCACGGTCATGGAAACAGAAGTAGTCGATAGAAAGCTTATCCATAATTTCGAAAGCAGCGTCTACCTTTGCCTTTGCACGTGCAGCAGGCTCTGTCTCGCCCCATGTCTTATCTGTTGTACCGCAGCCGAACATATCTGTTCCGTCGCCGCCCATTGTGTGCCACCATGAGAGAGCAAACTTGAGCTGCTCCTTCATTGTCTTTCCGCCGATAACCTCATCGGGATTGTAGTATTTGAATGCAAGAGGATTTGTACTATCCTTGCCCTCGTAAGGGATTTTACCTATATTGCTGAAAAATTCGCTCATTTCAATAACCTCCGTTAATAAAAATAAAAAATATGCAGGGAAGCGGCTTTCGCCGTCACCGCTTTCCCTTAAAAAACTTGATTTTCATGAGTTCCCTGTGCTGATGAGGGAACAAATTCATTAATTAGATTATAACTCTTTCTGTAAAAAACGACTAATCATTTATTGCGGTCTTAAAAACAAAATTTGCTAACTTGTTTAAAAAAGTGCAAAACAATATGTGCAGATACCCCAAAACGACGTATTACAGGGATTAATCCGAATTATCAGACGTTTTGTACAGCCTGCGAAACTCCGAAGGGGTACAATTCTTATGCGCCTTGAATATTCTGTTGAAAGTTGTAAGGCTGAGAAATCCCGAACGCATAGCAATTTCTGTTATGGAAATATTCGGATCACACAAAAGCTGCTCTGCCATTTTTATACGTTTGCAGCTGATATACTGAACACATGACATATTATTATACTTTTTAAAAAGGCGTGAGAAGTGGAATTTGCTGTAACCTGCAATTTCCGCAAGAGTATCAAGAGAAAGCTCCTCCGTGAAATTATGGTTGATGTAGTTCATGACATATTTCAGCTTAGCGCTGTCGTCCGAGCTTATATTGTCATTTTCCTCACCACCGCCCGACTGGCGCAGCTGCGATTCACGGACCGCCGTCAGTATACTAAGCAGATTCATATAAATACGGGCATCTGCCACGGGAGATTTTGAATAATAATCGGAATAGATATCAAGTATTCCCTTGCGCGCAATGAGGTATAACTCCTTGTCGGGTTCAGGAGTTATGTATACCGACGAGCTGAAAACCGGCAGAAGCGAATCCAGTATCGCATTACCGCCAAGCTGCGTATTATCGCATTGAAAGAAGATTCTTCTGCCCTCTCTTGCAGGCATGGAATGAAGCTCTCCGGGAGGAATTATCAGGATTTCCTTTTCCTTGAGGACATACTCCTTATCGCCCGAAACTACGGTAAAATCATTGGTAAGCGGTATGATAATTTCAACCGCATTATGCCAATGAACGGGATAGGCTTCGGTTTCAACATTATCGTGCAGCATAACCACACGTTTGTTTTCATATTCCACAGTTTCGTAAACTCCCGTGAGATTCTTAATCATATAACGCCACCTCGCTTTTCTGATTTGTAATATTTGTGATTTTGACGAAAACTCCCATACCATCGAAGTTTTCTTTTACTCTTACGCTCTTATTATACACCAAAATGATATAATTTGTAAATACTGTTTGAATAATTTGTGTAAATTCAGCAATTGATGAACAGAGTACCGCAATTTTTGATTAGTGACATGAGTAAAAAAGATATATAATTAATTCATAAGATAGAAAAGGCGCAGGGATAGAAACTGCGTAAGAGTAGGTGAAAAGATGGCGGTAAAATTTTCGGAGATAAATTACGGAACTTTCGGAAATTGCGTCTGCCTTGAAAATGGCAGAATCAAGCTTATCGCTACAGCCGACGCAGGGCCGAGAATCGTATGGTTCGGCGCTGTCGACGGAAGCAATATGCTTTTCGAAGATAATGATCGTAATTTCTATGAAATCAACCGTGGATACGGCGTGTGGTACGCTTACGGCGGACACAGAGTATGGACTGCTCCAGAAATAATGCCGGAAACCTATCTGCCAGATAATTCAGGTGTTGTTTACAATTTTTGCAACAACAAGCTTACACTTATCGCGCCTGTAACAATATTTGGTAAGCAGATCAGCATGGAAATTACCATGAATGATGACAACACTGTTGATATTCTCAATAAAATTGAGAATTGTTCCTCGAAGCCTGCATATTTTGCTCCATGGTCAATAACAGGACTTGCAGCAGGCGGTACAGAATATATACCTTTATGTAAGGACAACAACGGTTTTCTCCCTAACAGGACAATGGCTCTGTGGAGCTATGCCGATATAAAGGATGAAAGATTTGACCTTACAAATGAATATGCTGTTCTCCGTCAGGATCCACAGAACAAGAAAGCCTTCAAGGCTGGCTTCAATGTGACAGACGGTTTCATTGAATATCGTAAGGGCGAGCATATTTTCAGAATGAGCTTTGATAATTACCGTAAAATGGAATACCCCGATTTTGCCTGCAATTTTGAAACATATACAAATCATCTGTTTCTTGAATGCGAGCTTCTCGGCGAGCTGAAAAATTACGCTCCTGGTGAGTCGGCGGTGATCCGTGAAAAATGGGCAATTATAAAAAATAAGGATTTGAATTAATCCGAAAGAAAGGACGGTTAGAGTGGAGAAATATAAAAACGAAGCATTAACCGCACAGGAGAGAGCAGAGGACATAGTCAGCAGATTTACTGTAACAGAGGCTGCGTCACAGCTTAAATATGACGCCCCTTCGGTGGAAAGTCTTGATATTCCTGCATACAACTGGTGGAGCGAGGGCTTGCACGGTGTAGCAAGAGCGGGAGTCGCAACGATGTTCCCACAGGCTATAGGTCTTGCGGCAATGTTCGATGAAGAACTTCTGAAAAAGGCAGCAGACGTTATTTCCGACGAAGCAAGAGCAAAATACAATGAGTATTCGGCTCATGGCGACAGGGATATTTACAAGGGACTTACCCTCTGGTCACCCAATATCAATATATTCCGTGATCCACGCTGGGGCAGAGGACAGGAAACCTATGGCGAAGATCCTTACCTTACAGCAAGACTTGGAGTTGCTTTCACAAAAGGACTTCAGGGCGACGGAAAAGTTCTTAAAACTGCGGCTTGTGCAAAGCATTTTGCGGTTCACAGCGGTCCTGAGGCTTGTCGTCATGAATTTGACGCAGTGGCAAACAAAAAGGACATGGCTGAAACCTATCTTCCCGCTTTTGAAGCTCTTGTAAAAGAAGCTAAAGTGGAAAGCGTAATGGGAGCATATAACAGAGTCAACGGAGAGCCTGCATGTGCAAGCACCGAGCTTATGAAAAAGCTTGAAGAATGGGGCTTTGACGGACACTTCGTTTCTGACTGCTGGGCAATACGTGACTTCCATCTCAATCACAAGGTAACAAAAACTGCTCCCGAATCAGCGGCTCTGGCATTGAAAACAGGTTGTGACCTTAACTGTGGTAACACCTATATTCACCTGCTTATTGCACTGAAAGAGGGACTTATAACCGAGGAGGACATCAGAAAGGCTTGCGTAAAGCTTATGAGAACGAGAGTTCGTCTTGGTATGTTCGATGAGGAAACCGAGTTCGATAAGCTGGACAATGAAATCGTTGCCTGCGAAAAGAATAAGGCACTTTCTCTTGAATGTGCAAAGCGTTCAATGGTTCTGCTGAAAAATAACGGTATTCTTCCTCTTGATAAGAGTAAAATCAAAACAATAGGAGTTATCGGTCCAAATGCCGACAGCCGTGCAGCCCTTGAGGGTAACTACAACGGCACAGCTGACAGATACATAACATTCCTTGAAGGCATACAGGACGAGTTTGAGGGCAGAGTGATGTACTCACAGGGCTGTCACCTCTACAAAGACAGATGTATGAATCTGGGCATGGCTGATGACCGTATAGCAGAAGCCGAAATTGTTGCTGACCATTCAGACGTTGTTATTCTTTGTCTTGGTCTTGACGCTACAATTGAAGGCGAAGAAGGCGATACAGGTAATGAGTTCTCATCAGGAGACAAAAATGACCTTTATCTTCCGGAAGCACAGAGAAAGCTTGTAAAAGCTGTTATGAAGCGTGGAAAGCCCGTTATTATTGTAACTGCGGCAGGAAGCGCAATAAATGTTGACGCAGACTGCGACGCAGAAATTCATGCGTGGTATCCGGGTCAGTGCGGCGGCAAAGCTCTGGCAGACATAATCTTCGGAAAGACTTCACCGTCAGGAAAGCTTCCTGTAACATTCTATAAGAATGCGGAGGGACTTCCGGATTTCGAGGATTACAGTATGAAGAACCGTACATACCGATATGTTGAGAGTAATGAAAATATTCTCTACCCCTTCGGATACGGACTTACATACTCAAAGGTTGAATGTACCGATATTGAATATAATGACGGTACGGCAACTGTAACCGTTACAAACAGCGGTGAATATGATACAGAAGATGTGGTTCAGCTTTACATAAAAGGCTACAGCGAAAATGCTGTATTGAATTACAGTCTCTGTGGATTCAAGAGAGTTTCCCTTGCAAAGGGCGAAACCCAAACAATCGAGCTGAAAATTGCAGAAAGTGCATTTGAAGCTATCAACGGCGAGGGCGAAAGAGTAAGCGGTGGAGATACATTCACTCTCTACGCAGGAACAGCTCAGCCCGACGCATTAAGTGAGAATCTGACAGATACAAAGTGTGTATCTGTTGATATTAAATTATAACAAAATGTATTAATGGAGGTTTTTTCTATGAAAAAGGTATTATCTATGCTCGCAGCTATGTCTATGCTTCTTGCTATGACATCATGTGGTCCTAAGGACGACGCAAACACAGATGCAAACACAGATGCAAACACAGACACAAATTCTGCTTCTTCTGAGGCTTCTAAGGACGATAGCGGTTCCGGTAAGAAGGAGACTCTCAACATCTGGGCATTCACAGACGAAGTTCCCGGCATGGTAAAGAAGTACATTGAGCTCAACCCTGAGTTCGGCGAGAAGTACGAAATCAAGGAAACAATTATTCCTACAACAGACGGTGCTTACCAGCCTGCTCTTGACCAGGCTCTTATCGCTGGCGGCGATGACGCTCCCGATCTCTATGCTGCTGAGGCTGCTTTCATCCTCAAGTATTCACAGGGCGAGGCTTCACAGTACGCTGCTCCTTACGAGGATCTCGGTATTGACGTAGCTAACGCTATCTCTGCTGCTGAAATCGCACAGTACACAGTTGATATCGGTACAAATCCCGATGGTAAGGTTGTTGGTCTTGGTTACCAGGCTACAGGCGGTGCTTTCATCTACCGTCGTTCAATCGCTAATGACGTATTCGGCACAGATGATCCTTCCGTAATCAAGGATAAGATCGGACCCGGCTGGGATAAGTTCTTCAACGCTGCTGAGGAGCTCAAGGCTAAGGGCTACGGTATCGTTTCCGGTGACGGCGATATGTGGCACGCTGTTGAGAACAGCTCTACATCTGGTTGGGTAGTAGACGATCAGCTCGTTATTGATGATAAGCGTGCAGAGTTTATGGACTTCTCCAAGAAGCTCATGGACAACGACTATCACAACAACACAGAAGACTGGAACGACGCTTGGTTCGCTGATATGAAGGGCGAGGGTGCAAAGGGTATCTTCGGTTACTTCGGACCTGCTTGGCTCATTAACTACACAATGGCTGACAACTGCGGTGGTAAGACTGTAGGCGAAGGCACATATGGTGACTGGGCTGTTTGTGAGCCTACAGTTGGCTTCTTCTGGGGCGGTACATGGATCCTTGCTAACAAGGACAGCGATCAGAAGGAAGCTGTTGGCGATATCATCGAGTGGATCACACTTGACACATCTGAGACAGGTCTCCAGTACATGTGGGCTAACGGAACATACAATCCTGATTCACCCACAAAGGACTGTGTTGCTTCAGGCGTAGTTATGGCTAAGTCTGACGGTAAGGTTGACTTCCTCGGCGGTCAGAATATGTTCGACGTATTCGTTCCTGCTAACGAGTATGCAAACGGTAAGAACCTCACACCTTACGATGAGAAGATCAACAGCCTCTGGAGAGATCAGGTTCGTCAGTACTCATCTGGTCAGAAGACAAAGGAGCAGGCAATTGCTGACTTCAAGAGCAACGTAAGTGATAACCTTGCTATCGAGGCTAAGTAATCAATAATTGAATTAATATTAAAATAACGCAAACCGCACAGGGTGTATACCCTGTGCGGAATTGCCATAACTCAAGGTGGTGGCGAAAGCTTGAAAACAAAATTAAAGGGCGTCAGCTACGCTAAGTGGGGTTATATTTTCAGTATTCCTTTTATTGTAATATTCCTTCTTTTCTCGCTGTATCCCACAATTTACACAACAATTCTCGGTTTTACGGATTGTAAGGGTCTCAACAATACCGATTGGCATTTCCTTGATGATCCATTTGCCAATTTCAAGACTATTCTTGACAACAATTCCTTTAAAACCTCATTGAAGAATACTGTTCTTATCTGGGTGCTCAACTTTACACCACAGATTACAATGGCATTACTTCTTGCCGCTATATTCACTTCTCACAGAAATGAAATCAAGGGCAAGGGTTTCTTTAAGGTAGTATTCTATATGCCCAATATTATCACAGCGGCATCAGTTGCTATCCTGTTCAATGCACTCTTTGCTTATCCTGTAGGTCCTATGAATGATATTGTTGTATCTGTAGGTGAGTTTTTACATAAGATTAATATATTGGATGAGCCTACTAAGCCCTACAACTTCCTGGTTTATAAAGTACCAGCACAGCTTATTGTTGCATTTATCCAGTTCCTTACATGGTACGGTAATACAATGATAGTTCTTATTTCAGGTATTCTCGGTATCAGCCCTGATATCTATGAGGCTGCTGAAATCGACGGCTCCAATGGCTGGCAGACATTCTGGAAGATTACAGTTCCGAACCTCAAGACAGTTCTTCTGTACACACTTATTACCAGCCTTGTTGGTGGTCTTAATATGTACGATATTCCTAAGCTGTTCAACGAGGGTGGTCCTGATAACGCAACTCTTACAACCAGCGTATTTATCTACAACCAGGCATTCAGCGGAAACTATCTCTATAACAGAGCAGCCGCTGCAAGTATGATTCTTTTCGTAATTATCGCAGTTCTCTCCGCTATCCTGTTCTGGATTATGCGTGACAGAGATGAAGCAAGATTTGAAAAGGAAAAGAAAATGGCTCGTCGTGAGGCAAAGAAGAAGGAGGCGGCAAATAAATGGCAGTAGTAGCAGGTAAAAGCTCTGGAAACATAATTTTTAAGGTTCTTGCTTATACTCTCTGCATTCTGCTTGCTGTTATAAGCTTGTTTCCATTTGTGATTATGATAATCAACTCCACAAGAAGTACTACACAGATTCAGCAGCACGCTGTATCTCTCATACCTTCAACATACTTCTTAAGTAATATGGAAGTACTTTTAGGTAAGTCCTTCGATCCTTTAAAGGGATTTTTCAACTCTCTCATCATTTCCTCCAGCTCAACAATCTGCACAGTTTATTTTTCAACAATGACTGCATATGCGTTGGTAGCTTATGACTGGAGATTGAGAAAACCTTTCTTCACACTCATTATGTGCGTACTTATGATACCTGCACAGGTAACAAGTATCGGTTTTTATCAGTTCGTTTACAAAATCGGTCTGACAAATAACTTCCTCGCACTTATTCTCCCCTCAATTGCAGCTCCTACTGTTGTATTCTTCATGCGACAGTATATGATACCTGCGCTTCCTATGGAAATTCTTCAGTCTGCAAGAATTGACGGTGCGGGAGAAATCAGAATTTTCAATCAGATTGCTCTGCCGATGATGAAGCCCGCTATGGCTACACAGGCTATCTTTGCCTTTGTAACAAGCTGGAACTCACTGTTCCTCCCTCAGATTCTTCTCATCGACACAGATAAGCACACACTTCCTATCATGGTAAGCCAGCTCAACGGTGATATTTACCGTACAGAGTTCGGTGCAATCTATCTTGGACTTTTCCTTACAGTATTGCCCGTTCTCGTGATATACTTCCTCCTTTCGAAGCATATCATTGCCGGTGTTGCTCTTGGTGGTGTAAAGGGTTAATCCCAGAATTAAAATCAGGCTTCATAAAAATAAAAAAGAAGTCTGTAAATCGTTTCACAGGCGATACATTACATACACACTTTCAATATAAAGCAGCGTCCCCGATATTATTTCGGGGACGTTGTTTTTGTATTTTATCCGAAGAAGTTGTACATTGCTTCTTCAAGTTCGGGGGTGCAGTTGTCGGCAACTACATTTATGGTATCTCGTTCAGGTGAGTAGAATCCGATATAATCGTAATAAAGCCGTGTTGTCATAACAGCGCTTCCCTTTTCGTCATGGGCGTGAACAGCTACATCATAATAGAGCAGGTCTTTTTCATTATCGTATTTATAGTCAATATTCTGATAGATATTGTCTATTTTGTATCCTGCATCATAAAATTGTTTACGATTGTAAATATAGGTGTCATAGTATTCAGGTCTGAAAAAATCTTCAAAAAAAGCTAAGTCAATAGAATAGGTTTTAAGGTAATTTGAATGATAGGAAAAATGAGTCAGAGCCTGTAAAAATGGATTTTCATAGCTTTTTTTCACATCAGAATTAAATGAATAGTTTCCATTTTCGTCAGATGCATCAATTAATTTATATAATCCGTTAGAGTCCTTTATAAAAGATGCCTTAAGCTGTTGTCCGCTATCATATTCAATCGTTATAAAATGAGCTATTATTGATGTCTCGCCGAAATTTCCGCCCAGAAAATACTGCGATTTTACGGAAATATCCTTTACCTTTGAATTGCCGTAAACTTTTTCATAGGACTCGCTGAGATATTTCACATCAAGGTTACGTAATTCCTCTGTACAAGTTAAGCCACTTAAAAAAATCAAATCCTCTAAGCTGTTTCCGTGATTTGAAACAAGGGAGTCAAAATCTTTATCGGCTATATATTTCGCCATCTTACGTACTTCAAAAGATTCCGCTATTGTTTCAAAGCTGTGGAGTCCCTCCATTTTGGTAATCTGTCCGAAAGTGAGATAGCCGAGAACGCCAAGAATTGCCAGCAGTAGCAAGCCACAGATTCCCGATTTCCACGTAAGCTTTTTCATTTTACGATTGACTCTTTTAAATGTTTCCTGTTCATCGGGAACAGGTGCAGATTTCTTATCCACAGGAATTTTTTCATAGAGCATACGGCAGCTTTCGCAATCCTTGATATGCTCCTCAATCATTGCAGCACTTTCCTCGCTGCACAATCCCTCCTCTGAAAGTGGGATAAGGTCTTTTATAATTTTGCAGTTCATTTTCATTCCTCCGTTTCACTTTTTATAAGCTGTATAATTTTTTCCTTTGCCCTGTAGAAGGTCACTCTCGCCCAGTTTTCGCTTTTGCCGAAAATATCGCCTATATCGGCAAATTTCAGTTCAGCGAAAACTCGCAGGGTGAATATTTCCTTATAAGGCTCGTCAAGGTTATGGAGAAGCTTGTGGATTTCAAGAGCCTGAAAGCGGTCGCCGAAGCTATGCTCAATATTCTCATCAAGGGCATTTGCGGCATAGTCAATGGGCAGATTATTATTGTCCGCACGTTTTATATTGTTGAGATGCTCATTTTTCGCGATGCCGAAGAGCCAGGTTTTAACTGAACAATTCCCTCGGAATTTGTCATAGTGTGTAAAGGCTTTCAGCATTGTTTTCTGTAGTATATCCTTTGCTGTTGCTTCATTCATACACAGACTCAGGGCATAGTGATAGACATCGGCGGCATATAGGTCGTATATCTTGTCAAAGTTCTCCATTGGTTCACCTCGGTTCATTGGGAATTACAGAGAATAACGCGTTATTTTTGTTCTCTGAAAATTAGACAATCGGAAAATACAAAACGTTACAGGAATTTGAAAATTTTTCTTTTATTTTTTATCAGATGCGTTTATCACAGTATGATATAACGATACAAGGGTAAGACTTATCAGAATACCGCCGGTTATATCCGTAAACCAATGAACTCCGGAAATCAGTCTGCCTGTGATTGTAATGGCAATTATAATATAGGAAATGATTTTCACAGCGGTATTGAATGATTTGCTTCTGATAAGCCTGCCGCACTGGTCAACGCATACGGACATCAGGCAGATAGTCATAAGCGTATGGGAGGAGGGATACGAGGCTTCAAGCCTGCCCTGCATAAGCACGGGGCGGTAATTGATAATATAACTCTCGAAAAAGAGATATACAGCAATGACAACTATGTAGAAAAAGCCGAGAATTATAATGCTTTTATCAACCTTGAAAAGGCTTTTTCTGCGGATAAGCTGTGCAACACCAACGGCAAAAAATACAAACGTGGTTAGTACAGGAATAATTCCCAGCCAGTCTGTGATGTGATACCATATCATATTCACTCCGAAAAGATTGTGGATAAAACCGTTGACAGCCGCAAATCCTATTTCCGACTTCTGCGGCCCTATTGGCTGAACGTCTACAAGCTTTGTCAGCAGGGTAAATATTGCAGAAAATACTGCAAGCAGAAATGGCATAAATAATGAGTGTTTGTTTTCCTTTTTCATAATAAATTCTCCTTAAAGTTATTGGCATACCGCCTGATTTTATTATAAAACAGAAATTTACAATACACAAGAAACGGTCGGTAACATAGTGATACCAACCGTGTCATCTGGCTATATTTCGTAATGTTACGCTTCGTATCAGGACTTTTTCACAAGCAGAAAGCCCTTGAAAAGCAGGATAAAAAGGGCGAAAGCCACAGCATATGGTGAATGCCACAGAAACAGTAGAATCATAAGGGCTGATATGGTGATTGAACCATATCTGAAAAAGCTGTTGAGCTTTTCTCTTTGCAGCAGGGTATACATAATATTGGCAATTCCAAACAAGCCGCAAAGGCAGATAAGGGAAATGTAGATTATTTTCATGTATGATGAAATTGATGTAAGAGATAAAATATTAACAGAGTAAAACACACCATCAGCTTCTGTTTTGAACAGCGGAAGAATAAGCAGCAGAAAAGCCATAACATCAAGAGCAGCAAATACAACAGATTTCACCTGCAAAACCTTTGTTTCACTTTCCTTTTCGCATACTTCAATCAGTTCATCTCCTGAAAGAAGCTCATCAATTGATACATTGAAAAACTTTGATATTGCCTTTAACGAGTCAATATTCGGGTATCCTCTGTCGGATTCCCACTTTGAAATTGCAGTGCGTGACACATAAAGCTGCTGTGCAAGCTGTTCCTGCGTCATGTTTTTCGATTTACGCAATTTTTGTAATTTCTCGGAAAATTCCATATTTTTTCCTTTCCCTATGATTTTTCCGCAACGGAAATTTTATTTTTCACCATCTGCATACGCTCATCAAGCTCCGCACTCATCTGAGAGCATATAAGCAGTTCTTCACCAAGCATCTCGGCATCGGCGTCGGAAATATTCTTCTTATAGCGGAGTTTATGTTCAAGACTTGCCCAGAAATCCATAGCAATAGTGCGGAATTGTACCTCGGCTTTCATATAGCGTGTTTCATTCTGTAAAAATATAGGCACTTCAACAATAAGATGAAGGCTTCTGTAGCCGTTAGTCTTTGGATTTTTTATATAATCCTTTTTCTCGATAAGCCTTACATCGTCCTGACGGAGAAAGCTGTCTGCAAGACGGTAGATATCCTCCTGAAACGAGCATATAACACGTACTCCCGCCACATCAAAAATATTTTCTTCAAGCGTTTTAAGATTCATCGTAAGGTTTTTATTCCGCATTTTTTTAACAAGGCTGTCCCATGATTTAAGACGGGATTTTATTGTTTCTATCGGATTGCGGTCATATTCAAGGGAAAGTTCCTCATTCAGAACGAAAAACTTCGTTTCTATCTCCATAATCACACAACGGTAGTAAGCCATAAGAGTTTCAAGTGGCAGATATTTTTCCTTTGCAAGGTCTATTAATTCATCTGACAGCAGTTCTTCTTTGAGTTTCTGCTGCTGTTCAAAGGACATCTGCGGATTTATTTGTAAAGCCATATTATCACACTTCCGTAAAATTTAAAGATTACCATTAGAGATTCCCATTATATACTTATTATACTGCTTTTCGGCAAAAAGTCAAGGGAAACACCGTTTTTTCATACAGATTTCACTTTGCCTTGACAGGAATTATTAATAATGTTATAATGAATAAAAGAGAAAGGAAGTGCAGCTATGCCACGATTTTTCATAGACAGCATAAACGAAAGCGATATAGTTTTAGAGGGCGAAAACGCCCGTCATATAGGACGTTCTCTGCGTATGCGTCCCAATGAGGAAGTTACGGTATGCTGCGGAGGTATTGACTATGACTGCAAAATAAGACAGATTACCGACGACAGCGTATATCTTGATCTGCTTGAAAAACATCCCTGCTATGCAGAGCCTACGGTAGATGTGACGCTTTTTCAGGCTGTCCCGAAGCTTGACAAGCTGGAGTATATCATTCAGAAATCCACAGAATTAGGCGTTTCTCGTGTTGTACCGGTACTGACAAGACGGTGCATTTCCCGACCGAATGAAAAGGATTTCGCCAAAAAGCTTCCACGCCTCGCAAAAATAGCGGAGGAGGCAGCTAAACAGTCAGGACGAGGAATAATTCCGGAAATATTACCGATCGCAAGCTATAAGCAGTGCCTTGAAATGATGAAACAGCTGGATAAAAGCGTTATTCTCTACGAGGGGGAAGGGGGCAAGCCTTTCGGCGAAGTGAATGTTGAGGACATAAAAACCGCTGGAATACTTATCGGAAGCGAAGGCGGCTTTGATTCCGCAGAGGTTGATGAAGCAGTCAACGCAGGTGCAGAGCGTATCTGGCTTGGCAAAAGAATACTGCGTTGTGAAACAGCACCAATTTCAGCCCTTTCAATTTTGATGTTTTTAACAAAAAACATGTAAGTACTTGAAATCGTTGAAAAAATGTGGTATAATATCTAATATAATTATTTAAGATTTCCGCAAATCTTGAATAATAAAAATACTGCGGAGAAATGAGGATTATTAATATGAGCAAAATTTTAACAGGTCTTCTTATCGCAGGAGCTGCCGCAGCAGCAGGTTTCGTAGCTGCAAAGCTTCTCAAGAATAACGAAGTTGAAGAGGATTTTGACGATCTTTATGATTTCGATGATGAAGAACTCGACGTTGAAATCGATGAAGTAATCGACGATGTAACAGAAAAAGCTGAGGATACAGTTGAAAAGGCTGAAAACGCAGTTGAAGAAGCTGTTGAGGCAGCAGAAGATGTCGTTGAAGACGTTGTTGAGGAAATTAAGGACGCTATCGAAGACTAATTAAAACAATACGGACGGCTGATGCCGTCCGTTTTTTGGTTGTATGGAAAAGTGTTAAACCTCTTTTCATTTATTCAACGGATATAACTATTGTACCTATCTTCTTATCACGTATATTGAATTGTACATATTTATTTTCGGACAATGAATAATTGTAATATCCATGATTTTCGTCAAATTTCATTTTTGTAGGTTCACCGAGGATATCGTCTAATACTTTATAGTCCGATTCAAAATTTATACCTGCAACAGATACATTATCCTCGTGAAAATAATCTGGATTGATAGACATATGTGTAATTTCAAGCTCTTTAAACTCTTTCTTCGACAGTTCGTGATCTGCATAATACACTATTTGTGCAACTTTTATACCATTATACTCTAAAGAATAAGTAACCATTGAATCTTCCTTAAAAACTAAAGGATATTTTACCTCAAATCCCTCTCCAAGATCGGCAAATGTGCAAGGCATTGAAACCTTAACACCTTTCAGGTTTATATCCTGAATGATGTGCCTGAAAACTTCCTCGTTGAAAGTGCCGTTGTATTCAAAACTTTCATCGTCTTTGTTTTCGGTAATCTCACTGCTTTCATCAACTGTGGATACAACCTCCGAACTGCTGCTCGGCTCCTCAGTTTTGCTGTTACACCCACAAACGCTGCCTGTCAACATTAGAGAGCAGATAAATAGGCATAGTATCTTTCTTTTCATATGTATTCTCCCCTTTTATAACATAGTGTTTATTATATCACACATCGGGTTGGCTGTCAAATAATTTTCCTATGCTGTCGCAAATTGACATTACTAATTTCACAAATATATACAAAACACATCTAAAAGAATGTTTTTATTTGTGCAAGTATACAAATATCTGGAAATAGGGTTGACATTTTCTGAAATCTTTGGTATAATATAAAAGCTGTCAAGGACAGTTCAAAAAAAAGTCCGAGGCGTAGCTCAGTTTGGTAGAGTGCTTGGTTTGGGACCAAGATGCCGCAGGTTCGAGTCCTGTCGCCTCGACCAAAATCACAACAAAAGTCAGCCGAAAAATTTTTGAAAAAATTTCAAAAAAGGGGTTGACAAATCAAAAGAGTTGTGGTATAATTAATAAGTCAGTTAAGCTGGTGTAGCTCAGTTGGTAGAGCAGCTGATTTGTAATCAGCAGGTCGGGGGTTCGAGTCCGTCCACCAGCTCCATTTTATCGGCAATAGTCGGTGAATATCAGAAATTGTTAAGGGAGAGTTCCCGAGTGGCCAAAGGGGGCAGACTGTAAATCTGTTGCTTTTCAGCTTCGGTGGTCCGAATCCACCCTCTCCCACCAATTTCCCTTAAATATCCTCAGTAACTCCGCTACAAAGAAAGCGGATTTTTTTATGCCCTGAAAAAAAGCGGATTTGTACGGAAATGCTTATTCATTGTGCAGAAATAATATGTAAATAGCTATTAGCTGTGAGCCTTTAGCCATTAGCTTATATGTACGGCAGTCCGTCAACATAAGTGCCATTAAGGAGGCGATAACAATGATACGTGCTAAAGTAGTATATAAAATGGAACATATGAATCAGCTTTATAAGTGTTACAGTAAACTTTCATTGTTTATTATTCTCTTTTGTACTGCCATTGTATTTTTTGGCGGTATATTCGAACTGCTGACAATTCTGATATTTATAATCTCTGGTACGCAAATTCCCTCGGATTTGGTCGGTTTGTCAATAATTAGTCTATTTCTGGTTGTTCTTGCTGTTGCCAGTAATGTATGGATTTTTTTCATTTATCCTCGAGTTTATTTAAAGAGCTATAAAATAAAATACGGAGATATTCCGATTTTATACGAGTTTAACGAAAATGATATGAATACAAAGCATATCGGTACAGACTTTGAGGAATATTTGAAATTCACATATGACAAGCTTGATAAAGCAAGGGAAACAAAAAAATATTTTATTTTTTACCCTCAAAGATATTCTGTTTTCATAATCGGCAAGCACGAAATCACCGAGGGAACAGCAGAAGATTTGAGAAATCTGCTGAAAAGAAAGTTAGGAAAGAAGTTCAAATAAAATTAACGGCTAAAAGCTGTTAACTGCAAATTAAGGAGAGATAAGTATGATAAGAGAAGATTTGAGAAACATTGCCATTATCGCCCACGTTGACCACGGCAAGACAACCCTTGTTGATGAAATGCTTAAACAGGGTGGCGTATTCCGTGAAAATCAGGCAGTTGCCGAGCGAGTTATGGACTCCAACGACATTGAGCGTGAGCGTGGAATTACTATCCTTGCAAAAAATACTTCCGTTATGTACAACGGAACTAAAATAAATATTATTGACACTCCCGGACACGCTGACTTCGGCGGCGAGGTTGAGCGAGTTCTGGAAATGGTTGACGGCGTTCTTCTTCTCGTTGACGCTGCTGAGGGACCAATGCCACAGACTCGTTTCGTGCTTTCAAAGGCTCTTGAAATGGGACATAAAATCATCGTTGTTGTAAATAAGATTGACCGTCCCGACGCTCGTCTTGACGAAATCGGCGACGAAGTTCTTGAACTTCTCCTTGACCTTGACGCTAACGAGGAACAGCTTGAATCCCCTCTCCTTTTCTGTTCAGGCAGAAGCGGCACAGCTTCAATTAGCCAGTACGAGGCAGGTACAGACTTAAAGCCTCTTTTCGATACAATCATCAACTACATTGAGCCTCCCAAGGGCGAGGAGGAAGAGCCTCTCCAGATGCTTATTTCCTCTATTGACTACAACGAATATGTGGGAAGAATTGGTATCGGCAGAATTGTACGCGGTTCTATCAAGGTAAATCAGCAGGTTACTGTCTGCGATTATACAGGTTCCAAGAAGAATTACAACTCAAAAATTGTTTCACTTTTACAGATTCAGGGACTCCAGAGAGTTCCTGTTGAATCCGCTATGGCTGGCGATATTGTGTGGATTTCAGGTATTGAGGGTATCACAATCGGCGATACAATCTGTGCTGTTGATACTCCTGAGCCGCTTCCTTTCGTGAAGATTTCAGAGCCTACAGTTGAAATGACATTTGCTGTAAACGACAGCCCATTCGCAGGCAGAGAGGGTAAATTCGTAACTTCCCGTCAGCTTCGTGAGCGACTTTTCAAGGAACTTCTCAAAGACGTTTCCCTCAGAGTTGAGGAAACTGAAAATACAGACGCATTCAGAGTTGCAGGCAGAGGTGAAATGCACCTTTCGATTTTAATTGAAAATATGCGCCGTGAGGGCTATGAGCTTTCAGTATCAACTCCCCGTGTACTTCTCAAAGAGGGCGAGGACGGCAGAAAGCTTGAGCCTATCGAGCGTCTTGTTATTGACGTTCCCGAGGAGAGCGTAGGCTCTGTTATGGAGAAAATGGGCAGCCGTAAGGGAGAGCTTGTTTCAATGCACCCACAGGGCAGTCGTATGAGAATTGAATTTCTTGTTCCTGCACGTGGACTTTTCGGCTATAAGAGCGAATTTCTCACAGATACAAAGGGCGAGGGAATTATGAGCCACGTATTTGAGGAATATCAGCCATACAAGGGCGATATTGACCGCAGAAGCATGGGTTCACTTGTATCCTTTGAAACAGGAGAAGCTGTAACATACGGACTTTTCAACGCACAGGAGAGAGGACAGCTGTTTATTCCTGCGGGAACTCCCGTGTATGAGGGAATGGTTGTGGGTATGTCGCCAAAGAGCGATGACCTTGTAGTAAACGTGTGCAAGAGAAAGCACCTTACAAATACACGTGCAAGCGGCAGCGATGATGCACTCCGTCTTGTTCCACACCGTATACTCAGTCTTGAAGACTGCCTTGAATTCCTTGCTGATGACGAGCTTCTTGAAGTAACTCCCGAGAGTCTGCGTATCCGCAAGAGAATTTTAAGCAACAGCCAGCGTGCAAAGGTAAGGGCAAAGGGTTAATGCGTAATTTGTAATTATGTAAGTGCGGCGGATATCATCCGCCGCATTTTTGCATAAGTAGCTGTATCTGCAATATTTCAAGAAATTATCACATCAAAATCATATTATATGCTTGAAATTCAGTTAAAATTGTAGTATAATATTTCTGGATAGAAAATAATTAACGGGAGGCTTTTATGAAATTCAGAAAAATAACAGCGGCAATTTCAGCTTGTATGTTAGCTGTATGCTGTATATCCTGCGAGAAAATCAAGGAAGAATCGGTTTCTCTTACAGAGGAATCTGTTTCTCTTCCCGAAATCGGAGAAAAGGGAGTAAGCGAGCTTATTTCTCCTGCGGATGGCAGTGACGAATATGAACTCGGTCAGTATTATTACAGCGGTAACGGTGTAAAGCTTTACTGCGGTGACGAAACAGTTCCTGTTGAAGCCGTGCTTGCCCTTGAAAATTACTTTCTGACCTTTCAGAATAACGATTTTGACACATACAAGAGCACTATATACCCCGATTATGCTGAACGCTATGAAAAATATCTCCGTGAGGTATACAGCAAAGAAAAAGGCGTTGATGATTACAGTTTGAAAAATTCCTTTGACTTACGTAATAGCATGATTCGTGACGATCTTATTGACATATTGGTTTATGAATCGACAGAGGACAAGGAATTCAAGGGCGACTATACAATAACACGTATCAGAGCCGAACAGCCCACATATGAGGAGGGTGTTACCGAGGAAGCGTTTGTTCAAAGCTTTTTTGACAGTTATGAAGATATATTGGATGAGAATTACTATGAGCAGGTAAAAAGCGACGTTGATAAGCTTATTCCTTTTACAATTTTTGTTATGGCAAGAGCCGAGGACGGAAACGAACATAAAATCGTCAGCACAATGAATATCATACTCGCTGAAAAAGACGGAAAATACTACACATTCGGTTAAGGAGCAAGGATTATGAAAAAGATTATTATTGCAGCTCTGGCGGTTGTTATGATGCTTGCTGCAACAGGTTGTGAAAGCCATGATGACCACTCCCACGCTAATATGGTTGGTAATGTGGATGACGGCGGCAATCTCGCACAGGAAGATATGCCATACGGAGCAACAATTTACGAACTCCGCCCCTCAAACGACGACAGAGTAAAATATATTGTCGAATTTGACAAGCGTTATTTCGGCGGCGACGGCGAAACTGCTGATTTACGAGAAATTTATCTTGTTCATGATTATATTGTGGCTATTAATGAAAACGACCACGAAAAAATCAAAAATCTCTATTATCCAGGATTTCTCGAGCATCTCTGTGTATCCGGCGGATATGCAAATGCAGACGAATATCTTGACGGCATGAACGCATCTCTGAAAAATACACTCGGCGAAGACTTTGAAATCGACTATATCAACATTTCAAACTGTCTTCTTGAGAGCGATGAAGAAGCTGTCAATTACTTCAACTTTGCCGCTGCTGAAATTGCCACATTCGACAGCTCTCTCTTTGAGAAAATCACTTCTCAGAAAGTTGTTGAAATCGGTGGATATACCTGTTATTCAACAGGCGGAAATTCATATGTATTTGAAAAACACACTGAACCATTTAACCTGCGAATTTATCAGGTTGACGGAGAATACTATTTATTCTAAGGAGGAATTCTTATGCCATTTATCAACGTAAAGACAAACACAGCTGTATCAAAAGATGCAGAAATTGCATTGAAAACGGATTTAGGAAAGGCTATTTCTGCTATCCCCGGGAAATCCGAAGCATGGCTCATGGTAGGAATTGAACCTGAATATACCCTTTATTTCAAAGGTGATGACGCACCCGCAGCAATGGTTGAGGTAAGTGTTCTGGGATCCGCAAATTCTTCCGCATTCGATACGCTTACAGGAGAAATATGTAATATACTCAATAACAGGCTTGATATTGACCCGTCACGTATATATGTAAAATATACCGCAACTCCTGATTGGGGCTGGAATGGCGGCAACTTCTGATAAAAAAGCAAACGGCGGTCGAATGACCGCCGTATTTTTTACTTCTTGAATTTATCAAAAAGGTCGCCGATTTTATCACCGATACTGTCAAAGTTGATTTTTGCCTTGACACCGTCGATAATCTTTTCAATCTGCTCATCGGGAAGATCAATTCCGAGAACGCTTTCAACAGCCTTTACAGGATCCTTTTTGAAATCGTCGCCGAAATCCTTGTCGTTCTTTACCTTATTAACCAATTCTTCAATTTTTTCTTTGATATCCATTATGAATGCCCTCCTTTATTTATTTGGCAACTTCATTATATCACAATAAAAGGCATAAATCAATAGAATTTACAACAGTTTGGAATATCTGTTAAAAAAATATCACCTCATTTGTGCATATCGGAGAATTTTTCGAAAATCTACCATTTCCCCGTAAATACGTCTTGTTTTTTATCTATTTTGACTTATATCTCTTGACATATCGCAAAAAATGTTATATAATTATTATAATAATCACACCCTCAAAAGGAGAAACTTCTATGGAACATCTTGAAAACCGTGAGTTATCATGGCTCAAATTCAATAAACGAGTCATTGAAGAAGCAACAGATATAAACAATCCCTTACTGGAAAGACTTTCATTTTCCGCTATATATCAGAGTAATCTTGATGAGTTCTTTATGGTCAGAGTCGGCTCCCTCACCGATGAGGAAAAGGAGAACAACAAGAAAAAGGACAGTAAATCGGGCATGACTCCCTCACAGCAGCTTGATTCCATCTATACCGCTGTGCGCAGGCTTCAACCGAGAGTTGAGGAGGCTTTCAAAAAGAATATGGAGGAGCTCGCCCCATACGGCTTTGAGCACGTTGCTTTTGCCAATGCAACTCCCGAAGAACAGGCATTTCTGGAGCTCTATTTCAAGCGTGAAATAAAACCGTTTATAACCGGCATTCTTGTGAACGACGCTCTGCCTTTTCCATTCCTGAAAAATAAGGAACTCTACGCGGCTGTTAACATCGCCTCAAAAAAAGGTACTCTTGTGGGAATCATCCCCGTGACACATGAACATTCAGAACGCATTATCCCTCTGGACAAAAACGGAAAACGCTTTATACTTCATGAGGAGGTAGTTCTGCAATTCGCACACCTTATGTTCAAGGGCTGTAAGATACAGGACAGAGCTATAATAAGAGTTACAAGAAACGCTGATATTATGGTGAATAATAAAGGTGCCGACTTCCGTGAGCGTATGGAGGAGCTTGTGGTAAAGCGTACAAAGCTTGCCGCTGTCCGCCTTGAAATTTCAAACCAGTTCAGCCGTGAAGCGGTGGACTATATTTGCAAAAAGCTAAAAATCGGTAATGTTCGTGTATTCAACTCAAATATACCACTGGATTTGTCATACCTGTTCAAGTTACAAGAGCTTGATATGTCCACCGAGCTTCACTTTGAAGCCCGACTTCCCCGAAAAACAGCAATGCTTGCGGATAACCGCCCTGTATTTTCACAGGTTAAGTCAAAGGATATAATTTTAAGCTATCCATTTGAATCAATGACAACGTCATTTATACGACTTCTGGAGGAATCCGCCGTCGATCCAAAGGTTACTTCAATAAAAATCACATTGTACCGCCTCGCACGCAACAGCAAGGTTATAAGTGCACTTTGTACTGCCGCTGAAAACGGCAAGGACGTCCTTGTCATGATTGAGCTCCGTGCAAGATTTGACGAAGCAAATAACATCGAGTGGTCAAAGATACTCCAGAAAGCAGGCGTAAAAGTTATCTACGGTCCGAAAGAATTTAAGGCACATTCAAAGTTGCTCCTTATTAAGCGCAGGAGCACAGGCGATAAATTCGACTACGTTACACAGGTTGGAACAGGTAACTACAACGAAAAAACGTCCTCGCTGTATACTGACCTTATGCTTCTGACTGCCGACCGTGAAATCGCCGAGGACGCAGAACAGGTATTCGATTGCCTGCTCAACGGCACCTTTGTTGAAAAAACAAATAAACTCCTTGTGTCGCCATATGCTTTATTGCCGCAGATACTTGAAATGATAGACCAGCAGATTGAAATTGCCAGGAACGGCGGAAAAGGTTATTTCGCCGCGAAGATCAACTCTCTCAACGATAAGTCAATTATTGATAAGCTTGTGGAAGCTTCACAGGCAGGAGTTAAAATCGAACTCCTTGTAAGAGGTATCTGCTGTATTATCCCGAAGGTTGAGGGATATACCGATAATATCACAGTCCGCAGTATTGTCGGAAGATTTCTCGAACACAGCCGTATATTCATATTCGGCAACGATATAAAAGAGCAGAAAATATATATCGGCTCAGCTGATTTCATGAGCAGAAATACAATTCGCCGTGTCGAAGTAGCTGCTCCCATTGAGGACGAAAAACTGAAAAAACGCATACGTGATATGTTCAGTATAATGATGTCCGATAACGTAAAGGCAAGAGAACTCCAGAACAACGGAAGATACGTCCGTGTTGAACCACAAAAAGGCGAAGAACCCCTCAATTCACAGGAATACTTCTACGAAGAAGCCTATCGTCGCCTTGAGGCAAAGGCTGTCAGACAGGAGCGTATGAAAGAAGTGCGTGCAAAAAAATCAAAGAAAGATAAATAAGGACGAATTAAAAAATCCAGAGAGGAAAAAATCTTCTCTGGATTTCTTATTTTTACAACAAATTTAATTACGTATTACTTAACATATACACCCACAATTTCCGCAATATAAGCGCGGTGATAGGGGTCAGTGCCGAAGAACTGTGCAGGGATACCGTCATCAGTAAGGAATCCGCTTTCCTGCATATCGTAGGCATAAAGCTTACGGCAAACGAGAACAAGGTCAGCTTGTTCAATACCTACTGCACCCTGTAAATCGGCAGGTGAAAGACCTGTTTCAGCCATTTTATCGCAATCTCTGCCTGAATGTGAACCGCAGTATGCAAGAGCCTTGCGGTATTCCTCGCCTAAAAATGAAGCTGTGAACAGCTCACCTTTTTCCACGAAATCATATGTGTAGCGATTAGGACGAATGTAACAGGTGAGCACGTTCTTATTCCAGAGAACACCAAGCTGTCCCCATGAAGCCGTCATTGTGTTGAAACTGTCCATAGTACCGCCTGTAAGGAGCATCCACTCCTTGCCGATTTTTTCAAAGGGATTGAATGAAAGCTCTGATAATTCAATTTTTCTGAATGACATAAATAATTCCTCCTCTGACAATACCGGCAGGTCGATATATGCGGTATTGCCTTAATGACTGATTTTCAACGCAGATTTATATCTTAATCTGAGTTTATCTGTGATAAGGGCGATAAATTCGGAATTTGTCGGCTTGCCCTTACAGGTGTTGACTGTATATCCGAAAAACGAATTGAGGGTGTCGATATTTCCTCTGTCCCACGCAATTTCAATAGCGTGACGTATCGCTCTTTCAACTCTTGATGATGTAGTATCATATGTATTTGCAACGGTGGGATAAAGCATTTTTGTGACACTTTCAAGAAGCGCCTTATCCTCAATGGAATAGAGTATAGCCGAACGAAGATAGTGGTATCCCTTTATATGTGCAGGCACACCCAGCTGGTGGATAATATCCGTGATTACTATTTCCATATCATCGCTTAAACTGCTTACTCTATCACCAACCGCTGATGTTACAGCATTGAACAGGTCATCTGCGTCACAGGGTTTCAGCAGGAATTTTGCTCCTCCGTTTTCCATGACCTGTCTTTCGATAAACTCATTGTCTATATCCGATGTAATAATGAACGCAGGAAAGTTAACGCCCAGCTCGCGTACCTTTTTCATAATTGTAACTGCGTCGCCGTCATGGGCTGTAATATCAAGAACGACTGCGTCAGGTGCGTCATTCTTTACAGATTCCACAATTATACCGCAATTTTTTCTTCTTGTGTAGGCGTACATTCCTTTTTCTCTCAATTTGTTTGCAACGCTTACGCCTGCTGCTGTGTCGTCAGCAATAAGTACCTTTACCTTGTTGTTCATATCTTTGTTCCTCCATGAATAATCCTTTCTTCTGAAAACTTCTTGTTTTCAGGTGTTCCAAAGACTCTGTCGTCTTTTGTACATAAATTATATCACGGGGAATGTCGGTCGTCAACGAAAGTTAATATGTAAATTTAGTGCTTTAAATCCGAAAAAGTCGCTCTTTGTCCGTTTTTATGGTTTTTGTCGAAGAATGTAAAAATCAACGCTTTTTCTTCATATTGAATAGAATACCGTCAGCTATATTACGCACCTTTGTCCCGGGCGGAAACATTCTGTCCGCAAACTTTTCAAGCTTGTTTTTTTCGTGTACACGCTGTAAGTTCGGAATTGTTGGTGCATCTGTAATACCTTCCGTCCACTTTTTATGAAGCTCAGAAGCCATATTGTTTTTCAACAGCCCCACATCCATAGAGCCACCGTGTTCAGCCAGAAGCTTCAACGGCAGTTCAAAACCATTATATTCACCGCTTTGCAGAATATTTCCGAAATGCCGCTGAAAAAGCTCGCTGAAATCACTTTCTCCACGACATATATCGGAATTTGCCGCCATTGCGTCGAGAATTGCTCTTTCTGTATCGTTAAGAGCAGAAATATCAGCTTTCTTGCAGCAGCCATACACAAAAAATCCAAGTATATATGGATTTCCACAGAAATCGCTCAATGCTGTTTTATTTCTCGGTATATCAAAGATATAAGCCGAATAAATACCAAATGCAAGATGAAGAGCAAGAAAAGCCGAGGTGTCATATTCATATACCTGCTTCGACTGCACAAAACTACGTGCTCTGCCCGACTTTATCATACTTGCTGTAGTATCGGCAAGAAGAAGTGCTTTTGCTCCCTTCATAATGGGAGTTTCAACATCAGCTGAAATATCCCCGCCTATGTGAAGATGTGCCGCCGATGAAGCCTTACCCTTTTTTAACACGGTATCAAAAATAATTCCATTGATATTTTCTCCGCTGTCAATCTCATTTGTAACAAGCATTTTTCCGCTTATACCACACTTTTCCGCCATACGCAGAACCGTTTCGCGAGGGTAAAAAGTATGTGCAACAAGAATAATCTTTTTCCCGCAGCTTTCTGCTGTATCTAAAAGTTTTTTTCCGAATGCTCTTGGGAATACGTATTTTTCAACTGTTTCACATTCATAACGCATAAGCGACTCTTTTTCCTCGTCGGTAATCTTATGCTTTTTTGCATAGATTTCGTATATCTGTGCCAACGTAACAGAGCATTTCCCGGTGAATTTCCGATTTGCTTCAGTTTCCGCCTCAATACGCAGATCCGCAAATGATTTCCTGCCGTTTCCAGTAAGCTTATATTCCCTTTCCATAATCAGAAATACGTCGTTTTTTTCAGAAAAGGGAAATATAAGCAGAGAACCGAAAAGTCGGAAGCTTACGGCTTTTATGCCGTTATCACGTATCGCCCCCGTCATTTTATCCATAACTTCACGCTGGTCACGGGTAATAGGTACGGTTATTTTAAAATCATTATTCATGAGAAATAATAGCCTCCTTTACCACACAGCGACAGCTGTTGCGGTAGTTTCGCTTGCAGTTGATTCCGTTGTTTCAGTTGTGTCCGTCGATACAACGGTAGTAACAGTCGTTGTTGCTGTTTCATCATACTTCGGCACAAGCTTATCACCTCCACGGAGTATAAGATACTCGTCAAGAGACAATGTGCCGTCGGAGTTATAGGTTTTAATAAAAGCGTCTTTATTTGTGTAAACATCAGAGAAAGCTCCCTGTTCGTCGTGGAGATATTTACCGTACCACAAACCAAAGAAAGACCATACCGCATTGTCACGGAAGGACATATCCATATCCGGAAGTGTACTGCACTCGCTAATTGCTATCAGCTTATCCTTGCCCACTATATTCTGCAAAGCCAGAAACTGCTCATATCGGCTTCCGAAATCCTTTTCAGGGGAGAGGTATATATCAAGAGAGGCTATATCAAATGTGTTCTTATCAACAAGTGTCTTATCGTTCTGACCGTTCCACACCCAGATGAGATTGTCAAGCTCGAAATACTCTGTGTATCTTGTATACATAAGGTTCCACAGCCACTTATAATCCTTTACGGATCCTGCTCCCCACCAGAACCAGTCACCCGAAGCCTCATGAAGCGGTCTCCAGAGCACGGGTACACCCTTGTTTTTCAGGGACATAAGTTGCCCTGCCATATTGTCAAGGTCAAGGATAATACCGTAGCACTGCTCGGAAATTTTACCCTCTCCGTAAAGTCCGCGTATTTCCTCCTGTGAAAGCTTTGCAATGTCAATATCAGTCACAGCGTCTGACAGACGGAAATCAGTATCTTTTGTGTATACCGAGGGATTTTTCTTTGAAGGAGCCTCCCAGTACCACATAAGTCCAACTATGCCGCCCTTGTAGTGCCATTCAGCACAAGCGTCGATATCTTTGAATGTACTGTCAAAGCTGTTGCCCGAATTGTGCATAGCCGAAAATCTGATTACAGGATATTTTCCTGTAGTCTGATAAATCAGTTCCAGCTCCTTGTTCGTTTCATCAGAAGCATACTGTCCCGTAAGAGTGTATTTGCCGTAATTCTCCGTGAGGAAACTCATAAGCTCCTTTGCCGATTCTCCTGCCTCCTCGTTGGAAAGGCTGTTTTCAGCTTTGTATTGTATTGTGCTCAATGAGGTGTTATTTGAAAGCTTGAGATAGTCAAGCTTTAAATCTCCGTCAAGGGAGCGGAATTCGATTTTCGTCTTTCCTTTGGTGAGAAACACGCCATAAAGAGTGACAAGTGTGAAGTCATCGCCTTTTTTTGTGGCGAAGGATGCGGTTTCCTTTTCGTTTACCGACACACGACAGTTTACTATTTTATCTGAAGCTATACTGAAAGACAGATCATAATGCTGATTGCTGGGAGCGTCAACTTCAAATATAACAAAGGTACTTCCGTCCTTTTTAAATCCCGTAATATAACCGTCACCGCTGAATGGCTTTACATCAGGATTTTCAGGATTTTCATCTTCTCCCTCAGCATTTTTCTTCTTTGGGATTTCATCACTGAACACAAGCCCTTCGGTCATTAAAGAATCCTCTGCTTCATACACGTTGCCCGTACGCTTTTTCTCGATTTCGGGATATGAAATCGGGTAATCGGGATAGGTTTCCGCAGGAATTGTGGTGACAGTTTCTGTTGAATCTGTTGTATTCTCAATCTCGGATATGGATATATCGCTGTTTTTCTGCACTTTTTTTGTATTACAGGCGGTCAATGCAGTCATTGTAACCGCCGCTGTAATAACTGCCGTTATTTTTTTTATGCTCATGCTTTTATGTCCTCCGCTTATGCAGTAATTGTGTATCTTTCTCCCGCAGTCGTATCAAATACAATTACGCCGTCCTCGATACGGGAGTTTACTGTTGTACCGTCACATATAACACTTGCCGCACCATTGACTCTCAGACAGCATACACTACCGCAAAGTGAAATGATTTCGGCTTTTACAAGCCTTCCGCTACTCCATTCCATAGAAACCTCGAAGCCGCCCTTTGCACGGAGTCCCTTTATACTGCCCTCGCTCCATTCCTCGGGAAGTGCAGGGAGCAGTGTAATTGCGCCTGCCGTACTCTGTAAAAGTGCCTCTGTAATTGCCGCCGTTCCTCCGAAATTACCGTCAACTCTGAACGAAGGCTCCTTGTTTATAAGGTTCGGGTTAGTGGAGTGGGTAATCAGCTTTTTGAGATTTTCATAAACCATATGACCGTCGCCAAGACGTGCCCACATATTTGTAATCCATGCACAGCTCCAGCCGGTGTGACCGCCGCCGTGTACAAGTCTGCGTACAAGAGTTGCTCTTGCGGCATCTGCAAGTCGTGGAGTCTTTGCAGGAGTTATAATATCCGCGGGATGAAGTGCAAACAGCTGTGATACGTGTCTATGGCCTGCCTCGACTTCCTCATAGTCAGCCGCCCATTCCCTGATTTGTCCGTATTTTCCTGTCTCCGGCACAGGTATACGCTCCAGAAGCTTTTTCAGCTTATCTGAAAATCTGCTGTCCTTGCCAAGAATTTCAGCCGCCTTTATAACAGAATTGAAAAGCATTGTGATAATCTGTGAATCCATTGAGGGGCCTATACAAAGGCATCCCGTAACACCGTTTTTGGTGATATATGTATTTTCGGGGGATACAGAAGGACAGGTAACAAGTCTGCCCTCTCCGTCGTCAATGAGAAATTCTGCAAAAAATTCAGCAGCGGATTTTAAAATGTAATATTTTTCCTCAAGAAATTCACGATCGAGAGTATACTCGTAATGCTCGAATATATGAAGTGCAAGCCATGCACCACCTGTCACCCATAATGTAGAGGGCATCCATAAATCCTGAGGTGCCGTATCGCCCCATATATCGGTGTTGTGGTGGCATACAAATCCCTTATCTATACCGTACATCTTCTTTGCCGTAACAGAACCGTTTTCAGCTACTCGCTCCAGCAAATCAAACAGGGGAAGATGACATTCAGAAAGATTACAGCTTTCCGCACACCAGTAGTTCATCTCTGTGTTGATATTCACGCTGTAACGGCTTCCAAGCTTAGGGAGCATATCCTCGTTCCAGATACCCTGCATATTCATAGGCTGTGTACCTGCACGGCTTGCGGCTATCATAAGGTATCTGCCGTAGTTGAAATACAACTCTATAAGCTTATTATCGTGTATCAGACGTTCGCAATCTCTGCTATCCATTATATCACCTTTAAGGCGGTTAAGACGCTCATCAACTGAAAATCCATTCAGACTTTCACCGCTGTTATCAGCAAGGGTAAACTCCACACGGTCAAAAAGCTCCTTGTAATCGGAAACGTGACGGTAATAAAGCTCATCATAAGAGCAATCCAGAGCCATTTCAGCGTCAACTTCTGCGGATTCGATATAATTTTCGGTGTAGAAGCTTGTTCTTGCAGAGAGGATAAGCATAACAGAATCAGCATTTTTCACCACAATCTTATTGCCTGCGGTTTCAACTGTGCCGCCCTCCGCCCTGGCACCAAGGCAAGCCGCAAAAAATATACCGTCCGAGCTGCCTGTACCGCCTGTGAATATAATCATATTATCGCCGCATGGACGATTTTCATCGTAATAATCATCTCTGCCGCCAAGTCCGCAGGTAAGGTTTACACTATTTGGGGTATCGCTGTGGATATCAACTACCATTACCTGATCGGGGGCAGAGCAAAAAACATTTCTCGTATAAAGTACGCCGTTTGCTGTAAAGCTCACACCCGTTACAGCTGTGGAAAGGTCAAGTATACGGGAATAATCCCTTGCCTTGCCGCCGAATTCCATTGAAATTGTCAGATCTCCCAATGGCATATAATGACGCATATTTTCGGGAACTCCCTGCATTTTTGTGAAAGCAACCTTTTCAGCCGCAGGAATATCTCCTGCTTTCAGAAGCTCACGAACCTCCGAAAGTCCCTCTTTTGCATCGGGATTTATTCTGTGTCGGAGGCCTCCGGACCATACAGAATCTTCGTTAAGACGGATAAGCTCCTCGGCTGGTCTGCCGAATACCATTCCGCCAATTCTTCCGTTACCTATGGGAAGCGCCTCGCTGAAATCCCTTGCAGCCGCTTTGTATCTGAGTAATGCTTCAGTCATAATTTTCTCCCGAACCGTAGTTCATCGTTTGCTTATAAATATACATCTTACATTATATCATAAAGTTTCAGAAATTGCAACATCAGGACAAAAGTGAAAATACCGTGAATTAAACGTGATAATTTGGTGATTTTAACTATTGCATTATTTGACATTTTGTGATATAACGTAGAAAAATTTATTTTTAAGGAGATTTTTCACTATGTCAAAATGTTTCAACTGCGGCGCTGAATTTGAAGGCGGATACTGCCCTGAATGCGGAGTTCCCGCAAACAATTCCAATCCTGCACCTGCTCCAGCACCTCAGGCTTACAATCCTCCCCCTGTTTACAACAACATCAATGTAAACACTAACGAAGTAACATCAACAGCAGGCTGGTTCGGCTGGCAGGCTCTTATTGCATTCCTTGGAATTATCGGTATTATTATCATGCTTTGCGTTTCCCGTGACCAGTCAGCAAAGAACTTTGCAAAGGCAAGCCTTATCTGGAGTATTATCGCTATTGTTATCGTAATTCTTATGCTTGCTCTTGGCGTTTTCGCAGGTATCGCAGCCTCAGAAATGTAATTATTTACCTATACAAAAGTATATCCTCCCCATGTTATTCACGGGGAGGATTTTTTGTACCTCTGATCGTTATTCCCTCGTCGTAATCATCGAGGAAGTGGTGTCGGTTTTCGCCTATATGATAAGATATAAGCGTTTGCAGATTGACGTTCTCCGCACTTCTGAAAATATTCATATCTACTGCAGGATTTGTCTGCCGAAGCTGTGCAAGGAGAGCTTTAATCTCGGCACGCTTTGAGCCCTGTTCCGATTTTTCCGACATTGAACAAGCACAGCGTATAAATGACAGCCCGTTCGCCTCTGTCCAGTCCACAATGTCAGCCTCACGGATAAGATAAAGAGGACGGATAAGCTCCATACCGCTGTAATTTTCTGAATGAAGCTTTGGCATCATTGTCTGCATCTGCGAGCCGTAGAGCATTCCCATTAATATTGTCTCTATAACATCATCAAAATGGTGTCCCAATGCAATTTTATTGCACCCCAGCTCCTGTGCCTTTTTATAAAGCCATCCACGTCTTAGCCGCGAACACAAAAAGCATGGATTTTTCGGAGATTTCTCCGCTGAATCGAATATATTTGTCTTGTAAAAGGAAACAGGCAGGTCAAGTAGCTTGCAGTTTTCCTTTATTTTTTCGGTATTTTCCTCGCTGTAGCCAGGATCCATGGCGATATATTCCGCTTCAAAGGGAATTTCATTATTACGCTGTAATCGTCTTATGCACAATGCCATTAATATGGAATCCTTGCCACCTGATATGCAGACGGCAATTTTGTCCCCCTCGTTGATAAGACGATAATCACGGACTCCACGTCGGAATCTGGTCCATATCTTCCTGCCGAATTCATTACATATACTTTCTTCTGCCTTGTTTACCATAACATCACCCATCTACATTATAGGCGGAATTTCAATATATGTCAATAGTAAAATTACAACATATTCCTCTATGCTCCGAATATTTCTTCAGAAGTTAGTTGGCAAGAGGACATTTTTTATCCTTGCGTTTTTGTTTTATCCTTTGTCTTTGTGCCCACCATTCATGCTCTTCATTTTTCTTTAAGTGCCAACATTCCTTTTTAAGACAATCTTTGTGGCGTATCTGTTTTACTGTCATATATTTACTATGTAATTCACAATAAACTGCTACGTTATCAGAACATGTTCCGAATAAACAATCAAACATAATAACCTCTCCTTTTCATCATCGGCTTTGTACTATACTGTAATCTAAATAGCCATTAGCTGCGGAGTTCAAGTCTGGCATAATAATTTTTACACCGTTATCGTCTGACAACTGACTTCTTTTGATTAGTTCGTTGTACGAATAATCTCTGCGGTCAGCAAATCTTTCCTCTGAAATTTTGACATTGTCTTCATAATACTTTGAGTAACTCATGGATTTTACCTCCTTAAAAATTTTTGTCCTTGTGTTTGTTTTTTGTCGGCTCCGCTTGTCCTACTTATATATGACACAAAAAACCAAAAACTTACACTTTTTGACAACATTTTTAAAACTTTGTATGTTTGCATAAAAAACAGTGTTTGTAATTGTGATCAATGTTGTTGAACTGTGTGTATTACCTTGGTTGTCCGTATGTCTTTGCGACTTTTTGCCCTCATATATATAAGCACAAAAAAAGTGAAAAATAGGATTCAATTTGTTAGTACATACTAATTCAAAAACTATTGCAATTCTCCTTAAAAAGTGCTATAATTAAGAGCAGAACGATTTTCCGATGTAAAGTGACAGAGGTAAAGCATGAAAAGAATTACTGTTATCACAGGTCATTACGGCTGCGGAAAGACTAATCTCTCCGTAAATCTTGCCCTTAATGCGGCAAAAATCTGGAAAGATGTCACCGTTGTTGACCTTGACCTTGTAAACCCATACTTCCGCACAGCTGATTTCAGAAAGCTGTTTGAGGAAAACGGAATAAACCTTATCGCCCCCGATTTCGCTAATACAAATCTTGACGTTCCCTCGGTGCAGTTCGATATCGAACAGCTTGCCGCAGGCGACGGCTGTCTTATTATCGACGTAGGCGGCGATGACGCAGGTGCTTTTGCCCTCGGCAGACACGCACAGGCACTCAATAATTACAGCGACGAGCTTGATATGCTCTACGTTATAAATCAGCGTAGAAATCTCACGGAAACCGCCGATGAAGCCGTTTCACTCATGTATGAGATTGAAGCTGCTTCACGTATGAAGCATACCGCCGTTGTAAACAACACAAATCTCGGTTGCGAAACAACTGCGGAGATTATCGCACAATCAAAGTCCTTCGCAGACGAGGTATCTGCAAAGACAGGTCTTCCCCTTGCTTTTACAACCTCCCCTGTGGATTTGTGCAAATCCCCCGAGAGCAACGATATACTCCCCATAAAGGTTTTTGTAAAACCTCTGTGGGAAATATAAACCAAAACTGTATATGAAAGTGTGGTGTAAGAATTGGCTAAAATGACTGTTATTACAGAACGCTGTAAGGGCTGTGGTCTTTGTACTGCTGCCTGCCCTAAGAAAATTGTTGAGCTTCAGAAAGAGAAGCGTAACAAGAAGGGCTATTTCTACGCTGTATGTACCGATCAGGACGCTTGTATCGGCTGTGCTATGTGTGCTATGATGTGTCCCGATTGTGCAATCACTATTGAAAAGTAAACGAAAGGAGCTTAAAGCTTTGGAAAGAAATCTTATGAAGGGCAACGAAGCTCTTGCTGAAGCCGCTATCAGAGCAGGCTGTAAGTGTTTCTTCGGTTACCCCATTACTCCCCAGACAGAGCTTGCCGCTTATATGGCAAAGCGCATGAATAAGGCAGGCGGCGTATTTTTACAGGCTGAATCTGAAATCGCTGCTATAAATATGGTTCTCGGTGCGGCTTCCACAGGCGTGCGTGCCATGACATCTTCATCTTCACCCGGAATTTCTCTCAAGAGCGAGGGTATTTCCTATCTCGCAGGTTCTGACCTCCCTGCTGTAATCATCAACGTACAGCGTGGCGGCCCCGGTCTTGGTGGTATCCAGCCATCACAGGCTGACTACTGGCAGGCTACAAAGGCACTCGGTCACGGCGATTTCCATCTCATGGTGTACGCTCCTGCATCTGTACAGGAAATGGTTGACATGGTTGTGAAGGCTTTTGATAAGGCTGACCAGTACCGTGTTCCCGCTATGATTCTTGCCGACGGTCTTCTCGGTCAGATGATGGAGCCTGTTTCGTTCCCCGAAATCAGTGCTAACCCCACAGATAAGAGCAGCTGGGCTGCTGACGGTCACAAGGGTAAGAGAGAGCACCACATTATCAACTCACTCTACCTCAAGCCCGATGAGCTTGAAAAATCCGTTGAGGACAGATTTGCAAGATATGCCGCTATCAAAGAAAACGAAACTGACGCTGAACTCTACCTCACAGAGGACTGCGATATTCTTCTCTGTGCTTTCGGTGCAACTGCAAGAGTCGTAAAATCTGCTGTAAACGAGGCAAGAGCACAGGGTATCAAGGCAGGACTTTTCCGCCCCAAGACACTCTGGCCTTTCCCTGTAAAGGAACTTAATGAAGCTGCAAAGAACGCCAAGAAGCTTCTCTCCGTTGAAATGTCAATGGGACAGATGATTGACGATATCAAGCTTGCTATCAACTGCTCAAAGCCTGTTGAGTTCTACGGACGTACAGGCGGTATTATTCCCAATCCTGCTGAAATTCTGGCAGAAATCAAAAAAGTCGGAGGTGCTGAATAATGGCTGTTGTATTTGAAAGACCAAAGTCACTCCTTGATGTTCCAACACATTACTGCCCTGGTTGTACTCACGGTATCGTTCACAGACTCGTTGCAGAGGTTATGGACGAAATGGGTATCGAGGGCGATACAGTAGGCGTATGCCCTGTTGGCTGCTCCGTTATGGCTTATGACTATTTCGGATGCGATATGATTGAAGCTCCCCACGGTCGTGCTCCGGCTGTTGCTACAGGCGTTAAGCGTACAAATCCCGATAAGTTTGTATTTACATATCAGGGTGACGGTGACCTCGCTGCTATCGGTACAGCTGAAACTGTTCACGTTGCTACAAGAGGCGAAAATATCGTTGTTATCTTCATCAACAACACAATCTACGGTATGACAGGCGGACAGATGGCTCCTACAACTCTCCCCGGTCAGGTTACACAGACAACACCTTTCGGCCGTGATCCACAGCTTGCAGGTTATCCTGTAAGAGTATGCGAGATGCTTTCAACTCTCACAGGTACAGCTTATGCTCACCGTGTTGCTGTTGACAGCGTTCCCCATATCCGTGACGCTAAAAAGGCTATCAGAAAAGCTTTCGAGACACAGAAGGCAAAGAAGGGCTTCTCTATCGTTGAAGTTCTTTCAACTTGTCCCACAAACTGGGGACTTACTCCCACAGAGGCTATAAAGAGACTTCAGGACGAAATGATTCCTTATTATCCACTCGGAGTATACAAGGACACTACAGAGGAGGGCAATGAATAATGGCAGCTACAGAAATCATTCTTGCAGGCTTCGGCGGACAGGGCGTACTTTTCGCCGGTAAAATCCTTGCATACTGCGGACTCGTCGACAATAAGGAGCTTTCATGGCTTCCCTCATACGGTCCCGAAATGCGTGGAGGTACAGCTAACTGTTCCGTATGTATTTCAGATGAACCTATCGGATCTCCTCTTGTAATCAATCCTGATATCCTTATCGCTATGAATCAGCCTTCATTCGACAAGTTTGTCAATGATGTAAAACCCGGCGGCAAGGTAATCTATGACAGCACACTCATTGAAAACGAGTGCACACGTACAGATATCGAGATTTACGGCATTCCCTCATCAGAGCTTGCTGACGCAAACGAGCTGAAGGGCGGTTCAAATATTATTCTCCTCGGAAAGACACTCAAGGAAACAGGTCTTTTCACTCTTGATACAATGAAGAAATGTATTGAAAAGGTTGTCCCCCCCACAAAGGCACAGCTTATCGCAAACAACTTCAAGGCTATCGAGATTGGTATGAACAACTGATAAAAGATTGTTTTGCCAGTATATTGATATTTTGAGGGCGGATATTTTATCCGCCCTTTTTTGTAATTCTGCACAAGAACGTTTATGCAGAATTGAACAATCTGCCGATTTTAAGCAAATATAGTAAATTTACACAGAATTTTCACAAATAATCTTTTGATTTGTGATATAATAGGTATACAATAGAGGGATAATAACCATTTTTAAACGAAAGGATGATTAATTATGAAGTTCACAAAAAAACTTGCCGCTGCTGCCGCTTCTGCAGCTATTGCGGTATCATCAATCCCTGTGGCTGCTTTGAATACTTCTGCGGCTGACCACAACTATATGGAAGCACTTGCAATGTCCCTGTACTTTTTCGACTCCAACGCCTGCGGAACAGGTATAACTGATGGTCCTCTCACATGGAGAGGCGACTGCCATACCTACGATGCAGAAGCTTCTGTCGGCTCACTTGACGGCTCTGCAAAATCCTATGTAGACCCCGACGGCGACGGAAAAGTTGACGTATCAGGCGGTTGGCACGATGCAGGCGACCATATCAAATTCAACCTCACTATCGGTTTCGGTCTTTCAAGCCTGGGTATCTCCGACTACCTCAATCCTGGAATTTATGAAAAGGCAGGCTGCCGTGACCACCTTGAATATGAAATGCGTTGGGGTGCCGACTACCTTATGAAAACAACCTACCTCGACAATTCAGGAAAGGTTGTAGCTGTAGCTCATACTGTTGCTGACGGCGGAACAGACCATTCATTCTGGTCATCTCCCGAGGTGCAGACTTATGACCGTCCCATTTTCTGGCTGACTGCAAACGACAACAACTCCTCTGTAAGCTGTGAAATGGCGGCAGGACTCGGTGCGGCTGCTTATGTATTCAAGGATTCCGATCCCGAATATTCTGCAGAATGTGCAAAATACGCAAAGGCGCTTTTAGAGTTCGGTACAAAGCACGTAGGAAACAATACAGGCGGTATCGGCGGATTTTACAGCACCGACGCCCAGTATCAGGACGAAGAAGCCATTGCACAGGCATGGCTCTGGATTATAGGCGAAGGCGATAAGCCCTCAAGAGTTCCGAAGAATAAGGACTACGGCGGTGCACAGTACGACGGCTGGGTTTACTCATGGGATAAGGTATGGCAGGGATATTCGGCTCTTATGTACAAGGCTACAGGAGATACAGCTTTCAAGGATGAACTTATCGTTGAAATTCAGGGACAGAACGGCATGAAAGTTGGTACATACAACACTAACGGCTGGGGTACTTCACGTATCAACTGTGCTATACAAATGGACGCTTATGTTGTTGCAGACGGCGATCCCAACAGCGAATACGCACAGGGTGCTAAATGGCAGCTTGACTATATCCTCGGCGATAACAACCTTGGCTACAGCTTCCTGTTAGGCTTTGGTGACAAGTGGCCTGTACATATTCACCACCGTGCAGCAAATCCCGGCGGTGATGGTATCACATCGGCACAAAATCCTGCGGCCAAATACACAAACTATGGTATGCTTGTAGGCGGTATCGACGCTAACGGCTACGAGGATCATGCTGACAGATACCAGTATACCGAGGGCGCACTGGACTACAACGGCTGTTTTGCTATTGCAAGTGCCTGTGCGGCTAACCTTTTCGGTGGAGATCCAACAACATTTGATGCTATAAAAAATTCTGCCGCTGAAATCAACGCCGATTTCCAATTCTCCGATGAAACTACAGCTCCTACAGAGCCTTCAACTGAACCTCCCACAGATCCACCTACAGAACCCGTTGTTGACGTTCTCTACGGTGATGCAAACTGTGACGGATACGTTACAATTGCCGACGCAGCAGCTATATTCCAGTCTATCGGCAACTCTGACAAATACGCTCTTTCTGCTGAAGGCATGGTTAACGCCGATGTCAACGGTGAAGAAGGTATAACTCCTGATGACGCACTTGTTATTCAGAAAGTTGATGCTGGTATGCTGTCACAGACTGACCTGCCCCTTTAATTTCTGACATTCACACCGCATAGCCGAAGCTATGCGGTGTTTTGCGTATTATCGCAGAAAAGTATTTCTGCTTTTGTTTATCTGAATTCAAATATTTGTATTTAATTTTGCGTTATATATAATATTCTTTCACTAATAAAAGAAAATTTATTTTGTTTATATGTATTATAAATTTATGTATTTACAAAAAATCAAAATAAGCGCACCTTTTGTACAATTGCATAGTTTTTTTACCGTGAATATATACAAATCAAACAAATCAAATATAGGCAATACAGAGAAAATTACTCAAAAAGTGCTATTTTTACCGAAATGTAACCTTTGTGTAATCACTACGTTACCAAAAGTTTGCAAAAATTTTGTATAATATATGTATAAACGTATTATAGGCACGTTTTATATTTAAGAAAGAAGTGTGATGTAAATGATTAATTTCAGAAGAATTAAATCAGCCGTTCTCAGCGGTGTGGTTGCTGCTGCATCAGTAGCAGGATCATTCAGCACAGTTGCTCCCTCAGTAACTGCAAACGCTGCTACCGATGATTACGCAAGACTCCTCCAGTACTCCCTTTACTTCTACGACGCTAATATGTGTGGTAGTGAGGTTGGCGAAAAATCTGCGCTTACATGGCGTGATGACTGCCATACCGACGATGAAGTACAGGGCGGTTTCCACGATGCCGGTGACCACGCAATGTTCGGTCTTCCACAGGGCTTTACAGCTTCTGTTCTCGGCTGGAGCTACTACGAATTTAAGGATGCTTACGACGCAACAGGTCAGACTGAACACCTTAAGGTAATTTCAGACCATTTCTGTGATTTCTTCAAGAGATCCACAAAGCTCAGTGGTTCTTCCGTTTCCAACTTCCTCTATCAGAAGGGTGACGGTACAGTTGACCATAGCTACTGGGGTCCCCCTGAGCAGCAGGGAGGCGGCAGAAAGATGTTCTGGACATCAAACAGTGCAAGTGATATTGCTGCTGACTATGCAGCCGCTCTTGCTCTTAGCTATATCAACTTCGGCGATTCAGAGGACCTTAAGTACGCTGAGGCTCTTTACAATTTCTCCACTCAGTACAGCAGATGTGAATCAAACGGTACACAGGGCTTCTACTTTGCAAATAACTGTACACCTACAGACGAGCAGGCTAACGCAGCTGGTTGGCTTTATATTGCTACAAACAACGAAAAGTACAAGAACGACTGCGCAAGCAAGCAGCAGCAGTATCTTGGATGGGTTGACGGCTGGGACAACAGAGGTCTTGGTGCAGCTTGCGTTTACGCTCATATCACAGGCGACTGGGGTAAGGTAAACAGCTACATCGGCGGTCAGGCTTCCGGAAGTAACTACCTCTTTATGGACAAGTGGGGCAGTGCTCGTCTTAACACAGCAATGCAGTTCTGTGCTCTCGTAGCTTCAAAGAACTCAAATGCTGATTACACAAACTGGGCTAAGGGACAGATGGATTACATCACAGGCAGCAACCCTGCAAATACTTGCTTCGTTGTTGGTTTTGCTGATAACTCTGCAAAGAATCCTCACCACAGAGCAGCTTCTGGTTATACAAGCTATGAGCAGTTCAATATGAACAACTGGAATCCCGATGGCGATCATATGAATCCTTACAGCTCATTCGGTTCCAACTCTCACCTTCTCGTTGGTGCTCTCGTAGGCGGTCCATGTGACGCAGGCGGTTCATACCACGATAACATGGGCGACTATATCTGTAACGAGGTTGCTTGTGACTATAACATCGGTCTTGTTGCTGCATCAGCTGGTCTTTACCACTTCTACAAGACAGGTAAGACTGTTTCTTCTATCGAAGGCGTTGACAAGATCTACAGTGGCGGTGGTTCTTCCTCCAGCACAACAACAAAGGCTCCTTCAGACGGTACAACAACAAAGACAACAACAAAGAAGAATGACACAACTACAACAACTCCTGTGGGCGGAGATAAGGTTCTTTATCCCGAGGATATGAAGGTTGGCGTAGAAGAGGGCGATGACGGCGAGATGAACAACTACGCTGAATTCAACGCAAAGGGCTATAAGACAGCTACTCTCTACTACACAGTAAACACAAATGATATGGAAAGCTCAGGCGGTTTCGGTACATGGACAGGCGAATGGGAGCAGGAAGACTTTAACGTAACTGTTAAGAATGGTAAGGTTGAAGTTTCTTACGACATTCCTTCAAATGTTGGTGCAACTGTTAAGGCTATGATCTGGTGGCCACACGATGACGGCGTAACAATCGACAAGGTTGTTCTCAGCGGCGGTTCATCTTCAGGCACAACTTCAAAGTCTACTTCCAAGACAACAACAAAGACAACTACTAAGTCAACTACAAAGACAACTACAACTACAAAGGGCGGTTCATCAAGCGGAGACAAGGTTCTTCTCCCTGACGATATGACAGTTGGTCTTGAAGAAGGCGATGACGGCGAGATGAACAACTACGCTGAATTCAACGCAAAGGGCTACAAGACAGCTACTCTCTACTACACTGTAAACACAAACGATATGGAAAGCTCAGGTGCTTTCGGTACATGGACAGGTGAATGGGAACAGGAAGACTTCAACGTAACTGTTAAAAACGGCAAGGTTGAGGTAACTTACGAAATTCCTTCAAATGTTGGTGCTACAGTTAAGGCTATGATTTTCTGGCCTCACGATGACGGCGTAACAATCGACAAGGTTGTACTCAGCGGAGGATCATCTTCTGGCACAACAACAAAGACAACTACTAAGACTACAACTACTAAGACAACAACAAAAACAACTACAAAGACAACTACAAAGACTACAACAACTAAGACAACTACAAAGCCTATAACTACTACAACTAAGCCATCAGCTAATGTACTTTACGGCGACGCTAACTGCGACGGTAAGGTAACAATCGCTGACGCAACAGCAATTTACCAGTCTATCGGTAACCCCGATAAGTACGGTCTCAGTGCTTCAGGTAAACTCAACGCTGATGTAATCGGAGGCGGCAACGGTATTACAGTTGATGACGCACTTACAATTCAGAAAATTCACGCTGGATTAATCAGTGCAAGCAGCCTTCCTATTAAATAAAACATCTTTTACCGCCGCAGGAATTCCCTGCGGCGGTTGTTTTTTTAGCAATAAACGATAAGTAGCCGATTTATTCAACCAAAAGTTGTCATGTTTATTGCAAATTATTGACATATACGCTTTATTATGATAAAATTTAAATAATGATTGCATTTATTTCAAAATGCAAAATATATAAAAAGGGATGATGAGAATGAAGAAATCATACATTTCAAAGGCTATGGCAATGACTTTTGCTGCTTCAATTGCTGTAGGTACAGCTCCTGTTGCTGCTTTTTCAGCCAATGGTGCAGATTCAAAGGTTGTATACAGCTTCGACTTTGAGGACGGCGACGTTTCACTGTTCACAAACCGTGGCGGTGATGATACTACAGAAATTTCAGCTTCTACTGACGATGCTTCAAGCGGAAGTACATCACTTCTTGCAAGTGGACGTTCTGAAAGCTGGAACGGCCCTGCTTTCCGTCTTGACGATAAGCTTGAGCCATTCACAGAATATTATATCAGTGCAAAAATCAAGGGCAGATATTACACAAGCGCTATGATGAGCTTCCAGTACACTGTTACAGGCGAAACAGAGCCTAAATATCAGAACCTTGTACAGAACCTCAATGGCAGCGACTGGATGTCTGTTAATAAGGTAAAGGTAAGCTTTACAGATGAAATGGAAGGCGTTTACGTTTACTTTGAGGGCGGAAGCGACGACCTTTTCATTGACGATTTCGTTGTAGAGGAAGTTCCTGTTGCTCCTATTGAGCAGGATATTCCCGGACTTGCTGCAATGTTCGGCAACGATTTCAAGGTTGGTACTTCACTCGTTCCCAACAATTTCAGCTCACGTTCAACAATGGACCTTGTTGAAAAGCATTTCTATCAGAGCCTTACCTGCGGAAATGAAATGAAGCCCGATGCTGTACTCAATAAGGCTGCTTGTCAGGCTTATGTTGAGGAAACAGGCGACGATACAGTTCCACAGATTTCATTAAGCGCAGCTAAGCCTCTCCTTAACTACTGTAAAAAGAACAATGTTCCTGTAAGAATTCATACTCTTGTATGGCATTCACAGACTCCCGACTGGTTCTTCAAGGAGAACTATGAGGATGACGGTGATTGGGTAAGCAAGGATAAAATGCTTCTCCGTATGGAAAATTACATCAAGGCTTTCTTTGAGGAGCTTGTTGCTCAATATCCCACAATTGATTTCTATGCCTGCGATGTTGTAAACGAGGCATGGCTTGACGACGGTAAGCCACGTTCACCAGGCGAGCAGGGTTCAGGCGGTTCACAGAATTCCGCCTGGGTAAAGGTATTCGGTGACAACTCATTTATTGAGCCTGCATTTACATATGCAAGAAAGTACGCTCCTAAGGGATGCAAGCTTTACTACAACGACTATAACGAATATATGGACGGCAAGATGAACGCTATCATCGAAATGGCTAAGGATTTCAAGGAAAAGGGTATCATTGACGGTATCGGTATGCAGTCACACCTCGACGCTCGTCAGAGCCTTGACGCTGCATTCCCTTCAATCGGAATGTACAAGAACGCTCTCAAGAAATATTCAGAGCTTGGACTTGATATCCAGATTACAGAGCTTGACGTTACAACTCCTGAAAATCCAAAGGACTCTGACTTTGATGTTCAGGCAGCATACTACGAGGGTATCTGGGACGCTATTTACGAATACAAGGATAGTGTATCCGCAGTAATTCTCTGGGGCGTAACAGATGACCAGAGCTGGAGAGGCAAGCAGTATCCGCTTCTCTTTGATAAGGATTATAAGGCAAAGCCTGCATTCTACTCAATTGTTGACAGTTATGAGATGCCCGATGTAATTCCTACAAATCCTCCTCCGGTTTCTACAGAGCCTACAACAGCACCTACTACAAATCCTGATCCCACATCTGATGTTGAGGTTACACTGTACGGCGATGCTAACTCTGACGGTAATGTTTCAATTGCTGATGCAGCTGCAATTTATCAGGCTATCGGTAATCCCGATAAGTATGCACTTTCAAAGCAGGGTGAAGCTAACGCTGACGTATGCAACCCTGGTGACGGTATAACAGCAGCTGATGCACTTGCAATTCAGCAGCTTGATGCAAAGATTATCGCATCACTTCCCGTAACCGAATAATAACAGAATTCCATATAAACAAAAAGCCGGTCGTAACCCAAACGACCGGTTTTCTGATTTGTCTTGCCCTTACAATTATTTTTCTTTATCATATTTCCTCCGCCAATGTGCAGATAGCAGAAGAAGTATAATCAGTTGAGAGGTTTTGTGTCTGTAAACACAAATTTTCAGATTTTTCTCTCCCTTTTCCGGAAGAGTTGCTCATCGGGAGTTTTCTCCCGATGAGCTGTATTATGAGGGATAAATTAAGATATCTTTATTACTTGACGCTCCATGAATCGAACTCTACGTTGCCGCTGAATACGAAATAAACGTCCTTTGTACCTGAAATGTTTGCTACTGTGGGAACTGTTACGTTCTCCATTGTGGATGAAAGCTCTGCGTAACCGATAACATCACCTGTGGGTGAACCTACACATACCTTAACAGCTGCTCCGTCAGAAGATGAAGCCTTGATTGTAAGTGTATCTGTACCGTTCTTGAAGTTAACACCGCTTACCTTTGTCCATTCGCCCTTCTTACCGATAACCTTTGTATCGTAAAGACCGCTTGTTGTAATTCCCTTGGACTGGTTGGACATTGTTTCAGCCTGTACAGTTGTGTAAGGATTGAGAGTTTCAATCTGGGATACGCCTGTAAGTGTACCGTTACAGCTGAGAGTTGTTCCGTTTACTGAACATTTGTCAATGTTAGGTGAACGGTAGTTGAGTCCCTTACCACCGTTAACGCCCATACGCATTTCAAGCTGACGTGTATGGTAGAGAACATAATATTCTCCCTTGAACTCAATAATTGAGTGGTGGTTGTTACCGCCGTTATCAAGTCTCTGTGAACCTGTATTTTTGAATACTACGCCTGCATATGTGTATGGTCCGAGTGGATTGGTTGCTGTCATATATCCGATATCAGCGTTGCTGTATTGGAGACCGCCGGGAACGTTCCAGTTGTGGCAGAATGAATATATCCACTGATTGCCTATCTTGATAAGGCTTGAATCCTCAAAGAGATAAGGAGGATTGATTGTTGTAGGTGTTCCCTTTATGGAAATCATATCATCGCCAAGCTCAACGATACGTCCTGTGCCAGGATCTGCGTATGAACCTGAGTTGTCGTTCTTACCGCCGCCGAATGCGAGATAGCCCTTGCCTGTTGATTCATCATAGTATACGCCGGGGTCAAAGAGCCAAGCTACGTTGCCGCAGTTAGGTGTATTTCTGGAGATAAGCTCCTTGCCGATAGGATCTGTCCAAGGACCTACAGGGCTGTCTGCTGTGAGAACGCCTACACCTGAACCATTGTTTGCGAAATAAAGGAAGAACTTATCCTTACCGTTGATATTCTTATATAATGCATCGGGAGCCCATGAACGTGAAGCCCACTTTGATGCCCATTGTGCGCCGTTAGGAGCAGCACCTGCGCCGTTTCCTGCTACAGGAATAGCACCGTGGTCTGTCCAGTTTACAAGGTCTGCTGTTGAGAAACAGTTAAGTGTACGAACATTATATGAGTTCTCCTGAATTGAGCCGTTGCTGTACTCAAATGCGTCGTTTGTTGTATAAACATAAAGTCTGTCTTCATATACAAGCCAGCCGGGATCAGCACCAAAACGGTGTGTGTAAAGCATATTGTTTTCGCCGTCTTTCTTCCAGCTGCTATTAATTGAAACGCCCTTGAAAACGGCTTCCATAGCTGCTGTGTCAACGGGAGGTCTGTTGTTTGGGAACTCTTTAATCATACCTAAAAGGAACTCCTGTAAAAGAACGAGGTCGTTGACTTCAACTTTGCCGCTCTGATCAACATCTGCGCACTTAACTGTTGTTGTATCCTTTATCTCGCCGATAATTACCTTACGTGAGAGAATCAGGTCAAATACTGTAAGTACTCCGTCACCATCTGTATCACCGAGAACCATTTCAGAAGGATCACGGGGAATTGCAGGCTGTCCTTCTCCCTGAATACCTGTGTTGTTAACTGCACCGATTGCTTCATCAACGTAGAAACTTGTAAGTGAACTTTCAGTTTCAATGTAGATCTTTACATCTGTAGCGTCAGCAGGAATTGTATAGCTTGTATTTACAAGCTGTGCCCATGTTCCATCGGGAGCTGTTACACTTGCAACCTCGTCATAAGCTGTTTCGCCACTTGCGTCTGTATACTCAATCTTCATCATGAACTTTACGTTCTCGCCTGAATTCTGCTTAACGTGTGCGCTGAAGCTGTATGCTTCGCCAGCCTTGAATACACGGGGGTTAAGTGTATAGATTGCACCCTGCCATGCTTCGCTTCTGTCATATACATAAAGGGAATTGCTGCCCCATTCTGTATAATGTTCTGCAGAGCTCTGTTCTACACTGTTTCCACCACGGCCTGACCAGCTATCAGTATCGCTTTCAAATCCGCACTGATACCACCAGCCATAATCGTTAGGCTCTGGTTCTTTAATCTCATCGCCCTCAATGGGACCATTTCCGTCACCGAGAGCCATAAGTGTCTTATAAGCCTCCTTCGGCTGATTGCTTGAATCATAAAGGAGAGCATTTGAACCTGCACTGAGCCATGAGTTAGCGTCATTTGGTCCCCACATCTGAATAAGAGTTACACGACCGTTATATTTGCCGCTTGTATTTACTTCCATAGCGTGCTGGAAAATAGCCTTATACTTGTTAGCCTGATCTGTATAACTGTATTTTCCGCTATCCACAGAAATATCAAGCTCTGTTACCTGAACATCACATCCGACAGCAAGGTACATATCCATTGCCTGTAAGTATGAATCTGTTCCTGCGAAACCTGTTGCATTTGCAGGTACGTGGGACTGCATTCCCATACCGTCAAGGAGTCCCTTGTTGTAGAGAGGCTTAACAATTGTATTGATGATACAATCACGCTTGTGATCCCAGTACTCATTATAATCGTTGTAGAAAAGCTTACAGGTTGAAGGAGCATACTTTCTTGCAAATGTGAATGCATCCTCAATAAAGCCGTTGTCGCCGTAAACCTGTACCCATGGTGAAGCGCCGTTACCGTAACCGGGAACTCTTGCACCACCGTTTTTTGCTGTTCTGTTTGAATCATCAGATACAGCTTCGTTTACAACGTCATAAGCATAAAGGTCAAGGTCCGGATACTGTGATGCAAAAGCAGCAAACATATTCTTGATATAGCTTTCAAGACGCTGCTTCATTACGCTTTCGCTTACCCAGCTTCCGCCGTTCTGCCAGTTATCCTTGAAGAACCACTCAGGAGTCTGGCTGTGCCATACAAGAGTATGTCCACGGAAGCCCATACCATTCTTTATACAGAAGTCTGCAATTGCAGCTGAACTGTTAAGGGATACCTTAACATTTGTATCTGTAGAACCGCTGCTTACCAATGTAGCGTCAGGCTTTGTTTCGTTCTCGCCCTCAATTGCATTGAAATCCTTGATATAATTTGACTTGATAGCAGAATCGTTTACTGTTTTATAGTTAAGGATATTACCAACACGGAAGCCATAACCTGCAAATGCCTCTTTAAGACCATTTCCCGCAGCCTGTACAGCAGCAGCATTCTTTGCTGTAACAACACAGTCATCAATTGCGAAATCAGCTGTACTGTCGTTTGTAACCTTCATTTCGAACTCATATGCGCCCTCGGGAGCCTTGAAGCTTGCTGAAAGCTCTGTCCACTCGCCAGCCTTTGCATTAACTGAATCAAGCTCAACTGTTGTTTCTTCGTGAGTTTCGTCGTCTAAATAAGTAAGTGCAAGGTGGAATTTTTCATCTGTATCAGCCTTTACATTTACACTGTACTTGTACTTTTCACCGCCCATAAGGTAAAAACCTTTAGATGAAGCAGCACCCTCTGCGGAAGTATTTCTTCCTGTTACAAGCAGACCTCTTGTACCGTTCATACCATCAACAGGAACAAGTACTTCTTCTGCTTCTGTGTGATGCCAGCCGTCATAGTTTTCATCAAAGGTATCACATACAGCTTTAACTGTATAGGACTGCATACCTGCAAGCTGAGGCATAACAGCAAAGTTACCTGCGAAAACGGCAGTTGCAACGGCTGCTGCAATTAACTTTTTCTTTTTCAAAATGATCATCCCTTCATAAATAAATTAGCGTCTGTCAGCAATGATGTCATATTCACATCACAATACCGACAATTTTTGTTTATTTCGTGCTCATTGATTTTATTATACACTATTAACAAACCGTTCACAACCCACAATTTGCAGAAAAGGTGGATAATTTGAAGATTTTTTCTTGATTTTTCTTTCACAATGTGTTATAATGAAAATGAAAAAGCAATATATGGCACTGTGATAGCAACATACGAACAAATTACAGCAATTTATGACTAATCTTATTAAATTTCGGAAACAAAACTTTTTGGATATATATTCAAATATTGCGATTATTATTTTAATTTTGTTTGTTATTGCTCTGCCGATTAATCCTTGTTAATTGGCAAAAAAAATATATAAATACAAGAGCAATATTAAAGGGGTGACTGTTATGGTTGACAAACCGATGATAGGCATTATTGTAGGCAGAGCCTATGAATCCGTTCAGAAAGTTATGCTTGAAGGCATAATATCACAGGCTGAAAAATACGGTTTTGATACAGCAGTAATATCAAATATCCACAATTTTTCATATATGTCATATTTTGCATATATTGAAGTGGAGAACAAAATTTATGAGCTGCTGGAATCTCCTCGGCTGGATGGCATTATTGTTATGGCGGAAACCCTCTCTGACTCCGATTTACGTCCTGCTATCCTTAAAAAAATAAATGAGCTCAATGTACCAGTTGTAATTGCAGGCGAAAGTATTGAAGGCTATATTTGCGTAAACAACAATATACGTGAAGATTTCCGTGAAATCGCACGGCATCTCACAGATACCCACAAATTCAGAAGAATTGATATTCTAACAGGACAGGAGGAAATCCCAACATCCCACGAACGTGTACAGGGAGTAAGGGATATAATGCTCCAGAAAAATCTGCCTTTTGATGATACCAATATCATCTATGGAAATTACTGGACAAACACAGGCGAAGACCTTGCCGATGAATATATAAACGGCAGCCGAACTATGCCCGAAGCCCTCATATGTGCAAACGATTTTATGGCATACGGTTTCATTGACAGGATGTTTGAACACGGCATAAAAGTAGGTAAGGATATTTCCGTAATCGGCTATGAATATGTAGGTGAAAGATATTACCACTCTCCTGTTTTAAGCACCTTCTCACGAAACCGCTATAATGTTGGAGCAAAAGCTGTAAGTATTCTAAACAATATAATAACGGGTGAACCTGTTGAAAATATATCACTGAAAGGCTGTATGGTTACAGGAGAAAGCTGCTCATGCGGAAGTGATAAGAATTCTCTTATGAAAGAACTTCAGATGGTGCGTCGCGTTCAGTTTCACAACAGCATGACTATGTGCGGAAATTTCGAGCATCAACTTGCTATGTGCCGTTCTCTCAATGACTATATAAGGGCGTTGCAGGATTATTCATACCTCATACGTGATATTGACGGTCTTTATCTTTGTCTTTATGAAAACTGGTGCAGCTTTAATGAAATATCCGACCTTAAAAAGAGTTCCAACGATGAAATGATGACTCTTTATCGTATAATAAGCCCTGTAGAGGTTTCAGCAGAGCCTCACTATTTTACAAGAAAAATGCTTTTCCCCGACTTTCTTCCAGGGGCAGGCGATAAAAAGTATCTGTACTTTGTACCTATGTTCTCTAATGGAATTGAAATCGGCTATTTTATATTCCAATATACAAAGCCTGACGGTTATGACGCTGTAGCTGTCGGCTGGATAAATTCAGCTGTTACAGCTCTTAATACCCTGCGTATGAAGAATGATATTAATGAACTTCTTGAACATAATAACCTTTCTGCATTCAGAGATACTGCAACAGGTATGTACAACAAAGACGGTTTTACCCGTGAAATCCAGAATATGTTCAAAAAAGCAAAAAAAGGAGAATCCATATCTGCTGTTCTGCTTAAAACCCGTGTATTTTCAGATAAAAACAGAATTGACGAAAAAGGTGTTTCTGTAAAACTTGATATTGAAACTTCCGAATGTATGAAAAAACTTTCGCTTAATAAGAATGTGGTATGTGCAAAGCTTTCGGATAATCAGTTCATTTTTGTATCTGTAGGAAATCACAGCGAGAATTTCCACGAAAAAATTGCTGACAGACTTCACAATCTGATCATGCACTCCCCTGTATATAAATCAGCCGGTGAAACAGCTAATATACTGACAAGCGGAACTACAATGTATTCTCTCAATACCTCTCTGGAGGAGCTTATGCTAACCCTTACTGACAAAATGAACAGGCGCACCAAGGATTTAAGTAATCTGCAAAAATCCCAGGGATTTACTGAATTCAACACAATCAGAACAGCAATGTATAAGCATCCGGAGAAAAAATGGGATGCTGAAAACGAATGTCGCGATCTTCATTTGAGCTGCGGCCACTTTCGTGCGGCATATAAAAGTATTTTCGGCATAAGCTTTCATCAGGATTTAATTCAGAGCCGTATATCCCTTGCAAAATATCTGCTTATGACAACTTCTTTAAGCTTACCGGCGATAGCGGCAAAATGCGGTTACGAAGATGATAAGTATTTCCTGCGGCAATTTCGTCAGCAAACGGGCACAAGCCCCAATGCATACCGAAAATTTGACCTGATTTAGAAAGGTGGACTTTGATTGATAACAAATTTTCTCATAAAAACTTTTGTAAAGGATTATAAAAATTCTGACCGTCCTGAAGTACGGAACAATTATGCTATGCTTTCGGGAACGACAGGAATTATTGCCAATATTGCCCTATTTCTGCTGAAACTTTTCACAGGAATACTTACAGGAACAGTTGCAATTATAGCCGATGCTTTCAACAATATTTCCGATGCCGGTTCATCTGTAGTGACTATGCTGGGATTTCGTATGTCATCAAAACACGCTGACAAGGAACACCCTCTCGGCCATGGCAGAATGGAATACATAACTGCATTTATTGTCGATATTATGATAATGATTGTTGGTATTGAGCTTTTCAAAACTGCGATGGATAAAATAATACACCCTGAACTGCCACAATTCCGCCCATTAACCCTTGTACTTCTCGGTATCGCCATACTGGTGAAGCTGTGGCTGTTTCTGTTCTATCGCAAAATAGGCAACACAATTGATTCTGCGGCAATAAAGGCGGCTTCAATTGACAGCATATCTGATACGGCGGCAACCTCTCTTGTATTTATTTCAACCCTTTGTGCAAGGTTCTTTGATTTTCCTCTTGACGGCTGGGCAGCCCTTGTGGTATCGTTTCTTATTATTTTCGCAGGCTTTAAGGCAGCAAAGGAAACTGTTGACCTGCTGCTTGGAACTGCGCCCTCACAGGAATTTGTTGAGAGCATTTACTCATTCATAAAAAAATATCCCGATGTTATCGGAACTCATGACCTTATGATTCACGATTACGGTCCTGGACGTCTTATTATTACATTCCACGCTGAAATTTCCGAGGACTCTGACTTCAACCACGCACATGAGGTTATCGACATTCTTGAGAAAGATATGCAGGAACATTTCAGTGCCATTGTGACAATTCACCTCGATCCCATAGCTGTGAATAATGAGCAGGTAAATAATCTGAAAAAAATTGCGGAAGAATGTATGCTTGAGGTTGATAAATCTTTCACCCTCCACGATTTCAGAATTGTAAATGCTGAAAGTTTTACAACTCTGCTCTTTGACCTGTGCATACCTGTTGATTCCAGATTCAAGGACGAGGAAGCGGCTGAACTTGTGGCCGAAAAAATCAAAGAAAGGAACCCGTCTTTTAAGACAGTTATTCATCCTGAGCATCCCTTTGTTTAATGCGTAATGCGTAATTAATTAAGAATTATAAAAACGGTGGATTAGTTTCTGCCGTTTTTCTTATGTGTGGTGATACGAATTGTAGGGACACGGCATGCCGTGTCCCTACGCAAATAACGGTATATAGCCAAATTCGCACTTTCATCACGAAGTGTCGAGGGCGCCGCCCACATAGCTAATAGCTAACGGTTTTTATACAAAAAACGGCAGAAACAAAATCTGCCGTTTTATATAGCTAAATATTAATCGCCGTTTCAAGGGCTATTTCCATCATATCACGGAATGACGTCTGTCGCTCTTCCGCTGTTGTTGCAAGTCCCTTTAACGGACAATCCGATACGGTAAGTATGCAGAGAGCATTTTTTCCTGCTCTTGCCGCATTCATATAGAGTGCCGCAGATTCCATTTCTACTGCAAGTACTCCCATTTTATTCCACTCAGCAAGACTGTTTGCGTCATCGTAGAATGTATCAGATGAAAGAATATTTCCTGCGTGATAAATACAACCATTTTCCTCCGCCGCCTTTACCGCCGCCGCTATAAGCTTCCAGCTTGCGGTGGGTGCATATGTGCCGGGAAGTCTGTACTGTGCTCCATAATTCGAATTTGTGCTTGCACTTACTCCGATAATAACCTCACGGAGATTAATTTTATCCGCGATTGAGCCTGCCGTGCCAATGCGTATGATGTTTTCAACATCATATTCACTATAAAGCTCCTGTGAATATATTCCCATGGACGGCATACCCATTCCACTTCCCTGTACGGACACAGGAACGCCCTTGTAAGTGCCTGTAAATCCAAGCATACCGCGTACCTCGTTGTAGCATACGGGATTTTCAAGGTAGGTTTCCGCTATGAATTTTGCTCGCAGGGGATCGCCGGGCATAAGCACTGTTTTTGCAATATCCCCTCTTTTTGCACTGTTATGTGGTGTTGGCATAAAAATTCCTCCTTATCTGTTTAAGACTTTTTTTACTGTAGCCATCATTGGCTTAAAGTTGTAGACTGTTACGGCAGCGAAAATCACTACCAGCCATACGCCCCATAAAGGCGGTGCTTTTATAACAATGATACTCATTACCACAAGAATACCTGTATTTACAATTGAACGTATAGCTTCAAACTTAAAGGGTACATAATATCTTGCGTCAATAATTCTTGCCCAGAAACAAAGATAATAGCTCATAAGCGTCGCGATTGCCGCACCGTGTATACCTATAACAGGTATCATTGCCCAGTTAAGTATGAGGTTAGCTACACAGGCTACAAGGCTTGTCCAGAAACTGTTCTGCGTATGCTTTGTTACAGAATAAATTCCGCCAAGAAACTGATTAAGAGCCATAAATATTGCCGCTATTATAAGCACTGGCGTATAGACATATACAACACTGTATTCCTGAAAATTATCATCGGGAACAAGGAAATTAGTTATAGGCTTTGAAATCATTATAAGGCCTGCCGCAGCTATGAACAAAATCGATTCATAGGCTGAATATACACTCTGATAGAATTTTCCTCTGTCAGCGGAGTCGTTTTCTGTTATGGCTGACATATTCCATGCCTGAAAGAATATAGTCGATACCATAGAAATAAGATTTGGTATTCTGTTGGCATAACCATATATTCCTGTTGCAGATAATCCAAGCTCAACTCTGTCGCTTCTCATATTTGTGAGGAAAAGCTTGTCCGACATACTTGTTACAGTCCACATTACAATTGTGGGAATAAGAGGTAAAGCAAATTTCATCATAGCCTTTACTATATCAATACTAAAATGCTTCACACTGAAAAAGCTTCCTAAATTTGCCGTAAAATACAAGAATAAAGCTGATAAGAGGTCAGAACAGATAACGGACAGAAGAAATCCCTTAACACCCATTTTAAAGCCTGCTATGAACAGATAACTGAATATCAGCAAAGTTAACGTTGCTATTATACCGTCAACAGCATACAGCTTTACCATATCCCTTGAACGGACAAACTGTGCGCACAGCATACGCAATGATGACGTACAGACGTATATGGCAAGCATAAGCGAATACCCTGTCAGAAAATCAAATATGGGTATAAACCGCAATGCAGGAACTATCAGTATCAATGCCGCCATTCCTGTGAGAGTTATGCAGGCAGACGTGCTGAAAATCTTCTTTTTATCGTAGTTTCTGTCAAGCCCGAAGCGTATCAGATATTCCTGCAATGCAAAAGTAAATATAGGCTGTAAGAACAACGCAATCGTTTCAAGATTATCCTTTATACCACTGTCGTATGAGTTGATATGACGGGCATACAATCTTGATAAGAGTATAACCAGAATTTTTGAACCAAATGTTCCTATGGCAAAAATCATGGTATTTGACGCCAGTTTTTTATATTTATTCATTTATTGTCTCCCCTTATACGGCACAGATTTGCTTCTCCTGAAACAAGGCTTTTTTCACTCCCGTCGGAAAGCAGTAATATGAGGTTTGCGTTATCGTCAATACCTACGGCGTATCCCTCAACAGCTTCTCCGCCTGTATTCGCCGTTATATAATTCCCTGTGAGGAGCTCACGGCGGCGGTATTCGCCAAGATGTGCCTTTTTTTCCATATTTTCAATGTAATATCCAAGCCTGCCGAGAATTTCTCCGCAAAGCACATTTCTATCGGTTATTTTTCCCGTTTCCGCCTCTACTGATGTGGCTATATCCTTGATTTCTTTTGGAAATTCACATTTACGGACATTTATACCGATACCGATAACAGCATAGTCCAGTTTTTTCAGCGTTGGATTTAATGCGGCCTCTGTGAGTATACCGCAGATTTTCCGACTGTTGAGATATAGATCGTTTACCCATTTTACACGGATTTCCTCACCGCAAAGCTTTTCAACAGCCTCTGCAGCGGCAACTGCGACAGCAGAGGTTATCATCGGTGCAAGGGAAATATCAAAATCAGGACGGATTATCACGCTCATATAAAGTCCTGCACCCGACGGAGATTCAAAGCTTCTGCCAAGTCTGCCCTTTCCCCCTGTCTGATAATCTGCAATTACTGTTGTACCATGAGCCGCACCCTTTGCTGCAAGCTCTTTTGCATAGATATTTGTGGAGGTAAGCTCATCGAATATGAGTATATCCCCCTCCATATTATTCCATTTATTAAAGGCGGCTATTCGCTCCGCCGAAAGCTTATTTATATTATTCATAAATTTTCCCTTAGAGGCGCCTTTTATTTATTATATCACATATAATTGAAAAATTCAATAATTAAAGCGATATTTTGAGCTAACATTATATATACTCCAATGTTCTGAGTAAAAAAAGCCACATTGTCAATGTAAAAGCAGAACATATCGTTGTAAGCATTACCGAAAATGCTGTAATTGTCCCATTATGGCCAAAATTTTTCGACATTACAAAGCAACTTCCTGTTGTAGCACTTCCAAGCATTACAAGAATTGCCACAAGCTTTTCACCACGAAAGCCCATACTCACCGCAACTGGTAGGAATATTCCGCAGAACAACACAAGCTTTATAAAACATATTCCCACTGTAACGCCAACCTTACTTTTAGCTTCACTTGTCTTGAAAGATGCTCCAAGTGCAATAAGCGAAAGGGGTGTCGCCATATTCCCCATATATGATATTGTCTTTGACATTATAACAGGCTGTGGTATTTTGAGCATTGACCATATTATTCCTGAAACTATCCCTATTATAATCGGATTTGTCACAACTCCCTTTACAGTATCGAGAAAAAGCTCCTTTTTACTCTCCCCCTTTTTTTCAGGAGATGTTGCCGCAAGAACTGTTACAGCTATTATGTTGTATATAGGTACAGTTCCCACTATCATAAGTGCTGCCATTAAGGACTCTCCATAAATATTCTTTACAAAGGCTATACCAAGTATAGCCGCTGAACTTCTGTAACACGCCTGTATTATCTCTCCACGTTCGTTTTTGTCCTTGTGGAAAAGTGAATATACAACTGCTATGCCTACACTTAAAAAGGTGACAGCTACGCAGAAGCCTACAAGCTTCCCATCCCACACAGCACGGAAATCGGCTGTTGACAAATCCATAAAAAGCAACGAGGGCAATGCGGCTCTGAATGTAAATTTATTCAGCTTTGCCGTTGTATGATCATCAAGTAAATCAATTTTTCTGCATATATAACCGAATATCATCATCAGCACTATGGGCATAGAAGCATTAAGACTGAAACGAAGATTTTCAACAAACATCATTTCACCCCATACTACGGATTATCACTGTAAATCCGAGAAGTACCGCCAGCAACACCACGTTTACCACGGTAAAAACTCCCATATAACGCAATGATTTTGCTCCCTCCGAGGCTTTGTAGTACTGGAATGAAATAAGGCTTGCAAGAGATGCTATAATTGTTCCGAGTCCGCCAAGATTTACACCAAGAAGAAGTTCTTTTCCATTATCTGTGAAGCCCGAAAGCATTACTGCCGCAGGTACATTACTTATAATCTGCGACAATACCACAGATACAACAAGTTCCCTTCCAGCTAATATTCCCGAAACAAAATCCCTTACAGCGTCAATACGGGCAATATTTCCCACAAAAACAAAAAAACATACAAAGGTTGCAAGAAGTCCGTAATCAACCTTGAATAAAAGCTTGTAATTTGTTACAAGGGCGGTTGCAATTGCTATTATAAGACAGTTTGTGTCCGATATTACACGAAATACCGATAAAAGACACACTATAAACAATATGAAATAAATAGCCGTTTTTATTCCCGATATTTCCTGTTCGTTTTTTGACTCTGCTGTACATTTTTCTTTCGGCAATATCATACACATCAGCAGAAGCAGCATAAGACTTACCGTCGCCGACGGAAGCATTGTTCCGAAAAAATCCCCCAGCGTAAGCTTGTATTTATCGTAGATAAATAAGTTCTGCGGATTTCCGAATGGTGTTACCATACTTCCAAGATTTGCCGCCGCCGTTTCAAGTACTATCGTAAATATACGGCTTTTCTCATCCTTTATCCTGTCAAATACCATTAACGTAAGGGGGACAAAAGTTATTAGTGCTACATCGTTTGTTACAAGCATTGATGTAAAAAAACATATTACTGTGAAAATTATTCCAAGCCGTTGTATACTTCCCGATTTTTTTAAAAGTACCGCAGTCAGTTTTTCAAATATACCAACACTTCTGAAACCTCCCACCGCTGTCATAAGACAGAACAACTGTATAAGTACTGTTGAATTTACGTAATCCTTATATCCGCTGTCGGGTGGAACAATAAAAACTGTAGCCAATGCTGCAATAAATGCTATAATAAGAACCGGCTGATCCTTTATAAATTTCTTTACTCTTTCCAAGTTTTCATCTCCTGTTTAATTTTATTTATACATTCCTCAATATCCCCGTCATTTGAAAATCGTTTTACAACGCCTGCTTCTTTCAGTTTTTCCTCAGAAAAATCCTCACAATCTGCAAGGAAACGTCGACAAAGCTCTGCATATTTCGGATTTGTCTGGAGCCTTTCTCGTTCAACTGCCCTTGACAGACGCAAGCCGTCCTCTACTTCTATATATACAGGGACAACACTATCACCGAAATATTCCTTTAGCTTCACATAGCTTTCAAGAGTGCCTATTCCTATACAATCACCATTTTCAAGGCTGATACTGTCTCTTGATGTAAAGTAAATCCACTCACCATAAATTGTGTTGTATATGCGTTCTTCGATCACTTTTCCTGCTGCTTTCATCTTTTCAAAACAATCACGGTCAACAAAGTGGTATTCTCTGCCATTCATTTCATTTTCACGCATCGGACGTGTTGTATAGAGTACTATGGGCAACAAAATCATTTCAGTTGCAAGCCTTTTATAAACGGTATCTTTTCCGCTGGAGCTCTTTCCCATTATATAGAATATACGGTTCATTTTTTCACCATCTTAATTTAAATTTGCTATATGATGTATATAGTACACCTACATATAATTTTACCATAGTACATATAAAGTGTCAAGAAAAATGTTACATGTGAAACATTTTCTGCAATTGTTGCAAATGTCACTTTTATTTACCTTGTAAATATGATATAATATATATAAACTACAACACTGAAAGTGAGGTTTTTCACATGAATAAAATAAAGGAAAATATATATTATATCGGCGTTAACGACCATGAACTCGACCTCTTTGAAGGACAGTACATCGTTCCTAATGGAATGGCTTACAATTCCTATTTAATTGTTGATGAAAAAATCGCTGTTATGGATTCGGTTGAAATTAAATTTGGTGAAAAATGGCTTGATAATATTACTGAAATACTTGGCGATAAATCCCCTGATTACTTGATAATTCAGCATATGGAGCCTGATCATTCTGCTTGTATAGATAAATTTATTAACAAATATCCTATCACAACAATTGTGGGCAACACTAAAACCTTCGATATGCTTCACGCTTTTTTCCCACAACTTGATCTCCCGAATACTCTTATTGTTAAAGAGGGTGAAAAGCTTTCCCTTGGAACACATGAACTCACTTTTATAACCGCTCCCATGGTGCACTGGCCGGAAGTTATGCTGACTTATGACAATACAGATAAGGTTCTTTTTTCCGCAGATGCTTTCGGTAAATTCGGAGCTCTTGATGTCGATGAAGAATGGGCTTGCGAAGCCCGCCGCTATTACTTCGGTATCGTGGGAAAATATGGAATGCAGGTACAGGCTCTGCTGAAAAAAGCATCAGCTCTTGACATTCAGACTATCTGCCCTCTCCATGGCCCTGTTCTCACAGAAAATCTCGGATATTACCTTAACCTATACAATATATGGTCAGGCTATGGAGTTGAATCAGAAGGAATATTTATCGCTTATACTTCTGTTTACGGAAATACCAAAAAGGCAGCTGAACTTCTCCGTGATAAACTGATTGAAAAAGGTTGTCCAAAGGTTGCTATCACTGACCTTGCCCGTGAAGATATTGCAGAATGTATTGAGGACGGCTTCCGCTACGGCAAAATCGTGCTCGCAACCACAACCTACAACGGAGAAATGTTCCCCTTTATGAATCAGTATATCGACGGACTTATTGAGAGAAATTATCAGAACCGCACAATCGGTATCATTGAAAATGGTTCATGGGCGGCTATGGCTGCAAAGCGTATCAAGGCTAAATTCGCAAACTCAAAAAATATCACTTTTACTGATACTCTTGTTTCCATTAAGTCTGCTCTTAAACCAGAAAATATTGCACAAATCAACGATTTAGCTGATGAGCTGCTGAAATAAGGTGAAATTATGAAGGTTATTCTCAATCCCGATGAGGCTGTTGTAGCTAAAATCAAGGCTGGACTTGAACAAAAAGACGGCTACTGCCCCTGTCGTCTTGCTAAAACTCCAGAAAATAAATGTATATGTAAAGAATTCCGTGAGCAGATTGCAGATCCCAATTTTGAGGGATTCTGCCATTGTATGCTCTACTATAAGGAAAAATAATATGGCTGAAATTAATATTACTAAAGAAAATTTTGATGAGGAAGTTCGCAATTACAAAGGTATTGTACTCCTCGATCTGTGGGCTACATGGTGCGGCCCTTGTATGATGATTTCCCCTATTGTAGCAGAAATCGCCGAAGAAATGGCTGGAAAAGTCAAAGTCGGCAAAATTAATGTTGACGAACAGCCTGAACTTGCTGCTGCATTCCGCTGTGAAAGTATTCCAATGCTTGTTGCTGTTAAAGACGGTGCAATTCACAATGTTGCTGTCGGTTACAGGGAAAAATCAGATATTTTAAAAATGCTCGAAATATAATGATTACACCTCCTCTGAATGGTGCATACTATCAGAGGAGGTGATTTTTTTGCTTGGATTTTTATTAGGCACTGTAGTCGGCGGTTCTGTGGGAGTTTTTACCATGTGCCTTTGTTCAGTTGCAAAGGCTGCCGATGAAGAAGCGGAATGACCGTATACAACCATTCCGCTTATATTCAACATTTATTTTTCTGGAACTGCAATAACATCCTTACGCATATAAGGTCTTAATGCCTCAGGAATTCTGATGCTGCCATCCTCGTTGAGATTGTTTTCAAGGAATGCAATCAACATTCTTGGAGGTGCAACAACTGTATTGTTGAGGGTGTGGGCGAAATACTTGTTTCCGTCCTCGCCCTTAACACGGATTTTCAGACGGCGTGCCTGTGCATCGCCAAGATTTGAACAGCTTCCTACCTCGAAATACTTCTTCTGACGGGGTGACCATGCCTCAACGTCGATAGACTTAACCTTGAGGTCTGCAAGGTCGCCTGAACAACACTCAAGTGTACGTACAGGAATATCAAGTGTACGGAAAAATTCAACAGTATAGCTGTAAAGCTTGTGGAACCACTCCATTGACTCCTCAGGCTTGCAGACAACTATCATTTCCTGCTTTTCAAACTGGTGAATACGATATACACCACGTTCCTCAATGCCGTGAGCACCAACTTCCTTACGGAAACAAGGGGAATAGCTTGTGAGAGTCTTAGGCAGTTCACCCTCAGGCACAATTGTGTCAATAAACTTACCAATCATAGAGTGTTCAGATGTGCCGATGAGGTATAAATCTTCGCCCTCAATCTTATACATCATACCTTCCATTTCAGCAAAGCTCATAACGCCTGTAACAACGTCGCTTCTTATCATAAATGGCGGAATATAATATGTAAATCCCTTGTCAATCATAAAGTCACGGGCATAGGAAAGAATACAGCTCTGAAGCTGTGCAATGTCGCCGCAAAGGTAATAAAAACCGTTACCGCTTGTTTTTCTTGCACTATCAAGGTCAATTCCGTTAACCTTTTCCATAATATCAACGTGATAGGGAACCTCAAATTCAGGTACAAAAGGATCACCAAAACGCTCAACTTCTACATTTTCGCTGTCATCCTTACCTATCGGAACAGAGTCATCAATAATATTTGGAATAACAAGCATGATTTCACGTATGTCAGCCTCAAGCTTTACTTCAAGCTCCTCCATTTCTGTAAGCTTTGTACCCAGCTCTGCAACCTCTGCCTTTACAGCCTCTGCCTCGTCCTTCATACCCTTTGCCATAAATCCGCCGATTTCCTTGCTCTTAACCTTACGCTGATTACGGAGGTTATCGCATTCAACCTTTGTCTTACGGTACTGCTCGTCGAGTTCAATTACCTTATCAACAAGCTCAATTTTTGAATCCTGAAACTTCTTCTTGATATTTTCCTTTACAACATCAGGATTTGCTCTTAAAAATTTAATGTCTATCATTTTTTACTCCTTACTCCTCAACAGTCAGCTTATCAGCAATGGCTGCAAGGTCATCTTTATCATAAAATTCAAGTATCAGAACACCCTTGTTTTTGCCATAATCAACTTTAACTCTGCGTCCAAGGCGTTCTTTTAGGGAAATTTCCATTTCCACAAAATAATTATCAATTTTTTCATCTAACGGTTTTCTTTTTCCCTGATTTTCAGCGGATTTCTGTACCATTTTTTCAAGCTGACGAACAGTCATTCCACCGCCTGCTGCACGATTTGCAATAGCAACTTTCATTTCATCGTCGTCATATGTAAGAAGTGCTTTGGCATGACCTGAAGATAAATCGCCATTTTCCAATAGTTTAAGTATTTTTTCAGGTAATGAAAGAATACGAATTGCATTTGCAACCGCTGAACGAGATTTACCCACAAGCTTGCCAACACGTTCCTGCGTCATGCCGTACTTTTCAATAAGTTCCTGATATCCTTTTGCTTCTTCAACCGGATTAAGATTTTCACGCTGCAGATTCTCAATTATAGCAATCTGCATTGTCTCTGCATCTGATAATTCCTTAATATTTACAGGTACTTCATCAAGACCAAGCATTCTTGCAGCACGCCATCTGCGTTCTCCTGCAACAATCTGATATCCGCCGCTCGCCATAGGACGGACAAGAATAGGCTGTAATATACCGTGCTCACGAATTGAATCCGCAAGGTTTGCAATAGTTTCAGTTGAGAAATGCTTTCGCGGCTGGTTACGATTAGGCTCAAGTTCAGAAGTACGCAGAGTTGTTTTAATCTGCACATCACTTGCGTTATCACTGAAAAGAGAGTCAAGTCCACTGCCTAAACCGCCTTTTGCCATAAAAATCACTGCCTTTCCTTTTTAAAATTAAAAATACCTCTTTTTTTCTTCTGTGGAAGTTCAAGTGGTTCGCCAAGCAACTCAAGACCAAGAAGAATATATGATTCTGTGCCCTTTGACGTCTTATCATAATACATTACTGGCTTACCGTGACTTGGAGCTTCTGAAATACGCACATTTCTTGGTATTTTAGTCTGAAAAACCTTATTAGGAAAGTATTTTTCAACTTCAGCCACAACATCATTAGCCACATTAAGGCGGCTGTCAAACATTGTAAATAGAATTCCCTCAATATCAAGTGCCGGATTATAATTGCTTTTTACAATTTTAATTGTATTCACAAGCTGTGAAAGGCCTTCAAGGGCATAAAATTCTGCCAGCATAGGAACAATAATCGAATCAGCAGCAACAAGGGCATTAATCGTCAACGAACCAAGTGCCGGAGGACAATCAATCAAAATAAAATCATAATCATTTTTCACGGTCAGAAGCTGCATTTTTAATCTGTTAACACGATTTTCCATGTTAGCAAGTTCCATTTCAGCACCTGCAAGAGCCTCTGTAGCCGGAATTACCGATACATTTTTAAATTCAGTTTCAATTACAGCTTCTCTTACTCTCTTTTTTCCCACAAGCAGATTGTAAGATGAAATTTCTACTGTTCTTTTTTTGATACCGAATCCTGTAGTTGAATTGCCCTGCGGATCAAAATCCACACAAAGCACCTTATAATCCCGTGATCCAAGATATGCGGCAATATTTACGACAGTGGTTGACTTACCAACGCCACCTTTTTGGTTAGCGACGGCAATAATTTTGCCCATATTATCATCCTTTCTTTTTATTTCCTCCAAAACTGGATTTACATTTAATATTATATCACATCTCATCATAAAAGTAAATACATATTGCTTTAATTTTCAAAAAAATGTTCCACATGGAACACTTTTTATGTTTCACGTGGAACATTTATGAAGACTTTTTTTACTAAAGTGTTTCACGTGGAACACCTGAATATAATTCATCAAAAACACAAACAAATTATTATACTCAAAACCCTTCAGACATAATGTTCCACGTGAAACATTAAACAGATTTCATTGGGATTCTCACTCTGTATTCAATGTACTCATCCGCCTGAATTTTCTTTGTTTCTGCATTAACACCGGATGATTGCATTGCTTGTATAGCTTTGTTAACTGTATTTGAAAATAAAGAAATACTATGAAAAATGTGAGCTTTTCTCTTATTGCTAAATTCAACTTTTTGTTTTCCAATAAAATTCTCAATTAGTATCTCGGATTTTTCTACATTCAGATTGTTTTTCGAGATTTTATCAAGAATATATATTCGATCTTCAGCACTTCCAATTTTTAACAAAGCTCTTGCATGACGCTCTGTAAGATTGAACTCTGTAATAATTCGACGTTCTTCCTTGGTTAAACGAAGTATTCTTAACTTATTTGCAACTGTACTTTGCGCCTTACCAAGCTTTGCTGCAGCTTCTTCTTGTGTCAAGCCATAGCAGGATATCAATTTTTCAATAGCTTCTGCCTCATCAAAAAATGATGTAGCATGTTTTTTTATCTCTTCAACTATTGAAAATATTGCTGCATCGCGTTCACTCATCTCGTATATTACACATGGAACGGTAAGTAATTCACACATCATCGCTGCCTTTAAGCGTTTCTTTCCAGTGATTAATTCGTACCTGTCACCACATCTACGTAAAGAAACAGGCTTTAAAACACCATTTTCAGCAATTGACTCAGATAACTGAATAAGTTCTGATTCTTTAATATCCTTACTCTGCTGATAAGGAATTATATCAATTTTACTTATTTCCACCTCGCCAATCATATAATTCGTTTTTTCCCTCGTTAAATTAATTATACCTGCCATTTTTGTTGTCCTCACAATTCTTTATTTTCACCACATCTGGTGTAATATAATTTTATCACATTCAGGAAATAAATTCTATAAAAAAAATCCGCTAAAATTCGTCATTTCAGCGGATTTTTCATTATATTTCATTACGATTACAAGCTTTTTTTCTTAATCTGACTGCTGTTTCTCGGATATCTTGTCGGAGTCTGCGATATTTTTCTTATTTTTATTATATTGCGTGAATCAGATTCGAGAGAATAGCTATGAATTTTATTTATTTCTCCACCCAATAAAGTAATAGCATTAATAGACTCATTTGGATTTTCATTAGGACCTTTCATTGAAATAAAAGTGCCACCTACTTGTACAAAAGGCATACAATATTCTGACAAAACAGAAAGATTTGCAACAGCCCTTGCACAAGCAAAATAAAACTTTTCTCTGTATTCAGGCATTTTCGCAATATCTTCAGCTCGACCATGAATACATTCAGCATCAATTTCAATAATTTCACAAAGTTTTTGCAAAAAAGTAATTCTCTTTGCAAGACTATCAAGAAGCGTTAGTTTTATATCAGGCCTCATGATTTTCAATGGAACAGAAGGAAATCCAGCACCGGTTCCCACATCAATAATTGACGAATTTTCAGGAATATCAATATATTTCAATATCAATGTACTATCAATAAAATGCTTAATAAGTATTTCTTCAGAATCAGTAATAGCAGTAAGATTTACATTTTTATTATATTCTACAAGGAATTCAGCATACTTATCGAATTTTTCATATTTCTCCTGTGTCAATTCAAGTCCGTATTTTTCAAATTCAGAGCAACATAATTCAAAATTAGGAAGCATATATTCACCCCTGTTCCTTTTTCAGCCATACAGCAAGCATTGATACATCAGCAGGAGAAACACCTGAAATTCTTGATGCCTGACCAATAGATAAAGGCTGAATTTTATTCAATTTTTCTGCCGCTTCCAGACGAAGACCATGTATTTTGCTATAATCCGTGTTTTTCGGAAGTAGTTTTCTTTCAAGTTTTTCAACTTGTTCAATTTGTGAAAGCTGTTTTTCAATGTATCCCTTATATTTAATCTGTAGTTCAACCTGCTCACACACATCATGTGGTAACTCAGGGCGATTATCATCAAAAACAGCAATATCGTTATATTTAAGCTGAGGACGACGAATTAACTCAACAATTCTGCATCCGTTTTTAAGCGGAGCTGTACCTTTCTCCTCTAAAAGTTTGTTCAATTCATCAGATACCTTGATGCTTTCACTTGAAACACGTTTAATTTCCGCTTCTGTAAGACGAATCTTCTCATTTAATTTATCAAGACGATCTTTAGATACAAGTCCTATCTTATATCCTATAGGAATTAATCGTTGATCAGCGTTATCCTGTCGTAAAATCAACCTGTATTCACTTCGTGATGTCATCATTCTATATGGATCAGAACATCCTTTTGTTACAAGATCATCAATCAACGTACCGATATATGATCCGGATCGTTCCAAAATCAAAGGCTCTTTACCGAGTATTGACATTGCGGCATTAATTCCTGCAACAAGACCTTGCGCTGCTGCCTCCTCATAACCTGAACTTCCATTAAATTGACCAGCGCCATATAATCCTGAAAGCTGCTTAAACTCCAATGAAGGCAATAGTTGTAAAGGATCACAGCAATCATATTCAATAGCATATGCAGGACGCATAATTTCTACATTTTCCAAGCCCTTTATTGTTTTAAGAAATGCAAGCTGCACATCTTCCGGAAGTGATGATGACATTCCCTGTAAATAATACTCATCTGTTGTTAATCCCATAGGTTCAACAAATAGTTGATGACGAGGTTTATCTGAAAATCTCACAACTTTGTCCTCGATTGACGGACAATAACGTGGGCCAACACCTTCTATTCTTCCGCCATATAAAGGTGATCTGTGAAGGTTTGACATTATCACTTCATGGGTATTACTATTTGTATAAGTAACATAACAGCTAACCTTATTTTCAAGTTCATCAACTGGCGTTTCGAATGAAAGAGGAACAATTTCTTCATCACCGTCTTGTCTTTCCATAACTGAAAAATCAATACTTCTTTTATGAACGCGGCATGGCGTACCTGTCTTAAATCTGCGCAGCTCAATACCATTATCAATTAAACTTTGTGATAATCCAATACTTGGTAAAGCAGAATCGGGACCACTTTCAAATGAACTTTCACCAATGTGAATTTTGCCCTTCAAATAAGTACCAGTCGCAATAATAACACATTTAGCGGAATATTCAGCACCAAGAGAAGTAATAACACCGCTGATTTTACCATTTTCGGTAATAATCTTTGACACTTCACCTTGCTTTACAAACAGGTTTTCCTGTGATTCACAAACCTGTTTCATATACTTATGATACTCAACTCTGTCAGCCTGAACACGAAGACTATGAACTGCTGGTCCTTTTCCTCTATTAAGCATACGGCTCTGAATAAAACATTTATCCGCAGCCTTACCCATTTCGCCGCCCAGAGCATCTATTTCTCTTACAAGATGTCCTTTTGCTGTACCGCCAATTGATGGATTACATGGCATATTTGCAATCTGGTCAAGAGAAATAGTAAACATTGCAGTTTTAATACCAAGACGTGACGAAGCAAGTGCTGCTTCTACACCTGCATGTCCTCCACCAACTACAATAACATCGAATTCACCCATTTTATATGACATAAAACTACCTCTTTAAAATGTTCCACGTGGAACACTTTTATTTTCCTACACAAAATCGTGAGAACACTTCATCTACAACAGCATTAGTAATTCTCTCACCAGTAAGCTCAAGCAAAAACTGTTCAGCTTCATCAAGTAAAACATTAACTGCATCAAGCATTTCTCCATAATTAATAGCATTAATTGCAGCCAAAACAGAAGCCAGTGTATTCTCGATACACATTTTCTGTCTTTCATTTGCAGCTGTTACAGCTGCAAAACTATCTGAATTTATTACAAACAATGTCTTGACAGCTTCCTCTAATTCAGTAATACCTTGATTTTCTTTTGCAGAAATATATACTATATGTTGAAAATATTTTTCAAGTTGACAATTCTCAAGCTCTTTTTTTTCATCCGATTTGTTTACTACAGCAACACATTTTTTATTATTAATTTTATTAATCAACTCGAAATCGTCCGCCGACAATGGACAACTACCATCAAAAACAGCAAGAATAAGTTCTGATGAATCAACAGTCTTCCATGCAATATCAACACCAATACCTTCGATAACATCATCAGTTTCACGTATTCCTGCTGTATCAGAAAGACGCAATGTAATATCACCGAGCCTTACAGACTCCTCTACAACGTCACGCGTTGTACCAGCGATATTTGTTACTATACTTCTCTCACATCCACTTAGGCAATTAAAAAGTGTTGATTTTCCAACATTAGGTCTGCCAACAATCGCAGTTGATACTCCCTCACGGACAATTCTTCCTCTGTCATAATTAACAATAAGCGCAGAAAGTTCTTCTTTCACAATTTCAAGCTCCGACAAAAGTGACTCCTCGTCAACTTCTGGAATATCCTCGTCAGGGTAATCAGTCCACACTGCAAGCCCTGCAAGCAACTTCATCAATCGGGCAGAGCATCTCCCAGCAGCCTTAAATACTGCTCCCTCACGGAGATTTCCAGCCATTTTCAACTCAAGTTCATTCTTTGCGGCTATAACATCCATAACCGCCTCTGCCTGTGTAAGGTCAATCTTTCCATTGAGAAACGCACGTTTTGTAAACTCTCCTGCTTCTGCTGTAATCGCTCCGTTTTTCAAGGCAGCACGCAGTATTTTCTTTGAAATATATAATCCGCCGTGACAGGAAAGCTCTGCTGTATCTTCACCTGTGTAACTATGTGGAGCCCTGAAAACTGTCAGAATACAATCATCAATCCTCTGACCATCTTCATGGGCAATTCCATAAGCACAGGTATATCCCTCCATTTCTGAAACTTTTTTTCCGCCGAATGGAGTGAAAATTCTTTCTGCAACGGCTATCGCTTCATCTCCTGAAATGCGTATAACAGCAATTCCACCTACTGCATTAGGAGTTGAAACAGCAGCAATAGTAGCCATAATATTCTCCTATAAAGGGCTGTTACAATTCAATCTGCAACAGCCCTTCTCTAAATTAAAATTCAATTTTTCCGTAAAGTCCGCCTTCCATTGAATCTTCAGGCTTTGGCTTTTTATAATCCTTTTCAAATGATGTTGAAAGGTCGATTGCCTTTGCCTCAAAATTCTCACGACGACGGTCACGTCCACCATTTCTGCCACGTCTGTCGTCACGGCGGGGACCTCTGCCTCTGCTGTTATTACGGTTATTTCTGGGATTTGTAGAAGAAATAATAATCTTTCTGTAAGGCTCCTCACCAACTGAACGTGAAGCCACTCCCTCAATATTTGATACTGCCGAGTGAATAACTCGTCTTTCATAAGGATTCATAGGCTCAAGCTGCTGTGATCGTCCTGTTCTGATAACAGACTTTGCAACCTTTGCTGCAAGCTGCTCAAGTGTTTCCTTTCTCTTATTTCTGTATCCAAGACAGTCAATTGTAATACGGAAGTAATCCTTATCTCCCTTATTTGCAATAATTGAACAGAGATACTGAATAGAATCAAGTGTTTCACCACGTCTGCCGATAATTGTTCCGTTATTATCACTTTCGATATCAATTACAGCGCCAGTCTCATTCTGATAAATAATGTAATTTGCCTCAATACCCATAGCATTGAATATGCTTATAATGTAATCTCTTGCAATCTTTACCTTTGGGTTCATAAGAGATTCATCCTCAATTAAGGTGAAATCATCAAGTGAGAACTCCATATCATCTACTTTTGTTTCAGTTGCAGCTTCTTTCTCCTCAATAACAGGAGCACTCTCAACAATTTCTTCGGGAACTTCAACCGGCTTTACTTCCTCCACAACTTCAGGAAGAATAACAGCCTCCGGAACTTCTACAGGTGCAGGAATTTCTACAGCTTCCTCAACTGGAGCAGCTGTAGTAATTTCCTCAACTACCTCGTTGAATGTAGCTTTAACCTGTGCATCAACAGCACCAAGACCTAAAAATCCTTTTTTACCTTCGCTGATAACTTCAAAACTAATTTCGCTTTCGTCTATACCGAACTTCTTAACCGCCATATTCTTTGCTTCTTCAACGGTTTTCGCAGTAAACAGTTCTGTCATTTTAATACCTCCTTAATTTAATCTTCATCGGCGTTTGAATCATCGTATACATCGCCATATTTTTCAGCCATTCTGCGTCTTGCCTCTTTAATGGCATCACGATTTGCTTTATTCTGTTCAGAACGTGAAAGTTTTTCGCCTGATTCGCTGACGTTTCCGCCATTCTGATTATCAAGAGCCGCCTGCTGCTCTAACATTCTCTGCATAAATGTTTTCTTTTCCGGATGCTTTTCAGCGTAGATACGTGCTTTTTCTTTTTCCTTTTCATTTATTGCAACAATTCTGTCATGTGTGAAATAGAGATTCAATCCGAATGTTACAAGGAATGAGAAAAGTGATGACCATATCCAATAAAATCCAATACCTGCGGGAAGCTCAAAAGCAAACCATATAGACATAAGGGGAGTGAGAAGCATCATAGCAGTCATACATCCTCCACCTGCCTGTGCATTTGGATTTGTTTTTTTCTGATGCTGGAGTGAATACAAACTTACAAGAAGCTGTGAAAGACCTGCAAGGAAAGGAATTGCGCAAAGGATAATTGCCTCTTTATCCCATACCTCAGGGTGAAGTGAAGGAGTTTTACCGAGGTTTGCTCCGAAAATAGTAAAGTTTTCGGTAAATTCCGTAAGAAGCTGTGAAAAGTTTTCACCGATATTCTTGAATTCCTCAGGGTGTTTATCAAAAGATTCCATTGTAAGAAGCTCGTGACGGAGATTATTTGAAGCAATTTCCTTACCGCCGTTTACATCTTTAAACTGAATTGCAAGCTCTGAAGCCTTTTCAACCGCCGCCATTCTAACATCTTTTGAAAGGCGGAGAATATGCTTTATAGGCTTGTAAACAACATCAATAACACCAAAGAGCAGGAACATCTGAATAAATGCAGGCAGACAGGAACCCATAGGGTTTACGCCCTCCTCCTGATAAAGCTTCTGCTGTTCTTCCTGTAAGCGTGTGGGATTATTTGCAAAGCTTTTCTGAAGCTTATTGAGCTTCGGCTGCAAAAGCTGCATTCTTGCCGCACCCTTCTGCGTCTTGTAGTTGAAAGGGAAAAGCAGCAGCTTAGTTACCAATGTGAATAAAATAATTGCAATTGCATAGTTTGGAACTATGTTGTAAATAAGGCTCATAAGGTATCCCAGAGGAACACCGATTAATTCATAGATAAAATTCAATTTCAATTCTCCTATACAGGTAAATCCGAGGATTTTTCCTCTGTACCTATCTTTTCTTCTGTTATTGCAGCTTCACTATGAAGCTGAAAATAATCAATTTTTTTCACCTTGAAGGTGAATTTTTCAGGAACGTGATCAATTCCCCCCATAGACCATGGATTACAACGGAGTATACGCCACACTGCAAGAGCCGTACCGCGAAAGAATCCATACTTTTCAAGTGCTTTGAGAGCATAGCAGCTACATGTGGGATAATACTTGCAAACTGGTGGAAAAAGGGGAGATATACACTTCCTGTAAAATTTTACAAATGCAATGGCAATGAATCTCATAATTACTTACTGAATTTTTTTACTGCCTTTTCAATTTCCTGAACACCGTACTTATTGAAGTATCCGCAGTACTCATCAGATTTTATACCAAGAATACCGCTTCTCGCAACTATAACTATATCAATACCAACAGGCAGACTAATTTCAGCTTTCTGATATGCAAGCCGGATAAGTCTTTTTGCACGGTTACGGGCAACAGCATTTCCGATTTTTTTCCCGGCAGTTATACCAAACCGGTTATATGGGCGATTATTAGGCTTTACGTAAATAACAGAATATTTTGAAGTTATATACCTGCCTTTTTTATACAGACACAGAAAATCCTTATTTTCTTTCATTACTGTGGTATACAGCATAATAATCCTCCCGATAACCTAATAAAAAAGACCACAAAAACGTATTTTTGTGGTCAGCGTCGTCAGTGAGTTAATCTTGCTCTGCCCTTAGATCTTCTACGAGCTAAAACCTTTCTGCCGTTCTTTGTAGCCATTCTCTTCATGAAGCCATGCTCCTTCTTTCTGTGGAGCTTCTTAGGCTGATATGTTCTTTTCATTTTTAATATCCTCCTCTCAGTGTTAACTAAAAGAGCTTTACGCTCTTATTTACATACTACACTTTAGAATTATACTTCAAAAACGCCGATATGTCAAGGGATTTTTGATTTTTTTTTCAGATTTCGTGAATTTTGATTAATTTTAACAGTATTTTTCATTTTTTCTCTTTTGTTTTGTGTCTTTTACAAAAGACAGAAAAAATAGCCGTATTATCAGTATTCACCTTTTTTACCAACTTGATATATTTCTGTTCTAACACTTTTCCACATGCAATTCAACAGCTGTTGAATTAATATCAGCACATATCAACATATGTTGAAAAGTTGAAAAACACTGTTGAAATCCTGTTGTATTTCACATTTTCAACAACCATTTTCTTCTGTTTATACCGTTATTCGATTAATTTTTCAACTGCGTCAACCATTTCAACAGTTCTTTCAACAATTTACTAAATCAGATGTAGAAAAGCCGTTTATTTTCTCCACATTTTTTAATTTTATCACTTGCTTTTTCAACAGGATTATGATATAATAGAAGTATATTATTATAGGAGAGTATCGTTATTTGCAAAAAATTGCCGACACTAAAGCGGTATATCCAAATTATTTCACTTTATGGAGGTTAAAAATGAATTCGTTTACAGAATTATTTGACAGTGTCAAAAATTATTGCCTGGAAAATAAGAAAATACCAAGCGTTGCCATTACAACATGGCTCAATATGCTCACCCCGGTCAGCTTCGACGGTGAAAATGCTGTTTTCAGCGTAATTACACCTTTTCAGAAAAATATCGTAATGAACAAGTATGCTGAGCCCGTAATTGAAGCTTTCTACGAGCTGCTCGGACTTAACGTAAATCTCATCATAAATGTAAATTCAAATGATCCTGAGCCTGCTGCTCATATTCCCACTGAAGAAGAACTTGAAAAGAAGAACGAGGAGCTTGAACAGTCATACAAATTCGCAAATTATGACTATACTTTCGATACATTTATCGAAGGCCCTTCAAACAGTTTCGCTCTTGCCTGCAGTAAATCTGTTGCAAAAAACTGTGGAGAAAGTGATGTTTCAGGCTATAATCCGCTGTTTATCTACGGTCCGTCCGGAATGGGAAAAACTCATCTTATCACAGCTATTGCAAATGAGGTAAGAATTACCCGTCCCGAATACAACATTGTGTATATCACAAGCGAAACTTTCGGAAACGACCTTATTGCAGCTATTCAGAAGAATCAGATTTCTGATTTCCATGAAAAATACAGAAATGCCGACGTTCTCCTCATTGACGATATTCAGTTCTTTGCAGGAAAGGAACGTATGCAGGAAGAATTCTTCCACACATTCTATAAGCTCCACCAGGAAGGAAAACAGATTGTAATCACATCTGATAAGCCTCCAAAGGAACTCATTACTCTTGAAGCAAGACTCCGTACACGTTTTGAAGGAGGACTCATCGCAGATATTTCTGCCCCCGACTTTGAAACAAGACTTGCTATTATCACAAGAAAAAGCGAGCTTCTCAGCCTTAAAATGCCTGCCGAGGTATCTGAATTTATGGCTAACCGCCTTAAATCAAATATCAGACAGCTTGAAGGAGCTGTTCTCCGACTTAAAGCACTCAATCACTTCGCAGGAAGTCCTATTACAATTTCAATGGCACAGAGTGTTATCCGTGATGTACTTACTGATGAACAGCCAATTCCGATTACTGTTGAGAAAATCATCACAGAAGTTTCGACTGTTTATGGTGTTACCCCCGATGATCTCCGTTCAAATAAGCGTTCACAGCAGATTTCTATTGCCCGTAAGGTAGCTATATACATAGTACGTGAAATCACCGATATGCCTCTCGCTTCAATCGGTACAGAGTTCGGCGGACGTGACCACTCAACTATTGTTTATTCCGTAAACAGTATCATGGCATCTATCGAGAAAGACCAGAATCTCAGCAATCTTGTAAACGATATCATCAAGAATATCCGTGACAAGAGCAAGGGTTAATATTCAACATCAGAGTTGAAAACTGTTAGAACAGCGGTTTTGGAAATCAACTATTTTCCCACAGGAATTTAATGTTGAAAAAGTTGAAACACCGGCTTTCAACGTAGTTTTCAACACACTGTTAAAAACTACGTTGAAAAACAAAAACATAATCTTATCTTCGATATATCACAAAAATATAAAAACTCCCAAATCCGGATTTTTTATATTTTCAACGTCGTAAACTTTTCAACATTTCACAGCCTGTCAATATTTACATAAAAAAATATAACGAAAAACGCTCATTCCACAGAATTTTCCACTTTTCTTAAACTTCAACTCCACAATTATCAACTTATTCGACAACAAAAATAAAAGCTCTGAATATTCCAAACATTTCAAACAAATTAACAACATACGGTTGTGGACGAGCTTTCGGCTGTAATTCGTCATGAAACATACTTATTGACTTTTCAACACCCCCTACTACTACAACTATATTTATTATACTTATCATATCTTAACTTATCTTTATTTTTTCTTATCTTATCATATCTTATCACAGAAGCTGAAGCTTCGTTGAAAACATGCTGCCGAAAATTCTTTATTTACCCTTACAGGAGGTATTTATATAAATGAAATTTATTTGTAAAAAAACTGAGCTCAGTGAATCTATAATAAACGTTTCAAGAGTAGTTCCCCAGAAATCAACAATTCCTGCTCTTGAAGGTATAAAAGTTAAAGTTACTCCGGGAAATGTAGAGCTTACTGCTTACAATCTCGAAATGGGTATAAGAACAACAATTAATGCCGATACTTCTGACAACGGCGAATTTGTTATGAATACCCGTCTTTTCAGCGAATTTACAAAAAAAATGGCTGGAGAAGATGTTACATTTGAAATTGATGAAAACAATAATGTTCACGTTTCATCAGAAGCTACAGAATGTGACTTTTTAGCTATGTCTGCTGAAGAATATCCTGAACTTCCTGTTATTGATTCAAGAAGAAGCTTTTCAGTTCCGCAGAATATTCTTCGTTCAATGATAAGTATGACAAGCTATGCAGTAGCTCAAAATGAAAATAAACCTATTTTTACAGGTGAGCTTTTTGATATTGAAAACAGTAATTTCACAATGGTAGCTATAGACGGTTTCCGACTTGCTATAAGAAACGAAAATATTGACAACAATGAAAAATTCAATTTTGTCGTTCCTAAAAAGGCATTGCAGGAAGTTTCGAATATTATTCATGATGACTGTGCAGAAAACTGCTTAATAAGCGTTAATGACAGACATATCATTTTTGAGATTAACAATTTCTTTATCATCTCAAGACTTTTAGAGGGTGCTTTCCACAATTACAAAATGAGCATTCCCACAAGCTATAAGACAGAGGTATTTGTAAATAAAAAGGATTTTGCCGCTTGTCTTGAAAGATGTTCTCTTATTATTGATGAAAAGAATAAGTGTCCTATCCGCTGTGAAATCGGCGGCGGTGTTATGAAAATCAATTGCAAGACACCTATTGGCAAGGTAAATGACGCAATTTCTGCTGATATTTCCGGTGAAACTGTAACTATAGGCTTCAATAACAGACTTATGCTTGAGGCTGTAAAAGCTGCCGAGGGCGATAAAGTACGAATCCGATTCAATGGTGCAATGAAGGTTATAGAGCTTCTGCCGCCTATGGGTGAAGGCTATATATTCCTTGTTATGCCTATTCAGCTTAAAAACTGATAATCAGTAACTTTTAGTATATAGCCTTTGGCTGAAATAAGCTGTAATTTTTATGTTGTCTTAAAGCTAATGGCTTACAGCTAACAACTTGAATTCTTAATTATTGAGGGGTATAATTATGCCTGAAATTAAAATCACAACAGAATTTATAAAGCTTGACGCTCTCCTTAAATTTGCCTCAATGGCAGGTTCTGGAGGAGAGGCAAAAATGCTTATACAGGACGAACAGGTTCTTGTAAACGGAGAGGTCTGCACTATGCGTGGCAAGAAAATCCGCCCCGGTGATACTGTAAAAGTGATCGGCGGCGATGAGGTAACCGTGTGCTGATAACTCACGTTGAAATAGACGGGTTTAAAAATCTGTCTGATATTTCTTTTGTTCCCGATAATTACTATAATATTATTGTTGGTGCAAATGCACAGGGAAAAACAAATCTCCTTGAAGCACTCTGGATAATGTCTGGCTGTAAAAGCTTTCGCGGCTCAAAGGAAAGGGATTATATAGCCCTTGATAAAAGCCGTTTTACTTCTGAAGTTAAAATAAGAGATGTTGTCCGTGAACAGAAAATCACCTATGAGATGATAAAAGGCGGAAATATCGTTAAAAATATCACCATAAACGGGGTGAAGCAAAAGGGTACACGTAATCTTTTTGACGTTTTCAAGTGTATTGCTTTCATTCCCGATGATGTTGAGATTATCAAGGGTGCTCCCGAAAAGCGACGTAATTTTATTGATATGGCGGCTTCACAGCTAAATCCTGTATTTGTTGCTCATATAACGAAAAATCAAGCTGTAATGAATCAGCGTAATGCTTTGCTGAAATCAATTATGCAGGGCGGCTGTGACGCTTCAATTCTTGAAATTTGGGATAAACAGGCAGCCCATGAGGGTGCACTTATTTCATATATGCGAGATGGCTATATAAAAAAGCTGAACGAGGTATGCAGTGAGCTTTATTCCTCTATTTCAGGGGGAAAAGAAGTTCTTGAGCTTGAATACAGGTCGAATGTATTCAAAGCCGAGGATTTTGAAGAGCCATGCGGCGAGGCGGCATTTGAGAAATATTACAATAAGCTCCGTGAATCAGCTGAGTATGATATCCGCACGGGTATAACCCATTCGGGCGTAAATCGAGATGAGATAAATATTAAAATTAATGGCATAAGTGCTAAGGATTACGGCTCACAGGGGCAGATTAAATCGGCAGCACTTGTTATAAAGCTTGCACAGGCAGAAATATTTACCAAACGGAGCAAAGAGGCTCCCGTAGTATTTCTTGATGACGTTATGGGCGAGCTGGATGAAAGCAGACAGCGATTTGTTTTTGAGATAATCAAAAATATGCAGGTATTCATTACTACTCCGAATGAAAGTGCACTTTTGCCCGATATAAAGGGAAAGATCCTGCGTATAAGCGGAGGCAGAATTGCGGAGGAGGTATAGATGAAAAAGACGATATATCTTCACATAGGCAATAATTATTCAGTTGACGTTCGTGAAATCATCGGTATATTCGATATGGATAACACAACTGTAACAAACTGTACAAAAAAGCTGCTTGATAAAGCAGAGAAGGAAAAAAGGCTATTTTTAGCTACATACGAGCTGCCTAAAACATATATCATCACAAATAAACGTGTATATATATCACAGCTTGCAGCAAGTACGCTGAAAAAGCGTCTTGAAAGCGGCGGAGGGTATAATTAATGCGTAATTCAAAAACCGGGAGGTACTCATGAGTCAGCAGGATATTAATAACACTGAAAATGACATAGTCAATTATGACGAAAATGACATACAAATTCTGGAAGGACTTGAAGCTGTAAGAAAAAGACCAGGTATGTACATCGGCTCAACAGGTCCAAGCGGTCTGCATCACCTTGTATATGAAATCGTTGATAACTCTATCGACGAGGCACTTGCAGGATTCTGCACCGAAATAAAGGTTGATATACTCCCCGATGATATTATCAGGGTATCCGATAACGGACGTGGTATCCCCGTAGGTATTCATCCGAAGGAGGGTATTTCTGCGGCTACCGTTGTGTATACTATTCTTCACGCAGGTGGAAAATTCGGTGGTGGCGGATACAAGGTATCAGGAGGACTTCACGGTGTTGGTGCTTCTGTTGTTAACGCCCTTTCAGAGTGGCTGGAGCTTACAGTCAAGGACGGCGAAAATGTATGGTTCCAGCATTTTGAGCGAGGTCACTACGACGAACAGCTTAAAGCTATAGACAATACTACAGAAACAGGTACAAGCGTTACATTCAAAGCCGATCCCGAAATTTTTGAGCAGACTGTATATGACTATAGTATTCTGCTTAAAAGACTCCGTGAGCAGGCCTTCCTTAATGCAGGTATAAAGATTACATTTTCCGATTTACGTGATGAGAATGATATAAAATCCGAAACACTTCACTATGAGGGCGGTATCCGTCAGTTTGTAGAGCATATTCACGAAACAAGGGGATATATCCCGCTGAGCAATGAAGTTATCTACGTTTCGGGAATGCAGGGGGATTCCTTTGCTGAAATCGCCCTCCAGTACAACGACAGCTACAATGAGATTATCCTCTCATTTGCAAATAATATTCACACAAAAGACGGCGGTTACCACGAAACAGGCTTCAAAAATGCCCTTACCAAGGTTATAAATGACTACGGTAAGAAAATGGGACTTCTCAAGGATAAGGAGAAGTTAAGCGGTGATGATGTCCGTGAGGGACTTACGGCAATTATCTCCGTTAAGCTTACCGAGTGTGAATTTGAGGGACAGACAAAGGGACGTTTAGGAAATCCCGAAGTTAAGCCGTTTATCGAAAAGCTTGTGCAGGAAAAGCTGATGAATTTCCTTGAAGAAAATCCGGATTCCGCAAAGGCTATTTTTGAAAAGGCACTTTCTGCCCTTAAAGCACGTGAAGCTGCAAAGCGTGCAAGAGATGCAGAGCGTAAAAAGAACGCATTCGGAAATGCTTCAATGCCTGAAAAGCTTGCTGACTGCTCCGAGCGTGACGCAAGATATACTGAAATTTATATCGTAGAGGGTGACTCTGCGGGCGGTTCTGCAAAGCAGGGACGTGACAGAAAATATCAGGCTATCCTTTCACTCTGGGGTAAAATGCTCAACGTGGAAAAGGCACGTATTGACAAGATTTACGGCAATGACAAGCTTTCCCCTGTTGTAACGGCTCTTGGTACAGGTATCGGCGAGGATTTCGATATTGAAAAGCTCCGTTACGGAAAGGTTATCATTATGGCCGATGCCGACGTTGACGGTATGCACATCAGAACACTTCTTCTGACATTCTTCTTCCGCTATATGCGTCCACTTATCACAAACGGCAATGTTTATATCGCACAGCCCCCACTTTTCAAGGTATGGCGTGGCAAAAAAGAGAGATATGCTTTCTCCGATGAGGAACGTGATACATTCATAGCTGAACTTTCCGAGGAAGGAAAATACAAGGTTGATGTCCAGCGCTATAAAGGTCTTGGTGAAATGGACCCTGAACAGCTGTGGGAAACTACAATGGACCCTGAACGCCGTACAATCGTGAAAATCGGTATGGAGGACGCTTTAAGAGCTGATGAAACATTCTCAATCCTTATGGGTGATAAGGTTGAGCCGAGAAGAAAATTCATTGAAGAAAATGCGAAATTCGTCCAGAATCTCGATATTTAACGAGGGCAGGCTATGGAAGAAAATATAAAGCTTGTCAAGGATTTTTCCCATACACCGCAGATTATGCGACAGGGTATAAAGGCATATCAGAAAAAATTTGTATATCCGAAAGCTATTGTGAAATCCATTGTTTTCGTGATTTTAGCTTTTGCAGCGGCGGCAGTTATCCTTTCGGGAATGCTCAATGAGAAAATCAGAATTTTAGGCTATCTTGTTTTCGTAGGATTTCTTGCTCTTGCTTTCCGTGAGTTATTCAATCCTCTGAAACAGCGTGACAATATCGTAATGAGTATGAACGGCAACGGAATAATTCCAATTTACAGGCTGACGGTTAAGGATAAAACTGTCGAAATTTCCACTGTTTCTGAAAAATATGAGGATGAAGAAGAAGCTGAAACCGAGGAACTTGACGAGGAATATTCAGAGGAAGAAATAAAGCCTACGATTATTCCAATAGATGACGGATTTTCCGTAATTGAAGCGGAGGCCTGCTTTGTTCTTGTCTGCTCCGATTATGCCTATTATATAATTCCAAAGGCAGATTTTACAGCCGATGAACTGGAAATTATGCTAAGTATTGCAAAATAATCTGTAGGGGCGGATATTATCCGTCCCCATTAAAAACGTTGAAAAAATCTGAATAATAACAAGGAGGTTCAGCGTGTTATATAACGATAATTCAAAAATTATACATTCCGATCTTGTGAATGAAATGGAAAATTCTATGCTCCAGTACGCAATGTCGGTTATTGTTTCAAGAGCTTTGCCCGATGTAAGAGACGGTTTGAAGCCTGTTCACAGACGTATTCTCTACACAATGCACGAGGCAGGACTTACTCCCGATAAAAAATACCTGAAATGTGCCGCTACTGTCGGTGACGTTCTCGGTAAATATCACCCACACGGTGACGCATCGGTTTATGACGCTCTTGTAAGACTTGCACAGGACTTTTCACTCCGTTATCCTCTTGTTGACGGTCACGGTAACTTCGGTTCAATCGACGGCGATAAGGCGGCTGCCTACCGTTATACCGAGGCTAAAATGAAAAAGCTTACCCTTGAAATGTTGCAGGATATCAATAAGGAAACTGTTGACTATATGCCCAACTACGATGATCGTCTGAAAGAGCCTGTTGTACTTCCTTCCAGATTCCCAAATCTGCTTGTAAACGGCTCTACAGGTATCGCTGTTGGTATGGCTACAAATATTCCTCCACACAATTTAGGCGAGGTTATAGATGCCTTACAGCTGCTTATTGATGATCCCGACTGTACTCTTGATCAGCTTATGGAACATATCAAAGGCCCTGACTTCCCAACAGGCGGTATTGTTATGGGTAAGGCAGGTATCCGTGCCGCTTACGGTACAGGACGTGGCAAGATTATTCTTCGCAGCCGTACTCATTTCGAGGAAATAAAGGGCAGAAATTGTATCATAGTTGATGAAATTCCATATATGATTAATAAGACTCTGATACTTAAAAATATTAATCAGCTTTGCAAGGATAAGCGACTTGAGGGTATTTATTATCTTCGTGATGAGTCCGACAAGGATGGTATGCGTATCGTTATTGAGCTGAAAAAGGACGCTATTCCCGAAATCGTGCTGAATAAACTGTTTGCTCTTACAAAATTACAGGATACCGTTGGCATTATTATGCTTGCTCTTGTAAATGGCGAGCCGAAGGTGCTTACGCTGAAACAGATGCTCAGTCATTATCTTGACTTCCAGGTTGATGTTATACAGCGCCGTACACGTTTCGATCTTCGTAAGGCTCTTGAAAGAGCACATATTTTACAGGGCTTCATTCTTGCCGCTGATTATATTGACGAGGTTGTAGCTATTCTCCGCAGCAGCAAGACAATTCCCGAAGCTAAGGAGCGTATGATTGAACGCTTCAAGGATGTGGATATGAGTGCACTTCTTGATCGTGCACAGTACGATATGTCAAATATTCATATTCTTGAACATCAGATGGGACTTTCAGAGGAACAGGCTGAAGCTATCGTTCAGATGCGTCTTGGTGCGTTGACAGGTCTGGAGCGTCAGAAGATAACAGATGAATTGTACGGTTTATTGACAAAGATAACAGATTTTGAAGATATTCTTGCAAATATCAGCCGTGTTTACGAGATTATCATGAACGACCTCAACGAAATCCGCAGAAAGTTCAACGATAAGCGCCGTACAGATATTGAGTCTGTAAGTGGTGAGGTTGACATTGAGGATCTTATTCCTATTGAGGATTGTGTTGTAACTCTTACAAATAACGGTTATATCAAGCGTATGCCAGTTGCCGAGTACAAGACTCAGCGTCGTGGTGGACGTGGTATAACAGGTATGAAACAGCGTGAGGAGGACTTCGTAGAGGAGATGTTCATCTGCGGAACTCACGATAATATTCTGTTTATTACAAACAAGGGTATTATGTACAAGCTGAAATGCTACGAAATCCCCGACGGTTCAAAGGCTTCACGTGGCTTCAATCTCATAAATCTTCTTCCGCTTACCGAAAATGAAAAGGTAACGGCAATGATTAAGACAGCCGATTTCGATGATGACAGATTTATCACAATCGCTACGAAAAACGGTAAAATCAAGCGTACAAATCTTTCATTCTACAAGAATGTCCGCAAGAATGGTCTTATTGCAATCGGTCTTGACGAGGGCGATGAAATTGCGGGATGTCGCATGACAAACGGAAATGAGCAAATTTTTGTGGCTACAAGAAATGGTATGGCAATTCGTATCGAGGAAGAAAATGCAAGAGCATTATCCCGTTCAGCTCACGGTGTAAAGGCTATAAAGCTTCGTGAGGGCGATTATGTTGTAGGTGTTGCAAGAGTTCGTGAGGGCGCTTCACTTCTTACTGTAACCGATAACGGCTACGGAAAGCGTACCGAGATTGAAAGCTACAGAATTCAGAACAGAGGCGGTTACGGTCTTACCAACTACAAGGTTGATGATATCCGTGGTCACGTCTGCGGAATTAAGATAGTTGATGAAACAGACGATGTAATTCTCGTTTCAAGCGACGGTATAATTATCCGTATTCATGCCGAGGATGTGCGTATTATGGGCAGAATTGCCAAGGGTGTACGTGTTATGAGAGTCGGTGACGGCGCAAAGGTTGTGGCATTTACACGAACTGAGCGTGATGACTCTGCTGAAACTGAAAAGGTTGAGCAGCTTACCGAGGAGCAGATAAGAGCCGCCGAGGCTGAGGCTGCCGAGGAGGAGAAAAACGAGGTAGTCATAGAAGCTGACGAAAATGAGGATGAGGAATAAAAGGATATAATGAAATTTATACTTTTTGTATTAATTTTAACTATCATTGTTGCCATTTATCTGTACATTGAGAATTATCTCCTGCTTGTAAAAAGACATGAAGATCAAGGCGGCAATATAAAAATTCTTCACCTTTCTGATTGCCACAAGCGTAATAATACCGACTTCAATAAACGTATTGTAACTGCTTCAAAGGAAGAAAAACCAGATTTAATATTTATAACAGGGGATATTGTATCACGCACGGAAACCGATTTTTCGGAAACAGAAAGGCTCCTCACGGAGCTGTGTGATATTGCTCCAGTGTATATGTGTATGGGAAATCATGAGCAGAGCTTTATCCATAATAACCAGCAGGAATTTCTTGATGCTGTACATCGGACAAAGGCGGAACTCCTCATAAATCGTGGGGAAGCTGTGAAAATAAAAGGCAGAGAGTTTTATATCTGCGGTGTTATGTCTGAATACTCTGTGTATAAAAAGGACGGCAGCTATAAAAATCTTGATGACTTTACCCTTGACGATATGAAGAAAAATTTAGGCGAATGTCCGGAAGAAATGGTGCTTCTCCTTGCACATAATCCGCTTTTCGGGGCGGTTTACGCCGAATGGGGCGCTGATTACACTTTCAGCGGTCACATACACGGCGGAGTTGTGCGGCTTTTCGGAGTGGGAATACTTTCCCCTGAACGTAAGTTTTTCCCGAAATACTCCAAGGGAATTTACGATATATCGGGGAAAAAACTGCTTGTTTCCGCAGGCGTGGGCAAGCTCAGAATGTTCAATCCACCGGAAATTATTATTTACAAGATTTAATAAAAAGGACACGTTCATTCGTGTCCTTTTTTGAGGAGGATAAGATGAAAAGATTTATTTCAATTGTAACAGCTGTCGTGACAGTAGCTGGAATTACAACAGCGTCGCTGAGAAATGCAGGGGCATTTGAGATTTATGACGAACCGAAACAAAGTACTATTTTTCTTAAAAACGGTAATTTTGCGGAGTTTATTTTTTTGGACGAAATCGGACATAAACTGAACGAGTTTGAAATTGTAATGAAAAATTCCGCAGGTGTTGAAGTGGGACGATTTGTAGAGGATATAGGCATAGAATTTACGCCGCTTAATTCCTCTGGTATCAGAGAGGCAGACGAATGGCAGATAACTGAGCAATATCTGGCAAATATGGTTTCGCCCCTTGTACCGAGATATGTTTCCGAGTCATATTATTCAGAAGACGGCGATCCGGTAAAATCATTATATAATCTGCATGAATACTCGCCAAATAATACTATAAACATTGATTATCTCAAAGAAAAAGAATATTTCTATAATATTTACCGTGTATTTTCCTATCCGCAGGGCGAAACCACAGCATTTACAATTCCAGCGAATAAAATGGGAATTTTCGTAAATGAAAGGTGGGAGAACTGCAATTCCAGAGGTTATTACAAAATGGGTGCGGACGGTGCAAAAAAATATTTTGACAATAACGAAATGTTCGGAAGCCTTAAAGTCTGGTCACCGAAAAAATCCACAAGCGAGCTGAGAATTGGCATTTCAGAGGTCGTAAATCCCTATAATCTTGTATATCCTCCGCAATTACAGAGCAAGAAAACGGAATATATCAAGTGCAAAATGAATGTTGCTGAGCTGTTCGATATTGACGACCAATTGCAGACAACTATCAACGACGACGGAAAAATTACATATAGAGATATAACATTTAACCTTAGAAAGAGAACTAAAAATACATGGGCTATGGTATTAGTAACAAGCGGCGCCTGCACAACGGTGGCTATGCCAGGTTCAGCAGGAAATATTGAGTTTTACGTGGACAAAGACTCACGTCAGATGGCGGCGGAAATTTATGTTAACTATACTGACGACAAAGGCGGCGGTTGGCATAGTTCTTTCAGAAGTAAATGTTTTTACGGAAAAGTCAATGAATTTGTAGTTGAAACTCCTGAGTTGCATAATGAAGGAGGTATTATACTTGATAATATTCTTGCCGGACAGTATACTCTGGAGCTGAGGTCATACGATGGCGAAAAAGCATTTCAGACAAGTAAAACCATAACAATAGAGAACAGCAATTATCAGCAGTTTTTTGTGACGGAATTTGACACGGAGTTTCCGCTGCAAAAAGGTGACGCTAACGGAGATAACGTGGTTGACTCCTCCGACGCAAGCAGAGTTCTTGCGGAATATGCGGCTCTGTCCACAGGCAAAAAGTCAGATTTTACCGAAGGACAGCAGCTTGCCGCCGATGCAAACTCTGACGGAAAAATCGACTCAACGGACGCAAGCAAAATTCTTGAACATTACGCGAATGTTTCAACAGGCGGCAAAGGTACAATATAAGAATAATTATATTTAAAGGGTATCTCTAAAAATCTTTTTTGAGAAAAAGAAGCTTCAGAGATGCTCTGAAGTTTTGTGCAGTATTTTTATTGCATAAACTCAAATATTCCGAAAAGTATCAGAGCTGCACCGCCAACCCAAGAAAAATCACGGTTTATTGATGCGATTTTCCGCCCTGTGAGTCCACCGAGAATAATAGCCAAAAATCCCGAAATAATTGCATAAATTGCCGTTGTTGCGGGATTTATTTCATTTCCACCCATACCTAATCCGATAGAAAGCGAGTCCAGAGAAGCTGCTGCTGCCAGAGCTGCCGCTTCTTTCGGGGATAAAGTCTTTGAATTATCCACATCGGCGGCTGTATCATCAAGATACAGCTTTATTACAATTCCGCTTTCCTTTGTGTGAAGAAAAAGTTCGCCACGTTTTTCAAGGCGTCGGACGAGATTACGTATAAGACTTTTAAAAACAGTAGTAATTCCAATTGTAAGCAGGATAAGAAAACCGAGCAGTTTGTAAATTTTTCCGGGAATAAATTCGCCTATAATACTTGAAAAATATAGTGAAAGCCATAGAAAAAAAGCTCCGGATGCATTTATAATAATTGCCGAAGCGAGAGGAATTCTTATTTTACTGCATTCATAAGCTGCAGCAGCAAGAAAAATGTCAATACTTACAATAACCGAAAGTATAATTTCACAGAGCAAATTATCACCTCACCACATAATATGATAAAAATAGTGGTTAAGTTACAAAAAAATCCAAGGCAATATAATGCAAAAATTTCTCCGGATTACTGTCGAAAAGTTTTCAACACAGTGTTGAAAGAACGGTTGAATATCAGCCTGATTGTTGAAAACTTTGTGGAGAGTGTGGAGAAATGCGTAGTATCCCTGTTTTTTCCTGCAAGATTTCTTGAAAAACTGTTGATAAAAGGTGAAAACAGGGGAACAATAAAAAAGTATTGTGGAAAACTATCTGCAATAACATCACAAAAAAGGATTTGATTTTGTATGAAAAAAATTTTAGCTGCTGCGGCTCTTTTTCTGACTTTACCATTTGTATTAACAAGCTGTGATGAAAAAAACGAGCCTAATGCAACCGGCAGAGAGCATTTCGAAGATCACGATTATGGAAACAATGCTGACAATAGAGAAGATCGTGATCACAAAGGTGAAAACAGAGTAGAAGATTTTGCTCATGATGCTGTAGACGGTGCTGAATCAGCTGTTGATGACGTAATTGACGGTGCCGGAGATGCGGCAAATGATATAATAGATGGCTTTGATAATGAGCGTAATACTACAGAAATAGCAAGATATACCCATACTTTGGATGTAACATCAACAACATCAGTAGTTGGAAGATAACAGTTTTCAACATTATAAGTGACAGATGTTGAAAAATCCCCCTGATTTTTATCAGGGGGATGATTATTTATCCGCAGATTGCCTTGATAGCTTCTGCCATAATTTCTGCGTTGAGAAGCAGACTTTCCTCGGTTATGAACTCGTCGGCACCGTGCATATTTCCACTTCCTCCCTCGTATTCCGCACCGAAAGCAACTCCGCCCTCGATATCGTGAACATAAGTTCCGCCGCCGATTGTGATACACTTTCCTTTTTCGCCTGTTACTTGTTCATATACGGAAAGCAATGATTGTACAAAATTGCTGTTTTCATCGGTATAATGAGGATTTACAGCCATAACAGAATCAATTGTTATGCCTGCAGCTTCAAGCTTGTCACATATTATTTTCTGAACCTCATCTTTGGTATGCCCAAAGGGGAAACGAACATCAATTCCACCCTCAATATAACACTTTTCAAACTTTTCAACAGTTTTCAACAGCGATATTACACAGGTGAAATTCTGCGAATTATCGCCGAAAATTACACTTCCCTCAACATCACCGTGTTGAAAGATTTGTTTAAGTCCGTTGAGAGCTGTTGAATTACCCGAATAGTCTGCAAGGAACTTTGTAATTGCATTTTCGCCCTTTTCGGGAGTTGAAGCGTGTGCGGATTTTCCCTCGTAAAGCATAACGGAGGAATCAGTTTCAACAGAACAAGCCATAGGAACGGCATTTATTACCTCGCCTGCCTGGATTTTTATTTTTTCTTCAATTTCAGCGGAGAAATAAATTCTTAACATACCCTTTTCTCCGTTAATTACGGGATATTCACCGTCGGGAGTGAATACCATAGGAGGGAGAGTATGGTTTTTACGGTAGTATACAATGTCATCTCCGCCATTTTCTTCGTTAGTACCAAATATAAGGCGAACACCCTTTTTAAGAGGGATATTAAGCTCTTTCAGTGCCTTCATAGCGTAAAGAGATGCAACAGCAGGTCCTTTGTCATCTATGGTACCTCTGCCTGTGAGAATGCCGTTTTCACGTTTTAATTCATAGGGATCTGATGTCCAGCCGCTTCCTTCGGGGACAACATCGAGGTGTGAGAGAATACCGAGTGCAGCTTCGCTGTCGTTGAAATCAGCTGAACCTACATAGTTATCAATATTTTCCACATGAAAACCTGATTCGTTACATTTATCGAGCATTATTTCAAGTGCTCTGGCGGAGTTTCTTCCAAAAGGATACCCTTCCTCAGCTTCTTCCTGAACACTTCTCACGGTGATAAGCTCATCGAGAAAAGCAATCATTTCTTCTTTTTTATCTTCAAGGTATTTTCTAATTTCAGTCATAAATTATCTCCGTACATTTATTTGTAAAGCAAAAAAACCGCAGAGAGCTGCGGTTTTTCGCCTGATTGTGTTTCCACAACAGTAGAAAGAAAGGATAAATATGAAAAGTGAATATATCAGTTAACAATAGCTCTTTCTGTTTCCTTATCAAAGAGGTGAATTCTGTTAGGATCGATAGCAACCTTAATATCATCACCAGGCTTAGCTGTTGTTCTTGGGCTAACTCTTGCTGTAAGGCTGTGGCCTTCGCATGTGAGGTAGAGGTATGTCTCTGCACCCATCATTTCAGTGATTTCAACGTAAGCATCAATAACACCTGTTGTAGCGTTAGAGAGGTACATTTCTTCGTCGTGAATAGACTCAGGACGGATACCGAGAGTAATTTCTCTGCCAACGTAGTTAGGAAGCTCATCGTTAACCTTTGATTCAGGAACGATAATCTGATACTTCATGCCTCTTGACATCTTTGTATCATTTGAACCGAACTCAACGATAAACTGACCGTATTCTTCCTTAAGAACAGCGTCGATGAAGTTCATCTGAGGTGAACCAAGGAAGCCTGCAACGAACTTGTTTACAGGGTTCTCATAGAGGTTCTGAGGTGTATCAACCTGCTGAACAAAACCGTCCTTCATACAAACGATTCTGTCACCCATTGTCATAGCCTCTGTCTGGTCATGAGTTACGTAGATAAATGTTGTACCGAGCTTCTTGTGGATCTTAGCAATCTCGGTTCTCATCTGAGCACGGAGTTTTGCGTCGAGGTTTGAAAGAGGCTCGTCAAGAAGGAATACCTTAGGTGAACGAACGATACAACGACCGAGAGCAACTCTCTGACGCTGACCACCTGACATAGCCTTTGGCTTTCTGTCGAGGAGGTGAGTAAGGTCAAGAATCTTTGCAGCTTCGTTAACCTTTCTCTCGATTTCATCCTTTGGTACCTTACGGAGCTTAAGACCGAAAGCCATATTATCGAATACTGTCATATGGGGATAGAGAGCGTAGTTCTGGAAAACCATCGCAATATCTCTGTCCTTAGGTGCAATATCGTTTACAAGGCGGTCGCCGATGTAAAGCTCACCCTCTGAAATTTCCTCAAGACCAGCAATCATACGGAGAGTTGTGGACTTACCGCATCCAGAAGGTCCAACGAGAACGATGAACTCCTTATCTCTGATTTCCAAGTTTACATCTGTAACAGCAACAACACCGCCGGGGTATTTCTTATAAATATTTTTAAGTGTTAAGCCTGCCATTTATTCCTGTCCTCCAGTTCAATTTTTCTTTGCCGATACCATCTTTTTATATTTCAGCACAATATCAGCTATAATAATATAATACCACTTTTTGAAAAAAATTTCAAGATACTAAATTGACAAACTTACAATTAGTTGTTTAGCATAAATGCCGAAAAATAGCCAACAAAATCCGTGGAAAAATCCTCAAAATCGGGCGGAGAGAATAAGTTTTCAACATCTTTGTGCAATAATTCCATACACTCGCCAAACCGCAGATTTTCGGGCAAAATCAATCCTCCAACGCTAATTCTCATTAATTTTTCAACATGGTTTTCAACAGCGGCAAACATGCGTTTTACTTGATGATATTTACCTTCATGAAGTTCTATTAAAGCCAGTTTATCGCAGTTTTTAACAGCTTTTACTTTGGCGGGCATACACTTTTCATCATTGCTTAGTACAATACCCTCTGCAAATATGTCAATATATTTACTTTCAAAACTTCTGTCAAGTTTCACAAGATAAATTTTCGGCACATGATTCTTGGGTGAAAGCATTTTATGAGCAAGTTTTCCGTCATCGGTAATCAGCAATGCTCCAAGTGAATCCTTATCAAGTCTTCCGGCGGGGAACATACCTTTTTTCTGCAGTTCGGGTGGTATAAGCTTCATAACGCTTATACCGTCATTTTCTTCCGTTGAGCTGACATATCCTTCTGGCTTATTCAGCAATATATAGCGGAATTTTGAAGCAGAAACAGCAGTTCCGCATACCTCTACAAAGGCCGTATCAGAATCAATTTTTGTATCTGATTTTTTTATAATTTTGCTGTCAACAGTGATTTTTCCTGCTGCTGCAAGAGATTTTATCTGACTTCTTGTATAATCGGAACGCTCCGAAATATATTTATCAAGGCGAATTTGTGCCATTTTTGCTCCTTTCGGTATATTTTTCCTCACACAGGACATATTATTAACAAAACAACTTGGAGGTTGAATATGTCAAAAAAATTATCAGGTTTTGTTCTTGTTGCCACAATTGTTCTCGGAGGATTTATCCTCTTTGATCCCGATTATAAGGGAGAGCCGAAAATTCCCGAAAATCCGCTGATTGACGCTTCAACTGAAGAAAACCGCATAAGCTATTTTTCATCTCATGGGTGGGAGGTTGAAGAAATATCGGCAAAAGACATAATAATCCCATCGGAGTTTACAGGCGAATACGAAAGCTATGCCTCATTGCAGGATAAGCAGGGAATGCCTTTGCGTGAATATGCAGGAAAATCGGGAAAATTGTATGTTTACGAGGTGCATAATTATTCCCCCGACAACAATACAATGCTTGCGGAGCTTCTTGTCTGTGACGACACAGCTATTGCTTCACTTGTATACAGCGAAGATGGAAAAACTTCCCACATTGCTGTAAGTTAAATCAGAAAATTGAGATTATATTGCCGATGAAAGGAATTCTTACAGCATAGCCCTTTAAAGCAGCAATAAAGAGGAGAATTGAAACGACTAAAACTACCAATCCCAGAATTGAGGTGATAAATCCGCCGATTAATGGAATAAATGCCAATAATCTGGAAATTACGCCTAAAATGATGTTGAAAACCAGCCAGATAAGTTGCTGATTAGCGTGAAATTTGGCGAAAGATGAGTCCTTTTTAAGGACGATTGGCAGGAAGAAAAGAATTGGAATAATGTAGCCAATTGTTGAAAATATGAACTTTCCGTCCTTGTTAAGGTCTTGTGAGGAGAATTCCTTCTGTGCCTCGATGTCGTTGAATTGAGTAAATAAATTTTCCATTTTGGATAACCTCCATAAGTGATTATATATTTTCAGAAGCAGAACCTTCCGAATGTTCATCATTTTCAAATTTGCTGATAACTGCAACAAAACTCGTAACATCGGTGAAATCTTCGTATACGGAAGCAAATCTGATATATGAGATAGGGTCGATGTCCTTCAGTTTTGTAAGCACAAGTTCGCCTATTTCCTTTGAGGGAGCAATATTTTTCAGCTCATTTGCGTAGTGGTTTTCAATACTGTCGGCGATTTTTTCCACATCGTCAATGCTGACAGGACGCTTTTTTATAGCGCTGAAAATACCCTGTATAAGCTTATTTCGGCTGAAAGGTTCATAGCTTCCGCTGCGTTTTTCAACCATTAGCATTGGGTTTTCTATTATTTCATAAGTAGTAAATCGTGCCCCGCATTTTATACACTCACGGCGGCGTTTTATGCGGTCAGCTTTCGGTCGTGAATCTATAACTTTTGAATCAGGGAAACGGCAAAATGGACAAATCAAGGAAAAACACTCCTTTATCAGAGATTAGTATAAGGTTCAGTCATTTTGGTTAATATGTTATAGCTGGAAATCAGTTCTGAAATTGTACTGAAACCGCTTCGGTAAAGTTCAAGAATAACGCTTGCATTCGGGTTGAGGTTATTGAGTTTTTCAAAAAACGGCTTGAAACGGAAATTTCCTCTGCCGATTGGCAGGCAGTCGCCCATTTCTCCCGAATCGCTTATGTGAACGTGTACGACATTTTTGCCTGCTGCGTCAAGAAATGCAAATGGAGTTTCGCCTGCTCTGATAGCTTGCTTTGTATCGAGAACAAAAGCGAACTCATTGCCTAAAATTGTCGATATATCACGGATAAATGCTGATGAACGGCTCTGACAGCGTGTGACGTTTTCAACGGCAACAATAACACCGAATTCTTTTCCAAGGCGGTAGAGTCTTGAATAGCGTTCACAGTAGAATTCTTTTCCCTTGTCTGCTTTTCCGCCGTGAAAGACGAATATTTCTGCACCGACAATATTCATGAATTGAAAATATAACTTGTAATATTCAAGAATATCGTTCATGCGTCTTTCGTATTCGGAAAAGAACATAAGCGGTTCAATTTCGCATGTGAAAGGGTGAACCGAGGGGCACGTTATATCAAATCTCTGCAAAAGCTTTGCCATACTGTGTGCAAAGCTTTTTTTCAGCTCTGAATGGGTGTTTATGAACAATTCCGTACAATTTACGCCATTGACTGCAAGCTCATACAGACTTTCTTCTATAGGCTTCGGAAACAGGCAGGCTGTAGAAACTCCGACTTTCATCGGCTCACGCTCCTTTCATAAAATATATTGTCAGTACTATTAGTTTACCTCATTTTCAAATAAAAGCACGGAATAATTATCGTAAAACTGATGAACGGCTTCAGGAAATTTATCTGCATAGGCGAAAATTTCAGCCGCAAGTCCCTCTTTGAGAAAGACACGAAGGGAGTCATGGGACTGTCCGTGAACTTCATCACAAAGAGAAGAAACGGCAATTACACGGCATTCGTCGTATTCCATAACACGAAATGGCCATATACGGCAATCGAAAGGCTTTTCATCTCCGAGAATACAGCCATTTTCGGCTAAAGCAGGGCATGAAAAAAGCTCATCGCCGGTCATCTTCTTCACGTTGAGAACATATCCGCTGCCTTTTTTCGCAAACTCTGCATGTGGAGCGGCTGATTTTACTTTTTCCATGGTATGTTTTTCAAAAAGGGGTGTTTCCCACACATCATAGCGGTCAAAAATACAGCACATTCTACAAGCTGCACAGGAAGTTCCTTTCAGGATTTTTTTTATCATATCCTCACCATTTTCCGTTATAAATTACATAAATTATATCACATAAAGATGTAATTGTCAAATTGGATTATGGGGATTTCTGAAGAATAATTCAAAAACTTGACAAAAAATGTTTTGTGTGGTATAATTTCAGTATGATAAAGGGGGGATTATCATGGAAAATTTACAAAATCAGCAAAACACAGCAAATCAACCGAACAATCAGGCATATCCGCCGCCGCTTCCACCGGAAGTTATTGAGGAAAAGCGGTTTAAAAAGTGGATGTATAGGATTTTTGGCGCTAACCTGCTTTATGACGGCATTATGTTAGGAATTGTAATAGCCATTGGCGTAGTTATTGGTATTGTACTTGGCGTTATTATGGTAATAAATAATTCACCTGACTTTTTGGATGAGGCTGTTTCACAGTTTGAAAAGACAGATATGGGATCTTCAATAGCTGTAATTATCGCCTGTTTTTTCCTTGGATTATTTTTACGTAAGACCGTTAAGTTCAAGGAAATATTCATTAAGCGGAAAAGCATGAATGTTAAATCGCTTTTTATGATATTCAGCATATTCTACGGAGGTCAGCTTGTATTTACATTATTTGACATGGGACTTGAATTCCTGCTCAACCGTATAGGATTTACAGCACAGGAAGCTGTTGAGGCGGCTTCTGCCGGAAGTGAATCCATAACAATGATGATTTACGCAGGTTTTGTTGCTCCTGTCATAGAGGAGATAGTTTTCCGTGGATATATGATGAAATCTCTTGAAAAAACAGGTGTCGGCAAGGGTTATGCAATACTTGTATCATCTATTTTATTCGGGGTAATGCATGGAAATTTTGTACAGTCGCCCTTTGCATTTGTAGTAGGAATGGTTTTGGGCTATACAGCCATGGAATATGGTATAGTATGGTCAATACTTATTCATTTTGTCAATAATTTCATTATGGGCGACGTATTTACACGTCTTATTGACAGATTACCTGAAAATATAGGAGGTATCGTTGAATACACGGTACTTGCGGCGTTTACAATAATAGCTGTTATTGTGCTGATTATAAATCGCAGGGCTGTGGCGGCTAATGTAAAGGAAAATTATCAGACACCGAAAAAATATTACAAATGGACGTTTACCAATCCGCTTTTTATAATATTTTGTATAATATATTTTCTTATGTCATTCCTTACAATTACAAGACTTGAATAATTACAATGGCGGTCAGATATTATGACCGCCATTTCTGCTTATATTTCAAGCCCGAAGCTGATTGAAAGTGCCGTATTGACCTTGTTCATGGAATTGAGGTCAAGCTCCCCCATTTTGTCCCCAAGCCGTTTTTTGTCAATGGTGCGTATCTGCTCCAGTAAAACTACACTGTCACGGGCAAGGCCGCATTTATCTGCCTGTACTTCAATATGTGTAGGCAGGCGGTTTTTGTCCTGTCGGCTTGTAATAGCGGCAGCTATAACAGTGGGGCTGTGCCTGTTGCCAACATCATTCTGAACGATAAGTACAGGTCTTACTCCTCCCTGTTCCGAGCCTACTACCGGACTTAAATCAGCGTAATAAATTTCTCCTCTTTTTACAGACATATATATTCAGCTCCTGTTCGCAGGCGGTTTGCCTGTTTTTTCGGGAGATTGCATCTCCCTGTTGCTATTATTGTTCAAAAGCCGCAGAATATACAGCGGAACAATATTATATTATTCACATAATTGCAGGAGAGTTACGGATACAGATATCACACAAACGGCAAAAAAATTCTATTGTTCATATAATTCTTAATTCTAAACTCTTAATTCTGAATAATCCATCGTCCGGATATAAAAAGCCTTGACTTTACTTCGGGAAATGTGATATAATAGATGTATTATTTTAATAAGGTAGGTTTTTACTATGAAAAAGATTATATCCACAGTTTCGGCAGCTATGCTCTGCCTCACACTTTTTGCAGGATGCAGCGGTACAAAGGAAAACACCGTACATACTGCTGATGACCTGAAAAACAAGACAATCGGTGTTCAGCTTGGTACAACAGGCGATGCCCTTGCAGGCGATGTTGAAGGTGCGGTAATTGAGCGTTACAACAAGGGTGCAGACGCTGTTCAGGCTCTCAAGCAGGGTAAAATAGACGCTGTAATCATTGACAATGAGCCTGCAAAGGTTTTTGTTGAAAAGAACGAGGGTTTGCAGATTCTCAATGAGGAATTTGCTGTTGAAGAATATGCTATTGCTGTAAAAAAGGGCAATACAGAGCTTACAGAGGCTATCAACGGTGCTCTTGCAGAACTCAAATCAGACGGTACACTTGCTAACATCGAAAAGAACTGGATTGGTGAGGAATATGGCAAGTATCCTTATACATCTCCCGAGGGCACAGAATATCCCAACGGCAAGCTTGTTATGTCAACAAATGCCGAATTTCCTCCCTATGAGCTTCTTGAAAATAATGAAGTTGTAGGATTTGACGTTGATATGATGAAGGCTGTATGTGACAAGCTTGGCTATGAGCTTGAAATTGAGAATATCGCTTTCGACTCCATTATCGCATCCGTTAACAGCGGAAAGGCTGACGTAGGTGTTGCAGGTATGTCTGTAACTGAGGACAGATTGAAAAACGTTGATTTTACTGATGCTTATACAACTTCAACTCAGGTTATCATCACAAGAGCTGACTGATAAGGAGTATACCAGATGGGACTTAATAACAGCTTAAAAGATTCTTTTTATCAGAATTTTATTGCCGATGACAGGTGGAAATATCTTACCGATGGTCTGAAAAATACTCTGCTTATAACTATATTTGCTATTCTCATAGGTATTATTCTTGGCTTTATCGTTGCTATTATCAGAGCTACCCATGATAAAACGGGTAAGATGAAAATACTCAACTTTTTTGCAAAGATATATCTGACAGTTATACGCGGTACACCTGTTGTTGTTCAGCTTCTGATTATATACTTTGTAATTTTCGGCTCTGTCAATATAAATAAGATATTTGTTGCAGTACTTGCTTTCGGTCTTAATTCGGGAGCATATGTTGCTGAAATCGTCCGTTCAGGCATTATGTCAATTGATAACGGTCAGTTTGAAGCTGGTTCAAGCCTTGGTTTAAGCTATCGACAGACTATGACAAGCATTATTCTTCCGCAGGCATTTAAAAACGTCCTCCCTGCCCTTGCAAATGAGTTCATCGTTCTCCTTAAGGAAACATCTGTCGCAGGCTATATTGCCATTGCAGACCTTACAAAGGGCGGAGATGTTATCAGAAGCCAGACATATGATCCTTTTCTCCCTCTTATTGCCGTTGCAGTTATTTATCTTGTAATGGTAATGTTCCTTACATCTCTCGTTACAAAGCTTGAAAGGAGACTTGCAAAAAATGATAAGCGTTAACAATCTCAACAAGTCTTTCGGAGAGCTTCATATTCTGAAAGATATTACCGAGGAAATTCACAAGGGTGAAAAAGTTGTTATAATAGGACCTTCGGGTTCTGGAAAAAGTACATTTCTCCGTTGTTTGAACCTTATGGAAATACCGACATCGGGAGAAATTTATTTTGAAGATGTTGATATAACAAAAGCAAGTATCAAAGAAGTAAATCTTCTCCGAAGAAAACTTGGAATGGTTTTCCAGCATTTCAACCTGTTTCCGCACCTTACAATTAAGAAGAATATTACCCTTGCTCCTGTAAAACTTGGAATTATGTCGCAGGCTGACGCAGATAATCGTGCTATGGAGCTTCTTAAAAAGGTTGGTCTTGCAGATAAGGCGGAACAGTATCCTGCACAGCTTTCGGGCGGTCAGAAGCAGCGAATTGCAATTGCACGTTCACTTGCAATGAATCCTGATGTTATGCTTTTTGACGAGCCTACATCTGCCCTCGATCCTGAAATGGTAGGGGAAGTTCTCAATCTGATGAAAGAGCTTGCAGATGACGGTATGACCATGGTTGTGGTAACTCACGAAATGGGATTTGCCCGTGAGGTTGCGTCACGAGTAATGTTTATGGAGGATGGCAGAATTGTTGAGCAGGGTTCACCTGATGAATTCTTCAATAATCCGCAGAATCCCAGACTTAAAGAATTTTTATCAAAGGTGCTTTGATTATTGTGACGGCAGTCTTTCGGCTGCCGTTATTTTTATGCATAAAAAACCGCCTGGAAATCCAAGCGGTTTTAAGGCAACACTGTACAAGCTCTGTGCGGTGTTGCTTAATTTTAATAATTGTCCTTTTGTCAGAATTGTATTCCCTCACGGTTTGTAACATCTGCCTGTATTGTCAATTTTCTAATGTCATTTGATACGTATATTATATAGGATATTCCGCTTTTGTTTTTTGCATTATACTGCACATGGTTGCTATGTTCAGTTATAGATGTTTCGTATCCCATTGCCTTGAATACTGCTTCAAACTCCTCAAACGAGGAATTAACAGTAATACCATTCACCATAACCACAGGGTCAGTTATTTCAATTTTTGTTATGTACTGTCCGCCGTCAGCATAGTCGGGATAAGCTGAAACAAGATATGTAACATAATTTTTTGGTTTTGTTTCATTTCCCTCGCTATCTATGACAGGTGAATATCCCTTGCCGTAGTATTCTTTTGCACCCATCCAGCCGCTGACGCTCTTGTTCTTTGAAAAATCTGCATTTTCTACGTTTTCGGTTATCTTATATTCAAGGGATGCATAATTAGAATTAATAGAGTTATCTTTTATCAGCTTTTCTTTCAGCAGGCAGATATCAAATACATCAAGTCTGCCGTCGGGGTATAAATCTGCATTTTCCCAGTATCTGATTTCAACATCCTTTTTGCCAAGTATCCAACTCTGAACTGTAACTATATCCGCAATACCGAATTTTCCATCAAGATTTATATCTCCGGTGGGGTCAGGCTGTGGGAAACCACCCATTACAGGCGGAATAGTAGTTGTAGTAGTCTGTGTTGTGTATGTGCCGACAGATTTTGTAGTTGTAGTAGTTGAGGTTGTAGTTGATTTTGACTTTGCTGTGGTGAAAGTACCTGCAAGAGGCGGAATAGTAGCTGTAGTAGTCTGTGTTGTGTACGTGCCGACAGATTTTGTAGTTGTAGTAGTTGAAGTTGTAGTTGATTTTGATTTTGCTGTGGTGTAAGTGCCTGCAACAGATAAAATTTCCGGAACTGTAGTAGTTGTAACAGCGGTACCTGTATCTCTTGCTTCAGCTTCGTAGACGTAATCGTCTGACTGTATGGGAACTCCGGCTGTACGTACAATTTCTTCCGAAGCTGAACCAGTAATTGCACCGGCGGATGAACTTACAGTGGCAGCTGCTAAAAGTGCAGTTATTTCTTTTGTGAATTTTCTCATAACTTCTCCCTCCGTTTTATGTATTCTCTTTTGATATTATTTCAAGTGCTGTCAGTATCAGCACTTGTTCTTCCATACAAGCGGCTTCTGAAATATCTCTTACAGTGCCTGTTGTAGCCATTTTCCGGCAGGCACAGGAATTGTTGCAATAGTTGACTATTTCACAGTCGTTGCATCTCTCCGAAATCATTGAATAATCGGGGTGTGCTTTTCTTGCTTTTTCAGACTCAATGCCCACGTGAATATTTCCGCAGCGGTATTCGGGAATATTCTGAAACTGAACACAGGGATAGAAATTACCGTCCCAGTTTATAAATACCTTTTTATTGCAGATTTGGCATATTCCTTTTTTATTTTCTTTGATATTCTTTATTTTTACAGCAAGCTCATACAGGTATAAATCTTCAATTTCAGCGAGTTTACGCCACTGCGCTCTTAATATATCGCCAAAATCATCGGGATTTTCAGGCACAAGGAAAGCGTCCATTGCCGCAGAAACTTTTTTAACACCGAGGTTTTTCAGGTACATAACATTGTTGTACAGTTCAGGAAGTGTTTCTTTTGTATAAACAAGCTGTACAAGCGTTTCGGGCTGATATTTCAGCAGAAGCTTCAGATTAGCGTCAAGTAATGTAGTATCAACGCCGCGTTCAGTGCATTTTATGCCGTCGTGGGACATATTAATTATTACTTTTCTGTCAATACACCATTTTATAAATTCTTCCTCAAGAAGTGTTCCATTGGTCGTTATAACCAATTGTTCCGCTTTAAGAGTTTCGCAGTAGAATTTTACAATGTCTTTATATAGCAGTGGTTCTCCGCCAAAAAGATAAACGGTGTCTGCATTTTTCTGACTGTTTATGAAGTCTGCAATTTTAGTCATTGTATCAGCGGTAATATTTCCATATTCGGTATTAAGATGTCTTTCGTAGCAATAACTGCATTTCAGATTGCATTTGTTTGTTATGCTTATTGTGTAATCTATGATAATCACCTCCATTTAGCTATATATTATCTATTATCTATATTATATCATGTGAAAAACAGAAATTCGATAGAATCAGAAAAAATATAAGGACATCTCTAAAAAAACGTTTGAATAAAGGAAAGCAGATATGTACGGCAGATGTACAGAAACCTTCCGAAGGAGTGATGCCGCACTCAAATGGAGGCTGAAACAGTAGATGTTGTGCATAGCTGCTTTTTAGAAAAATGGGTTTAGAGATGTCCCCTAAGGCAACACTGCATAAATAGGTCAGGTATGAGGTATGCGGTGTCGCCAAAACAAGTCCCCTAATAATATACACAATTGAGAAAGAGAAAAGGTTGCAGGCGGAATATATTTATATTTTATCCGTACATATTATATTTTATATTAATGTTAAAAACACCATTGAATTTGAACCGATCAGTTTAATTATCAATGGTGCTTTCATCGTATTGTTATTTTCCGTAATTTTCTGTACCAAACAGGACTTTGTCAAAGAAATCTCTTGTGGTATCTTCGCCAAGTTGTTCTTTAAAGACATCAGTTGAAATGCCGCCGTTGGAAATCAGACCGTCTGAATATTCCTTGCAAAGCTTTCTTTTGTTGTCTTTTTCTTCTTCCGACAATGTGGGAAGTTCTTTTGATGTAGTCAGAACTGTTTTGAAACCGTCGCAAAGCATCTGATCAAGTGTGGGATCGTCCTTTGCTTTGCCGACTTTGTAAAATCCAACAGTTTTAAGTGAATCATACCATGCAGGTGTAGGTGTTGTATCTTCCAGTTCGCTATATTTTTCTTTTACTGCTGATAACTCTGACAATAATGACTGATAGGCTTCGTCATTCAAATCGGGTACACAGTCATAAAACTCCAGATATGAGGTTCTTTTACCGAATTGATACATATAATCGGCAGAAACAAGGGGCAGATTTTTATCAATAGGTGTGAGAATGAGCGTTGCCATTTGCATGAAGCCCATATTGACTTTCATAACAGAGAGATTTCCAACATCTTCTACAGAATATTGCTGAACGTCAAAATTGAAGATGTTATAAACCGTTATTTCCTTGTAATTGCTGGGATCTTCCGGGATAAGAGTGTATTCCTGAGAAATGGCATCAAGCGCAGCATCTACGGATTTATTCATAGCTTTAATGTTCTTTGAGGAAAACACCATTATCACCACAACAACAATGAGAATTAAGGCGATAATCGTGAGAAGTATTTTCCAGATCAGTGGAAAACGGCGCGGCTTATCGGAAACGGTATTTTTTTCATTCAGAACACTTCTTTAAAAAATATTCAGTAGAGAACCAATAGAGTTGAATACATCTGAAATGGTATTGTAACAGAAATCAACTGTATTACAATATTTTGATCAACATCAATTTACTTAATTATATAGCATATTTCAGGCAATGTCAATAGTTTTTTATAACTTGTATTTATTAATGTGTAAGTTGCATTGGCACATACTCTGAACATATGGTATAGCAGAACACAGAGAAGATTATACATGATTATATCACAGAAAAGATTGACAAATGTTATAGTGTGTGGTACAATATATACATAAACAGCGTTTAATTTCATTTTATTCAGGAGGTTAAGCTATGAAAAAACAGTTAATATGCATTTTTCTTATGTTGATAATGGTAATAAGTATAATGCCAGTCAATGCCTTTGCGGAAAATACTGGTTCAGACAGTTCACAAACGGAAAGTTATGGTGAATTTATTGACGGCGAACAGGTTCTCAGTGATATGATTGAGAAAAACGGAATGTACGCTCATCCTCGTATCATTATGTCGGATGAAAAAATTGCAAGGCTGAAAGCAAATATAGGGGACGGTTCGGTGACTGCAATTCTTCTTGAAAAGCTTCGTGCTGAAGCGGACAGAGTTATGACAAGACCTGTAGCTGAATACGAAATTCCCGACGGTATCCGTCTTCTTGAAACATCAAAAAGAATACAGCGCCGTATTGCCGCACTTGCTATGGCATACAATATTTTCGGAGATGAAAAATATGCACAGAGATGCTATGCAGAGCTTGAAGCGGCGTGTAATTTCAAGGATTGGAACCCAAGTCATTTTCTTGATACCGCTGAAATGAGTACCGGTTTTGCCATAGGCTATGACTGGCTTTACAATTGGATGAATGATGAGCAGAGAGCATTTATCAGAAAAAACCTTATTGAAAAAGGACTCAATCAGGTTATGGATGATTATGAGGACAAGCCGAGAACCCGTACTTACCGCTGGTATCAAGATTATCCCGGAGATAACTGGAAGCTTGTCTGCAACGGAAGTATGAGTATGGCTGCACTTGCAATCGGAGATGAGGACGACGCAAGAGATATTGCTTCCGAAGTTCTCACCTATGCTTATAAGGAGTCCTACTCTTTTGTCCGCCGTGCTTACAGTGCAAAGGACGGAACATACAGTGAAGGTCTGGGCTACTGGGATTATGCAACATATTATCTCGGTCTTCAATCTTCGGCATTGATGAGTGCCGCAGGAACAGACTATGGTCTTGCCGATTATGAGGGACTTCGTAAATCTGTTGATTTTGTCCGCTATATGAGTTCCAATACGCCGAAATCGTTCAGTTTCGGTGATGACGGTGACAGCCGTGATACAGGATGGGCAGTTCTTCTCTGGCTTGCAGAATACTATAATTCCTATGATATAGCTTCCACTCGTCTTAAAAAAATAGAAAACGACAGCTTCAATTATCTTGACCTTTTGTGGATTGACGAAGAAAAAACGCCCGATTCTGCCGGCGATATTCCTACCGACTGGGGCGAGGTCGGTGCGTCAAATGCAAGCTTCAGAAATACATGGGATGAAAGCGGAATTGTAGCGGCGCTTCATGTGGGTGAAAACAATTATAAATATCATGGGCACTACGATTTAGGGTCGTTCTATATCGAGTCGAACGGTGAAAGATTTTTCACGGATTTGGGAAATGAAAATTATGAGCTTGATAATCGTAAATATGCCTACCGAATAAGAGCTGAAGGCCACAATACACTTGTCATCAATCCTTCGCAGGAACTTGACCAGCAGGAGGGTGCAGAATGTCTTATAAGCAGTTTCAGCGGCGGAAATGAAGCCTTTGCTGTTGCGGATTTAACAGCCGCGTATGAAGCAAGCGGCGCAGAAAGCGTTGTCCGTGGTCTGAAAATGATAAAGGATAAGGAATGTGTTATCATTCAGGATGAAATTTCCCTTGATGCTCCTGGTGAGGTATACTGGTTTGCGCACACAAAGGGAGATATTGTAGTTGCTGATGACGGCAGAAGTGCCGTTTTGACTGTTGGTTCTGAAAAAATGTGGGTTGGACTTATCAGTGAAGGCGGTAAATTTACTGTAATGAATGCAGAACTTCTGCCAACCTCCCTTGCCGTCCAGAATCAGACTGACAACAGCAGTTACAGAAAGCTTGCTGTACATCTGACAAATATCAGTGATACGACTATATCTGTAGTCTGTATTCCTTTGAAACAGGGTGAAACATATCCCTCATGGACACCGTCAATGAAAGAAACTTCCCAATGGACTTCTCAGATTACAGAGGGTGATGTGAATGGCGACGGAATTTTTAATGTTGCTGATTTAGTTTCACTACGGAAATGGCTGCTGGCTGTTCCTGATGCTGAACTGAAAAACTGGAAATCTGCCGATTTATGCAGTGACAATAAGCTTGATGTATTTGACTTTATACTTATGAGACGGTTGTTAGTAAAGGGGTAGTTAATGTGTGTGTGTTCCACAAGGAATCTCTCCGTCAAACTGATTGATTAAACAAAAGCCATGCAGTTTAATTATCTGCATGGCTTTTAGTTTTAAAACTCATTATTGATTGGTACCCGCCAAATAATCCCGCGTCCAGGCAACTTCAACGGACTCCATAGAGCAGATTAGACAAAAACGCCATGACTAATTAAGGTCATGGCGTTTGATATATTCAATTATGGCGATAATCAGGCAAAACGTTCGACAACGGCAACAGTTCATCAAGCTGTTCCGTTGTCGGTTCTGTTCCAAGCTTCGGGAGCTCTGTCAGTAAGTGAGTAAGATATCCGAAAACATTAAGATTTCATTTGTTCATTCTGTTCGAGCAAAATGTGTCAAGTATTATTGACAAAATCAGAGTTAATAAGGAAATGAAATCGGTGCGTAACGAATTGGTTCTTTACGCACCTGTTGTTTATTAATCTACCATTAATTTTGTAAGAACTCCCTTGTTCATTTCGCCAACGGTATCACATAATATCTCATCGTCTTTTCCGGTGAAACTTCTTAGATCGCTTGACTTGCACTGCACAAAACAGGAGCTTGATGTGTTGCTGGATAGTGTTACTAACTACTGCGGTGCGTTCTATGAAGCAGAAATCTGTGTTGTAAGTTTTAACAGATTCAGCAACTACTGTGTGAAGCAGGCAGGGCAGCTTGATAATCTGCATTTGGTGGTGGGGTGATTTTTCAGATGAACAGTTCAACGGTAACAGCCAAAAATATATTTACATTTCTTACTTTTTGCCTCGTTTCTGGTAGTCAGCATTGATATCCTCGCTCCAATCTGCACTAATCGGTGCGTCTGCTCTTACATTGCAGACCGCTCTGGCAACAGACTCATAGAGAATATACGCCAAATTTAACATCCCTCCTTAAAATTCATTATACCATTCAACTTCTTTAAATCCGACCAAAACAAAGTCATCACCTATAAGCAAAGGTCGTTTAACCAGCATGCCGTCTGTTGCGAGGAGTTTTAACATTTCATCCTCACTCATTTCAAGGAGTCTGTTTTTAAGATCCAATGATTTATAAATCATACCGCTTGTATTAAAAAGCTTCTTTATCGGTAAGCCGCTTTTCTTATACCACTCTGTTAATTCTTCAAGTGTGGGATTATCAAGTTTAATATCCCTTAATTCATATTCGATTTTATTATCCTCCAACCACTTCTTAGCTCTTTGACAAGTGGTGCATTTCGGATAACAGATAAACTTAATCATAATTTCACGCTCCAAGTAAACTCTGGTCAAAGGCAAACAGAGCCTCGTTGATTTCAAAAATATTGTAGTTGCCACGGCTTATAAAGTATTCAATAATAATATCGAATTTATTACTGTGAGAGAGTGCAAATCCCGCTTTACGGAGCATATCTTCGGTTTCTTCAAGTGAAAGCTCCAGAGAAATTGCAAATGCGATTGCAGTAGGCTTGCTGGGCTTATAATGAATATCGCTGCGGATTTTCGAGAACAGCTTGCGGTCGATGTTTGCCTTTTTGTAGCATTGTGCATCCGTCATGCCCTTTTCGTCAATCTTCCGCAGAAGCATCTGTGAAAAGCTTTCATCAATCTGCTTTATTTTCGCATCAAGCTCAGCCTCAACAGGCATTTCCATGTATTCACAGAAATCAGCTTTAACTGCATCTGCCGAGGCACAAAAAGGTGCCTTCATGCGTATGCTCTCACGGCGGTGGTCAGTATGCTCGTCTGCGTAATTATCGTCAATGTACTCGGCAATATCCGCAAACAGCTTCTCGCTTATCCTGTATGCCGCCTTGTCGAAAATGACAATATATACGGTCATATCATTTTCAAGGAGAAAATCGCTTATAACGTCAACCGCAACCTTCAACGCACGGTCTTTGGGATAACCATAAATCCCCGAAGATATAAGCGGAAAAGCCACAGTTTCAAAGCCATGTTCCTTTGCAAGAGCCAGCGATTCACGGTAGCAGGATTCAAGCAATGCCTTTTCTCCGTGATTTCCGTCCCTATAAACAGGACCGACTGTATGTATCACATATTTCGCAGGAAGACTATATCCGCCTGTAATCTTCGCCTTGCCCGTTTTACAGCCGCCGAGAGTTCTGCACTCGTCAAGCAGTCCTGCCCCTGCGGCACGGTGAATTGCTCCGTCAACACCTCCACCGCCCAGAAGCGACTCATTTGCGGCATTGACAATGGCGTCAACATTCATTTTTGTTATATCGTTTCTGACTATTTCAAGTGGCATAATTCTCTCCTTTTATTCTTCCTCCGTCATCTTTTGATACATCCCCATCAACTCCGCCACGCACTCTGACTCGGAGTTGAGCTTACCCCAGAAACCATAGGCTTCCATAACAGCACGGTCATTGAGCTGATGCGCCTTGCGGAGTTCGGGAGGCGAGGTTAATATCTCACTTATATATTGGTTCAAAATTTCCTATACCATTATTTTTATGTTCAGAAAGGTAAACTCCTCTATAACTGCATACAGCTGTTAGAGTAAATCCTCTTAGCATTTGAACTGCAATTACAATATCATAATTTTTTCTTTCTGCAATAAAGTGTTCTATAGAATATTTATCTAAATCATTATACAAATTATTTGAATTTTTAGGTTTTACAAAGATGTATATAATATATAACACATTTTCATAAGCGGATAATATCAATTCTGTTTTATTTTGTTTTTTGTATTCAGAAGCAATATCATTCCAAATTATGGCAGGCGATATTAAGAGGCAATCTATAAGTTCATAATCACTTAAATTTTGAAGGTCTTCACGTTCCCATGCATAATAATCTTTCATTGGATGACTATTATCAACGGGTTGTCCGTTTATCCTAACAGTTTCATGTGAATATTTATTGTGCCGTGTGACATGAATTTGTTTACTTGGGATTTTGGATTTAAGATTACAGTTTTTCCAATTAGGTTTATTACATTGATTTCGTTGCTCACATCCATAATGACAATAATCTTCAAAACCATAAGTTTTGTTGTAACTTGGTGTGACAACTATGGTTTCTTTTTCATCTTTACCATGAACGTTTATTGTAATGCAGTTTTTTTTGATTTCATTTAAAGAACATTCCATGGTAATGTATATATCAAGGCTTGTTGCATTTATATCTGAATTAAAGAATTGCCTCATATTTATCCCTCCGTCATCTCCCGATACATCCCCATCAACTCCGCCACGCACTCTGATTCTGAGTTCAGCTTACCCCAAAAGCCATACGCCTCCATAACAGCACGGTCATTGAGCTGATGGGCCTTACGCAGTTCGGGAGGCATCACCGCTTCATCGTAGAGGTCTGCGAGGGAGCAGTCGGGATACATCGCACGGGCATCGAGGATCATCTGTGCGGTTTTCTCAATTTTGGCTTTCTGTTCCTCTGTGGGGTTGCACCACGGGAAGTTGTTATAGACGATGTCTTTCGAGTAGCGGTAACGCATTTCAAGTCTGCCTGCAACAGCTCTCATCCATGCCATGTGGACATTGGATGTGAGTATGCCGAAATGGTAAAGAGTCGCTTCGGGAACAATAAATACAAGGTCACTGCATAAAACATCAGGCGTTAAAAAACCCATAGGAACGTATCTGCGATTTTCGGAAGATACCTTTGGTATAAGAATATAATTTGTTTCTGGCATATTTTCGACGTGAAAGTGAGTTGGCTTATCTGCAATTTTTCTTGTTCCAGCACTTGTACTTTCAAGTCTGAAATTTCTTACTGACTCAACTCTTTTCATACATTCAGGCATAGAACGCAATTCTTTGGGTGAACAATCACCAAGCCACAAACAATAACGATAATATCCGTTGATAAATTCTTTTGAACCAAGCCATTTTCTGAAATATGGTTTTGAGTTTGGCTCTTTCTTTATAAATTCTTCCATTTCAGTTTCTTCAAAAAGATAAAAACCACCATCAATCGGTTTATTTCCAATACCTATCTTTGGAATATCACAAAGTGACTTTGTTCTGCTATCAATTACAACATCCTCCGCTTCAACCAGATACCCATTGATATTCTCAACAGTCTTAACTGAACCATTATCAAACAATCGCTTTTTCGCTGTGTTTGGTGCTTTGCTAAAGCCAACAATCACACAATGAACGTGAGCTTTGATACTTGCTTCACTATCCCAACGGAATGTACGATATGCAAAATCAATATGTACTCCATTTTCAAACAGATTCTTCCAGAGAATTGCAACCTGTTCGCCCTGTGTAATGCTGTTTGTGGAAACAAGAGCCGTTCTAATTGCTGTGTCAGTCATTAAATCAGCGGCTTTCTTATACCAGCAAGAAACATAGTCAAGATTGCCGTTGTTCTTTACACCGTCGAAAATGGTGAATACATCGTCCTTTTGCTCGGCAGACATAAGTCTTGCTCCCACAAACGGCGGATTACCCATAATATAAGAAAGCCTGTCCTTCGGCACAACGCTCTCCCAATCAATACGCAGAGCATTGCCCTCCACAATATTGGCATAGCTTTTCAGTGGTAGAAAATCAAGGTCAATCTGCATCAGCGATTCCGTTTCCTGCATCATCTGGCTCTCCGCAATCCACAGTGCAGTTTTCGCAACAGTTACCGCAAAATCGTTGATTTCAATGCCGTAAAACTGCCCGATACTCACCTGAATTACGTTCTCTAACCCTAACATCATCTGCCCGTGGGTTTCCTCAAAGAGTGCGTCATTTTCCAGTCGGCGTAAGCTGATATACGTTTCTGTGAGGAAGTTTCCGCTGCCTGCCGCAGGGTCAAGGAACACGAGGGAGGACAGCTTTTTGCGGAAATCACGCAGTTTCTGCTGACGGGTTTTCTCCACTTTCAGAGCCTTGATGTCCTCCAGTTCTGCTTTCAGACTGTCGAGGAACAGCGGATCAATGACCTTGTGGATGTTCTCGATAGAGGTGTAGTGCATACCGCCGGAGCGACGAGTTTCGGGGTTGAGGGTGGATTCAAACACCGCACCGAAAATGGTGGGAGAGATACCCGACCAGTCGAAATCCTCGCTTGCATTACTCAGAAGAAGCTGTACGATTTCTTCGGTAAATCGGGGAATTTCAATATTCTCATCCGCAAACAGTCCGCCGTTGAC
>JAFYUM010000038.1 GCA_017558505.1 Ruminococcus sp. | reverse complement strand
AGCAGGCAGAAGCCGCAGAGGATACGCCAACAAGTAATGCTAAAGCTGCCAAAGAGGAGCTGAACTTCAGGACGATACTATTCAGTTTTTTCATTTTTCTTCCCCCTTTCTCGGATAACGCTTTGCAGAGCAATAGGCTCACTTGGTTGACAGAAAAAGATTGCGCAGGCACTTCTTGAAATCAATGTCATTATGAGCAGTACCAATCCTGCAACTATCGTCATCAAAATCATTTTGTTCGGCTCATTTGACTTTCGCAAAAGCCGTCACCTCAATTCTTGCAGATTTTCAATGAAAACTCAATGATTTTGGCATATCGTGTCGTTTTTATGTTCCAAGATGTATTGACGTTATCTTTTTTTCGATTACAGCTACTAACACTGAACCGCTTGCTGTGAACATTCCTAAAGCAACACATATCATTATCATCTTCAGTTTTGCTATTAAAAGCACAAAAACAAGGAGTGTAAACAAAACTGCGTAGATGACGCTGATTTTTCTAAGTCTATTTTTATCCCTGTCGATTATAGGCTTATTCTCGTGTTCTAAAGGAGCAAACATCAGTATTATAACAACAGAAAAGGCAACTGCAATGGTAGCTACAATACCATAAGCTTCGTTCGGAACAAATTTGATGAACATTATGAATAAGCTAAGAACAACAGCCAAAATGCAGCAGCAGCCGAAATGAGTTTTTGCGTGATAACCACCTGCTGATTTACGCAACAGAACAAATACTGCCAAATAGCATACGCATTGCAAAACTGTTCCGCTGATAATTGCGAGTGTAAGTGCAATTACGCCGTTAAACACTGTTGATAGGAGAAGTTGTAAGCCGTATTCATATACTTCTTCATCTTCACTTTTAATTACCTCGTTACGGACAAAAAAAGAAGCTATCCTTTTTGAAAGTCTAGCAATCATAAAATATCACCTCGACTTTAAGGATAGCTTTTTTCTATTTGGTTTTCAATAAATTTGACATAAGGTGTAGTTTTAATGTTCCAAGATACATTGACAAAGAAAAAAGTCTGTTCACCCCAAGTCGGTGAACAGACTTTTTCTTATTTGTTGAGAACAATTTTGATTGAGAAATAACCATTTTCGTAATTACAGCTTACATAACCATTCATACTCTCTACTGTCTGTCGTATGCTTTGCATACCAATACCATGAGCTTCTTTGTTTTTCTTTGAGGTAATGAGATTGTTTACATCAACAGGGGGAGAGGTGTTTTCAATTTCAATTATCAGCTTATTATCAAGCTGATGTATTGTAATACATACACATTTTTCATCAATATCCATTCGTTCGCATGCTTCAATAGCGTTATCAAGAGCGTTTCCTAAAATTCTACATATGCTTATTGTCTCAAAATCAATGGAATTCACCTTGATTTTATTCATAAATGAGATATTACGACTTCTGGCATAATCACCTTTCAGATTTATTATAGAGTCAACAGCGGAATTTCCTGTGTAGCAGACTGATGTAACTCTCTCTACATCATTATACAACTGATTTATGTGTTGCTTTGCTTCAGCATACTTGCTATCCTTTAACAAATCATTCAGCACAGTTACTTGATTCTTTAAATCGTGCTTTATATTGCGAATTTCAGCATATGAACCGGCAATTGCACGATAATTCTCACTTTCACGTTCCATAATTTGCTCAAGCGTAGCAAGCCTGATTTGTTTATCATAACTTTCAAAGTAATTGAATACTGAGAAATTTAGATAAAGAACTCCGCAGACCGAAATGATATATCCTATCATCACATTATTTCCACTATGATTGGTAGGAAATATCTGATTAAGAATAATAGCACTTAAAAATGGCATTAGAATAATAAGTAACCAATATCTGAATGGTAAGCTCTTGACCTTATTCTTGTAAATACGGCAGGAATATACAATAATCCAAAAATCAAAGATTTTTGTTCCTATCATTCCAAGAATTCTTCCCATATTTGATTCTAATAATTCAGAAGGGTTTCCGTATCCCATAATTGTCAGAATTCCAACGAACAACGTTTCGGATATAAAAACGATCAGCAAATAGTAGACTGATGCAAAAAACTTTACCGTATTCGACCCATTATATAGAAGCATTGCAAATGTCAGCAGGATTGCAAATGTAATGCCAATTCGCACATATGGTGATACTATAAGTAAAGATGTTACGGAAAGCACTGCAAATGCTATGCCATAACTAATAATATACGGCGAATAATGGTTGTATTTTCGGTCGAAAATACGATGGTAAAAAAGTACGATTATCAAAATTTCAGGAATAGCATTAATAATTTCAATAACTTCATAGACAGACAAGTTAAACATATCAGCACCTCGCAGTCAGGAAAGAAACAAACTTATCCGTAACGAACTGTTTGAAATTACGGCTTAGCGGTATTTTATCACCATTTTTCATAATAATTGTGGTGGGTTCAATATTGTCAATGTACGATAGATTTACATAATAACTCTTGTGTGGCTTTACAAAATTAATAAGTCTCTCATCTTTTTCAATTTCCGACAACTTTCCGTTAAACTGATACTTATTGGCTCTTGTATGTAATACAATTGTTCTTTTGAAGATTTCAAAATACAAAATATCGCTTACAGACACATTGAATACTGTGTTGGACATTTGAACGGAAAATCTCATATGCGTTTGGTGATATTCATTAAATATTGAGCGAAGCTGCTTTATATACATATGCTCAGGTTGCCCTTTCAGTAAATACCTGAAAGCATTTACTTCATAGCCATTTGGTGCAAATTCTTGATGGCTCGTCAAAAAAGCTATGATAACAGACTTGTCTGTTTCACGAATTTTCTCTGCTACATCTAAACCGGTTAATTTTTTCATTTCAATGTCAAGTATAATTACATCAAATTGATTGGCTTTAAATTGCGACAAAAATTGCTCTCCGCTTTCAAATTCGCTTATACATAACTTAGTCGTATCTGGATAACTTTTCGCTATCAGTTCTTTCAGCATATTTAAAAACTTCTTTTCATCATCACACATTGCTATTCGCATATATGTCACCATCCTTATGAATATATTATCTCTATAACATATAACAATCTGAAATTCAATTTTTCAATAGGTTTTTGAAAATTTTGTATGAACGTACAAATATTTTGAAGTTTTTTATTTTTTGCTGATATTGCCAAAGTGTTGTTGTGATATAAACAATATAATTATACCATAATTCGACAGAAAAAGCAACAAAAACTGAACGAAAGGGTAAAAAACAGTGTAAACGATAAAAACGGCAGATATTTCCGCCGTTTTTACTAAAATATACTCTCTTTTTCAGCATACCATAGGTCGTATTCTTTAAGTTTACTGTCTAATTCCTTTAAGCAGCCATCACCAAAATTACGTATTTGTTTGATTTGCTCACGTGTGTTAACTGTAATATCTTGTAAAAATACAAGATTGGCTTTAACGAGTGGATTGGTCGCACGAATAGAGAGACCACAATCTGTAATTTTTATAAGTTCGTTAGGATTAATGCCCTTATACGATATAGAATGTTCTTTCATCAGCTGATATATCATATCTGTGCATTGCCTGCTCTTGGGACTATTACGTATAATCTCGTACACATAATCATACATCTCTGCATAGCTAAAACAGGATAGCTCACTAAGGTAATAAATATCATTAGCAAAGAAAGCTCTATTAAGTTCTGTAGGAAAACCACAATCTTTGATTAGAATTTCATCGTAATTGTTTGCTTTAACAATTTCACCCACACCACTCGAATTTTTAAATTTTATATATTTCTTGCAGAATTCAAGTATATCACTTTGTGCTTCTGCTTTTTCACAATCATTTAAGTCTATGTCAATTAAAATATTAATTTTCAAAATTTTCTCTCTTTCTCTAGAAAAGGCTCATATATCAAATTACATACATACACTTCTTCTCGGATTCTATTAGTAACATTTCTGTTGCACAAGCATATTCCATCAAAATTGTATATAATAGTAATAGGGATAGTGACCTTTCGCAAATTTAGGTCATTCCTGCGATTCATTTAAAAAGCAACGTATTTTCGTAGGATTTACTATTTTCAAAGACAATACTTCTGACGGCAAATTAACTTCATACCACAAATTTCAGCAGACTCATGCACTCAGCCTTACGCTCCATAGAAGAATGCACATAGCGGTTCAATGTTGTTTCGACAGAATAATGCCCTAAAAGCTCTGATAGGGTTTTTACATCAAATCCTGCCTTGACGCAATTAGTTGCAAACATATGCCTAAGAGTATGATAATTAATTGACGGCAGATTTGCTTTTTTCAAAATTGATTTGAATCGATACTGCATAGTACGAGGTTCAATAATTTTTTCACTTCCGGAAAGAACATAGCTGTCATTTCTCAGAGCAAAATGATTCAGCATATCAACAAGAAATGTCGGTAAAGGAATCTGACGCATAGAACTTCTGCTTTTAGGCTTACCGATAGAAATTGTTGTAGCTACATCAGAACTCATGCTTTTTATACGCTGTACGGTACGATTGACGGTCAGAATGCTTTTCTCAAAGTCAATATCCGACCATTTCAAAGCGCAGACTTCGCCCACACGAAGTCCTGTATACATACTGAGTAGTACGCAAAGCGAAGTTTTACTGTTTTCGTCCATAAGAGTATGGCAAAGCTGCTGTTGCTGTGATTCAGTTAACAGATGCAGTTCTTTTTTCTCTGCTTTCGGCAGGACTACATTTGCAAGTGGATTCTGAAAATTGTGTGTAATAGCTGTGTATTTTGCCATCGACTTGAATACAATAACAATATCGGACACATATTTTGCTGAAAGACCTGATTTCAGCTTATCCTCAATAAAGGTATGAAGCATTTTTGTGGTCAGTTTCTCATAGCGAATACCGCCAAAAGCAGGCAGAATATGCTTATCCGCTTTCATTCTGTAGTTGGCATAGGTTGATATCTTGACTTTCAGCTTTACTGCGGACATCCACTCCTCAAAAAGCTCTTTCACTGTCAAACGACCGGAGTGTTCATGTTTTACAGGTACCGACTTCAATGACATCAGTCTTTCCTTAACATTCTGATAAGTTTTAGCGTAAACAGAGCGATATTTTGCCTTTCCATTCGCATCATAACCTGCCTTATAACGACCTTCCCAGCGGCCGTCCTTTCGCTTATAAATATTTTCTCCTCTTCGTGCCATAGATAAATCTCCCTTCTGCAGACCATCATTCCGACGGTCTATGTGATTTATTTTATTAAAAACCGAACTAAAATGGGCTTTATAAATTGTTTAAGCCGACGATTTTCTTTTCATAATTGTGATTTTCGACAATTACATCTTGACTTTTCAGTCTGTTTATTGTATACTAAATATGATTACATAGAATTACACATCACCGCAAATGACCTAAATTTGCGAAAAAATAAAAGGCAGATTCATTTTGATTTGAATCTGCCTTTTGAAGTATATTTTGTTGTTAGTAGCTTGCCGTCTGTTGACCATATTCCTCCTTTATTCCAAGCTCCTGCTTATGCTTGCGGATCATACGCTGAATCTTACTGTCAACCTTGGATTGCAGCTTCTTGTGACTCTTGTTATAGTCATCCTCAATCGCATGACTTAAGCTGGCAAACAGTCCGAAGATAGTTGATGCGAATGCAGTATTTTCTCTCTGTTCCATGTTGTCGAGGAGCTGCTGTGCATACTCGTTACCATATTCTGCAGATTTTGTGAGCCATTGCACTGCAAGTTCAACGTCACGTTCAATACCATCTGCACCAAAGAGATACAGTTTGCCGAGCCGATATGCAGATACCGCATCTCCATTTTCTGCAAGCTCTGTGAGCGTTTCCACAGCTTTATTCACATCCAAAGGAATGTGTTCACCTGATAGCTGCTCAATGGCAATCATGCGTCGGGCATTGGTATTTCCGTGCTTGGCTGAACGTGTGAAGTATTCCAAGGCTTTCGGAATATCTTCTTCCGTTCCAAGTCCATAGCGATACATTATGCCGAGCTTGTACAACAGGTTATCATCTGCACGATCACTTTCTTCAAGTTTCAGGAAGCCTGCCAGTGCTTGTGCGTAGTATTGCTGTGATTTACTCTCATCTTGCAGGACTGCTTCACCGTTTGCATACATCTGTGCAACGGCATACGCTGCATAGGGCAATCCCTGCTCTGTCGCTTTCATATACCAATGCAGAGCTTGTTGCTTATCCTTATAAAATCCGTTTCCATAGTAATACTGATTCGCAAGACTGAACTGCGCAAACTTATTTCCTGCAATTGCGGATTTCAGAAACCATCCGAATGATTCAGCGTAATTCTGTTCAGTACCCATACCGTAGCAGTACATCTTGCCGATGCGGTATTGCAGATACGGCTGCAGTTTCTGTGACATCGGCTCAAGCTCAAGGAAACCATCAAGTGCCTGCTTGTAATATGCATCAGACTTTTCTTTGTCATCAGCATACACTTTTCCAAGGTCATGGATTGCAAGCACGTTTCCTTTCTCAGCTTCGGAGTGATGCAATTCCACAGCTTCCTTCTTTTCGTCATCCGTAGCATCCTTTTTGTAATACAGCTTGCAGGCTCTTTTGTAATCCTTCGACCATTGAATGTGCAGATTGGAACTTTCTATTTCAACCTCAACAGCATCTTCGTCGTTCCAAGTGAATACATCATTATCAATGTCACTGAAAGCAGTATCGTCGCTGTCATCATTCTGTGGAACAGAGTACGGGCTTGGTTCTGGCATATTCATATCAAGTACTGCACTGATAATCATATTCTTCACAGGCTTGAACACCTTGTTGTCAGCAAGTGCAGGAAGCTCCGGTTCTTTCTGCGTATAGATCTTATACTTCAGCCGTTCCAGCTCACACCACTTTTTATAAAGCTGTGATATTTGCTTGTCCTTTGCAAGCTCTGCAATGATGTCATCAACAGTTCGTTTTACATCCTGCGGCAGATAACCATATACTTTCTTGCCGCTGACTGTCTGCAACTGTTCATGCAGTTTCTTCACCAACTTCTCAAACTGTGGATTATTGAAGGTGCTGTTCTGAATCTGCATTACCATCTGATGCACCTGTTCCTGTGATATAGATTTCAGCTCATCACGGCTCAATGTCTGCTCCTGATAGATACTCTGCAAATCATCATGGAAAATATCATTTGCAAATGCAGAACGGATTTTGTCAATACCTTCTCGGCTGAGATACCCTTGCTTTGGATTTGTGGAATAAACAATCAGATGAATGTGCGGATGATGCGTCGTATCATGAAACGCAGCATACCATTTCAGATTGCTCATCGGAATTCTTGACTGCTCTGCAATGACAGGAATCTGTCGCTTGATAAGTTCACGCCAGCGATCAGAGTTATCATAGCCAAGACGTATTGCATCCTCACGGCGAAGTGAAACAACATGACTCCATACATTACCCTTATGATGAGCAACCTCGTCCGCAACCTGATTCAGCACGATGGGTTCATCACTATCATTGAATAATCCATGCGCACCACGCTGTTCTGCGCCGGGACGCTTTGCCATGTAACCGACAAAATTCTGACGGTTGCCAATGACATCTGCGTGACGTTCAATGATTGTTGTGATCAGTTCGCTTGCATTCTGCACTGTAGGGTGTGCAGCGTAGTCCTCGTATTCAAGATAGTGTTTTGCTTCGGGAAAGTCACTGAGCAATTCGGATAGCATTTCCTTTTGCTTTTCTGTGGTAGCAGCATTGGAATCATGCTGATTCTGCTCACGCTTTTCAACTGTTTCACGGGTTGCGATATACTTCGTGTAGTTTTTGCGTTTCGTCACACTTCTTGCACTGCCGCTTTTGAGATAACGGCTTGCGACGATAATTTGGGATTGAGGCATAGGATCACTTCCTTTTAAGGTATTGATTTTTCTTCGGGGATGTGGTATAATTAGGTAATTGCAAATCAAATCCATGTGGGGGAGAAACTGATGTCGGATTCTATGTTTCAGTTATGTTTTGAACAATTCAAGATGGTATATGATGCAGTAAAGCACGAAGCCGAATTTAGAATTTGTTTCGACGATCATGATAACGAGTACATGATAATAAAGTATGAGAATAAGGTCAGTTTCCAAAGATGTGGAGTAAGTAACGGAAGTGGTGAACTTATATTTGATAGTCTTGATTCGTTATACATTGCAAGAACAATAGACAACATATGCTTAAATGCAGACTGGACAAAAATCACGAGCATAATTATGGATGATTTCTTTGATCTATGTGACAAATCTGATTTTGTTCAATTATGTGAGGAATACCAAATCATAGAATAGAAGCATTTCATATGTACCAGCCGTATCACACGATACGGCTTTCTTTTACTCTGACCGCTGATACCTAACCGCCTTTTCAAAATTAATTATACCATTAATGCGCTTGACCTCATCACTGCACATCAGTCGAAGCTTGTACAGCGTTGCATCATCCACATCATTCGCAGCTGCAAGCATATGCGTCAGCGCACCAAGCTCAACAGCAATTTTGAACATTGCACGGGAAAGATTCTGTTCACTGCCTCTGACGATACCTTCGGTAATCGTTGCAAGCTGCGGTGCAATGAATTCTGTTGCAGTGTGTTCCTTGTTGAGAAGATAACCGCAATAAAAACGAACAGCTTTTTCAATGAATTCAGTTTTTGAGCCGCAGTTGTCATGCTCATACAGCGCATTCACGATATCCATGGTATCGGGGTACAGATACAGCGGAAATTTTATTTTATCCACGGCGACATCATCCGAAATCCTCGTATTTTCGGCAGATGAAGCCTTTTTTGCTTTCTTTGACTCCATGATTTTTGCAAAACTCCTTTCTTGACTCCATAATCATTCTTGTTATAAAACCTCGAAGATTCGGCGAGCTTTGCTCGTCCGATGTGATTGTTTTGGCGGCTGTGACGCCAAAACTTTAACCAGCAAACCAAAGACCTACCCAAAATCGGGGCAGAAGTCGGTAAATTCTGACCTCTGCGGACTTGCTCACAAATCCCTCAAATTTCGCTTAACGGCTTGTGGGGTATCCTTTCCCGACTGTGACTCCATAACCGCCACACAAGCGATTCTGGAGCGAACTGTGGGGCTTCAGTCCTCGATGCTGTCTGCCATCGGAGCAGGCTCCGATGTTTTTGTCCTTCGACCAGATCTCCTTTCCGGCTTCTTGTCAGCCATCATGTCAATGAAATCTCTGACGTTCTGCGGAACGACCTTCGTGTAGGTCTGCTCCACAAACTTATCAAGCTCTGCGGCAAGAGTGGTGTCCTTCTGACCGAGGTACATCTCAATCGCCGAGAGCTTTTCTTCATTGACGGTTACTGTGATTGTCTTTTTCATGTTCTCACACTCCTTCCTCAGTGGGTTCTGTTGTCGGTTCTTCCTCTTGTGGATACGAGATATACGAAATCTCAAGCCAGTGCGTCCAGCCACTTGTGAGCGTCGTTTTCACAACTCCTTGTTCTGTTCTCATCGCTTCGATGACTTCACCGTTCCCGATATAAATCCCGATGTGACCGTCCTGCCACACAGCAAGTCCGGGTGTTTCGGGAATGGTATCTATCGTTCCTTTGACCGTTGCCGCATCAAACATTCCGTTTGCGGTTACATCAGCCATGCCGTTTGTGCCTACCACAATTTCACCGCTGTCGGGATTGTACCAGCCGTAGCCCTTGATGAGTCCAACACAGTCAGCGGTTCTCCTGCGCATCCAGTTCTCACGAATAAAATCTTCAAAGCCTGTGACATGTTCTCCGAACATGGAGGCTCTGTCCTGCAGGAGTTCCCCGGTCAGAATATTTCCATAGGTGCCGTACACATAACCCCAGCCGTTTTCGTATGCCTGCCTTGCCCATATCACAAGGTCAGTTGAGTTCTTCGTCTGTGCGTCCGTGAACATATACGGATTGATGATAACGTGACTGATGAGAGCATAGCTTCTCATGAAGTCCTCGTACACAATTTCCAACCCGTAGTTCTGATTGATGCTGTTAATGAGTGCTGCATCGTCCGGAGTGTATCTGAACAGATTCGCATAGGCATTGAAGTCATCCACTACTACATCATCGAAACAGGAAACATAGATAAGCTGTGCCTTAATGGTCTGCTCACGAACGCCCACCGACTCCATGGCAGAAGCAATCTGCTGACCTGCGGATTCCATTTGTGTGATACGTTCCTGCTGCTCATTGTCGAGTGACTGCATCCATGCCGACTGCTCAAAGTTCCCTAATATATCAGGCGGTTCAATTTCACCCATGGTCATCAGCACAGCCACAGGTGCAAAGAGCAGAAGAAACACACCGACGATAACGCTTAACAGAATAATCCCTACCTTTTCTCTGGTTTCCTTGTCACCGAGAATATCAAGTGCAAGCTTTATCAAAAATTCCTTTATATAATCACCCCCAAAAAGAAAAGAGCCGATTGCTCCTGCAATCGACTCACGCTTCTTCTAAATATTCAATTGGCACAGCCTTTGTAAGCCATACGCCGTTTTCTGAGAGCCAGAACTTACAGCCCTGTCGGAACATTTCTCCTGTACGCACCTTGAAGATGTGCGGCTTTCCGTGTCTGCTGCTTACATTCACAGCCGTTTCCATATCCTTTGACAGATGAACATACAGACGGGATTTTGGTTTTAATCCTTCACTTCGAATGGACTCCACATACTTTTCACCCGTGCCGTGGTAGAGAATCT
>JAFYUM010000037.1 GCA_017558505.1 Ruminococcus sp. | reverse complement strand
TTTTGTTACATCTGTAAACGGATTTTCACCATTCATTTTCGGCGAGCCGTCTGCACGCCACATAAATGTGAGTATCTGCGCTCTTGTGCAGGTTGTGTCAGGCGAGAAGGTTGTTGCTGATGTGCCTGATGTAATCTTTGCTCGAACTGCCCAGCTTACAGGTGTCGCATACCAATCACCCACGTGAACATCAGTGAATTTGCCTACCGGTGCAGGTTTGAAGTTATACGCTGTGCTCGGCGGATTGTCTTCGGGATGTGCTACAAGCACCTTTCTGCCGAGAGCAGATGAATTTTTCCATGCAGCACCGGAAATGGATGTTCCGTTTGAATAACAGTTTCTTATGAATTCAGTTCCGTATTGTGTAACAACAGCCATTGGTGATACAGTAGCACTTGATGTCGGATAGCCGGTGCTTTCATCTAATTTATTACCTGCTATTGTACCCACATTATAGCAGTTTTCAACATGAATGTCCGAAGAAGACTGCATAAAGATACCTGCTGCACCTCTTGCAGTAATGTTTCCTGAGTTATAGCAGTTCTGGATAAAGGAAGCGGCTTCCGGCGGCTTGTGGTATACGTTCGGGATTTCCGGAATGGATGCAAATGCTGCAATACCTGCCGCAACGGACTCATGCCATGAGCCTTCATAATCACCCTCATTTACAGGAAGTGTAATATTACCACTGTTATAACATTCGTGTATATGAGTGGTATCTATAGAGGCTATAATACCGCCTGCATAAGCGTAACCCTCCATACCATTGAGAGTTATGTTAATATCGGAATCATTGAAGCATTTTTCAATATGCATCCATGAAGCGCCGGGTCTGGGATTTCCATAACCGCCAAATACACCGCCGCCATCGGCACAGATACCGCCGACGCGGAAATTGGCAGCCGGTGAGTATCCGGATTTTGCAGTTATATTGAAATTGATTTTACCGCCTTTTGAATAACAGTTATAAATATCTGTACCGTTATTCATACCGCCGACAATTGCAGCAGCATATATGTCAAGCTGTTTTTCAACATTGGTATAAGTTACATCAATTGTAAAATCCACCACACCGAGATTTTTAATTTTATACTCAACAGGATTTGTTGCCATACTTGCAAATAATCCGTAAGCTCTATAATTTCCGGTCATTGCTGTCATAAACGGTGTTTCTTCGTTGATGATAATCTGCATACCGGATATAACGTGTCCGTTACCGTCAAAAGAACCTAAGAATGAATAAGCATAATCCGATGCCTTGCCGTTTCCAAGGAAACCGTAAGCCGGTGTGCCGCCGATAGGAACCCAGTTGCCCCAGCCCGAAAGGTCAATATCCGCAATCAGCTTGTAGTGATGTTTCGGTCCTTTACGAACAGCATTTAACTGATTTGCGTTTTCAATCAAGAAAGGATCTTCGAGCGTACCGCTGCCGCCTGCAAATTCAAACGGTGTATCAATAAATTCCGCAGGTGCACCCTTAAACATTGTTTCGTATTCAAAATTTTTGAGGCAGCTGCGCGGAATGTATCTTCCGTCTGTTAAAAGACACCAATCACCAACCAAGCCCGGAATATCATCCGAAAGGTCATCATCTGCAATCTGGATGTCAATGAAGGTATAGCTTCTCGGATATGTATCCTTTTCAGGATCCATACCAATCAATGTTTTGTCTCCTTTATGTGCATATTCTGCAGATGTGGGGAACTTATATATTGAACGCATATTCTTTTCAAGGAAGTACGCCGCATAATGGTCATTGAATTCATAATCATTGGTCAGTATCTTCATATTCCAATGCTCATAGAGAGGGAAGTTGAGCTCCGCCGTTGCTATAGGTAAAAGGTGCATATTGGAAACCTTCTCCCTGAATGCCAGCATTTCATCTGAAACTCTTACATCGTAGCCCATATCCCATGTGAATGCCGTCAGGTACACTTCCATAGTTTTATCGTCAATAATTTTAAATCCTGTAGTATGTTCTGCCTGATTGCGGTATTCGTTGAGTTTTGTAAGCTTCTCGTCAAAGTAATAGCCGTCTTTTGCCTTATAGGTAACAACAGCAGTTGTAAACATAAAAGGCTCTACACCGTCCGGATGTTCATATTCAACTTTTTCGACAGTAAAATTAACTTCATCGCTTCCTGTGAAGCTATAT
>JAFYUM010000007.1 GCA_017558505.1 Ruminococcus sp. | reverse complement strand
TGTTCAATTTTGCTGTGCAGCGGTCTGATTTTATTAATCTGTTCTTGTGATATATTCATAAGAGATATGGACAACTCACCGAGCAGAAACTCCTGTCCCATTACTTCGATATACTTATCCTTGATGTAAACATGAATATAACCTTGCATAGCTGTCCTCCAAAAATTTATCTTATGATTTTATTATACCACTTATTTTTCTCTTGTCAATACAAATGTCGTAAACATTGAAAAATATATGTCGCCATATTTTATACCTTTTCTTAAAATACGGACATAGAATATATGTAAGCATTACGCACTGCAGATTTTTCTGTGGTGCGTATTTATTTTCTCCAACACAGCCGACACAAATAATTCAGTCGAGGTGATGTGCGTTTTTATTCTTGCTGTTGGCTGTGTGGGGGTTATTATTGAGGAAAGGATTTTTCAAGTATTATGGGTGCCAGTAGTGACGGTAAAATTCTATGGGTGGAGGTCTTGGACTCTACCGGCACCCAAAATTATGAGAATGTCAATTCTGCGTTGTTTCAGTGCGGTGACAGTAACGAATCAGGTGCCGGCAACTCTCAAAAGGGTGACGGTAAAACTGTTTTGGGTGACAGTAGAATGTCATCGGGTGACAGTAAACTTATGAAAATAAAAGTCGGTGCGTAACGAAATGAACTCGTTGAACGTGCCGACCTTTTTCTTTCTGCCAATGAATATATTATCAGCGCGTGACGGTAATGACGGTAAAAACGATGATAAAGTTACCGTCACGCAAAGGTATATTAAAACGTCACAAAGGTCTATACAGCGTTGATTGCGAGGTGTGTCAGTAGAAATTTCATTGCAGAGTTACCGTCACGGATTGAAGTTACTGTCACGCACAATTCAGCCGAAATTTGCCCTCGTCTCTCGCATAGGGTAATTATCCCGCAAGATCAATTGAGGGCGAAACAAGCCCCGAATTTGCAGAGTGTGAGCACATTAAAAGCGGAGATGAAAAAGGATATGGATTCTGCTGAAAATGTGGGGTTCAAGAGAGTCCTCTTCAGAGGGCAAGCATAGCGCATGGCATTCCGCCTACGCCTTCAGGACGGGAGAACCCGAACCCCTTACGGCGTGTCGCCGCCTCCAATTGTGCCTCCATAAAGTTATTATGGACAAGGAGTTTTGGTGTCGGCACGCTGAAAGTAATCACGAACCGAAAGTAAAGGAGTGTGGTAAAATGAGAAAAAGGAACAGGACAATAGCAATACGCTGTACGGAAGAAGAATATCAGCGTATTCATGACAAGGCAGAGCAGTACGGTCTTAAGCTTAATGATTTCGTTATCCGAAGTGCACTCAATAAGAAAATTATTGTGGCTGAGGGTATCAATGAAATTGTAAAGCAGCAGAAAGCAATCGGCAGAAATCTCAATCAGATAGCCACCCTTGCAAATATGGACAGGCTTACAGTTGTAAACTTTCAACCGCTTCTTGATGAGCATACCAATGCAACTATTATGATAGGCGAACTGTTAAAGGCGGTGAAGTAATGGCAACTGTAACTGCAATCAGTACCAAAGGCGGCGGTGGAGGTAAAGCAACGCTTGAATATATCTGCCGAGAGGATAAGACAGAGGGTGGAAAATATATCACAACGCTTAACTGTTCTCTGCCGACAGTGTATCAGGAATTCAAAAACACCCGTGAGATGTATGGAAAGACAGGAGGTATCAAGTATTATCATTTCGTACAGTCTCACCCAAGCGGATATGCAATTCAGCCTGAGCTTGCTCACAAAATTGCTGTTGAGTTTGCAGAGAAAGCATTTAAAGGGTATGAATGTGTTGTTGCAACTCACATTGATGCAGAGCATGTTCATTCCCATATTGTGTTCAATTCTGTAAACGCTGACACAGGTAAGAAGTATCATTCAAATAAATTTACTCTGAATGATATCAGAAATATATCCGATGAAATCTGTCAGAAGTATGGTGTTCAGACATTGGAAAAGCCTGTGGTCAATCAGCGAACTGACGGAATAACCACAGGCGAATACCGCAGTGCTATGAAAGGAGATAGCTGGAAAATAGATCTCATCAATACCATTGATGTGGTTATGAAACAAGCTAAGACACAAAAGCAGTTCTGCTTTTTAATGCGACAGAGAGGATATGGTGTAAGGTGGGAGGAGTCTCGTAAATATATCACCTACACCTGTCCCAATGGTAAACGATGCCGTGATAACAGACTGCACGAAGCAAGATACAGTAAGGAGATGATGTGTAATGAATTCAAAATTAGAGCAGATGAAATCAGCTTCGAAATCCAATCTGGACGAAGCGATGAACACACCACAGGCGACATTCGTTCTCGACAGCAACTGGAGAGCGGTGATAGCTCAGCTTACGTTACTCACCCAAGCGATAGAACAAGTCAGCGAGAAAGCAAGTCGGACTATGACAGAGGAAGAAATGATAACCTATCTGGAAAATCAACAGGTCATGTTCAATCAGGTGAAGGCAGAATGCAGACACATTCAGCAAACCACGGCAGAGCAGACAACGAACTCTTTGACGAGCTTAATCAGCCAATCGGAGAAGCTGTCGTTACAGGCTGGGAAGTTGAACGAGGAATACTGCTCCAAGCTGAAAGAATCAGAAGAACGCAATATGAAATGCAATCGCAAGCTGATTGGAATGGTTATAGCGATACAATCGGCACAGCTGATATTGTGGACAGCGTTACAAGTATTGCTTCGATAATCGATAATGCTCCGACTGATCCCGAAGAACTGGAACGATATATTGAAGCACAGCGAGCCGCACAGAATGCAGGATTATTAATCGGTGCAGCTGTTGCGGTGATAGAAATTCTGTCAGAAAAGCTTGAAGAAATGAAAGCAGACGCAGAAGAAATTGATATGGATATCAACTAATAAGAGTAAGGTGTGTCCAAAATGGACGCACCTTAATAACGGTATTAAAGTACTGCACTAAACGCAGTACTGATATAAAAATCTAAGAACGGAGTGATCTAAAAATGTGTAAAACGAATACAAACAGAAATAAAATTATGAGAGGAAGCGTGATAACAGTATGGAGAATAAAATTACAATGCTTACGATTAAGGAAGCCGCCGCTATGGTTGAGGGTTTAACGGAATACCGTGTCCGTCAGATGTGTGTGAATAAACAGATTCCATGCATTATGGCGGGTAAGAAATATCTTATCAACAAGGAAACTCTCACGGAGTATCTCCGCGGTACAAAGGCTTAAAAAACATTGGAAAAGTTGGCTTGTGGACTGGATATATTAGTTATAATGTGATATAATTGGTGTACAGTCCGCAAGCCATAAATCTTTAGTATCAAAAGGAGGACGATACTCTATGGCTAATATAAGAAAAAGAGGAAACACTTATCAGATAAGAGTTTCCTGTGGATATGATATACGAGGTGTTCAGCAATTCCAGAGCAAGACATGGAAACCTGATGAGGGGATGACACCTAAACAGATTGAAAAAGAGCTTAACCGTCAGGCAATTCTCTTTGAGGAAGAATGTAAAAAGGGACAGGTTACTGCGTCTGTGAAATTTGAAACTCTTGCGGAAGAATGGTTTGAGCAGTATGCTAAAATACAACTCAGAAGTACAACGTATACACGATTAAGACAACTTACAAAGCGTGTGTATCCTGCGATAGGGCATCTTCGTATGGATAAAATAACAGCAAGAATTATTCAGAATTTTATAACAGACCTTGCAATAAACGGGAAAAGCTTCAAAACAGGTAAACCTATTTCAAGTAAGACAGTAGTTCATCACCTGAGCTTTATTTCCGATGTGTTCAACTATGCAATCCGTATGGATATGCTGACTGATAATCCGTGCAGGAGAGTTATTCCGCCAAAAGCAAAGGCTGCTGAAAAGGATTATTATACACTTGAAGAAGTTGAAAAGCTGTTTGAATTGCTGAGGGGCGAACCTTTAAAATATCAGGTTTTCTTTAATCTTGCAATATACAGTGGATTTCGCAGAGGAGAGCTTCTCGGTCTTGAGTGGAAAGATATCGAATGGGAATCAGGAGTAATAAGCGTCAGAAGAACATCAAACTACACAGCGGAAAAAGGCATCTACACTGATACAACTAAAACAAAGAAATCGCTGCGCTCGTTAAAATTTCCACAGTTTATCATCGATATGCTTAAAGCCTACAAGAAAGAGCAAGACGCTGAAAGAATACGACTTGGCTCAAAATGGGTTGACCATGACAGGCTGTTCGTTAAATGGAATGGAGAACCTATGAATAACAATACGCCATATTTCTGGTTTAATGAATTCTGTGAAAAGCACGATTTCAGATTCTGTGATATTCACAGCTTCAGACACTTGAATGCAAGTCTTCTTATCAACGCAGGAATAGACGCGGTTGCGGTATCAGGTGCATTAGGTCATGCTCATACAAGCACAACCTTAAACATCTACAGCCACATGTTCCAGCAGGCACAGGCAAGGGTAAGTAACGCTGTATCCGAAGCACTGGATTTCCATAAAGACAAAGATAAAAATGATGAAAAAAAGGCTTAAAAAATACTCCCCGAAATCAAAATTTCGGGGAGATACATAGCACATTCAAAAATAATGGACAAACAATGGACAACGGCAATTTCCGTAAAAAGTAAAAACCCACAAACGCCAATATATAGGCATTTGTGGGAATGTGGTGTGGTGACCCGTACGGGAATTGAACCCATGATTCCGCCGTGAAAGGGCGATGTCTTAACCTCTTGACCAACGGGCCGTATATGGTAGCGGCAGTAGGATTCGAACCAACGACCAATCGGGTATGAACCGAGTACTCTAGCCAACTGAGCTATGCCGCCACGATTAAACGTCGCTTCGACTTACGACTTAATTATTATACACTAAAAGTTGAGAAAAGTCAAGGGGATTTTTTGAAAAAAATCAAATTCGTGATTATAACCAATTATACAGTGTTGTTAAACTGTTTGATTGGTTATTTTTTCGTCTATCTGAATTTTATTAAGAAAATCATAAGAATTGCAGCGGGTTTTTTATAAGAAATCGGGTTTATAATATTGACATAGACAGGGAAAGAGAGGTAAAATAGAAGATATGTGAAAAATATAAAATAAACGAAACGGGTGGTAAAGTATGAATAGCATTGAAAATTCAGTAATACTTGTGGTTGATGACGACCACGACATTGTGAACGCAATTTCAGCACTGTTGGAGCGTGAGGGATACTCAATCCGCAAGGCATACAATGGACTTGAAGCTGTTGACGCTCTTATGCGTGAGGATATACAGCTTATACTCATTGATATAATGATGCCGAAAATGGACGGCTTATCCGCAATGATGAAAATACGCACAATGAAGAATATTCCCATAATTGTTCTGTCAGCGAAATCCGAGGACAGCGACAAAATTCTCGGTTTGTCAATGGGTGCTGACGACTACATAACAAAGCCTTATAACCCAATGGAGCTTGTGGCACGTGTTCAGTCAAATCTCCGCCGTTATCTCAGTTTAGGTGCAGCAGATAGCGTTAAGAAAAGCTCCGTACTTCGTATCGGGGGATTATCCCTTGACCGTGACGAAAAGCAGATTTACATTGACGGAGAGCCTGTAAAGCTTACGGCTACGGAGTACAAGATAACAGAGCTGCTTATGGAAAATGCGGGCAGAGTTTTTTCCGCAGAGGAAATTTACAGCAGAGTGTGGAACGAGGATTCCTATTCTGTGGAAAATACAGTTATGGTGCATATCCGACACATACGTGAAAAAATTGAAATCAATCCCGCAGAGCCACGGTATCTGAAAGTGGTCTGGGGAATCGGCTACAAAATCAGCCGTGAGTAGAAAGAAGGATAAATATGTTAAAGAGCAGAATAACACGAATTATAGCAGGAACAGTAGGATGTGCAATGGCATTTTTATGTGCCGCACAGGCAACATCACTTTTTATAAAATCAGATGAATTTTATAGCAATGAATATTTCAATGATAGCAGTTTGTATACATATAATGATACAGCAAACGAAGTATATCGCAATCTCTATATTGCAGCAAATGTATATCTTAACAAGCTTAATAAGAACGGTGAGTTTGCAGGCAATGCATATGAAAGAGCGCAGACAATTGCTGTAATGCAGGATCTTGACCTTATGGATGAAAAAGGCGAGTTACAGCTTGTTACTTCAGATGAAGTTGAATACCGCATAAGCGTAAACGGCACAGAATATGCTAACACTGACAAAACCCACGAGGAACTTTCAAATGAGTATGCATTTATGCTCCGTGACGGTGATGTAAACTTCGGACCTACATTTCACTGTTTTTACGGACCTGAAACAGTCAACTGGTTTACGACAAATTACGGTATGACATATTATTATGTTCTCGGCAATGGATACGCAGTGTTTGATTATGATACAAAAGAATGTGACAGCTACGTTGACGAACTTGGAGCAACGATATACTATAAGCTTGACGGCACAACTCCCATACCGTATGGTTACGTTGATTTTTCAGCATATGAGACAGAAACAAATGATGTTTTCGTTTCAAATGGTGAACAGGAAGTTGAAAGCGAAAGAGAACAGCCCACACTTCCTGATATGGATGAAAAAGAATTTATAAAGACTGAAATGCCCGATGATGAAATTGTAATAACAGTATCACCAAAAAGTCATATCATAGCAGAAGTTGAACAGACAATAAAGAAATCCGATGAATTCGACGCTGAAATCAAAATAGGATTTTTACAGCTTATTCCTCTTGCGGCAGTTGCACTTGTAATGGCTTTATACGTCATGATAGCGGGCGGTTACAGCAAAAAGGAAAAGAAATTCGTCCTTACAGCGGGGGATAAGGTATTCGCAGAAATTTACATTGCATTGGGCTTGCTTGCATTTTTCGGTTCAGTATGTTACTGTGCAGAGGCTGATTCTATATGGAATTATTTCTCATATTCAAAAGAAGCTTTCTGTATAGTAAACGGAGCAGGGGCTGCCGTAGTATACGGAATACTTCTCCTTATCCTCAACAGCCTTATTATCCGTCTGAAATGCCGCAGTATGCTTAAAACATCAATAACCGGCAGAATACTCATAAAGCTCTGGGAACTTGCAAAGAAGCTTTTGAAATATGCAAAGAAGGCAAGAGTTGAATTTCTCGAAAACATGGTAAGCCGTGATATGCTCCGGAATGACAAATTTACAAGAAGCTTTATTTTAAGAACAGCAATAGCATTGGCACTTGGTCTTATAGTATTTTTCGTTGGAGTAGCTGTTGATAATCTGGTACTTACAATTATATGCTGGTTTATTATCCTTGCCGCATATATTTATTTCAGCCTTGCAGATTTAAAGGCATTACAGCGTCTTAACGAGCATATTTCCGCAGTAAATACAGGAGATTATACAAAACGCAATGAAGCAATGGACTCCCCGATATACGCACCTACAGAAAAGCTCAACAATATTTCAACAGGTATACAGGGAACTGTTGAAAAACAGTTGAAATCCGAGCGGATGAAAATCGAGCTGGTGACAAACGTGTCCCACGATTTAAAAACTCCCCTTACATCAATTATAAGCTATATTGACCTTTTATCAGCGGAGGAACTGCCGCCTGCAGCGAGGGATTATGTGACGATTATCGAAGGAAAATCCCAGCGTTTAAAGACTATGGTTGCCGATTTGTTCGACCTTGCAAAAGCAACAAGCCGCACAGATGTACAGACAGAAGAAATTGACGCAGTTGTCCTCACAAGACAGGTATTGGGAGATTTAGCAGATAAAATCGAAGCGTCGGGAAGAATGTTGAAAAGCGATATACAGGCGGAATCAGCGCCTATAAATGCTGACGGAAAGAAGATGTACAGGGTTCTTCAGAACGTAATTGACAATGCACTTAAATATTCTATGGAGGGCACAAGAGTATATCTGACGCTTAAAAATGAAAACAGTGTTTGCAGTATTGTTGTAAAGAATATTGCAAGCTATGAAATGACATTCAGCCCCGATGAAATAACAGAACGTTTTACAAGAGGGGATGAGGCAAGAAGCACCGAGGGCAACGGTTTGGGCTTATCTATAGCCAAGAGCTTTACAGAGGCTTGCGGTGGCAGTTTCAGTGTTGACGTTGACGGTGATGTATTTGCGGCAATTATTTCAATGCCGTTGATATAATGTTTACGAAAGGAGCGGAAATCGCTCCTTTTTTATTTATCGCAGATTATTTCACAGTCGCTGTAATAATGCTCCAGAATTTCACGCCAGTCCTTGCCCTCTTTTGCCATATGATTTGCCCCGTATTGCGACATACCGACTCCGTGGCCGTATCCCCGTGTGGTGAAGATGAAGTTATCGTCTTTGTACTCCACAGTAAAATCAGCTGAACGCAGACCGAATGCCTGACGAATATCGTTGCCGGTCACTTTTTTGTCGCCGACAGTCACCTCAAGTACCGTTCCTGATGGGGATTTTTCACCTGTTTCAATCCATTTTTCGGGATTATCATCCAACTGAATACCCTCAAACACCTTTTCAAGTCTTGCTTTCACAAAATCCTTGCTTATTTCTGCCTCGTCAATGTAATTGGGAGCCTCTTTGTCGGATTTGCTGTTGACAGGTACGAGATAGTTTACCTCCGCTCCCCACATATTCTCCGCGCTTTCTGTTTTTCCCGAAGACATTGAATGAAAAGCGGCTATAATCGGTTCGTCATTATATGTGATAATATACGGCAGTACTTCATCAACGGCGGCAGCTATTTTATTATAATATGTTTCGTAATTGTTTCCGAAGTAGTGGCTGATTTTTTCTTTTGTAAAGAAGCCCTGATATTTATTGGGATCATCGGAAAAATCTGCGTTCCCGAGAGTACTGTCGGGAGCTTTTCTCTGTAAATTCCGCTGCCTTTCCGCATATGTATGAGCCGCAACTGCCTGTGCTTTCAATGCTTCTTCCTCAAAGGAAGCAGGCATTTCTGCTGCAACTGCTCCTATAACGTAATCTCTTACGCTTACTTCTGTTATCTCTCCTGTGGAGCAGTTCAGTACACGATAGGGCTCCTGTGTTATCGCCGGTGCTTCTATACTTTCCGTGATTTCGTTACTTTCTGCGGAAATGTGCTCTGTTGTTTCAGTTTCTTCGGATTTTGCAGCGGCAGGAGTATTTCCCATGATTGCGGGAAGTGCGGGAACTGCTGCGGCTAATGCAAGAAATGCGGCTGATGCGATAATAATTTTCATAAGCAAGTCCTTTCAGAATTATTTTCACTTTCGTATCACATAAATTTCACATTTGTCACAGAAATGCAATTGACACATTATTTCAAATGATGTATAATATGATATGTAAAGTTTTGTAAGGAGTGATTATATTGAATTTATCAGATAATAAAACCAATATTAAAAATTTATGCAGGGAGCTGGCAGATAATACCATTATTGATCCTGCCCTTTATCAGAAATATCACGTAAAAAGAGGACTTCGTAAAAGCGACGGTACAGGTGTAGTTGCAGGTATTACAAATATCTGTAATGTTCACGGCTATCTGCTTAACGAGGGTGAACTTGAGGCTATTCCGGGACAGCTTATCTATCGTGGATACAATATAAACGACCTTGTAAACAATGTAGAGGAAGAAAACCGCTACGGCTTTGAGGAAACAGTATACCTTCTCCTTTTCGGCAGACTTCCCGATGCGGAAGAATTAAAGGATTTCAATACAGTTCTTGCTCTTTCAAGAGATCTGCCCAGCGGATTTGTTGAGGATATGATACTTAAAGCGCCCTCAAAGAACATTATGAACAAGCTTTCACGTTCTGTACTTGCTCTGTATTCCTATGATGAGGACTGCGAAGTAAAATCCATAGAAAACGAAATGAAAACGGCTGTAAGCCTTATTGCAAAGCTGCCCGTAATTATGACAGCGGCATATCAGGTAAAGCGTCGTGTATTCGATAATCAGAGTATGATTATGCACCCTATCAGATATGAGGAAAACACAGCCCAGACGATACTTTCACTTCTCCGTCCTGACAGAGAATATTCCGAGGACGAAGCACAGCTTCTTGACCGTCTGCTTATGTTGCAGGCTGAACACGGCGGCGGAAACAACTCCACATTTACTTGCCGTGTGCTTACATCATCGGGTACAGATCCCTATTCTGCATATTCGGGTGCAATCTGTTCACTTAAGGGACCACGTCACGGCGGTGCGAATATTCAGGTTATCAATATGCTTGACAACTTCAAGGCTAACATAAAGAACTGGGAGGACGAAGGTGAAGTTGCTGATTATATGCGTCGTACCATAAGAAAGGAAACCAACGATAAATCAGGTCTTATCTACGGTATGGGACACGCAGTATATACAATTTCCGATCCACGTGCAGTTATTCTTAAGAAAAAAGCTTTTGAGCTTGCAAAGGGCAGAGAAATCGAGGCTGAATTCAGACTCCTCCAGACAATAGAAAATCTTACACCTGAAATTTTTAAGGAAGTCAAGGGCAGCGATAAGACAATGTGTGCAAACGTTGATATGTATTCGGGACTTGTTTACCGTATGCTTGGTATTCCCGATGACCTTTTCACCCCTCTCTTTGCTGTTGCAAGAATGGCTGGCTGGTCTGCACACCGTATGGAAGAAGTACTGACAGGCAATCGTATAATCCGTCCTGCATACAAGGCTATTGCCAAGAGCCGTGAATATGTAAAGCTTGCTGACAGATGCAATGATTAAGCTTGATAAAACACTGAAAGCCACATTGGCTGTGGCTGTGACGGCAACTATGACGGGGTGTACCTTCGGAACGAGTATTGACAATCTTCTTGCTCCACCGAAATTAAGTATTGAGCAGGAGCAGATATATTCCGCCCTTACTGCTACGGCAGGAGAGTCTATCAGCCTTAAATATCCCAAGGCAGGCAAATATCTTTCAGCCTTTATAGTCGAGGATATTGACGGTGACGGGGGAAACGAAGCAGTTGTTTTCTATGAAAAAACAGGTCTTGCGGCTCCTGAAAATACACTGCGTATCAATATCCTTGATAGCGGCAATGACGGCAAGTGGCGTTCGGTATATGACAGCCCTGCGGAATGCTCCGAAATTGAAAGGGTAATGATATCACAGTTAGGCGATGACAGCCATGTCAATCTTATAATCGGAAGCAGTCTTATTAACCGTTCTGAAAAAACTGTGGCCATATACAGCTACAGCGATGGAGTGCTTGAAAGGATATTCTCAGAGTCCTATTCATTTATAGATGTAAAGGATCTGGACGACAACGGTGAAAAGGAGTTTCTCCTGCTTAAAGGTGCGGCAAATGATGAAACTGCGGCGGCAGAGGTGTACACAAATGTACATCAGAATCCGTATCGTGCCGAATTAAGCGGAGGGTTTACAGAGTTTGATGCTGTGAACTACGGACGGCTTGAAAGCGGTGAAACGGCGATGTATATCGACGCTGTGTCAGGAAACGGCTATATACAGACGGATATTGTGTATATGGATAAAAACGGATTGCACAAGGTTTTTGATACGGCGGAACAATCGGCGGTAACTCAGAGACCGTCGGGTTGCCGTTCTTATGATATTGACGGTGACGGAACGCTGGAAATACCTGTACAGAGAGTTTCGGCAGGCTATGAAAATGCTCCTGAGGGAGAACTGATGTGGCTTACCGATTGGCTTACTGTGCGGAAAGATGGTAAAAGTCGCCTTAAATACGAGTCCTATTATAGTGTAGGTGACGGATATATATTCCTGTTTCCTGCAAAGTGGCATAATAAAGTCACAATAAAACGTGACGCAATAAACGATGAAATAGTAATATGTGCCTATGAAAACGGTGAGATCGGCAGAGAGCTTATGAGAATTTACTGTGCCGGAGATGCCGCTTCCCGTGAGGACAGAATGGCTTCGGGATATGTGCTTCTCCGTACAAAGGGTGAATTGGCATATCTTGCATATATTCCAAAATACAACGGAAATGATGCTCTTGCTATTACTGAGTCAGAAGCGGCAATAGGCTTTAAATCCAATTAAAGGGAGAAAAATTATGAAACGTATATTGATTTGTGAGGACGAAGATACCATAAGAGAATTTGTGGTAATCAATCTCAAGCGTGCAGGCTACGACGTTGTGGATGTAAATTGTGGTGAAGCGGCACTTAAGACTTTTGAACAGGAACACGGAAATTTTGACATTGTACTTCTTGATATTATGATGCCCGGTATTGATGGTTTCACAGTATGCAAGAAGATAAGAGAAAAAAGCTCGACTATCGGTATTATTATGCTGACGGCAAGAACACAGGAAATGGATAAGGTAAGCGGACTTATGATAGGTGCAGACGACTACATAACAAAGCCTTTTTCACCGTCGGAGCTTACAGCGAGAGTGGATGCTATATACCGCCGTGTGTGCATGAGTTTTATCAAGAACGAAAAGCAGAGTCTTATTGAAAGTGGTCCTTTTGTGCTCAATCTTAAAAGCCGTACTGTTACCAAAAACGGCGAGGCTATCGAGCTTACACAGGTTGAATATCAGATACTGGAATACTTTATGAACAACAAGAATACCGCCCTCGACAGAGCAAGCATACTCAATCACATATGGGGCGAAAGCTATTACGGCGACGACAAAATTGTTGATGTAAATATAAGACGTATCCGAATGAAAATCGAAGAAGAACCTTCAAGTCCTAAATATATAATAACTATCTGGGGCTACGGTTACAAGTGGAATGACGTTCAGTAATGGCAAGAAAAAGTATTACTAAGCGTTGGATTGTCAATAACCTCGGAGTTGTTGTTCTTGCACTTATAGTTATTGAGCTTGTAGTAATATATGCTATTCAGAGTTATTATTACAGCTCTGCCAAGCAGTATCTTGTATCAAAGATTAATGCAGTAACAAGCGTGCTCAGTATTCACTCGCAGGACAGCTCCGCCAATTTTTCCGCAGAAGTCCGCAATATGCTTGAAACCTTTAACGAAAAGGATAAAATTGAGCTTATGGCGATTAATTCAAAGGGCCGTGTAGTGCTTACTTCCTCGGGCTTTTCTCCCGATGAGGATTATGTAATGCCCGACTATGAGGATGCTATGGAGCAGGGTGAGGGCAGTTATATCGGCAGACTTTCCTCTGAAGGGGAAAAAGTTCTTGCGGTATCTGTTCCACTATCCTCTTTCAACAGCGAATACAGCTCTGTACGAATGGTGACATCTCTGACGGAAATCGACAATACAATAAAAGGATATATTATCTTTGTGACGGCTGTATGCTCTGCAATAATTCTTATTATTGTCGTAACAGGACTTTATTTTGCAGGTTCTATTGTAAAGCCGATACGTCAGATAAGTGGAATTACACGTAAATTTGCTATGGGTGATTTCTCTGTCCGTATACAGAGTAACAATGATGATGAAATCGGCGAATTATGCTCGTCCATAAATCATATGGCTGACGAATTATCTTCGGCGGAGGCTATGAAAAACGAGTTTATTTCATCTGTTTCTCACGAATTGAGAACTCCTCTTACAGCTATAAAAGGCTGGGCGGAAACTCTTATGGTTGACGGCGGAGAAAATCCCGATACAATGAAAAAGGGCGTAGGCGTTATCGTTAACGAAACAGAGCGATTACAGCAAATGGTTGAGGAGCTGCTCGACTTCTCACGTATGCAGAATGGTCATTTCACATTACAGAACAGCAATATGGATATTCTTGCGGAGCTGGGCGATGCTGTACTGATGTATTCCGACAAGGCAAGACGAGAGCAGATTGAAATTATCTACAACGAGCCAGAAATGCTGCCTATTGTCTACGGCGATAAAAACCGTATAAGACAGGTGTTTATCAATGTCATAGACAATGCGTTGAAATACTCCAATTCGGGCGATACAGTTACAATTAAGGCTGATGTAAAAGACGGCAGAGTGCGGGTTTCCGTAAAAGATACGGGCTGCGGAATTAAAGAAAGCGACCTTGCAAAGGTAAAGACGAAGTTTTATAAGGCAAATCATACAAGACGTGGTTCTGGTATCGGTCTTGCAGTTGCTGATGAAATTATCGCTATGCACGGTGGTAAACTGGAAATATACAGTGCTGGCGAGGGTAAGGGTACTAAGGTAACAATTACATTGCCGGCAAAATCCTGAGCCATCAGCCAATAGCCAATAGCCAATAGCCTTTAGCTGTTGTGGAGATTGGCAAAAAACTGAATTTCGTTCCAAAATTGCGGGCGGATAATATCCTCCCATACAAAAATTATGGTATAAAGCTAATGGCTAAAGGCTAATAGCTAACAGCTTAAAAATAGGAGCAAAAAAATGAGTAAAAACAATACTTCACCAAGCGGTGAAAAATTCAAATCGAAAATAGGCGGACAGGCGCTTATTGAGGGTATTATGATGCTTGGCCCCGAAAAGGGTGCTATGGCATGCCGACTTCCCGACGGCACAATTGACCTTGAAGTATGGGACGAAAACAACGGCAAAAAAGCTCCATGGTACAGAAAAACGCCCCTTATAAGAGGTTGCTTCAACTTTGTGACATCTCTTGCAAAGGGCTATAAATACACAATGAAATCGGCTGAAAAGCAGATGACAGAGGACGAAAAGGCTGAGGCTGAAAGAAAGGCTGCAAAAAAGGCAGGAAAAGCGATTGAGGGTGACGATGAAAAACTCTCCTCCGAGGCTTTCGATATCGTTATGATAATCGGTACTGTTATCGGTATCGCAATTGCTATGGGACTTTTCTTCTTTATGCCGAAATTTCTTGTGGGACTTATTCCTGATATTGAAAATTCGGGTATTATCCGTTCAATGCTGGAGGGAATTGTTAAAATTGCCCTGTTTGTCCTTTATATGTGGGCGGTAAGCCTTATGAACGATATCAAAAGACAGTATATGTACCATGGTGCAGAGCATAAAACCATTGCCTGCCATGAAGCAGAGCTGCCCCTTACTGTTGAAAATGTCCGCAAGCAGTCGCGTTTTCACAAACGTTGTGGCACAAGCTTTATATTCATCGTGCTTTTAGTCGGCATTTTCGTTATGTGCTTTGTTCCCAAGGGACTCATCTGGTGGCAGCGTTCACTTCTGAGCCTTGCAACACTTCCTCTTGTGGTTGGTATTTCATACGAGTTCATACGTCTTGCAGGAAATAACGACAACATTTTCACAAGAATACTTTCAGCTCCCGGACTTGCAATGCAGAGAATTACAACCCGTGAGCCTGATGACAGTATGATAGAAATAGCAATTGCGGCAATGACACCATGTATTCCCGAAGATAAATCGGAGGATATATGGTAAGGCAGGATTTGTACAGACATTGTCTGTCTGTTATGGAGTCTGCTGATATACCCGACAGCGATTTTGATACACTGTGTATTTTTCAGGATGTGCTGAATGATAAAATGCCACTGCTTTTGCCATATATGAACGTAGAGGCTGACAAAGAGGCGGCTATTCTTGAAATGATTGAGAAACGCATAAACGGTATGCCGCTACAGTATATTCTTGGTGAATGGGAGTTCTGGGGGCTTCCCGTAAAAGTAGGAGAGGGTGTGCTGATACCCCGTCCCGATACGGAAACCCTTATTGAGGATATACTTGAAATAGTGGGAAAAACGGGAATGAAATCCCCGAAAATAGCAGATTTGTGCAGCGGAAGCGGATGTATTGCTCTTGCTCTGAAAAGTGAAATTCCCGCAGCGGAGGTCTATGCTGTGGAGCTTTCAGAAAAGGCGCTTATTTATCTTGAACAGAACGTGAAGCTGAACAAATCGGATATTAAAATAGTAAAAGGCGATGTATTATCTCCCGCAACAGCACAGATGCTTACGGAGCTTGATATAATCGCAAGCAATCCTCCGTATCTTACGGCACAGGATATGGACGAATTGCAGGTTGAAGTGCAGAAAGAACCCGAAACTGCTCTTTTCGGCGGAAATGACGGTCTTGACTTCTACCGTGCAATGACTCCCATATGGAGAAAATCACTTAAAACAGGCGGCTATCTCTGCTATGAATTCGGTATGGGACAAGAAAAAGATATAGAAAAAATAATGAGAGAAAACAGATTTACAGATATAAAATTCAGTCGTGACGGCGGAAGTATAATCCGAACAGTCACAGCAAGGAAAACGGAGGTATAATATGGCAAAAAAGGAACTTAAAACCAAACCCACAGTAGTAAAGGTTACTGCAAAGGATGATAAGAAAGAGGCTCTTGCAAGCGCACTCAAACAGCTTGAAAAGAGATACGGCGCAGGGGCTGTAATGCGTCTTGGCGAGACAAAGGTTCTAAATGTTGACGCTATCCCCACAGGTTCTATGACTCTCGATATGGCGCTGGGTATAGGCGGCGTGCCGAGAGGCCGTATTGTAGAAATATACGGACCTGAAAGCTCCGGTAAAACTACTGTTGCCCTTTCCATTATTGCACAGGCACAGAAGCTTGACGGTGAAGTTGCTTTTATCGACGTTGAACACGCCCTTGATCCCAACTATGCAAAGGCTCTTGGTGTTAATATTGATAACCTCCTTGTATCACAGCCAGACAGCGGTGAACAGGCTCTTGAAATTGCAGAGGCTCTCATTCGTTCAGGAGCTATTGACGTTATCGTTCTTGACTCAATTGCCGCTATGACTACCCGTGCGGAAATTGACGGCGAAATGGGCGATCTTCACGTAGGACAGCTTGCAAGACTTATGTCGCAGGCTATGAGAAAGCTTACAGCGGCTATTTCAAAGTCAAACTGCGTTGCCATTTTTATCAACCAGGTAAGAGAAAAAATTGGCGTTATGTACGGAAATCCCGAAACTACCCCAGGTGGTCGTGCACTGAAATTCTATGCTTCTGTACGTATTGAAGTCCGCAAGGGCGAGGTTATCAAGGATGGCGGTCAGATAATCGGTGCAAGCACACGCTGTAAGATTGTCAAGAATAAGGTTGCTCCTCCATTCAAGGAAGCTGAGTTTGATATGATGTACGGTGAGGGTATTTCACGTACAGGCGAAGTTCTCGATATTGCAACAGACCTTGACATTATCAAGAAGGGTGGTTCATGGTTCAGTTACGGGGACCGTAAGCTTGGACAGGGACGAGATAACGTCAAGGAGATTCTTAAAAACGATCCTGAGCTTATGGCTGAAATTGAGGAACAGATTCTCGCCCGTAAAGATGAGCTTATGGATAAGAGCGACAAGAAGTCAGAGAAAAACAAAGTTGCCGCTTCAATTGCACAGGCAGTAAGCGGTGCTTCCGATGATGGACTTGATATTCTCGATACAATCGATGACGAGTTTGAGGAGTTCACTCCTGCTGAATAATGGAAATAACGTCACTTGCCCATTATAAGGGTAAAACCTTTGAGGTTGGATTTGACAATGAAAGAAAGCTCTATCTCCATATTGATATTATAACCGATTTCGGCGTATCGAAAGGCATGGAGATTGAGCGTGCAGAACTGAAAAAGATCGTATATGCGTCTAATTTTCGCCGTGCTTACGAGTACGCCCTGTATCGACTTGATTACAGGGATTATTCTGCACAGGAGATATATGAAAAGCTACTTGAAACGTACAAAAATGAGACTCTATGCCTTGAAGTTGTAAAAAAGCTTGCACGGGCAGGAATTATCAACGATGAACGGTATGCGGAAAAGCTTGCACGAAAGCTTGTGGAATCGAAAAAATATGGTTACCGCCGTGCAAAGCGTGAAATGATGCAGAAAGGTCTTGCAGAGGACACGGTAAATAATGCACTCGGACTGTATGACGAGGTTTATGAGGAAAATATAATGTGCCTTGTCAGAGGGAAATACAGTCGTTATCTTACGGATATAAGCGACAGAAATTCTGTTGAAAAGGCAAAGAATGCCCTTGTGAGATATGGCTATAGTTATGATGAAATAAACCGTGCCGTTGCAGAATATTTTGAATAAAAGGAAATGGTGCAGAACAATGGCTATTAAGGTTGGAATGGTTTCACTGGGTTGTTCAAAGAATCTTGTGGATTCCGAGAGAATGCTCTATAAGCTGAAACAAAATGGATACGAGCTTGTAACAGAGCCCGGACTGGCTGATATTGCGGTAGTCAATACCTGCGGCTTTATAAAAGCTGCAAAGGAGGAGGCTATCGAGACTATACTTGAGCTGGCGGCTTTGAAGGCTGACGGTACACTTAAAAAGATTGTTATAACAGGCTGCCTTACCGAGCGTTACAGAGAGGAAGCCGCAGAGCTTTTTCCCGAGGCCGACGCTGTTATAGGTATCGGTAATAACAAGGATATTGTGGATATTCTCAACGAGGTTATGAACGGCGAAAGAGTTGTAAAGTTTGGTTCAAAGCTTGACGCTGAAATGACAGGTGACAGAATTATTTCTACACTCCCGTTTTTCACATATCTGAAAATTGCCGAGGGTTGCTCAAACCGTTGTACATACTGTGCTATCCCTATGATTCGTGGTAAATACAGAAGCGTTCCCATGGAAGATGTACTTGCCGAGGCAAAGAAACTGGCTGAAAACGGTATAACAGAGCTTGTGGTTATTGCACAGGATACATCACGTTACGGCGAGGATTTATACGGCGAATCAAGGCTTCCACAGCTTCTGAAAGAGCTTTGTAAAATCGACGGTCTGAAATGGATCCGCACTCTTTACTGCTATCCCGAGCGTATAACAGATGAACTGCTGGAAACAATAGCTTCTGAAGAAAAGCTTGTGAAATATCTGGAAATTCCTATTCAGCACTGTGACGGTGATATACTTTCAGCTATGAACAGATGGGGCGATGAGGAAAAGCTGGAGGCACTCTTTGCACGTATCAGAAGCAAGATACCCGGTGTTGTGCTCCGTACTACGCTTATAACAGGTTTCCCCGGCGAAACAGAGGAGCAGTTTAATGCTCTTGCTGAATTTGTTGACCGTGTGGGATTTGACCGCCTTGGCTGTTTCCCGTATTCTCCCGAGGAGGGCACAAAGGCAGCATCATTTGAAAATCAGATTGACGAGGAAGTTGCGGCTCACCGTGCTGATATTATTATGGAGCAGCAGCTTGAAAGAAGCTATGATAACAACAAAAAGCTTATGGATTCCGAACTTGAAGCCGTAGTTGAGGGATACGACAGATTTGGGGAATGCTTCTTCGGACGTACTGCTTTTGATGCTCCTGACATTGACGGAAAGGTGTTCTTCTCATCTGAAAAACCCCTTGCAATAGGCAATTACGTTAAAATTAAAATAACTGATACCCTTGACTATGATCTGATAGGAGAAGTGATTGAATGAACCTACCGAATAAATTAACACTTTTGAGAGTTATTCTCATTCCATTTTTCCTGTTGTTTATATATCTTGATATACCCTGCAATTTTCTTCTTGCACTTATAATTTTTGCTGCGGCTTCAATTACAGATGCCCTTGACGGCAAAATTGCAAGAGCGAGAAATCTTGTGACAAATTTCGGAAAATTCCTTGACCCTCTTGCTGATAAAGTTCTTGTAATTTCGGCTCTGACAGTGTTTGTTGAGCTTGATGAAATTCATATGGGCGCAATTCCGCTTATTATCATAAGTGCAAGAGAATTTATGGTTTCGGGACTCCGACTTCTTGCAGCAGACAGCGGAATTGTAGTTGCGGCTGGTATATGGGGAAAGCTTAAAACTGCCTTCACTATGGTGACTATAGTCGTGGCTCTGCTGTGGCTGAGTATATGCCATGATTTCAGTTTCGGTATATCACAGGCTGTTGTAAATGCTATGGATTGCTGGATTATTCCTGCTCTTATATGGATTTCCACAGCGCTTACTATTATTTCTGGAGCAGTTTATCTGAAAGGCTACTGGCATCTTATCGACTCTGACAAATAGGAGGGGAATAGCATGAAATACTGTGCAGCACAGGTGAAATATCTCACAGCTATACAGGAACTTTCTGCGGAATCCGAGGAAGTAAAAAGCGTAGATATTGCCCGTCATCTGGGAGTTTCACGTTCAAGCGTCAGCAAAACCCTCCGCTGTCTTGCCAATTCGGGGCTTGTCTATGAGGATTATGCTATAAGCGTTGTGCTTACTCCCGAGGGAGTTGAGGCAGTAAGGGATATTTTTCGCAATTTCAATGAAACGTATATTTTCTTCCGTCGTTTTCTCAGATTAAGTCATGAGGAGGCTCACAGTCAGGCACTTACCTTTGTGACTACCTTTCCAGAGGAAACCTGTGACAGATTGCGAAAAGTCATTAAGAAAAATGTGAAGAAGAATGTATAAAATTAAAGGGAGCAATTTTGCTCCCTTTTTGTTTATTCGGTTACCTTAGCAAGTCTTTTCTGAATTGCCACAGCGTCGTCAACTGTAAGTCCGTCGCCCTTTCCTTATACTTATTATACTCTACATATACTTGTTTGTCGATATGCACAATGACCAAAATTCGTTGCAGATTATCAGCATATTGCAGAATAATCGACTTTCTTCTGATCATTGTTGTTCACATTGATTTTCCTTTCACCTATCAGACAACACTTAAACGCAAAATCTCGCAGTAAAAACAGAAATATTTTTAAAAAGTTGTAAGAGCATACTAACAACAATATAGTTTCCGCAAGTAAACATTTCCACTATTTTATTTTATTTCTGTTATAATATATATTGTGATTAAAATAACAATGGGGGTGCTGTGTGAAAACTGTTGAAATATTCTCCGACGGAGCCTGTAGCGGTAATCCCGGACCGGGAGGCTACGGTACGATACTTCGCTTTGGAACTGTGGAGAAGGAGCTGTCAGGCGGCGAGAAGCATACTACCAATAACCGCATGGAGCTTATGGGCGTTATTGCAGGACTTTCTGCGTTGAAAGAGCCGTGTAAGGTCATACTCACAACCGACAGTAAATACGTCTGCGACAGCATAACAAAAGGCTGGGTTTACAGCTGGCAGAAGAAAGGCTGGAAAAAATCCGACGGTAAGCCTGCCCTTAATGTTGACCTGTGGGAGCAGCTTCTGCCACTCCTCGCCCGTCACGACGTAACTTTTAACTGGGTAAAGGGACACGCAGGACATCCCGAAAATGAACGCTGTGACCGCCTTGCTGTGGCACAGAGAGATATACATTCTTAAAGAGGTAAATATGGAAAGAAGATTTATTTATGCCGATAATGCGGCGACTACAGCTGTTTCTGATGAAGTTCTTGCGGCTATGATGCCCCACTTCCAGACAGCTTTCGGAAATGCGTCAAGCATTTATGAAATGGGAAGAAATGCACAGCGTGATATTGAGATTGCACGTGAAAAGGTGGCAAAGGCTATCGGTGCTGATCCTATTGAGATTATCTTTACAAGCTGCGGCTCCGAGTCCGATAACTGGGCAATCAAGGGAACTGCCGAGCAGATGGCTAAAAAGGGCAAAAAGCACATTATCACTTCCGTAATTGAGCATCATGCAGTTCTGCATACTACGGAATATCTTGAAAAACAGGGTTTTGAGGTAACATATATCCCCGTTGACGATAAGGGACTTATCAATGCCGAAGATGTCCGCAAGGCTATCCGTGAGGATACAGCTCTTGTTACAATTATGTACGCAAATAACGAAATCGGCACAATTCAGCCTATTGATGAAATTGCCGCAATCTGCAAGGAAAACAAAGTGCTTTTCCACACTGACGCAGTTCAGGCTGTCGGTCACGTTGAAATTGACGTTCACAAGCAGGGAATTGACATGCTCTCCCTGTCAGGTCATAAGATACACGCACAAAAGGGAATAGGTGCGTTATACGTAAGAAAGGGAGTTGTTCTGCCTAATCTTATCCACGGTGGCGGACAGGAGCGCAGAAAGCGTGCAGGTACGGAAAATGTTCCCGCAATCGTTGGACTTGGCGTGGCTATGGAAATCGCCTGCAGTAATATTGCTGAAAAGGCTGCTGTTGTTACCGAAAAGAGAAATCGCATTATCGACGGACTTCTTACAATTCCCTATACACGTCTTAACGGCGACAGAGAAAAGCGTCTGCCGGGAAATCTGAATATTTCCTTTGAGGGAATTGAGGGCGAATCCCTGCTTCTTATGCTTGATATGTTCGGCATCTGTGCTTCATCAGGCTCTGCGTGCACATCAGGCTCACTTGATCCCTCACACGTGTTGCTTTCAATCGGCTTGAAGCATGAAATTGCTCACGGTTCACTCCGTCTTTCAATTGAAGAAAATCTCACAGATGAGGACGTTGATTATATCCTTGAAACAGTTCCAGTTGTTGCGGAAAGACTCCGTGCAATGTCCCCTGTATGGGAAAAGATGATGAAGGGCGAATCCTACGAATAATAAAAAGGAGAAGATAAATTATGATGTACAGCGAAAAGGTTATGGACCACTTTGCAAATCCCAGAAATGTTGGAGAAATCGAAAATGCTGACGGTGTCGGTGAAATCGGTAACGCTAAATGCGGCGATATTATGAAGATGTATCTGAAAATTGACAACGGCACAATTACAGATGCAAAATTCAAGACATTCGGCTGCGGTGCGGCTATTGCTACATCTTCAATGGCAACTGAGCTTATCAAGGGTAAGACAATTGACGAGGCTTTAAAGCTTACAAATGACGCTGTTGTAGAAGCTCTTGACGGACTTCCGGCTGTTAAGGTTCATTGTTCCGTTCTTGCGGAGCAGGCTGTTCGTTCTGCACTTTCCGACTACTACACAAGACAGGGCATTGACCCTCTGCCAATTGTTGGCGAAATTCATATGCCTGAGGAATAAATAAAAGGGAGCAATTTTGCTCCCTTTTTGTTTATTCGGTTACCTTAGCAAGCCTTTTCTGAATTGCCACAGCGTCGTCAACTGTAAGTCCGTCACCCTTGCTGTCTGCGTTGAATTCGCCTTGTCTGGAAAGTACGTATTTGTCTGGGTTTCCGATTGCCTGCATTATTGCGGCGGCATCGGCGATTGTTGTTGTTTTGTCACGGTTAGCGTCGCCGTTGAGGTAACTGATTTCATCTGAAAATTCAACTGAAATCGGCTCTGAAACTGATGCTTCAGAATACCTATGAATATAACCAT
>JAFYUM010000036.1 GCA_017558505.1 Ruminococcus sp. | reverse complement strand
CTTTCACCGAGGTGGATTTCATAAGAAATTGTTCCACTCAACTGCTGAAATGATGACGAAATGAATAAATTCAATAGCGTGACGCTACCCGAAGCCAGCGCGTCTGCCTATTCCGCCATATCCGCTTGTTTTTTGAATCCGCATTTTTACTCGGTCGAAATCTTTCACCGAGGTGGATTTCATAAGAAATTGTTCCACTCAACTGCTGAAATGATGACGAAATGAATAAATTCAATAGCGTGACGCTACCCGAAGCCAGCTTGACTCTTGCGGTGCCCGAAATTTTCTGCTCGCATTCGCTCACAAAATTTCGACCGCTGCGCCTTTACTCACTTCGCTTCATCTGCCGCTGGCAGCGCTCAGTCGTAAAAGCTACCTATTCCGCCATATTCGCTTATTGCTTTAATATTATATCATATTCTTATGTAAAAGTCAAGTACTATGTATATATTTATCTTTTTTAATCAAATACAGCAATAAAACAGGCGGCATTTAGCCGCCTGTAACCTGATATTATCAGTCTTTCTTTTCTTCTTCAACTGTTTCTTCAACCTTCTCAAAATCTTCAATTGTAAGATCATCAACATCAAATTCGAGAAGCTCATCACAGTTAGGGCAATTGATAGAGCCTTCCTCAATCATACCCTCGTCAATGAGAATTGTATCTCCGCAAGAGGGACAAGTAATTTCATAAAGCTCGTCATCATCGAAATCGAAGTCCTCGTCGTCCTCGTCAAAACAATCATCACAATCGTCGAGATCATCGAAATCGTAATCCTCATCGTCCTCATCGTAGATATCATCCTCAACCTGTCCAAGATCCTGATCAAGAATATCGCAAAGCTCTGTAAGCTCGTCTACCTGTGACTGGAGATCCTCCACATAAGCAACAAGTTCGCTCATAACATCTGCCATCTGAACAAGAGCCTTGCCCTCCTTTGTGGAATTATCAATTTCAAGACCGTCAAGCAGTCCCTGTAAATAGGACATTTTCTCAGTAAGCTTCATAACAAGCTCCCCCTTTCGTTAAATCGTAATTATTATCAGCACAAAGAATTACATTGTGCAGATCAGCAATAAGAAATCTTATGCTCTTGACATGTACTCGCCTGTACGAGTATCAACCTGGATCTTTTCGCCCTCGTCGATAAAGAGAGGAACCTTGATCTCAGCGCCTGTTTCAAGTGTAGCAGGCTTTGTAGCATTTGTAGCTGTATCGCCCTTGAAGCCGGGATCTGTCTGTGTTACAACGAGCTCAACAAAGTTAGGTGGCTCAACACCGAAAACATTGCCCTTGTATGAAAGGATCTTACAAATCATTTCTTCCTTAACAAACTTAAAATTGTCACCAAGTACATTTGCACTGATAGGAAGCTGCTCGTATGTCTCCATATCCATAAAGTAATAGAGATCACCGTCGCTGTAGCTGTACTGCATATCCTTTCTCTCAACGAAAGCTGTAGGGAACTTAGCTGTAGGGTTGAAAGAAGTTTCAACAACTGAACCTGTGATAACATTCTTGTACTTTGTACGTACGAAAGCGGCACCCTTACCTGGCTTTACGTGCTGGAACTCAACAACCTGAACAACCTGTCCGTCAAGCTCAAAAGTTACACCGTTTCTGAAATCGCCTGCTGAAATCATAAATAAATACCTCCGAGTATTAATTGATAATGAATGAAATTTGTCGGTATATAATCGACAAAATAAACTGTCAACCGCAAATCATTAATATGTATTATTATACCATATTTCAGTATTTTTTGCAATACCTTACGCAAATTATTATAAAGATATTATATTTTTTGCACTTTTTGTCAGATTTATACACCCATTTTCAGTCAAAATGACAAAATCTTCTATCCTTACGCCGAATTTTCCTGCAATGTATATACCAGGTTCAATAGTTATAACTGCACCCTTTTCCAACTTTTTATCGTAAGAGGGCGCCGCATTCGGACGCTCGTGAATTTCAAGACCTACGCCGTGACCGAGGGAATGACCGAAATATTCACCAAAGCCTGCATCACATATATGCCGTCTTGCCACAGCGTCAAGTTCCTTTCCCGTCACGCCAGCCTTTGCCGCAGCAATCGCCTTTTCCTGCGCAGTAAGAACTATATTATATATCCTGACCATTTCCTCGTCAGGCTCACCAACGCACACCGTTCTTGTCATATCGCTATGATAGCCGTTATATACCGCGCCGAAATCCATAAGAACAAACTCGCCGTTCTTCACCTTTTTATCAGAGGGAACTCCATGAGGCATCGAGGTATTCTCCCCTGCCAGAGCAATCGTGTCAAAGGATATACCCTCCGCCCCTTTTTCAAGCATCAGACGATCAAGCTCAAGGGCAATTTCACGCTCTGTGACTCCATCTTTTATAAAACCAAGAATATCATCAAATGCAGATTCTGCTATTTCCTGTGCCTTGCGGATATATCCGATTTCCTCCTTATCCTTCACTGAACGAAGATTGTTTATAGCATTGCTCAATGTATCGGTTTCAATTATGTCAACACATTTCAGATGCTTTTTCATCACATTAAGACGGCTGACGGTCACATCCATAGCTTCAATGGCAAGATTTTTCACACCTTCCTGACGAAGCAGTGCGGAAATCTCCTTATAAAGATCCTTTGTTTCAAGAACTTCGGCAGTTTTAACCGTTTCTCTTGCTTTTTCAATATAGCGGAAATCAATGAGAAGATATGCTTTGTTTCTGAATGCGAGAACAGTTCCTGCCGACGACTTCATCCCTGTGAAATATCTTCTGTTTACATCTGATGTAATAAGAACACTCTCCACATTGTCAGGGAGTATCTCAAATAATTTTTCAAAACGTCCCATATCAAAGCTCCGCCATAGCCTGAACTGCAAGATAATAACTCATAAAACCAAGTCCGCATATACTTCCTTTGCAAACGGGAGCAATAACGGAATTTGTACGGAATTCCTCTCTTGCGTCAATATTGCTTATGTGAACCTCAATTACAGGGATTTTTATTGCTGAAATTGCATCACGGATAGCATAACTGTAATGAGTATATGCACCTGCATTAATTATAACTCCGTCAAACTCTTTACGCGCAGAATGAAGCTTGTCAATAATCGCTCCCTCATGATTTGACTGAAATGTTTCACATTCCATTCCGAGAGCTTCCGCACGCTCTATTATATTACTGTTAAGAGCGTCAATGCCCGCACTGCCGTAAACACCCGGTTCACGCTCACCTAAAAGATTTAAATTCGGTCCATGTATAACCAAAATTTTCTTAATCATATTTTACTCCTTAAAATGAAAAAGCGGACGAAATCGCCCGCTTAAATTTCATATGCTGTAAGATTAATACTTACGCTTACGAGCTGCCTCAGACTTCTTCTTACGCTTTACAGAAGGCTTCTCATAATGCTCTCTCTTACGTACTTCAGCAATAACGCCGTCCTTTGCACATGATCTCTTAAATCTTTTAAGAGCTGTGTCAAGTGACTCGTTCTTACCAACACGAACTTCTGCCATTTACCATTTCCCTCCCTTGTTCAGAGGTTGCCCACAGGAAACCCCGGAGCTATATGCTAATCACCCTTGCGGATGTCAGTCAACGTTACCTCATCCAGTTACGAATATAACATTATTTTACCACATTTCCACGCTTATGTCAAGCATTTTTCGGCAATTTGTAATTTTCGTTATTTTGCAACAATATTAACAAGCTTATTTGGTACATATATCTGTTTTACGATATTCTTACCTTCCACAGCAGCCTTTACAGCCTCGTCATCCATAGCCATAGCTATTACAGATGCCTGATCTGCATCAACCTCGATGTTAAGCTTTGCCTTAACTTTTCCGTTAATCTGCACAACAATTTCAATTGTGTCGTCCTTGCAGAGTGCTTCGTCGTATACAGGCCAGCTTTCAAAGGCAATAGTGTCATCGTGGCCAAGAATGTTCCAGATTTCCTCGCCCATATGAGGTGTAATACATGAAAGCATCTTTACAATGCCCTCTGCATATTCCTTGGGACATCTGCCAACCTTGTATACTTCGTTTACAAATATCATCATCTGGCTAATAGCTGTATTGAATGCCAGCTTTTCGTAATCCTCTGTAACCTTCTTTACAGTCTTGTGATAAACCTTTGTAAGACTTCCGTCATTGTCAGCAGTGAGATTTTCAGCCTCTGTGAAGAAATTCCATACTCTGTTGATGAACTTTCTTGCACCCTCAACACCCTTGGGATTCCATGGCTTACTTACTTCAAGAGGTCCCATAAACATTTCATAAAGACGAAGTGTATCAGCACCGAAATCTCTTACTATATCGGAGGGATTTACAACAAATTCAGGGAAACGCTTACCCATTTTAATGCCGTTTTCACCAAGAATCATACCCTGATGAACAAGCTTCTTGAAAGGTTCCTTTGTAGGTGCTAAGCCCTTATCATAGAGGTATCTGTTCCAGATACGTGAATACATAAGGTGTCCTACAGCGTGCTCGGGGCCGCCTATGTAGAGATCTACAGGCATCCAGTGCTTAAGGAGTTCCTGATTTGCAAATTCCTTATCGTTATCTGGATCAATGTATCTGAAGAAGTACCAGCTTGAACCTGCACTTCCGGGCATTGTTGAAGTTTCACGGATACCTTTGATACCGTTGTTGTCATACTGCTTCCACTCAACTGCATTTTCAAGAGGTGCTTTTCCGTTCTTACCCTTGTAGTCATCAAGCTCTGGGAGAATAAGGGGAAGCTCACTGTCATCGAGAGAATGAATTTTTCCGTCCTCTGTATGAACTACAGGAACAGGCTCACCCCAATAACGCTGACGTGCAAATATCCACTCACGGAAATGATAATTAACAGTACGCTTTGCTCTGCCCATTTCTTCAAGCTTCTTTGTGATAGCTTCCTTTGCTTCCTCAACAGTAAGACCTGTGAATTCCTCGGAATTAATAAGTTTATAACCCTTTCCGAGATAACCCTGCTTTTCAAATGCAGCCTCTGAAACATCAACGTGACCAAGCTTGTCGTCGCCGTCAATTACCTGAATCATATCAATATTGTGTGCAATTGCATACTCAAAGTCACGCTGATCGTGGCTTGGTACAGCCATAACTGCGCCTGTACCATAACTTGCAAGAACGAAATCTCCGATGAACATTCTTACTTCCTTACCGTTTACAGGATTTATACAAGTAACGCCCTTAAGCTCACAGCCTGACTTGGTCTTGTTAAGTTCAGTACGGTCCATATCGTTTTTCTTTCTTGTTTCCTCGATATAAGCCTTTACCTCGTCAATGTTTTCAACTCTGTCGAGAAGGCTTTCTGTAACAGCGCCATCGGGGGCAAGAACCATAAATGTAATACCGTAGATTGTTTCGATACAAGTAGTAAAAATGGAGAACTTACCGCCACCGACAATATCAAATTCAACCTCAACGCCTGTGGATTTACCAATCCAGTTACGCTGAATTGCCTTTGTTGACTCGGGCCAGTCAATTTCATCAAGTCCCTCCAGAAGCTTTTCTGCAAATGCAGGCTGGTCAATTACCCACTGCTTCATATTCTTACGTACAACGGGATATCCGCCTCTTTCGGATTTTCCGTCGATAACCTCGTCATTTGAAAGTACTGTTCCCAACTCCTCACACCAGTTTACGGGCATATCAATGTACTTTGCATAACCATCCTCGTAAAGCTGCTTGAATATCCACTGTGTCCACTTGTAAAATTCGGGATCAGATGTTGCAATCATCTTTGACCAGTCATAATCAAAGCCAAGCTCTTTCAGCTGTGCGGAGAAAGTCTTGATATTCTCCTGTGTGAAGCCGTTGGGGTGATTACCTGTTGTTACGGCATACTGCTCAGCAGGAAGTCCGAACGAGTCATAACCCATCGGGTGAAGTACGTTGTAGCCCTGCATACGCTTCATACGTGAAACGATATCAGTTGCAGTATATCCCTCGGGGTGACCTGCGTGAAGACCTACTCCTGACGGATAAGGGAACATATCGAGGGCATAGAACTTGGGCTTGCTGAAATCCCAGACATCTGTCTTGAAGGTTTCATTCTTCTCCCAGTACTCCTGCCATTTCTTTTCAACTGATTTAAAATCATACTTTGCCATTTTCAATCATTCCTTTTTATATTAATCTTCTGAGTTTTTAATGCACTTTTTATTCACGTGCTTTGTTTTTACAATATACTGGGGACGTCTTTTAACTTCGGAATAAGTCTTTGAAACATAAAGACCTATAATTCCGTTGCAGAACATTGACATACCCGATGTAAAGCATATTATGCAGGCGGTTGAGGGCCAGCCAGCCACTTTATCGCCGAATATAAGAGTTTTTGCAATGATTACAAAAATCATAATTATAGCAACTGCACAGAGCACAATACCAAGAAGGGCAGAGAGTGCAAGAGGTGCTGTGGAAAATGCAAGTATACCGTCAATTGCATAAAGCATAAGTCCCCAGAAGCTCCACTTTGTAGTACCTGCCTTGCGGTTGATATTCTCAAAGGGAATCCACTTTGTCTTGAAGCCAACCCATGCAAAAATTCCCTTGGAAAATCTGTTGTATTCTTCGAGGGAAACGATTGCGTCAACCATCTGACGAGTCATCATTCTGAAATCTCTTGCTCCGTCAACAATATCAACCTTTGAAATCTTTCTTATAATCTTATAGAACATATGGGCAAAAGCAGAACGGATTTTAGATTCGCCCTTTCTATCAACTCTGCAAGAGGCAACGCAGTCATAATCGGTTTCAATGAGAGTTTTGTACATCTCATCCATAAGGTGTGGCGGATCCTGCAAATCAGCGTCAATGATTACCACATAATCGCCTGTAGCGTGCTGTAAGCCTGCATACATTCCTGCCTCTTTGCCGAAATTACGTGAAAAAGAAATGTAGTTGACTCTGCTGTTTTCTTTTGAATACTGTTTGAGCAGCTTAAGCGTATCGTCCTTTGAACCGTCATCAATAAAGATATACTCAAAATCTGTATTGTATTTATTGTTCATCTGCTGATATACTTTCTCAACCTCCTCAAGGAAGAAAGGAAGTACCTCCTGCTCATTGTGGCAGGGAACAATTATTGATATTCTGTCATTTTTCTTTTCCATTAGTCTACTCCTTTATATTCGGGGCTTATATAAATTATCATATCGCTTGTATCTTCGGGGTTGAAAACCTGATATCCGTTTTCAATAACCTTTGCCTCATAATCAATGAGCCACTGGTCTTCGTAACCCTCTTTAAAGATAACAAAATCATATTCAATGGGCTTATTCAGATAGCCATCGTTGAGGAGATATAACTCGTCACGCTGTGCTATATGAGCAATCAGGAACGAGTCAAATCCGGCAACAGAAGCGTCGTCGGGAATTGTATCAAGAAGCGCGTCACGTGTCTGAAATCTCTCCTTGTCGTTTCTATAAACATCAAAAGCATTTGTTTTTCCGCCTATCATGGTGGAGAATGTGCACAGTGTGGCAACGCTCATGAATACGGGCACAAACTGCTTATTCTTTGCCTTGATATCATTGTAGTTGATAAGAGCACAGTAAATAAGGCAGGTTGATGTGCCGAATACGTACTGGAAGCCTATTTCCTTTGCGTAGAAATATCCGGAAGCAAGGTTCATCAGAATGAACGGTGCAGCAAGGAAATAATTGTGGAGTTTCTTTGAAACCAGAGGCAGAAATGCCAGAGGCAGAAGCATCATAAGGAAGAATATGAACTTTTCCTCATTGATACACTGTGTAAGGAAGTAAACGGGGTTCATCAGAACTGTTTTAACAACCTCACCCAGTCCCTTTGAATGGTCAGCCATAAGGTTTCCGTATGTTCTTGAAGTCATTACACCCTCGCCGAACTTTGTCATAAGACCTGTTACAACAACAAAGTATATAGCAGAGAATGAGAAGATAATCGCACCGTGACGTTTCTTTTCAAGGGCAAATATACAGTAATAGCCGATAAGTGCTACGTAAAGCGCTACGTCCTCCTTTACTATAAGGAGAAGCAGCATAAACACATACATGAGAACAGTTTTACGCTTTTCTATGGCATAGAAGAACCACATGAGAAGGGGCGGCAGGAATGCGTTTTCATGGAAATCATAAAAACATGGAGCTACAATTGCAGTACAGAAAAGATATACAACCGCAAAGGAAAGCGTTTCAAGGTTGGAGAATTTTCTGTGTCTGCATATAAGCATAAGGGGAATTGCTCCTATTGCCGCAAGAATACCCTGTGAAATAAACAATGTATTTGCCGATGGGAATAAATAATAAAAGGGAAGAAGTACATAGTATATAGGTGAAAAATGTACTGCATAGTGGGATAACAGCTTATCTCTTTCGCAGGTTGTCAAAGGCTCAAAGGTTTCAGCCATGTAGTGGTACATCTGTAAGAAGATACCAAAATCAAATGTAGCTGTCCAGTATACAAGATGCTTGCATATGGTAAAGAATGAGATAAACGCCGCCATGAAAATAGTCATCAGAATAATAATTGCGTATATTCCTTTTTTAGGCAGACGCTCCAGAAATCTGAAACCGCCGTAATTATAGCAGAACCATGCAGCCACACCCGACAGTACTATGAATGCCATGCAGTAATAGTAATTCTCGGATTTCCAGAGATATATAAGGGAGAGAGACAACGCTCCGCCCAGCAGGAAAGCCGCACTCACATTCGTCTTTTTCTTCAATAACACATGAAGAACACCCACAAACATAACAAGTATCAAAAAAATAGCCGTAAACTTTACAAGGGAAATCTCCTTTATAAAATCCTGCCACTTATCAACAGGGTTGATTTCCTTTTTAAGGTCAAACACAAAATATGCCATTGTAAAAAGATAGGAACCGATAAACAGCATAAATATATTTGGATAATCCATTTTCACAATAAAATCAATTGCTCTTTTAATGCTGAATTTTTTCTTTTTTTCCGGTTCTCCTGCATTTTCCTGTGTTTCGCCCTCCGCAGCATTTACGCTGTCGGCAGTAACCTCTGTGGTTTCAGCAGGTGCGTCGCTGATTTCCTGTACAGCTTCAGCTTCCGCAGATATTTCTGTAGCGGCATTTTCTGAAAAGCTCTGAATATCTGTTTCATTTGTGATTTTTTCTGAATTCATTTATTTCACCGCCTTCATTCTATGAAAACTCAGTTTCCTTCCTTCGTAAGAAGATTGTCGATTTCAAGTCTCTCGCCGTCAGCCCATAATCCCTCAAGCTTGTAAAAATGGCGTGTTTCCTTATAGAATACGTGAATGATAATATCGCCGTAATCAAGAATTATCCATGTATTTCCTGTATCGGCCTCACGTCTGATAGGCTCAATGCCCTTCTGTGAAAGCTGGAATTCCACCTCGTCTGCAAGAGTACGTGTGTGTGTATTGCTGGTACCGTTTACAATTACAAAGTAATCAGCAAGAATTGTAAGGTCTCCGATTTTTATCGCCTGAATATCCTCGCCTCTCTTTGCGTCAAGAGATTTTATAATAAGTTCAAGTTTTTCTCTGTCTGTCATAATTAATCTTCCTTCCACCATGGTTTTTTATTGGGATCTCTCATCGGCTCCGTTGAGTCCTCAATTTCTTCAAGAGATGCTCCTGTATCGTCATATAAATCATACTGATGATTGAGTACAAGCTCAACCATTGAAGTGCTGTCCTGCGTCATACGTGTCTGATAAGGACGATAGTAATTGTTCAGCAGGTCGATTGTTTCCTGCTTGTGAACTGAATATACAGAGTATTCTTTTCCGTCTGACGCATAGAATATTGCGTCCTCACCGGGAATCATATCAACACGCACATTTTCCATATCCACTGTTGAGGCAAAATCCGCAACCTTGCTTAAATCGCCTATGGACAGGTCAGTATAGACAAGTTCTCTTTCATATATTTCCTTGATATAGCTGTACAGCTTGAGTCGTCCCTCATCCTTTACGATTGAGAAAAGCTTCTGCATAGCTGCCGCCATGAATTTACGCTGATTCTGCATACGTCCGATATCGCCCTGCATCCACTCACGGCGGAAACGTATAAACCATTCAGCCTGTTTACCGTCAAGGACAATATCGCCCTCTGGGATTATCTTATCATGCTCATATATAATCTCATTCTCAATATTAATCGGAATACCACCGATAAGATCAACAATATCAACAATATCAAAGCAGGCTGTAGTAATATATGCGTCAATGGGAATACCGAAGTTTTCCTGTACCGCATTTACAGTACGCTGAATAGGCGGCTGAATGCTCGGATCGCCCATTGAATATATACTGTTGAATTTTCGTGCTACGCTGCTTGTATAGTCGGGCAGACAGGTATCACGGGGAATTTGCAGTATACGGATGGCTGCGTGACCGATGTCAAACTGGATTACCCATACAACGTCAGTGTTGAACTCCTCCTCATCAAATCCGAGGAAAAGAACGCTGTACTGTCCTTCGACAAGCTGGGGCAGGTCAAGTCCGTCATTGAGCTCAGGCAATTCTTCTTTTATCTGTGCCTGCGGTTTAAGGTCAAGCTTTACATTTTCCTTGTTCAGCGTACCCTCCATAGCAACAGGCTGTAAATTCTTGATATAGTTATATATTGATATATTTCCGCCGTTTTTCGTGTCTGAAAGTATAGGCATGTTCAGAATCATAAAGCAGGCTATAACAATAGCAGAAGCCACAGAAACAATCTTCATGATTATATTCCAGATTTTTTCCTGCTTCTTTGCCTTACTTGATTTGCCCTTTGATTTTTTAGGAGCAGGCTCCGGCATACGTTTTGGCATATCGTCAGTCTGCTGAACACGTACAAGGCGTTTCGGCGAAGTATTATTTACAGGAGCAGAGTCGTTTCCATAAACGCTTGCACCATTATTGGCATTATCATTGCTGCGGTTGACTCTTACAAGCTTTCCCACAGGCTTATTCTGTTTAATGTCACCTGAATGAAATTCACTGTTATTCATTTTCATCCTCTTTTCGTTACTTGGTTACCTTATGGTAAATTATGTCAGTAAATTGCTGATAGGAGTTCAGAAGAGCTCTTTATTTATCCGACTTTAAAATCCGTGTATAAGAATTATACCCCTCTATAGTACATATCGGCAAAAGTCCGCCCTTTTTCACAACAGATTTCACCGAAAAAACAAATCCCTCAAGCATAGCTGCATCAAGATTATTGTATACAAGCTTACGCATTTTATCAACGTCCTTGTATGTTCTGTCTGCAGAAACAAGATCACCAAGATAGACAATTTCTTCAAGCCGTGACATACCTGCCCTGCCCACGGTATGAAAGCGTATAGAATTGATAATATCAATATCCTCCACGCCCCATACTCTTTTCACAAAGTAAGCACCTGCAACGGCATGCCAGAGTGAACGTGTATCAAGCTCCTCACGGCAAACGGCAAAGCCGCTTTCTTTTATAAGTCGTAACTGTTCCTCAGGAGCAAGCTCCTTGCAGACGTCGTGAAGAAGCCCAGCAAAATAAGCTTTCTCAGGATCTTCACCATATTTTTCCGCAAGCTTTTTACACTCCGCCGCCACATTGAGGGAATGCTGATACCTCTTTGAGGACAAATTTTCTTTCAGATATTTCTTTTTTTCATCAACATTATAGAACAAAAGTATCACCTCGATACAATTCTCTTGATGTTATATATTGTACTACATTTTCATTAAGATAGCAAGGGATTTTTTCATTTTCTGCAATTTTTTTTCTGATTTCCGACGAGGACATCTCCAGCGGCTCTGTAGGGCAAACTGTAACTTTTCCGAATTTACGCAGATTTTCTGCCTTTTCTTCAAGCTGTTCAAAATCGCCGTCATTTCTTGAAACTACAGCAAGCGTTACTTCTTTCATAATATCCTCAAACCTGTACCAGCTGTCAAAGCAAAGGAGCATATCGCTCCCCATAAGGAGAAACAGCTCATCATCGGGGAATTTTCTGCGAAATTCCTCAACCGTATAATAGCTATAGCTTTTTCTGTCATTTTTCAGCTCAAAATCACATGGAAAAAGTCTTTCATTGCCCTCGCAGGCAAGTCGGAGCATTTCCATTCTGTCCTCTCCCGAAGCGTATTCATCGCTTGAACGGTGCGGACTTATCCTTGACGGCACAAGGTATACCCTGTCAAGATTAAGTATATCCGCAGCATTTTCAGCTAAATGGATATGACCATTATGGACAGGGTTGAAACTGCCGCCGTAAATACCTATCCTCATTTTGCCTTTGGAATATTCTCGATAACAGGCTCTTTTGGATTGCGCTTGAAAAGCACAAATTTATTGCCGATAACCTGTACAACATCAGCACCAGTCTGTTCAGCAACAGCGTCAGCGGCTTCTCTTGCGGTCCAGCCTGAATTCTCAAGGACTTTAAGCTTTATAAGCTCTCTCTTGCGGAGTGCTTCACCGATTTCCTTGCACATAACCTCTGTAACTCCGCCTTTTCCAATCTGGAATATAGTTTCATATTCTGCCGCAATACTGCGGAGATACGCTCTCTGTTTACTTGTAAGCATATTTTATTATCCTTTCGCTAACATATCATATAACGCTCTTAAAGCCGCACCACGGTGACTTAAAGCATTTTTTTCCTCGGCTGTCATTTCAGCCATTGTTCTTTCACCGACTACAAATACAGGATCATATCCGAAACCGTTTGTACCCTTTTCCTCATAGCCAATTTTTCCGATACAGCCGCCATTTACGGTGAAGCTGCATTTTTCGTCAATATAGGCAATAACGCATTGGAATGATGCTATTCTTTTATCATCGGGAATACCCTTCATCTCATCAAGAAGCTTTGTACATTTCTGTCCTTTAGGAGCATATCTTGCAGAATACACACCAGGTCTGCCGTCGAGAGCATCAACGCAGAGTCCGCTGTCATCGGCAAATACGGGAATTTTTACAATGTCGTATACTGCCTTTGCCTTTATCATGGCATTTTCCGCAAATGTTGTGCCGTTTTCCTCAGGCTCGCAGTCAGCACCTGCTTCACGCTGTGATACCACCTCTATTCCGAGAGGTGCAAGTATTTCCGCCGCCTCACGGAGCTTATTTGCGTTATTTGTAGCAAAAACTATCTTATTCATCATCTGAACCCTTTCTTCCGAAAAGTCTGCTGAAGAAGCCCTTCTTTTTCTTCTTTTCCGGCTGTTCTTCTTCGCTTTCCCAATCCTCTGACGATTCCACAGGCTCTATAATCTCAGGAATATCCTCGATTTCAGGCACTTCCTCAACGTCGGGAGTTTCCACAATTTCCTCTGTATCTTCAACTTCGGGTGTAAGCTCAACATCGGGGCCAAGCTCTACCTCAGGTACAAGCTCTACCTCAGGAGCATAGATGATTTCGGAAATTTCTCCGACTTCTTCTGCTTCTTCAACCTCAGAAACATCTTCAACTTCCTCTGTCTGTTGGATTTCATCAGCATGGATTACCTCTGCAATATCACCGATTTCGGGAATATCCTCAATTTCAGGCACTTCTTCAATATCCGGTATTGTCTCAATTTCAGACACATAGGCTGAATTATCATTTTCTTCCGCATTTTCATCAGAAATGCTACCTGCCCTGTCAATATCAAAGAGAGCGTCCACGAACATACGGCTGTCAAATGGCTGTAAATCATCAATTTTTTCGCCTACACCAATAAGCTTCACTGGGATTCCGAGCTCGTTCTTTATTGAAATAACAATACCACCCTTTGCTGTGCCGTCAAGTTTCGTAAGAACAATACCCGTAATGGGTGCTGTTTCGCTGAAAAGCTTTGCCTGACTTACAGCATTCTGACCTGTTGTAGCATCCAGAACAAGAAGGATTTCACGGGAGCAATCCCCTGCCTTGCTGTCGATTATGCGGTTGATTTTTTTAAGCTCCTCCATAAGATTTTTCTTGTTATGAAGTCTGCCGGCGGTATCAATTACAACCACATCGCAGTTACGCGCTTTTGCGGCGTCAAGGGAATCGAAAACAACAGCACCGGGGTCACTGCCCTCTGCATGCTTTACAATTTCGACTCCTGCACGGTCGGTCCACACCTGCAACTGGTCAATTGCAGCTGCACGGAATGTATCAGCTGCCGCAACTACAACCTTTTTGCCCTCCTGTCTGAGCTGGTGGCAAAGCTTGCCGATAGTTGTAGTCTTACCTGCACCATTTACGCCGATAACCATAATAACAGCAGGCGAAACGGACATATCAAGTCCCGTATCATCACCCATAATATCGGAAATAACCTCGTGAATAAGCTCCATAATATCGTTAGGATCGGTAATACCTCTCTCCTTTACAAGCTTGCGCACTCTGTCACATATTTCAACAGATGTTTCAACGCCTATATCGCTCATAATCATCTGTTCTTCAAGTTCTTCAAAAAGCTCCTCGTCTATCTTTGTAAATGAATTGAATACTCGCTGAAGTCCTCCGAGGAAGCTGTCCTTTGTCTTTTTCAGACCTTCTGCGATTTTACTGAATAATCCCATAATATCCTCCGTTTATAATGATTTAATGGGGTTTAAATGTTCTGTTGGGTTCTCTACTGTATATCAGCCACATCTTCCTGGAAATCCACCTGTTCCATTTTAAGCAGCTTTGAAATGCCGTCCTCCTGCATAGTTACACCGTAAAGCACATTTGCCTCCTCCATAGCGCTTCGTCTGTGGGTAACAAGTACAAACTGCGTTGTGTCGGTAAAATTTTTAAGGTATTGGGCATATTTTCTTACGTTGACTTCATCAAGTGCCGCATCAATCTCGTCAAGAATACAGAAAGGTGCGGGGCGAAGCCGAAGAATTGCAAAATATATGGCAATTGCCACAAATGACTGCTCACCGCCTGAAAGAGAAATAAGGTTCTTGATTACCTTTCCGGGAGGGGCAACGCTTATTTCAATTCCCGATTCAAGGACATTTTCGGGATCGGTGAGTATCAGTTCAGCCTTACCGCCGCCGAAAAGCTCCACAAATATTTCCTTGAAATTGGAGTTGATAACCGCAAAGCTTTCGCTGAAAATACGGCACATATCCTCTGTAAGCTGGGCAATTATTTTTTCAAGCTCTCTCTTTGAGTTCTGAACATCAGCCATCTGTGCAGACATAAATTCATAACGCTCCGATACTTCACGGTATTCCTCAACAGCGTCCACATTTACGCTGCCCAGCGCCTTGATTTTATTCTTGACGGAATTGAGTTCAGCCTGTGCCGCCACAATATCCTCAATTTTTTCAGCAGTCTGAATAGCTTCGGAATATGTCATTTCATAGACGTCAAGCAACTGACGCTTGATATTATCCGTGTCACGATTTGCGGAATCACGGCGTTCTTCAAGTCGTGTAACCTCTCCCGAAAGCTTTTCCTTCGCCTCGTTAAGCTGTCGGATACCCTTCTGAATTTCAGTTACAAGGCGGTTCTGCTCCGTGTGGATATTCTGATATCGCTGTATTTCAGCATTATACTCATCTGCATTTTTACCCACATTTTCAAGCTCTTTTTCAAGTCTTGCAATATCACGTTTTTTCTCTGCAATAAGACGCTGATTTAACTCTATTTCGCTTTCAAAATGCCTGTTTCCGCCTTTAAGATTTTCAGATTCGGAGTTTATACGCTGTATTTCCTCCTGTGCCGACTGTATATCCTTTGAAAGCTCTATTTCACGGATTTTCGCACCGGAAAGCTTTTCCGACAATGCAGCTCGCTCCATGCGCAGCTTTTCTCGGCTTGACTGTTCAAGTGCAAGCTTTTCTTCTGCCGCTTTAATTTCTTCATCAAGTGCAGCAGCTGCCATACGTGCATCAGCTTCTGCCTTATTTGCCGCAGATATGCGGTTTCTGAACTCCTCCTGCTGTCGTTCGGAGTTTTCAGCTGCCGCACGAAGCTGCTCTATAAGGACTTCAAGACTTGAAAGTTCAGCCTTTATACGGATTTCTTCCGCATTATACTCTGTCATTTCCACCCTTGCAGACTCACGGTCATACCGCAGTTTTTCAGCCTCTGCACGGTATTTTTCCATTTTCCTGTCAAGCTCGGTACGTTGTGCGGTCAGTTGATTTATCTCTTTTTCGATCTTGTCAATTTCATTCTTACGGGTGAAAATTCCTGCGGATTTCTGCGCCGAACCACCTGTAAATGAACCGCCTGCATTGATAACCTGACCGTCAAGGGTTACGATACGGAACTTATAGCCGTATTTTTTTGCAATAAGTGTTGCGGAATCAATATCCTCCGCAATAGCAATACGCCCCAGCAATGAGCCGATAATCCCGCTGAATTTACTGTCATAGCCTACAATTTTATCAGCCATAGCAACAAATCCGTCACAGTCCTCCAGCCCCTTTTCCTTGAATTCATAGCCCTTTACAGAAGTAAGAGGAAGGAAAGTTGCACGGCCGCCATGATTTTCTTTAAGGAATCGGATTCCACGCTTTGCAGTGTCCTCATTTTCTACGATGAGGTTCTGCATTGCACCGCCTAAAGCCGTTTCAACCGCAAGAGCATACTGCCCGTCAACGCTGATATTCTGTGCAACCGTGCCGTAAATTCCGCTTATTCTGCCCTGCTTAGCCGCCTTTAAAATCTGCTTTACACTTCCTGCAAAGCCCTCCATGCTGTTTTCAAGATCAATTAGGATTTTTTTCCTCTGCTCGCGGTTTTTAAGCTCATAAAGGGATTTTTCAAGCTCTGACTTTGCGTTTTCAAAGCTTTCTCTCCTTGAACCGTAAAGTCTTTCGATACCGTTTAATTTATTTTCAAGTTCCGATTTCTTTTCGGATATTTTTTGTAATTCTGCCTTATTATCGGCAATTTTTTTATTGTAGCCCTCTACGGCATTTTCAGTATCCCCGACACTTTCAAGTAGCTCATTAAGACGATTTTCCTCGTCGTATGCCTGCTGTTTTGCAGTTTCAGCGGCAAAATTCAGTTCCGTCTGTCTGATATGGAGGTTATTTATTTCATTGTTCGCCTTTTCTACAGATTCGCCGATTTCTGAATTTTTACCCTCGGCAGACTCCGTTTCAGCAAGGATACTCTTTATCTCCTCTGAAATTGCGGATTTTTCCGCCTCCAGTGCAGCTATGTTCTTTTCTGTTTCCACACGGCGGATTTCAAGGTCGTGCTTTGTCTGCTCCGACTCCTCCATAGCTTTTTCAGCCCTTTTTATAGCTTCATTACAGTGGCTTATGTCATTTTCAAATACCGCAATATCAGACTTTTTCTGTGATGAGGACTGTTCCTCCTCCAGCATTTTCCGACGCAGTTCATCGGATTTCATTGTACATTCCTGCATACGGCGGTAGCTTTCTTGAAGCTTTTCTTCCTCACGGGCAATGTCATTTTCGGTATTCTCATACTCTGCACGGCTGATAAGAATATTTTCTTCAAGCTTATCAAGCTTTACTTTCAGTTCGTCAAGACGTGTGACCCATACGGACAATTCAAGACGCTTTCTTTCCTCGGCAAGCTTTATGAATTTCTGTGCCTTTTCCGATTGTATTCTTAATGGCTCAACACGTCCTTCAAGCTCCGAAAGAATATCGGAAAGGCGGAGGATATTCTCCTGTGCCGCTGTCAGCTTTCGCTCCGCTTCTATTTTTTTATAACGGAATTTGGAGATACCTGCCGCTTCTTCAAATATATCACGTCGTTCATTGCTTTTAGCACCGACAATTTCTGCAATACGTCCCTGTCCGATGATAGAATAACCATCTCTGCCAAGTCCGGTATCCATAAAAAGCTCGTTTATATCTTTAAGACGGCATTGTCTGCCGTTTATCATATATTCGCTTTCACCGCTGCGGTAAAGCTTTCGTGTAACTGCAACCTCGTCGCCCATATCCGAAAGAACACCGTCGGAATTGTCTATATTTAAGGTAACTGCGGCAAAGCCCATAGGTTTTCTTGCAACAGTACCGGAAAAAATAACGTCCTCCATTTTGTTTCCTCGGAGAGTTTTTGTAGACTGTTCTCCGAGAACCCAGCGAACAGAGTCGCCGATATTACTTTTTCCGCTGCCGTTGGGGCCGACTACTGCCGTCAGTCCTTTATCAAAGGTAAGGCTTATTTTATCGGGAAAAGATTTGAATCCCTGTATTTCCAATGATTTAAGATACACCTGCTCACCTCCGCACTTCTGAAATTTTCATCTCACATTTCGGAATATCAACATTTCCGATAATCTTTATATTTATTCCCTGCTTTTTAAAGTATTCACAGTTTGATTTTTTATGTCCCATAGCCTTGCTTACACAAGTGGGATTTACGGATATTATAAAATCTCCGCCGCACTCACAGCCGATTATTTCAGCTATTTTACGTCTGTATATAAGGCTTTCGCATATTTCACGGAAAGCAGGGTGATAAAAGCCCCCCACCATATCCTGCTCCACAAATTCAGAAGCATGGAGTCCGCATTTGATGACCTTTACGCCATTTTCCTCAAACCTCGTCATAGCAGCTGCGGCAAATTCCGTTACCTTGTCAAAGAGAAACGTAGTATACTCCCCCGCAAGATAAAGCTCACCCAGCTTTGTACCCTTCAGTATAACAACAGGGTAAATCCGCACTGTATCAGGACGGATTGCAATTACCTTTTCAAGGGTTTCGTATTCATCAGCCATATCGCTTTTATAAAGTCCCACCATCATCTGCAAGCCCAGTTCAAAGCCGTATTCACGGATAAGCTTTGCCGCTTTTTCCACATCATCAGCGGAATGGCCACGTTGATTTGCTTCAAGAACTTTATCCGACATCGACTGCGCTCCCAGTTCAATTGACGTAACACCATAGCTTTTCAGCAGTGTGAGAATTTCAACGTCAATACAGTCGGGACGTGTGGAAATACGTATGCCCTTGAATTTGTCATCTCCCACAAAGGGATATGCCGCTTCAAGAAGTTCCGTCATATATGCCCTTGGAATTGCCGTAAAACTGCCGCCGAAAAAGGCAATTTCCGTATTTCCGGGAGATTTCACCTCTGAAAGAGCCTTACTGCATATCTCCCGTACATCCTCCCCGTGAGGTATTTTCTGTGCACCGCTTATTGTCCGCTGGTCGCAGAAACTGCACCTGTGAGGACAGCCGATATGTGGGATAAAAATTGATATATTTGCGTGTTTCATATGCCTGTATTGTAGCCCATAAGCTCTAAAGCTTCTTTTGCAGCAAGCTGCTCCGCATCCTTTTTGCTTCTGCCCTTGCCCTTGCCGATTACCTGGGAATTGAGCATAACCTCCACCACAAAACGCTTGTTGTGGTCAGGTCCTTCCTCGCCTATGAGAACATATTCAACCTTTTCTTCAGGATTTTTCTGCACGATTTCCTGCAAAACCGTCTTGAAATCACCGAATGCCATTTTCGTGCCATTTACTGGATTTTCGGGGATAAATCTGAGGATATGCTTTCTCGCCGCCTCCATACCGCCGTCAAGATAAATTGCAGCTATAACCGCCTCAAATGCGTCTGCAAGAATTGAGGGACGCTCTCTGCCCCCTGTATTTTCCTCACCCTTGCCGAGAAGAATATACTTTCCGAGATTTATCTGCTGTGCAAATACATGAAGGCTCTTTTCGCACACCAGAGAAGCACGGAGCTTTGTAAGATCACCCTCTGCCACAGATTCGAGATTTTTATAGAGATAATCCGATACAACCACAGAAAGTACGCTGTCACCAAGAAATTCAAGTCGTTCATTACTGCCCTTGGGATTTTTCTTCTCATTGGCATAGGAAGAGTGGGAAAGTGCGTTCAGAAGCAGTTTTTTATCTCTGAACTCATATCTGATTTCTTTTTCAAAGTTCAAAATATTTTCAATATCATTCATCTTTACTGTCCCTCTGTGAATTTGCCTCAACGTATTTTTCAATTGCACCTATAACATCGCCCTCAACGCACTGCTTTGCCTGTCTTACAGCGTTGTAGAATGCCGTAGCGTCAGAGCTGCCGTGAGCCTTTATAACGGGCTTTTTTGCACCCATAAGAACAGAACCGCCTGTTTCACGGTAATCCATCTGCTTTTTAAAGCTTTTTATCTTACCCATGGAGAACAATGCACCGAGAGCACCTGCTCCTGAGAAGATCCACTTCATTTTCTTTGCAAAAAATGAGCCCATACCCTCGTAGAGTTTAAGCACAATATTTCCTGTAAAACCGTCTGTTACAACTACATCAAAATCGCCCTTGGGGAGGTCACGAGCCTCTATGTTTCCTCCGAAATTAAGTCCCGATTTTTCCAAAAGCTTATATGTTTCAACTTCAAGTTCTCTGCCCTTGGTATCCTCTGCACCGATGTTGAGAAGTCCTACTTTAGGATTTTTTATACCCATAACCTTTTCAGCATAGGCACTTCCCATAACCGCAAACTGCACCAGCATATCAGGGCGGCATTCGGTATTTGCACCTGCGTCAAGGAGAACAAAACTGCCCTTATCAGCAGGCATAACAGGAGAAGGCGCAACACGCTTTATACCTTTGATACGCTTTACAATAAAGGTAGCACCCATAACAAGCGCTCCTGTACTGCCTGCGGAAACAAAAGCGTCGCCCTTGTCCTCTGCGAGAAGCTGCATACCAATTGCCATAGATGTATTTTTACCCGATTTTATAATCTGATTTGGTTCCTCGTGTATATCAAAAATCTCGTCTGTATGAACAATTTCCATCCCCTCAAGGCTTATGCCGTTATCGGCGGCACATTTTTTGATTTTGTCCTCACTGCCAGTAAGGGCAATCTGAACTCCAAGCTCTTTTACAGCTTTTTCGCAACCCTTTATGACTTCAAGAGGTGCGTTGTCACCTCCGAAAGCGTCAACTATAATTTTAGCCAATTCTCTCCAGCTCCTCTCTTAAAGCCGCAACTGCCCTGTTGGCATATACGCCGTATTTTTCTTTTTTGTCACGTATTCTCTCACCAATGTCGGGAAGTATTCCCATATTTGCACCCATAGGCTGGAATTTTCCGCTGTTGAAAGTATCACTGACATATGATGTAAGTGCTCCCAGCATTGTTTCACGGGGAAGATTGATTTTTTCAAGTCCGAGAATTTTTCTTGCGGCGGCTGTACCTGCAATAAGACCGCTTGCCGCAGATTCCATATATCCCTCAACTCCCGTTATTTGTCCTGCAAAGTAGATATTTTCATTGCTTCTCATGGAAAAATCGCAGTTGAGCAGTTCGGGGCTGTTTATAAATGTATTTCTGTGCATTACTCCGTAACGCATAAATTCAGCGTTTTCAAGTCCCGGAATCATTGAGAAAACACGCTTCTGCTCCCCGAATTTCAGATTTGTCTGAAATCCCACCAGATTGAACAGTGTAGCTTCTTTGTTTTCACGACGCAGCTGTACCACCGCATATGGACGTTTTCCTGTGCGGACATCGGTAATTCCCACAGGCTTCATAGGGCCGAAACGCATGGTATCAACGCCTCTTGTAGCAAGTACCTCAATGGGCATACAGCCCTCATATACGCTGAACGGGTGAGTTTCAAAATCCTTAAGCTGTACACGCTCCGCAGAGATAAGAGCCTCATAAAATGCAAGGTATTCCTCTTTATTCATAGGGCAGTTGATATAATCAGCGTCGCCCCTGTCATAGCGTGACGCAAAAAATACCTTTTCCTTATCAAGGCTTTCATATGTCACAATGGGAGCAGCGGCATCATAAAAGCTTAATCCCTCACCGCAGAGATTTTTTATTATTTCCGCCATAGCACCATTGGTAAGCGGTCCTGTGGCGATTATTGTTATACCATCGGGAAGCTCCGTAACCTCCCCCTCGATTACCTCAATAAGAGGATTTGTGCATATTTTTTCAGTAACGGCATCAGAGAATTTTTCTCTGTCAACAGCCAATGCCCCCCCTGCTTCAACGGAATTTCCCTTTGCACAGGGAACTGTGAGAGAACCCAGCATTTCCATTTCCGTTTTGAGCAGTCCTGCCGCTGATTCCAGTCTTGCGGCTTTAAGGGAGTTGGAGCATACAAGCTCCGCAAATCCCTTGTACTTATGAGCAGGAGAGAACTTCTGCGGCTTCATCTCATAAAGTCTTACATTTATACCATATCGTGCCAGCGCCCATGCAGCTTCACAGCCTGCAAGTCCTGCACCGATAACATTAACCGTTACGCTCATTTCTTCATATCCCTTTCATAGGTACATCCCGCATTTTCACAGATAAGCTTGCCTGATTTTCCGCCCTTGTTGAAAAGTGACTTTCCACATTCGGGACATTTTTCAGCGGTTGGAACATTCCATGTCATAAAATCACATTCGGGATAACCCTCGCAGCCATAGAAACTTCTGCCCCTCTTGGATTTTTTCAGCAGCATTTTTTTGCCGCATCTTGGACAGCAACCTTCAGACTCTGTAACAAGCTGCTTTGCGTTCTTACATTCGGGGAAACCTGGGCAGGCAAGGAATTTACCGTATCTGCCGTACTTAATAACCATATTCTTACCACAATTTTCACAGACTACGTCTGTTTCCTCATCGGGAACCTTAACACGCTTACCCTCCATAGCCGTTTCAGCCTTTTCAAGGTCAGCGGAAAAACCTGTGTAGAACTCACGGAGAGTAGATACCCAATCCTTGTCGCCTTTTTCAACCTCGTCAAGACTGCTTTCCATATCAGCGGTGAATTTTGCATCAACAATACCGTTGAAATGCTCTTTCATAAGTTCAGTAATAACCTCGCCAAGGGTTGTCGGTTTAAGCTGTTTTCCCTCATGCTCCACATATTGTCTTGCAGTAATTGTAGAAATAGTAGGAGCATATGTTGACGGTCTGCCTATGCCGTTTTCTTCAAGGGCTTTAATGAGTGAAGCTTCCGTATATCTCGGAGGAGGCTGTGTGAAATGCTGATTTCCGCTTAATGATTTCAGCTTGGGCTTATCGCCCACAGCAAGGGGAGGAAGTTCCTTTTTAGCCGCTTCCTTGCCCTCGGTTGCTTCCTCATAAAGAACAGTAAAGCCGTTGAACTTCACAGAGTAGCCCGACGCACGGAATACACAGCCATTTGCCGATATATCAGCAGAAACAGTATCAAGAAGTGCGTTTGCCATCTGGCTTGCAATAAATCTTGACCATATAAGATCATACAGCTTATACTGGTCGTTTGTAAGGCTTGACTTTACACGGGCAGGTGTAAGCTCGGGAAGTGATGGACGTATAGCTTCGTGAGCGTCCTGTGCGTTATTCTTTGACTTGAATACTCTCGGCTTGTCGGGAAGGTACTCCTTACCGTAAACATTTCCGATATATTCAGCTGCGGCAGCCTTTGCCTCGTCGGAGATACGAAGACTGTCGGTTCTCATATATGTGATAAGACCTACTGCACCGATACCCTCGATGTCAACACCTTCATAAAGCTCCTGTGCGGCTTTCATTGTACGCTTTGAAGTAAATCCAAGCTTTTTTGAAGCCTCCTGCTGCATTGTAGATGTAATAAACGGAGGTGCAGGCTGTTTCTTTGTTACACGCTTTTTAACTGCGGTTACCTCATACTCAGCATTCTCCAGACGCTTCAGCAGCTCGTCAGCCTGTTCCTTATTTGCAAGCTCAATCTTTTCGCCGTCAATTGTAAGCAATGACGCATCGAAAACCTTTCTTGAACCTGGTGCTGTGAATTTTGCATCAATTGACCAGTACTCTTTGGGAATAAACGCACGGATTTCGTTTTCACGGTCAACCACAAGGCTTACCGCAACCGTCTGAACTCTGCCTGCTGAAAGGCCTCTCTTGACCTTTTTCCAGAGAAACGGACTTAATTTATATCCCACAAGACGGTCAAGAATACGTCTTGCCTGCTGTGCGTTAACAAGATCAATATCAATCTTGTGGGGATTGCTCATACCGTTTGTTACGCCCGATTTTGTAATTTCATTGAAGGCTACACGAATATCATCCTCAAGATCAAGCTTGAGCATCTGTGCGATATGCCATGAAATAGCCTCACCTTCACGGTCAGGGTCGGTTGCAAGAAATATCTTATCGCTTTTCTTTGCACGTTTTTTCAGATCCTTGATAACGTCGCCCTTGCCCTTCATATCAATATACTGGGGCTTGAAATCATCATCTATATCTACACCCAGCTTGGATTTTGGTAAATCCCTAATATGTCCCATTGAAGCTATGACTTCATAGCCTTTTCCAAGATATTTCTGTATTGTTTTCGCCTTTGCAGGCGACTCTACTATAACTAAATTTGCCATTTATATCTAACCTCTTAAATATGCCTAAGGGAACCTTTGAATAATTCTGTTGCCCTAAATTAATTCATATATTCTTCCGGGACAGGCTTTGATAATTCCAAGAATTTCAAGCTCTGTCAGTTCCACCATAATATCCGCAGAATCAACTCCGAGTTCATTGCAGATAATATCAGCATGGAGTCTGCCTTTATCGCGGATAATTTCCGCTATATACCTTTTTATCCCCTCAAGATGCTCAAAGCTTTTTTCTGACTTTATTGGTTCTTCCATAGCAATTCCGGAAGCTTCCTCATCTTCAGGTACCACATTTTCTTCATCATATTCAGCTATGCTGTTCTGCATATCCGCCGTTGAAAAAGAACCGGCAGCTGATAAATCATATCTTGCAGATTTTCCATCACCTGAAAGCAGTTCTGCTGCCACAAAAGCATATGCATCGTTTTTCACTTCTGCGGCTATTGATGGATTATTGCGAAAAAAATCGTCAATAATCTCCGTACCCATAATTGGTACGGCACCTTCTTTCATGAGCAAAATGTTTCCGCTGTAGGAATGGGAAAAAATATCCGAAGGCGGAAGTACAAATACTTCATGCCCCTGTTCTGCCGCAAGTCTTGCAGTAATAAGTGAACCTGATGTATCGGAAGCTTCAAAAATCATTGCAGCCTTTCCGATAGCTGAAAGTATTCTGTTTCTTCTTGGGAAGTTTCCTCGTCCCGGTTTTGTTCCGGGGGGATATTCTGAAACGAAAACTCCTCCCGACTGTATGATTTTTTCTTTGAACTGTACATTCTCCTTTGGATAGTCCACATCGACACCGCAGCCAAGAACGCAGATTGTGGGACATCCTGCCTCCGCAGCGGCAAGATGTGATGCTATATCAATTCCCAACGCAAAACCGCTTACGATGACATAGCCTTTCTGTGCAAGCTCTGTACATATGCGGCTGCATACAGATAAGCTGTAATTTCCCGCCTTTCTTGTACCGACGCTTGTAATAGTCCTCGTACCCGAAAGACAGGCAGTATTGCCCATACAAAAAAGCACAGGCGGAGGATCTGCTATAAAACGCAGGTGATTGGGATAATCCGAATCCTCATAGGTGACAATTGAAATTCCCCTCTTTGTACACTCTTCAATAAGCAGTTCGGCGTCTTTAAGATTATATGCTTTTATATTCTGTATATCCCTGCTTGTAAGACCTGACGCTTCGCTTATGGAAAGAAGCTCCATACAGACATCCCTGACAGATTCAAAAACGCTCATAAACTGCCATAATCTGTATGTGCCGCCGCCAAAGACCATACCAAGCCATACCCAATATTTTTTATTATTCATTTTCCCAGCTCCCACATAAGAATACCGGCAGCCATAGCTGCATTGAGTGAGTTTATAGTACCGTTCATAGGAATTGTAATGCGTCTTGTGCATCTCATTGCAATATCACGGGGAAGTCCGCTTCCCTCGTTGCCAATAAAAACTGCCTGTCTACCCTCAAAGCTTATGTCGGTAACTCTGTGTGCGTCTGTGTCAATAACAGCTGCAGATGTACATACACCTCCGTCATCAAGCATAGAAAAAAGGGCTTCAGTATCATTTTCTATACAGATATTCATGCGAAAAACTGAGCCCATAGTTGCACGTATAACCTTCGGACTGTAAAGGTCACAGCTACCCGAAAGTATAACTCCGTCAATTCCGAGAGCATCAGCAGTACGGATGATCATACCCACATTGCCGGGATCCTGCAAGCCGTAGAGTACGGCATATCTGCAATTATCACTGAACACAGGCTTTTTCGCCGCAGGAATGGAGCATATTGCAAATACTCCCTGTGTCGTATCCGTAGAGGCAATTCTATTGCCAAGTTCATTTGAAATAACAAGAGTTTTTGTATTTCTCAAATCAGCCTGTAATAGATTTTCGCCATATTTTTCATAGGCATTTTTTGTCAATATAAGGTGAGTTAAGCCGCTTTCCTCATGAAGAGCGTCCTCAGTTATACGTAATCCCTCCAACACGAATAAGCCGTACTGAAGCCTTTCTTTTTTCGAAGAAGAAAGCTTCTGATACAGCTTTATAACGGGATTATCTTTAGATGTAATAATGTTTTCCAATATTCCATCCTCTCCTATTCCAAGTACAACAAAACACGCTCTTTATATATAGGAGCGTGTTGTCGTACAATTGTGATTAAAGAGCAGCCTTTGCCTTTTCAACGATTGCAGCAAAACCTGCAGCGTCATTGATAGCAATTTCGGAGAGCATCTTTCTGTTGAGTGTGATGCCAGCCTTCTTGCAGCCGTTCATAAATGTAGAATAGTTCATACCATTCATTTTTGCAGCAGCTGAAATTCTTGCGATCCAGAGCTGTCTGAAAGTTCTCTTCTTGAGCTTTCTTCCTACGTAAGCGTAGTTGCCTGACTTCATAACAGCCTGTTTAGCCATCTTGAAGTGCTTGCTCTTTGCGCCCCAGTAGCCCTTTGCGAGCTTTAATGTCTTGTTTCTTCTCTTACGAGTCATCATTGCACCTTTAATACGTGCCATAATCTTATACCTCCGGAATTAATAGTAATAAACGTTGTTCGGGACAATCTCCCGTCAGATTACATATAAGGAACGAGCTGCTTGATTGTAGGAGCGTTAGCGCTTCCTGCAACACCTGCGTTACGAGCAATTCTCTTACGCTTTGTATCCTTCTGTGTAAGTCTGTGTCTCTTGTTTGTGTGCTGGTACTTTACCTTGCCGTTTCCTGTAATCTTAAAACGCTTCTTTGCACCGGAATGAGTTTTAACCTTAACCTTTGCCATTGAATATTCCTCCTTAATTAGAACTTATCAGTTCTTTTTGGGACTTACAAACATAACCATGCTGCGTCCCTCCATTTTAGCCGGCTTGTCAACAGAACCTGCTGCAGAAACAGCCTCCTTGAAGCGATCAAGCAGCTCTGCACCGAGTTCTGGGTGAGCAATTGCTCTCTTGCGGAATCTTACGGATACCTTGAGCTTGTCGCCTCCCTGAAGGAATTTGACAGCTTGGTTGACCTTTGTTTCAAAATCGTGGGTATCAATAGTGGAGAACATACGTATCTCCTTGATAGCGACTATTTTCTGGTTTTTCTTCGCTTCTTTTTCACGTTTAGCCTGTTCGAAGCAATACTTTCCGTAGTCCATAATACGGCATACGGGTGGTGTTGCCTGGGGAGCAATCTTAACAAGATCCAAGTCCTTTTCGTAAGCTAATTTCTGGGCATCTTTGGCAGACATTGTGCCAAGTTTCTTTCCTTCATCGTCGATAACGAGAATTTCTTTATCTCTGATATCTTCGTTGATCTGCAGTTCCTGTTTGCTAATGTTCAAGCACCTCCGGACATAAAATAAGTGAGTGCAGAAATATCCACACTCACACAATACGCAATTATCCTATTAAAGGCTCTACATATTGACCGTTTAAGCTATGCCTGACGGTGAGAACGGACTTGTTCTGCTTTCTTACTCAAATAGTATACACCATTTCTTACAATTTGTCAAGCTTTTTCTTCTATTTTGTCATTATGCACAGTATATTTATCAATAATTTCCTTTATTTTATCCCATACAGCAAAACGAACCTCATATTTTTCAGGATAATGAAGAATATCCTTTTCCTCCTCAGTAAAATATTCTTCTGCGGAGTCGGATTTTTCAACATTTTCTTCACACCCTTCACCACAAGCCGGTGGTAAACAAAGGGGAGGATACATAACGCACCACCAGTTTTTCCCTTGCGCAGAGCCGATTTTCACACGAAGCGTACGGTATTCCCCCGCCGGCATAGTAATATCTTCATAAACACGTTCATCAAATACCACGTCGGCAAGTTCAGCGGTAACAGGAAGGAAGCAGCCGTTTTTGCGAAGTATTTCCTCCGCTTTCTCCTCTATTATATCAAGATTTTCCGCTGCTGTCAACTCTGCCTCCGCAAGGGTATCACAGCCTTCAAAAATTTCCGATTGAAGCAGTCCGTCACGGACTTTCAGTTTCAGCTTCTGTGCATCTTCTGTATCAGAATCCGCAAGAATATGAAGCCGCAAGACACTTTTACGCAGTGAATCAAGCCGTATGCCGTCACAGACAAATCCAATTCCGTTTGAAATAAGTAAGGTAAAAATAAAGCCGCAGACCAGGATTATATTTGTATGTTTTCTCATAAAAATCACCTCACATTAAATATCGGCAGTACAGCACAGTTTATTCAGGATTTTTCCGTTGAAATACCCCATTTTACGACAGAGAAATATGCCGCAGAAAAGTATTTCCCGTAAAATCAGCGTATTTCCCGTCGGAAAACATATTATTTTCAAGGAATTTTTGACTTTACGGAACAATATTTACACATTATAATATAAGGGTAAACAAAAGAAATCCAAGGAGAAAAACATATGAAAAAAATAATTTTATCCGCCGCTTTATCAGCAATAACTGCCGTTTCAGCACTCACGCCACTTTCTGCTTATGCAGCCGAAAATGACGCAGGCTACGTCTACACAATAATCAACAATGAAGCCACAATTACAGGTTTCGAAGGAGAGCCCGTCTATATTGATATCCCCGAAACAGTCGGGGGCTGCCGTGTGACAGAAATACGTGACAACGCTTTTTATGAGTGCGGAAGTCTGAAACATATTGCACTGCCCGAAACTATTGAAAAAATCGGGCACCACGCTTTTTATGCCTGTTTTTCGCTTCAAAGCATATCAATCCCCGATTCTGTAAAGGAAATCGGAATGGGCTGCTTCAATGGCTGCGAAAGCCTTTCTGCCGTTTCCCTGTCTGATAAAATCACCCGTCTCCCCGACTCCTGTTTCCGCAGCTGTACAAGCCTTGTTTCAATTGATATCAACGACAACATCTCAGAAATAGGCGATTTCTGTTTCAGCGGATGCACTTCCCTCTCCTCCGTTTCCCTTGGAAACACACTCCGCTATGTCGGTGATTGCTCCTTTTATATGTGCGGCATGGATTCCCTTTACGTGCCCCCTACCGTAGAGCAACTTGGAATATGTTCCCTCGGATACGCCCCCACCGATTCAGGAGCATCGCAGATTGAGGGTTTCACCATACTCGGAAAGAAAAAATCAGCCGCCAACAGCTATGCCGATGAAAATTCACTTTCATTTGAAAATGCAGACGATTTCGTACAGGCTTTTGCAATTCAGCGTGTCAATGGTCAGCGTGTCGCTATTCCTTCTGTTTTTCTTCTGGCAGGCGGAATTATAATTTTAATCCTGTCCTTTTCAACATTATCCGGAAGAAAAAGAAAACGCAATAAATAAAAACCTCGCAATAAATGACAAATTTCTGAAAAAACCGCAAAAAAACTATTGATTTTTTATGAATAATATGTTATGATAAGTATACCCGATGTTGAATTGCCTTGTTAAATTATCGAGGGATAGATTAAATGATCATTAAACAAGGCTAAACGTAGAAAAAATACGGAGGTTTTAAGAATGAAAACATTCAAAAGATTCGTTTCGGTAGCTATGTGTGCAGCTGTCGCTGTTTCCCAGCTTACAGCCTTCACTCCTGCCGTAAACGCTGCAGAGGAGCTCGCTGATTCTCTTGCAAACGATTCAGGTCTTGAATTCGACTATGCCCGCGCACTTCAGTATTCAATTTACTTCTACGACGCAAATATGTGCGGAACAGAAGTAAACGAGAACAACCGCTACAAGTGGAGAGGCGACTGCCACACCTACGATGCAGAGGTTGAGCTTGTTGCAGGTATTTCAGACGACTTTGTCGGTACCAACCTTTCACAGTCATTCATTGATAAATACAAGGACGTCCTCGACCCCGACGGCGACGGCTGTGTTGACGTTGCAGGCGGTTTCCACGATGCCGGTGACCACGTTCAGTTCGGTATGCCCGAAAACTATTCCGCTTCCGCTCTCGGCTGGGGTTATTACGAGTTCCGTGATTCCTATGTAAAGACAGGTCAGGACGACCATATCGAAACAATTCTTCGTTATTTCAACGATTACCTTATGAAGTGTACATTCCGTGATGACAGCGGTGAGGTTATTGCTCATTGTTATCAGGTAGGTGACGGCGATATCGACCACGCTTACTGGAATTCCCCTGAAATTGACGAAATGGGCAGACCTGCTTTCTTCCTTACCGCAGATAAGCCGCAGATTGATTACACAACATCTGCCGCCGCTTCTCTCGCCCTCAACTACCTCAACTTCAAGGATACAGATCCCGAATATGCTGAAAAATCTCTTGACTACGCAAAGGCCCTCTGGGATTTCAGCGTAACAGCTCTTGAAAAGCACGGCGCAGAGGCTGTTCTCAGCGATAACGCTGACGGTCCTAAAGGTTACTACCGTTCAGAAAAATGGGTAGACGATTTCTGCTGGGCAGCAGGCTGGCTCTTCCTTTGTACAGAAGATGTATCATATCTTGAAGCAGGTGCTCCCCATTACGATTACTATGCTCCAAGTGGCTGGTGCTTCTGTTGGAACGACGTATGGAGCGGTGCAGCTTGCGTATGGGCTCGTATCAACCAGGAATACCCCGAAGTTGACCTTATCAATATGTTAAGAACAGCACAGGGCAAGAACGAATACGTATTTGAAAACATCTGGGAACAGGTTCAGAAGTGTCTCCCAACATGGCAGGGACTTGAAACTCCCCAGGGTTACGCATTCCTCAACCAGTGGGGTTCAGCTCGTTATAACACAGCTATGCAACTTATTGGACTTGTTTATGATAAGTACACAAACAACGGACAGCCCGGTGAATTCTCCAAATGGGCACAGAAACAGATGCACTACCTCATGGGCGACAACGACCTTACATTTGAGGAATCTGCAAAAACAGGTGGTCCTACACACGGCAGCAGAAGTCTTATCGTAGGTTACAACGAAAATTCCGCTAAATATCCCCACCACAGAGCCGCTTCAGGTCTTACAAAGTGTGAAGATCCCGACGAACACAGATACGTTCTCTACGGCGCTCTCGCAGGAGGCCCCGGTTCATCTGACGAGCACAACGATATGACAGAAGACTGGATCGACAACGAGGTTACAATCGACTATAATGCCGCATTCGTAGGTGCCTGCGCAGGTCTTTACGAATTCTTCGGCACAGAAGAAATGGCACCCACAAAGAATTTCCCACCCGATCCTAAATTCATCGCAGGTGAAGGCGGCGGAAACAACTACTGGATCAACGCTTGCGGTATTGACGACCTCAATGCTGACGGCTGTGGTGTTACAAAGGTATCCTTCATGGTTATGACTGACTCCACAAAGGGTTCAAAGGAAATTTCAGTAAGATACTACTTCAATTCAAAGGAAATCTCTAATATTGACAGTGTAAAAGCTTCTGAACTTTACGACCAGGCCGCTGTTGAAGCTGCTCCCGCTGATGGTGTTATTACAGGTATCCACAAGTACGACAAGCTTGCAGATACTTACTATGTTGAAATTAAATTCGATGATTACAAGATCGCAAACTCCGGTAAGAAGTATCAGTTCACAGTAGGTATGTACTACGGTGACAAGTGGGATCCCTCAAACGATACAAGCTACGACGGACTTACTATTTATAAGGAAGATGACGCATTCTTCGGCACAGGTAACGAAGTAAAGGCAGAAGGAATCTGTATTTACGACGGTGACACACTGGTTGGCGGTATAGAACCTGACGGTTCAGTTCCTGTTGTTCCCGAGCCTACAGAACCTACTACAGAGCCCACAACAGAGCCTACTACAGAACCTACTACAGATCCTATAGGCGGCACAACTGAAACTCTCGCAGGTGACGCTAACTGTGACGGAACAGTATCAATTGCTGACGCAGCTGCTATTTTCCAGTGCATCGGCAACTCTGACAAGTACGCACTTTCAGAAAAAGGCTTTGCAAATGCCGACGTTGACGGCGAAGAAGGTGTAACCGCCTCTGACGCACTTGCAATTCAGAAATTTGACGCAAAGCTTATAGCTAAGCTTCCAGTAGCATAAAACACAATACTAATGTAAAGGACAGCTACGGCTGTCCTTTATAAATTCTGCAAAATAAATGATAAATTTTAGAAAAAGCCCTTGACAAAGGGAAAAATATGTGATATAATGTACTTACCTCATTTGGGGTTATTTTTTATGTCTGAATTTCGGACATACTTACCCCGCCGAGGGAGGCAAACAACCTATCTCTGCTATGCAGAGGAAGTAATCTATTCAGGAGGTGCCGATATGAGAGTCAAAATTACATTGGCATGCACAGAGTGCAAACAGCGTAATTACGTTTCCAAGAAGAACAAGAAGAACGATCCCGACAGAATCGAAATGAAGAAGCATTGCAAATTCTGCCGCAAGCACACTCTTCACAAGGAAACAAAGTAATCGGAAGGAGTATTCTTATGGCTAAGAACAAAGAAAACACAGCTTCCGAAGTATCCGAGAAGAAGGATAAAAAGGAAAAAAAATCCGAAAAGAAGCAGCCTAACAAGGTTGCGAAGTGGTTTAAGGAACTTAAGATTGAATTCAAAAAAGTTGTATGGCCCACAAAGAAAACTGTTATCAACAACACAGCTATCGTTCTTGCTGTTGTTGCTGCATCAGCTGTTCTCGTAGGTCTGCTTGATTCAGGTTTCCTTGGACTTATGAATCTTATCTACAGTCAGAAGTGACGCATGGAAATCTGAAGGAGGATCAGTTATGTCAGAAGCAGCAAAGTGGTACGTTGTACACACATATTCAGGCTACGAAAATAAAGTTGCCCAGAATATAGAAAAGGTTGTTGAAAACCGAAAGCTTCACGATCTTATCCAAGAGGTCAGAGTTCCTACCCAACTGGAAGACGACATTGCAAGCGGCAAGCAGAGAGAACACCTGCTTTTTCCCGGTTATGTCCTCATTAAAATGGTCGTTACAGACGATACATGGTATATCGTAAGAAATACCAGAGGATGTACAGGTTTCGTAGGCCCCGCTTCTGCTCCCACTCCCCTCACAGAGGAGGAAGTTGAAAAAACATTCGGCATAGACGTTTCTACACCTATTGTTGAGGTTAATTTCAAGGTGGGCGACAATGTTCAGATTACCGGTACTGTTATGGACGGCGTTATTGGTGTCGTTCAGAGCATTAACCTTGAGGACCGTACAGTTGATATTCTTGTATCAATGCTCGGTCGTGAAACACTCGCTACCCTGCCATTAAGTCAGGTTTCAGCAGTGGATTAATCAATTTTTAAAAGAAGCCTGCGGGCTTCAGTGGGAGAGAATAATCGGTTTTCCGATATTAGTCTCGCCATTTACCACATTTATGGAGGTGCGAATACATGGCACAGAAAGTAGTTGGCTACATTAAGCTTCAGATCGCAGCAGGAAAGGCTACTCCTGCACCGCCTGTTGGACCTGCACTCGGTCAGCACGGCGTTAATATCATGGCATTCACAAAGGAATTCAATGAGAGAACAAAGAACGACATCGGTATGATTATCCCTGTTGTTATCACTGTTTACGCAGACCGTTCATTCTCATTCATCACAAAAACTCCCCCTGCAGCTGTTCTTATCAAAAAGGCTTGCAACCTCAACAGCGGTTCGGGAGTTCCCAATAAGACTAAGGTTGCTAACATCACTAAGGAGCAGATCCAGAAGATTGCTGAGCAGAAGATGCCCGATCTCAATGCTGGTTCTCTCGAAGCAGCTATGAGCATGATCGCAGGTACAGCTCGTTCAATGGGCGTTGTAGTTGTTGACTAATTGTTTTAGTTGTTGACTGATTTTTAATTAACTTGAATGATGATTCGGGGTTTTCCCGTTCAGAGTTCTATTGGTGGGAGGAAAATTCCGCTAATCGGATAGCTATAGGCATCCGGTATTACCACTTAAATAGGAGGAAATATAATGAAACACGGCAAGAAATATGTTGACAGCGCAAAGACTGTCGATTATTCAAAGCTTTATGAGTCCGTTTAGGATCTCGCATTAGTTTGCCAGAATGCAAAGGCAAAGTTTGATGAAACAGTAGAAGTACACGTTCGTCTCGGTGTTGACTCACGTCACGCTGACCAGCAGGTTAGAGGCGCTGTAGTTCTCCCTAACGGTACAGGTAAAAACGTAAAGGTTCTCGTTTTCTGTAAGGAAGACAAGTACGAGGCTGCACAGGCTGCTGGCGCTGAGTTCGTTGGCGGTATGGACCTCGTTGACAAGATTCAGAAGGAAAACTGGATGGATTTCGACGTTGTTATCGCTTCACCTGATATGATGGGCCTTGTTGGTCGTCTTGGTAAGGTTCTCGGTCCCCGTGGACTTATGCCAAACCCAAAGGCTGGTACTGTAACTCCTGACGTTGCTAAGGCTGTTGCTGAGGCTAAGGCTGGTAAGATTGAGTACCGTCTTGACAAGACAAACATCATCCACTGCCCAATTGGTAAGGCTTCCTTCGGCTCTGCTAAGCTTGAGGAAAACTTCAACACACTTATGGAAGCTATCGTTAAGGCTAAGCCTGCTGCAGCTAAGGGTACTTACCTCAAGAGCTGTACAGTAACTTCCACAATGGGCCCTGGTGTTCCCGTTGCTACAACAAAGTACGGTGTTTGATTAAACGCATAATTTATCGCTCTCGGGTTTCCGAGGGCGATTTTATTATTTTATACCAATCCCTGTGCGTCTTATATATGTAAACGATTTACATAACATTTATGAAAGGAGGCAGCTTATGGAAAGCTTTGAGGAAGTATACCGTAAATATTTCGACGATGTGTACCGCTTTCTGCGTGGTTTAACAGGTAACGAATCCCTTGCGGAAGAACTTACTCAGGAAACCTTTTTCCGTGCTATGAAGTCAATCAAGGACTACGCGGAGAATCAGAGCTTCGTGTATGGATGTGTTCAATCGCCAGAAATCTTTACTATTCCCATTGCCGAAAACAAAACCGCCTGTCCCCCGATGAAATCCCCGAAGATGTTGCTGATGACAGCAACTTCACGGATATGATTGCTGATAAATCAATAGCATTCCAGATTCACCGCTTATTGCACGATATGCAGGACCCATATAAAGAGGTTTTCACCCTGCGTATCTTCGGCGAACTGTCATTCAAGGAAATCGCTGAATTATTCGGAAAAAACGACCATTGGGCGTGCGTTACGTTCCATAGGGCAAAGACTATGCTGCAAACTAAACTAAAGGAGGAAAACTCAGATGTTAAGATGTGAGATTGTACAGGATTTACTGCCGATATACACCGAAAATATGGTAAGCCCCTACACGGCACAGGAGGTAAACAGCCACCTTGCAGGCTGCGCTGAATGTTCGGCAAAATTCAAGGAAATGTCCGCAACAGCGCCGAATGTTCAGATGAGAATGGACACGGCACAGCAGTTTATAAACTATCAGAAGAAAACAAAGAAAAAAACTATTCTCCCTGTAATAATTATTGCCGCTATTGTCGTATTTCTGATATTTATAGGTAGTGTTGTTGCAATACTTGCTTTAGTTGGAGCATTTTCTTATAATCCAGTAACCAGCGAAAATTATCACGTTTTAGAATATGACCCATTCGTTGATTTCAACTTAGATGAGGACAAACAGAATTATTCACTGTATATGGGCGAAAACGCTCTTAAAGAATACCGCAATAAACTGGCTATGGACGAAAGCATATTCCCTGCTGAACTGACAGAGGAAATGGAAGTATTGAACTACAAAATGCTCTATCACAATTCCTTTGACCCGCAGTATTTAAGCTATCTTACAGTAACCTACTCCCCCGAGGATTATGAAAAGGAAATTCAGCGTCTTAATGCATACGAAAGCACCAATTATAAGGGAATTTACGGAGTTACAGGCTTCAACGGCGGCGAGCCTCTTGCAGTATATACCGATGAATATTACGGCTTTGTCTATGCCATAAATACACCCGACACTGAAAATACTATTACCTATTGCGAGCTTATTTTCTGCAATTACTTTATGGATGTTGAGTATGAGGATTTTATGCCTGCAGAGTATCTTCCCGACGGTTTTGACGCTACTAATGAAAATCCCTACCGCAAGAAAAAGCTTAAAGAGGAAGGCATAACAGACTTTGTTATAAATAACTAATAGCGTTATACATCAATAACTACTTTTGTGTTAGCCGACGATAAAGTGGCTTTTTCTGACTATTTCACACAGTTAAGAGAAGAAATACGGAAAGATACTTTGAAAAAAATTAATTCTTAATTTAACATTGACAAATTATGTAAAACAATGTATAATCATAATATTAAAGTGCATTATGCAAAATTTTTTATAGGAGTAATTATTATGGATTTTATAATTAACGAAAACATTAAAGAGCAGTTTGAATATTACACTAATATGTGTGAATTATTGTGTGAGTATAAGGATTCTTCTTTTGCTCCCCCTGCTGATATTGCTAAAATCGAAGAATGGGAAAAAGAAAACAAATTCAGCCTGCCTAACGAGTACAAAAGCTGGCTTATGCTTACTGAAAATGCAGATATTCTCAATCAATATGCTGTAATTCAATTCCCCGAATCAGGAGATTATAAGGGCGAAAATGACGTTATAATTGTTGGTACAGTTCTTAATGATGAAGAATTACTTTTATCACGCAGTACAAATGTTTTCTTCCGTGTAACTTCTGACGGCGAGCAGGAATACCGTGATTTTGATGATATGCTTGCTGATTTGTCATTTTATCTCGAAGAATGTGCAGAAGATTGTATTGGTGAAAACTGGGACGAAGTTTACGATGAAAGATTTGAAAGCTAACCTCTGAGATGCTGCAATTGCCCTTAGATAATGTTTGTTATAAATAACTAATAGCGTTATACATCACTAACTACTTTTGTAATATCCGCCGATTATTCCAAAAGGATATTGACAAAATGCAAACAATAGGGTATAATATAGTTAGCAGAGAATAACATTAACTGCGAATGGGTAACCCCCAATTATAGAAAAGGGTGATTTTATGTCGTTAAATCAAATTTCAATCGGTAAAGAATATATCGTTAAAGATATCAACAGCAATGACGCTGAACTCAACTCTTTCCTGCTCACTCTCGGCTGCTACAGAGGTGCCGCTGTAACTGTGGTATCACGTAGAAGAAACAGCTGTGTTGTAGCAATCAAAGACGGCAGATACAACATTGACAAGCATCTTGCAAACGCAATTTCTGTATATTAATAAGTTTTAACCACATATACATTTATACAGGCACTTTCCTGTGCCTGTATATTTTAAAATGGTTGTTAGTATATAATAACAAATAAACCCAACAATTGAGGAGAAAATTATGAGAATAGCCATGGCTGGCAACCCGAATTCGGGTAAAACAACAATGTTCAATGCATTAACAGGTAAAAGTGAAAAAGTAGGAAACTGGGCAGGCGTAACTGTTGATAAGAAGGAAAATCCGCTGAAAAAATCATTCTGCGGCGGAAAGGAAATCATCGCTGTTGACCTCCCAGGAACATACTCAATTTCCCCTTTTACAAGCGAGGAAAGTGTAGCAAGGGATTATATTGTCAATGAAAAGCCTGATGTGCTTATAAATATCGTTGACGCAACAAATCTCAGCCGAAGCCTTTTCTTTACAACTCAGCTCCTTGAACTTGGTGTGCCTATGATTATCGCCCTCAATAAAACGGATTTAAATGAGAAAAAAGGCACTAAAATTGATGAAGAAAAGCTGTCCCAGCTTTTAGGCTGTCCCATAATCCAGACCTCATCAAAGACAGGCGAGGGACTTGAAAAACTTATTGATACGGCTATACAATCAGTGGGAAATATACCAAAACCGCCTTTCAGAAATAAGTATTTCGATACCTCCGACCGTACCGCCGCAGAAGCCGCTGATTGTCAGCGATATGAATTTGTAAACTGTCTTGTTAAACAGGTAGAACAGCGAAAAATTCTCACAAGTGACAGAACTATCAGTGATAAAATTGACACATTTATAACAAATCCTATTGTGGGACTGCTGATTTTCGCTGGCATTATGTGGCTTGTGTTCCAGATTTCACAGGCTTGGCTCGGTCCATACATAGCAGACACCCTCGTGGCTCTCCTTGAACAATTCCAAGGCTGGATAGGCGGACTTCTTGAAGACGCATCTCCCCTGCTGTCGGCACTTCTTGTTGACGGTGTAATTGGCGGTGTTATCGCCGTTTTAGGCTTCCTGCCGCTTGTAATGATAATGTACTTCCTCATTGCAATTCTTGAGGATTGCGGATATATGGCAAGAGCCGCAGTTGTTCTTGACCCCATTTTCAAAAAAGTCGGACTTTCGGGAAAATCCGTTATCCCCTTTGTTATAACAATCGGCTGTGCAGTTCCCGGAATTATGGCAAGCCGTACAATCCGCAACGAGCGTGAAAGACGTGCAACTGCAATGCTTGCCCCCTTTATGCCATGCGGTGCGAAAATCCCTGTAATTGCCCTCTTTTCAGGTGTATTTTTCAGCGAAAACAAAGGTATTATAAGCTTTATTGTATATCTCACAGGAATTGTGCTGATTTTCCTCGGAGCATTGCTTGTAAATCTCATTACAGGTCACAGAGCAAAAAATTCATTCTTTATCATTGAACTTCCCGAATACAAAATTCCCTCACTCTGGGGTGCATTCAAGTCAATGTGCAGCCGTGGCTGGGAATATATCGTAAAGGCTGCAACAATTATCCTCCTTTGCAACACAGCAGTGCAGATAATGCAGTCATTTACATGGTCATTCAAGGTTGCAGAACAGGCTAACCAGTCAATTCTCGCAACAATTGCAAGTCCATTTGCATATATCTTCGTTCCAATCGTAGGCGTACTCAGCTGGCAGTTGGCTGCGGCGGCTATCACAGGCTTTATCGCTAAGGAAAACGTCGTGGGAACTCTCGCTGTATGCTTTGTAGGTCTTAATAATCTCATAGATACCGAGGAAATGACACTTATGGATGGTGCAGGTGCAGGTGCGGCTTCCGTTATGGCTATTTCAAAGGCGGCAGCTCTCGCATACCTTATGTTCAATCTGTATTCTCCACCGTGTTTTGCGGCAATCGGAGCAATGAACTCTGAAATGAAGAGCAGAAAATGGTTCTGGGGCGGAATTGGTTTACAGTTTGCGGTAGGTTATACTGTGGCATATCTTGTGTATACTATCGGCACACTTACGACAGCCCCTGATGCTCTCAACGTAACAGCTGCACTTTGCGGACTTGCATTTATAGCGGCTTCAGCAGGCTATATTGCTTGGCTGATTTCAAAGGCTGATAAATCAGTAAAGGCTGAATATTCATTGGAGAAATAATATGGAAAATATTATAATTATTGCAATTGTAACGGCAATTATTATTTCAATCTGCATTTACCTCTACAAGGAAAAGAAAAAAGGCACAACATGTATCGGCTGCCCCTATGCAAAAAAATGCGGCGGTAAATGCGGAAATAAAAGCCTGTAGCTTCAAAGACGGTGGATTTAGTTCTGCCGTCTTTTTTTATTGGACTGCCCTGCATAATATTGCAGGGCACCCAATTTTGTGATATAATTATTAATACCAATCCCTGAAACAACAGTAGACAAATCTAATGGCATAAATGCCGTATGTCATCGTTGGACATCCTCACCATACGGCAGTATGCTTTCGTCGTCCGCCTTGACATACAGCATTTTTGCTCATCATCTTTGTCTACTAACATTTTAGGGATTGGTATAAAAAAACAAGAAAGGCGATACATATGAACTACACCATACGAAAAATCAAAGAGGACGAATACAAATTATTAGACGATTTCATATATGAAGCAATTTTCATTCCTGAGGGAACAGCACCTCCGCCAAAATCAATTATAAATCAGCCTGAATTGCAGGTGTATATCAAGAATTTCGGCAAGGAAAAGGACGATATATGCTTTGTAGCAGAAGCTGAGGGAAAATCGTGGGTGCTGTCTGGGTGCGTGATATGGCGGACTATGGGCATATTGCGGAGGGCATCCCCTCTTTTGCAATATCTCTTTTCAAGGAATACCGCAATTTCGGAATAGGCACAGCATTAATGAAAACTATGCTTGCGGAACTGAAAAGCCATGGTTATGAGAGAACTTCTCTTGCGGTTCAGAAAGCCAATTATGCTGTGAAAATGTATAGAAATGTGGGCTTTTACATAATCGACAAAAACGCTGAGGAGTTTATTATGGTGTGTGACCTCAATACAGAAATAGTCCCTTATGAAAATAAATATTATACTCAATTAATTGAATTTCTTAAAAAATGCCTTCCTCAATCGGGCAGAGCATTGGATATTGACGGACGACACAGCTTTTACAAGGATATTCAGCATAATTTCAAGGGATTTTATTGTATGCTCCACGGCGAAAAAATCATCGGTACAGTGGCAGTTCATCACCTTAGCGAAAAGGATTGTGAGCTGAAATCCCTCTATTTATTGCAGGAATATCACGGCAGAGGATATGGCAGAAAACTGCTGAATACCGCCGTTTCCCTTGCAAAAAAGCTGGGATATGCGAAAATGTATCTTGATTCCCTTTCAACAAGCACACGGGCAATTGCATTGTATAAAAAATCGGAATTTGTTGATACGGAAAAATACAACGACAGCATCCGTTCAGATGTGTTTATGGTGCTGGAGCTGAATACTTCGCAATAATAAAGGAATTGGTATTATTAAACAATCCAATCAAAATCAATATAGTCGGCTTGTATATCAAGGGTGATATAGGTCTTACTAAATAATTTAATAATAATTGATTGGTAACCTATGTAATGATAAAGATATTCAAGCCTTTCTTTTTCAGCAATTTCTACAAGCTTAGAATTACGAATTCGGGCATAATCTCCCTTGCACCAACGTCGTTGGTAATGTTTCTTTTTGTACGTTTCAAAATCATCTGACAAATGAATCTTTATCACTAAGGATTTTGCATCAAGCTTATGGTACTTAACAGAGTCATGATACGAAATATCATCTTCAAACTCAAATATAATGTATTCTTCTTGTATAGTCACTTTCTTTATTATGCAATCGTGAGGGGTGGGTATTGTCGGCACTGTTTCTTTATCTAAAAAATAACGCATATTACCTCCTGTGAAAATTCTGATTTGTCGGAATACCCGACATTTGCTCTCTCATTATACCACGAAGAAAAAATCAAGTCAACAAAAATCTATAAAATTGACTTAGCTTACGAATAGATTTCCGAATTATTACTCCCCTGTAAGCTAAAGGCTAACGACTTTTTAATATTTTTGTGAATTTCTGCCTTTACATTTTAAACAAAGTGTGATATAATAAGTTTATATTATACTCCTATAGAAGTAAAAAAGAGGTGCCGCTATGAATAGTTCACCAAAAGAAATTCTCCGCCTTATTGAGGAAAATGATATAAAATTTATACGCCTTACATTCTGCGACGTTTTCGGAAATCTGAAAAATATTGCCGTTATGCCAAACGAACTGGAGCAAGCTATTTCCTGCGGTATACCTTTTGATTCCGTGAAATTTGACAAATCTGTTCCCGAGCTTCTCCTCGTACCCGATATTTCCACAATGTCCATACTGCCATGGCGACCGAAATCAGGCAGGGTTGTACGCTTTTTCTGTAGTCTTAAAACTACCGACGACTCTGACTATTCAGCGGATATGCGTACACACCTTACAAAATATATTAACGAGCTCCGCCTTAACGGCTATTCTTGCGAAATAAGCACACGCTGCGAATTTTATCTCTTTAATCTTGATGAAAACGGTGAGCCGACAAAAATCCCCCACGATAGAGGCGGATATCTTGATATGACTCCCCTTGATAAATGTGAAAACGTCCGCCGTGAAATATGCCTTTCTCTGGAGGAAATGGGACTTAATCCCAAAAGCTCCTGTCATAAACACGGTCCGGGACAGAATGAAATTGACTTCCGTGCAAATGAACCTGTAAGTGCCGCTGATGATATGGTACACTACAAGACTATCGTAAAATCAATTTCTGAACAATGCGGACTTTTCGCTTCATTTATGCCAAAGCCTCTCAAAAACGAACACGGCAGTGCTCTCAATATTTCCCTTAAAATCAAGAAAAACGGCGAAAACATCTTTGGCACAACAGGCGGCACAATTACAGAAGAGGGAAAGGGCTTTATATCAGGCGTCCTTGAAAGAATACCTGAAATCACAGTATTTCTCAACCCTACTGTAAATTCTTCAAGCCGATTTGGCGTGGGCTATGCACCACAGATGATAAATTATTCTACCGATGACCGCACAGCCCTTGTACGCCTTTCAGCTGTAAAAGGAATTACTCCTACAATTGAAATTCGTTCCGCTGACGCTGCCTGTAATCCGTATATAGCATTCAGACTCATACTTGCCGCAGGAATTGAGGGAATACAAAAGGGTGACAGTTCTCTCTATTGCAACAGCGGCAATATTTCCCATGAGCTCCCCGACAGCCTTGAAAAGGCACTTGCAATCGCTCGTGACAGCGAATTTGTAAGCCGCAATCTGCCAGAAAATGTGCAGAAAATACTTTTCCGCCATATCAACTCCCAGCTTGAAGCTCTGAAAGAATATGACAGCACTGAAAGTTTTTGCGACGAATACTATTTCCCGTATATATAGAGGCTTGCTATGAAAAAAGCAATTATTGTTTCCCGAAAGGAATTTACTGCGGATATGATTTCTGCCACCCTGAAAAATATGGGGTACAGTAATATTTCAACCTTTGTATCAGGAAGTGAAGCACGTAGATATATATTGAATATGCCTGCTGATATAATAATTATCAACTCCCCCGTCAACGATGAATCAGGAGCTGAACTTGCTGTATACGCCGCAGAGAAAACTGCCGCCTTTGTCATATTTCTCTGCAGCAGAGATATTGCAGAAAATCTTGCAGATAAACTTTCATCGTTCAATATCCTTGTGCTGTCAAAGCCCGTGAGTTCCGCAACAATTTCCGACGGAATAAAGCTTCTTGACGCTGATACAGCACATTTTTCCGACATACGTGAATTGGACGAAGTTATGCAGCGTATATGCGATATCCGCCTTATAAACCGTGCAAAGTCAATGCTTATGAAATATCTCAATTTCACAGAGCCGCAGGCACACCGCCGCCTTGAAAAAATGGCTATGAACAACAGATGCACAAGGCGTAACGCTGCAAAAAAAATAATATCAGAACTTACATAAGGGGTTCTTATAATGAATAATACTATACTTGATAAAAAATATATGAAAAAAGCGGCTGAAATTTGCAGCCGTCTTTCTCTTGACGATAAAATAACCCTCATATGTGTTGTACAGAAAGCTATCCCTGGTGAAGAACTGGAGGATTTCATTGTAGGAGCTGAAATCGCCAGAGGCTTTGTGGGCCGCAAGGAAAATCAATATTCAACAGTATTTCCCCAGCCCATAGGACTTGCAGGAACCTTTGACACGCAGCTTATGGCAGAAATAGGCGAAATTGCAGGCAATGAAAGCAGAGCCTATTACAACTACGAAAGCACTATAAGTCCCTGTATGTGGGGGCCTACTGTAGATCTGGAACGTCATCCCTTGTGGGGACGTACCGAAGAAGGCTATGGAGAGGACGTATGCCTTACAGGTGCTATGTCTATTGCGTTTACAAAGGCTATGGCGGCAGACAACGGCGAATTTGTAAAGACAATTCCCACATTGAAACATTTTGCCGTCAGCAACAACGAAACAGACCGTGATAACTGCAATGCAGATGTCCCACTCCGACTGAAGCATGAATACTACTATGCCGCTTTTATGTATGCTGTTAAATACGGCGGAGTAAAGAGTATCATGACCTCCTACAACGAAATAAACGGTATACCTGCAATGTGTCATCCCGATATTGACACTGTGCTGAAAAAAGACTGGGGTATATGGTTCACTGTAACAGATGGATGTGACTTTTCAATGAATGTCACAAAGCATAAATACTGCGAAACTCATGCCGAAACGCTTTCCGCCTCAATGAAAGCAGGCGGAGATATAGTGAATGACGCTTCAAGCATAATTGAGGAAGCCACAAAAAAGGCATTGGAACAAGGTCTGATTACAATGGCAGAACTTGACCACGCTGTATGCAACGTAATCTATGCACGCTTAAAGCTGGGACACTTCGCAGAAAACTGCCCTTACAACGATATATCCCTCGATGTTCTTGAAGATAAAAAGTCGGCGGAAATAAATCTGAAGGCTGCAAAAGAACAGATTGTACTGCTTAAAAATAACGGTATATTGCCGTTCAGGAACAGTAATGCGAAAATTGCAGTTTTAGGTGCAATATCAGATGAAAATTTCCGTGACTGGTACACCGGATATTTCAGAAACTCTGTATCTGCTGTTGAAGGAATGCGGAATGAATTCCCCGAAAGCGAAATTATCTCCGACGATTTGTGGGATATTGTCGCTATTAAAAATTCAGAGGGAAAATATTTTTCTGTTCACAGGGACGGCACGGTTTATGCCGACAGCGATAGTCCCGATGAAAACTGCTTGTACAGGCTGAAAAAATGGGGCGATAAGTGTTGGAATCTTTACTCTGAAAAACACGGCAAATACATAGCCTACAAGGACGGAACACTTAAACTGACAAGAAATTTCATATATGACTGGTTCACAGCAGAATCATTCAACTTCCGCAATATAAGCGGAAACGATTATGTAATTGAGGATTTTCTCCTGCACAGACGTATAGTCTGCGACGGAAAGGGAAATCTGACATTCGAAAAGAACATACCTGTCACACCTTTAGATACATTTACCCTTGAAGCTGTATCTTTGGGAATTGAACGAGGTAAAAAGCTTGCTTCACAATGTGACGCAGTTATTTACTGTGCCGGAAACGATCCAATACAGCACGTAAAGGAATGTTACGACCGCACTACCCTTTCACTCGGACAGCAAGAGGAAAATGTACTTGCAATCCATGCTGTAAACCCTAATACTATCCTTGCTGTTATTTCAAGCTTCCCGTACTCAATAACACGTTCTGATGAAATTCTGCCTGCCATTATTTATACAACTCATGCAGGCCCTAATCTTGGAACGGCACTTGCAGAAACTATAAGCGGAAGAAATATCCCCGCAGGCAGGGTTGCACTGACGTGGTACCGTTCAGACCTTGACCTGCCCGATATAAAAGAATACAATATCGAAAATCTGGGCACAACATATATGTATTTCAGAGGCAAACCTCTGTATTCTTTCGGCTATGGACTTTCTTATGCGGATTTCCGCTATAAAAGCCTTGAAGTGTCAGTCAATGGCGACGGTACATATACAGCATATGTCACAGTTGAAAATATATCAGATTTTGACTCCGATGAGGTTGTACAGCTGTATTTTGCTGTTGAAAAATCAGAAGTAACACGACCAATAAAAAAACTGTGCAGCTTTAACAGAGTGCACATAAAAGCACACAGCGAAATGAGAGTCAAGCTTGAAATTCTTCCTGATATATTAAAGATTTACGATGTCCGCCGTGAAAAGTTCATCACAGAAACTGCCATATATAAATTCATGGCAGGAGGAAGTTCTGATAACCTTCCTGTTTCGACAGAGGTTGAAATCACAGGTGAAAGCGTTGGAATACGCAAAAATACATTTGCTGCATATACCTTTGATAAAAGCAATGAAATAAAAACACAGTGGTCAAAAAAGCTGAAAACCTACTATATAACCACCGAAGAATGGGCAGGAACCGCTGTATACTGTGGAGTTGACTTCACAGGAAAATCTGCGATAAGATTAAGGATTTCCTCAATACTGGGCGACGGAAAAATATATCTCAATGCCGGAAAAAACACATATGAATGTGAAATTAAAGCTACAGCATCATATGATGATTTCAGAGAATACACAATACCCGTGGAGCCGCAGGAAAGCAACTATATTGCTGTTACAATCAGCAGCAGCATGGGAATTATTGATATTTCAATAATATAAAAACACACCCCACAGAGTCGTATACCGGACTCTGTGGGGGATATTTTATTTCTGATACCAATCCCTAAAATGTTAGTAGACAAAGATGATGAGCAGAAATGATGTATGTCAAGGCGGACGACGAAAGCATACTGTCGTATGGCGAGGAAGTCCAACGATGACATACGGCATTTATGCCATCAGATTTGTCTGCTGTTGTTTCAGGGATTGGTATGAATATGACTTAAAAGAAACGCCGCTTTGAGAATTGCAATCTGCGTCTTTCCGTCACGGATAGTCCCATTCATAACAAGCTCGACAGCTTCAGAAAGGGAGATTTTCTCCACATCGAGAAACTCACCCTCGTCAAGGCTCTGATTCTTATACTCCAGCCCTTTTGCAAGGTAGATATGTGTAATCTCTGAATTGTATGCAGGTGTAGGAAGCATTTCCCCGAGATAAATAAACTCACGGCAGGTAAAGCCTGTTTCCTCAAGAAGTTCACGCTTTCCGCATATTTCAGGTAATTCACCCTTTTCAAGCTTACCTGCGGGGACTTCCCTCAAGGCCGTCCCGAAAGGATAGCGGAACTGCTTTACAAGATAAATCTCATTATTATCAGTTACAGGTATAACACATACTCCGCCATTATGCCACAGCACATCACGGAAAGATATTTTCCCGTTTTCCAGTTCAACAGTATCGTGAGATATGTTGAAAATCAATCCTTCATATACTTTTTCACTTTTAATCTTTTTTTCTTCGAGATGCATTTATTTATCCTCCGTAACAAAAGTATTTTTAGTGCAGTTTCTTGTATAAGTTTCCTCCGCTGTCAGCTTCTGACAGGAGTTATAATCATAGCTGTGAGAAATTCTGCGGAATTTCAGCTTCTTATCACCCTTTCTGCAAATCAGTACAAAGGCAAGCAGAAGAACAGCCGAACCAATTGATATGATAGATCCTTCAAAGAGTCCCGGAGTACGGTAGCTGAATGTTATGACATTTTCGCCCTGTTCAGCCTTAACCGCCATAAATCCATATGAAACACGCTCCACATCGACAGGCTTTCCATTTACTTCAGCAGACCAACCCTTGCTATATGGAACACTGAAAAATACAAGTTCGGGCTTATCAAGGCTGATTTCTGCCTCAAAACCGTAAGAATCCCACTTGAATGAATCTGCACAGTTCTCCTGTTTTTCACGGCAAATATCTATATAATCATTCTTTGTAAGATTATACACCGAAGGAGAAGCCTCCTCTAATATATCGCTGTATTTCTCAATCTGTTCATCATTGAGCACAAGTGAATCAATAAGGAGCTTTTCACGTATAATTTTGCTTTTCTTTTCAGCATCACTTTCGCTTACATAGGTATCATAACTGAACCCCATGGGGATATACAGCTTGTTTTCGTAAATCTCGAAATTCTCGTTTTCACCGATATATTCAAATTCTGGTAGATACTCGCGTATATCAACGTGGGTTGAAATTATACCGTTGGAGCCTGATATTTCAACAGCTTCTTCAAATGGCATATCCTCAAGAGTAATACCTTTTTCAAGAGCTTTATAGCTTAAAATGCCATCCTTTTCGCGGTAGAAATATTTTACTGAAAACAGACCGCGGAGGGTATAATGGGTGATATCTGCACGTGAAGCTACATCACGCTGAACGCCTATTGAGTCGTAGAAATCCATAATGGATGTGCTGACAACGCTCTGGAATGCCCTCATATTCGGAAGTCCCCATATCATAGGATAGTTGTCACAGCCGTCAGAGATGTCAACACGGAAGAAGTTATCCTCTGAAACCTCCTCGTAAATGTCGTCCTTGCTCTCTATTGTATAGCTGATATAGGCTTTGGCATCAGTAGGAGATACAGCACCATACATAACAGTTGTCAGTATGCAACCAAGGCTTGCTAACGCCGTAGCATAGACCATAAGTCCGCCATAGTATTTATTCTGATTTTTCTGAATTATAATGTATATTGCCATCAGGAGCATTACCACCGCAACACCGAAGGTCAGCCAGAAATAGCCGAAATCAGCGGGGAGCGTAAACCAACTCAGCTTGTCGTCCTTCTTTTCGGGAATAAAGCTGATAAGCCCGAAAAACAGCATAACGCCGATTGTAATAAAAATTGCAGGCTTAAAATCAACATCCTCCTCGTCAAGAGTCTGCGCAGTCATCATAGCGAAAATGAGTATGGGCATATAGAACCAGCGTGCATAGTACGAAGCATTGAAAGTATAGAACATACTGTTGAGTATCGGAATAAATGAACAGAATATGCAAATCCAGGATAAACGCACCGCCCAGTGCTTCTTACGTGTACGCATAAAGGTAATAACGCCAAGCATTGAGAAAAGGGGCAGATATCCACCCACTGACGACCATTTTGCACCTTCGCTCTTAAAAAGGTTAGGTCTTGCAGGAACGTCGGGGATAAGGAAAAAGCTCTGTATAACACGGAAAATCCTTGAACCCTCATAATAGATTATATTACTTTCGCCGTAGAGATGTTCGCTTACACGGAAATTGCCCATAATAGCAAGAGCCGATGGGAGGAGTATGAAGGCTGCCAGAGCTGTTCCAAGTACCGCCTCCACAAAAAGTCCCAGGAATTTTCTGAATGTAACAGGGAAATCCTTACAGGGTATACGCAAAAGGAAATAGAGTATGAGGAACACAACCTGTCCCGTAAAGAAATAGTAGTTGAGAGCCGCCATAAATGCTACTATAATGGCAAACCAGCCACGACGGCGGTTGCAGATATTTTCCTCCATGGCAATGAGCATAAGCGGAAAAAATGCTGTTACATCCTGGAAATGATTGAAGAATATGTTGAAAATCTGAAATCCCGAAAATGAGTAAAGAAGTGCACCTGTCAGAGCTGCCTCCTTTGAACGTACAAAACGGCGTATGAAAATGTATGCTGTAAGCGAGGCAAAGCCATGTTTCAATGCAAGAAGTACGGGCAGAGAATAGCTTACAAGTGAACGCGGCAGGATAGTTGAAAGCCAGAAAAACGGGCTTGAAATCAGGTAGAAGGAATATGAAGTAGTTAAATCAGAGCCTAAATCCGTAAACCAGTTCCAGCCGAACTGACCGTTTCTCACAGCATCATTTGCCAGATTATAAAAGGGTATCTGTTGTGCGTTGTAATCGCCGTAGTAGATAAAATAGCCGTCTTCTAAAGCCATAAACGGCAGCATTGCAAATATTATTACAAAAAAACCCATAAGAAATGCCATAAGGTATCTTTCTTTTGAATAATACGATGTTCTTAACATATTTTTATCCATTTTAATTCTCCTTAAAAAATTATCTTTAATTACTAATTATATCACATATTTTGTTTTTTTAAAAGGGGTTTCACCAAATTTTCACAAACATCGGGAAAAAAGCATAATATATAAGGCAGCAACTGCTGCAAATTCTACAGGAGGAGTTTAATTATGGCTACTTTTTTCAATCAGGCAACACTTTCCTATAACGGCAATGTTGCAGATTCCAATATAATTACAGGCAGAATTGTTGAAACTTTGTCTGTCACAAAAAATGCACTTACTCCCACTTACACAGGAACAGATGATATCACCTATGTTGTAAGCGTAATAAACAGCGGAGATACGGCATTTTCAAACCTTACAATTACCGATGACCTGGGAAGATATACCCTTGCAGACGGTACAACAGAGGTAGTTCCCCTCACCTATGTAAATGGTACTGTGAATTATTTCATCAACGGCGTTCAGCAGCCTGCACCTGCTGTTTCCGATACAGAACCGCTGACTATTTCAGGCATCAACGTGCCGGCTGGCGGAAATGCTATTATCATCTACAATGCAAAACCAAACGAATTTGCACCTCTGGGCGAAGATGCATCTATAACAAATACAGTTACAATTTCAGGAAGTTCAGCTCTTACCCCCGCAACTGCCTCTGAAACTGTGACCAACAGCACAGAGCCGTCGCTTACAATCAGCAAGGCACTTGAACCTGATGTAGTAACTGAAAACGGCACAATCACCTACACCTTTGACATCAGGAATTATGGCGGAACAGCAACTGATATAACAGACGACGTTATTTTCAGAGATGTATTCAGCCCGATTCTTGATATTACCTCTGTAACCTTCAATGGCACACCATGGGTAATCGGTACAGATTACACCTATAATACAACCACAGGCGAATTCACTTCCGTAAATGGAAGTATTACCGTACCGGCCGCCACATTCAGTCAGGATCCTGCAACAGGAGTATGGACAACTGAACCGGGTGTGAGCACTCTTGTTATTACCGGAACTATTGCGTAACCCATAAAAATAGCAGGGAGATTTTCTCCCTGCTATAATACTAATCATTCATAACAACAGCCGCCGCAGAAATATTATCATTGCAGCCCTTTTCAAGCGCCATATTCACAAGGATTTCAAGACGGTCAAGCAGGCTCTTGGGATATTCCATAACCTCCTGAATGTCAATTGTGGAAAGGGTGTCAGACAAGCCGTCGGAACATATAAGCAATACATCGCCATACTCCAGACCGCCCTCAATTTCCTCTACATCAATTCTCGGTGTATCCTTGATATTTCCCAGAACAGGGAAAATTATATTCCTGTGAACGTGGGTTTTCCGTTCCTCATGTGTAATTGTGCCCTCCTCGTAGAGAAGCTGAACAAGTGACTGGTCACGGGAAAGCTGGCTCAACGTACCGCCACGGAAGCGGTACAGCCTTGAATCGCCTACATTAAATGACGCTATACGACCGTTTTCATCAACAGCAATACCACAGAGTGTAGTCTGCATATTTCTGCTGTCCTCGTCATTTCTGCTGTATTCTGCAAGTTTCTCGTGTATCGTCATAATGCTGCCATGCAGCTGTGATTTGCGGTAATCAGCTATATCACGAAGCCCCTCAAGACACATCACAGAGGCAAGCTCTCCTGCATTTTCACCTGATACACCGTCGGAAACAGCCATAACAAACGGCGGTTTCATGTTTTGTTCAACCATTCCTGCCGTCATAACGTGCCTGCCGATAAGCAGTGCATCCTCGTTATGGGGCATAACTCCTTTTTCTGTAATTCCACAGCAGTAGTACATCTTTTAACCTCTTTGCTGATACGGACAAACCGTATCATATTCCGTAAAATATTTTTCCGTTTTCACAAGTAATATCAATCAGTTCCTGCGTTTCCATGCCTTTTATTTCAGCCGCAGCTGCCGCTGTATAGGCAATCATGGAACTGTCGCACCGTTTGCCCCTGAACGGAACAGGTGCCATATAGGGACAATCTGTTTCAAGAAGAAGCCTGTCCACGGGAACCTCCGCAAGGGCTTTAAGTGCCTTTTTAGCATTCTTAAAAGTGAGAACCCCTGTAAATCCCACGTACATTCCAAGCTTTACAATTTCTTTTGCCGTTTCCGCAGAGCCGCTGAAGCAGTGAACAACTCCCCTCGGTCTATGCTTTTTCAGCAGAGTCATGGTATCCTCGCAGGCATCACGACTGTGAACGATAACAGGCATATCAAGCTTTCCGGCAAGTATAAGCTGTTCCTCAAAAAGCTTAATCTGCTTTTCACGGCTGTAGCCCTCATAATGATAATCAAGTCCTATCTCCCCTATCGCCTTTATTTTAGGGGAACTCAACGCCGTATTCCGCACAATATCAAGATAATCTGCAGGGTTACTGTCAACACTTTCGGGATGAACACCCGACGCAGCATAGATATAGCCGTATTTTTCAGCAATCTCCGCATTTTCCACCGTATCCCTCACCGAGGACGAGGCAAGCATGACATACTTTACACCCATTTCAGGAAGTCTGTCAAGAAGCTCATATCTGTCCTCATCAAAGGCATGGTCAGCATAATGAGCATGAGTATCAAAGATATTATTCATCACTGTCCGACTTTCTGCTTTCATCATAGCTGTAATATCTTTCTCTTAAATCAGCAAAGAAATCTTCATCGGGAATGAAATCTTCATATGCTCCCTCACCGTTGATTATAAGGAATGACGCAATGGCATTACCTCTTTCAAGCATTGATTTTATGCCTGTTTTGCGCTTTGTATAATCAACAGCAGTAATATCCGTATCAACCATGTTAATTACAGTTTTGAAGCTTGTATCAAAGTTGTCAGCTATTCTTAATCCTACATTCTGATTTACCATTGCTGAAAATACAGAGCTGATAATATAAGCACGCTCAATTTCACCGTCGCTGTAAAGGCTGTATGTTATAAGCTTTTCAACCTGCTCGGAATTGAGGTACTGTTCAGAACCGTCACCGTTAAAGCCGGCAATATCTTCTGCAACGGGATATGAAACACCTCCGAGAATATCACAAATCTTGATAAGAGCCGCAGAGTTAACCTTCATATATCTCTCAATTTCAATACCGAAAACCTTATTTGTGAAATTTACTGCACCGGAAGCTCCGCCTGTTTCGTAAGCGGAAAGCATACTCTGCTGTGTATCATCCACAATAGCGATTGTATTTGTGGGAATGCCAATGAACACAAGCTTCTTATCCTTCGGTACAGACCTCATAAGAAGGAATGAAGTTGAATTTTTCTTTGAGGGCTCGTCATAAATAAAGAGTATCGAGTGATTATCCTCATATGTAGCAGTTGCAATCTGTCTTTTCGGCGGCTCCGGCAGTGTGTCGTCACCGTCAATTATTCCCAGATGCTTTAAAGCATACAGTGCACCACCGCCAACTACAATGATACCGATGAAAATTGTAAGCAGATAAGGTACTGCTATGCTTCCTGATTTTTTCTTCTTTGCCATAACTTTTTCCTCCAAAACTATTTGTATATTTTTGCACAGAATATATTCATTGTTTATGAATAAAGAAATTTATCCATAGCCAAATGTTAAAAAAATGTTACGAAGCATCGCTGTTCAACATAGTTTTCAACTTTTCAACAGTTGATTGATATTTGAAAATGTTGAAAACTGTCGATTTACTGTATGTTGAAACACAACAAATTTGTTCCATACAGTAAATTTTAAAAAACCCTTGCAAATTTCTGATATTGTGATATAATAAAAAGGCGGGCTTTTATATAAGCGGCTCCGGTATATCAAGTTTAAGATTTTTCATTTCGTTGTACATAGCAACTTTGTCGCAATTTGTTTTTTCCATCAACTCATAGACATTGTCAACACTGAATGAGTAAATCTTCCTGCCAAGCTGTTTTGCATAACGCAGAGTCTGACCTGTTCCGGAACGTGTATTGCTGCCGTTGTAAAATGCAATGACAACGGAACTGTTGTCAACCATGTAATAGTTGCGGATGCGATATATCTGCGGATCGGTAAAACTTGAATAATTCTTGCCGTAAACCATATTCGGATTGTCACAGGTTGTAACAAGAAAATCCGAATGGCGTTCAACAAGCCGCAATAAATTCAGATTTTCGCTGCTGAAACCACGGTAATGCTTCATATACGGCAAAACGCCAATTATGTGCCTGTCTTTTTCATAGCGTTTATGAAAAAGCACTCTCTGGGCAGCCCATAAATCTGCACCCTCTGCAAGTCCCGAAAGAACAGTAGTATAGCCTTTTTTCATTACTGCAGAAAGATATCCGTCAAGCATTGCTCTTACTGCATATTTTGTGATTTCAAGGTTATCAGGATCGTCTTTGTAGGGTATAACGGCTTTTTCACGATGACCAGTAACACACAGGGCAATTTCCCGTTTTATGTGCATTACTCTTGCCGAATACACAGGCATACCTGTAAGTTCCGCATGAAACAAACCTGTAATTTCGGAATATAACATATATGTTCCCTCCGATTAAACAATAACTTCCAGTCATTATAATTGTATCATACATTATAATTGTATCATATATTTAAAGGTTTTGCAAGTTTTTTTTCACCTTGTAACTATTTTTTAATAACTCGAAAGGATAACCAGATGAAACCATATCTCAAACGTGCATGGGCAGAGATATCCCTGCCGCAGTTAAAAAAGAATTATGACGTAATCAGAAGCCTCAATTCCCCGGCAACGGAGATTATGGCTGTTGTAAAGGCTGACGCATACGGTCATGGCGACGAGCATATTATCCGCTGTCTTGCGGAGGACTGCGGAGTAAAATACTTTGCCGTATCAAATCTTGATGAGGCTATAGCCGTGCGAAAGCTTTGCCCCGATGCGGAAATACTTATTCTCGGTTTTACTCCCGGTGAATATGCCCACGAGATTTCCATGTACAATATCATACAGGGCGTAGTGTCTGCGGAGTATGCTGAAACACTTGCCCATAACACAGCTGAACCTATCCGCTGTCATATAAAAATTGACACAGGCATGGGAAGAATCGGTCTGAAATATGACACACCGCAGGAATGTGCCGATGAAATAATGCGGATTATGGAAATTGAAAAAATCTGCGTCGAAGGAATTTACACTCATTTTGCCGTTGCGGACAGTAATTCTCCCGACAATATCGCCTATACCGACAGACAGGAAAAATTCATCCTTGATGTAAGGGATGTGCTTATAAGCCGCGGCGTAAATCTGCCCCATGTACATTTTATGAACAGTGCGGCTACCTGTTACAGAAATTCAGCAGAAAGCACTCTTTCCCGCGCGGGAATTATCCTCTACGGTCTGCACCCCGATATATCACTTGATATCCCCGACGGACTTGAGCCTGTTATGGAGCTTAAAGCCGTTATTTCGCAAGTCAAAACCGTCGAAGCAGGACAATGTATCAGCTACGGGCGCACATTTGTAACTGACGGCGAAATGCGTATCGCAACCATTACTATAGGCTATGCCGACGGTTACTCCCGTCTGCTTTCCTCAAAGGGAGAAATTCTCGTTCATGGCATACGATGCAGGATTATCGGCAGAGTGTGCATGGATCAGCTTATGATTGACGTTTCCCACGTTCCACAGGCAAAATCGGGGGATATAGTAACTCTTATCGGCAGGGATGGCGATGATATGATTACAGCCGACGAGCTGGCGGCGGTTTACGGCACTATCGGTTACGAAGTGATATGCGGAATTTCCAAGCGTGTACCGAGAATTTATATAGATTAAGGAGAATGAAAATGAAAGCAATGACAATATCCTATGAGGTAGGAAATAATCTTTATCTCAATTTAACAAATCAGTGTCCTTGTTCCTGTACATTCTGCATAAGAAACAACAGCGACGGTGCATACGGCTCTGATCCGTTATGGCTTGAACACGAGCCAACTATGGAAGAAATTAAGGCTGACCTTTCAAAGCGTGATATATCTGCATACAGCGAGATTATCTTCTGCGGATTCGGCGAGCCTACCTGCCGCCTTGACGCACTTCTTGAAACAGCAAAATGGCTGAAAAAAACTTGTGCAGATACAAAATTACGTCTTAACACCAACGGTCTGGGCGATTTAGTCAACCACCGTTCCATTGCAGAGGAGCTTTGCGAGGTCATTGATACTATCTCCATAAGTCTTAACGCAGGCACAAAGGAAGAATATATGAAAGTTACCCGTCCTAAGTTTGAAAACGCATGGGAGGCTATGCAAAAATTCACCGCAGACTGCGTAAATACGGGGAAGTCACAGGTTATTATGTCCGTGGTTGACGTAATCTCCCCAGAGCAGATCGAAGCTTCAAGACAGGTTGCTGAAAGCCTTGGAGCAACTCTCCGTGTCCGCACATATGACGAATAATACAAAAATCTGCACAAAACTCCCTATTTATTTTGTGCAGATTTTTTATCACGTTTTTATGGAAATTGATGTGAAAATGTGCTATAATTATTGTATGGACAATTTTGTCTGAATTTTATTTGTTCACGGAGGTATCACTATGTCTAAAAAAGCTATTATCGCTCTGACCGTTTCACTTTCCGCCACAGTTCTCCTTGCAGGTGCAGCTACCGCAGGAGCATTAATATGTAAGAAAATTTACGAAAAGAATTATTTCTCCGCAGACAAATCCCAGTTATATTAAAAAAGAGGTATAAAATCATGGAAATCAAATTTATTGAATCACAGAATTTAAAGGCTAAACCAGCACCCGACCAGGCTCTCGGATTTGGTCACATTTTCACAGACTATATGTTCGTTATGTCCTACGACGCTGGTCAGGGCTGGCACGATCCTGAAATTCGCCCCTACGCTCCTATCGAGCTTTCTCCCGCAGCTATGTGTCTGCATTATGGCCAGACTGTTTTCGAAGGCTTAAAGGCATACCGCACAGCTGACGGTAAAATTCAGCTTTTCCGTCCCGAAGAAAACTTCAAGCGTCTTAATCAGTCCAACGAGAGACTTGTAATTCCTGAGCTTCCCATTGATATGGCTATGGAAGGTCTTATGGAGCTTCTTAAGGTTGAAAAGGACTGGGTTCCCTCAAAGGACGGCGAATCCCTCTACATTCGTCCATTTATCTTTGCTTGTGATCCATTCCTCGGCGTTAAGCCCGGCGACCAGTATCTCTTTATGATTATTCTTTCACCCTCAGGTGCTTACTATGCAAGCGGTCTTAACCCTGTAAATATCTACGTTGAAAACAAATACGTACGTGCTGTAAGAGGCGGTATGGGCTACGCTAAGACAGGCGGTAACTACGCTGCATCTCTCATCGGTCAGGACGAGGCACACAAGCAGAATTATGCACAGGTTCTCTGGCTTGACGGTGTTGAGCAGAAGTACATCGAGGAAGTTGGTGCAATGAACATCTTCTTCGTTATCGACGGTGAGGTTGTAACACCTGCACTTCAGGGTTCAATTCTCCCTGGTATCACAAGAAAGTCTGCTATCGAGGTATGCAAGTCCAAGGGTATCAAGGTTTCCGAAAGACGTATCTCCATTCAGGAAATCGCTGATGCTTACGATGCAGGCAAGCTTGACGAAGTATTCGGTACAGGTACAGCAGCTGTTATTTCTCCTGTTGGTCACCTTAAGTGGAATGACAAGGTTATGGAAATCAACGGCAACAAGATTGGTGCTATTTCACAGATGCTCTACGATACAATGACAGGTATTCAGTGGGGTAAAATCGAGGATACTTTCAACTGGACTGTTGAGGTTAAATAAGATATATAAAAGGCGGTCAATCGACCGCCTTTTATAATTTTTCCCACAGATAATATTCAGTGTACAAAAACAGACGGCAGAAATTAATCTGCCGTCCATTAATTCTTAATTAGCTCAATTCAGCGCTGTTCCGCCTGTGAGAGTTCCGCCGTAGGCCGCAGACTGTGAATCATCAACGGTCTGGAAATATGTTGAACCGCTTAATTCGCCGCCTGTGTAGAATTTTCCGCTTACGTTTGAACCGCCTGCCTTGAAGTTGCTGACATTTTTGCCTGCAATAAATGAAACAATAACCTTATTGTCAGAGCCTACAAGTGAAATTCTTGTACCCTTGCTTGCTGAGCCGCTTGCACTAACAGATGCGGTAAGGCTTCCGCCTCCCATTCCGCCAAAGCCGCCGCCCATGCCGCCTGAGCCTGTATTTTCAACCCATATGCCTCCTGTACAGCTCTTTGTGCCGTCACAGTCGAAAGCCTCATTGCCGTTTGTTACGCAATATCCGCCTGAAATTGTTAATGAGCCGTTGGAGTCGAATCCGTCATGGTCACCGTCAGTTACATTCACAAGAGCAAATCCGCCCTTTAAATTAAGAGAATAATTTCCGCCGCCAGTCTGCATTCCGCCAGGTCGCCAACCCATATTATTGCCGCCGCCTGAGCCGTCAGCACCGCCAGCCGCATTGAAACCGTCATCGGTTGTGTTGCAGATAACAGTTCCGCTGTTCATTGTGATATTGAGTCCCTCGATACCCTCATAGCCCTTTGATACGATAATCTGAACATCGTCAAAAGTATCGGCTGTACCCTGTCCGATTGTTACATCATGGTCGGAATGAACACCGTCATCGGCTGTGGCAAGCTTCATAATACCGCCTAAAAGATTCATAGCACCGCCGCAATGAATAGCGTCATCTGAGGAATCAACGGTAATTGTGCCGCCGTTTATGGTAATATCACCAACGCTCTGCCATGTAGTACCTGCCGCATCGTAAAGACCAACCGCCTTTATGCCCTTTGCGGAAACATCGGGAGAAGCTGTAGAAGTACTTCCTCCCCAGCCCCCTGTATTGCCAGAAACAGTGCCTGAGAAGCCAGAACCTTCATATGTGTAGATGTCGATTGTACCGCCGTTTATAACAACACTCTGTTCAGCCTGTATACCGTCAGCGTAGGAATTTATATCAACAATACCGCCGTTTATTGTGATATTTCCGTAAGCCTTATCAGCAGTTGAAGCGTCAGTTCCTGTGGACTTGATACCGTCACCCTGTGTTGTATTTACTGTGAGGTTAAGTGCGGAAAAGTCTGTATCTGCGGCATTTCCCACAGTTACACTATCTTTTCCTCTTACACCGTCGTCAACGGCATTTACTGTAATTGTTCCGTTGTAGATTTTTAAATCGTTCTTGCAAACGATTGCGTCCGACACGTTGCCGTTAACCGTGAGAGTGCCTGACCCCTTGATTTTAAGGTCATCTTTTGAGAAGATTGCACCCTCAACGGTAACGGTTTCGCCGTCACTGTTTGTGTAGCATTCGGTATGTGCAGTACCGTCAGAGATTATATTTACAGTGCCAGCCTTTGCAACTATCTGAACTTCATCACCAATTGAATTTACGTAAATCGGTGCGGTTTTGCTGTTTGAAATATCAGCTCCCATAAAGTCGAGTTCAACAACTCCGTCAGGATATGCTGTCTTGTCAACGTTAACGTAAATCTGAACGTCCTTTGCTTCGCCCGAAACAGCAAATGTGCCAGGCTGTGTGATTGTCAACTTTCCGTCAGCAGATGAAGCCACACTTGCAGGGGCGTCAGACTGAATTGATGTACCACTTAAAGTTACGCTGTAACCGTCAGCAGGTGCAGGTGTATCTGACGGAGGAGATGCCGCCGCAAGCTGTACATTGTCAAATGTACTGATTGCTCCCGAAACAACAAACTTTGCATTGTTTTCACCGTGTAAAAGTGCAGAGCCATTGGAAGCATTTGTAAATGTAAATTCCTTGCCTGTTGTGAAATCAGGAGAACTAAGAAGAACATACCTGAACTTCTTTGTAAACTCAAATCCGCCGAAGGAATTAGCCTTTTTCCAGCAACTGTCAGTATTTGCGGCATCATCAACACAATTAAAGAGAAGTGTATTCTGAGTTGTACCTGTCATAAGAGTTGTATCAATCTGATTATCGGTAGCGGTAGCCGCAACCTTTCCTCCTGTGATATTTACACCCACAACAGCTGTAAGACCTCTGTCGCCGCCTGCGATAACAGTACCGCCTGAAATATCAATGGTGGTTTCAGCCTGTACAGCGTCATTTCCAGCCTTTATAGAAACTGTACCACCCTCAATTGCGACATCGCCCTTTGAAGATTTCAGACCGTCGCCCTCTGCGTCAATATTGAGAACAGCTATATCCTTGACAGTTACGGACTTCTTGCCGTTTACAGCGTTTGTCTTGTCTGTATCATTGAGAGTATTAATGTTGACAGTACCGCCTGTAAACTTGATATCATTGTTGCAGACGAGGGCATCCTGTGTATTTGCAGTAATTGTAAGCACACCTGTACCCTTTTCGCCGCCCTTGAATGTGATATCATCCTTTGCCTCAATAAGTGCTGCACCGACAAAATCTCCTGCATATGCCGTATCGCCATCTGTAATTGTGTTTTCCGTGCCGTCAACAATGTTAACAGATGTATTTTCTGCATTTGTTATATAAATTGCAGGAGCACTTTTACCTGTGATATTCACGCCGTTAAGGTAAATTTTCACTGTTTCAGCGTCAGCCACTTCATCAGCAATATTCACATTAATCTGACCGTCAGTAAGTGTACCGTCAATCCAGAACTCGCCGGAATGACTGATTGTAACAACTCCACCGTTTACCTCAGCATAATCACCCTCAACTGTTGCTGAATCACCGTTAAGATGTATCAATGTCTTTGACGCTACGGGATCAACAGGTGCCTGTCCGTTCTGCCAGCTCTCGGGCAGTTCGGCAATCATTTTTGCATCGAATTTCTGAATTGACATAGCGTCCATTGCTGTAATGCCGTCGCCTCTGTCGTATACATCTGCATTGTTTGTGCCTTTTTCAGAAAGTAAATACTTATCAGGATTTCCTATAGTCTGAAATATTGCAGTTGCATCGGCAATTGTAACGTTACCGTCACAGTTTGCATCACCATAAACAACATCTGCGGCCATTGCGGATACAGATGCAAGTGAAAGTGAAGCAACTGCAGCAATAGCAGCTGATGAAAAACCTGATATAAATGTTTTCTTATTCATAACAAAAACTCCTTTTCTTTTCGGGATTTAGATATCATACCATAGCTCTCTCTATTTTCCTAAATTATACAGCAAATGTCTTAAAATAATCTTAAATTCGTCAATATTTTCAGATATTTTTTTATTCTCCTTACAAAAAACTTGCATTTTATAAAATTATATGTTAAAATAGAAAGGTACACTTATCAGGGGGTTACCCCGTCCACAAATTGTGACACAGGTGAAATTTATGATAAATGCAGATTTAAAGGATTTCAGTTTTATATCAGACTTTGACGGACTGAATATATCAGCCGTTGCCGCTGTTCCACCCGGCAATATTTACGGTGTTGTTCAGATTATACACGGCATGAACGAATATAAGGAACGATATTTCGACTTTATGGACTACCTTGCCGACCAGGGCTTTATAACCGTTATCCACGACAACAGAGGTCACGGTCACAGCGTACGTGAGGAAGGCGATTTAGGCTTTATGTACGAAAACGGCGGTGAGGGTTTCATTGCAGATATAGTTCAATTCAATAAATTTGTCCGCGAAGCTTTCAGTGGGCTCCCCTGCTTCATAATCGGTCATAGCATGGGAGCTCTCGGCACTATATGCTTTCTCAAGGAAAACGACAACGCTGTTGACGGCGTTATACTTCTGGGCACGCCTGCCTACAGTGCATTTTCCGCCCCCGTACGTGCTATCGGTTCAGCTATTTCAAAGGGCGGCGATATACGCAATAAAATTGATAAGGTCGAAGCTGCCGCAGAAAAGCTTTTCAATAAGGGCTTCGGTACAACTCCCCGCTCGTGGCTTACAAGCCGCAAAGAGGTTGTGGAGGAACTAAATGCCAATCCTCTTTCAAACTATGTTTATAGTTTAAGCGGATATGAATCCCTGCTGTTTCTGTTCAAAGAAGCATACAGTAAAAGAGGCTGGAAAGTAACTTCCCACCAGCTGCCAATACGCTTTATATCAGGTAAAAAAGACCCGGTTATGTTATCGGAAAAGCGATTTTTCAAGGCTGTGGAAGCACTGCGCAAACGTGGCTACGACAGCATATCACACCGCCTTTTTGACAATATGCGTCACGAGGTTATCAATGAGAAAAATAACATACTCGTATACAGGGATATCGCCAAAACCATGTTTTCATGGATTGACAGAATAAATCAGAATACAGATAATGATATAAAGGAAGGATAAATCAAATGGATATCAACAAAACTTTAGCACAGGAATTTTCACTCCGACAGGAACAGGTTGACAATACGGTAAACCTTATTGACGAGGGCGCTACAATTCCATTTATCGCACGATACAGAAAGGAAGTTACAGGTTCTCTGGATGACCAGATTCTCCGTGAGCTTTCCGACAGACTTACCTACCTCCGCAACCTTGAAAAGCGTAAGGAGGAGGTTCGTACAGCTATCACAGATCAGGAAAAGATGACTCCCGAAATCGAAAACGCAATCGCCGCCGCTGTTACTCTCGTTGAGGTGGAGGATATTTACCGTCCATTCAAGCCGAAAAGACGTACCCGTGCAAGCATTGCCCGTGAAAAGGGACTTGAACCCCTTGCAGTTATTATTATGGCACAGGAAAATTCCACAAATCCCGAGGACGAGGCTGCTGCTTTTGTAAATGAGGAAAAGGAAGTTCCCGACGCTGCCGATGCTATTCAGGGTGCTATGGACATTATCGCTGAGGATATTTCAGATGATGCTGAACTCCGTAAAAAGCTCCGTTCAGCTGCAAATGACAAGGGAACAATCACCTCAAAGGCGTCTGATCCCGAAGCAGAAAGTGTTTACACAAACTATTATGAATATTCAGAATCCGTTTCAAGCATTGCCAACCACCGTATACTTGCCCTTGACAGAGGCGAAAAGGAAGGTTTCTTAAAGGTTGCAATCATTCTTGACGAAACAATTGCAACAGACATAATTTTCAGCAAATACATAAAAGCCAACAATGCCTGCGGAGAGCTTGTACGTGCTGCCGCAGAGGACGGCTACAAGCGACTGATTTTCCCCTCAATTGAGCGTGAAATCCGTTCTGAGATGACAGCAAATGCCACAGAGGAATCTATCAAGGTGTTTGCTTCAAATCTCCGTCAGCTTCTCCTCCAGCCGCCACTCAAAAACAGCGTTATCCTCGGACTTGACCCCGGTTACCGTACAGGCTGTAAGGTTGCTGTAATTGACGCTACAGGCAAGGTGCTTGATACGAATGTTGTATACTGCACACCCGGCCCCAAGACAAATATTGCTCTTTCAAAGAAGATTATCAAGGAGCTTATTGAAAAGCACGGCGTTACTACAATTTCTATCGGAAACGGTACAGCTTCCCGTGAAACAGAACAGTTTGCCGCAGAGGTAATCAGTGAAATTCCGCAGAAGGTAAGCTACATCGTAGTAAGCGAGGCTGGTGCATCTGTTTATTCCGCATCAAAGCTTGCGGCAGAGGAGTTCCCCGACTACGATGTTTCCCTCAGAAGTGCGGTTTCAATCGCAAGACGTTTGCAGGATCCTCTTGCCGAACTTGTAAAAATCGAACCAAAGGCTATCGGTGTAGGACAGTATCAGCACGATATGCCGCAGGCACGTATGAGCGACGCACTTTCAGGTGTTGTTGAGGACTGCGTAAACTCTGTTGGTGTTGACCTCAATACAGCTTCACATTCACTTCTTTCATATATTGCAGGTATCAACTCCGCAGTTGCAAAGAATATTGTTGCATACCGTGAGGAAAACGGCAGATTTACCGACAGAAAGGAGCTTATGAAGGTTCCGAAGCTCGGTAAAAAAGCATTTGAGCAGTGTGCAGGCTTCCTCCGTGTACGTGACGGAAAAAATCCCCTTGACAATACAGCAGTTCATCCCGAAAGCTATAAGGCTGCTGAAGCTCTCATAAATGAAAGCGGATTTACCCTTGCAGACGTTGCAGGCGGTGGAATATCCGTATCTGACAGCGTAAATATTGAAAGCGTAAGCGAGAAGCTTGGCATCGGTGTGCCAACACTTACTGATATTATCGGCGAGCTTAAAAAGCCCGGTCGTGACCTCCGTGATGAACTTCCTCCTCCACTTCTCCGCAGCGGCGATATTATGGAAATAAAGGATTTAAAGCCCGGTATGGAGCTTGTGGGAACTGTCCGCAATATCATTGATTTCGGCGCATTCGTTGATATCGGTGTACACGAGGACGGACTCGTTCACATTTCACAGATTTGCAACCGTTACATCAAACATCCTCTTGAAGCTGTAAAGGTTGGTGAAATCGTAAAGGTACGTGTACTTGAAGTTGACGTAAAGCGTAACAGAATTGCTCTTACAATGCGACTTGACGACGAAGCTGAAAAGAATGAGCAGCAGAAAAAGGAGCAGAAAAAGCAGAATAAGCCCCGCCGTGAAAAGCGTGAGAAAAAGGGCTTTGACGCTTCAAAGATAAGCAACAGTGCATTCAGAATTAAGCAGAAGTGATAAAAAAATACTTTGTATACATCATAAAATGTCGTGACGAACGGCTCTACACAGGAATTACCACGGATATTGAACGGCGGTTTGCTGAACATTCCGAAGGTAAAAAGGGTGCAAAATTTACCCGTGCCAACCCTCCAGAGGAGATCATGGCTGTTTGGAGCTGTGACGGCAGAAGCGTCGCTTCAAAGCTTGAATATGCTATAAAAAGGCTGAAACGGATACAGAAATTACAGCTTATTGAAAAGGAAAAGTCCCTGTCGGATTTTTTCGGAGAAGAATTCAGGCAATGCGTAATGTGCAATTAATTCAGAATTAAGAATTATAAAACGGTAGATTTATTCTGCCGTTTTTTTCTTTTGTATAATGATTTTTTTGCAGGAACTATCGCACCCTACATGATTATCAGGAATTAAGGCGGATAATATCCGCCACCGGTCTGTAGAAAAAGCCTGTATTTCAATGCTGACTGCAAAGACCGCCCCTATGGTTTTATTTTCTGATTTATTTCAACCTTGTCAGAATACACAAATTCCACAATGAAAATTATACGATATGTCAGACGGTTTCCCTTGTAATTTTACTGAAAATATGATATAATATATATCATATCAAATTCATATAGGAGTAAAACTTATGACTGCTAAAGAAGAATTTATTCAGATATATACAGAAAATATCAAAAGGCAAGGAGCCGACAAGCTGCTTGAATACCTGAAAAAATCGGATTTTTTCACAGCTCCCAGCAGTACACGCTATCACGGTTCATACGAGGGCGGTCTTGTAGAGCACAGCGTAAACGTCTACCACTGCCTGAAAGACTATCTCTCACGCCCGAGAGTAAAAGAAATGTACAATATGGACTTTTCTGAGGAAAGTATTGCCATTGTTGCCCTGCTCCATGATTTATGCAAAATAAATTTCTATACCACTGAGCTCCGCAATAAGAAAAACGAATCAACAGGACAATGGGAAAAAGTGCCGTTTTATGCAATAAATGACACGCTTCCCTATGGTCACGGTGAAAAATCCGTCTACATTATCTCCGGATATCTCTACGGAGAGGGAAGACTTACCCGTGATGAAGCCTGTGCTATCCGTTGGCATATGGGCTTTTCGGGCATCGAGGACAAAAATACTATCGGCAAGGCTCTGGAAATGTATCCTCTCGCCTTTGCTCTCCATGTTGCAGATATGGAAGCTTCATATTTCATTGAAGGTTCTAATAAATAAAAGGGGTTTTTAATTATGAATTGGTACGATAACGCCATTATCTATCACATCTATCCGCTTGGTTTCTGCGGTGCACCGAAGTTCAACGATTTCAGCAGCGATGTTTCCTATCGCCTTGACAAGGTAATTGACTGGATTCCGCATCTTAAAGAAATGAACGTTGACGCTGTATATTTCGGACCTGTTTTTGAATCCGTAGAACACGGATACGATACTGTTGACTATAAGAAAATTGACCGTCGTCTCGGCGATAACAACTCTTTCCGCTTTATCTGCGATAAGCTTCACGAGGCAGGTATAAGGGTTATTCTCGACGGTGTTTTCAACCACGTAGGAAGAAAATTCCCACAATTTGTCGATATACAGGAAAAGGGACAGAGCTCCGAATACTGCGGTTGGTTCCACAACCTCAACTTCGGCGGACAGTCCCCCTGCGGTGATCCTTTCTGGTACGAGGGCTGGAACGGTCACTATAACCTTGTAAAGCTCAATTTACAGAATACAGGCGTTTGTGACCACTTAATCGACGCTGTAAACTACTGGATTGAGTCTTTTGGCATCGACGGTATACGCTTTGATGCGGCTGACTGCATAGACTTCAACTTTTTCAAGAGAATACGTGATTTCTGTAAGGGCAAAAAGTCTGATTTCTGGCTTATGGGTGAAATTATCCACGGCGATTACAACCGCTGGGCAAATCCTGAAATGCTGGACAGCGTTACAAACTATGAGTGCTTCAAGGGATTGTGGTCATCCCACAATGACAAGAACTACTTTGAAATTGACTATTCAATCAACCGTCAGTCCGGTGCAAACGGTGGTATTTACAGAAATATCAACCTTTACACATTTGTTGACAATCATGATGTAAACCGTCTTGCAAGTACTGTAAATAATCCTGCACATCTTCCGCTTGTTTATACTCTTATGTATACAATGCCAGGTATTCCGTCAATTTATTACGGCAGCGAGTACGGTATACAGGGACGCAAGGAGAATAATTCCGACGATAATCTCCGTCCATGCCTTCACCTCGCAGATATGGAATGGGAGAACATAAGCCTTTACAAGCACATTGTAAAGCTGGGCAGAGCATACAAGGCATATCCTGCACTCCGCACAGGCAGCTATGAGAAAATGCAGATAACCAATCAGCAGCTTCTTTTCAAAAAAGTTCTTGGTGACCAGACAGTATACGTCGCCCTCAACCTTGCTGATTATCAGTATGATTTCAATTTCGGCACACATCTTCCTGCACTTGTTGACGTTTTAAGCGGTCAGCCAATTGATGTAAACAACGGCAATGCACATATTTCTATGCAGCCATTTACTGCAATGATTATCGTTTCTGATGATATTGTGAATAATCAGCCTGAAGCTGCTCCTGCTTATGAGGAGGCTTTCGAGGAAACTGAGGTTGTTGTGGGCGGTATATATCACCACTACAAGGGAAATGAATACGAGGTAATCGCCATTGCAAATCATACAGAAACAAATGAGGAGCTTGTAATTTACAAGAGCCTTTCAGACGAGAGAATATGGGCAAGACCAAAGGCTATTTTCTGCGGAAAATCCAGCGATGGCTCTGTTATGAGATTTACTAAGATTTAAGACTGTATATAAATCCGCCTGAATTGTTTTCGGGTGGATTTTTTTACACTATGGAGCTTGAGAAAAAATTTTTTGAGAAATTTTAAAAATTGTGTGATATTTTACCCCTCAAATTCGTTTTATATATAGAACCGGTTTAGAAAGGAGGATGCCCATGACGAAAAATGATATGAAATTGTTGTATGATAAGTACAGCGGTTCGGTGTATCGCCTTGCTGTCAGTTATTGTAAAAATACCGCAGATGCAGAGGATATTGTTCAAGATGTCTTTATGAAGCTTTTTAAAGCTGATTTGGATTTCCCCGATGAACGCTCCGAGAAGGCATGGATTATGAAAGTAACTGCCCATAAATGCCGTGATATGCTCCGTTCCCTTACTTATAAATGTTTTCATCAGTCCGTTGCACTTGAGGACGCTGACCTGATATATGAGACACCAGAGGAAAGTGCAGTTTATCATGCCGTCATGGAACTCCCTCCGAAATACCGCATTGTTATTCATCTGTATTACTATGAGGGATACTCCACAGCGGAAACGGCAAAAATTATCGATATATCCGAAACTGCTGTGCAGACAAGGCTATACCGCGGAAGAAACCTCCTGAAAAAATCTCTCGGAAAGGATGTGTGCCTATGAATATCAATGACTATAAAAAGGTTACTGACCGTCTTTCGCCAAGTGCGGAATGCAGAAATGAGGTTCTCAATATGAAAAAGAAACAGAGGAAAAATATTAAACTGAGCAGAAAGGGATTTGCCGCTATTATTGCCGTTGCTGTTGCCGCCTGCGGTGGTACAGCGGTTTATGCGGCGGAGAAGCTTGGAGCTTTTGACAGGGTGAACAAAACTCTTGAAGAAAAGATTATTCTATCCGACGGCACAGAGCTTGAAAAGGATAAATTTGCCGAACTGGATTACAATCAGATTGCACAGACTGCACAGACTTTTACAAAGCCGATAAGCTTTGTAGGTGAGGATGTATCAATTACGATTGAAAGCGTATACTGTGACGGATATACGGTGATATTAGGGCTTACGGGAAGTCTTAACAACGGTAATCCCGAGGATTATGAGTATATCCCGTTCAGACCTGTAATCAAAGTAAATGATAAGGTATATAGTGATGATTTCAATATCAGCAAAGGCGTTTTAATGGCAAAGGGTAAGCTTTATCTCGAAAAGGGAACAGAAAACAGCTTTGCAGGACAGTTTCAGTTCACATTTGACGAAAAACATAAAATAGCAGAACCTGTGGATATTACTTTTTCTTTAAAGGAATTTATTCCCAACAGCGAAATTTACGGCAGTGTTTACGAGAATATGCCCAAGCTTAAAGATGAGTTTTCTGTGTGCTTTAATGTATCACCCGATGAAAGCCTGACACGTCATATTAACCATACATTTACCGACAGCGAGGGCTATTCCGTTACAATTTTTGATATATCTCCTGTGGCAATGCTGGAGCAGTGTTTCAATTCAGCGGAAGAAATGGCTGAGCGGAATCCTTATGTCAAAAATCACAGCAACAGCAAGGTTTTTGCTTTATATACCGACGGAAACGGGAAAGAACTTGAGGTTATCGGTATGCACCATCCGCTGTACCGCGAGGACGGCACTTTAGCTTCTTTCAGACAGCCGCCCACATCGGATACAATCAATATTAAATATTATGATGCAAATCACCCTGACGAAAACGGCGAGCCGACATTTATTCACGAAATGACAATTGACCTTAAAAATCTTACTGTTATTGAATAATCCACATTTTTCTGTTAATAATATCATCAAGGGTATCAACTCCCTATCAAATTCCGCTATATATGCGGTGAAAGGTGATATTTATGAGCAAGAATAAGTCAACACAGCCCGATTTCAGCAACAAATCAGGCAATAACTACTCCAACTCCAATTACAACCAGCCTGATTTTGGCGATAAGCCCGAAAAGAGCACATCTACAAGTTCAAAGAACTCTGATGACTGCGAATAACTGAATTAAAATCAAAAGCTCCCTTCCGGGAGCTTTGGGTTTTGGATATCTCTGCAAAAAGTGAACTGTTTTTTCAACTCTTTCTGAATCCCCAAATATTCTTTTCAACAAATTCAAGACTTCTGCCCGATTTGTTCCACCACAAAGTCATTATGCCGATTATCAATGCTACGCCGACAACATAAATTCCAAGTGATATGAGTATATCAATCCCTAACGGAAGTTCAAGTCCGTATTTAAATCCACTTGCATAGCAAATTGCAGGCGGACTTATCATCACTGTACTTATAACAGCAAGTGCGCTTAATCCGCTGAGTTTTGGCAGTTCCTGCGTTACGTGGAATAATGTCATTAAAACTGTTCCTGCTGAATAAAATACCAGTAAATCTCCTGCAAACTCTCCTCCGCAAAGACAAAGTGACATTATAAAGCTGATAATATCAACAATCAGAAAAAACGAGCCTACAACCGCCATTGGTATTACTGTATAATACAGCTTTGCATTCTTAATGGAAAAGAACACCTTATTTTGCAGCATTTTATTATATCTCTGGAAAAATAATATGCCAAAGGAATGGAACACCAGAAGTATTGAAAACATTCCCGTTTCTGTTTTTGATTCTTTTAAATGTGCCCAGCCAAGGACAAATACCAACAAAAAATGAAACAGCATAAGTATTACTCCCAATACTGCACATCCCGGACTGAATGCCGTTTTAAAATAAAGCTTGTATGCATTTAAAAAATCTTTCATAGAATCACCCTACATTATTTATTTCCAACTACAAGTACATTTTTTTGCGGTTCAATTTTAAAACTTCTGCCCGATTTATTCCACCAATGCGTCAGCAAAGCCGTTGTAACTATAAGAGTTGCAACATACAGTCCTGTTACTATAGCCACATCGGCATATACAGGCAACCCCAAACCACATTTGTCAGGAAAAATATTTTCAGGAATTTTATATCCTCCGAAACAAAACAAAAACCACAAAAGCAAACCATATGTACTGTATTTCATTTCAAGGGAAATTGTACCGTAAACAACACAAATAATAAAGGTAGCAAACGCATTGTAAATAATCAGGTCAAAGGCGAAATCAATTCCCACAAACAAAATTGCCGCCACGAAAAGTATAAGGTCATAAACTACGCAAACCGACAGAATCGAAAAAGCCTTAATTATTGTAAAATACTTTTTCGCAAATTGTGTTGAATGAAAAAATTTCAGACTTGATAATACTCCACTCAAGATCACATTAGAAAACAATCCGATATGCAGCACACATGCAAGTTGCAGACACGATGTATAATCTTTCGCACTCTCCATTCCGCCCATTAACCCCGATACAATTATAATAACAAGACTAATAAACAGGAAAAAAGAAGAAAAAGCCAGTAAAGACGGCGTAAAATTTGCTTTCATGTACAGCTTATATGCTTTTAAAAAATCTTTCATAAAATCCTCCTATATTATTTATTCCCAACTACAAGTACATTTTTTAGCGGTTCTATTTTAAAACTTCTTCCCGATTTATTCCACCATAAATTCATCACAATAATATTCAGACCAATGCCAACAACGAACATAACTGCGGCTATCAGAACAGCCTGCGGAAGTTCAAAGCCAAAGCCATTTATCCCCTTAAAATAATCATGATTAAATATAACAGGCTGAGAAAACAGCAGTATATAGCTTATAATAAACGGAACAAGCATTTTTGGCATATTCGCCATTGATATTATAAAAGATGAAAATACCATATTAAACGCAAGCATTATTATAACATCGGGCAATGCGGCTCTTTCAAGAGCAAAATATGAAACTGTTATCAATATAGTACTGTAAATCACTTCTACTGTCAATCCTGCCGCTATTGGTGCTGTTGTAAATAAGGCTTTATTACAGCTGGCTGAAAAAAAGAATTTATTATTGGCTATTATAGGTTTACCGCTGATTAACCATATAATCAGAAATAAATTTGACATTCCTATAGTGCCAATCATACTCATATAACCTTCATCTGTTATCTTTGCATTGCCAAATATCAAAGCTACGCAGGTAAATACATTAAAAATTACGCTTATGCCTATAAGTATCGGACTATATGCCGATTTGAAATAAAGCTTATATGCCTTTAAAAAGTCTTTCATAAATTTCTCCTCAATCCTTATACCAGTTTTTTCTGATTGATTTAAGCACAACTTTTTCAGAAACAAAGAAGATTACCACCGATAAAACAACAAGTACTATTTGTGCAATTCCGAACTCAAAATCAAAAAACTTTTTTTCAAATAAGTTTGTCATACATATTGTATATACGAATAACGGCAAACCGCTTATAACATAAATTATACTTCTGAATGCATCGTGTTTGATTACGCTGAATATATTAGTAACTGCTTTCAGAAAAATTAATCCCAACGCCACAAGAATACACTCCTGCATACAAGAAAAAACAGCACCTATAATTATCTGGTTTAAAAGTATTATTGTTATACCGACTAAAATACTTGCTATATGCTGTTTCTGATACATTTCAACAGGCTCTTTTACTGTTCGGTAAACCAAACCGCTTATTCTTGTATCAGCTGTCATAAATACATTTATAGCCGATGCAATGTAGCACATGAAACTGTTGAAAAAGATTACACCGTAACGAAACTCCTCATCTGCCCCAAGAAGAAACACACCAAAAAACAAACTTCCCGCCAGCGAAAAAATTGCAGCAAGCAATACTTCTTTTACAAACCCCATGCTGTGATAAAGCTTGTAAGCCTGAAATATACTCGTTTTTTTATTCTCCATCTTTTTCCGCCTTTCTGAGAATACCAACGCTTAACTGCTGTAAATTAGGCTTTTCAACGGCTGTGTCAAGCTGTGTCAGCTTTACAAGATTTTCAGCAAGGGCAATTCCCTCGAAGTTCATACTGTTAGATGTGCAGGAAAGCATATAAGGCTTTGCCTTTTCGCACTTGTCTGCCTCACCGTGAACAAGTATGTATTTTTCTTTCAAATCCTCAACAAATCCCTGCTCAACGACTTTTCCCTCAGCCATAAATACAGCGTAATCCGTAGCGTTTTCCATATCCGCAATATTGTGAGTTGAGAAAATTATTGAACGGTTTCCGTCACCTACTGCAAGGTATTCTCTGAAAATTTCACAAAGCACATCACGGGCAAGAGGGTCAAGAGATGATGCAGGTTCATCAAGTACAAGCAGTTCCGTATCTCTCGCAAGAACAGATGCAAGATACATTCTCATCTTGTTACCGTCAGACATTTTGATAATTCTTTTTGCCTTTTTAACAGTTGAATCTTCAAGCTTGAAACGCTTGCACAGTTCGTCAAATTTATTTCTGTCAAAGTTGTCAAAGCCGATTTCCATAGCCTCGGCAATATTTTTCGCATTCCATGTCATAGGCAGGAAATTCATTGATGAACAGTAGCCGATACGATTTCGCAGACCGCTGTCGTCAATATCTGTCTTATCCCCGAAATATACACATTCGCCGCCGCTTTTGCCTGTAACTCCACACACTACGTCAATTAAAGTAGTTTTACCTGCACCGTTTGCACCGATAAGGGCTGTTGAAAATCCGCAGGGAATTTCAAGATTAATGGGACCAAGTGTAAATTTCTTATATTTCTTTGTGATGCCGTTTATTTTAATTGCATTTTCCATAGTTTAAACTTCCTTTCAGTTTTCCATTTCCCATAATGTTCTCAATGTTTCGCAAAGCTCCTCAATGTCAAGCCCTGCTGTTCTTGCGGAATTTATAGCTTCCGTCAGGCTTTCCTCAACCTTTCGCATATGCTGTTCCGCTAACATTTTTTCATCCTGCGAATTGACGAAATAGCCCTTGCCTTTCGTGGCAGTCACAAGTCCCTCTGCGGTCAACTCCTCATAGGCTTTCATTGTGGTAATGACGCTTATTTTCAGATTTTGTGCCAGTACTCGTATAGATGGCAGAGGCTCTCCGGCTTTTAACTGCCCCGAAAGTATCTGTTCCCGCAGCTGTGACGCTATCTGCTTATAGATAGGCTCATTTGAATTCTGATAAATTTTCATTCAGCACCTCCTGTATCATTTTTATGTCGTAACTGTTATACGGCGTTCATAGCTGTTTAACTGTTATATATACAGTATATAACAGTTGTGCCGATTTGTCAATAGATGCAGTAAAATTTGTAATATTTCACAATTTTTAAAAAATAATGCAACAACAATAACAGCGTATTCGCCAAAATGCAATTCCCACTGTATATAACAGCTGTTATAATAATGAAGAAAAAATCCAAAAACCTTGACAAAGATGAATAAATAGGTTATAATAAAATGTATGTATCGTGAGATAGTCTGTCATTATGAGGATTATCCCCGAAATTATTATACTTCAAGGAGTGTTTTATTATGGGCAAGCAGATGTCAAGATCAAACTACGAAAAACTCGTTCTGGAGCTTGATGACCTTAAAATCAATAAACGTAAGGAAGTTGCCGAAAGACTTAAAGTTGCACGTTCCTACGGTGACCTTTCCGAAAATGCCGAGTATGATGAGGCTAAAAACGAACAGGCTATTCTTGAAGCACAGATTGCAGAGCTTCAGTATACCGTTGACAACGCTGAAATCATTGAAGAATCCAACATATCTGTTGACGAAATCGGTATGGGCTCTATCATCAAAATCAAGCGTGTAGGCACAGACAAGGTTGAAACATTCAATATCGTTGGCACAAACCACGTTGATATCAAAAATGGAAAAATCTCCGATGAATCACCTATCGGCAAGGCTGCTATGAAAAAGAAAGTCGGTGATATTTTCATCGTTGAAGCTCCTGTAGGTGAGCTTCGTTTTGAGGTAATTGAAATTTCTAAGTAAAGGATGAGTCAAATGAGCGAAATTCAGAATAATACTCCTGTTGAAACAGAGGAAATACAGGATATAAATATATTAAAGAAAGACCGTCTTGATAAGCTTGCTTCTCTCCGTGAGGGCGGCTTTGATCCTTTCCAGACTACAAAATACGATGTTACAGGTAAAGCGGCGGCTTTAAAGGCTGAATATGAGGCCAAGGAAGCTGAGATCATTGCCGCTGCAAACGGCGACGAGGAAGCTGTAAAAGCAGGACTTGAAGCCCTCAACGGAAATATTATCCGTATTGCAGGACGCATCATGAGCTGGCGTGATATGGGTAAGGCAAACTTCATTGATGTTCGTGATAACACAGACCGCATTCAGGTTTATATCCGTTCCAACGATATTGGTGCAGATCTGTTCAAGGAATTCAAGAAAAAATGGGATATCGGCGATATCGTCGGTGTTGAAGGCTTTGTTTTCAGAACAAGAAAGGGCGAGATTTCAATTCATGCCCACAAAATTGAGCTTCTTTCAAAATCACTTCTCCCTCTCCCCGAAAAATGGCACGGATTAAAGGATCAGGATACACGTTACCGCCAGAGATACCTTGACCTTATCGTAAATCCTGAGGTTAAGGATACATTTGTCAAGAGAAGCCTTATTCTTAAAGAAATCAGAAACTATCTTGACGGACTGGGATACATTGAAGTTGAAACTCCCGTTCTTCTTCCTATCCAGATTGCAGCTGCTGCAAGACCTTTCGTAACACATCACAACACTCTCGATATGGATATGTTCATGCGTATCGAAACAGAGCTTAACCTTAAAAAGCTTATCGTAGGCGGTTTTGACCGTGTATACGAGGTTGGACGTATTTTCAGAAACGAGGGTATGGATACTTCACACAACCCAGAGTTCACAACAATTGAAATGTATCAGGCTTATACTGATTACATCGGCATGATGGATCTCATTGAGAATATGTACAGAAGCCTTGCATTCAAAATCTGCGGAAGCGACACTATCTCCTATCAGGGTGTAGATATTGAACTTGGTAAGCCGTGGCAGCGTCTTACTATGGTTGAGTCTGTAAAGAAATATGCAGGTGTTGACTATAACGAATGGACAACCGATGAGGAAGCAAGAGCTTGCGCAAAGGCTCACAATGTTGAGGTTGAGGAAGGCGACAATGCTACAAAGGGACACGTCCTCATTGCATTCTTTGACGCATTTGTTGAGGATAAGCTTGTACAGCCTACAATTATATATGATTATCCCGTTGAAAATTCACCTCTTGCAAAGAGAAAGCCCTCTGACCCTGCATTTACAGAGCGTTTTGAGTACTTCATCTACTGCCGTGAAATGGGTAACGCATTCTCCGAGCTTAACGATCCTATCGACCAGAAGGAGCGTTTCATAAAGCAGGTTGAAGCAAGACGTGCACTCGGTGATACAACAGGCGAGGTTGATGAAGATTTCGTAACAGCTCTCGAATACGGCTTACCTCCTACGGGCGGTCTTGGTCTTGGTCTTGACAGACTTGTAATGCTCCTTACAGACAGTGCTTCGATCCGTGACGTACTTCTTTTCCCCACAATGAAACCAATTCCTGCAAATAGTGGCAGAGAAATCAAGGACGAAGATGAAGAATAAGGACGAAAAAAAATTGGCTGTTCCTGTTGATGATGAAAAAATTCATATATCCAAAAGCATATTTGAAACAAACCGTGAAATGAAAGAAAAAGCTGCCGCCGAGGAACTGAAAAAACAGGCGGAACTTGAACAGAAGCTTGCGGAGCAAAGAAAAAAAGCCGATGAAGCAAGGGAAAAACGCCTTGAAGCAGAACGACTTGAACTCATACGCCTTAAACAGGGAATTATTGATGAAAGTGAAACAATAAAGGAAAAACCTGCAGAAGAAGTAAAAATGACTTTTGGTCAGAAAATCGCGAGCTTTTTCTACCTCAATAAATGGTGGCTTGGAATGGCAACCGTATTCGGAGTTATGGCGGCTTTCCTCATTCACAATTTTGTTACACGTCCAAATCCCGATATTATTGTACTTCTGATTGGCGAAAGCTACACTATGGCTGAGGAAAGTCAGCTTGAAGAATATATCGAATCCTTAGCAGAGGATTTCAACGAAAACGGCAAAACAGAGGCGTCGGTATATTACATCCCCTACACGGGAATTGAGTCAAAGGATTATGCCAATGCTGTTATGGGTAAGCTTTCTGCGGAACTTCAATCAGACGAGTCGGCTATAATTATCGGCAATAAGCTTGCCGCCGATATGCTGGGAGATTCAGTTCTTGTGGATCTGACATCACTTTATCCCAACAACGAACTCGTCAACGGTGACAAGGTTATGCTGAAAGGCACATCCTTCGCTGAAAAAATCGGTGTTGACAAAAGCGTAATCACCGATGAATGGTTTATCGGTATACGAGAGCCACACAAGCTTATGCACACAAGTGAAGAAGATATGCAGGAGCTTTATGAAAAGGATTTTCCTGTATTTGACGCTATTGTAAAGGATATTTCGGAGTAAGGTGAAAATTATGAGCTATAATTTTAACGTTGAAAAGACAACCGCTGACCTTATACAGTGGGTTAAGGATTATTTTGATACAACAGCTTCCCCCGATACAAAGGCTGTTATCGGCATTTCAGGCGGAAAAGACAGCTCTGTTGCCGCTGCTGTATGTGTTAAAGCACTGGGCAGGGACAGAGTTATCGGTATTCTCATGCCAAAGGGCGAACAGCACGATATAGATTGCAGTCAGCTTCTTGTTGATACACTCGGCATTCAGCATTTCACAATAAATATCGGCAGTACCGTTGACGCTTTTACAACAGAATTTGAAAATCATATGCCTATGAATTCACAGGCGGTTATAAACACACCTCCACGTATTAGAATGGCAACCCTTTACGCAGCGGCAGCCTGTCTTAATGGCAGAGTTGTAAACACCTGTAATCTCTCCGAGGACTGGGTTGGATATTCCACAAAGAACGGTGATTCTGTCGGAGATTTCTCACCCTTGTCAATGCTGACAGTTACAGAAATTCTGCAAATCGGCGATTATCTCGGACTTCCCGAAAGCCTTGTTCATAAAGTACCTATTGATGGACTCTGCGGCAAGACTGACGAAGAAAATTTAGGATTTTCATATGCAGAGCTTGACACTTATATCCGTGGTCTTACAGATTTAAGCGACAAGCCAGAACTGAAAGAAAAAATTGACCGTATGCACAGGAATAATCTGCACAAATTGCAGTTAATGCCTAAATTTGAGTTTGAAGCATAAAAAATATAAGGGTATCAGATATGATACCCTTTTATTTTGAAATGAGGTAATAACACTGAAAACTAAAGACTTAATTTTAATATCCCTGTTTTCGGCACTAATCACCGTTGGGGCATTTATAAAAATCCCAACGCCCCTCTGCCCCATTACCTTGCAGATACTTTTCACTACCCTTGCAGGTGCAATTGCAGGCGGCAGAAATGGTGCAATAAGCGTCATTGTCTATATACTTGCAGGGCTTGTGGGATTTCCTGTTTTCGCAGGAGGTGGTGGAATAGGCTATATATTCCAGCCTACGTTTGGATTTCTCATTGGTATGATAATCGGCACATACATAACAGGCAGAATATGTCACGGCGGCAAGCCTGTTTTCAAACAACTTCTGATCGGCTGTCTTATCGGTCTTATACCTGTTTTTGCTGTTGGTACAGCTTACAACTGCCTTATAACTTCCCTTTACCTTAAGGTGGAAAATGCCGCAACTGTAATTTATTATTGTCTGCTGCCCCTGCCGTGGGATATAATTCTATGTGTTTTTTCGGCATATATCGCAAAAAGAACACTTAATAACAAAGGGTATCGGAATTAACCGATACCCTTAATTTTTATTTTTCAGGCAATTCTGCTATCTGCTTTGCATCGAACTTCTGTATTGCAATAGCGTCCGCCGCCGTTATACCACCGCCCGGTTCGGAGCAGTCGGCATTCTTTTCGCCTTTCTCTGATAAACTGTACTTGTCAGCATTACCTATAGCCTGGAATATAGCTGCCGCATCGGCAATTGTTACTGTACCGTCACAGTTTGCATCACCATATAATATATCATCTGAAACTGTTGTTGTAGTTATATCAGGCTTTGTTGTAGTTTTTGTAGCAGTAGTCGTCTTTGTTGTTTGCGGATTTTCCCCCTCCGTTATGGGATATGTTTTCAGGTCAGGCAGTTCATCAAGAGTTATGCAGTATTCGCTCTGATAAATCTCCACAAGATTTTCTACAGGATTATTCTGCTCACTTGTGAGGTAATTCATATACCACGGACAGAAATAAAGCCACGCCGCCTTATCATTAACAAGATTTTCAAGAGAGGGTATACTGTCATTTTCCGTCATAGCAACCATTTTCTGTCCGTTGGTACTCTGTACAAGGCTGTAGAAAGTCGATGAAATTGAGCTTAAATTCGGCAGACCGTCAACTGCGTTGTACTTGTCGTAGCCTACAAGGTCAACCACGTCATCTCCCGGATACCATGCGGAAGATGTGGGGAATGTATAGCTCGTCCATGTCCATATGAGATTATCAAGCCCGTATTCATTTGTAAGCTTATCATAAAGAAGTCGATAAAGCTCCTTACACGGCTCAGGGCCCTCTGCACCCCACCAGAACCACGCACCCTCTGCTTCATGGAGAGGTCGCCACAAAATCGGTACGTCAGCCTCTTTAAGCTTTGTAAGCTCCTGTGCTATAAGGTCAATATCCGCCATGAGAACTTCATTTTCCCATGTACCCTCGGTAAGAGCTTTTGAAATGCTGAATGTGGTATATGTAGCACTTGCTGACTCCACATAAAATGCCGTTTCAGTACTGCCCTCCTCGCAGGGAACATTCCAATGCCATGTAACAGTAGCAATACCCTTATACTTGTTTGTCCACTCTATACATCTTTCAGGAGCCTGGTCACGCCAGTCCGATGTAGTATTATAGGCAAGGAAATCAATTCCACGGATTGCAGGAAGCTCTCCCGTCTGCTCCTTGATATAGTCAAATTCAGCTTCATTATCCTTTATAAATGTATCGGGATCATTCCAGGAATTGTAATTATGAGAGCCGCAGTATTCCTGCTGTCCTGCAATAATATGATTACCGTATGTATCGCAGAGGAAGTTATACAATCTTTTTGTAGAATCAGAGGCATTGGGATTTGACAGCGTTCTAGTTGGCGAAAGGCTTGTAAGGCTCTTATCCGCTGGCTTAATCGTAAGATAATCATAATATGTATAGCCCCAGTAGGCTTTCAGCTCAATTATGTTCTTGCCTTCTTTAAGGTTTACAACACCGCCTGACGCCTCCTCAAAAGACGTATTGTAGGGAAAACTTACTTCGCCCTGATTGACTCCGTTCACATTGAGATACTGCACCTTTTTATTTGGATCGCTTGGCTCACAGTAGCAGATTGAAAGCTCGTAAAGTCCAGCCTCAGGAACATCTACTTCAACGGAAAGAGTTGTACCCTTCTGATCAAGATAGGCAAAGCCATTACCTGAATATCCAGAAAAATCGGCATTTTCAGGCATTTTGTCAGCAGGAACGTCCGCAAGTGAATTATAAATTGCTCCGCCACTTGTTTCACCGTCCTCAAATTCATATTTCTGAACAGAGGCTTCTGTGGCAGTTACAACAGCCAGACCGCCCGTAAGCGAAAGTGCAGTCACCAACGCAGAAAAAACAGTTAAGGATTTTTTAATATAGTTTTTCTTCATAATTAACTCCTTAATTTAATTTATTTATTCATGTTTCTATGATATTTCCACGTAAAACCGTAAAAACACCGTCTATAATTTTATTATATCATATGCAGACAAAAAAATCAAGATTAAATTTTAAGAAATTTAAGTAGAATCAACACTATTGCATTTTATTTAAAACAGTGATATAATATACGTAAACGTAATTTAAGGAGCGTTGAATAAATGATATACACATTAACACTTAATCCTGCTATTGACTATGTCGCTGACTGCGGTGAAATCGCCATGGGTGCGGTAAACCGTCTTAACAGCAGCGAAATATCCTTCGGCGGAAAAGGAATAAACGTTTCTCTCATCCTCAGACAGCTTGAGATTTCCTCAACAGCAATGGGATTTATCGCAGGCTTCACAGGAGAAGCAATAGAAAAAGGCATTGCAGAAAAGGGCATAGATACAGACTTTATCCGACTCGAAAGCGGATTTTCACGCATTAATGTCAAACTACGGAACGGCTTTTCAACAGAAACCGAACTCAACGGAAACGGCCCCGAAATCCCACAGAATAAAGTTGATGAACTATTCGGCAGACTTGATAAAATTGACGACGGTGACACAATTGTTCTTGCAGGAAGTATTCCTTCCTCCCTTTCAGATGATATATACGAAAAAATTCTTGCACATCTTAACGGCAGGAAAATTCGTGCCGTAGTCGATGCCTCAGGTGCACTCTTACTGAACGTGCTGAAATATAAACCTTTTCTCGTCAAGCCAAACAATATTGAACTTGGAAGCTTATTCAACACTACCATAGATACAGCAGAAAAAGCCGCTGAATACGCTATGAAACTCAAAGAAAAAGGGGCAGTAAACGTCCTTGTTTCCATGGGCGAAAAAGGTTCTGTTCTGATTGATGAAAGCGACAGGATACTTGTAAGCAAGGCTTTTTCGGGAACTGTTAAAAATACCGTAGGTGCAGGAGATTCAATGGTTGCAGGTTTCATTGCAGGCTATGAAAAAGGCGGCTATGAATATGCTCTGCGGCTCGGCACAGCCTGCGGAGGTGCTACATCATTTTCAGACGGGCTTGCCACAAAAGCTGAAATTGACGCGCTCCTTGGCGAGGGTTAAGCTATGACAGACCAATACATTTCATGTCATCTGTGCCCGAGAAAATGCAATGTTAACAGATACGAAACAACGGGATACTGCGGAATGTCTGCTGAAATAAAGGCTGCAAGGGCATCTCTGCACCAATGGGAGGAGCCCTGCATATCTTTCAGAAACGGTGCAGGTACCATATTTTTTTCAGGTTGCAGCCTCCGTTGCGTGTACTGCCAGAACAGCGAAATCAGTAATAACGGTTTCGGAAAGCCAATAAATGCCGAAAAGCTTGGAGAAATCTTCCTGCAATTGCGCGACAGGGGAGCTGACAACATTGAGCTTGTAACCCCAACTCATTTTATTCCGCACATCATTTCAGCACTTGACAGAGTAAAAGCAAAACTGAACATACCTATTGTTTACAACTGTGGCGGATATGAACTTACAGAAACTATTAAACATCTTGAAGGATATATCGATGTCTATTTACCTGATATAAAATATTTCTCACCAGATATTTCCCGAAAATATTCATCTGCCCCGGATTATTTTGAACACGCATCAAAAGCGGTAAAAGAAATGATAAGACAAGTGGGGAGGCTTCAATACAATGGTAATGGCGGCCTTATAAAAGGTACTGTTATACGTCATCTCGTACTACCCAACTGCCGTCATGACAGTATGAAAATTATGGACTGGATTGCAGAAAACACCGCCTCTGACAATCGGCTTGTAAGTATTATGAGCCAGTATACCCCCTTTGACTTTATTCCACAGAACTACCCTGAACTGAAGCGACGTATTACAAAAATGGAGTACAATTCAGTTGTACGGTATGCCGAAAACCTGGGCATAAAGGGATTTACACAAGATATAACATCTGCACGTGAGGAATATCTGCCCCTGTTTAATTTAGAAGGAATTATATAAAGAGAATCTCTAAAATGAAAGGATAATTGTAAAAATGAAATACGGACTTGTTTTAGAAGGCGGTGCAATGCGTGGACTTTTCACCGCAGGCGTTATTGATGTACTTATGGAACACGATATAATTTTTGATGGTGCTGTGGGTGTTTCCGCAGGTGCATGTTTCGGATGTAATTACAAATCGGGGCAAAATGGCAGAACCATACGCTATAATCTGCGTTTTTGCAAGGATAAACGATATTGCAGCCTTTACTCCCTTATAACCACAGGAGATATGTACGGTGCAGAATTCTGTTACCATACCCTGCCCGATGAACTCGATATATTTGACATTGAAGCATTCAAGGAAAATCCTATGACATTTTACGTTGTCTGCACCGATGTTGAAACAGGCAGACCTGTTTATAAAAAGCTGAATACAGCAGAATATAATGACCTTGAATGGATACGCGCCTCGGCTTCAATACCCCTTGCCTCCCGTATTGTTGAGGTTGACGGAAGAAAACTACTTGACGGTGGAATTTCCGATTCCATACCTTTAAGCTTCATGGAAAGACACGGTTTGGAACGCAATATAGTCATTCTCACACAGCCGAGAGATTACATAAAAAAATCCAGCAAAAGCCTTTCACTTGTAAAGACAGTTTATAAAAAATACCCGAAGCTTGTAAAAACATATTCGGAGCGTCCGAAGATGTACAATGAACAGCTTGAATATGTCCGCAAATCCGAGTCAGAAGGAAAAGCCCTTGTAATTGCACCTCCCGTTACCCTGCCAATCGGTCACGTTGAACATAAGCAGGAAAAACTCCTTGAAGTGTACCGCATAGGCAGAAAAACAGCTATTGAAAATATTGACCGTATTCTTGAATTTATGGGTGAATAGCCCCTTAACCGTCGTCTGTCGTACTGATAGCCGACGGTTGTTTTTTGCAACACAAAAAATGCTTTACAAATGAAGAAAAATCTGATATAATATATGATAGATAATTATGCAGTAATGGAGGAATTACTTTGGCTAACGATAAAATCAGAAACTTCTGCATTGTGGCTCATATCGACCACGGCAAATCCACTCTTGCAGACCGTATTCTTGAAAAGACTGAAACTGTTGCTATCCGTGATATGGAAGAACAGCTTCTCGATAATATGGATATTGAGCGTGAACGTGGAATTACTATCAAAGCCCGTGCAGTTCGTATGAAATATAAAGCACAGGACGGCGAGGACTATATTTTCAACCTCATTGACACTCCCGGTCACGTTGACTTCAACTATGAGGTTTCACGTTCTCTTGCAGCCTGTGAGGGTGCAATTCTCGTTGTAGACGCTTCACAGGGTATAGAGGCACAGACTCTTGCCAACACTTACCTTGCAATCGAACACGACCTTGAAGTTGTTCCGATTGTAAATAAAATCGACCTGCCCTCCGCTGACCCCGAAAGAGTGTGTAACGAGGTGGAAAATGTAATCGGTATCCCCGCTATGGACGCTCCCAGAATTTCCGCTAAAATGGGTACAAACATCGAAGAAGTTTTAGAGCGTATTGTTACCGATATTCCCGCACCCACAGGTGATACTGAAAAGCCCCTCAAAGCTCTGATTTTCGACAGCTACTACGACTCCTACAAGGGCGTTATCATCTACGTACGCATTAAAGAGGGAAAGGTAAAAGTCGGCGACAATATCCGACTTATGGCTACAGGAGCAGTTTTCACTGTTGTTGAGGCCGGTCATATGGACGCTACAAACCTTGTGAACAACGGCTATCTTGAAGCAGGCGAGGTTGGCTATATTTCAGCTTCTATCAAGAGTATCGGCGACACACAGGTAGGTGATACCGTTACAAATAATGATAATCCCTGCGATGAGCCACTCCCCGGTTATCGCAAGGTAAATCCAATGGTATTCTCCGGTATTTACCCTGCCGACGGTGCGAAATATGGCGATTTACGTGACGCTCTTGAAAAATTGCAACTTAACGACGCTTCCCTTTCCTTTGAACCCGAAACCTCAATTGCTCTGGGATTTGGTTTCCGCTGCGGCTTCCTCGGACTTCTCCACATGGAAATCATTCAGGAGCGACTGGAGCGTGAATATAATCTTGACCTTATCACCACAGCCCCTTCTGTTATCTACAAGGTAACAATGACAAGCGGCGAGGTTGTTTACATCGACAACCCCACAAACTATCCGGACCCTGCACTTATCCAGACGGCAGAGGAGCCTATGGTCAAGGCGAATATTCTCTCTCCATCTGATTACGTGGGAAATATTATGGAGCTTTGTCAGGACAGACGAGGCGTATTCAAGGATATGAAATATCTTGATGATACCCGTGTTGAACTCCACTACGAACTCCCCCTCAACGAGATAGTTTACGATTTCTTTGATGTGCTGAAATCCCGTACAAAGGGATATGCAAGCTTTGACTATGAAATGTTGGGATATGTTCCCTCTAAGCTCGTCAAGCTTGATATTCTCCTTAACGGTGATATTGTGGACGCTCTCTCGTTCATCATTCACACAGATAAGGCATACGGCAGAGCAAGAAAAATTGCTGAAAAGCTGAAAGAAAACATTCCGCGACAGCTCTTTGAAGTGCCTATTCAGGCGGCAATCGGAGGAAAAATCATTGCCCGTGAAACTGTCAAGGCTATGCGTAAGGACGTACTTGCAAAGTGCTACGGCGGTGATATCACACGTAAGAAAAAGCTGCTGGAGAAGCAGAAAGAGGGTAAAAAGCGTATGCGTCAGCTCGGTACAGTAGAAGTGCCACAGGAGGCATTTATGAGCGTTCTCAAGCTTGATACATGAGGAAAACGCAATGATTTTTTACTATATCTTAACCACCCTTTCGGCTATATGGCTTATTCTTTCCGTAATCTCAACAGTTACGGAATTAATGGAAATCAAAGGGGCAAAAATCCGCAATTTCTTCCGCCGAGTAAGAATTTCTCTCCGTGAAATCACTCTTGTGTGGGCGATTGTAATTGTTGGAATTGTGGTGTATATCGCCGCAAAATCCGATAACACAAACTGGCTGTGGCTTGGAATTTCCATCGGAATATTCATCATAGGACTTGTTATCCTTGAATATTTCCGCATTTTCGGAATTGCACAGACAAGAAAGCGAAAAAAGCGTTCGGCTTTATGTAAAATAAAAAAATAATCAACGGGCGGATAATATCCGCCCCTACTTACAGAAAGGATAAATTATGAATAGTATATACAATTGCCCCCATTGTGGCAAAAAAAGCTTCAACCCATGGAAAAAGGCTTTCGCAGGTCAACTTAATTCACAGGGTAAAGTATGTATGGAATGTGGACAAAAAGTCGTAAACGGTAAGGGTGCAACCGTTTTCAATGCCGTTTTTTCAGTAATCTGCTTTGCTCTTGTTGTATTTATTTACCTCAAATCCCAGTCATTCTGGGGTACATCTTTTGAGTGGATTGCTTTTTACGAAGTACCAATCGTTGTAGGACTTATTGCACTTAAATTCATCGTTCCAAAGCTTGTCAACGCATTTTTCTTCAAACTTGAACCTGCAATCAGAGTTGACGCTGTAAAATGAGTCTGGGACTATATATCCACATTCCGTTCTGCGGTAAAAAATGCCGATACTGCGACTTCTACTCCCTCCCCTACAGAAAAGAGCAGGTTCAATCCTACGTTGACGCCGTACTGCGGAATGTCCGCCATTATTCCGATAAATCAACGGTTACGGATACGATATATTTCGGCGGCGGAACTCCCTCACTTTTGTCGGCGGAGCAGATTTCTGCAATTTTAAGGGAAATATATAACAATTTCAATGTGGAAAATTCCGCTGAAATAACCCTTGAAGCCAATCCAAATACGCTTACTGCCGAAAAGCTTGAAAAGCTCCGTATATCGGGAATTAACAGGCTTTCTATGGGTATTCAGTCAATGAATGACGAGGAATTGAAAATCCTCGGCAGAACTCATACCGCTGAACGTGCGGTAAAAGCCGTACATGACGCAAAATCCGCAGGTTTTGACAATATCTCCTGCGATTTAATGGCTGCCCTGCCTAATCAGACGGAGAAAACGCTCATTCGCTCCATTGACGCTATGGCTGAACTGCCAATTCAGCACATTTCCGCATATATCCTCAAAATTGAGGAGGGAACGCCCTTTGACTGCATGGAAATCCGTGAGAAAATCCCCGATGAGGACACATCTGCGGAGTTGTACACGGCTATGGTGAAACGGCTCCGTGAAAAGGGGTTTTTTCAGTATGAGGTGTCAAATTTCGCCAAAAAAGGCTTTGAAAGCCGCCATAACAGCCGCTACTGGAAATGCCTTGACTATATCGGCATAGGGCCGTCGGCACATTCCTGCTACAAGGGTGAAAGATTTGCTGTTTCAGGCGATTTACAGGGATTTATCAACTCCCCTATACAGATAACGGAGATAACCGACAGTTCCCCCTGCGGCTTTGAGGAATATGCAATGCTTAGGCTGAGATTGGCAGAGGGGTATGATTTAAACGACTTTCCGCAGCACAAAGACGATTTAATAAAAAAAATCCCGCCCCTTTTAAAGGCAGGATATATCACATACAACGGCGAAAAAATCGCCCTGACTGAAAGCGGATTTCTTGTGTCAAATTCTGTTATCGAATATTTAATATTTTAATTAAACAAGTTTCAGAGATGCCCTTAACTTAGCGATTGGGGCTTTGAAACTTGGGACGATGTTTTAAAACATTATAATCTGGAAAGTTTAGAATCGTAAATTATGAAAAGAAATAAAATAAAGCAATCAGAATATAAAGTCATTTCTAATCCCTTAGAAGGCTTTAAATTTAGTTTGTCAGGATGTTATGCAGCTTCGATAGTTTCGTTTATTGTTGGTGCTGCTATAGCAATAGGGATGATTGTGGGTATCTTGTTATCCGGTAGTTGGGATGATCTTCTTTACGGTTTCATATACATTTGCGTGCCTTCAGTAATTTTTGTATATTTGGGAGTATGGCAAATGTCATGGGCAAGACAAATAAAGAAAATAATAACAAAGGGTAAGCAGGTTGACGGTAAGATTATTAAATATCACAAAACCGCAAGCAATAATCGTACTACTATTTATGTGATGTTTAATTACCATTTCGAGCAGATATGCGAAGTCGAAGCTGGTCGTAAAAAACCTGAAAAAGCACTTGCTTCTCCGTACTGCAAGGTATACATTCTTGATGATCAAATATTTGTCACGGATTTTAAACTTCGAAAAAAAGGTGATCCTGTAATTGAATTTATAGAAAAAGATATTCAAGATATGAATAATGATCAAATTCAGTAAATTCAACTTGTTTTCAACAAATAATCAACTCAAAAGCTCTTTACGCATTTCCGTAAGGAGCTTTTTTTCACGCCTTGACACCTGAACCTGCGTCATACCGAGGATTTTCGCCGCCGCTGACTGCGTCATATTCCTGAAATACCGCAATTCCAGCAGCATACGGTCACTTTCGGGCAGGGCTTTCATAATCTGCCGCAATGCAAGCAAATCTAAAATCTGCTCATCGTGTGCCTCAACGGGAATATCTGTCTGACCGCCCTCATCATCGGCAGAGGTGAGAGAAACAAGAGGCTGCGATGCACACAATGCCTCTGCAATATCAGCCTCACAGACTCCCACAATCTCCGATAATTCGCTGATTGCAGGCTCTCTCCCCTCACGGAGCATAAACTCCGAACACACTTTTTGCAATTTCATGGATAATTCTTTAAGACTGCGACTGACTTTTACCGTGCCGCCGTCACGGAAAAGCCGCTTGATTTCCCCTAAAATCACGGGAACGGCATAGGTTGAGAATTTCACTCCCCTGTCGCTGTCAAATGCCTTTACAGCTTTGAGAAGTCCAAGACAGCCTGCGGAATACAAATCGTCATACTCAATCCCCCTGCCACGGAAACGATTGGCACAAAGGTGGACAAGTCCGAGATTTTCCTCAGCTTTAACACTTCCCATTGCCGCCCAGCCTTTTCCGCATTGTCACCGTTGTACCCTTTCCGCCCTTGCTTTTAACTCTCAGTTTGTCCGTGAAGCTTTCCATAACCGAAAAGCCCAGTCCTGAGCGTTCTTCTTCGGGAGCTGTGGTGAAAAGCGGCTCCATTGCCTGTTTTACGTCAGCTATGCCGCATCCTCTGTCCTTGATTTTTATGTAGATTTCACGATTTTCAAGAAGCCGCACTGTTATTTCAATATTGCCACTCGTTCCCCTGTAGCCGTGAACTATGGCATTTGTTACCGCTTCGGAAACGGCTGTGCGAATGTCCGAAAGCTCCTCTACTGTTGGATCTGCCTGTATCAGAAATGACGATACAGCGGCTCTTGCTGCTCCCTCGTTTACCGAATGAGAGGGCAGAATAATTTTCATCTCGTTTATAATTTCCATTTTTTACACCTCACACAATTTTTACAATTCTTTCAATACCAGATAATTTCAGCACACGGCGGATATATGGCTGTGTGCCACGGATTTCAAGCTGTCCGCCCCATTCCTTCATAAGCTTGTATCTGCCGATTATAAGCCCTATTCCTGAACTGTCCATAAATGTAATCCCCGTGAAATCCATTGCAAGCCGTTCAGGTTGCATTGTTATTACAAAACGGTCAATCTCTGAACGCAGGGAACGGGCGGAATGGTGGTCGATTTCTCCGTTTAAAACAGCCACAGCCGTTCCGTTTTCAGATGTTATGTTTATTTTCATTTGTCAGTCTCCTTTGTTTCTTTTTTTGATTATTATATCACGTATAATTTAAAAAATCTGTCGGAATGTATCATTGTTTTTTCTTTGTATATGTTGAAAAAACGCTTAAAATATGATATAATAATGATACGTTTATAAAAAGGAGATTTTTAATATGGCAAAACAATTCTGGAAAGGCAGCGCTCTTCTCGCTCCCGTACCTGCCGCCCTTGTAACCTGTGGTACTATGGATAAGCCCAATGTCCTCACTATCGGCTGGACGGGAATTGTCTGCACAAGACCGCCTATGACATATATTTCAGTCCGCCCCGAAAGATTTTCCCACGATATGATTATGAAATCCGGTGAATTTGTAATCAACCTCACCACCTCCGCTATGGTGAAAGAGGTTGACTTCTGCGGCGTAAAAAGCGGAAAGGATATTGATAAATTTGCAAAATGCGGCTTCACTCCCGTACCTGCTCAAAAGGTTTCCGCCCCCATTATAGAGGAATGTCCCGTAAGCCTTGAATGTCGTGTAACCGAAAGCAAACTTCTGGGAAGTCATACAATGTTTCTGGCGGAAATTGTAGGAATTGATGTTGATGAAAAATTCATCAACAGCAAGGGTAAATTGAATTTACAGCAGTGCGGACTTGCGGCATATGCCCACGGAGAATATTTCGCCCTCGGACGCAAATTAGGTGATTTCGGCTATTCCGTAAGAAAAAAGAAGAAAAAGCTGAAAAACCGTTAGCTGACGGATTATGGCGGAAATTCTGCTACGTTGCAATATCCTCAATAAACTGCTGTAATTCACTGTCAGACTCAATAACAACCCCCTCAAGAAGCTGCTCCTTGTCGTAATCAGAAAGCAGGGAAAAATCATAGTCAACTACACGGTACGGTTTTGAGCTGTTCTCGCGGAATATGCCTATTCTGCCGTTATATTCACGAATAACCGATATATCGACAATTTCTGCAGCAGAAATATCAGAAATCCTTGCCGCAACCTTTTCCCTGTACATTGACTGTCCGAGGGTGCAGATAATAATAAATCCCGATACAGTAATGGCTGTCATTATAATAAGATAGATTCTTTTGTCAGCCGAACTCATAAAACAATCGCTCCTTTGCTGAATTTTCATAATTAATTTGCCCGATTTTTGCTAAAATATACAAATTTCAAAAAAATTTCTTTATGGTATTAACAAATGGGATTTTTTGTGGTATAATATATGATGTATAATAATATGACGAAAGGAGAACGGTGCTGCAATCACCGCACTGAATGACAAAATGGCAAAAAATAACCGTGACAGCGAGCATGTAAGACAGAGAGCATATCCCGATGATATGCCTGTAAGACAAGCTCCTAAAAAGAAAAAGAAGAAGAAAAAAAGGAATATATTCCTGTTTATTCTGAAAAAACTGTTTGCTTGTATAGCAACAACCCTTCTTTCACTTTTTCTCATTATCATTATAACGGGTACTGTAGTTGCAACGGCACTTACAGTCTACGTTATGGACTTCATGGACGACTCCTCATCAATTACTCTTGCTGAACTTGAAGCGGGAAGTACTACCTACTTCTACGGAAAGAAAATTGACGCTGAAACAGGCGAGGCTGTTGACGTCCAGCTCTTTCAGCTTAAACCACCTGACGGCATTCAGCGTATCCCCGTAGAAATTGAAAAGGTACCACAGCACGTGCGTGACGCCTTTGTTTACACCGAGGACGAGCGTTTCTATCTCCACGATGGTGTCGACTATAAGCGTACCTTCACAGCTTTCCTCAATATGTTCATCCACTTCTACGATTCAGATCAGGGTGGTTCAACTATCACACAGCAGCTTATCAAGAACCTGACAGGCGACGACGAGAAAACTCCACAGCGAAAAATCCGTGAGATTTTCGCCGCTATGCAGCTTGAAAAGAATTATTCCAAAGACGAAATTCTTAAGGAATATCTGAACTATATCGGCTTCGGCGGTCCGAGAAACGGCATTGAAGTTGCCGCTATTCACTATTTCGGTAAACACGTCGAAGACCTTACTGTTCCTGAAGCGGCTGTTCTTGCGGCCATTCCAAAGAGCCCCGAATATTACGGTCCCTTCGTTGAATACTACGACGACGCAGGAAATCTTACTGTCGACGGCAGAGCAAATAATAAAACCCGTCAGGAATACGTTCTCTGGCAGATGTACAAAAACGGTGGTATTACCTACGACGAATATCAGGAATATCTTGCCACAGAACTGCTCTATACTGATTCCGAAGAATACAGAAAGCTCCACCCCGAAGTCGACCTACAGGAAATGCAGGACGAACAGAAAGCTTATTCATGGGAAGAAGACGCTTTGTATTTTGAAGCACGTGATTACCTCATGGAGCTTTATAACATAGACAAGGAACAGGCTGACGACCGTCTGTTAAGAGGTGGTTACAAGATTTACTCAACCATTGACCCGCATATGCAGGCATATGTGGAAGAAAAATTCCTCGATATTAATAATATCATCTCCGAGGGTTCCGTACGTAAATGGGTTGACCTTGACGGTAACGGTACTGTTGAAGAAGATGAGGCACTCCCCCACATCGCATTTACTGCACTCCGCTATGACGGCTCTGTTATGTGCACTGTCGGCAACTGGGGCAAAAAGGAAGAAATGGGCTCACTTATCACAAACTATGCCTGCCGTGACAAACGACAGATTGGTTCAACAGTAAAGCCTATTGCAACCTACGGATGCGGTATTGAAAGCGACTATATCCACTGGGGAAGCGTTTTCCGCGACTCCCCTCTCCAGCACATTAAGGTTGAAGATAAACCCTGGCCATTCAACTACGGCCGTGCAGTAGGTACCGGCAATCCCAACTTTGTATTCTACTATCTGCAGAAATCATACAATACCGTTCCAGCACAGCTTGTTGATAATATGGGTGTTTCCACAGTTTATAAATTCTGTACTGAAAACCTTGGTATGGAGCTTGATGAGAAGGACGAGGCACATTCACCTCTCGCTCTTGGAGCTCTCACATACGGTATTACGCTCCAGAACCTTGTAAACGCATATCTCCCATATGGTGCACAGGGCGTATACAACGAAGCTCATATCATTTCAAGAATGGAAGATGCAACCGGTCAGATTCTTGTTGACAACACAAACGGAAGAAATACAAAACAGGCAGTTTCAGCTGAAAGTGCATGGGTTATGAACAGACTTATCAAGAATGTTGTTGATAACGGTACAGGTACAGCTGCAAAGCTCTGGAACAAGACAGTTATCGGTAAGACAGGTACAACTGAAAACTGGTACGACCTTGCATTTGTCGGTATGACAAGAGATTTCGCAAGTGCTGTTACTATCGGTTACAAGCAAAATCACGAATCTCTTACCCTTTCATCAGGTATTCAGTCGGCAGCTGTATGGAACAGAATTATCGGCGAATATGCAAACACAATGTTCCCTGACACAGGAGTTGACTTTGACCCCGTTGATTCAGTTATTACAGCACAGATGTGTGCGGCTACAGGTATGATCGCCAATTCCTATTGTCCCAAGGGTAGTACAGGCTACTGGAAATCCACTTACGCTCCTTACTGTGACGGAAGCCATGGCGGTGTTCTTGTAGGTCAGAACACAACACAGCAACAACAGCCTGAATACGGCACAGGAGACACAGGTACAGGTGCAGGCACTGGCGGCGGTGATACAGGCTGGGTAGATCCAGGAACTGGCGGTGGAACCGTTGACCCTGGTACCAGTGGTGGAACCGTTGACCCTGGCACCGGTGGCGGAACCGTTGACCCTGGTACCGGCGGCGGTGATACAGGCTGGGTAGATCCAGGAACTGGCGGCGGCGACGCAGGTACAGGCGAAATCTGGTAAAATATGAAGCCTGCCCGACAGAAACGGGCAGGCTTTTGTAATAAAAGGTGATATTTATGAGTGAAAAAATAAGACTTTGCTGTCCATGTCATTTCGGACTGGAAAGCGTACTTAAATATGAAATTACAAAAATCGGCGGAACTGATTTAAAAGTCAGCGACGGAAAAATCAGCTTCACAGGTGATTTAAACATAATGGCAAGGGCAAATCTCTGCCTTTCCACAGCAGAACGTGTACTTATCGAGCTTATCGAATTCCGTGCAGAAACCTTTGAGGATTTGTTTCAGGGAGTACGAGCCCTTGAATTAGAACAATATATCGGAATTGACAATGCGTTTCCTGTCAAGGGATATTCTCTTAATTCCACTCTCCACAGCGTTCCGGACTGTCAGAAAATTGTAAAAAAAGCCGCTGTAGAGCGACTCAAATCCAGATATGGTGTAAACTGGTTCAATGAAACAGAGCCGCCCGTACAGATACAATTCAGCATTTTAAAGGACATTGTAACAATTTACCTTGACACAAGCGGAGTAGGACTTCACAAGCGCGGCTACAGAAAAAATTCCAATGCCGCACCTATCAAGGAAACTCTTGCAGCAGGAATTATTGACCTTGCCCGTGTCCGTCCCGAATCAATTGTCTGTGATCCATTCTGCGGAAGCGGCACGCTTCTCATTGAATCCGCATTGAAGGCATTAAAAATTCCCGTAGGCATAAACAGACGTTTTGCCGCCGAAAAATGGGCATCTATAGATAGTAAGATCTGGCAGGATGAACGTAAACGTGCCATTGACGGCGTTGACCGTTCAGCAACTTTCCACGGTATCGGCTTTGATATTGATGATGCGGCTGTGGCTCTCACCCTTGATAACGCCCATAAGGCAGGGATAAAATCACGTCTTAAAATTGAACAGGCTGATATTTCAAAATTTGTTCAGCCAGAGGATTCAATCGTTATCTGCAACCCGCCCTACGGCGAAAGACTTCTTGAACTCCGTGAGGCAGAGGATATATACCGAAAAATGGGAAAGGTTTTAGGCAAGGGTGGAAATCGCCAGAGCTATATAATCTCCCCTCATGAACAGTTTGAGCAGTTCTTCGGAGCAGAGGCAAGAAAGCGTCGCAAGCTTTACAACGGCATGATCAAGTGCCAGCTCTATATGTACTTCTGATGGATTATATGCTGAAAAAACGGCTTATTTCGCTGATATTCCCCACACGCTGTCCTGTTTGCGGCGAGGTTATTTTCCCCCACGAGGATTTCTGCGGAAAATGCAACAATGAACTTACCGAATACAAGGGCGGATTTAAAATTAGTGAAGCTAAAAGCTTCACCGCACCCTTTGAATATGACGAAAAAATCTCCCCTGCCGTTATACTGCTTAAAAGGGGAATTAAGGGCAATGCCGTCTACGCTTTAGGAGAGGCACTTGCAGCAGCCCTTGAAAATCACGGTATATCACAGAAAGTCGACATTATAATTCCTGTTCCCCTTTATAAATCTGACAAAAGGGAAAGGGGCTTCAATCAGGCGGAGCTTATTGCAAGGGAAGTCGGACGGACACTAAAAATTGACGTTTCAACAGATATCGTTAAGAAGGTACGCAAAACAACGCAACAGAAAACTCTCTCTAAAAGGGAACGAAAAGTCAATCTGATAAATGCCTTTGATGTGTCTATACCAGATAAAATCAAGGACAAACGCATACTTCTCATTGACGACGTATGCACAACGGGAAGCACACTGACAGAAATAACGGTACTTCTCCGAAAAAACGGAGCGGCGGAGGTACATTGTGCCGTCTGCTGTAAAACTCCCGATATAAGGAAAGAAGATGAAAATTATGAACAATCACGCTGAAAAAACCTGCCAGCTTTTTGCAGATGGCAGAAACTGTTCACAGGCTGTATTTGCCGCATTCAGCGATATAACAGGCATTGACGAGGAGCTTGCACTCCGTTTGTCCTCCTCATTCGGGGGCGGTATGGGACGTATGAGAGAGGTATGTGGTGCCGTTTCGGGAATGTTTATGGTGGCAGGTGTACTTTACGGCTATACTTCCGCTGATAATGATATGGAAAAAGCTGACCATTACCGCAGAATTCAGCAGCTTGCCGAAGAATTCAAGGCTGTATACGGCACAATAAACTGTGGAGAACTGCTTAAGGATTTAAGCGTGAACAAAAGTCCAATTCCCGAAAAAAGAACAGCGGAATATTACAAGGCTCGCCCATGTATCAGATTTGTGGAAACTGCGGCTGAAATTCTTGACAGATATATAGCGGAAAATCCGTTGTAATAAACAAAAAAGAACGCCTTTTCTAAGACGTTCTTTTTTATTTATAAGAACAAACCTAACAAATGAGAGTATTTTTCTTCATCCTCTGGCGTAAGTTCTATTTCTCCTAATTCCTCACGAAGAATAAGTGCAGGTACATTAAGATAGTCATATAATTCATCATCAGATTCAATCGATACATAATATGCTTTCTTTACATCTATTTCACCTGATTGAACGGCACATAATATTCCATCATCAGACATATCATAAATCATACTCATATCAAGATCCTCAAGATACCCAGCCTTATACATTTCTATGTTATACTTCGCAATAACATAATCAGGACTGCAGAAACAGAGGAGAGCAAACATAACAGTGAATATTCCTGCAAACCATGCTGAAAATTTCATTTCAAACTTAAACTGCTTCACGATAATCAGCACAAACATAAATGCACACAGAAGCATAAACCACATTGTATAAAAACGAAGTCTTGTAAGACCGTATTCAGAGATATACATCACCATTTTGCTGATTGCAACAACAATGAGAATGATTGTTGAGAAGCTGAGAGTAAGAGTATAGAATTTAAGTGCTGCCGGCTTATTTCTGCCGCTTTTCTGGGATAAAAAGCTGATGAATGTAATTATAAGCAGGTTTATGATTGTCACACCGCAAAGCTCGAAAAATCCGCGTCTTGCGTATTCGGAGTAACTGTAACCATCAGGGAGATTTCCCGAAAAAGCAGAGAGGAAATAGCTCGCCTGCGTGAAAAAGAATACAATATAGAGCAGGATAATAGGCGTAACCGCAGTATAAAGTACCATATTAGGTATAGTCTTTGCATTTCCTATACGGAACTCACACAAAGCTGCATTAAGCACATTGAGTTTATCACGCTTACAGTTAGCATAAAGCATACCATAGAGATACAGACCGCAGGGAATGGACACAATAAAGCGAAGAAACAGCTCAAATGCCTTTTCTGAAAAGGCATTTGTAAAAATACCGTTGATAATATTTTCCATACCCTTATCAGCTGAAACAAGTAGTGCTGTAACAATAAACGTCACAGGAATAGTCATAAGAAGTCCAAGGAGAACATATTTTATGTTTCCTGAAGCCTTTGAATTACCTGCCGCATCTTTTACAGCAAGAGCCTGTGCACCGTAATTTGAAAATGGGAACTCAAATAAAGCTTTTATGAGCGCAATGGGCAGATATTTTTCAATTTCCTTTTTTCCCTCCGCCACAGAATATACAAAGTAAGCCCCTGCAATAAAAAGAAATATACCAACGAGAAATTTAATAAACCCGTTGTCTGTAATTGAAAAGACGAAAGAAAACAGATACAACACAGCCGCAATAACTCTGTTTATAGCTGTAAACCGACAGCTCTGCTTTTTAAGGAATACGATTGAGGCTGTAATAATTGCAATATTTACAGCCGTTGTAATAAATCCGGCAGGATTGAAAATCTGAAATTGAATATAGAGAAAAGCAAGCACAACAATGATAAAAGCGAAAATCTTTTCAGTTTTGCTGAAGCTTCTTTTCTCCACAATTTCCTCTATAAAAACATTGTTTATAACTTGTTCGTTTGAATTATTAACTGTTGATTCGGTCATAAAGAACACTCCTATCGTGTTCTGTTACTGTTTTTCAATCCCCCTGAATTCCAGTATATCCCCCGGCTGACATTCGAGAATTTCGCATATCTTCTCCAGCGTAGAAAAACGCACAGCCTTCGCTTTACCTGTTTTAAGTATGGAAAGATTAGCGGTAGTTATACCAACCTTTTCCGCAAGCTCCTGTGATGACATTTTACGTTTCGCCATCATAACATCTAAATTCACAATAATCGGCATTGAATTTCCTCCTCATATTGTAAAATCGTTTTCAGATTTTATCTCCACAGCCTTTTCAAATACGTTTTTGAGAACACGCATTATAAGCCCAAGCATTAAAGCCATTACAGAGGGCATGGCGAAAATATATCGCCATAGACAGAGAATAAAGAAAACTATAGCAGCAAAAATACAGCACCATGAAATAATCCGCAGGCACTTTGTGTTAGAGCTGTCGAAAACGATTTCCTTGTTGATGTTATCCAGCAGCTTATGCAGGAAAAACAGCGCCACAAGGGCAAGGGCAATTGCAATGTAAAGCCCGATACAGAAAGGAATTACGATACTCCCTTTGATAATACCCAGAGGTTCTGAGATAAACTCGTAAAACTTCACTATAAGAGGCAGAACGCAAGCAACCATAACGAATACAGCCGCCACTACAACGGTCAGTATTCTTGACAGTAACAGAGATTTAGTTTTAGTCCACATAAAATAGAGCTCCTTTATGTTTCTGAATATAGTATATCACACAATTTACCATTTGTCAATACCTTTTTATCGAAAAACAATAATTTATTTTTGAATATTAATATTATCACCAAATACAGAACAAACCGCACTTCATCTGTGCGGTTTGTCGTATAATTATAAAATATCAGCAATATCAAGCACAAGTCTTTCAGACTTCTCCCAGCCAAGGCAGGGATCTGTAATTGACTTACCATAGATATCCTCACCGATTTTCTGGCAGCCGTCCTCGATGTAGCTCTCAATCATAAGTCCCTTTACAAGCTTTCTGATGTCCTCGCTGTGACGCATACTGTGGAGGATTTCCTTTGCAATACGCACCTGTTCAAGGTACTGCTTACCCGAATTTGCATGATTTGTATCAACAATAACAGCGGGATTTTTTAAGTCCTTTTCAGCATATGTCTGTGCAAGACGGTATAAATCCTCAAAGTGGTAGTTGGGGAAGGACTGTCCTCTCTCATTGACATAACCACGGAGAATTGCGTGAGCATAGGGGTTTCCATCGCTCTTCGCCTCGTAGCCACGGTACATAAATGCGTGGGAATGCTGTGCCGCTGTGATAGCGTTCATCATTACAGAAATATCGCCGCCTGTGGGATTTTTCATACCGACAGGAATTGAAACTCCGCTTGAAACAAGTCTGTGCTGCTGATTTTCAACAGAACGTGCACCAATTGCAACATATGCAAGAATATCGTCAAGATAGCTGTAGTTCTCGGGATAGAGCATTTCATCTGCCGCTGTGAAGCCTGTTTCCGCAAGAGCCTTGATGTGGAGGTTTCTTACGGCAACAATTCCGCTTGCAAGGTCAGGCATAGCTGTGGGATTGGGCTGGTGAAGCATACCCTTGTAGCCGTCGCCTGTTGTACGGGGCTTACCTGTGTAAATTCTTGGGATAATGAGAATCTTATCCTTAACCTTTTCCTGCAATTCACGGAGTCTTGTGATATAGTCGATTACAGGTTCTTCAGAATCTGCTGAACAAGGACCTATGATAAGGAGAAACTTATCTGACTCTCCACAGAATACAGCCTTTATTTCCTCGTCACGCTGTGCCTTTATCACCGCAAGCTCAGGGGAAACAGGGTGTTCATTCTTGATGTCTGACGGCTTTGGAAGCTCTCTGATGAATGTCATTGACATAAAAAATCATTCCTTTTCTATTAATTTATCTGCTCCATATTTTTGTGAGAGCAGGTCAATAAGCGTTAATGCAGTTATGCTGTCAACCACAACTCTTGCACGGTGTACAATGGCAGGGTCATGCCGTCCCTGAATCTGAAGCGTCGTATTTTCTCCGTTCCGCATATCAATTGTTTTCTGCTCCTTATAGATAGAGGGAGTAGGCTTCACAGCACAGCGGAAAATTATGGGCATACCATTTGTTATTCCGCCTAAAATACCACCGCAGTTGTTGGTTGCCGTGCGGATTTCACCGTTTTCATTGATAAAAGCGTCATTTGCCTGACTGCCTCTCATATCAGCATAATTGAAGCCTGCACCGAATTCCACACCCTTGACAGCAGGAACACTGAAAAGCGCATGGGAAAGCATACCTTCAACTGTGTCAAACCAAGGCTCACCAACGCCTGCGGGTATACCGTAAACAGCCGTTTCAAGTCGTCCGCCAACGCTGTCACCCTCAGATTTAGCCGCCATTATAGTCTCTTTCATAGGCTCCTCGGCATCGGGGTTAAGCACAGCAAATTCTCTGCCGTCAAGATAGGCAATATCCTCCTTGATATTCTCAAATCCACGGTCATAAATACCACCACAGGAGAGAATATGAGTACCGATTGTTATACCCTTTTCCTTGAGGGCAGAAATGGCAACAGCACCTGCCGCAACGATACCTGCGGTTATGCGTCCCGAAAAATGACCGCCGCCACGGAAATCCTGAAATCCGCCGTATTTTTCGTCAGCGGTAAAATCAGCGTGACCGGGACGTGCTTTATATGCAAGTTCACCGTAGTCACGGCTTCTTGTATCCTGATTTTGTATTATAAAGGTAATAGGCGTACCTGTAGTTCTGCCGTTGAAAACTCCGCTGACAATTTTAACCTCGTCAGCTTCCTTTCGTGGAGTAGAAATAGCTCCCACAGATTTTCGCAGGCTCATCTGACGGGCGATAAATTCCTCATCAACGGCAATACCCGCAGGCATACCGTCGAGAACTGCACCAATAGCTGTACCATGGCTTTCACCGAAAATGGTTACAGCTATTTCAGAGCCGAATGTATTCTTCAATTAATGTCATTCCTTTCTTACACAAGCAAACAGAGTTGATATTCATGATAGATCAACGGATTCCGTACTTTTCGATGATATAATCCATATCCTTATCGCCTCTGCCCGAAAGAGTTATAAGAACAGAACCTTTTTTCATAGTTTTTGCAAGCTTCATTCCGTATGCTATAGCGTGTGAGCTTTCAATAGCAGGAATAATACCCTCAAGTCTTGAAAGAGTAAAGAAAGCGTCAATAGTCTCCTCGTCGTTGATAACGTCATATTTTACTCTGCCGAGGTCGTGTAAAAATGCGTGTTCAGGACCGGATGAAGGATAATCAAGTCCGCTTGCAACAGAATAAACAGGTGCAGGCTCTCCGTTTTCATCCTTCAGCATAATACTGTTAAAGCCGTGCATAATTCCCTCTGTACCGTATTTAAGGCTTGCCGCATGGTCGCCGAGAGCTGTACCTCTACCAAGAGGCTCAACACCGTAAATATCAACAGGATCATTTAAAAATCCTGCAAATGTTCCCATTGCATTTGAGCCACCGCCAACGCAGGCTACAACAGCGTCAGGAAGCTCGCCTGTCATATCAATGAACTGCTCTCTTGCCTCGATACCTACAACGCTCTGGAAATCTCTTACCATTAAGGGGAAAGGGTGAGGACCAAGAACGGAACCGATACAGTAGATAGCGTCCTTATACTCTCTTGCATATGCCGCAAATGCTGCGTCAACAGCCTCTTTGAGAGTCTGTAAACCGTCTGTTACTTCAACAACTCTCGCACCGAGAATTTTCATACGCGCAACATTTGGAGCCTGCTTTTCGATATCTACCTTGCCCATATAGATATCGCATTCAAGTCCGAAATAAGCGGCAGCTGTCGCAAGTGCAACACCGTGCTGACCTGCTCCTGTTTCAGCAATAACCTTTTTCTTGCCCATATACTTTGCAAGAAGAGCTTCACCCATACAATGGTTGAGCTTGTGTGCACCCGTGTGATTTAAGTCCTCACGCTTTGCATAGAGCTGAACTCCTGTTCCGATGCTGTCGGAAAGTCGCTGGAGATGTGAAATAGGCGTAGGTCTGCCCTGAAATTCTCTGCGGATACGGCGGAGCTCGTCGATGAACTTTCTGGATTTGCAGATAGTGTTGTAGGCGTGTGCAATTTCCTCCATAGCTGTCTGGAGCTCAGGGGATATGTATGAACCGCCGTACTTACCGAAAAAGCCATCCTCTGTGGGATAATTCTTTAAATATGTATCAAAATTAACATCATTAAAAATCATAGTAGTTTCCTCCATAAAAATAATTTATAAAATTAATGCGTGATAAAATTAAAGCGTCACCATCGTTTAGTAAGCATACCGTTTACCTCCATAATAACGGGATTTTCAGTCGGCAAATACTTGTATAAACAAAAACAGCCCCGACAGAAATATCCGTAATTTCTGCCAAGGACGAATAAACCTTATCCGCGGTACCACCTTGATTCATAGGAATGACCTATGCACTTTCAGGATACTATCATATCCCCGACGTTTAACGCACGTCCTTACGTTGCGGAATACTCGGGCATATTACGAATAAACGGTACAGCGCACCAATACAACACATCCACATGACATATTGCAACACACGCGCTTTAGTACCAACCCTTTGACCGCACCCTCGGTGGTCCATTTGCTGAACTGTTTTCAATCCGGATTTCAGCACCCCCGGACTCTCTGTGTGAGCATACCCAGCTTTATCTCCACGTCAACGGTTTATAGCTGTATTATATCACGGAAAGGGGGGATTTGTCAAGTGGTTTTTGATAAAAAAAGAATAATGAGAGAAAATCAAAGTGGTTCGCAAAATAATTTTTGAAAATATTGCAAAAAGACTTGAAATTTTTTCCGAAATAGTGTACAATATAATACAGGGTTGTTATTTAATTAACAACATCACTTTTACAAGATTTTTTTATGAAAGGATGTCATACCAATGGCAGGATTAAACAAAGTTACTGTAGAGGACATTAACGTAAAGGGCAGAAAGGTACTCGTAAGAGTAGACTTCAATGTACCCCTCAAGGATGGCGTTATCACAAACGATAACCGTATCCAGGCTGCTCTCCCCACAATCAACAAGCTCGTTGAAAATGGTGCAAAGGTTGTTCTCTGTTCACACCTTGGCAAGCCCAAGAACGGCCCTGAGGCTAAGTTCTCTCTCGCTCCAGCAGCTGCAAGACTTGCAGAGCTCGTAAACACAAAGGTTGTTTTCGCAGCTGATGATACAGTTGTAGGCGACAATGCTAAGAAGGCTGTTGCTGAAATGAACGACGGTGAAATCGTTGTTCTCGAAAACACACGTTTCCGTGGTGCAGAGGAAACAAAGAACGGCGAAGATTTCTCCAAGGAGCTTGCTGCTCTCGTTGACGGAGAGGCTTTCGTTATGGACGCTTTCGGTTCTGCTCACCGTGCTCATGCTTCAACAGCAGGCGTTACAAACTTCGTTAAGGAAACAGCTGTAGGCTACCTCATGCAGAAGGAAATCCAGTACCTCGGAAATGCTGTAGAAGTTCCTGAAAGACCTTTCGTTGCAATTCTCGGTGGTGCTAAGGTTGCTGACAAGCTCAACGTAATCTCCAACCTCCTCGAAAAGTGCGATACACTTATCATCGGCGGCGGTATGGCTTATACTTTCATCAAGGCACAGGGCGGTTCAATCGGTACATCTCTCGTTGACGACGAGAAGCTTGATTACTGCAAGGAAATGCTCGCTAAGGCTGAAAGCCTCGGCAAGAAGATTCTCCTCCCTGTTGATACAACAATTGCTGCTGAATTCCCAAATCCTATCGACGCTGAAATCGCTGTTGAAATCGTTGATTCCAACGCAATTCCTGCTGACAAGATGGGACTTGACATTGGCACAAAGACACAGGAACTCTTTGCAGAGGCTGTTAAGTCCGCTAAGACAGTAGTATGGAACGGACCTATGGGCGTATTTGAGAACCCCACACTTGCAAAGGGTACAATCGCTGTAGCTAAGGCTCTTGCTGAAACAGACGCTACAACAATCATCGGCGGCGGTGACTCCGCAGCAGCTGTTATGCAGCTCGGTTTTGCTGATAAGATGAGCCACATCTCCACAGGCGGCGGTGCTTCCCTCGAATACCTCGAAGGCAAGGTTCTCCCCGGTGTAGCTGCTATCGCTGAAAAGTAAGCTTAAACAATTATAGGGGCGGATAGAAATATTCGCCCTTATTTAAAAGGAGTTGAAAATATGAACAACTTAATTGAAAAGGCACAGCAGGATAAGGTTGTTATGGGACTTCTCACAGTTGCAGGATTTCTTCTCGGACTTGCAGTTGGAATTCTCATTTCCCCTATAAAAAAAGGTCTTTCCATAAACACTTCAATCGCAAGCAATAACGGCTGCAACAATGGTGCGACAAAGGACAAGTGCAATTGCGGTGGAAACTGCGACTGTGACTGCGATGACGACTGCGATTGTTGCTGCGACTGCGATGATGAAAACTGCTACGACAACGGCGGTGCTACAGAGGATGTAGTTGAATTCTGATAATGTCAGACGAAAAAATATTAATCATTGTCCTTATTATAATTGCAGTCCCATATAACGCCATGCTTTTAAATTTCCTGTGGATCGGTGTCAGAAGTCTTATGAAAAAGAGTACTGATTTGCCGCCCTCTAAAATAAAATGGGCAAGGGTTATCGCAGATTTTACCAATGAGGACGAAAAAATTAATCCCAGATATTATTTTACTAAACAAGGCAAATGGAAATCTGTGCACAGAATAACATACTCATACACCGTACGCTATGAATACGACGGTGAGCTATATAAAACTAAAATCGAAAGTGATAGCATCAAAAAAGATAAGGAAGTTATTTATTGTCACAGGAAAAAGCCGACAATTTTAAAGGAATATAATCCTGGACATCCATGGTCAACAGAAGCAGCTATTTCTGTTCTGTTTATTGCGGCGCTTATGATATTCATGGAATTAGTTCCGTTTTTAAGTTAAATTTAAAGGAGTAAATCGAAATGAATAAGTCAACAAGAAAGGCAATTATTGCCGGAAACTGGAAAATGAACAACACAAGAGTAGAGGCTAAGGCTCTCCTCGAAGCTATCAAGCCCCTCGTTGCTAACGCAGAGGGTAACGTTGAGGTTATCGCTTGCGTACCTTTCACAAACCTTGAAACTGCTATGAATACAACAGCAGGCTCAAACGTAAAAATTGGTGCTGAAAATGTACACTTTGAGGAAAAGGGTGCTTTCACAGGCGAAATCTCTGCTCCCATGCTCGTTGAGCTCGGCGTTGAGTACGTTGTAATCGGTCACTCCGAGAGAAGACAGTACTTCGGCGAAACAGATGAAACAGTAAACAAGAGAACTCTTGCAGCTCTCAAGGCTGGCATCAAGCCTATCGTTTGCGTTGGTGAGTTAAAGTGGGAGCGTGAGTGCAATATCACTGAGGAAGTTATCGCTCGTCAGATTAAGCTTGACCTCTGGAGCGTAACAGCTGAGCAGGTTAAGAATGTTGTTATCGCTTATGAGCCTGTATGGGCAATCGGCACAGGTCTTACAGCTACTCCCGATCAGGCTGAGGAAGTTTGTGGATTTATCCGTGCACAGCTTGCTAAGCTTTATGATGAGGCAACAGCTGAGGCTGTAACAATCCAGTACGGCGGTTCTATGAACGCTGCTAACGCTGCTGAGCTTCTTGCTAAGCCCAACATCGACGGTGGTCTTATCGGCGGCGCTTCACTCAAGGCTGAGGACTTCAACACAATCGTTCAGGCTGCTGTAAACGGTTAATTTTATTTGATTCAGCGGGCGGATAATATCCGCCCCTACATTTGCAAATGCACCAATTTTGAAAAACAGAAAAATATTATCGAAAAACAATAATTTTCTATTGACAAATAATATTTTATGTGGTATACTATAGTCATAGGCAGGATTTTCCTGTACTCACTATTTTTATGAGGTGGTAACTATGACTGAAATTAATGTACCTAACAAAAAGATTGAAATTACATATCACGGCTACGCCTTTGACTACGACAGCGGACTTGTTGTCGTATGGGGTTAAGGGGGTAACTATGACTACAAAAATCAGAAAGAAAAACACGCCATTAGAGAATTTAAACAACGCAATTTTCATTTTGTGGCTCTTTTTCGGTGGACCATTTCTGTTTATCTTAACTGTCGGATTGTCACTATATCTTCTGTTTATAAATCTTGCAGTAAATCTTGTCCTCGTCATCTTTTATAAGATTTATCAGAAAAACGGCAAATGCAGAACTCTACTTATAATTACCCGTATTATCGCTGTTGTTTTAGTTTTCATAAGCATTTCAATTCCTTTTATTCCTGCGAGTTGTTGTTATACAAAGCAAATGTATCCAATTCAGAGATTTACTTATGTACACGGAGTACGACAATCAGCAAATGAAATATTGCCGAAAAAACTGCCACAAAATATAAGCGATTATTATTTCAGAACGCAATTGAATTTTCCCGCACAAGATTATTCTCCTTACTCTTATCTGTCATTTTATACAGATAAGGACAGCATTGCAGAGCTTGAAGAAAAATGCAAGAAAAAAGGCGGCTATACAACTGAGGCAGAAATGACTTATTCAGAATATATCGCTGATTTAGAATTTACTGAAAGCGAACTGAATGACAAAGAATTGATGCTTTCATATAAGTGTGAATACCTCAAACTTCTAAAGTTTCCTAAGCATGTTTTCTGGCAATTAAGTGATAAAAAGCAAGACATACTTGACGAAACTCTTGTTGTGTATAACTTTGATAACTCACGTCACGGATATGCCTTTGACTATGACAGCGGACTTGTTGTCGTATGGGGTTAAGGGGGTGGCGGTATGGAAGATAAAACAAGAGAAACTCCCGTTGCTTCCCCATTTACTTTGATAAATATAGTAATGTTTTTCGTGCTTGGATTTACAGGTTTTATTAATCTGCTCAGCTTTAATATGATTGCTTTCACTCTGATAATACCGTTTATCCTTGCAAATGTAATTCTGAAAGTGTATTACAATAAATACAAGAGAAATTATTACTACAAAAAGCACGTAAATATCTGCCGTATTATTGCGATTATACTTACGCTGATTATATTCGGCTCTCCTTTAATGGTAATGTTCTTCAACCGCACAAAACCCTTTTATCATCTGAAACAGGCTGTATATTCCTGCGGATACCGCAGTATGTCTAAACAGCGTACAAGAGCATTTCCCGACTTTCTGCCACGTGAATGTGAGGACTACTATTTCAGGATTAAGGCTCCTGCACCTTTCCCGGAAGCTACCGATACTTACGCCTGCGTTTCCTTCTATACTGACGAAGAAACGATAAAAAAATATGAGCAGGAATTTGCAGAAAAAGGCTATGAAACAATAAATGACGATAAAACCTTTGAAAGTATAATGCTTGAAAAAAATATCAATCCATCTGAACTTACAGAATATTTCGATGATATGACGTCAGCTGCTGATATATACCTCAGAGGAAAGGGCGCTCCATATTTCATCAGTATGTCTGTCAATGATGAAAAACTGCTGAATTTAAGCCATGACGTTGTTGTATACAATTTCAGAAGCAAACTTGGATTTACGTCTGGCTGTCTGCTTGACTACGAAAGCGGAATTGTAATATTCTGGGCATAAGCCCAATATATATGACATTCAAGAAATGACAAAACCAATAAATTTTTATTTAGGAGGACTATTATGTCTAAAAAACCCGTAGCTCTTATTATTATGGACGGTTTCGGCTACAATGCCGAGGATTACGGCAACGCAATCACAGCCGCAAACACACCTAATATCGACAAATATATGCAGGGACCAAACACTCTTATCGGTGCAAGCGGTCTTGATGTCGGACTTCCCGACGGTCAGATGGGCAACTCCGAAGTTGGTCACACAAATATCGGCGCAGGACGTATCGTTTATCAGATGCTCGTTAAGATTTCCAAGGACATCAAGGACGGCACATTCTTCAACAACAAGGCTATCCTTGACGCTATGAACAACTGCAAGGAAAAGAATTCTGCACTTCACCTTATGGGACTTCTCTCCCCCGGCGGCGTTCACAGCCATATGGAGCATCTCTACGGCATCGTAGAAATGGCTAAGAAGAATGGTCTTGACAAGGTTTACATCCACGCATTCCTTGACGGCCGTGACGTTCCCCCTTCATCTGCTGCTGACTATATGGCAGAAGCTGTTGCTGAACTTGACAAAATCGGTCTTGGAAAAATTGCTACAATCAGCGGACGTTTCTACGCAATGGACAGAGATAACGCTTGGGACAGAGTTGAAAAGGCTTATGCCGCTATGGTTTACGGCGAGGGCGTTAAGGAAACTGATCCCGTTCAGGCTATCAGAAACTCCTACGCTAACGAGGTAACTGACGAGTTTATGCTCCCCACAGTTATTGAGGGCGGCGATGTAATCAAGGCTGACGACAGCGTGATTTTCTTCAACTTCCGTCCTGACCGTGCAAGACAGATTACAAGAGCATTCGTTGACGCTGATTTTGCAGGCTTTGCAAGAAAGAACGGCTTCTTCCCACTCAGCTTCGTTTGTATGGCTCAGTATGACGCAACTATGCCAAATGTTACTGTTGCATATCCCCCTGAGCAGCTTACAATGACAATGGGCGAATACCTCTCAAAAATCGGCAAGACACAGCTCCGTATCGCTGAAACACAGAAGTATGCACACGTTACATTCTTCTTCAACGGCGGTGAGGAAAAGCAGTTTGAGGGCGAGGACAGAATCCTTATCAAGTCACCCGATGTTGCTACATTCGATATGAAGCCTGAAATGAGTGCTTACGAGGTATGTGACGCTGTTGTTGAGGCTATCGAGGCTGACAAGTACGATGTTATTATTCTCAACTATGCTAACTGCGATATGGTTGGACATACAGGCATTTTCGATGCAGCTGTAAAGGCTGTTGAGGCTGTTGACGAGTGCGTAGGCAGAATGGTTGATGCTATTCTTGCAAAGGGCGGTGCAGCTCTTATTACTGCTGACCACGGCAACGCTGACAAGATGTATGAGCCTGACGGAAGTCCTTTCACAGCTCACACAACAAATCCTGTTCCCCTTATTGCTGTAGGCGTTGAAGGCAAGCTTGCAGAGGGCGGCGTTCTTGCTGACCTTGCACCTACAATGCTCGATATTATGGGAGTTCCCCAGCCTGCTGAAATGACAGGTAAGTCACTTCTTATCAAGTAATTTATAATACACATAAGAGGCTGACTGTAATCAGCCTCTTATTAAATGGTGAGGTATATGACAAAAGGTGTTAAATTTATTCTTATATGCGTTATAGTCGTTTTTGCGGTATCTGCCGCATTATCACTGTATTTTCTACGTCCGGCTGACAGCAGAAAAGTAGTTGTTCTTCGAGATAGCACCGAACTTTACAGCTTTGATTTATCCACCGCAAAGAATGAAACAATCAGGATAGAATACAAGGACGACGGTTATAATATAGTTGAGATAAAAAATGGTGAAATACGTATTTCCGAGGCTGACTGCCCTGATAATACCTGTGTGAAAACAGGCGTTCTCAAATCAGAGGAAATGCCTGTCGTATGCTTGCCACACCACCTTATACTGCGATTTTCTGACAAATAATGAAAGGAACGATAAATATGAATCCATTGGCATTTATGAAAATCAAACCCCTTTTTGAGCGTTTCACACAAGACCACCCAAAGCTCCTGATGTTCCTCTCTGCCGCTGCAGGCGAGGTCAACAAGGACAGCATTATTGAAATTACCGTGCAGAATGCCGAGGGCTATACAATGAGAACAAACATCAAGGTAAATGAAAATGATGTTGAGTTATTCGGCGAATTAAAAAATATGATGAACAAATAAGTATGAAGAAAGTAAAATTTGACGTTACGGGTATGACCTGCTCGGCATGTCAGGCTCATGTTGAAAAAGCTGTAAAGGCTGTTGATGGCGTATCTGCTGTAAGCGTCAATCTCCTGCGGAATTACATGCAGGCTGAATTTGATGAAAATATCACATCTCCCGAAAAAATAATCACCGCTGTTGTAAATGCAGGCTACGGTGCCTCCGAAGTGGGTAAAAAAGCTGAAAAAACCGAATCAGACAGCAATTTATCAGCCATGAAAAAACGGCTTATTCTCTCGCTGTGCTTTATGATTCCTCTGTTTTACCTCTGTATGGGACATATGTTCGGGCTGCCTGTTCCTGAAATATTCAACGGTCAGAAAAACATGATGATTTTCTGTCTGACACAGTTGTTGCTGACTTTGCCGATTATCGCTCTTAATTTTCACTTCTTCCACAACGGTTTTAAAAATCTGCTCAACCGTGTTCCTAATATGGACAGCCTTGTTGCTCTCGGAGCAACTGCCGCTTTCGTGTACAGCTTGTACGGAACGTATATGACCGCCTATTATATGGGACAAGGTAATTTTCCCACGGCTCACGGATTTACGATGAACCTCTATTATGAGTCATGCGGAATGATTTTAACCCTTATTACCGTAGGAAAATACCTTGAAGCAAAAAGCAAAGGAAGAACATCCGACTCAGTATCAGCACTTATAAATCTCGCACCACAAACTGCAATTGTTCTGCGTAATGGCACAGAAGATGAAATTCCTGCCGCTGAAATCGCTGTAGGAGATATTGTACTTATAAAATCAGGAGCTTCTGTTCCCTGTGACTGCACTGTTATTGAGGGTAGCTGTTCCGTTGACCAGTCGGCTCTGACAGGAGAAAGTATACCAGTTATAAAGAATATAGGCGATATGTTAATGAGCGCCTCTGTTTCAACAGGGGGATTTGTAAAATGCCGGTGTGACCGTACAGAAAAGGATTCCACCCTGTCGAAGATTATCTCACTTGTGGAAGATGCTGCCGCTTCAAAGGCTCCGATTGCACGCTTTGCTGATAAAATAAGCGGCATTTTTGTTCCTGTTGTAATTATAATTGCCATTATATCAGCAATTGTATGGCTTATCGCAACAGGCGATACAGCGGCGGCTCTCAAAGCGGCAATTTCCGTCCTCGTAATTTCCTGCCCCTGCTCACTGGGACTTGCAACCCCAACAGCTATTATGGTAGGTACAGGAATAGGTGCCAGAAACGGTATCCTTATAAAATCTGCTGAAAGCCTTGAAACCGCCCATAAAATAACCACGGTAGTCCTTGACAAAACAGGAACCTGCACCGAGGGAAAACCAGAAATCCGTGAAATTTTCCCTCTTGGAATTACTGAAAGGAAAGCTGTTGCCTATGCACTATCCCTTGAAGCCAATTCATCGCATCCCCTTGCAAGGGCAATTATCAGCTACTGCAAAGAAAACAACATCTCTCCCCTCCCCTGCCGTGACTATAAGGAAACAGAGGGCGGAGGTCTATCGGGAATTGTAAACGGGACTGAAATATTCGTCGGTAACAGGCGGCTTATGGAACAATACAACATTGATATTTCCGACATTGCAGAAAATGCCGCACAAGCCGCTGAAAACGGTGGTATACCGTTGTTTGTAGCCGCTGATAGAAAGGCTGTGGGCGTTATTGTTGCCGCTGATACGGTGAAATCCACATCAAAAGAGACTGTGGAAATGTTCTGCAATCTGGGCATAAAAACAATTATGCTCACAGGAGATAACTCAAAAACCGCACAGGCAATATGTCGTGAAATCGGAATTGATGAAGTGCATGCAGAACTGCTACCTGCCGACAAAACAGCTATAATACGTAATTTACAGCAATCAGGACAATGTGTGGCAATGGTTGGCGACGGTATAAATGACGCTCCTGCACTTGCGGCGGCTGATGTTGGAATTGCCGTAGGTGGCGGACAGGATATTGCTATAGAATCGGCAGATATTGTCCTTATGAACAGTGATTTGCGTGACTCTGCGGAGGCTGTTCGGTTGAGCCGTGCAACTATGAGAAATATAAGGCAAAATCTATTCTGGGCATTGATTTACAACAGCCTGGGTATACCCCTTGCAGCTGGACTTTTCTATCCTATTTTCCATTGGCAACTCAATCCTATGTTCGGGGCGGCGGCTATGTCTTTAAGCTCATTCTGCGTTGTCACAAATGCCCTGCGGCTGAATCTTTTCAAGACGGTGAAAAATAGGGAAGAAGCTTCCAAAGATGACCATATATCTACAAAAACGGAGGTTAATACAATGAAAAAAACAATTTATATTGACGGTATGATGTGCAACCATTGTACAGGCACAGTTTCCAAACTTTTAAACGCAATTGAGGGCGTTTCTGCGGAGGTTTCCCTTGAAAATAAGTGTGCCTATCTGGAAATTACAGGTGATGTTTCCGAGGAACTTCTTATAAAGACAATTACTGACGCTGATTTTGTTGTCAAGGGGATTGAATAACTCTACAAGCATGAGGTGAACTATGCCTATTATTGAAATAAAAGATCTGACAGCCGAGGAGCTTATCCCCTACGTTTCCAGCAATGAAATCCAGCTGAAACGTTATTTTGAGCCTGATTTAGGCATATTTATAGCTGAAAGCCCGAAAGTCATCCGCCTTGCACTGAAACACGGCTACGAACCGATTTCTCTCCTTGCAGAGCGAAAATACATCGAGGGACAGGGTAAGGATATAATTGAAAACTGTGCTGATATCCCCGTTCACACGGCAGACAGCACAGTTCTGACGGAACTGACCGGATTTAAGCTTACTCAAGGACTCCTCTGTGCCATGAGAAGAAAACCACTGCCCACAGTGGAGGAAGTATGCAAAAATGCACGTCGTATAGCCGTTCTGGAAGATGTTATGAATCAGACCAACATCGGTGCAGTAATCCGTTCAGCGGCGGCTTTGAAAATTGATGCCGTACTTCTCACACAGCCAAGCAGCGATCCTCTTTATCGCCGTGCAATCCGTGTCAGTATGGGAACCGTTTTCAGTATGCCGTGGACCTACATTGAGGGAAATTCTCCCGAATATGTGAAAAAGCTGAAGAAAATGGGATTTACCACAGCGGCTATGGCACTTCACAGCAATACCGTTGACATTGACAATGAGGAATTGAAAAAAACCGATAAACTGGCTATAATTCTCGGAACTGAGGGTGAAGGCCTGAAAGACAGCACCATTGACGCCTGTGATTATACAGTAAAAATCCCTATGGCAGAGGGTGTGGATTCTCTCAACGTAGCTGCGGCAAGTGCTGTTGCATTCTGGGAAATAACAAGATAAAAAAAGGGTATCGGATTTGTCCGATACCCTTTTATTTTCTGCACTTTTTAGAAGTAATGATGCCCACAATCGAAAAGATGAGAAATGCTGTCAGATCAGCCGTCACAATAGTCGCTCCCACAGGAGTTGAGCAGAGTACTGACATAACTATACCTGTTCCTGCACATATGACAGATAAAACAGCCGAGCATACAGTTACACTTTTAAAGCTTCTGAATACTCTCATAGCTGACAACGCAGGGAAAATTATAAGCGCTGAAATAAGCAGAGAGCCAACAAGATTCATTGCTATAACAATTATTATTGCCGTTATAATTGCAATAATGAGATTATAGCAATCGGAATTTACCCCTGTCGCTCTGGAAAAGCTTTCGTCAAAAGTCACGCTGAAAATCCTGTTGTAGAACAATACAAAAAAAATCAAAACCACAACAGACATGGCAAGACAAAGCCATACGTCGCTTTCCCTTAAAGTAAGGATTGAAGTTGAGCCGAAAAGGGAGCCGCAGACATCAGCTGAAATATTAGCCGACACAGGGAAAATATTCATAAGCATATAACCAACAGCAAGTGCACCTGCTGAAATCATGGCAATTGAAGCATCACCACGTATTTTTGTATTTCTGCCTGTACGAAGTATCAGCACAGCCGAAAGTACCGTCAGAGGCAGAATAATTATCATTCTGTCAGTCACTCCTGTAACTGCTGCAACCGCCATTGAACCAAACGCCACATGGGATAAACCGTCACCGATAAATGAAAATCGCTTAAGCACCAATGAAACACCAAGAAGTGACGAGCAGAGCGCAATGAGCATTCCGACTATAAGAGCGTACCACACAAGGGAATGAGAAAAATAATACTGTAATGTCGAAATTATTTCACTCACCGCTGCCCACCTCGCTTTCAAGGAAACGCTGTCCTGCCTTGCTGTTTATATAATCCTCTTTCGTTCCGAAAAAAAGTTGTTTTTTCGATATATGCAGGATATGTGACGCATATTTTACAGCAGACGAAATGTCATGGGATACCATAACTATTGTTATACCCTTTTTATTGAGGTTATGGATATACTCATAGAGCTCCGTCTGTGCAATGGGATCCAGTCCTGTCACAGGTTCATCAAGAAGAAGCATCTTACTTGCCGCACACAGAGCACGTGCAAGGAGAACTCTCTGCTGCTGACCACCCGAAAGATCACGGTAACAACGTTTACTTATATCATCGACTCCAAGCTGTTTCATTGTATCAAGGGCAAGCTTTTTTTCAGCCTTGCTATAAAATGGACGAAATCCGAGCTTTGAAATACAGCCTGATATTACTATCTCCTGTACAGACGCAGGAAAATCCCTCTGAACGGGAGTCTGCTGGGGAAGATAGCCGATATCCCTTGCAGAAAAGCCATCACAGCAACGTATTTCTCCGCTTATCTGCGGCTTCAGTCCAAGAAGCGATTTTATCAGCGTACTTTTTCCGGAGCCGTTTTCGCCCAGTATGCAGAGATAATCACCGCTGCTTACGCTGAAATTAAGCCCCTCTGTAACAATGCCGTCCTCATAGCCTAAAGCTACATCGGAGCATATAATCTGTTCACTCACGAAGCATATACCTCTTTCAGTATATTATAATTGTTTTCCATAGCTGATTTGTAAGTATAACCCTCATCAATCTGTTTTTTGGTTACCGACTGTACCGAGTCAAGGACAGCTATATCCTGTGATTTATCCTTTGTATTTGAAACAATTGCCTCTGCAATATTGCAATCGGATTTTTCAATTGCGAATATTGTTTCTGCATTAAGCTCGTCCATTTTTTCCGAAAGAAAAGTTATAGTTTCAAAACTTGCCTCAATATCCGCTGAACATCCCGAAAAAGCCGCAAAATAGTCAAGTCCGTAATCACTTGTAAAATAAATGAATGGGAACTGGTCACCGAAAATCAACGTCTTCGGATTATCGTCAAACATCATATGAAAACTTCTGTCAAGAAGCTGTAATTCAGTATTATAGGCATTCGCCCTTTCGGAATATGTCTGTGCATTAAAACTGTCAACAGCAGAAATAGCTTCGGCAATGTCAGTTACGCACACCTGTGCATTATTGAGAGAAAGCCATATATGCTCATCGTAGGCAGTTTCATCGTGATGTGCGTGCTCGTCCTCATGGTCATGGGAATCCTCCATACCCTCTTTATGCTCTTCATTTTCAAGATATTCTGAAAGGCTGTCCATAAGCTTTACTACCTTCATTTCCTTATTGCGGGCATTTTCAAGAGCCTTTTCCACCCATTCGTCTGACTCGCCGCCAATATAAACGAAAACATCGCAGTCAGAAATACGAATCATATCATCGGCTGTCGGCTGAAAGCTGTGCAAATCGGAACCGTCATCGAGAAGATATGTAATATCCACATTTTCGCTGTCGCCGACAATCTGCCTTGTCCAATCATAGCAGGGAAATACAGTACAAACAACATTTATTTTTCCGTTATCACTTTTCACATCGGAACTGCACGACGCAAAAGCTGTAAGCGATAAAACAGCGGTTAACACCGCTGAAACTGTCTTTTTAAGCATAAACTATCCTCATAGCAAAATGGCATCTCTAAAATTGATAATCATTTTCATTTTTAGATTATACCACATTCCATATTATTTGTCAATAGGAATATTCCACAAAAGGCAAAAATGCACTCCAAAGGTAAAGAATCATATAGAAGTATTATGAAAATTTAGTGGGAAAAACCCTTTTTCAAAAGAGTTTTCCTAAATAAGTTACGTAAATACTTCCCTATGGACATTCACCTTAAAGGAGTGCATTTTTGTTTTATAAATCTCTTTTCTCATAAATTTTAATGGAGATAAACCACGAGAGCAGGAAAACTGCAATAATAACAGCCATGGCAATTAATGATGTTGAAATGGTATGAACCACTCCGAGCAGTTCACCCATAATACATGTGAGAAACACAATGGGCAGAAACATCATTGCTCCGACGTATACGATTGCAAGAACAATTCCGCCAACCTGTGAATTAAATCTATATGAAAAGGGAAGATATACCGCAAGAGGCACAAGAGATATTCCAACAGAAACGGCACACAGGAAAAATAAAAGTTCAATATCGTATAATGGATTTTCAAAAAGAAACGAAATTAAGGCAGTTACAACAATTATAACAACTCCTGCAAGTGCCATGATAAATGCTGAAATATACTTTGCATATACATATTCCTTACGTTCAAAAGGCAGAGATTGTGAATATACCGTCCATTTGCTTTTTTCATCATTATTTGTATTTCCGCATATTGCTGCCGATAAAAACAATGGAATAAAAAGCGATCCATAAGGAACGAAAATGCCGAATAATCCGAAAACTGCTATTAATATAATAAACCAAACCTTATACATTCTTAATAACAAAAATTCTTTTAACAACAAACCTTTCATTTTGACTTCTCCTTATTTTACAAATCCCTTTTCTCGTAGATTTTTCGGGAAATAAACCACGAGAGAGCGAAAAGAACAAGTACAGCGGCAATTGCGATATAAGGAAGAATATTGGTGTAGTTGGATAATTTTGCAAGTATGCCTGTGGTTTCAATTGTAGATGCAAGGAATACTGCAATAGCTCCGGAAGCACCGTTGAGAACCATCATGATTAATCTGCCTTTTTCAGAATTGAATTTGTAAGCGAGAGGGAGAAAAAATGTCGGATATATAATTCCTATTGCAAGAGATAATATAGCATAGCCTACAAGGTCTTTCAATGTGAATTCCGCTTTTCCTATAGTTACAGTAACACCGTAAAGGAGTACAACCAATACAGTTGACACAACCGCACCTATTGCCATAGCCGCATATTTTGCGGAAACTATCATCTTTCGTCCATAAGGCAATGCAATGGAATACTGCTGCCACTTGCTCTGCTCATCATAATTGATATGTCCATACAAAAGGAGAGCTACAAACAGCGGAAGCATAAAACATATAAAGTCATTACCTACACCGCCAATTCCGAATGCTATAAAGAATATAACTAATGTAACCCAGCCTTTTTTCAGCATTAAAAATTCTTTTAATAATAACCCTTTCATTTACTTTACCTCCTTAACCATAAATATAAATAATTCTTCGATTGTAACGGGTTGTGTGTCAAATGTGTGGGGGATTTTATCTCTGTCCACAATAGCCTCAATGCCGAATTTATTAGCCTTTGTGCCGATTATAGCGGATTTGTCAAGCTCTCTGAGCATATCTTCTGTGGTGTTGATAAAGCAGAACTGCTCTAAAAGTCTGTCTTTTTCCTCGCAAAGCATAAGCTTGCCGTTGTGGATAAATGCGATATAGTCGCAGATTTTTTCCAGATCGCTTACAATATGTGAGGAAATGAGGATTGAATGGCTTTCATCTCTTGTGAAATCGTTGAGAATTTCCACAATTTCGTCACGTACAACAGGGTCAAGTCCGCTTGTAGGTTCATCAAGAATAAGCAGTTTTGCATCGTGGGAAAGTGCGATTGCAATACCCATTTTCATTTTCATACCCTTTGAAAAAGTCTTGAAATTCTTCTTTTCGGGGAGTTTGAATTTCACCATATACTGGGAAAAAGTCTGCTCATTCCAGTTGTTGAAACTGTGTTTCATTACAGCGTTGATATCTTTTATAGTAAAACTTTCGGGAATTCCCACTTCATCGAGAACAACACCGATGTCATTTTTCTGTATTGCAGAGGGCTTTTCACCGAATATTTTAATTTCACCACTGTCGGGGCGGACAATGTCAAGAAGCATTTTTATAGTGGTGGATTTGCCTGCACCATTTTCGCCGATAAGTCCCATAATACAGCCCTTTGGCAGGTTAAGGCAAAGATTGTCAAGAGTAAATCCCTTGTATTTTTTGGTTAAATTCGTAATTTCAATAGCGTTCATAATTTAATCTCCTATTCATTATATTTTATCATATCAATTATATCTTCTGTGGTCAGATTGCAGGACGCTCCGAGCTGTTTTATCTGCTCAATCAGTTCCTCAATTTTTTTCAGATTTTCCTCACGGAGCATTTCCGTATTTTTCGGAGCAACAAAACAGCCCTTTGCAGGCAGGGTATAGATAAATCCCTCACGCTCAAGCTCATCATAGGCTCTTTTCGTAGTCACAACGCTTATACGCAAATCCTTTGCAAGGGCTCTGATTGAAGGCAGCGGGTCATTTTCCTTTACCTCGCCGCTGATTATCAGATTTTTGACTTGCTTGTATATTTGGTCGTAAATCGGAGTGCCGCTTCTGTTATCTATAAAGATGTTCACTGTATCACCTCTCTTCACTGTATATATACAGTATACACAGTTAGCACAGAAATGTCAATAGCTTTTGGTTATCTAAAACTAACGATATATAAAAATTTTCTATTATTGTTGCAAAATCTGAAAAAATGTAGTATAATATATAATGACTAATAATGAGTAAAATGACTTACGAGGTATTTTTTATGTGCGGAATTACAGGCTTCACTAACAAAACAGACAACGCAGACGGGGTTATTTCCGAAATGATGGACAAAATCCGCCACCGTGGACCCGATGCGGAGGGTAAATACGTTGACAGGGATATTGCTCTTGGGCATCGCCGACTGAGTATTATTGACGTTTCATCTTCGGGAGACCAGCCGATTTTCAACGAGGACGGCTCACTTGTAATCGTTTTCAACGGCGAAATTTACAACTACCGTGAAATCCGTGAGAAGCTTATCGCCGCAGGTCATACCTTTAAGACAAATACCGATACAGAAGTGCTTATCCACGGCTATGAGGAATTCGGCGAAAAATTACTGAATATGCTCCGTGGAATGTTCGCTTTTGTCATTTGGGACAAGAACAAAAAAGAGCTTTTCGGTGCAAGGGATTTCTTTGGAATCAAGCCAATGTATTACGCAATAATGGGGAAAACCTTTATGTTCAGCTCTGAAATCAAAAGCTTTCTCGCTCACCCCGACTTCAAAAAGGAATTAAACACAACGGCACTTGAAAACTATCTTACATTCCAGTATTCACCTACAAATGAAACATTCTTCAGAAACGTCTACAAGCTTATGCCTGCCCATTATTTCACCTTAAAGGACGGTAAATTGCAGATTAAGCGTTATTGGGATGTGAATTTCAACGCTGATGAAAAGCCTACCCTTGAAGATTGGGTACAGCGTATTTCCGATACTTTCAAAGATTCCGTAAATGCCCATAAAATAGCCGATGTTGAAGTTGGCTCATTCCTGTCAAGCGGCGTAGATTCGAGCTATGCGGCGGCTGTGGCGGAGGTTGACAAGACTTTTACCGTGGGATTCGGTGATGATGAAAAATACAATGAAATTGGCTGGGCAAAGGAATTCTCCAAGGCTATCGGCAAGGAAAACACAAGCAAGGTTATAACTCCCGAAGAATACTGGGGAAGTCTTGAAAAAATACAGTATCATATGGACGAACCCCTTGCAGATCCATCGGCGGTCGCCCTCTATTTCGTGTGCAATATCGCCTCTGAAAAGCTGAAAGTCGTGCTTTCGGGAGAGGGTGCAGATGAAATTTTCGGCGGATATAACGTATACAGCGATCCTGACGGCACGCTTTATGATAAGCTGCCTATGTCAGTTCGCCGGGCAATCGGCAAGGCAGCGGAAAAGCTTCCCGCAAAGCGTGGTGTGAATTTCTTTGTGCGTAAGGGTAAGACCGTTGAGGAGCGATTTATCGGCAATGCCTACATTTTCACTCCGGAGGAGCGTAAAAATCTGCTGAAAATAAAGACTGACGCTCCCCACCCTATGGAGCTTACAAAACATTATTACAGCCGTGTAAAGGGTAAGGACGATGTTACCAAAATGCAGTATCTCGATCTCCATATGTGGATGGCAGGGGATATTCTGCTTAAAGCAGACAAAATGAGTATGGCGAATTCACTGGAGCTTCGTGTGCCTTTCCTCGACAAGAAAGTTATGACTTTGGCGGAACAAATTCCCACGAAATACCGCGTTACCCACACCAACAGAACAGACGACACAAGATATATAACGAAATATGCAATGCGTCTTGCGGCGAAAATGGATACTCCAGACAGTATGGCGAAAACTGCGGCTAAGAAAAAGCTGGGATTTCCTGTGCCTATAAGGGTATGGCTGAAAGAGGAGAAGTATTATAATATCGTCCGTGAAGCCTTTGAAAGCGATAGTGCGGAACAATTCTTCAACACAGAGCCGCTTATCAGGCTGCTTGACGACCACAAAAACGGAAAAGCTGACAACAGCCGAAGAATATGGACAATTTTCATATTCCTCGTATGGTATAAAGTTTACTTCAATTAAAGGGGGCAGTTATGGCAAGTCTTGTAACTTATAAGTATATAAAGCAAAATCCCGATATTATGGAGTATATCCGTCGTGCAGACAAAACTCTTGAAGCTATGGGATATACTGAACATTCATTTCCCCACGTTGAGCGAGTAGCGGCAACGGCTGAAATGATTCTTGAAACTCTCGGTTACGATGAACGGACGGTGGAGCTTGCAAAAATAGCCTCCATTATGCACGATATAGGCAATGTTATAAACAGAATTGACCACGCACAAAGCGGTGCGGTTATGGCATTCCGCCTGCTGGATAATAGGAGTATGCCAGCAGGTGAGATATGCTCTGTTATTGCGGCTATCGGAAATCACGACGAAGGAACAGCACAGCCTCTTGACGCTATTTCCGCCGCTATGATTATTGCCGACAAGGCAGATGTTCGCCGCAGCCGTGTGAGAAATACCGACCTTACAACCTTTGACATTCACGACAGAGTTAATTATGCCGTTGTAATGTCGGGGGTAAGCTTCAGCGAGGATAAAAAAACTCTTATACTGGAATTGCAGATTGACACGGAAATTTCCTCTGTAATGGAGTATTTTGAGATTTTTATGAATCGTATGATTTTGTGCAAGAGGGCATCGGCATTTCTCGGCTTGAAATTTGAATTGATAATCAACGGAAGTAAAATTCTGTGATACAGATACATAAGCAAAAAACGGAGGTAAAAATTATGCAGTCAGAATATCAGCACCTTATTGATTTAAGCGATTTCCCTGTAAGCTGGTGGACAAAGCTTATTGACCTTGGAGTGAAAATCAAGGAAAATCCACAGGATTACGCCCACGAATGTGACGGAAAAATTATGGCAACTCTTTTCTATGAGCCGTCCACAAGAACGCAGATGTCATTCCAGACAGCTATGCTTCGCCTCGGCGGACGTATCATAGGCTTTGACAATCCTGCCAATTCTTCTGTTGCAAAGGGTGAAACAATAAAGGATACAACGAAAATTGTCAGCAGCTATGCGGATATTCTCGTTATGCGCCATCCTGTGGCAGGTGCAGCAAAGGCGGCTTCCATAAGTGCTGACTGTCCTGTAATCAATGCAGGCGACGGTGGACATCTTCACCCAACACAGACACTCACAGACCTTCTTACACTTAAAATTGAAAAGAAAACATTATGCGGACTTACAATCGGACTTTGCGGCGACCTTATCAACGGCAGAACAGTTCACTCTCTCTGTAAGGCATTGAGTATGTTTGAGGGTACAAAGTTCATTTTCATATCAACTCCCGAATTGAGAATGCCTGCATACATCAAGGATATTATCACAGCTAACGGCAGTACATTTGAGGAAGTTGACGCTCTTGACGAGGTAATCGGCAGCCTTGATGTGCTCTATATGACACGTATTCAGCAGGAGCGATTTGCAAGCCATGAGGAATACTTAGCACAGAAAAACACATATGTTCTTGACAGAGAGAAAATGCTCCTTGCAAAAAAAGATATGATAGTGCTTCATCCCCTGCCCCGCGTTGATGAAATTACTGTTGAGGTAGACGAGGACAGCCGTGCAATGTACTTCACACAGGCAAAATACGGTGTATTCGCAAGAATGGCTTTGATTCTCACAATTCTCGGTGAGGATAGCGGTTCTGAAACATTAAAGGGCAAGGTTTACAGCGGAGTTCGTTGCGACAATCCCAAGTGCATTACAAATCACGAAGAATATCTTCCCAAGAGCTTCCGTTTCAGCGGCGATGAAACTCTCCTTGAATGTGAATATTGTGATGAGAGAAAGTTGATATAATACTAAAATGCCCCGAAATTTCGGGGATGTTAACATTTAAATTATGTAAAAATTTAGAGCTATCTGATTTTGAAAATCGGATAGCTCTTTTTGTTTATACTACGAGATTTTTATCAAAATATCCTTCAGAACACATTCGTTCATACCACCCAAATGAATCATGTTCATTATGAAATTTTAATGCATCATTGAAATTCATACCAAATAATAAGACACACATTCTTACTGCGTGAAGGAAACTTTCATAACCTTCATATGTAGGATTATTAGATAATTCTCTAATTGTAGACCTCGAAACTATGGGATTGACCTCATACATTTGTGGATTACAAAAGCTTTTTACTATATTAATATTATTCTTCATTACACGGTTTTGTCCTTCTATTGAACCGCCCACTTTATTCCAAGGAGGAAAGTGACCACTATCTTTACGATAAGCTTCGATAAGTATTCCTTCTACTCGCTTTATATCATTTATCCCTTGGTCACTGATATAATTTTGAATTGGTGAATTGTGTTCTTTAGCCATTTTTTCATAAAGATCTCTATTTCTATGCACAAGAGGTTGCGACAATGACGATTGCACAAAAATTGTATATCCAAGTTTTGCGTGTGAGCTAAAATATTCTTGAATTTTATGATATTTACACCCTTCTTCCAGCATAGTAATCAATCCATTATGCTGTCTAAATCGTTCGTACAAATCACTCGCCAAGCCTATATATAATACTTCATGTGTATTATAATCCCAAAAGCAATAAATACCAGCTGAAGCCCACCCATAATTGTCTCTTGGACAACAAATATCATTTATAGCATATGCAAGTGCTTCTGTTTCATCTTTTGTATAAGCATCAATTATTACTGTTCCAAACATAAAATATATCTCCTCTTTTTATATACATTAACCTTTCCTCCCCACAATAACAACATGATTACTCGCCCCGAGAGTAGATTTTGTCATTATTTTTCCCTTTCAATACAATAGCACACTTCTCCGTGGGGCAGTTCATTTTCTCTGCGAAAACGTTCCACATTGTCGGTTATTTTCATAGCAGACTTTTCAAGAACTCGCCCCGATTTTGTATTTTCAATTCTGTGATACGCTTCAAGTTTTGTAAAATCCGTCTGACTGAATGTATAGTTTATCACAGCCTGAAGAGCCTCTCCTGCATATCCCCTGCCCCAGAAGCTTTTACCGATGCAATACTCAATTTCCGCTGTATTGCAGTCGGGATATACACGGCAGAAAGCTATCTGCCCGATACATTCGCCGCTGTCTTTCTCAATAATCGCCCAGCGGTAAAAATCGGGGTTATTGTACTTGCTTATATACTCCCTCACAAGCTTTTCTACTTCGGGCAGGGTAGTATAAACAGGCTCGCCGTACTCGCTCTGAATATCCTCATCGGCTATCCAGTTTCGGAGCATATCTTCACAGTCTTTCATATTAAATGGTCGGCAGATAAGCCGAGGTGTTTCAAATGGTTTTGTAGCTGTGTGTGACATTTTATAAGCTCCTTTATATAATTGCGGACTGCCAAAGGCAGCCCCTACAGTTGGACTATAACACTTTCTCCATAACATCATAGCACAGAAAATCACCGTTATCCGTTTCAATAGTGTGATATTCCGTGAAAATATATCCACGTTTCAGATAAATGGGCTTTGCAGGCAATGAAGCGTCAATTATGATTTTACTGTGATTTTCCGATATATTTTTCTCTGCAAAATCAAGGAGCCTGCCGCCGCAGCCTTTGCCCTGATGTTCGGGAAGTACAAAAAGACGGCATATCTCATTATCCCTTATTGTTACAGTTCCCACGGCATTTTCGTTTTCATATAAAATATAGACGATACCCTTTTCAATATCGTTTATTATATTATTCTCATTATGATGGCTGAGAAAAAATTCCACCGCACCTTTAGGGTAATATTGGGGATATACGCTGCTTATTGTCTGCTCTGTTATTGCTCTTACAGTTTTTGTATCACATAAATCTGCTTTCTTAATCATTTTTCTCATACTCACTTCTGAGGATTGAAAAATAATGTCTGCCTACATATTCGCCGTACATATAGAAATAATCACGGAGCGTTCCCTCGTAGGTCAAACCGCATTTTTCAATAACACGCTTTGAGGGCTGATTTATAGTCTTTGTGCAAATCTGCACCTTATGGAGATTGATTTCATCAAATCCGAAAGCTATAACAGCCTTTGCAGCCTCTGTTGCATATCCCCTGCATTGAAACTCCGAACCGATACAATACTCAATTTCCGCAAAATGATTCTTGTTATCAACAAGAAAATAGGCAATCTGCCCTATACATTCGCCGCAGTCTTTCTCAATAATCGCCCAGCGGTAGTAATCGGGCTTTTCATAAGAACCGATATATATGTCAAGAAGCTCTCTTACTTCCTCTTTTGTAGAATATACAGGCTCGGAATAAAGTGACTGGATTTTTTCATCAGCAATCCAGTATTTAAGCATTGCTGTATCGTCGGTATACTCAAATCTGCGGAGTATAAGCCTTTCAGTTTCAATTGTTTTTGTTCCGTTATGTGTAAGCATAGATACATACCTCCTTAAAAATATTATTACATTATAACATAAGTATTTTCAGATGTCAAGGCTTTTCGTTAAACTATTGACAAATTATGAACACCATGTTATAATGTATATATCAAAAATGGAGGAAAAAACTATGCACTTCAACCCCTATTACAATAAACAGATTTCAATTGATCAACTCGACTATATAACAGAGGAGAATATTCAGACCACAAATATAAATATTACCTCCGACAAAATGTATAAAGAGGTGCGCGATTTCAACGACCATATGCTTGAAATGCAGAAAAAGCGAGAAGTCTATGCCCGTGATTTCTGGAAAGTTCTTATATTCAATATAGTCGCTTTTCTGGTGCTTTCCTATTTTATTTTAAGCTTTGGCGTTTTTGATTTTATCGTAAGCGAAAAATTCTCACTATGTTATAAAATAAGTAAAAATATTTCATTCTGCCTTGCTATTTATATTCTTGTTTTCCTTATATTCTTCTTAGTGGTGTTCCTGCGTAAAAAATATGAGCTAAAATATTCTGTTGGTATTTTATTGCCTGCAATTCTGATAAACGTTTGCACAATTGCTCTGATTGTTCCTGATTTTATTTTTTTTAGAACTCTGAAAAAACATCATGACGCTATAAAATACGATGTAGGCTATCCTTATTTTGTTCCTATTAATATGACCTTCTATAATGAGGAGGTTATGGCGAAAGTCAAAAAGAATGTAAAAGAATATAAATTCGATGATTATAAAATAGATCCTGATACCGAAATGGGAATACCGTCGTTGGATTGATAAGTGCACCTCAAAAACGATTTTGTTTTTGAGGTGCATTTTTTGTAAATGCTACTTGACAATACCAAGTAGACGTGGTATAATATATTCAAGCTACTTGACATAACAAAGTAGCAATCCAAAGAAAGGATAAAAAATATGGATAATGCCCAGCTTTTAAAAGGCATACTGGAAGGCTGTGTTCTTGCTGTTATTGAAAAGGGTGAAACCTACGGCTATGAAATACTTGGTGAGCTTGAAAAAGCAGGATTGGAAGATATTGGTGAGGGTACGCTCTACCCCGTACTTACAAGACTTGACAAAAACAAGCTTATACAATGCCGCAGAGCGAAATCCCCTTTAGGTCCGATACGCAAGTATTACAGCATAACAGCGGAGGGAACGGAGTATCTCGAAGATTTCAGGGAGAGATACAGCAGAATAAGCAAAAGTGCCGATATTTTATTATACGACAATTCATCAGAAACGGAGGAAAATAAAAATGCCAATAGTTAATTCTCACTTTATGTATATTGAAAAGCTTAACCCCGAATACAGGGAGGTATTCAAAACAGTAAGCGAATATGTCAATTCAAATAATATGGACGAAATGCGTACGGAGGAAACCCTCAGCGAGGTTATGGATACCTTTCTTGCTGCACAGGAGGCGGGTAAGCCTGTTGAAAAAGTAGTGGGTAAGGATTTGCAGAAATTCTGTGAAAGCCTTTGCTCCGAAAAGGGCGTAAAAACCTTTCTGTTAGGATTTATTGAAACTCTGGATTTTTGTTTTGGTATATATACGGTTTTAAATCTGATTGATCTTATAAGTATGATATTCGACATATCAGACGGAGAAAAAATAAATTTCTTTACATATCGTTCAAAAACAGATTTATTACCGTTTTTATGCGGTTATATTATATTTATCATTGCTTCATATACGGCAAAATATTTCAGAAAAAAATATATGTTTACCTCAATTATAAAGTACAAGCTGATTTCAATTTTTATTTTTGCTTTTTCGTTAGTATTTTGCTTTGCATTTATTTGTTTCCTGCTTGAGGACTACAATTCTGAAAACACATATTTATGGATTGGATTACTTGTATCTGCTGTTTATCTGATATTCTATCGCATAATCACAAAGGATAAAAGACGCTTCATGAAAGAAAACTGCATTACTTTCAATGAATTTTTAGGAATTTCTGAAACTTTCAAAAACGATATGGAAGAAATGGAAATGAAGCGGTTTGAAAGGCTGAACAAAAGAAACCCTAAAAAAGGTAAACCCGAACTTACTTTTGAACAATTTCTTGACTTCGAGGAGAAAAATTGTAATAATTGGGATAAAAAACCGCCGTTTTATATTGCTTTGGCAATGGGATTTCCTGTAATAGTTACTGTAATCTTACGTTTAATGAATGGTTTTGAGCAGACTTCTGATATGTGGTTTTTCTTCTTTATTCTGCTTGCCGTTGAATCTCTGCTTATGTTCGGCATATATAAAGCAGGAAAATCGGGAAGTAATGCACGTATGAAATGGATTGAAGCAAAAAGAAAAGAAAATCAGTAATAATGCAGAACACCTCAAAGACATTCAGCCTTTGAGGTGTTGTTTTATTGATTAATAATTCTCAGCGTGAATTTCAAAGTAAGCCTGTGGATGTGCACATACAGGGCATACATCGGGAGCCTTGAGTCCTACAACAATATGACCACAGTTGCGGCATTCCCATACCTTAACTTCGGATTTCTCGAATACCTGTGCAGTTTCAACATTGTTCAGCAATGCACGGTAACGCTCCTCATGCTGCTTTTCAATAGCGGCAACTGCTCTGAATTTAGCTGCAAGCTCTGTAAAGCCTTCTTCTTCGGCTGTCTTTGCAAAGCCTTCATACATGTCTGTCCACTCATAGTTTTCGCCGTCAGCAGCATCGGAGAGATTTTCAGCTGTTGAGCCTATGCCGTTAAGCTCCTTGAACCACATTTTTGCGTGTTCTTTTTCGTTATCGGCTGTTTTCTGGAAAAGTGCGGAAATTTGTTCGTATCCCTCTTTTTTAGCCTTTGATGCAAAGTAGGTGTACTTGTTTCTTGCCTGTGATTCTCCTGCAAATGCTGCAAGTAAGTTCTGCTCGGTCTGTGTTCCCGAATATTTTGTTTTTTTAGCTTCTGACATATCAAAAACCTCCTCTGGAATTTTCTGTCAGCTGATATTTTCATCAGTCTGTAACTTTATTCTACCATATACTGTGTCCATTGTCAATAAAAATATTCATAAAGTATGTGAAATTTTAAGTGGGCAAATTTGGCAAATAAAGAGAAATGAAGTTGAGGGGGACAGAATAAAGTAATATATGGCACCTCTGAAAATATTTTCTGTAACAATCTTATAAAAAATACTGGACAAATGAAAAATTATATGGTATAATATAATGTAGCTAATTTTGTAATTGAACGAGGTGAAACGAATGGATCTTTTTTCTATATTCAAAGGTGGAAAGTACTTTGACAAGCATATGGCTCCGAAGTGCGATTACTGTCAGTTTGGCAGACGTGCAAAGGACGGCAACAAGGTGCTTTGCGAAAAGAGAGGACTTGTAGATAGCAATTATTCCTGTGGAAAGTTTATCTATTCTCCTTTAAAGCGTATTCCTGTTAAACAGCTGAATTTCGTAGGAAGTCTTGCAGATGAGGATATCTATATCGAGTCAGCAGATGATATTGCTGAAAAGAAAGAGTTGGAAAATCCTGCTAAAAAGGAAGAACCTAAAAAAGGCGAGGCAAAGGCAGCAGATGTAAAGAAGGATGCTCCGAAGGCTACGAATCCTGAAAAACCTGCAGATGCAGTGAAGGTTGAAGAAAAAACAAAGTCTGATGAAGCTCCGAAGACAGAAGAAGCTTCAACGGGTGAAAAAGTGAAAGCTGAAAAAACTGAACAGACTGCTCCACAGCAGGAGTCAGCTGTAAAGGACGAAAAGGATGACGAAAAATCCGCAGACAATTCTGAAAAGACTGAAACTCCAAAGCAGACAACGGCTGTAAATGCCACTCCCGTTAAGCCCGAGGCACAGCAGCCAGACGACACTATGAAAAAAGAGGAGAAATCAGTTCCTACAGCTGATAAAAACAGGTCTCCTGTAAACAATTCTCTTACTGAAATGAATGCACTTGCCGAAGCAGCAGCTATGGCTGTAAAGGCTGACGGTAATTCTGACGCAAAGTAATTAAATCATATCGCAGACGGCGATTTTCGCTGTCTGCGGTGTGTATTTGTTGTTTCGGGTGTGGCTGAATTGGTAGCTTTGCGGCTGAGCGCTGCCTGCGGCAGATACAGCGAAGTGAGCAAAGGCGTAGCGGTCGAAATTATGTGAGCGACTGCGAACAAATAATTTCGGGCACCGCAAGAGTCTCGAAGAAACGTCTGTGCATTTATTCCCTGCTTGCTCTCGGCAGGTTAATTTCAAGAGCAAAATTGAATATGCGGGTGTGGCGGAACTGGCAGACGCACGAGATTTTGGCTGCGTCACTACAGTGCATTTATTCCCTGTAAGCTCTCGGCAGGTAAATTTCAAGAGCAAAACTAAATATGCGCCTGTGGTGAAATTGGCATACACGTTGGATTTAGGTTCCAATTCCGAGAGGAGTGCAGGTTCAAGTCCTGTCAGGCGCACCATTTGAAAACACTATTGATATCATGTCATTAAGATAGCTATCAATAGTGCTTTTCTATATATTATGTGATTAGGTGAGAATATGATTTACAGCTTCAACTCAAAGGATAATGTCCTTTTTCCCGTAATTAAATCTGCTTTTGAACTATCTGATACTGCAATATACAAATCAATTGCAGCAGAATTCGATGTATTATTACACCGATTACAAATAAAAAAAATATCTTATGAATCATTGAAAAGTGCCTTAACTCCAACTCAGGAAAAAGGCAAATTTGAAATGTGTTTTGTAGTTGACACAACTCAAATTTCTGAAAGTTCTTATGGATATACTGTATTTGAAAAGTTACTCCCTTTGCTGAAAAACAAAAGCACATTTAGTATTTTGTGTGGTGATTATATTGATGTGCTAAATCATCCAGATTCACAAATATTTCTAAAGCAACTACTCAACAATAGCATTACTCAATCCAATCCTACAAAATACCAGTACAGCAATCAATACTTTCTGATATATTTTAACCGTCTAACCAAAAATCAATATCAATCAATAGTTGATGCTTTATCTGTTTACTCGTGGTTTGTAGGATATGTTGATGTTACATATGATTCTTACTTCAAGTCGTACATATCCCATGTGTTAGTGCATTCATTTATAAAAAACGAAAATGTGATTATTACATCTCATCCTTCCGATTGTTCAGATGACGAAAATCTTAACTCTATCGGATATCCATTCAAAGAAAATGGTTTTTCAGTCATTAGCATAAATGAAGACAGTTTTCATCTATTCTTAAGTTATAAAATCGATAGTTTATCTCCTGATCAAGAAGATATATCCTTTTCCTTCAACGCCCTATTTCCGAAATATATTTCATTGTCAGATTTGAAATTCGAAGTTTCAAAGGATAAATGGGAAAAATATCTTACTATATGTGATGCTAAAAACGGTAAAAAAGGTGATATTGTTAAAAAGTTAGGATTTGATGTAGATGATATGGAACGTTTTAAGCGTGAAATATACAAACACATCTGTATGAATTATATCTACAATTTAGAATATAATGGATACTGCTTAAAATTCAATGTTCGAATTGAATTGATAACTGTAAGTGGAAATAAACGAAAAACCACAATTGCACTAATGTACACGCCAGATGATAACGAAATCTCAATTATAACACTAACATAAGCGTCTCTGAAAGCCGCAGGCACACACCTGCGGCTTTTCTCATACCCCTACGCCGACTCTCCCTCCACATATACCGCCACACTATTCTCAAAATCACCATTGAATTCCAGCCTGACATCAAGGCTTTTATCCTCATTCTGATGCACATAG
>JAFYUM010000006.1 GCA_017558505.1 Ruminococcus sp. | reverse complement strand
CCTTTTTAATATCGTTATGTGAAAAATTTGTGAATTTTCAGAAAAACTATTGACTTTTTATATATGCGTGGTATAATAGTGATATATACAATACGTATATACTATAACTCAATTTACATTAACACAATCAGGAGGTCATAATTTATGAAGACATTCAGAAAAATCACAGCTTGGGCAATGGCTCTTGCAATCTCATCAACAGCAACAGCTGTAACTGCTTTTGCGGATGAAACTGAAACAACAACAGAGGCTGTAACTACTGCTCTGTCAGAAGTTGTAACAACAACGACTGCTCCCACAGAGGCTCCGGTTGTTTCACCTGTTGTAAGTGCAGATTTCGGTACAGCTGAAATCACTGTAAACACAGTTTCAAAGGAAATCTCAATGAAAGATTCAGCTACAGGAATGAGTGCTGAATTAAAGGGAAATACCATTAATTTCGACGGCTCTGTTATCCAGACAATCAATATTTCAAATATCGAACTGACAGAGGAGCAGAATGCTGTCTTTGCGGCAATTTTAACTATTGCGTCAGAGATTAAGGTTGATACATTGAATTTCTCTGACAATGTTACAGAGGTAAAGTCAATGGCTATCAACAGTGCAATGGCTGACAACTTAACAATGATATTCGGTAAGAACATTACTACAATTGCTGATGATTTTTTCGGCGAATCAACCCCTATTGTAACAATTAAGGGTTATAAGGGAACAGCGGCTGAAACATTTGCAGCAGCAAAGAATTTCACATTTGTTGCTCTTGACGAACCTGTTGCAACTACAACAGCAACTTCAACTACAGAAACAACAGTTACAACAACACTTGATACAACAACAGCTGATACTACTACAACCACTACAGCAACAACAACTAAGGCAACAACGACAACTAAGGCAACAACAACTAAGGCAAGCAGTTCACCTAAAACAGGTGACGCAGGTGTTGGCGCAGTTGCAGGTATTCTCGCACTTTCCGCATTAACAGGTGCAATTGCTTTCAGAAAAAAGGATAATGAATAATATTAAATCCCCGTCATAATGACGGGTATTTTTGCTATATATCGTCGTTTTTGAATTCTAACCCCACGTTTTTTAGCGTGCGGTTAATGGCATTTGTCCTTGTTCCGATGAGATTTTCCAAATCCTTATCAGCCATTCTCAGGCGGTTTCTTGCGGATTCCAGAACAGTTTCAAAGTTTGCAAATTCTGATTTTGCCTCCTCAAGAATTTTCCACACCTCGCCGCTTTTTTTCTGGATTGCAAGGGTGCGGAATCCCATTTGCAGACTGTTCAGCATAGCCGCCATAGTTGACGGACCTGCAATATTTATGCGGAAATCATGCTGTAAAGTTTCCACAAGTCCCATATTAACAACCTCTGCATAAAGTCCCTCAAAGGGCAGGAACATTATTGCAAAATCTGTGGTATATGGCGGTTTTACGTACTTTGTGCGGATGCTTCTTGCACATCGTTTCATTTCAATTTCAAGGGCAGAACGGGCGGATTTCAATTCAGCGGCATTGCCTGACTCATAAGCCGCAGCAATTTTTGCATATGTATCACCTGGGAATTTTGAGTCGATGGGCAGATATACGCTGTCATTTTCTTTTCCGGGAAGTTTTACGGCAAAATCTACACGTTCCGAAGAATCGGGGATAACAGCCGCCTGTTCCTCATATTGTCCGGGAGCGAGAATTTCCGCAAGAATTGTTCCAAGCTGAATTTCCCCCATAATTCCACGGGTTTTCACATTGGAGAGGACCTTTTTCAAATCGGATACACCCGATGCTACAGCTTTCATTTCTCCAAGCCCCTCATAAACCTCTGTAAGCCGTTTATTGACAGATTCAAAGGATTGTGATATACGGTCATTCAGCGTTTTCTGGAGCTTTTCGCTGACGGTATTATTGATTTTATCAAGGCTTTCGCTGTTTTCACGGCGAAGCTTTTCCATACTGTCGTAATTGACGGTCATCAGTTTTTCAAGTCCCTCACGATTATCACGGTCAAGAGCTTTCATTTCCGCTTCTATTTTTTCAAGAACCTCCACGGATTTGCTCTGCTGCGCCTCGTTGGAACGGCGGAGTTCACTGCCTAAATTGTTGACCTGATACACGAGAGATTCGTTCATACGTACAAGCTGTTCAAGCATAAGCCGATTTTGATTTTCAGCAGTTTTTCCCAGTATTTCAACCTTTTTCTGAACTTCTGCAATCTGCTTTTTTCCATTTCCTCTGTTTTTTGCAATTTTCATAAGCATCATAATTGCAATTAATAATAATCCGATAGTTATAATTGCGAGAATGGTCAAGAGTATATCCATTTAAATTCCTCCATAACGGCAACACCCCACAGATGTGGGGTGTAATTTTGTCAATTCTTAATCTGTGACGCTACAAGGCTTTCACCGCAGTAAATCTCACGAAGCTTTGGCTTTTCAATCTTGCCTGTAGGATTTCTTGGAACATCAGCAAAAATAATCTTATGAGGACGCTTGTATCTCGGCATCTTCTGGCTGAATGCGTTGATATCCTCCTCTGTGCAGGTCATACCCTCCTTAACGGAGATAATAGCAGCTGCAATTTCGCCTAAACGCTTGTCGGGAAGTCCGATAACAGCAACGTCCTTGACAGCAGGATGTGAACGGAGGAAATCCTCAATCTGCACAGGGTAGAGGTTTTCACCGCCGCTGATGATAACATCCTTTTTACGGTCAACGAGGAAAATGAATCCGTCCTCGTCCTCCTGTGCCATATCGCCTGTGAGAAGCCAGCCGTCCTTGATTGTATCAGCAGTAGCCTTTTCGTCACGGTAGTAGCAGGTCATAACTCCTGGACCTTTAACATAAAGCTCGCCTACCTGACCACGCTCCACGGCGTTGCCGTTTTCGTCAGCAATTTTAGTTTCCCAGCCGTAGCCAGCCTTACCGATTGCGCCAACCTTATGAATATTTTCAACTCCGAGATGAACACAGCCGGGGCCTATAGACTCGCTTAAACCATAGTTTGTGTCATACTGGTGCCTGGGGAATTTCTCTTTCCAGCGTGCAATAAGTGACGGAGGAACAGGCTGTGCACCGATGTGCATAAGTCTCCATGGTGAGAGGTCGTAGTCGTCAAGATTTATTTCTCCTCTGTCAATAGCGTCAAGAATATCCTGCGCCCACGGAACGAGAAGCCATACAATTGAACAGCCCTCGTTTGAAGCTGTTTCAATAATTGACTTCGGCTTTACGCCTTTAAGAAGAACAGCCTTGCTGCCCGACTGTAAGCTGCCGAACCAGTGCATTTTTGCACCTGTGTGATAAAGAGGAGGAATGCAGAGAAATACGTCATCACGGCTCTGACCGTGGTGATTTTGCTCAACCTTTGCTGAATGAACAAGGCTTTCATGGTTGTGAAGAATAGCCTTGGGGAATCCTGTTGTACCAGATGAGAAATAAATAGCAGCATTATCCTCGTCAGTAAGAGGAATTTCCGGAGCTGTACTGGAGCAGTTCGCAACATTGCTGTCGTAGTGTTCTGCAAAAGAGGGACAGCCCTCGCCTACGTAAAAAAGAAGTCTGTTTTTGCTGATTTCCCCAGCAATTTCCTCAACTCGTCCGATAAATTCAGGCCCGAACATGAGAACATCAACTTCTGCAAGGTCAAGGCAGTACTTGATTTCATCGGCTGTATAACGGAAATTCAGCGGAACAGCCAGTGCTCCTGCTTTAAGGATACCGAAGTAGATAGGCAGCCATTCAAGGCAATTCATAAGGAGAATACCAACCTTATCGCCTTTCTGGACACCTCTTTCGATAAGCATATTTGCGAAACGATTAGCCTTTTCATTGAAAACCGACCATGTGATTTCACGGCGGTATGGGCTTTCAGTGGCAGGCTCTATGAGATTGTATTCTTTCCATGTTACACGGCGATTATCTGTAATTTCGGGATTAACCTCCACGATAGCAATGTCGCCGCCGTATAAACCGGCATTTCTTTCAAGTAATTCTGTAATAGGCATTTTAATTTTCCTTTCATGTGTATACTATATATATTTTAACACAAAAAAGCGGAAAAGTAAATAGCTTATGCAACGTTAAATTGCACAAAATAGGAATTGTATAATTGGTGGAATTGACTTAAAAATACACATTTCCATACTCAAACAATCTATACATCTTTTTTGAAAATCCACCTGTAAAGATTTTGCTGAAAATATACTTTTCCACACCGTGCAGTTCATCAATATAGTTCTGCGGTATCATATTATGCTCTTTGATAAATTTCAAGCCGTTATTTCCGAATATTTCGGGAGTGTCGATACCGTAAACCTCCGTTACGCCCACATCATTTATGGGATTTTTATGCCTTGAAAGCTCCGCCGCTTTAACAGTATAGCAGTCCATAAGCAGAGAAATCTCCTTAAATCGGGCTGTAAGCGATTTTATAAGGCTTTGTATCTCCTCGGTTCTGAGATACATGCTTATGCCCTCCATAATGATTACAGCCTTTTCGCTTGAGGGGATTTTTTCAAGCCATGCGGATTCCCTTGCATCACCTGCAAGCATTTTATATCTATCATTTTCAGCGTAATATCGCCTGCGTTCATTAATTACACCGTCAAAATCCACGTCGTACCAATTGGAATTGTTGCTGCCTATACGCTCTGCTCGGCTGTCCATACCGCAGCCTATGTGAATTACTGTAATATTTTGGAAATCAGCTATTTTTGCTTTTGCCCATTCATCAAAAACCGCAGAACGTATTCCCATATAATATGCAAGCCATTTTGACTTTGATTTGCCTTTAAGGGGAAATTCTTCCTTCGCCCATATTTCCTCTGCTTTTTTGTCTTTCAGAAACAGTCCCTTTCGGCTGACATATGCCTTTCCGTAAAGGGGAATATATAGTGTTTTGTTAACTTCCGTCATAATTTTCACCTCATATTATCGAAATCAGCAAAAAAATTATCTTCCGCCGAAAGTGTTGAACCACGCTCTTTCTGAAAAATCTTTCTTCCTCGGTGGTACAGGAATTTCCTCTGCAATACCTATGGGTAAAAAGCACACAAGCTCATAATCATCAGGCACATTTAAAATTTAAGCCATTTTATCCCCGATTTTATCCTCATCGGTTATATGTCCCTCATACCAGCAGCTCTCATAGCCAAGAGCCGTAATTGCAAGGAGCATATTTTCAATTGCAGCTGAATAATCCTGAACGGCAAAACACCTGTCCCTGTAAGCGAAAATGCGTTTGGTAAGCACACATATTATAGCAGGTGCAGTTTCTCCCACAGGCGGTTCAATTACGCTATGAAGCCTTTCCAGCACAGCCCTGTCATCAACAGCAATAAGACTTGTTGTCTGCATATTACAGCCAGAAGGTGCTTCAAGACCTGCTTTCAAAATAGAAATAAGATCCTCTCTCGGAACTTTATCCGATTTATATTTTCCTCTGTAGCTGTGACGGTTACGAATAATTTCAAGAATATCCATATCACACCTCATATTATCCCGAACAGAATAAATCCCACGGTATTTATGGCGAAATTGGCAAACATATGCACAAACCACGAGGGATAAATGTTGTCATTGCGTTCATTGAGAAAATTGAAAATACAGCCGCCCACAATTAATCCGAACATCAGAAGCAGCAGAACGCCGATGTTGAACATCTCAAAAAGCATACCGATGTGGTATACCGCAAATACGGCAGAACTGAAAATATAGGCGATTTTTCGTGACGTATGCTTTTTCAGCGTCATAAATCCGAATCCACGGAAGAAAATTTCCTCCAGAAATGAATTGCAAAGGGAAATATACAGGGAAACGTAGAGGAAATTATCAGCAGTTATGCCCATACCCGATGTAAGACTTGATGTTACATTGGAATAATCGAATACATTTCGTGTGAGAAGAAATGCGGTTAGAATCACGGCATATACGGCAATTCCCAGCAGCAGCGACTTAAAAATTCCGCTTTTTCTGAATACGAAAAGGCTTTTGAAATCCTTGAAATCCTCTTTATTTCTGATAAAGAAAATCATGGGCAAAGCTAAGAAAAATACTATTTTAATGGGGATTTTCACAAAGTAATTGGGCTGTAAAACTGCGTCAATAAGGCATACTATAATTGAAAATACAAGGACAGCCGCCATAATCAGATATTTTTTCACGTTGTTTTCTCCTGTTCTTATCCAATATTAAACACACTCTTGACATATGCCGCAAATCCTCCCATAAAACAAACACACAGCACAGTAAGCAGAAAATATAGAGCTATAAGCAAAAACAAATATTTTTTATCTTTTTTTCTTAGTTTTAAAAAAATATAAATACTCGACGGAAGTGCAATAGCAAGCCATATAATCAATTCAATAAATCCCAGCAGTACAGATACATCCTTTTCGCCACCTAAATCGTAGTTGTATCCCTTTGCGTGTCCTGTTATATTCAGATAAATCAAGCCGAAGCAAATCGGAAATGTAAACGCTATGAAACACGACCACAGAAAATTAAGCCAATATAAAATTTTTGCTTTCACAAAATCGCCTCCGCAATAATTATTTTACACATTATACCATATTAAAACAGGAAAGTCAACAATAACAATATAAATAAAAAGGTCTGCCCGAAAGCAGACCTTTTAATAAAGCATTTATGATTACTTGATCATCTTTGCAACTTCGTCAGCGAGGTTGTCTTCCTTCTTCTCAACGCCTTCGCCTCTCTCGTAACGAACAACGTCTGTTACAGCGATTGTGCCGCCGAGGTTCTTAGCCTCTGCATCAACATAGCCCTGAACACTGAGCTTGTCATCCTTAACAAATGATTGCTCAAGGAGACAGTTCTCAGAGTAGTACTTGTTGATCTTACCGTTGATGATGCCTTCCTTAACCTTTTCAGGCTTAGATGCCATCTTAGGATCCTCTGCCATCTGAGCGAGCATAATCTCCTTCTCCTTCTCAACAACCTCAGCAGGAACATCTGCACGGCAGAGATAAGGAGCATTAAGAGCTGCGGACTGCATAGCAACGTCCTTACCGATTGCAGCAACTGCATCAGCATCAAGCTCTGTATCCATCTTTACGAGAACACCGATGCTGCCGCCGTTGTGGATGTAAGAAGCAAGCTTACCTTCCATTCTAACGAAACGACGGATAACGATATTCTCTCTGATCTTCATACCAGCAAGTTCTGTAAGAATATCGCCGATTGTAGCTGTACCGCCGCTGATAACCTCAGCCTTGAGAGCCTCAACGTCAGCAGGATTCTTCTCAATGATTGTATTTGCAACGCCTGCAACAAAGTTCTTGATATCATCTGTGTTTGCAGCGAAGTCTGTTTCTGTGTTTACTTCGAGGAGTACGCCGACATTGCCGTTTACAACAGCTGTTACGATACCCTCAGCAGCAGCTCTGCCGCTCTTCTTAGCCTGTGTAGCAAGACCTTTTTCTCTGAGGAATTCAATAGCCTTGTCCATATCGCCATCGTTAGCTTCAAGAGCCTTCTTACAGTCCATCATGCCAACGCCAGTAGCGCTCATAAGTTCTTTAATCTCTGCAACGGAAACCTTTCCCATTGTTATTACCTCCTGATATTTAATAGTTATATAATCTGCAAAAACCCGAACATAAAATTCGGGTTTTTGATTGTATTACTTGAATTATTCAGCCTCTGCCTCGTCAGCTACAGCTTCCTCTGCAGGAGCCTCTACAGCCTCAGCAGCATCGTCGCCCTGTCTGCCTTCGATAACAGCGTTAGCGATTGTACCAGCGATGAGCTTTACAGCACGGATAGCGTCATCGTTACCGGGGATAACGTAATCAACTTCATCGGGATCGCAGTTTGTATCAACGATAGCAACGATCGGAATGTTGAGCTTCTTAGCCTCAGCAACAGCAATCTTTTCCTTGCGGGGATCTACGATAAAGAGAGCTGCAGGGAGCTTCTTCATTGTCTTGATACCGCCGAGGAACTTCTCAAGCTTCTCAATCTCAAGGTTGAGCTTAACAACTTCCTTCTTGGGGAGAAGGTCAAATGTGCCGTCTTCTTCCATTGTGTGGAGCTGCTCAAGTCTCTTGATACGTGTCTGGATTGTCTTGAAGTTTGTGAGCATACCGCCGAGCCATCTTGCGTTTACGTAGTGAGCACCTGCACGTGTAGCCTCCTCCTTAACGGAATCGCCAGCCTGCTTCTTTGTACCTACGAAAAGAACTTCGCCGCCCTCAGCTGCGATGTCGCGAACGAACATATAAGCCTCTTCGAGCTTCTTAACTGTCTTCTGAAGGTCGATGATGTAGATACCATTTCTCTCTGTGAAGATGTATGGTGCCATTTTGGGGTTCCAGCGTCTTGTCTGGTGTCCGAAGTGAACGCCTGCTTCAAGAAGCTGCTTCATTGAAACTACTGCCATTGTGGTAGTCCTCCTTAAAATTGGTTATTATTTAATCCTCCGCAGGATTTAACTTACGTGCCACGTCCGCAGACGCACCGACCCGTAAAAATTCTGCGTGTGAATTGCCTAATTATTATACCATATTTCCTCATTTTTGGCAATAGCTAACCCCACAAACTTTTAAAACAACAAAATTTATTTTTTGTATATTTTGCCGTAGACGTATCAGCAAGAATTGTGTCGCTGCCAATTACTTTAATAGAATTACATGGCAGTTCAACATCATTCTCCTTGCCAAAAATCCCGAAAAATCGGTATCCTCCGTAAATTACAACGGAAATTATCTCCGATTTCTCCGTATCCATACGTACATCGTCAATATAGCCCAGCCGTTCTCCTGTTTTCACGTCAATGACCTCTTTTTTCTTGATTTCTTCAAGACTGCATATCATAAAATCGCCCCTTTTGGCTATTTTATGCAAATATGCCTGTCAGATATGCAAAAATCACCGCACACAGTATGCGGTGATTTCATTTTTTACTTCACGGGCAGTTCAACAATAAATACTGCTCCGTCTCCGGTATTTACACAGCGAACAGTTCCCTTATGGTAAGCTACACCATGTTTTACTATTGACAATCCAAGTCCCGTTCCTTTTATTTTCTGTGAACGGCTTTTGTCAACTCTGTAAAACCTCTCAAAAATACGCTCAATATGCTCATCAGGTATACCTATTCCCGTATCTGTCACAGTTATAACAGCCTTCATGGGAATATGTGAAATGCGGACAATATAGCTTCCACCCGCTCTGTTATACTTTATGGCATTTTCACACAGATTGTACAGCACCTCACTCAATACAGTTCTGTCCCCCATAATCGTCACTTGTTCCCCCTCAAGCATTGCGGATACTGTTTTTTCCTCCGCCGTCCGTGAGAGTCTGCCTATTATTTCCTCTGCAAGGCCGTACAGCTCAACCTCCTCCCATTGACGGGGAGCATCGCTTTCATCAAGCCTTGAAAGTGATACAATATCGTTTATAAGCGATATAAGCCTGTCAGCCTCCCTGCGGATATTTCTGCCGAATTCAGCCACATTCTCCGCCTTTACCATACCATTGGCAAGCATATCTGATATACCGTAAATGGTAGTAAGGGGGGTTTTCAGTTCATGTGAAACATTGGATGTAAATTCCCGACGCATTTTTTCAAGCGCCTGTTCCTCCGTTACATCCATAATAAACACAACAACACCGTTAAGTGTATCCGTTATACTTGCAGGGCTTGCTATTACCTTTCTGTCGCCCATATCAGTTTTTACAACTATCTCCGAACGCAGACCACCCATAGCGTCCTGTATACAACGTCTGAACGGCTCGTCATTGCTTAGAGCATAAATACTCTGTCCCTCTGAAATATGTTCGGTTCCCATAAGATTACAAGCCGCCGAATTGCAGGAAAGTATAACTGTTTTCGGATCAACTATAACTATACCGTCATTCATTTTTTCGGTTATCATGCTGAACTGCTCACGGCTGTCAGTCAGCTCTGTCATATAGCGGTTTACTCTGCCGTTCTGCTTACGGAGCCGTTCAAGAAGCGGTGAAAGTTCCTTGTATGTTCTGTTGAAATCGGGCTGTGAAAGATCAATATTCCCTATGGGCTTAACAATTTTACCGGCTATGATAAAAGATATCCCGACAACAAGTAAGATCATAACACCAATAACCGCAAGTACAACACCTGTTTCCTTATCGTTCAACATATTCACAGCAACCGCTGTCAGAATTATTGATAAGGCAGATGTTATGAATACGCCCATAAAAATCCTTTTAGTCATTCTTCTCTCCTATCCTATACCCTACCCCACGAATAGTTTCAATAAGCTCTCCACACTCCCCAAGCTTTGAACGGAGCGAACGTATATGAACATCTACAGTACGGCTTTCTCCTGTAAATTCATATCCCCATATGCGATTGAGAAGCTCATCACGAGTAAATACTTTCCCCTTATTCTTCATAAACAGGCAAAGCACATCATACTCCTTGAGGGTAAGCGGAATTTTCTTTCCCTGTGCCATTACCTCGTGCTTATCAGGCTTTATTACAAGACCGCCTGCAGAAATCATATTCTCCGAAATCGTCGTAACATTTGCTGTTCGACGAAGAAGTGCCTTTATACGTGAAAGAAGCTCCATCGTTCCGAAGGGTTTTGATATGTAGTCATCTGCTCCGCTGTCAAGTCCCAGTACTTTATCAAATTCTGTTCCCTTTGCCGTCAGAAGTATAATGGGAAGCTTCTGTGTTGCAGAAGTTGCACGAAGCCTTTTCAATATAGATATACCGTCCTCCTCTGGAAGCATAACGTCAAGGAGCAGTAAATCGGGGATTTTTTCAGAAAGAGCAGCGTAGAACTCCGAGGGAATTTCAAATCCCACCGCCTCAAGACCGGAATTATTCAAGGCATACAGCACAAAGTCCCTGATGCCGCTGTCATCTTCAAGCATATAAATCATAATTGCACCTTCTGTTAATGTTATTGGTTCTATTTTATTATATATTATTTCCTGTAAAATTTCAAGTACTATCGAAAAGTAATCACAGACCGTCGAGAACGCAGCTCATACATTACCTGCTTTTATTTTTCACTTACTGCATAAAATAAAGGATTGACAAAAAATAAACAATGTGATATAATAATATCAGCGGGCAGCGGGATTTATTCCGTTATCGGCATTACACTGAAATATCGTTTTCCGAGTGCGGATTTACATTTGCTTTCGGTCAATGCTGTATGCTGAAATAATGCCCTGCTGTTGCCTAACAGCAGGTTTTTTTATCGGGAGGGATCATGGAAGAAAAAAGAATAGCTGTTGCGGCAATAGTTATTGACGATATGTCGGCGGTTGACGAGGTCAACAGGGTGCTTCACGAGTTCAGCGAAATAATCATCGGCAGAATGGGCATACCATACAGAGAACGTGGAGTTTCCGTTATATCCGTAGCCCTTGACGCTTCCCCCGACAAAATAAGCTGTCTTACAGGAAAACTCGGACACATAGGCGGCGTATCTGTAAAAGCCGCAATTTCAAAGAAGTAATGGAGGAATACTATATGTATGATGTGAAATCTTTAAAGGCTGAGGAATTTATCAATCATGAGGAAATACTTGCAACTCTTGAATATGCCGAAACCAACAAGAATAATAAGGAGCTTATTGAGGAAATCCTTGAAAAGGCTCGCCCGAAGAAAACAGGCAGAGGAGTTGAGTGTGCAGGTCTTTCACACAGGGACGCAAGTGTCCTTCTTGCCTGTGACATTCCCGAAATGACCGAAAAAATATATACTCTTGCGAAAGAGATTAAAGAAAATTTCTACGGCGACAGAATTGTTATGTTCGCCCCCCTCTACCTCTCCAATTACTGCGTAAATCAGTGTGTATACTGCCCATACCATATCCAGAACAAGGAAATTCCACGTAAAAAGCTTACACAGGCAGAAGTTGAAAAGGAAGTTATCGCTTTGCAGGATATGGGACACAAGCGTCTTGCAATCGAAGCAGGCGAAGATCCCATAAATAACCCAATTGAATATATTCTTGAATGTATCAAGACAATCTATTCTATCAAGCATAAGAACGGTGCTATCAGACGTGCAAACGTCAACATTGCCGCAACAACCGTTGAAAACTACCGCAAGCTTAAGGAAGCGGGTATCGGCACCTATATCCTTTTCCAGGAAACATATCACAAGGAAAGCTACGAGGAGCTTCATCCCGCAGGCCCGAAGCATAACTACGCATACCACACAGAGGCTATGGACAGAGCCATGGAGGGCGGTATTGACGACGTCGGACTTGGCGTACTTTTCGGACTTGACAAATACAAATATGAATTTGCAGGACTCCTCATGCACGCAGAGCATCTTGAAGCTGTTCACGGTGTAGGCCCTCATACAATCAGCGTACCCCGTCTGAAAAGAGCATCCGACATTGATCCTACACAGTTTGATAATGGTATTGACGACGATACATTTGCTAAAATCATTGCTTGTATCAGAATTTCTGTACCTTATACAGGTATGATTATCTCTACAAGAGAGAGCGAAGAATGCCGTAAAAAGGTTCTGAAACTTGGTATATCGCAGATTTCAGGCGGTTCAAGAACGTCCGTAGGCGGATATGCAAACGAGGAAAGACCTCACGACACAGAGCAGTTTGACGTATCTGATCAGCGTACACTTGACGAGATTGTAAAGTGGCTTATGGAGGGTGGATATATTCCATCATTCTGCACAGCCTGCTACCGTGAGGGACGTACAGGCGACAGATTTATGGCACTCTGCAAGGTGGGACAGATTCAGAACTGCTGTCACCCAAACGCTCTGCTGACATTGCAGGAATATTTACAGGACTATGCAAGCCCCGAAACAAGAAAAATCGGTGAGGAGCTTATTGACCGTGAAATCGTGAAAGTTCCCGATGAAAAACGCCGTGAAAAGGCTCTTGATTACCTTGAAAAAATCAGAAAAGGCGAGCGTGATTTCCGTTTTTAATTGACAAAATAAACCCGATGTGATATAATGTAACACACGGGCATACAGCCCGACGCAATAACTTCATGGGAGGACAAAAATTATGGATATGTTATCACTTCTTACACTTGCAGCTGTTTCACCTGCTACAGGAGACAGATTTCCTGTATTACCGCTTATACTTGTAGCAGGTCTTGCTATTGTTATAGCCGTTGTATCATCTGTAATTGCATCGAAGAATAAACATGACGATGATGATGACGAAGAATAATAAAAGATAAAACAGAAGCACCGCATTTTGGCGGTGCTTTTTGATTGAAATAAAAATATATTTCTCTGCAACTTTTACTGCGATAACCATATCATGTTGTGAATTTTGAATATTTATTATGCTATGCTGATTTTTGGTATAGGTAATCCCGATAAATACGCATTGTCAGATTTAGGCGAAATCAATGCAGACTGCGACAATAACGGACTTACAGTTGACGACGCTGTGGCAATTCAGAAGAAACTGGCAGGAATAGAATAAACGAAAAGGGAGCGAAATTGAAATCGCTCCCCTTTTTATCTTATCGGAAAAATCTGAATTTCAGCCAGATAATATCCGCCACTATACAAGATAATCCAATACACCTTGCCTATAGCTTTATTTTCTTTTTAAAATCAATTCTGTCAAAAAGAACTGCTGTTGCCACAAACAAAATTGTACTTGTGCCGATCTGTACAAGATATGAAGGTATCTGCGTCAATGCGGCAGATACAGCCGCAACCGAAAATCCCCCTGCTATGACAGTTCCCTCGTATAAACTATATCCAGCGATACATATCAACGCAGATGGAATAATCGGCAGAATGTTACGCAGGGTAAGTATTTTCTCTGTCTTATTGCTGAAAAATGCCGCTGTTATCGCCTTGATTATTACAGTTGCAGGAATCCAGACGGGATAACCGGAAAGTCCGTCAGCCATTGCTCCGCCTATAGCCCCTGCTGCCATTGCATAAGGAGTCGGAAGTACACAAGCCGCCAGATATATGAGTCCGTCCCCTGCATGAGTATAGCCTGCACCTGTAGGTATATGAAGATACGCAGTAAAAACGTAGATAAGTGCGGCGAAAAGTCCAGCGGCAGTTATTCTACGCATTTTAAGACTACGTGAATGAGTTAAAGCCTGTGACATAAAAAACCTCCATAATATCACTTACATAATTAATGCAACACTGCACATAGCTTGTGTAATGTTGCATTAATTATATCACTATTTTTATGTATGCGCAAGTGGTATTTTTTATAATGTTCATTTAATTTCAAGTCCATTTTTGTATTATTTGCTGTCTGCAAATCAAGATTTAACGATAAACATTAAATTTTTATCGGTATAATTGCACAAACACAGTCTATTAAATTCCTCTCAATATTGTGAAAACATATAATATTTAATGATAAACATTAAATATCCATTGACAAACGTAAAAACTTGTGGTATTATATAATCACGGAAAGGGGAATGAAACTCAACCCCGAAATTCTGGAATATAAAGCGCTTGAAAATTCCACAAGTATTTTATTGGAGGATTTATTTATGAACAGCACAAAAAATATTGACTATGTAAAGAAAATCAACAACCTTGGCAAGGTGAGCAGAATTATCCTTATTATAATGCGTATAGTCTGCATTATAGGTATTATTGCCGCTATTGTGGGAGGTATCATTTTACTTGCCATATTCCCCACGAACAGCACAGCAATCACATCAAAGGGTACAGCTTCTTATGAAATGACTGCTGATACAAACAGGCTCCCAAGCAGTATTTCATTTTATGAGAATGAAGATAATACAAATGAACAATTCAAGATTTTCGGCACAGAAATTTCTTTAATAGACACTATATCAGATAATGACGGTATTAAAAAATATACATGTGAAGCAAAATTTAATTCTCTCAACAGCACATTGTTAAAATATGGTTTGGCAGGTGTGTGCTTTGGTGGGGCTATATATGTTGCTTTTACCCTTGTTGTGGTTATCTTTGCAGGAAAGCTTGCAAAGGCGTTGGAAACCTGTCAGTCCCCCTTTGAGGAAAGCGTCACAAAAGCTATGAAGCATTTCGCATTTTCACTTATCCCTGCGGTGCTTACGTACATTACACAGGGTTCTATTAATCTTACAATGGTGCTTATTGTAATTGCAGTTATCATCTTCTCTTACATTTTCAGCTACGGCGCAAAATTACAGCAGGAATCAGATGAAACGCTTTAAGGAGGGGGAAATATGTCAATTATACTTAGACTTGACAGAGTAATGGCAGACAGAAAAATCAGCCTTAACGAGCTGAGCGACCGTGTTGGTGTAAGCAATGTAAACCTCTCAAAGCTGAAAACAGGCAAGGTCAGCGCAATCCGCTTTTCCACTCTCAACGCTATCTGCAAGGCACTTTCCTGTCAGCCGGGGGATATTCTCGAATTTATTGATGATGACAAGGATATAGAAAATTAAGAATTAAGGCAATACCGTACAGAACTTGTGCGGTGTTGCCTTTAATTTTTTATTGAAAAAATTGCCTTTAATATTTCTCAATCTGCCGCTCATAATACCTTTGCGGAAGAAATTCCGAACTCCAGAAAAGGAGTGACAGATATGAAATTGACACCAATTGCTCTTGCATTGACGACTACGGCGGTAATGCCTGTAAATGCCGTTTATGCGGCAGATACTACAGCTATAGGCTACGGACAGGGCATGGCTTGCGACAGTCTTAACCGCCCTCTCGATGCAATAAGCTTCAACGAACGATACAGCGGATATGATGCCTGCGCTTTATCGTCAGAAGAAAACAGAATTATCATAACCTTTGACCAAGGCTATGAAAACGGCTATACAGCAAAAATCCTCGACACACTAAAAGAAAAGAACGTCAGTGCAATTTTCTTTCTCACAGGTGACTATGCCAGAAAGGAAGAATCTCTTGTGAAGCGTATGATTGCCGAGGGGCATACACTGGGTAACCACGGTATGACTCATTCAAGTCTGCCCACTTTATCTGCGGCAGAGGCTGAAAAGGAAATTATGGACCTTCATGAATATGTGCTGAACAATTACGGCTATGAAATGCAGTATTTCCGTTTTCCTTGCGGTGAATACTCCGAAGCGGCACTGGAAACAGTGCAGAAATGCGGTTATAAATCGCTTTTCTGGAGTTATGCTTACGTGGACTGGAAAACCGACAGTCAGCCTGCCCCGGCGGAGGGATTGAATAAACTTTCCACTTCGGCTCATTCGGGGGAAATACTTCTGTTGCACTCGGTATCAGCTACAAATGCCGAAATACTTGGAGATGTAATAGACAGTTTCAGACAACAGGGATTCAATGTATAGCTAAAAGCCGCTACGGATTTTTCCATAGCGGCTTTTATATTGGAGAATTATTCAACTGGTACTGTCACTTCATCAAGTGTAAGCTTTATTGTCATTTCTTCGCCATTTCTCATAAATGTCAATTCAATTTCATCCCCTGCTGTGTGGAGATTTTTCTGTGCTGTAAGTTCTTCCGCCGTTTTCACCTTAACTCCGTCAACAGCTGTAATAATATCGCTCTTTTTAAGTCCTGCCTTTTCTGCGGCACTACCCTCTGTTACCTCAATAACATAAACACCTACAGGCATACCATACATTTCTGCAATATCCTCTGTAACATCACGACAGCTTATACCAAGCTGTGGCTTGCCCTTTACATAACCATATGTCATGAAGTCCTCTACAACGTCAGAAACCTTATTTGAAGGAATTGCAAAGCAGATACCCTCAACTGAAGCTTCGCCAAGGCCGCTGCTTGACATTTTTGAGGAATTAATGCCGATAACCTGTCCGTATTTATTAATAAGAGGACCACCTGAATTTCCTGAATTTATAGCTGTATCTGTCTGGATAAGGCTCATTGACTTATCATTGATTGTAATATTTCTGTTAAGTCCCGAAACAATGCCCTTTGTAACCGTATTCATAAGGTCAAGTCCAAGAGGATTTCCGATAGCTGTTACATCTTCGCCAAGGTTAAGCTTATCACTGTCGCCGAATTCAGCGGCAACAAGTCCCTCTGCAGCAATTTTAAGCACTGCAAGGTCACAGTCAATATCATATCCGACTACTCCTGCTGTGTAGGTATTATCGTTAACAAGCACTTCAATTTCAGATGCTAACCCAAGACCGTTCTGGCTGTCGTAGATAACGTGTGCATTTGTGACAATATAGCCGTCCTCGGAGAAAATAACTCCTGTACCAGTGCCGATAGGATTTTCCTGCTGAATCTGACTTCCGTCACCATAGCCATAGCCATAACCGTCGCCACTTCCACCAAAACCGAAAATATCACCGAAGCTGCCAAATCCACCGAAACCATTGCCATAATTGTAATTATTCTGCTGTTGCATTTCAAATTCTGACTTTATACCTACAACAGAGGGCATAACCTTCTGTACAACTTCCTCTGTAGTGAGAACTTTTCCGTCATTTTCTTCAATCTGGAGAGTGCTTAAAATTTCAGCCGCTGATGTTTCCTTTTCAACGTCGGATACCTCTTTATTTACAGCAGCTTCTTCATTTTCAGCAGATATATGTGAAGATTCTGTAGCTGTATCGGCATTTCTTCCCTCGGTTACAGTACGGTATACGCCGATTGATCCTGCCGAAACAAGAGTCATTGCCATAAGTGATGCAACAACTTTAAGAGCCGTATTCTTCTTCGGCTTTTTCGGAGAGGGATTTTCCTCTGAATTGTAATAGCCACCGCCTACTTCTTCAAAATTGTAATTGTATTCATTCATTTTAATCACGTTTCCTTTCCTGGGAGTTGTGTTTGTTTCTCTTTGATGATTATAGTATACCCCTCTTTTGTGAAACTAAAATGCGTTGATTGTTAAAGTATGAAAAATGATTTGTGATAGATTTTTCACATTTATGTATATAATGTGAAAATAAGGACACGGCACGCCGTGTCCTTATTTTTATCAGATTACGCATTAAGCAGTACGGATTATTCAATTCCAGCCTGCTGTTTTGCTGCTGTGAGAGTATTTTTCATAAGCATAGCAATTGTCATAGGACCTACTCCACCAGGAACAGGTGTTATGTAGCCTGCAACCTTTTCAGCTGATTCAAAATCAACGTCGCCGCATAACTTACCGTTTTCATCTCTGTCCATACCAACGTCAATTACTACAGCACCCTCTTTAATCATATCACCTGTTACAAATTTAGCCTTACCGATAGCTACAACAAGGATATCGGCAGCCTTGCACTCCTCCTTGAGATTCTGTGTTCTGGAGTGGCAGATTGTAACTGTACCGTTCTTCTGTAAAAGGAGCATTGCCTGCGGCTTGCCCACGATATTGGAACGTCCCACAACTACGCACTTCTTACCGGAAATATCAACGCCTGTGCTTTCGATAAGACGCATAACTCCCGCAGGTGTACATGGCAGGAATGAATACTCGCCTATCATAATCTTACCCACGTTTTCGGGGTGGAATGCATCAACGTCCTTTTCGGGAGAAATTGCGTTGATTACTGCCTTTTCGTCAATATGCTTCGGCAAAGGAAGCTGTACAAGTATACCATTTACTCTGTCATCACGGTTGAGAACATTTACAAGGTCAAGAAGCTGTTCCTGTGTTGTGTTCTCGTCCAGAGCATACTCAAATGACTGGAAGCCTACAGCCTCACAAGCCTTCTTCTTGTTGTTTACATAAACTCTTGATGCGGAATCATTGCCCACGATAACAACTGCAAGACCTACCTTAAGTCCCTTTTCGTCCCTGAGTCTTGCAGCCTCGTCTGCAACCTCCTGCTTAACTGCGGCTGATACTGCCTTTCCGTCAATAATCTGTGCCATTTTAATTATTCCTCCTTGTTATTGTCTTCCGCATTTTCATCGGAATTATCATCATCGCTGTCATTGTCGTCAGCGTTGTCATCATCTTCTTCAAGTATGCCGATTTCATCATCGTCGTCATCATCGCCCATATCCTTCATACTCTTTCTTCTTGTTTCCTCAATGAGCATACGGGATTCTTCTGTTGTAGCATAAAGCACAAAGCTCTCGGGATCACGCTTGACCTTGAAGCCGATGATAATCTGTAATAAAACAGATGCTATAAAGATAACAATTGAAAGTGCCTGTGAAACTCTGATACTTCCTATCATAAGGCTGTCTGTACGAAGCCCCTCAACTACTGCTCTTTCAAGTCCGTACCATGCCATGTACATCAGGAGGAGCTGTCCGTCATATCTTCTTCTCTTTGACCAGAATGCAAGTAGAACAAAGCCAAGCAGACACCATACCGACTCATAGAGGAAACAGGGATGAACAGGATCGCTCCATACCATTTCAAGTCCGTTTTCATACATTGAACCGCCAACCTGCATTTCAGCATTTATAACCTGCTGTATTCTTCCGCCAGTCATACCAAGGAATGAATTTGTATTTATACCGAATGCTTCCTGATTTACAAAGTTGCCCCAGCGTCCGATACCCTGACCGATAAGAAATCCCATAACCGCAACATCAAGCATGGGAAGCATCTTGATTTTCTTGATTTTACATATGATAAGTCCCACAATCAACGCACCTATAATACCGCCGTATATTCCAAGTCCGCCGTTTCGTGTGTTGAGTATAGCGAAAAATGTTTCCTTGAAACTGTCGCTTTTGTAGTCGCTCCAGTTGAAGATAACATAATAAAGTCTTGCACCGATAATTCCGCCGATTACACCACCAAGCACAGCGTCAATTGCTCTGTCAGCATCAATGCCGAAGCGTTTCATTCTCGGGAAGCAGTAAAGCACCGCAAGAGCAAGTCCCAGTGCAATAAATATTCCGTACCACTGAATAGCAATTCCGCCTATAGTGAAAGCTGTGGGATTGATTTCAAATTCCCAGCCCAGATTGGGAAACTGAATTTCATTATAATTCGTTATCATTTGTGATAATGTCATTTTTCAACGTCCTTTCATATTTTTTCAATCACCGATAATACTGTCTTATCGGGAAGAAGCTCATTTCTGATAAAGCCAAGAATATCTTCTGCCGTAAGCTCGGATACAATGTCAACAACATCAAAGGGACGAAATCCTGCCATATGAGTATTGAGCATTGCCGAAGCCATGGCTGTTACATTGCACAGCTGCCTTACAAGATCGCCATAGGTCGCCTTTTTTATTCTGCTGAACACCTTTTCGTCAATACCCTCTGCGGATATACGGCGGATTTCAGCCAGTACAGCCTCTCTGACCTTATGAGGGTATTCAGATTCGCCGCTTAAAATCACGGAGAAGAATCCGTCCCCTGCAAACACCTCTCCGCCAAAGGTAGCATTTATTATTTCCTCTGAAAGAAGTCTGCTGTACATTTCAGAAGAAGCGTCAGTAAGGTATGATGTTGCAAGAGAAGCCGTCATTTCTTTTTTAAGGAAATTTCTCTTATCGGGACGACATTTGAAGCCTAAATGAAAAATTGACGCACCTACGGCATTCTTCTCTGTGATTTCAGCCTGTACTACCGTTTCAGGCTCATCGGGAAATATCGTTTCAAGTCCTTTATCCTCACAGGAGCGAAGCATTTCATCGCATATTGCAAGAACCTCATCGGCGTTTATATTTCCTGCTATGGAAAGAGTCATATTGTTGAGATTGTAGAAAGTGTCGTAGCACTTGTAAAGCAGATCAGCATCAATCTGTGCTATGCTCTCCTGTGTGCCTGCAATGTCAATCTGTACAGGGTGATTATGGTACATTCCACGGAGCATATTGAAAAATACACGCCACTCGGGATTATCGTTGGTCATACATATTTCCTGCCCGATTATACCCTGTTCCTTATCAACGTTTTCCTTTGTGAAATATGGCTTCTGTACAAAATCAAGGAGAATACGAAGATTTTCCGTATAGTTATTCGTACAGGAGAAAAGATAGCAGGTCTTATCAAATGAAGTATAGGCGTTGCACTGTGCACCTGTTGCGGCAAAAAGCTCAAAAACTCCGCAATCCTCATTTTCAAAGAGCTTGTGCTCCAGAAAATGTGCAATACCGTTAGGCACTTCTGTATATTCCTTATCTGCTGCAACTTTAAAGGTAGTATTCACAGAACCGTATTTTGTGCCGAAAAGAGCATAAACTGAACTGAATCCGGACATTTCACGAATATATATATCAAGTCCGCTTTTATGCTTCACATGAATACAGCTGTCGCCTGTACGGCTGCTTGTGATTATTTCTCTGTTCATTTATTCAGCCTCCTTATTCAGCATATGATAGGTGCTGTCAAGTCTTACATTAGCGGCAGCTGCGGCTATGCGTTCCTTGGTAACTTCAAAAAGTCTTTCAAGATATTCTTTTGGTGAAATATATTCATTTCTGAAAAAGCAGTCGGAATACCATGAAATATAGGAGCTGTGGGTATCACCGAACGAGGTATAGGAATTTTCAAGGGCAAGAAATGCACTTTGCAGTTCCTCATCCGAAATATTGCCTTTGCGGATTTCATCAAGCTGATTCAGTATTTCCGCTGTTGCCTTTTCAATGTTTCCCTTTTCAACGCCGCAGTCAACAACTGCACTTTTCTTGAACTCGCTCATTGAACAGGAACAATAATAGCACAGGCTCAGCTTTTCACGAACATTGACAAAAAGCTTTGAAACAGGACTTCCGCCAAAAATCACACACATAAGATGAACAGCGTCAATATCGTCTGTATCAAACTTGAATGTCATAACCATTTTCGCCTGTCTGACGTCAAATTCTTCTTCAACGAGAACAGGCGTGGATTTTATAGGGCTGGGAGCGTAGAAAGTATGGCTTGCGGAATTTCTGCCCACGGCTGCAAATTTCTCTCTGAAAACTTCCTGTACACGGTCATCATTTTCGGGAGAAACAAAGCATATTTCAATCTGTGCCGTTTCAATCAGCTTCCAGTAAGCTTCATAGGCAGATTTTGGAGTAACAGCCTCCACCTGCTCACGTGTACCGCTTCCGCCGTACTGCACAGCCTCGCCCTCAAAGGCAATTTCACGTGCCTTTACAAGAGCATATTCACGCTTATTGTTAAATCTTGAATCAATAATATCAAGTATTTCCTTTTTGCTCAATCTGAAAATACTCTCATCAAATCCATTTTCATCGGCAAAAGGACTGAAAAGGCAGTCTGTAACAAGCTCCAGCATATCCCCTGTAATATCCTCGCCGTCAATAGCGAAACGATTACACAGCCAGCCTGCGGTAACGCTTAAAACCTGCATATCGCCACGGACAGCCACAGACGAAGCAAATGACGCACCGTAAAGCTCTGAAAGGCGTTCATTCATAGCCGCAATACTGTTCAGCTTTGAGTTTACATCGGTAATCATATTTACTGCAATGGAATTATCAGAAGCTGAATCGCCCATAGGGACAATCATCATAAGCCGCAGGGAGCAGCTGTTGAATTTCTCATCCACTACAGAAGTAAATCCGATATTTCCGCCAAGTTCTGTTCTGTTATAGTTCATTATATAAATCGCACTCCTCTACCGTGTAATTTACCTGTGGTAACATAAGACCACATAACTACTCAAATTTTATTATACCACATACTTTATAAAATTACCATACATTTCGGATATTTTTAAATATTTTAAAATTTATTTACGATGTAATAGGATGTTAGAAATGTAAAAAAAGAACACGGCATAACCGTGTTCTCAAATCAATGTGCTGTAAACAGCTTTTTGAAATCCGTGGGTGTACAATGCTTTATTTCCTTGAATATGCGATTGAAAGTCGTAAGACTCTTGAAACCCGCCTGCATTGCCACATCTGTGATACTCAAATTCGGGTCAAGCAGAAGATGCTCCGCTGCCTTTGTACGTCTTGCATTGATGTACTGCAGATATGACATAGAGTTATACTGCTTGAAAATACGTGAAAAATGGTACTTACTGTATCCTGCAACCTTTGCAAGACGCTCCAGTGAAATATCATACATATAGTTTGCGTCGATATATTTCATTACATCATTGAATTTCTCATTGTATTCATCAAGCTTTATATCATCAAGCTCAAGAAGCTGCTTGCTCTGAACAAGCTGATGTTCTCTCAGTGCTGTAAGAAGATTTACAAGAGCAATATATATCTTGACGTCAGAAAGATCATTTCGCTTGTTATTCAGACTCAGTATGTCAAGCAGAGTTTTTTTCGCAAGGCTGTGAAGCTCCTTGTTCATCTCTCTGTTAATGAGTATGGGAGCAGAAACACCCCTCACTATAGGCTCTATTGCTGCAACACCGCTCAACGCACTGTTTGCACACTGGAATATGAGTCTCCGTCCCGGGATAAGCTGCGGCATTTCATGAATCTCTCCGGAGGGAATGATAAGCACATCATTTACGGGAATATCATATTCAGTTTCACCCACAGTAACAACATAATGGTTTTCCAGTGGCATAATTATTTCTACAGCTTCATGCCAATGAACGGGATACATTTCATTTTCATGGTTATCATACAGCAGAAATGAACGCTTGCTGTCGTATTCAACGGTTTCAAAATCGCCCGAAAGATGTTTTATCATATCATTCTCCTTTCGTCTTTTTACAATTATGATGACAACAATTTTTGATTTAGCACTTATTGCTATTATCAAATATTTCCCAAAATTAGAAAATGCGGCTATAAACGCAGATAAACCGCAGTTAAAGCCTTTTTTTATAATATTATTATACATCATTTCGTCTAATTTGTAAATAGCAAAAGAAAAACTTTGGCGATAGTACACAAATCACCGTAGCAATTTTTGGTCAATAATAATCCCCAATATCCGAAAATATTACAAATTGTTACAATTATTGAAAACTCTTGAAATTAATGTAGTTTTTGTGTAAAATAGTATATAGGTAATTTATTATATGGGCGAGAATTTAGTTACTGTTTTGTAACCTTTTCCACCATAAGTGTAGAACAACCTGACAATGCCGCAAAGATAAAAACAGCGGACAACAAAACGAAATCAGTCGGAAAATGAAATATCTCTCACTTCTCTGCTGCCTGTTGGCAAAGGAGATTTTTCGCTGTCTGCCTGATTTCCCGAAAAGGGTGATATATTAATGGTTTTCAGCAGTCTGGAATTTATTTTTCTGTTCCTGCCGGCATTTTTGCTGATTTACGGGACTGCTTCAAAAAAATATAAAAACGCAGTAATTTTCATAGCAAGCTTATTTTTCTACAGTATGGGCTTCAAAGATGAGGGGCTTGAAAATCAACTCATAAAAACCGGGCTTTTCTTCATGACTATACTGTTCAATTTCATAATCGGAGAGTTTATTCAGCATTTCCGGAAGGCAGCTAAATTCTGGCTGATTTTCGGCATTATCTATAACTTCTCCCTGCTGATATTCTTCAAATACACAGGCTTCCTACTTGAAAATTTCAACAATATTTTCGGTGCTGATGTGGTTGTGAAAAATATTGTTCTGCCAATCGGTATAAGCTTTTACACTTTCCAGAATGTGTCGTATATCATTGATGTCTACCGGAAAGATGTGGAAAGTGAAAAAAGCTTCGTCAACTATGGCGCTTACATAAGTATGTTTCCACAGCTTATCGCCGGTCCTATCGTTACTTATTCAACTGTTGCAAAAGAACTTAAAACACGCACCCATTCCATAAAAAAAGTGGAAAACGGACTTAAAACCTTTACAATAGGTCTCGGCTACAAAGTTCTTCTTGCAAATCAGATAGGCGGCTTGTGGAGCGAATTATCCATGATAGGCTACGAAAGCATATCATCAGGACTCGCATGGCTGGGTATTATTGCCTACTCATTCCAGCTTTACTTCGACTTTATGGGCTACTCGTTCATGGCTATGGGACTTGGCGAAATCATGGGATTCAACATCCCGAAAAACTTTGACTATCCGTATCTGTCCGTCACAATGACCGAATTCTGGCGTAGGTGGCATATTACGCTTGGCAGCTGGTTCAGGGAATATGTATATTTCCCATTAGGCGGCAGCCGATGCGACAGCAAAATGAAAATCGTACGCAACTTCTTTGTTGTTTGGCTTTTCACTGGTGTCTGGCACGGTGCAAGCTGGAATTTCATTCTCTGGGGACTTGTACTTTTCGGCCTTATAATGCTCGAACGCTTTGTGACAGGAAACTTTCTCAATCAGTACAAACTGATAGGTCATCTCTATATGTTCCTTGCAATCCCTCTCACATGGCTGCTTTTTGCCATTGAGGATTTCAACGACATCGGGCTCTATTTCAGCAAGCTTTTCTGCATTTCTGCCGAAACCGATGTTATTATCAATCAGAATGACTACGTGAAATACTGGGGTATCTACGGAAAATACTTCATCGCAGGAGTAATTCTTTCCACAAGACTGCCCGAAATGATATATAAAAAGATTAAAAATACACCGTTCTGCGCAGTTTTGCTTCTTGTGGTATTCTGGGCGTCCGTTTACTGTATGTACAAGGGTATGGACGATGTATTCCTGTATTTCCGTTTCTGATATTCGGATAAAAAAAGAAAAAAATCCGTATAAAATTATTATGTGTGTGAACAAAACAGCGGAATGACTTTTGGAATATTCCGCAGAATCAAAGGAGAAAAAATCGGAAATGAACAAATACAAACAGAATTTATATACCATACTGCTTATTTTTACTTGCTTTATTGCATCGCCCTTCATCTTCCACAAGATCTGGAAAGAAAGTGCAGAAGCAAAAAAACAAGTGGAGCTTCCTCCACCGACAGTAAGCAGTTCAGCAAATACAGGCACAAACATCAGTAATGGCGGCGATTCCGTTTCAAATGAAAACAGCGGAAATAACAATACCACCGAAAATCAGCCGCAGGAAAATATTCCCCCTGCTGATGCCGCACCCGTTTTCGGTCAGAGCGATATTTCATATTTCAATGACGCTCTTTTCATCGGTGACTCACGTACTGTAGGAATTCAGGAATACGGAATATTCACAAACTCCCGTTTCTTCTGTTCAATCGGTATGTCATCCTCCAATATAGACAATGAGGTTATTGACGGTGCAAGCTTTGATGACCTTATCAAAAACAACAAATTCGGAAAAGTTTATGTTATGCTCGGCGTCAACGAGGTAGGAAACGATTTCCAGTATACCCTTACAAAATACAGAGCAATCATCGAGCGTCTCAAAACTCATCAGCCTGACGCAATTATCTATATACAGGCAAATCTTCATGTTTCAGCCGCATCTGAAACAAACATTATCAACAACGCAAATATCAATTATCTAAACAGCCTTTTTGCAGAGCTTGCGGATAATAAAAAAGTATTCTATATTGATATAAACGAGCTCTACGATGATGAGAACGGCTGTCTTACAGCGGCATACACTTCTGATGGCGTTCACCCTTTGGCGGCTTATTACAAGCAGTGGTGCGAATGGCTTTGTCAAAAAACAGTAGCTACAGATACATCTACTGAACAGGCAACAACTACTGCACCTGCGACACCAGAAACACCAGTACAGTAAAAAAGGCGGACATTATTTGTCCGCCTTTTCGCTTTCTATATTAATCTTCACAATTTCGGGATAATTGAATAACCGCAGAGGAAAAGCACTGTTGCCCAGTCCTCGGCTGACTATCATTGATGTATCCCCCATTTGGTGCATACCCTCGGTATATTCGGGATTAAACCCTTGTTCAGGGGCAAAAACTGCGCCAATAAAAGGCAGTCTGAACTGTCCACCGTGGGCATGACCTGTCAGCACAAGATCAACATTCCCATGCTTGCTGTAATCCTCTATATACTGCGGTTCGTGGGCAAGCACTACGTTCAGCTTATCCCCCGAAAGCTTCGGACAGTTATTTTCCACATCAATCAATGATAAATCATCAAATCCTGTCAATCTGAAGCTATCTCCATTTAACGAAATATCAAGGCAATCATCAACAAGACGGACAACTCCAGCCTCTTTCAGCCCATCCATCAGCTGATCAAATTCCTCCCTGCTGAAGCGCTGTTCGTGATTACCTGAAACATAGTAAGTTTTCGTGATTTTTGCAGCTTCCTCGGCAAATTCAATTGCCTTCGGAATATTGGTATGACTTGAATCAGCAATATCCCCCGTAATTACAATTATATCAGGTTCAAGGGCAGATATTTTTTCTATAAGCCGCCTTTGCTTTTTGCCGTAGTTTTTATTGTGCAAGTCGGAAATCTGAACAATGGTGAAGCCCTCGGAGATTTTGTCAGATTTATAGGTGTATTCCGATACTGTCAGCATACCGTTCTGCCAACTTCCGAAAAACAGCCCAACAACAACAATTACAGCATAAATTACAAGTCGTTTCTTCAATCCGTTATCTTTCTTTTTTTCTTTATTCTTCAATTTATTTCACCAAGCCGCCAATAAGCAATTTTATACCGATAATCACAAGGACAATTCCCCCTGCAAGCTCCGCCTTTTTCTGATATTTGCTGCCAAATCGGTTGCCGATTACAACACCTGCAAGGCATACCACAAACGTAATTGCAGCAATTACCGACACTGAAAGGATAAGATTTGTTTTTTGTGCCGCAAAGATAACTCCCACCGCTAAAGCGTCAATACTTGTGGCAATGGCAAGAACAAAAAGCTCCTTTATATCAAGCTTGTATTCGCCGCTTACGCTGTCCTCATCACCGCCCTTTATAACCTCATATATCATTTTTCCGCCGATAAAACCGAGGAGAATAAAAGCTATCCAATGGCTGTATGTACTTATGAATTTCTCAAAGCGGCTGCCGAGGAAATAGCCGATAAGGGGCATAAGTCCCTGAAATACACCGAAAAATAATGCTGTAACTGCTGCTCCCTTATAGTCGATTTTCTTCATGCTAAGTCCCTTGCACACGGACACGGAAAATGCGTCCATTGCAAGTCCCAGAGATAAAAGCAAAAGTTCTGTAATTCCCATATTTACTCCTTAATCTGATACTCCATTATAAAGTCATCCATAACATAGCCGCCGCCGATGTCAGTAACGACAGTATCAACAGCTGCAAAACCAATTTTCTTGTATACGTCAATGGCATGGTCATTGTGCTTATTAACCGTGAGATATACACGTTTTTTACCGATTTTACGTGCTTCGTCAAAAATATAATTCATCATTGCGGTTGCAATTCCCCTGCCACGATATTCCTTGTGCAGGTAAAATTTACTGAGGAAAAGTCTGTCGCAATCTTCGGGTTTTATGCCGATATATCCACATAATTTCCCGTTTTCACATACTGAAAGATAGTTATAATTCTGAAACTCAATCTGCTCCGTCATTGCGTCAATGGACTGGAACTTTTCCACCATATAGTCAACCTGCCCCTGTCCCAGCAATTCCCCATAGCACTCGTGCCATATCTCATCGGCAATAGCCGCTATTCTGCGGAGTTCGGGATAATATTTCACCTTTGTTATCTCAACGCTCATTCTTCCACCTGCTTTTCAACAATCTTCATATCAACGATCTTCAGCAGAATGCCTGCCCAATCCTTAATTAAGCTGTGGTATTCCTCGGCTGTGACATTTCCGCCGATACCCATAACATCATATACAACAGGGCCTTCTTTTATGCAGCAGGGCAAGTCCTCAAAGCCACAGTTGAGATAAAAATTATGCCTGTTAACCCTCTGCTCATAGTTTTCAGCGGATTTGTCAAGCTGCTCCCTTGCAAGAAAAAGCCGTCTGCCCCTGTATTTTTCTTTGAGAGCATCAATAATTTCCGTGCCGTAGCCCTGCCCACGCTTTTTCTCCTCAACGGCAAGATAAAAGATATATGCAAGCTTTTCGTCGCATACCATATAGGCAAATCCGATAAATTCGCCCTTATTCCTTGCCACAAGCATTTCGGATTTTCCTCTTTTTTCCCTGTTCATCATTATGAAATAGGGACAGCGTTCTTCAAAGGGAAAAGCCGATATATAGAGTTTTTTCAGCAGTTTATTATCTGATTTCGTAAATTTTTCAAGAGTAATAGCCATAGTTCACCTCAACAAAACAAGCGGACAAAGCAAAATGCAATGTCCGCCTTTAACCTGTAATCAGTCTTCCTCAGGCATCTCCCAGTTGTGGTAAACATTCTGAACATCGTCATTATCTTCAAGATGTTCAAGGAGAAGATTCATCTTCTTGATATGCTCCTCATCTGTAAGCGCTGTATAATTTGCAGGAATACGGTCTGTTTCAGCGGAAAGTACGTTGTAACCCTTTGCTGTAAGTCCCTCTCTCACCTCGTGGAGAGCTTCGGGAGCACACTCGATTTCAACTGTTTCCTCTGTAATATCGAAATCATCACCGCCGCACTCAAATACATCTTCCATAACTGCATCCTCGTCAAGACCGTTATTTTCAAGAATAACAATGCCCTTTGTTGTGAACATAAAGGATACACAACCTGTTGTTCCGAGGTTTCCGCCGAATTTATCGAAATAGTGGCGGACATCGCCTGCTGTACGGTTCTTGTTATCGGTAAGGCACTCAACGATTACTGCAACGCCGTTTGGACCATAGCCCTCGTATACCATATTTTCGTAGTTGTTCTTATCCTCACCGCCAGCTGCTTTCTTGATAACTCGCTCAATGTTATCGTTAGGCACGTTGTTTGCCTTTGCCTTAGCGATAAGGTCACGGAGCTTGCTGTTATTGTTCGGGTCAGGGCCACCCTCTCTTACAACAACAGTAATTTCTCTGCCGATTTTTGTAAAGATTTTACCCTTTGCAGCGTCGGTAGCTTCTTTCTTACGCTTGATATTATTCCATTTTGAATGACCTGACATTTTTCAGCTCTCCTTTATCTCCCGGTATCAGTTACCGATTATTTCATCTATTTCAATTCCCTGCATAGCAACGTCGAACAACTCTGCTATCCGCACATTATTTTCCAGCAGGTATAAATATCCAAAAAGACATTCAACAGCAGTTGCTCTGCGGTATTCCGCCGCCTCTGCGTGTTTTGGGACGTTATTTCCCGTGGCATTTCTGCCTCTTTTCAGAACTGCCAACTCCTTTTCAGTCAGCACTTCTGATATTTTATCATAAGCCTTCGACTGAAATTCCGCACATACAAGCTTAATCTTTGCGGAGTGAAGCTTTGAAGCGGGCATATTCGCACTTCTCAACAGCTTTTCCCTTACAAGGGTATCGTATACGCTGTCCCCTAAAAATGCAAGGGTAAGGGGACTGTACATATTCACATCACGTTCAGTCATACGTTCCCTCATTAGTATACAAAGTCAAACTCAAAGCCTTCAAGATTTACGGTATCGCCGTCCTGAACGCCCATTTCTTCAAGCTTTGCAATAATTCCGCTGTTGATGAGAACACGCTGGAAATACTGGAGTGATGAGTAATCCTCTGGATCAACAGTACGCATAATGGGTTGAATCCATGGTGCTTCAATGTAATATACATCATCCTCATAGGTAATCTCGAACTTTTTGCCTGCACCAAGCATATCATCAAGCTCTGCCTGCGGAACAGGCTCTGCCTCGTATTCCTTGATAGGCGGAAGTGTTTCAAGCACCTCGGCAATTTTCATAACAAGCTCGTGAGTACCCTGTGTTGTAGCCGCTGAAATGCAGAAGAAATCCATTCCCTGTTCCTCAATAAAGCTGCGGAATTCGGCAATCTGTTCCTCTGTTGCCATATCGGATTTATTAGCGGCAACAATCTGCGGACGGGTTGCAAGTTCCTCATCAAACTTTGCAAGCTCCTGATTTATTATGCGGAAATCATCCTTTGGGTCACGTCCCTCAATGCCCGAAACGTCCACAACATGGACAATCAGACGGCATCTTTCAACGTGGCGAAGGAACTCATGACCAAGACCGACTCCGTCGCCTGCACCCTCGATAAGACCAGGGATATCCGCCATAACGAATGAACGCTCCTCACCTGTCTTGACAACACCAAGAACAGGGGTAAGAGTTGTGAAGTGATAATTGGCAATCTTCGGCTTTGCAGCACTTACAACGGAAATAAGCGTGGATTTGCCAACGTTTGGAAATCCTACAAGTCCGACATCCGCAAGAAGCTTCAGTTCAAGAGTAACCTCGAACTCCTCACCGGGGAAGCCTGGCTTTGAAAATCTTGGGATTTGTCTTGTAGAAGTGGCAAAACGGGCATTTCCCTTTCCGCCGTTTCCTCCCTTTGCAAGGATTTTCGGCTCGTCCGTTGACATATCCGCCATAATACGTCCTGTATTTGCTTCACGTATAAGAGTACCTCTTGGGACTTTTATTATAAGCGGCTCTGCACTTTTTCCAGTGCAGTTGCGTGATGAACCATTCTGTCCTCTTTCAGCCACATATTTTCTCTTATAGCGGAAATCAATAAGAGTTGAGAAGTTGTCATCAACAACGAATACAACATCGCCGCCCTTGCCGCCGTCACCGCCGTCGGGGCCACCTGATGCCACATATTTTTCTCTGTGAAAGGAAACAGCGCCGTCGCCGCCGTCCCCTGCCTTTATTTTAATTTTCGCCTTATCAACGAACATTTTTTACCTCCTTGAAAATCGGAAGAAACATAACAGTTGCACTAACTGTCTTTAATTTCATTAATGAAAAATCCCAAGCAAAAGCTCGGGATTTATAAGCAATCAAAAATGATTACTGCTCTGCGTAAACAGAAACCTTCTTACGGTCCTTGCCAAGACGCTCGAACTTTACTCTACCGCTAACTGTAGCGAAGATTGTATCGTCAGAACCAATACCTACGCCAACGCCGGGATGAATATGTGTACCTCTCTGGCGAACGAGGATATTACCAGCCTTAACGAACTGTCCGTCAGCACGCTTTACACCAAGTCTCTTGGACTCAGAGTCACGGCCGTTCTTTGTAGAACCAACACCCTTTTTATGAGCGAAGAACTGCATACTAATCTTAAACATACTTACACCTCCGAGATAGTGATTTTAATTGTTTTTGGAAATTCTTCAAGAATAGCTTCAAAATGAAATTTAAGCTGCTCCAGCATAGCGGAAGCTGTATTTATTGAAGCGGTTGTCCGGCATTCAATAATATTTTCGCCAACATTCAATTTCGGTTCACAGTCAAATTCATTCAGCAGATTTACAATAAGCTGAACTGCTGAAGAAACAGAAGCACATACTATATCCTGTCCCTTATCAGCATAGCCTGCATGACCGCTTATACTAAAACCATTCAGAAGTCCTTGTGAGTCGTAAAACTCTGCACGAATCATGATTAAGCCTTGATTGCTTCAATCTTAACCTGTGTGTAAGGCTGTCTGTGACCCTGCTTCTTCTTTTCACCCTTCTTGGGCTTGTAAGTGAAAACTGTGATCTTCTTAGCCTTGCCGTTCTTAAGAACCTTAGCTTCAACAGCTGCGCCATCAACATAGGGAGCACCTACCTTGATACCGTCTTCTGAACCAAGAGCAACGATCTTATCGAAAGTAACTGTCTCGTCAGCTTCTACTGCGAGCTTTTCGATGAAGATGATATCACCCTCGTTTACCTGATACTGCTTTCCGCCTGTTTCAATAACTGCGTACATTTCTGGCACCTGCCTTCTCATAAAACTCGCTACCACAGGCGTGTTTGCACAACTTTAAAGCCTGTCAGTATGCGGCATATACTATTTTAGCACATTCTTCCCGATTTGTCAAGGGTTTTTTAAGATTTTTTCAGAGAAATGCCGCACTTTATAAAAAGTGCGGCACATAAATCCTGAACCAATATTTACCAAGCCTTATAGCCTTCAGCTGTAACTTTATAAGCTGTGCCGGGAACATACATATCCTGAGGCTTGAGATTTGAAGTTGTACCTTCCTGCTCTGCCTTTTCATTAGCAGCAACAACAAGCTTTCTCAACTCTCTGTATGCAACACTGCCTCTTACGATATTCTGTACGTGCTCCTGCGGAGGCTGCTTGCTGAGATATTCGATAACAGTCTGCTGAATATAGAAATATGAGCGGAGCTGTGTTTTCTTGAACTCTATATTGTTCTCGCCATCTATAAGGAACAGGCTGTCGCCCTCCTGATAGCCGAGTGTAAGCTTTGCCATAATCTCGGGAACGAAAATTCTGATTTCAGAAGCAAGATCCTTGTCGCCTGCAATTTTCTCCACTTCATCTATCATAGCTGTATATTCTTCCTGACTACTGATCGTTGCAAGCTTTCCGATTACATAGCTTGCAGCCTCAACAACATTCTGCTTTGTGAAAGGACACATATCCTCGCCCTGCTGTACAAATATAACACACTGTTTTTCGCACATGAATGTATTTTCAGCGTCCCATGACTCAACATATTCGTTAAAGAACTTTGAAAGCTCGAAACAAATAGAGCCATTGATTCTTACCTCAATAATCTGTCTGTCCTTGTGCTTCGCAAGATATATTCTAAGCCAGTAGAACTTCTTTGAACCGAGATACTTTGGCATTTCATTGAGAATGAAATTGATAAGCATAACGGGCTGTCCCTTTTCAGCAGCACCGATTCTTACGATTGACTGTGCATACATATCAAACTGATAGCGCTGACCAAGATAACCTGCGGGAACTGTCATAGGATTTTTCTTCTGCATAGCCTGCTCAAGTGGATGCCAGATTCCGCCGTAGAATATATCCACAGCCATTTTTGCAGCTTCCTCGAATGTCTTGCCCTGTGCGTCAACAGGATCCATAAGAGGCTCATCAAAATCATCATGCGTAATGACAAACATAGCCTGAAGAAGCTTAACCTCGCCCTTGTCATCAACCTTGCCTACTTTTACATCTACAGTATAACCCCTTGGCATGATAATACATCCGTCATAGAGATTTCCCTTTTCAAGTTTCTTATCGAGAGCCGCCAGTACAAGCTCTTTATAATATGCTGATTCGTTTGTATTTTCAGCACCTGTTGTTTTCTTTTCCTCTGTCTGATTTTTCTTCTTGAATAATGCCACTTTAATCATTCTCCTTGTCAATATATATATTGCCCCCGCAATCGTACAGTGCCTGCCTATATTGCGGAAGTATCAAAACGGAACGCCATCGGCTTGCCGTTTTCACCTTAATTATGGGATTTTATCCCGTTTCTGCGGCTTATATTGTATACTCCGCAGCCGCCCAGCCTTCCTTAACGCTGACCTGTTTTCTTATGAATCCAACACTTTCAACAGCTGTGAGGACTTCATCCATACGCTCCTCGATTATACCCGAAATAATGAGCGTACCGCCTTTTTTAATATAGCGGACAAAGAAATCCTTCATAGCAATAAGCACATCAGCAACTATATTTGCTGTAATCATATCATACTTTCCGTCGATTTCATCAGCAAGCGCCGCATCGGAAAGAATGTTTCCGAAGTAAGTCTTATACTTTTCTGCGGTGATGTTGTTCTTCTCCGCATTTTCCATTGCAGTAGCTGCTGCGTTTTCCTCGATATCAACAGCAACGGCATTTTCAGCTCCCATAAGTATGGCAGCAATTGAAAGTATACCGCTTCCGCAGCCAAGGTCAAGAACTTTATCACCTTTATTCACAGATTTTTCAATGATCTCAAGACACAGCCTTGTAGTATGGTGCTGTCCTGTACCAAAGCTTGAAGCCGGATCAATTTCAAGAATAATTCTGCTGTCGTCGGAATACTCCTCCCATGAGGGTTTTACTGCAAGCTTTTCGCCTACTGTAAAGGGCTTAAAATACTGCTTCCAGTTATTTGCCCAGTCCTCCTCACGAATATCGGAAAGCTCCGCTTCAAGTCTGCCGTAGATATTATCTGTATCAGCTGACTTCATATCAGCAAGCATTGATTTAACCGACATAAGCATATCTGCTCCCTGCTCGTTTCCGGGGAGATATACCGTAACGCAGGTCTCGCAGTCCGCAAGCCCCATAAGATCGTCGTCGATATAATCCCACTGACCGTTCTTGTTGTCAAGAAACTCCTTGAAATCCTCGGAATCCTTTATAACAAAGCCTTTTACGCCGATATCCATAAGCTTCGCACAAAGCAGCTCAATTCCCTCGGCGGAGGTATATATGTTAACCTCTGTCCATTCCATTGAAAAATCCTCCTATCATACTAACATAAGATATTCCCTTACGTCATTGAGATCTGTCGTTCCGTCACCGTTAAGGTCCGCAGAATAAAGCTGAACTGCCGTGAGAACAGATACACCGTTCGGAAGCTCCTCTTTCTGCTGTAAAAATGTATTCAGCAGAGACAAATCATATTTATCAATATTTCCGTCGTTATTGATATCGCCTTTTATGTGGAGATGGTCTTCTGTTTTTTCAAGTTTTTCCATATCCACCCAACCGCTTATATCAAAAGAAGCTACATATCCGTATTTCTCCCCGACGTATGATATATTGATCACATTTCCTTTTTTAAGGGTATACACTGTTTCGCCGTTTTCAGAATAAACGGAAACAGGCTCATCAGATGTTACATAGTGTTCACCTATGCTGTAGCCAACCTCAACTTCAAAGGACACGGACGCCTTTTCATCTCCTGAAACAGCATTAATCACAATTTCGTATTTACCGAAAGTCTTTGAATCATATGATGATGAATCAACAGAGATGATATCGGAATCCTTCATATCAAAGGTTTTCTTCCAGCTTCCGTCAACATCATCCTTGCCGCTTACAGTAACAGTTCCGCCTGTAAGGTCAAGCTCCTCACCGGGATGGAATATTGTTTTGCCGGGCATTGTTTCAATTTCAACTTTAAATGCTGACTCGTCCTCATTTTCAGCTGATGACGCTGTGGGAGGATTTGTACCCTTGAGCATCCAGAACTCACCCTGCAGGCCATTGGGATATGCTTCATATAAATTGTGAGTATCAAAAGCAGGATCGCACATTGTAATTGAACCATCCGTACCCACGCTTTCGATATATACCCAGTGATAGCCGCCGTTGTTGACTCTTGCAATGATGTGCCAGTCCTCAGCCATAAGAGCGTTGAGCTCCTCTGCAACGGCTGTTTTTTCGGTATTCTGAAAATACTTGTCAGCACCGAAAGTAATGTTGGGAATAATCGTGTTAATCGTTCCCCAGCTTACAATTCCGCCGTCATAGCTGAAACCGTTTGCATTTGTGTAGGCATTTGCAAGAACGCCCGGATTGAACTGCTCAATATCAGTTATGCCCATATTGCTCATGGCTGTACTGTCAACGGAACCCGAATGTACTGCCATAATAGCAAGTGAGGTAAGCAGACAGCCTGAACGTCTTATTGTTGTACCGCCCATGGGAGTTTCACTCCAACGGGAATCCATCTGACTCCAGTCACGGTACTCGTCAAAAATTGATACAGCTGAAACTTCTGTAACAATCACGGTTGTTTCTGCAGCTTCCTCTATAGCCATTGCAGAGGGTGCTGCACAGTATGCTGCTGTAAGAAACGCAGCAAATATACTCATAAATCTTTTGCACTGCATTGGTATCACTCCTTTTCATAATCCGGAAATTACATCCCACATTCACGAAAATTTCTGATTCCCATAGTTCCCAAAAAATTATACTGTCATGCGTTTATTTCTTTCTTTTTTTGCCTTACGTTCAGCCTTTACAGCCTCGTTGTAAGCCTCATACGCAGCTATATATGTCGATATTGCCTTTGTCTTTTCCTCCTCTGTAAGCTTATATCCGCCGTATTCTCCTTTTTCAAAAAGCATAACAACAGCCGAAATATCAGCAGAGGATTTTTTGTATACCGCAGCTTCAGTTTCGTGTGCCGATGATGAAACAGAAATTCCATACACCTTACGTATGCGTCGCATAACTGACACTACTGCTGCATTCGGTGATTTTCTTCTGACAATTACTAAAAAGATTTTGTGAGTCAGCACAGGCATAAGGAATATCAGTATCAGAACAGCTGCTGAAATTCCGAGGATTATAAGTCCCGATTTCACAAGAAGCGATGATACGTCTTCCCTTTCCTTTACGATTTCCATTGTTGTCCTTGTTGGCTCAAAGCACATCCAGCCGTAACCTTTTATATAAAGCTCGGGGAAGCCATGAGCGTCATTGGCGGTAATAATGTAATCCTGACTGCTTATGTCACCATAAGTTGTCTGCATATTAAAGCCCTCGCAATATCTTGCAGGAATACCTGCCGCTCTTGCAAGAAGCGTCATAGCCGTTGCATATTCATAGCAGACGCCCCTCTTTGTATCAAAGAGGAAATCCTCTGCATTTTCACCCATTTCCTTACGGTATGTAAGGTCATAGGTATAATCGTTTTCTATGAAGTACATTTCAAGGGCTCTTGCCTTTTCATATGGAGAGTCAAGCCCTGCTGTAAGCTCCTGTGAGAGATTGTATATCAGCTCACTGTCACCGTAGTCAAGATAGTTTTCCTTGGCAAATTCATAGAAATCAATGTTTTCTTCGAGTATTTCATAATACTCCGAAGTATCATCAGAAGCAGGCAGAGCAAGAATTGCGTCAGATAAAAACTCATCATAATCCTCAATAGCAGCAATGTGATTTGCCAGACTTCTGTTATCCCCGATAAGGAAAAAATTCGGACGGACGAAAGTAAACTCAAAGCTCTCATTTTCACGGAATTCATCATCAAGAGCAAAAACTATACCCGATTTTGTAAGTCCGAGAGTGTTTTCAAAGGAGCACGAATCAAACGAAACTGCACCTGCGGGAACAGGTGCGGAATTTCCGCCGCGTCTTACAGAAGTGATTTTAAGATTGAGTTTATCAACAGGTCTGATATCAGCATTGATAAACTGCGTAAGCCCGTACTTTTCAGCAAATTCGCCGTCATTTTCAGCCGCAAGCATTACAGCCTCGGCAACTCCGCCGTTGTAGTATATCGGAAAAGGCTTTTCATCCCTGTACCAGTATTCACTGTCAGCTTCAGAATAAGACCATTTATCCGTCTCAAAGCTATATGATGTGAATGTGGCGGTTTTCAGCTGTAAAGGCTGCGGTGATGTAGCGTAATACATCGGAGCGTTGCCCATATTACGGCGGAACTGCTCTCCGTCGGAATCGTCACGGAACACATCAAGCATTTCAAGAAATTTATCTGTAAGTGCATCAGCATTAATCACAGTTTCAATCATTGTTCGGTCTGCTTCAACAGGTGGCTTCGGAACAAATGCTGAAATCAATGCAAAGAGCACTGTAAATACCGCCGCCGAACGGAACATTTCAGGTCTGTCAACCGTCTTTGCTTCCTTTGTATCGGACATCTGGCGGAAATTGGCAAGAATTATGAAAAATCCCACACAAAGGGCTATAATAAAGCCTATTTCCATTTCCTCATTTTCCTTACCGTATACGGAAAAGGGAATTATGAGTATAAGGAAGTTCATGAACAACCTGTACCGCACCCGTGTGAAATAGTATATTACCGATAGCATGAATATCAGGAAAAGCAGGAAAATGGACAATGTAAACCATTTATTATACTGCATTGCATTTACAGGTGTCAGGAACCATAGTCCCCACGAAATGGGATAGTTCTCACTTCCCTTTTCAATAGCCTTTGCAGTTCCTGCGATAAATCCCGAAAGCAACACTATATAGGCAAAAAAGCCAATAAAATGATGCTTGTTTATATAGTCAAACAAACGGAATATAGCCCATCCCGACACATATGCCACAATGCCGTAAATCCACATTTCCGTCCTGCGGTAATGTGTCATAATGGACATCATCGCAATAACGGCATAAATTAGAACAGGGTCTGCAAGAGTTCTTATCAAAAATGCCTTTATAGTTTCTTTTCTTTCAGTCATTTTTTATACCAACTTAAAATTATTATCTCCGTCAAGATACCACATTTTACACTTGGTTTCATTCTTATCCCGTGCAGATACACCGATAAGACTTACCGCCTCTTTATCTTCAAAATCCGATATTACGCTGTTTATTGAAGCTGAACAATCTGTGGAAGCTATAACACAGGCACAGGCTGATGTATAATCAAGTTTTATACGCCTGTCACGCTCAACCCTTGACGCAAGCACTTTCAGAAGAAGCTGCTGTGGATATTCAGGATTATCAACACTTTCAGCCACAATTTTTCCATCAGCACCATAATACACAAATGTGCAGGCAATGCCGTTTTTAATAAGTGCGGATACAAGTCCGAAAACAGAGCAGATTATACGCTCCTCACGGAGAATTGCTTTTTCTGCTGCTTCCTGCTTTGGTCTGTACAAATCTATAGCAATCACAGGCTGTATTGCTGCAGCCGCTTCATCAAGACGAACCATCATCTGATTTTTCTTTGCCGAAAGCTTCCAGTTGACACGTTTCAGCGGGTCACCTGCTTCATACTCACGGTGTTCATATCCTGGAGTTGTATTTGCGGAGAAAAGCTGTGAGGAATCGTTATTTTCCTCCTCATCAGAAGTCATAACGGAATCGGCAATGCTTCTGAACAGCTTTGACGATGTCTTGGCATCGGGTATTTCCGGAATAACTCCCACACTTTTCGACTGTGGAAGCTGACTCTGGATTTTAAACCCAAGAAACCCGAGAAATCCGCAGGAACGCACAGATTTTACAGCTATCTCGCCATTTCCACCCGTATTTGCGTCAATCTCAACAGAAAAGCTCTTACTGTCGCCTTTTATCAACGAAAGCTTATAAAGCTTATCAATACTTCCGAAAACTTCACTGACGGCAAGCTGAATTTCAATAATACCAAGAGGGAAAAAACCTGTTTTCTCCACAGTCACATTGACATTGAGCTTACTGCCTTTTTTTACAAATCCGTCGCAGTCAAAAGTTACAATTGTTCTCTTTCTGCCGTACCACGCAAAAAACAGGGAAACAAGGGGTGCAAATACCATAAAGGCAATAATTACAATACCTATATCGCCGTCTATAAAAAAGGTGAATACGAGAAGTACAACTATAACCGACAGTATGGATAATATTGTTCCCATATCAGCTTCCCATTGACGGAACGGCAAGTGTATTCAGAATTGCCTCAACATAAGCCTCTGTGGAATTGAATTCTGTTCTGCCCTGGGGTGAAAGAATAATTCTGTGTGCCAGAACAGCAACCGCCGTTTTCTTTACATCATCAGGTGTTGCATATTCACGCTCGCTGATATAAGCATATGCCTTTGCCGCCTTATAAAGGGCAATACTTCCTCTCGGACTTACACCGAGGGCAGCATTTCTGTCGCTTCGTGTAAATCTTACAATGTCAACAACATACTTCTTCACAGCCTCTGTAACACGTATATTTCTTACCTCCTGCTGCATTTCAAGTATTTCATCAATACTCATAGCAGGCTCTGTGATGTTGTTTATGGGATTGTACATTTCCGTCCTTTCAAGGATTTTCATTTCCTCCTCTGCGTCGGGATATCCCATGGACAGCTTCATGAAAAATCTGTCCATCTGTGCTTCGGGAAGGTGGAATGTACCGTATGTTTCAACAGGGTTCTGTGTAGCCATTACAAGGAAAGGCTTGGGCAGCGGATATGTAGTGCCGTCCATGGAAATCTGACGTTCCTCCATAGCCTCAAGAAGTGCCGACTGTACCTTTGGTGAGGCGCGGTTTATTTCGTCCGCAAGGAGAAAGTTACACATTGCAGCGCCCTCACGGTATGTAAATTCACCTGTTTTGCTGTCAGGCATTGTAAAGCCTGCAATATCCGACGGCATAACGTCGGGGGTGAGCTGTATACGGTTAAATTTTCCGCCTACTGAACGGGAAAGAGCCGTAATAAGCTGGGTTTTACCAACTCCGGGAACATCTTCAAGAAGAACGTGACCTTCGCACAACATGGATGCTATAAGACGTATAACAGTATCTTCTTTTCCGACAATTACTTTTCCTATGGAGTCGGCAAGAAGTCTGATTTTTTTATTCATAATTTTACCCCTACTATTGTTAAAAAAATTGATGTATAAGCGTTTAAACTTACAGCTTTTATAATTATAACATATTTTTGTCAAGATAGCAAGTCTTTTTAGCATAAATAATAATCCAGTACTTTTGTACAGTCTGCACAAAGCTGCGGGAGGTTTATTGTTAACGATTTTTGTACACAATACGATGTTCTATTATCCGGGCGAATAACATCTGCCCCTGCAATATTCTTTTTTCCGTTTTACGTGTTTCATAATTACGCATTACGAATTACTATTTTCCTTGACTTATCTCACGGAAATATGATATAATAAATTGAATAATTATGTATTGGAGAGGTAAAAATGAGTATTTTTGATGTGTTCGACAGAATTTCACAAAATTCGCACACCCCACAGGGTAAAATAGAATATATAATAGCTGGTCTTGGCAACCCCGGTATGCAGTACGAGGGAACCCGCCACAACGCAGGCTTCTGCACCCTTGATACACTTGCTTCACAAATGAACGAGAGTATCAGCCGCCTTAAATTCAAGGGCAAAACAGCCGAGGTCAATATAAATGGTGTCCGCTGTCTGCTCCTTGAACCCACAACATATATGAACAACAGCGGTGAATCTGTTGTGCAGGCTCTGGAGTTCTATAAGCTTTCCACCGACCGCCTTATTGTCGTATACGACGATATTTCTCTTGAACCGGGCAAACTCCGCATACGCAGAAAGGGCAGTCATGGCGGTCACAACGGCATACGCAGTATCATTGAACTTACAGGCAAGGACGATTTCCCACGCATCAAAATGGGAGTGGGCAAAAAGCCGCACCCCGATTATGACCTTGCAAAATGGGTGCTTGGCAAATTCAGCAAGGAAGACGCTGAAAAATTCAGATCCGCCGCAGAAAATGCCTGCGATTGCATAAAGCTTATGGTACAGGGCAAAACAGATGAGGCTATGAACAAATTCAACTCATAGGAGCGTTCAATGAAGCTTTTCAGTAATGTTTTCAGCGAGCTTTCGGGATTCAGGAATATTCTCGAATGTCTTGACAAAAAAATTTCACCTGTTTCCATAACAGGTCTTTCTCACATACATAGAGCCTGCCTTGTTTCCGCACTTGTCGGAAACAGGGTTAATCTTGTTGTTACAGGTACGGAGGCGGAGTCCAAAAAGCTCTGCGAGGATATAAACATTATGACGGGCAGAGAGTCCGCCGTTCTATTTCCTTCACGTGAGCAGGTATTCACGCCCGTTGACAGTTCCAACCACGAATACGAATATATGCGTATTTCCGCCATTTCAAGAGCCGCACGTAACAGCTGCGATGTAATCTGTGCAAGCATTGAAGCGGTTATGCAGCCTGTAATCCCACCAGATGTCCTTATCTCATCGGCAATTGAAATTTCCGCAGGAGATACAATCGACCGTGATAAGCTGTGCCTTGACCTTACAAAATGCGGCTATCAGCGCTGCGAAAAGGTAGAGGGTGCGTCACAGTTTTCCGTAAGGGGAAGTATTATTGATATATTCCCTGTTCAGTCGGATAAACCCGTGCGTATTGAACTGTGGGACGACGAAATCGAAAGTATTGCAGAATTTGAGACAGATACACAGCGTCGTTGCGAGGATTCCATTGACAGGCTTGAAATTTCCCCTGCCAGCGAGCTTCTCTGCAACTGTGCCACACTTGCACAGCGACTTGAAGAACTGCTGAAAAATGTAAGGGGAAAGCGCACAGATCTTGTCCGCAATCATCTTGGTGCAGACGTTAACCGCCTCAATGCAGGGGAAATTCTCCCTCATGGTATGAAATATTACAGTCTTGCATATGATGGTCTTTCTACCGTTTTCGATTATATCGATGGCGCCGTGCTTTTCAGCGACTACTCCAACATAGCTGAAGCCGCCCATGGTATTTCAACACGTTTCAGCGAAGATGTTAAAATTCTCGTGGAGGACGGTCAGCTCTGCAAAGGACTTGACAACCTAATTGTAGAACTTCCTGAAATACAGCATATAGCGGAAAAACACTCCTGCTTCTATATCAGCACATTCCTACAGGGCGGTGAGCGTATTGACTTCCGCCGTATAATCAGCTTTGAAGCTATGCAGAATTCCTCATGGAATGGGGAATTGAAGCATCTTACAGAGGAACTCTCCGACTACATACGACAGGGATATAAAATCGCCTTGTGTGCAGGAAGCGAAAAAACTCTGCCCATCATCAAAAGCGACCTTGAAGAAAATAAAATCCCCTGTGATATTGCAGGAGAAAATTCAATTCTCCAAAATGGCAGGGTATGCCTTATTTCAGGTGGATTAAGCGGCGGATTTGAATTCCCCGAAAATAAATCTGTACTTATTACACAGGGACTTTCAATAGATAACAAATCCACCAGAGCACGTAAAAAGAAAAAACCGAAATCCGAGGAAATACGCAGTCTTGCCGACATCACCGAGGGCGATTTAGTTGTTCACAGCAGCCACGGCATCGGACGTTTTATAGGCATACGCAAGCTTGAAATTGACAATATAACCAAGGATTACATTACAATCCAGTACGCAGGCACAGATAAACTTTATATCCCTGTAACACAGCTTGATATGGTATCGAAATATATCGGTCCCCGTGACGATACGGGAGTAAAGCTTACAAAGCTAAGTTCGGGAGAATGGCAGAAGAAAAAGGGCAATGTAAAGCGTGCCGTCAAGGATATGGCACAGGAGCTTATCGCCCTTTATGCCAAACGTGAAAAAAGCGAAGGCTTTGCATTTTATCCCGATGACGAGATACAGCAAGACTTTGAAAATCGTTTTCCCTATGTTGAAACCGATGACCAGCTTACTGCAATTGCTGAAATAAAAGCTGATATGGAACGTATACGCCCTATGGAACGACTTCTCTGCGGCGATGTAGGCTTCGGTAAAACAGAGGTTGCATTCCGTGCGGCTATGAAATGCGTCCTTGCAGGAAAACAGTGTGCTATTCTTGCACCTACAACAGTTCTTGCATATCAACACTACCAGACGGCTCTCCGCAGATTTGAGCATTTCCCCGTAAATATTGAGCTTTTAAGCCGCTACCGCAACCCGAAACAACAGGCAGAAATTGTCAAAAGGCTGAAACAGGGACGTATTGATATTCTCATAGGTACGCATAAAATCATACAGAAAAGTGTTATTTTCAACGATTTAGGACTTGCAATCATTGACGAGGAACAGCGTTTCGGCGTTGCCCACAAGGAAAGGTTCAAGGAGAGCTTTTCGGGAGTTGATGTGCTTATGCTGTCGGCTACCCCTATCCCCCGTACCCTCAATATGGCTATGAGTGGTATCCGTGATATGTCCGTACTCGAAGAACCGCCCCAGAATAGATACCCTGTACAAACTTATGTTATCGAGTACAATTCAGCTGTTCTTGTGCAGGCTATAGTAAGAGAGCTTCGTCGTGGCGGACAGGTATACTACATTCACAACCGTGTTGAAACTATTGTTTCCTGTGCTTCAAAATTGCAGGAGATGATTCCCGAGGCACGTATTGCCTTTGCACACGGTCAGATGAGTCAGGAGGAACTTTCGGATATATGGGAACAGCTTGTGGAGCACGAAATCGACATTCTTGTCTGCACCACAATCATTGAAACAGGTGTTGACGTCCCAAACGTAAACACTCTTATTATAGAGGATTCCGACCGTTTCGGTCTCTCACAGCTATATCAGCTGCGTGGACGAGTGGGACGATCAAACCGCCGTGGCTATGCCTATTTCACCTACAAAAGAGATAAAGTGCTTACAGAAATAGCCACTAAGCGACTCAGCGCAATGAAAGAATTTACACGCTTCGGAAGCGGTTTCCGTATTGCTCTCCGTGACCTTGAAATACGCGGAGCAGGCAGTATTCTCGGCGGAAGTCAGCACGGTCATATGGAGGCTGTAGGTTACGATATGTATTTGCAGCTTCTCTCCGAGGCAATATGCGAGGAAAAAGGTGAAAAGCCCGAAAAGGTTCCCGAATGTCTTGTTGATATCCAGATTGACGCACATATCCCCGAAAAGTACATTTCAAGCCTTAATCAAAGAATTGAAATATACCGCAGAATTATGATTATAAGGGCTGACGATGATAAGTACGATCTTGTTGACGAGCTTATTGACCGCTACGGCGAGCCGCCAAAATCGGTTACGGGACTTATTGAGGTATCGCTTATCAGAAACAAGGCTTCACATCTTGGAATTACTGAAATATCACAGAAAAACGGACAGATGTACTTCTATACAAAGCACCTCACTATTGACCAGATAGCAGCGCTTTCATCTGAATACAAGGGCAAAATCACTTTCAGCGGAGTGGAAAAGCCATATATCGCAGTAAAAATAATGCCGAAAGTATCTGTTTTCGATATGATGAAAGGTGTTATTGATACAATCGAAAAGGCAAAAAAATAATTTTTAAGGGTTACCTTGTGTAAATTACCGAAAATTTCTTCTGAAGATTGTATGTTATTACTCTTTTAAAATTTCCTGTTTTATGTTACAATAAACATATATGTAACTTTTCACACCATAAAAGGAGATGAATTATTATGAAAATGAAAAACACACTTGCAATCCTTGCCGCTTTAGCAATGGCAGCTGCTGCAACAAGCTGCGAAAAAAATGACAGCACTTCACCACAGCCCTCACAATCTTCCGAAACCACAGAAACTCCCACAGATGAAGCAACAGAAATACCTACAGAAGAAGTAACCGAAGAGGAACTTATACCTCCTACTCCTGCCGAATGTGACGACATCAACGGCATTACCTTTGATGACGGGGATTTCAGCTTCGCACAGCCTACTGTAGATGATGCGGACTCCGCACATGGTACACTCTCAATTGAAACAGTTGAGGGAAATAAAATGCTTTGTTTCAAAGATTCAGGCACTAATTTCGCTGATGGAACTGTTCAGAAAATCAAGCTTGACGCTGCAAAACTGCTCTCTGCTGAAAATCTTGCAAAGGTTCGCTCCATTGAAATGGACGTTTATGCCGACGCAACAGCGGATCATTTCGTAAATGACCTTGGTGAAAATGTCAACGCTCCCGGCTGGATCGGCGGCGGCGGCGGTGCTAACGTGGCTGGCGACAAGTGGTATGATTTCGCAGAATGGGAGGGCGGTGAGTATAACTTCCCCATGTCGGGAGCTGCTCATGTTGAAATGAAATTCCTCCTTGCTCTGGGCGGTCAATGCTGGGACGAAACTATGGAGGAGGCAACATTCCAGATTATGCGCTGGGGCGCACAGAATGAAGGCAACTTCTATATTGACAATATAGTTTTCTTTGACGAGGACGGAAATTCCCTGCCTATTGAAAAATCCGCACCTTCAGAGGAACAGACAGAAAACGTTATAGCTGAATAATTTTAAAAACCTATTGCATTATCACATAAAAAATGATATAATGTAATAACATATAAATACAGCCGCAGAAACGGCATGAAGGAGAATGAAGATATGAATTACGGACATTTCGACCTTGCGAATAAGGAATATGTCATTACAAACCCTGCAACACCTGCACCTTGGGCAAACTACCTCGGTGATCCCGAATACGGCGCTATGATTTCCAACAATGCAGCTGGCTACAGCTTTGTTAAATCAGGTGCAAACGGCCGTGTATCACGTTTCCGTTTCAATTCCGATATGGCGCTCCCCGGACGTTACATCTACATCAGGGATAACGAGGCTAACGACTACTGGTCAGCTTCATGGCAGCCTGTAGGCAAGCCCCTTGACAAGTATAAATCCGAGTGCCGCCACGGTACTGCTTATACAGTTATTTCCGCTGAATATACCGACATAAAGTCAGAGGTGACATATTATGTTCCCTATGGCAAGACATATGAGGTATGGCGTGCAAAGGTTACAAACAACTCCGACAAGGAGAGAAAACTCTCTGTTTTCGGCTTTGTTGAATTTACAAATGAGCCTAACTATGAGCAGGATCAGATTAACCTCCAGTACACACTTTTCATCACACGTACAAGCTTTGAGGAAAACAAAATCATTCAGCATATGAATGAAAATACAGGCTTTGATGAAAACGGCTATAACGGCAGCGAGAGATTTTTCGGTATGGTGGGACAGCCTATCACAGGCTATAACGGCTCTTTAAGCAACTTCATCGGACCTTACAGAACTTTCTCAAATCCTATTGCTGTTGAAAACGGCAAGTGTGACGGTGTTATGAACTATAACTCCAACTCCTGCGGTGCGCTCCAGAGCGATATTACTCTTACTCCCGGAGAAACAAAAGAATTTATCTACATCATGGGACAGAAAACCGATGCCGAGGCTACTGCCATTCTCAACGAATACAAGACAGCAGGCAAGGTTGACGAGGAAGTTCAGCAGTTAAAGGACTACTGGCACGGTCAGCTTTCCAACTTCTCTGTTGAAACTCCCTCTGATGAGTTCAACAATATGATTAACGTATGGAACGCTTACCAGTGCTTTATCACATTCATCTGGTCAAGAGCCGCTTCATTCATTTACTGCGGTCTGAGAAATGGTTACGGTTACCGTGATACAGTTCAGGATATTCAGGGTATTATCCACCTTGACCCCGAAATGGCTGCGGAAAAAATCCGCTTTATGCTGTCTGCTCAGGTAAGCAACGGCGGCGGACTTCCCCTTGTTAAGTTCACTCACGACGCAGGTCACGAAACCTGCCCCGATGAGAACGACGAAAACAGCGTATATGCTAAGGAAACAGGTCACCCCTCATACCGTGCGGACGATGCCCTCTGGCTGTTCCCCACAATTATAAAGTATATCGGTGAAAGCGGCAACAAGGCATTCCTCGATGAGGTTATCACATATGCCGAGGAAGGCGGCGGAGAAGCTACTGTTTACGAGCATCTCAAGAATGCTATCCGCTTCTCTATGGAGCGTCTTGGCGACCACGATATGCCTGCTGGTCTCCACGCTGACTGGAACGACTGCCTCCGCCTTGGTGCAAAGGGCGAGTCAACTTTCGTTGCATTCCAGCTTTACTACGCTATGACAGCTATCAAGGAAATGGCTGTACTTAAAAATGATACAGACTATATCGCATATATTGACGAGGTACAGGCAAAGCTTGCTGAAGCTCTCGAAAAGTGCTGGGACGAGGATAGATTTATTCGTGGAATTCGTGAAAACGGCGATATTGTCGGTGCTAAGAATGACCCTGAGGCTAATATGTGGCTCAATCCCCAGTCATGGAGCGTAATTTCACGTTTTGCATCTGAGGAGCAGGCTGAAAAGGCTATGGACAGCGTATACAATATCCTCAATACTCCTTATGGTGCAAAGCTTCTTGATCCACCTTATAAGTATCACCATTTCAAGGGTGCGTTAATGCAGGTGTTCAACCTCGATACAAAGGAAAACGGCGGTATCTTCTCACAGTCACAGGGCTGGCTCATCCTTGCTGAGGCTCTTATGGGACACGGTAACCGTGCGTTTGAGTACTTCATGGAAACTGCGCCTGCTGGTATGAATGACAAGGCTGAAATCCGTGTACTTGAGCCATATGTTCACGGTCAGTTCACAGAGAGTAAGGCATCACCATATGAGGGACGTTCACACGTTCATTGGCTCACAGGTACAGCTTCAACAGTTATGGTTGGCTGTGTTGAGGGTATCTGCGGTATGCGTCCCGATGCTGACGGTCTTGCAATTTCTCCCTCTATCCCCTCTGCTTGGGACAGCTTTAAGATTACAAAGATGTTCAGAGGAAAGAAGCTCAATATCGTTGTGGACAACTCCGCACACGTTGAAAGCGGCGTCAAGTCCGTAACTCTCAACGGCGAGGCTATTGACGGAAATTATATTTCTGCCGACAAGCTTGCTGATGTAAATGATATTGTTGTTGTTCTTGGTTAATGAATAATATTTACGGGCGGATTATTTCCGCCCGTTTTTGTTTGACTTATTGCAAGAAATATGATATAATAATACCGTAAAAAGTACGAGGAGTTGAGAAAATGGAAATTCTGCTTGCATTGATAATAATAGTCGTAATCTGCAAAATACTGGGAGTCAGCAACTTTGTGCTGATTTTATGCGGTCTGGGAATAATTGAACTCCTGATAATTCTCATGCTTCTGTTTTTTGTGTACCACACAATTCATCTTGTTTTTTCAAAAAAACGCAATGCCGCTTTTACAAGAATTGATTTACCCCCAAAAGGAAAATTCAAGGTTGCATTCTATGAAATAGACGGTATCGAATACCCATGCGTTTTTCCTAAAGAATCAGGGATTTCATCAATTTACAGTACAGAAAAGATTTATAAGGTCAAATACAGCAAGGTACAGAAAAAGGTTTATGATTTCTGGGCTGTGTGCACCTGTATTGTGGGACTGATTTTCAGTATCGCAGCTGTTGTTATTACATTTAGTATTATTCGTAATTTTGATATATTTATGTGAGGTTATTACAATGGAAGAAAATATGTGCGGTTGCGGTGTTCATAAGGACATCGTAGAAAGGGTGTCACAAACAATGCCCGATGAAAATATTCTGTACAATGCTGCGGAACTGCTTAAGGTTTTCGGTGACCCCACACGTATAAGAATACTCTACGTATTGGGACAGAACGAAATGTGCGTATGTGATATCGCAAGACTTATAAGTATAACGCAGTCAGCTGTATCACATCAACTGCGTGTACTCAAACAGGCTCGTCTGGTCAAGGCACGACGAAGCGGAAAGACTATCTTCTACTCTCTCTGTGATGACCACGTACAGGAAATAATCCATTGTGCAATGGATCACGTTATGGAGTGATAATATGCTTTTTGATTTCCACACCCATGCTTTTGCAGACTCTATAGCCGAAAGAGCAATGGCATCCTTGCTTGATACAGCAAAGAACAACAAAGAAACAGAGCATATGAAAGCATATACCGACGGTACAATTTCAGAGCTCCGCATGCTTATGCAGGAGAATGGTATATCCAGATCCCTGCTTCTGCCAATCGCCACAAAACCCTCACAGCAGACCACTATCAACAACTGGGCGGCAAGCGTTATGGAGAATGATATTTACTCCTGTGGTACTGTTCACCCTGACGCTGAAAATTTCGTTGAGGAAGTTGAACGTATAAAATCCCTGGGATTGTGTGGCGTTAAGCTTCATCCGGAATATCAGTTTTTCCGCCCCGACGAGGAGCGTGTTTTCCCTATTTACCGTAAAGCCGCTGAACTGGGACTTTTTGTGGTATTCCACGCAGGCTGGGATCCTGCCGGCAAGGGCGATATTCTTGCACCGCCCCGAAGTTTTGCCCATATAGCCGAAAAATTTCCTGAACTGAACATTGTTGCCGCTCATATGGGCGGTATGCGTATGTTTGATGAAGTTGAGGACTGCCTTGCAGGAAAATTCGGCAATGTCTATTTTGATACTGCGGCTGTTACCGATTATATCAGCCCTGAACAGCTTTTACGTATAATCGGAAAACACGGTGCCGATAAAATCCTCTTTGCCAGCGATGCGCCGTGGGACGATCCGCAGAACGAAGTAAGAGTGATTGATGAACTCCCTTTGAGCAAAACTGAAAAGGATATGATTTTTTATAAGAATGCGGAAAGAATATTGAATATATAAATGGCACATCTAAAAAAAAGCTTGCTGTTACGGCAAGCTTTTTCTATTCCATTCCCCGTTTTTTAAACGCTGCTACAAACAATATTACTGCTAATATAAAATTCACCGTCGGTACAATAACATTTTCCATTGTTACAGAAGTATCTTCCAACCTGCTTATAACGTTGTTCAGCTGTTGGGTATACGTCATATCAGCAATCTTTTCTATTTTATCGTTGAACATTGAAAGCATGGGAAGAAAAGAAAATATCATCATTACGGGTACTGCAATTGAAGTGGCGGACATCTGATTTTTGCTGAAAATACCGATTACAGCGCCTATAAGTTCAGAAAGTATTACGCCCCCAGCCATTACCAGCAAAAATACAGCAAGGTCATTTCCGCTGAATCTGCCGCATATGGCAAAAACTGCCGTACTAACCATACACATAAGCCATACATATCCGCCAATACCGCAGAGATACTCAAAAGGCTTCACATTGCACATCATCAACGCTCTGAGTGTGTTCTTCTCCTTTTCTTCCGATATTATAGCGGAAACGCAGGTCAGAGGTGCCATACCCACAAACATAACAGCAAACAATTTTACAAAGAATTTTTCTGGCATATTGTCAATTTTTACGGTATTTTCCATTATTACTGTCATAAGCGGAAACATCACAAACTGTATCAGTACCGCCTTGTTTTTCAGCGTATCTTTCACTTGTTTCAGAAAAATTACAGATATATTTCTCATTTTGCAAGTTCCTTTCCTGTAAGCTCCATAAATACAGCTTCCAGCGTAGGCTCAGAGGTGTGAATTGTTTCCACAGAGTTGCTTTTCAGCAGATTAGCTACAATTTCCGCCGATTTTTCATCATGGGGTATTTCCATATCCTTACCATTACCCAAGTGTATTTTCAGCGTTTTTCTGTAATTATACCTCCGGCATATCTCCTGCGGATTTCCGTATTCCACAATCTTACCCTCGTTAAGAAGTGCAATGTTATCGCATAGCTTTTCTGCTTCTGTCATATTGTGAGTTGTGAGAAAAATTGTTCTTCCCTTTGATTTTTCCGTCATAATAAGCCCCTGTATTTCTTCAGCTGTAGCAGGATCAAGTCCGCTTGTAGGCTCATCAAGGAACAATATTTCAGGATTGTGAAGCAGTACTCTTGCAAGTCGCAGACGGCTGCTCATTCCATTTGAAAGCTCAGAAGCCGCCTTTTTTGCAGAATCCGCAAGCCCTACAGCTTCAAGAACTTCATAAATGCGGTTTTTCCCTATACCGTAAATCCCTGCAAAAACTTTGAGATTATCAAAACAGCTCAATCGCTCATACAGCCCGAAATTATCCATCATAATACCGAACCTGCGACATTCCGTGCCTGTAAGCTGCCTTGAATCAATACCGTTGACAAGGGCGTTGCCACTGTCACATTCAAGCTGTCCCGTAAGGATTTTAATGAGTGTAGTTTTTCCTGCACCAGAAGGGCCAAGCAATCCACAGATTTCACCTTTTTCAACAGCAAAGGTGATACCGTCAAGAACTTTTTTATCACCGAATGATTTGCAGATATTCTTTGCTTCAATTTTTTTTTTCATTTTCCTCACCCTTGTACCGTTTTAAAGCCTCTTCAAGCTTTTTATCCTCCTGACGCTCTGAAACTGCCGAAATAAATGTGCTGACAGCAGAACATATCACGAAACATATTATAAACATCACCCACGGAACAGCCATATCTGTAGGAAACCAGTTAAATACCGCCACAAACAGCGATACTACGGTAAATACACTAATAAACACAAGGCATATTCTCATAGATGTTTTCATTTTCTTTATAACTGTATCAGTCATGAAAACAGTTTCGATAGATACAAGAATAAATGAAGCAAGAAGAAATTGCATTAATGTTTTCACTCCGAGGGCATCGCCGCCGCAGCTGAATATAGTTGACATTTCCTTTGCATCGCCGCCGAAAATCAGTGTGAATATGTTAAGTATAACAACTGTTATTCCGTATATCATAAACACTTTCGATAAATATTTTAAAATGGTTGGTTTTTCCATTATTTTACCCCCAGTCTGTGTTTTAATTCGTCGGCATATAGCCTTGAAGCGATAATTTGCTCGCCGTTTTCAAGAGTTATTCTTATTTTGCGGTTTATCTCCGATTTCAGAGAACGTATATATTTCAGCTGTACAAGACAGGATTTGCTTACGCGGAAGAAACCGCAGTGACATAGCTGTTCCTCTATTTCATAAAGCCGTTGTTTCAGTTCATAGCAATCATCAGCAGTGTATATGAAGGTTTTCCTGTCTACAGATTCAATATATATAATATTGTTTACATCAACAATAAATGCTTCATCGCCTTTTACAGCGGCAATCTGCCTGTCAAAAATCCGCAGAGTGCCAATTATTTTCTCCAGTTCAGGCGTAATATTAGGAGCATTTATTATAATTTCCATATCCGAAAGTTTTTCATTGGTATTGATAATAATTTTCACGGTATCACCTCTTTGACCTCATTTTACCACAATACGCTGGATTTTTCAATAGCCTGTTACATAACCGGCCTGTTTCAGTTACTGAAATGCCAAAAAACCTCCCGAAAATAATCGGGAGGTTGAAAAAACTGAATTTCGTTCAAAAATTGTGGGTGGATAATATCCGCCTCTACACAAAAAACGATATAAAACCAATTCGTAAGGACATGTTGTGCCATGTCCGTTATACAAACCACTTTTTTATACAGACTAAAATTCCATGAAAAAATCTACGGGATCGAAAATTTATGCCACCCTTAAAACATAACATTCCACAGCAATTGCACCAATTAACAGAAATGCCGAACCAATCATCAGAGCAATTGCGGCAACTGAATCATTCTTTTTCATATAGGCGTCACGATGGTTCTGCGGCGAATAAATAACAGTTACGCTGTCGCCCACTTTCAATTTTTCTCCTTGTGACAATCTGTTGGCGGTGAAAACAAATTCCTGATTGTTTACACGGTATCTGATTTTATAGCATATTCCCCTGCCATAACCTGTATCAAAAATTTCACCTGCCGCAATACAGCCGTTTCTCTTAATCTGCATTATCCGCAAAAACTCTTTCAAGGAAATGCCGAACATAACTCCTGTGATTGAACTCAAACACGATAATATAGTGAAAATCACAACATTATCCCCGAAAAACCGCATACCAACAAGGATAAAGACAGCAATAATCCCTGCTGTAACTAATAATCCCAACAGAATTTTTAACATAGCTTTTCTTGTGCCTTTAAAAGTCAATAAAACAATGATAGCAGCTAAAACCAGCAATATCTGTAAAAATCCGCCTAATCCCATATCCACACCCCCTTATATAAAAATTATATCAAATTAATGGTACTTTGTCAATACATTGTCCTTTAGCAAACCGCAAAAAACCTCCCGAAAATAATCGGGAGGCTGTGTTGTATTGTATTGTATATTAAGCGATTGCAGATTTTTTCTTTTTTTCAGGAACACTGATAAGCTTAGCCTGAATAAGCGCAAAGCCTACAGAACCTGCAACGAGAGTAGCCGCAATCATTTCAACTACTGCATTAACGCCAATAGAACCGATAATAAATGCAATTCCAGTTTTATTGCCCATATATGTATCAACGAACTCCTGATTATTACCAAAGAGAAGTACAAGTGCGCTCATAAATAAAACCGTATTCAGAAACGCAGTTGCAAAGCCTGTAATAAAGCAAGAAATCTTCGAATGTGTTATCTTTGAAACAAATCTGAATATCCAGCCTGCAAAGAAGCCCTCAAGAACACGAGGGACAAAACGCTGAATGAAAGAGAGTACAGGGCTGATTTGAGCAGTAAATATACCCATATCACTTCCACCGAGCAATCCGAAACACTGGAGAAAACTGCACACGCCCCATACGGCTCCTATGACAGCACCGCCTACAGGTCCGAGAGCAATAGCAGCAATAGCAACGGGAATGACCGTCATTGATATTTTCAGAGCTCCGACAGGCACATTGAAATTGGTAAGCACCACTACGAGAGCCGTCAGAAGTCCAAGCAATACCAATTGCTTAGTGTTGAAATTTTTGTTCATATTAAATTTTCCTCCTTGTTATTATTCTTCCGAAGAAGATACAATACAACAATGCTATAATAGCACATTTTTCGCTGTATGTCAAGAGAAAATGGGGAAAAATATTATATTTATAATTATTATCAATTAATAAAAAATTAATTTCCAGTTATACAAATTATAACATTCTACCTATCAAAATATGTTAAAATAACATAATAGGGTTATTGTGCATTTCTGGGGGTATTGTTATTATTTATCAAGTTTCCAAAAAAGGGGGAGTTGACTTGATGAACAGCAATGTAAAAGAAAAAAATATCATTGATGTTATTGAAGAATTCGACTACTCAACTCAGAACGAAAAATATAACGAAAATTTCCGTGAATGGAGAAAAAACAAAGACAACGTATATTCATTCAATTTCAAAAAGGATCAGCGTGAACGTGTTTACGTGGACGGCAGAGGATTTGTGGAAAAATCCTGCTCCAACGCTGAAAAAAAAGTGCTTACGAATATATTCCACACTCTCGGCAATGCTATACTTATGTGGATTGTTTTCGAGGACGTAATTTCAAGAATTATACTACTCATCCTTGAACGTCTTGGTTTTAACATTCACGCAAGCTTTATGACAAAAACATTAAGCGGAGGCTGTCACGAGGTAGCCATAGTACTCATTGTGCTGAACACAATGAGAATTGTTATACCAATGTTTTACCTCCACCACAAATTCAAAATGCCGAAAAAAGCCGCAGTAATGAGCAGTATGAATAAACCTTCGGCTCTTGTGGGGGCAATTTCGGCCGCCTTTGTGTTCAGCGTTGTCACTACACTTCCATCCGCTTTCTCAAACGAAAATCGAGAGGTGCTATCATTTTTCGGCTCCGAAAATATGGATGTTTCCATATGGAATCAGGGCGAATTTGTAGCATATACCATATTTGACGTTCTGGTTATACCGATTATTTCCCAGCTGTTTTTCTGCGGTGCTGCCTTTACGGTTCTGCGGCAGTTCGGAGATACTTTCGCAATGCTTATCACTGCCTTTACAGCAGCTGTGCTTACACAGGATTTCCGCTATATGCCTGCAATTTTCATTATAACTCTTGTGGGATGCTGCGGAATGCTTACAAGCGGTTCAATATTTACCGCAATTGCAGTAAATATCATTTTCAAGATGTACCAGCTTACAATTGTACTCATTGAAACCGACACATCAGGCACTATGCCTCTGAAGCGCAACGGTTTTATGGCAGCAATTGTTATTGCAGGAACAATCGGTCTTATTTATTTCCGTATAGCACTAAAAAAACATCCCTTAAAGCTTGCACGATATAATGCAGAAATGTCATTTCAACAGCGTATGGTACATGCTTCAAAAACATTTCCGTTTTCTGCTGTTGCACTGCTCTGCATTCTGTGTGCAATCATGGAGGCATTCAAATAATGGATTATATGGAACGTGCTCTGGAGCTTGCACAGGAAGCTTTCAACGAAGGTGAAGTTCCTGTCGGTGCGGTTGTGGTAAAAAAATCCACGGGAGAAATTATCGGTGAGGGACGAAATCGCCGGGAATCCGACAAAAATGCTCTCGCTCATGCTGAACTTTTCGCCATTGATGAAGCATGTAAAACGCTTGGTGGCTGGCGGCTTCCCGATTGTGCAATTTATGTTACCCTTGAACCATGCCCAATGTGCTGCGGCGCAATAATTAACTCTCGGATAGACGATGTCTATTTCGGAGCATACGATTACAAAAGCGGCTCTGCGGAATCCGTGCAGAAGATGTTCAGTCTGCCATACAATCACAAACCCAATGTATACGGCGGGATTTCGGAGCATGAATGTTCAGGAAAGCTTACGGAATTTTTCAGAATACTTCGTGAAAAAAGAAAAAATAACGGCTGATTTTGCAATCAGCCGTTAATTTATTTCAACCCATTTGAATCTGAAATTATTCTTACAGCTTCTTCTGTAAGTTGTTTCAGCTTCTTGATGTTTCCGGTGCATTTTTCATATATTATTTCATCGGACTTTACAACGCATATTTTACCTTTTAATCTGAATTCAGGATACCACCCTATGTCCGGTATATGCCCTGATTAATATTCAACCTGAATCAAATCCTCTTTCAAGTTATCAAGCTGCATAAATAACGGTATATGTGGATTTATGCAAAAGTCATTATATTCTCTGACAGCTGATTGTCCGAATTCAAAATCATAAGACATTTAATCACCTGCTTGTTTATATGGCTTCAAAAATTATTCCTCGTTTTCGTATTGCTCCGCCAATTAAACATTGCAGCAAAGACGACGACAGAAAGATAATTTATCAAGGAAGGAGAAATCAACTGCAATTTGTTTTTTAATCAATTAATGTGAAATCTTTGTTTGGATTCAACTCAATCAGTTCTCTTGTAAGTTCATTATATTGCACCACAGCGGCACACCGTCCAGAATTACAGCCAGTTCTTCGAACAATCCCAAGGATTAAAATACCATATTAAGCCATTTGCTATAAATATCATTATTGAGTTTCTGTGCTGTTCTGTAGTTTTTTCAGTTCATACAATTTTCTTTTAAATTCAGAATATTCCTCTGAAATCGCTTTGACAAATAATGTTTCTTTGTAATCATCAAAAGAATCATTCATACACTCTGCCGCATCTTGTTTTATTTCTTCATCAGATGAATTAATGGCAAGTTTTAACAGCTGCTTGTAAACGTCAAAATCACAAGCAATCAGCAATCCCTGCAAATCGGTGTAATCCTCCGAAAATTCAGGATTATCACAAGAACCGTATGCCTTAAAAAAAGCCGATGAGAAATTATTTCTGAAACGTACAGAATCTCTTTCGCGAAGCAGCATCAGATAACAGGAGCCTGTATATCTCCATACAAAGTTTGAAGCACACCCCTCATACATAAAAAAGGCATACAGTGAATTATATTCATCATCGTTTAGCAGCGAAAGATTTTCCAATGTACAGCCTATTTTCTTATCTGTATTTACTTTTTCCATTAAAAATTCTTCCGGTAAAATTGACGCATAATACTCTTTCATTGACAATATCTCCTTAATGTTTCAAGGATTTCAAGTTGAATTTTCCGACAAAACACATAAGAAAATCAACATTTATTCTTCCTTTGTCTTAAAATAAACCTCGATAGGAGCGTTTTCAATATTGTTGATTGTCATACTCAACGCATCATATTCAATAGTGTAATCATATGACATAGGTTCGCTGCTTCCCGTAAGATAAGTTGCTACAAGTTCACCGAAAATATCAACTGTACCGTCAATAGTCTCATAATCAAAACAGTCAATCATATAAATAGTGAACTTTTCTCCATCAACTACACCCTCAAAATCAAATTTCTCCGGTGGAATACCAAGCTGCTCTGCAAGAACATCTGTTGCAACACCGCCATAAATGTGATAACGTCCGTCAATGCTATCAGGATTAGGCTCGTCAAGACGATCCATATCAATCAGAACGGAAGTAAGATCCTGCTGATATTCTTCACTGTAGGCTGTATTTGTAATATAAACCTTTTTTCCGTCGTAACTTATATTCTCTTTCGGTATAAGGGCATTCATTGTCTGAAATTCGCCATTTTCAGTAAAATGTGCATTCTGCGAAAAATCAATAATCAGACTCACCTTGCGGTTATCTCCGAATCTGTAGCCACTTAAATCATTCATCCATGTACCCAGTATCTCCTCATCTATAGGTGCTTTGCTGACTCTTGACGAGGAGCTTTCAGGAGTAGTATTTTCCGTACATGAACAAAGACAGATAGTAAACGAAAGTGCTGTAAGCGACGATAAAATTCTTTTCATTTTGGTTCTCCTATTAGGTTAAAATTTTATGGAATCAATGGGCATTGTTGCAACTGCATTAAGGCTTTCATCAGCAATAATACCAGCCGCAAAATTATAGCTTCCCTGACAGGCAATCATTGCAGCATTATCTCCACAAAGACTTATTTCGGGCATATAGAACTCAAAACCACGTTCTCCGCAAGCCTTTACAAGAGCCGCACGGACTCCTGAATTTGCTGAAACACCGCCTGCAAGGGCGATTTTTTTATAGCCGTACTGTTCAGCCGCTCCCATAGTTTTTTCAGTGATGATTTCTGAAATCGTCTGCTGAATACTTGCCGATAAATCATTTTTGTCGATTAACTCGCCTTTCTGGTCGGCACGGTGAAGCATATTTATAACAGCAGTTTTCAGTCCCGAAAAACTGAAATCAAACTCATTTCCCGCAACTACAGGATGTGGCAGCTTAAATGCCGATGCATCACCATCTTGTGCGTGTCTGTCAATATGAACTCCACCGGGATAGGGAAATCCCATTGCTCTTGCACATTTATCAAAGCACTCCCCCGCAGCATCATCACGGGTTCTGCCGATAACACGGAACTCAGTATAGCTCAGAACTTCAATAAGGTGGCTGTGAGCACCGCTTGCTACAATACAGAGATAAGGAGGTTCAAGCTTCTCGTGGCAAATGTAATTTGCGGCAATATGCCCCGAAATGTGGTGAACAGGAATAAGCCTCTTTTCGGCGGAAAACGCCAGAGATTTGGCAAAATTCACGCCTACAAGCAGCGCCCCGATAAGCCCCGGAGCGTATGTCACGGCAATTCCGTCAAGATCGGCAAGGGTAACATCAGCGTCACGCAAAGCCTGTTTTGTAACTTCGAGAATGTTCTCGCAATGGCGGCGGGAGGCGATTTCAGGCACTACTCCGCCATATTTTTTATGCTCCTCAATCTGTGTTGAAATCACCGAAGAACGGATATTTCTGAAATCCTCACAAACACTTGCGGCGGTTTCGTCACAGGAGCTTTCAATTCCTAAAATTAACATTTTCAGCCTTCTTTATTCATTATTTTTTGCATCACAACTGCATTTTCGTCAGGAAAACTATAAAATTTTTTCCTTATGGATATTTTCTCAAATCCGAATTTTTCATATAACCCAATTGCGGCGGAATTTGACTCCCGCACCTCAAGAAATATGCTGTTGGTAGCTTCAGGCAACTTGTAGAGATATTCCTCCATAAGCTTTGCGGCAATACCCCTTCGCCTGTGCCGGGGCGAAACGGCAACGCTTGTTATCTCAGCCTCATCGGCGGCAAAAAATCCGCAGATAAGTCCTGTAATACCGCCATTTTCAACAGTATACAGCACAATTCCATTATCCTTTTCCGCCTCGGATTTAAAAGAGTCAGCAGACCAGCCGTCCGCCCCTACACATAATTTATCGAGGACGGAAAGACTTTCAAAAATATGCCTTTCGGTATTTTTATCGGCACGGATTATTTCCATTGTACCACCTCAAAAACTATAACAATATAGTACAGATTATCAACCTTTCGCATCATACCAGCTGTCACCTGTATGAACATCAACAGCAAGCGGCGCTTTCATCTCACAGACATTAAGCATTTCCTCTTTGAGAAGCTCTGCACAGCGGTCAGCACAGGAAACATCGGCTTCAATAATAAGTTCGTCGTGTACCTGCAATATAAGTTCCGCATTGAGATTTTCAGCCTTTAAACGGCGATACACGTTAATCATGGCTATTTTTATAAGATCAGCTGCCGTACCCTGAACAGGTGTATTCATGGCAATTCTCTTGCCTGCCGCCTGTAACATTTTGTTGGAAGAAAGAAGTTCGGGAATGAGTCTTTTTCGCCCGAACATAGTCGTTACAACACCTGTTTTCATGGCATTGTCAACGGTATCGTCCATAAATTGCTGTACCTTCGGATATTTAGCAAGATAGTCCGAAATATACTTCTTTGCCTGTGCCACAGATGTGCCGATATCCTTTGACAGGGAGAATGGTCCCATACCATAGATAATGCCGAAATTCACGGCTTTGGCGGCACTTCTCATCTCAGAAGTAACCATAATCGCAGGCATATCAAACACCTGTGAAGCCGTGGAAGTGTGAATATCCTCCCCCGATGTAAAGGCGGAAATCATATTTTCATCGCCGCACAGATGTGCCATAACACGCAGTTCAATCTGGCTGTAATCGGCGTCAATAAGCACTTTTCCGCTGTCTGCAATAAAGAATTTACGCATTTCAGCACCCAGCTCTGTACGAACGGGAATATTCTGCAAATTCGGTTCAGTAGAGGAAATTCTGCCTGTTCGGGTTTCAGTCTGCCTGAACAAGGTGTGAATTCTTCCGTCATCGGCAACTTTTTCAAGAAGTCCCGTTACATAAGTTGAATTAAGCTTGGTGTATTGCCTGTATTTCAGCACATTATCCACAAGAGGACAGAAATTACGCAGTTCCTCTAAAACCTCCGCACTTGTGGAATATCCGCTTTTTGTTTTCTTCTTCGCGGGCAGTCCCATTTCCTCGAAAAGGACAACTCCCAACTGCTTCGGGGAGGAAATATTAAACTCATGACCTACTTCGTCATATATAAGCTGCTGTGTTTCCTCAATCATTTCAGTGAGATATTTTCCGAAATCACGTACACCATCCTGCGTAATCCTTATACCGTTATGCTCCATTGAAGCAAGCACCTCGCAAAGGGGCATCTCAATGTTGTCCAAAAGGCTGATCATTCCCTCGGCATAAACAGCTTCACGGAGCTTTGAAATAAGCCGTGGAAGCGACGCTAATTCAGCAAAATCACCATTTTCAGTGCAGTAGTGTACACCATACTCACCACACAGCTTTTCCGTTGTGTAGTCGGATGCGGAAGTATTCAACAGATATCCACAGATTTCCCCGTCAGTTTTAAGGTTACGGAGATTTCCGCCACGTACCATTACCCAGCGGTAGTGCGACTTGGCTGACATTGTGATTTTTTCGCAGTCCGAAGCCAAAAATTGAAGTATCAGTTCCTCAGAATTTGTTTGGTAAACCGTTGTATCATCAAGAATTGTCAGCTTTTCGCCGTCAAACAAATAGGCTGTTGACACAAATTTGTCGATTATTTCAGCTGTCAGTTCCCCGAAAGAAAGCTCTACAGGAACATATTTCTCCACGGGCTTTTCAATGGATTTCTCCGCAGCGGTGGCAGAAATTTCAAGCTTATCCAGCAGCTTGTACATCTCCAGTTCTGTGAGAAAACGGCTCAATTCAGCCTTGTCAGCCTCCCCGATTTTATAAAAATCAAGGCATTTTTCCACAGGCGCATCACGGACAATGGTAGCAAGCCATTTGCTCTCTTTTGCCGATTCTTCGCCATTTTCAAGCTTAGTCTTAACTCCCTTTGTAAGGTTGGACTCCGCATAATTTTCATAGAGATTTTCAATCGTGCCGTACTCTTTAATAAGAGAAGTCGCCGTTTTTTCGCCAATTCCCGCAACTCCCTTGATATTGTCGGAACTGTCTCCCATAAGTGCTTTCAGATCAATAAGGCGGATAGGCTCAAAGCCGTAATCCTCCACAAATCGGGCAGGAGTGTAGTGAACGGTTTCCTTGTTGGTCGCAAGGAGAACGGTGACATTTTCATCAATGAGCTGCAAGCTATCCCTGTCCCCTGTGAGGACGTAACATTCACAGCCGCAGTCGGTACAGCTTTTCGACAAAGTTCCAAGAATGTCGTCAGCCTCAAAACCCTCGCACTCCACAACCTTAATGCCCATAAGCGTCAGCAATTCCTTCATAAGAGGAAGCTGCTGTGCCAGTTCGGGCGGCATTCCCTTGCGGTTCGCCTTGTAAGACTCCACTTTTTTATGGCGGAAAGTGGGCGATTTCAGGTCAAATGCAACCGCAACAGAGTCAGGCTGAACGTCATTAAAATTTTTAAGATATATATTCATAAAGCCGAAAATGGCATTGGTGAAAACACCTTTTTTATTGGAAAGCAGCTTTATACCGTAAAATGCACGGTTGAGAATGCTATTTCCGTCAATGGCGAGAAGCTTCATAATATCACCTCGTAGTAATCATTATAAATGTAATTATAACACGATTCCGCTTAAATAGCAAGGGATTTTAAAAAAATCCGAAAAAATTTCAAAAAAGGGGTTGACAAGCTGTGAAATGTGTGATATAATATAAAAGCTGATTTCAGCAAATATCGTATTCTAAAGACAGCTGGCAAGGCGAAAGCCCGTAAGTCCCGCCGAGGAGTGCAAGTGATAAGAATTATCATTGTCCTTTTCCGAGCTGTCGGCAAAGGATTTTTTTATTGCTCCGAATACGATAACAAATATTTCGGAGGTGAATATACAATGCCAAGCAATGCAGTTCTCGAAGCCAAGAAGGCTAAGGTTGAACAGCTCACAGACCTCATCAAGAACTCCGTATCAGGCGTTCTCGTTGACTACAAGGGCATCACCGTTGAGGAAGACACAAAGCTCAGAAAGGAGCTTCGTGAGGCAGGAGTTAACTACTTCGTAGAGAAGAACACTCTGCTCCTCCGTGCATTCCAGAATTGCGGTATTGAGGGATTCGAGGAGGTTCTTAACGGAACAACAGCTATCGCTCTCTCAAACGACGACCAGACTGCTCCCGCACGTATTCTCGGTAAATTCGCTGAGAAGGCTGGCGACGCAAAGTTCAATCTCAAGGCAGGTTACGTTGAAGGTGAAATTTACGATCAGGCAGGAGTTGTTGCTCTTTCCAAGATTCCTTCAAAGGACGTTCTGCTCGCACAGCTCGTTGGCTCTCTCCAGGGTCCAATGCAGAAACTCGCAGCTACCCTCAAGGCAGTTGCAGACAAGAAGTCAGAAGAAGCTGCCTGATTTCACTTGTTTATCTAAGTTGTCAGCTTAATACTATCGCCATATATGGCAAATAATTATAAAGGAGATTATTATCATGGCTTCAGAGAAGATCACAAATTTTGTAGAAGAAATCAAGACTCTTTCCGTTCTTGAGCTTGCTGAGCTCGTAGAGGCAATTCAGGAGGAATTCGGTGTAACAGCAATGGTTGCTGCTGCTCCCGCTGCTGGCGGTGCAGGTGCTGCTGCTGACGCTAAGACAGAGTTCGACGTAATCCTTGCTTCCTTCGGTGACGCTAAGATGGCTGTTATCAAGGCTGCTAAGGAAATCCTCGGTCTTGGTCTTAAGGAAGCTAAGGAAGTAGTTGAGTCTGCTCCTAAGGCTATCAAGGAAGGCGTTTCAGAGGCAGAGGCTAACGAGCTTAAGGAAAAGTTCGAGGCTGCTGGTGCTACAATCGAAATCAAGTAATTTTTTACTTAACATTTCAAAGGCTGTTCCGTTTGGAGCAGCCTTTTTTGTTGACAAAAGCCGCTTACTATGATATAATTTTTACAGTAATTCAACTCGGAGGAACAAAATGAAAAACAATAAAAAATATCACGTAATAATTTACATTCTCGCTTGTATTCTGCCAATCGGAATTATACCCATAAGCCTGTTTATTTGCAACATTTCCGACTATCTGACAATTATTTTCTGCTGTTTGCTGGCTGTAATGTTTATTCTGATGCTGAAAAACACAAGCAAAACAATAAAAAAAGTGCTTTTCACTGTGCTTACTGTCATAGTAATGTGTGCTGGCTTGTTTGGCAACTACTGTAACCCATATTGGAACAGCATAAGTATGCAAAGCAATGCCAATCGGATTTCAAAGGATATTGATACTGAACTTACCCAAAAGGAAGCTTTAAAAGACCTTGATTACGCTATGCATTATCTGAAAAAACTGCATCCTGCCTGCTATAACGGATTGCCCGATGAAATAAACCAGAGGTATGAACAGGTACTCAATGAGATTAAATCTGCCGAAACAATAACTGTCTGCGACCTCTGCCAGAAAATTGAATACATATTTTCAGCATTTCATGACGGGCATACTTATGTAAAACACATTGCAGAAAATCAGTTGTTTCCAAAAGATTTATATACTCATATAAATAATGGTGAAATAATTGTTGCTATTAACGGCATTGACACTGCGGAACTTTGCAGACAAAAACAGGATTTTTACAGCTTTGAGGTCGAAAGCTATCAGCGTGTTTTATTCAGCAGCGATATAAGTAATTTAAGCGGATTGAAGTATCTGGGATTTGACGCAGATGAGGGAATAACCTTTACTTATGAAACTTCCGACGGCACAAAAGAAGATGTCACATATTTTACCGCAGATTTTCTCCCTTATGACGAATATGTGAAATATAACGATATTCCACAGAATAACAACGATGAAACACCTTTTGTCTATTATGAGATTGACGAGGATAAAAGCCTTGCAATTCTAACACTCACAAGTTGTAGATACAATGATGAATACATATCCTGCGTTAAAGAAATGTTTGAACAGGTTAAAAAGCTGAATATCCGCAATATTGCAGTAGATTTGCGTTATAATGGCGGCGGAAGTTCTCTCGTTGCCAATGAATTTATACGTTATCTGCCTGTTGACGAATGGAAATCTACTAAACATATATGGAGATTGGGTTGTTTTAAAATCCCTTTTAAGAATAACACAACAGAAAATGAAAAATACACAGATTTAACTTTTGACGGTAAGGTATATCTTCTCACTTCAAGCGCTTCATTCAGCTCTGCAATGCTGTTTCCTCTCTTTTTCAAAGATAATAATATGGGTACAATTATCGGTGAAGCACCGGGAAATACACCTAAGAGCTATGGTGATGTATCGATTTTTAAACTGCCTAATTCACAGCTCTTTATGTCAATATCCACGAAGGAATTTTTCCGTCCTGATGAAAATAATCCCGTAAATCTTGTTGAACCTGATGTTCCCTGCGAAAGTAATGAAGTTTTTGAAATTCTGTATGAGCAGATAGAAAAGTAGGGCATAACTATGAATTTCCGTGAAATTACCAAAAACAAAAAGCAATATCTTTCACTTTTGCTGTTAGCTTATGAGCAGGAGGATATGATTGACCGCTACATTGACAGTGGAACAATGTATGTCCTTGACGATGACGGGGTAAAATGCGAATGTGGAGTTCTTCTTACTGATATGGTTTATCTGAGGAAAAATTTGTTGACAAAATAAACTGAATATGATATAATATTTATGCAGACAACTGCACGATATAGGATAAGGAGGATTTTAAAATGAAATGTCCAGAATGTGGAAAAGAATGTCCAAAGGGAGTAATTGAGGCTCAGGATATGGGCAGCCTTACTCAGCTTACCACACTTTTGTCATGGAGTCCCGATGACCAGCAGGGAAAATTTATAAAAAAAGGCGTGGTCAATCTCAAACTCTACGGTGAGGGTTACTACTGCGACGAGTGTATGAAAGTTTTCGCTGTTTTTCAGGAAAAATAAAGAAATGCCTGCGATTATTCCGCAGGCATTTCTTTGCGTATTTTCGCCATTTCCGCAATCACAGCACCAGTCATTAAAATAAGCATAACCGACGGCACAGGAGAGCTTTCACGGTAAAGCTGCTGTCCCGAAGCAAATACGTCAACAGTTCCCGATATAAAAAACGGCTGTAATATCCCACATATCAGATAGGTAAGAAATGCCGCACAAATCCGCATAACAACAAGTGGCACAATCGATAATTCTCCACGGAATATAGCCGAAATCTGAAACAGCACGCACACTCCCCCAAAGGAAATAAGTGCCGCTGTCGTTGGAATATCCACCGATATTTCAGATATTGCTGTTATATCAAGCACTGCTTCATATATATTCCCCTTGAAAAGCAAAGATAAACCGCAATATTCCGCCATTTCTGCAAATACAGCAAATATTACGACACACAGACACATATCCCCCAGCGCCCTGCCCGAAGAAGCTACGGAATTTGTCAGTATATCCGCTGAAACGGCTGTATTACGTACATTTTCAGATATAGAATGTTTTCTGAAATACGCCGATAAAGCAACCGCCATAATTATTTCAGCCGCAAGATTTGAAACAAGTACACACATCCCGATTTCAGATGTGGCGGCAACACAGCCGAATATAAATGCCGCACCCGAGCCAAAACAAATCCCAGACATTATTTCAGCTGTTTTCTTCGGTAATCTGCCCTCTGCATACATAGAGTAAATCAGCTTTGCACCAACGGGATATCCCGATACAAGGGAGAAAAGGAACACCGCACCGCACTCTCCGTTCAAGCCGAAAATCCGCTGTGTAACAGGAGAAATCCATCGTCCGGCTGTTGATAACACTCCGCTTTTCAGCAATAGAGCAGAAGCCGCCATCATAGCATATAGGGAGGGTATAATTATCGTAATACAGCGGTTTATCCCCTCCCCTACCGCAGATTTGACCTGAACCGGATAAAAAAGACAAAACAGACAGAAACTTACAGCAAATAAAGCTGTGAGTATTTTTTTTGCAGTTTTCATAACATCACCCGATTAATCATATTATTAAACGTAAACGATTATTCGGAGGTTGACAATGTTTAATAAATTAACAGACAAATTCAATGCCGCATTCTTTGAAGAAGCAGGCATACACATTGCAGGAAATCGGGAGCTTATAGTTGAAAATTGCCGAAGAATAGAGGAATGCAGTGATGTATTGATGTCCCTCGCCTGTGGAAAACTGCTCATTCATATCTGGGGAAATGACCTGCGAGCCTTTGACTATAAAACAGGCGGTCTTGTAATCCGTGGCAAAATCTCACAGATTGAGCTTGCAGAAAGGAGCCGCAGATGAAAAACCAGATACGTGGATGTATTAAAATCAATGCAGAGGGAAAAAATCTCTACGGCTTTATAAATACTCTGCATCAGCGAAAAATAGCCATTTTCCGCCAATATGTCAAGGGAGGTACACTATCTGCGGAAATTTATCACAGCAGTCTTGCAGATGTGCAGGAAATTGCGGAGGATATGGATTTAACCCTCACCCACTTTGAATATGCAACCCTGTCGGAACAAATCCGCCGCCGTAAGGGCAGATTTGGTCTTATTCTGGGATTAATTCTTGTTCTTGGTGCATCTCTCTATTTTTCGGGAGTCATCGTTACAATTGACATACAGGGAAATGAAACTGTCAGCGACACATCTATACTTATAGCGCTGGCTGAAATCGGCATTGAGGAAGGTACGAATTTCGGTCAGATAAACTATGTATGGAGCGAAAATCAGCTCCGCCTGATGATTGATAAAATCGCATGGGCTGGAATGCACCGCACCGGTCATCGGCTTGTGGTAGAGGTCACTGAAATTGTAGATAAGCCCGATATGCTTGTGGAACGTATCCCTTGCAACGTGGTTGCCGCCCGTGAGGCAGAAATTGTAAGCGTTCTCGTCCGTGACGGTCAGCTGATGCACATTATAGGAGATTACGTTTTTCCCGGAGATATGCTGATAAACGGCATAACCACCGATAACAACGGCAGAATTACACTTCATCACGCTATGGGTGAAATAATCGGGAAATACAGCGAAACGGTCGAATTCAGAGACAGTTTTACAAATGAAAAACTACAGCATACGGGAAAAACCGAAAAAAGACGCTCACTGAAATTGTTCAGTCTGGATATACCACTTTATTTCGGCAGAAATCGTTATGAATATTCCGAAAATTCAAATTACGAAAATAATCTTTACGTATTCGGAAAACAGTTGCCTATCGGGATAAAAACCACGGAATACATAGAATTAAGCCGTACATCTGCAACTTTATCCCCAGAAGAACTTAAAGCTGAACTTATGGAGAAAATATATCTGTATGAGAAGAATTTCCTGAATGAATGTGAAATAATCAGCCGTGATATAAAAGAAAAGGCAACGGATGAAGAATTAATTCTCACCGTCACCTATAAATTACAAGGAGATATCTGCGAACAACGGGAAATAGCCATAAAATAAACACCGCACATATGTGCGGTGCATCAAAATTATCATTTTGCTCCGGAAATAATGCCAGCAAGGAGTGTATCATTCCACTTCATTGATGTACGGTTCAGAATGCCATAGCCTTCATCCCCACCAAATATATTGTTATCCCAGACAAAGCATTTGATTCCTCTTTCCTTTGCCGTGGAGATATAATAGCTGTAATATTCACTTCTTGTGGTATCATCGGCAATTCCGACACAGCCAAATTCAGCAATAATCAGTGGAGTTCCCTTGTCGATAAACTTGTTCTTCATAGAATCAAATTTTCGGGAAAGCTCTGTTTTTTCAGATTGTCCGAAAGAAGTCGTTTCACCTGACGCAAATCTCCATGGAGCGTAATAATGTATTGACACAATGAGATTTTTGTCATCGGGAACAATAACATCATTCATTGCAACTTCCTCGGCACAGGCACCATATGCGGAAATAATAAGGCTTCTTTCAGTATTTTTGCCGCCGCTGGCACGGATTACGTCAACAAAATCCTGAACATACTTATTGACAATCGCACGTTCTGCGGCAGTTCCGCCCATCCACTCGTTGACGCTTCCGATAGTTCTTGCCTCGTTCATTCCCTCAAATATGAGCCTGTCGCCGTAATCCTTGAAATAATCAGCAATCTGTGCCCATATTTTCTTGAATTTTGCACTGTCACCCGAGTACTCGGCTTCAGTGGGATTGAACCAGATATAGTCATCATGGTGCATATTTATAATGACATACATATCGTTGTCGTAGACATAATCCACAACCTCTTTTACTCGTCCGAGCCATTCCTGCTGAATAATATCGCCGTCCATATGTTCGCCCCATGTTACAGGTACACGGATAGCATTAAAGCCGGCATTTTTTACGGATTTAACAAGCTCCTCAGTAACCTTCGGGTTACCCCATGCCATTTCCGTAGCAAGACCTTTTTTATCAGTATTATATGATTCAAGGCTGTTTCCAAGATTCCAGCCAACTTTTATATCTTTTACAATTTCCTCGGAGCTGCGGAATCCGTATGATTGCGACTGCACACTGTTCTGCGGTTTCTCCGCCCTGACAGCAGATGCCGCCCCTGTGGAACCTCCAAGACTATATTTTATTTCAACTGAATCGAGAGTTGCCTCTGCCTGTTCACTCCACCAGTAACCCAAAATGAGTTCACCGTCCTCTGAAAAATAATTTTTTGCCTGGGGTTCGATAATCCAGGTAAGAGAAATATCAGAGCTGTCTGTAAATTCTGACACATCACCCGACATGTATTCTCCCTTTGATGAGCTGTAGCCGAAAGCTCCGGTAAACTTGCCGAATCCGCCGCCCGAACTTATCTTATAAGTCACAGACTGAGGAATTGCACCTTCAGGAAGTATATCATGTGGAACATGTATTGTATTATCTTCAGCATTGAAGTTTACACTTTTATTAACCTCAATATCAACTGTGCCGTCACAGGGAATATCCGCTGTACGGGTAATATTGCACACAACATTTTCCACACGCAAACCAGAAGCACCGCCCCACCAGTAGCCGAACATAACATTTCCCTCAGGGGTTATGTAATCGGAAACATCATCGGGAACATTCCACGTGATTTCGCCGTATGTACCCTCTGTAGGTGCGTAAAAATCGGGAGTCTGATACCAGTTTTCGCTGTTGGCATCGGGACAGCCTTCGCTTACATCGACACCGCAGCCGCCCTTGAACTGTCCAATATCATAACCGTCAGAGGAATAAATTGTAAAAATAAAGGACTTAATTCTGTCACCCTCACGAATAAAATCCGCAAGAGGAATATTTACCGTATTACTGCCATGCTCCCTGCCTATATAAACATTTATGTTCTGCTGTATTCCAAGTTCAGCAGTAACTGTCTCAACAGGACTTATATGCTCCGTAGGGGCTTCTGTAGGCGGCTCTGTGGGAATTTCAACAGGAACATCCGTTTTCTCTGCGTCATCAGCAGGCTTTTCAGTATCCCCTTCTTGTTCTTCCGAGGAAAGGATTTCCGTATTACCGGATTTTTCGGGAATAAGATTTCCACTGAAAGTAGCCACAGCTGCAAGAATCAGTGCGGATAATATCACAGCTAACTTTCTTTTCATCATTTACATCCTTTTCTTAACGCAGATACAATATTCGATATCCGCTTTATTGTTATCATACGATTATTTATTGGTACCTCCAAAACCGGAACACGAACGTAATTCCGTAAATGATATTTGCCATAGAAAGTTTGCCGTGAGGGAATTATTCAGAGGTGCCCTTATGGCACTGCCGCACAGAGTTTGTACGGAAGATGGCCGGAAATATGCAAGCAGATTTCGTGCAAAGCCATCAGGCGTGCTTTTTGTGGTGTTGCCTTATATATAAGCAAAGTGGTTCCGTAAAATACAATATATAAGCTGATTATAGCATATTTTCGTCAATTTTGCAACCGTTACGGACACTTTTGAATTGCAAACAATTTGTGAACAAATCAATTGTTTCAAGTATCACCTATTTATATAAATATGTTATAATTGACTTTTTTGGTTTTTTAGTGTATACTACATGTATACGAGCATTTTTTAGGAGTGATCCAATGCAAAAAAAATTATTGATTATAGCCGCCTGCTTTCTTGTAATTCTTACAGGTTGCAGCAAAAAATCTGAAAATAAAGAAAAAAAGCCATATTATGGCATTATACCAAACTATATTTATAGCAAAACCAAACAGAAAACCGCCGAAACAACAACGGCAGCTACAACAACTACAACAACTGCACAGACCACAACAACAGCCGCATCTACAACGGTTGTAACTGAAACTCCAACTGAACCACCTGTAAGATACTATAAATCGGCTGCGGTATACGCTCCGAAGAACGACAATATAATCTTCAGCGACAATCTTCATGAATCTGTATCCCCTGCAAGTATGACAAAGATTATGACAGCCTGCGTCGCTCTGAAATATATCCCTACCGATACAATATTTACGGTAGGAACTGAACAGGCACTTGTAAGTCCCTATTCCAGTATGTGTTATATCGCACCGGGGCAGCAGTTCACCCTTTACGATTTACTTACAGGGCTTCTGCTTTCATCGGGAAATGACGCAGCATATGCAATTGCCGTAAATACAGCAAGGATTGAATCAGGAAACAGTGCCATGACAGATTATGAAGCCGTTGAATATTTCTGCGGATTTATGAATGAGCTTGCTGCAGAGCTTGAAATGACAAACAGCACATTTTCAACTCCCGACGGCTGGGATCATCACCAGCAGCTCACAACGGTATATGATTTGCTCAAGCTTACAAAGCATTCCATGAAATATAAAGAAATCCGTGAAATAACCTCTCTTGCTGAAAAAGATGTGACTGCAGTTACAGGTCAGACATTCAACTGGAAGAACTCCAACAGACTTCTTCATGAAGATGACCCATACTATTGTCCTTATGCTGTCGGCACAAAGACAGGCTCAACTGTCAACGCAGGAAACTGCCTTATATCGCAGTTTTACGCAAATGCCACGGAGTATATCATCATTGTCACAGGCTGTCCCACCGATGAAAGCCGCTTTGAGGAAACCCTGAAACTTTTCAATGAATTCTGCGTAATTAATTCAGAAGTAAAAAATCAGAATTAAGAATTATATGGACGGTGGAATATTATCCGCCGTCTTTTTTATTGTGCGGATAATAATTTTCCCTACGAATACCATCATCAAACGGTGGATAAATTCCTAATTCTGAATTAATTACGAATTACGCATTATAAAAACGGACGGCAGAAAAAATTCCACCGCCCACACAGCTAACGGCTTTAAAAAAATTTTCTTAAAACACGTGACAAACAGAGAAATATGTGGTATAATAGAATTGCTGATTTCATTCGTCAGCAAAAATTTCCAAAAGGAGCGATTTTTATGTCAAAGAAACCCTTTTACATTACCACACCTATTTATTACCCCTCGGGTAATCCACATATCGGTCACAGCTACACAACAGTAGCCTGCGACTCAATTGCACGTTACAAGCGAATGCAGGGCTATGATGTAATGTTCCTCACAGGAACAGACGAGCATGGTCTGAAAATTGAACAGAAAGCCGCTGAACAGGGCGTTACACCAAAGGAATACGTTGACGTTATCGTTGACAAATTCAAGAATCTCTGGCAGTATATGAATATTTCCTATGACAGATATATCCGTACAACTGATGACTATCACGTTGAATCAGTACAGAAGATTTTCAAGACTCTATACGACAAGGGATACATCTACAAGGGCGAATATTCAGGTAAATACTGCACTCCCTGCGAAAGCTTCTGGACAGATTCACAGCTTGACGAAAACGGCTGCTGCCCTGAGTGCCACAGACCTGTAAAATTCGCCAAGGAGGAGGCATACTTCTTCAGGATGTCACCCTTTGCAGAGCGTATCGAAAAGCTTCTCCTTGAAACTGATTACCTCCGTCCAAAAACAAGAGCAATTGAGCTTGTAAACAACTTCATCAAGCCCGGTCTGGAGGATCTCTGCGTATCAAGAACTACTTTCAAGTGGGGCGTTCCTGTTTCATTTGATGACAAGCACGTTGTATATGTATGGATTGACGCACTTTCCAACTACATCACAGCTCTCGGATATATGAATGACAAGTATGACGATTTCGATAAATACTGGAGTGCAGATGTTCATATGGTTGCAAAGGATATTATGCGTTTTCATGCTATTATCTGGCCTGCAATGCTTATGGCTCTCGACCTGCCCCTTCCTAAGCACCTTGCAGTTCACGGCTATATCACAATGCAGAGCAAGGGTGGCGAAAGCGTAAAGATGTCCAAATCTCTCGGCAACATAGTTGACCCCTTTGTACTCGGTGAGCGTTACGGCTGCGACGCTATCAGATACCATATTCTCCGTGAAATGGCTCTCGGTGCTGACAGCCTTTTCTCCAACGAGATTATGATTAACCGCATCAATTCCGACCTTGCAAACGGCTTCGGAAACCTCGTTTCACGTACCGTTGCAATGGCTGATAAATATTTCGGCGGAACTCTCCCCTCTGACCGTCAGGCTGACGCTCTTGACGAGGAATTCAAGAGTGTAGTTCTCGGTGCTGTATCAGCTGTTGAAGTTGCTATGGACGAAACAAAAATCAAGCAGGCATTGGAGGAAATCTTCAAGGCTGTTGACCGTGCAAACAAGTATATCGACGAAACAGAGCCCTGGAAGCTGGGCAAGGACGAGTCCGCAAAGCCACGACTTGCATCAGTTCTCTACAACCTCCTTGACGGTATCAGAATTATCTCAACTCTCCTCAGTCCATTTATGCCTGCAACTATGCCTGAGGTATGGAAGCAGATTGGTGCAGCTGAGGCTGATGTGGCTTATGATAAGCTGTCAGTATTCGGAGTTCTCCCCGAAAATGTAACAGTATGCAAGGGTGCAATCCTGTTCCCAAGAATTGACGTTGACAAGGAAATTGAGGAACTCAACTCAATTATTCAGAAGAATATGGAGGCTGCACAGGCTAACCTTTCCGCAGAGGAAAAGGGCGAGACAGCTATGGAAATTCCCGAACTTGCAGAGGAAATCACAATTGACGACTTTGCAAAGGTTGATTTGAGATGTGCAAAAATCCTCTCTGCTGAAAAAGTGAAGAAGTCAGATAAACTTCTCTGCTTACAGCTTGACGATGGTATGGGCGGTAGACAGGTTGTTTCTGGAATTGCCGAATACTACACTCCCGAAGAACTTGTGGGAAAGAAAATTCAGCTTGTGGCAAATCTCAAGCCTGTAAAACTCCGTGGTGTTGAAAGCTGTGGTATGATTTGTGCCTCTGATACTCCCGACGGTGTAAAGGTGCTGTTCCTTGATGACAGTATCCCCTGCGGTGCTAAAATCAGATAATTCTTTAATTAAAAATTAAATGAGCCGTTAGCTGTTAGCCTATAGCCATTAGCTATGTGTTCGGCGGATATGCTGATATAATTTGTAATGACAGGTTGTGCCGTGTCCGCAATTTCGATACGAAATTCAGATTTTTCCATAATCTTACGGGCGGATAATATCCGCCCATAATTTCAAAGTAAAACACAGATATTTCGACAAAATATTGCGGGAGGTTTATATGAAAGAACTAATAGAAAAGGTTTTAACTATATTAATTTTTGTTGGAATAGCTATATATCTTGTTGGTACAGCAATTTTTGATATGACAAACAAAGAAAATATGCGCACAATAAATATTGATATGGCAGCGGAAGTTTTTGAAGTTGACCACGCTATAAACAGCAAACTGATAAACAAATTAACTTTTATGAAAAGAACACATCACTACTATATCGGAATAAATGAGGATACTGATGAAGCATACATAATAAAAGCGCCTGAAAAATGGTATAAAGAAAATTTCAATTCAGACTGTAAATCTATTAACACAAACGGTCTTGAAATAACCGCTTTGGGAAAGCTGTTATCAGAATCCAATGCACAAGAATTAATATCATATCTGTCAGAAACAGAAGGACTTACATATCCTATTGGAATGACCGCATATCTGGATATAGAATATAAGAAGATAATAATTATAAAATTCATACTTTTTGCAGTTATGCTGCTTCTATTTGTTTCAATTCTTCTTATTTTTAAATATCCTGAAAAAATACGAATACCTATGACAATTTTAGGAATCATCTTGGTTGTAATGATGATCATATGGGCAATTGCTTTTATATACATTTTAGTCATATAAGGTGAATAGTATGGAATTTATAACATTGAAATGTAAAAATTGCAATAAAAAGCTGATGACATATATTCCCCCGGGTTCACGGAAATACAAAAGTCCCCTGAAAACCTGCAAGAAATGCGGCACGGAATACCTCGACCCACGCTGTCACGAAATAGCCGCTGAGGGACTGCCCCCCGATACATACAGCATCACATCTAATGTGATTATGGGCATAGTGGGAGGACTTATCCTGTGGAGAGGGCTTTATCTGTTCACTGTTCATCAATTTGGAACTTCCGAAAATATCCAATGGCTTTATCCCACAGTTTTCACAGTAATGGGAATTTTCTGTATTCTCTGTGCAATTTATCAGATAATCATAATTTTAACTGGCATAAAACGCAAAAAATTTGAAAAATTAAGACAGGAATCGGAAGAACGACTGCAAGACTACAACTATGCAAAATCTCTCGTATCCCTTGGCTACAGCGTTCCCGAAGAATACCTGTAAAAGGTGATTTATATGAGAAAAGGCTTTAAAATATTCTTAGGTGCAATTTTTGTACTGGCACTTGTGATTCATCTTTTGATAATGCCAATTGTGAATCTCACCGACAAGGAAAATACTCACACAGTCACAATTAATGGAGCCGGAGAGCTTATTGTGGTTGAACACTCAATCAACGGCTTGATTCCTATGGGAAAGGATTATTATTACATAGGAATTAACGAGGAAAACGCTGAGGCTTACACTATAAAAGCACCCAAAAAGTGGCTTGAAAAGAATTTCAATTCCGAACATACGGCTCTTACAGCAGGTGGACTTGAAATAACTGCCCTTGCAAAAAAACTTGACTATAAAGTAGAGCAAGAGGTATATTCAACTCTTACATCAGTTGAGGGGATTACATATCCCATTTCAGCGTCATATTATCTTGACACAGGCTATGTTGCGAATTGTATCACAAAACTTGCACTTTTCGCTGTATTGCTGTTTCTTGTGATTTCATTCCTCGTAATTCTGAAAAAAGGCACTCCCACTGTATTTTCAAAAATACTGGCTATCATTGCCCTTGTGTGGATGATTGTGATGCTTATAGTCACTGTATAATTATAAAAAGCTATTAGCTTTTATATATGTGGGCGGTGGATTAATTAAGAATTAAGAATTATGGGCGGCGGAAATTTTTTCTGCCGCTTATTTTTATTCGGTATTTTGTCGAAAACTATTGCAAATTCTCAGATTTTGCTGTATAATTGTATCAGAGGTGATTTAATGGAAATTTTAGCAAAATTCAAAGAGGGTTTCTGGGGATTTGACTGGATAATCCTCCTTGTTGCAGTTATAAATATTCTGCTTTTACTTGAAACAAAGCGTATGAATGGCGAAATATCGGGAAATCTCAAAGAACTCGAAAAACAGGAAAATCTCCTTGCCGCCAATAAGGCATATTCACAGTTCACTAAACGATACACAATTTTCCTGACGATTATCTCAATTTTCCCTCTGCTTGGTATGCTCGGCACAGTATGGTCACTCCTGAGCCTTGACATCACGGTAATTGACGACAATCTGAAATCCAACTTCTTTGCGGCTCTGACTTCCACAGCCTGGGGAATTATCTGTGCTGTTGGCTTTAAACTGGCAAATTCTCTTATTTCCACATCTGTTGAAAATACAATCCAAAAGCTTGAAACTCTTATAAATAAGTTTGAAGATACGGAAATATCCTCAGAAAGTCAAAAAAGCAGGGTTGAAATATGAAAAAAAGAGAGATATTTCTTGACTTCACATCTCTCCTTGATGTAATTATGATAATTCTTTTCTTTTTTATATTGTTCAGTACTTTTGAAATAGAAGAAGCAACTACAGCCGCAAATCAGACAAAAACTGAATATGAAACAAAAATTTCAGAAATTGAAACCAAACAGGAAGAAATCAACAGCGAATGGGAAAAGCTCCTGCAAATCGACAAGAACGCAGTAAAGAACCAGCAGGCGCTTCTCAACTATCAAGGTCATATCATAACAATCAATCTCTATGACAAATTCGACGATGATACGCTTCACATCAATATCAAAAAAGGCGAAAATAAATTAGAGGAATTTATTTACACAGAATCTGTTGATATGAATGTCGTACTGGCAGATACAATAAAAGCGGCTGATTTTAAAAATGAAGATGTTATAATGTGTACGTTGACATACAATGGCGACGATTTATATTCCGCCACAGCCGTAAGGGAAATAGGAAAAGCCGTAAACAACATGCAAAAGGAATACGAAAATTTCTATTTTGCTGCAATTAACATTTCAAAGTGAGGTAGGTTATCATGGGAAAAGACAAAAAATCATCCGGTGCAGGATTTGCTGCAATAATAGCGGCGGGAGCTATATTCTTATCACAGAAAAGCTGTGGCACGGGCTTCGGAACAGGCAACGAGGGATTAACAGGAACCCAGACAGGCGTATCTGAACAGTCAGACAATCCTAACGAAACACCTGCAACGGAAGCTGAAGTTACAGCAGCACCACAAATAATAATCGATATCACAATAGACGGTAGGGATTATATTTACGATAACAAAAAAGTGGGGCTTGCTGAATTGACAAACGCTCTAAGCAATATTGATAAATCTGCTGAAATACGTATATCATGCGAAAATTCAGCAACTGTAAACGCAAAGGAAAACCTTGTTTATTCTCTTGAAACAAACGGTTTTAAAAATATAATTGTTAAATAAGGGTATCTCTAAAAACCCGTTTGATAAAAGAAAAAGGTGTTTTTAGAGGTGCACATAAGATAGCGGCTGATATCATCGTGATATCAGCCGTTTTTTGCCTCAGAAATAATCACAGTAATTCACAAATTTAATTAAGAAATCTGTCCACCAGTGGCGTACAAGCGTATTCACCAAAAAAACAAATTTCGTGATTTTATTTTCTGCATTTCTGACAATTGATTTTTGGCATATTTTATTATATAATATAGTAAGTATGATAGAAAAATAACAATTACTATGAAAGTAGGTTTTTACCATGGCTAATAAAGTTGTAAAGTTCGGCGGCAGCTCCCTTGCAGACGCTAATCAGTTCCGCAAGGTTGCCGATATTATAAAATCCGATGAAAAGCGTAAATACGTTGTTCCCTCTGCTCCCGGAAAGCGTTTCTCCGATGACATCAAGGTAACAGATATGCTCTACAAGTGCTGTGAGCTTGCAGGAAGCGGCGTTGATTTCACTGATGATTTCCAGATTATCAAGGACCGCTACAACGGCATTATTTCCGATCTTGGTGTCGACATCAGCCTTGATGAAGATTTTGACATCATCACCAACGAGTTGAAAACACGCCCTGCAAAGGACTTTGCTGCAAGCCGCGGCGAATACCTCAACGGCAAGGTTTTAGCCGCATACCTCGGCTTCAATTTCGTTGATGCCGCTGATGTTATCGTTTTCGATACAAAGGGACAGCTTCTCCTTGACGAAACCGTAAAGGCTGTAAAAGCTCAGCTGAAAGACCTTGACAATGCTGTTATCCCAGGTTTCTACGGCAAAACAACAGAGGGTATTATCAAGACATTTTCGAGAGGCGGCTCTGATGTAACAGGCTCTATTATTGCAAATGCTGTAAATGCTGAAATTTACGAGAACTGGACTGACGTTTCAGGCTTTCTTGTAGCTGATCCCAGAATTGTTGAAAATCCCGAAGCTATTGAAACAATTACTTACCGTGAGCTTCGTGAGCTTGCATATATGGGTGCATCTGTTCTCCACGAGGATGCTATTTTCCCTGTTCGTTCCGCTGGTATTCCGATAAATATCCGCAACACAAACAGACCTCAGGATGCAGGTACTATGATTGTTTCCAACGACTATGATTTCAGCCGTGAAAGCCTTGGTCACACAATCACAGGTATCGCAGGCAAAAAGGGATTCAGCACAATCAACATCGAAAAGGCTATGATGAACAACGAAATCGGCTTTGGTATGAAGGTTCTCAATGTGCTTTATCAGAACGGTCTTTCCTTTGAGCATATGCCTTCGGGAATTGACACAATGAGCATCACAGTTGACAGCGCAAAGCTGGAGCCTGTTCGTGAAAAGGTGCTTGCTGAAATCCGTCGTGAAGTTAATCCCGACCACCTTGAAATCGAGGACGGAATTGCAATTCTCGCTGTAGTTGGCAGACGTATGAAAAATACACGTGGTACTGTTGCAAGAGTATTTGCAGCTATGGCACACGCAAGAATCAATGTTAAGCTTATTGACCAGGGTTCTTCCGAGCTTAATGTTATCATCGGCGTAAGCGAAAACGACCTCCCCGAGGCTATCAGACGTATCTACGATATGTTTATTAATTCAGAGAAATAATTTTACTATTCCGCACAGAATTTTATGGTCTGTGTGGAATTTTTTATTTTATATTATAAAGTTTTCGACAAATATTGAAAAATGCGTATTTGTATGATATAATTATTGTACAGATGTTTTTTATTAACTATTTTGTAGGAGGTTTTTAATTATGAGAAGCAAAAAAATTACTTCAATTTTAGTAGCTGCTGTGATGTAAATTGCAATGCTAAAGTTACAACTGCTGATGCAGCAGCAATTTTCCAATGTTTAGCAAATCCTGACAAATACAACTCATCCGCACAAGGTAAGAAAAATGCCGACATTGACGGTAAATTAGGAGGATACTATGAGTATACTAAAAAAAACACTAAGCTTTATTCTGAGCGGAGCAATAGCAGCTTCCACTTCCATTTCCACATTGTTTACAGGAAACGCAGCTTTTACTGTTTCCCCCGACAACACAGATTCAATTCTTAAAAGCAACAAAGGGTATTACACATCAGCTATTTTTTTGGAAAACACCTCACTTACGTTATCTTACAACTATCGAAAAGTCGCATTTGATGTATGGGCTAAAATTGATACACGAGGATTTATCGGCAGTACCGGCGGACCTGAAAACATTACCACCGTACTTGACGAGTATCTTACAGGTGCTACAGCTGAATTCACTAACCCCGACGGCAGTAAAGTCGTAGCTGAAATTTTAGATTTCGACCAGAAACAGGTTGATAAATTCACTTTACTATTTCCAAGAAACGGTACATATCGGTTTAAAATCTATACAACATCACCATTTGATACTTTTGATTACGAATTAACACTTGAGGATGTAAATGAAACAATTGACAAAAACGACAAAACCATCCCCGAATTAACCATAACATACCCCCTGCCTACCGAATATAACGGTCAGAAAATAACAATAACGGCTAAAACAAATGAAATCTGTTCTATAATTATGGGCGATAAGGTTTATAGTAACTGCAACTATGCAACCTTTGATATCCCTTGTGACGGAACATACGAAGTAACTGCCATTGACAAAAACGGAAACTCACGTACCAAATCATTCCCCATAGATTATATGGACGAATATTTTGCAACTTCAACCACTACAACAGCAACTACCAAACCCACCACAACCACGACTACAAAACCTACCACAACGACTACGACTACAACTATCAAGCCAACAACAACTACTACCATAACAGAAACCACAACAACCACAGCAACTACAACTGTCACAACGGAAGAACCTACAACAACTGCAACATCTACAACTATCACAACGGAAGAACCTACAACAACCGCAACATCTACAACTGTCACAACGGAGGAGCCTACAACAACCACAGCAACTCCAACTGTCACAACGGAAGAACCTACAACAACCGCAGCAACCACAACTGTCACAACGGAAGAACCAACAACTACCACAACAGCTCCCGAAGTATTAAAACCTACTCTCCTTGGTGACGCAAACTGTGACGGCAAGGTAACAATAGCAGATGCTGCCGCAATTTTACAATATTTGGCAAATCCAGACAAATACTCCTTATCCGCACAAGGCAAAAAAAATGCCGACGTTGACGCTAAATTAGGAATTACTGTTTCCGATGCTCTGACAATTCAGCTGTACGATGCAAAGCTTATCGAAGAATTACCGTATCTTGATTAATTGTAAAATAATAATCAAACAGTCGTCCTGAATGGGCGGCTGTTTTCTATTGATGTGCCAACTAACTCATCAATATTACATTCAGCATAAACAAATCATATCATCAAATTACCATTTTATTAATGAAATTGATATACTTTACGGTAGAAAAACGATATAATAATGCTATCAAAATAATTGCGAGGTGATACTCTATGAAAAAATGGAACGGTTATCAGAAAGGCATAAATCTTGGCGGCTGGCTCTCACAGGCTGAACTCTCAAAGGAACATTGCGATACATTCATCACAAAATCAGACATTGAAAATATCAGCAAACTCGGCTTTGACCACGTAAGACTGCCAATCGACTACAATCTTGTACAGGACGAAAACGGCGATTTCATCGAAAGCGGCTTCACATATATTCAGAGCTGCATTGACTGGTGCGGAGAATTTGGCTTGAATATGGTTCTTGACCTGCACAAGACAGCTGGATTTGTTTTTGACGATGAAACACAGACAAGCTTTTTCACCAGCGAAGTTCTCATAAAGCAGTTTATTGCCCTCTGGAGCGAATTTGCTTCACGTTATGGCAAATACAGCGAAAGACTTGCATTTGAGCTTCTCAACGAGGTTGTGGAGGAATCCCACAATGCTCCGTGGATGGAAATTGCAGAGCGTACCGTGGCTGAAATACGCAAATCTGCTCCCGATATTAAAATTCTCATCGGCAGCTATATGAATAACAGCGTTCTCACAATTAAGCATATTGCACAACCCTTTGATGAAAATATTGTGTATAATTTCCATTGCTATGACCCCCTGCTCTTTACACATCAGGGTGCTTGCTGGATTAAGAATATGCCCCTTGACTGCAAAATTCCCTATCCAATAGGAAAAGCTGAGTTTATTGCGGAATCTGAAAAAAATCCTGCCAACATCTGCCCACGAAGTGAAACAATCCCCGAAAACGGCTTCTCTGCTGAATATTTTGAAAATATTTTTCGTGAGGCTATCGAAATTGCCAAGGAGAGAAATGTTATGCTCTACTGCGGCGAATACGGTGTAATCGAGGGTACTGACCCACAATCCGCCCTCAACTGGTACAATGACATTCACTCCGTTTTTGACAAATACGGCATTGGCAGAGCTTTATGGAGCTACAAAGAGATGAATTTCAGCTTTATCAACGGACCACTTTTTAATGCGTATTTTTAATGCGTAATTCGTAATTAAAATTAATATGGACGGTGGATTAATTTCTACCGTCTTTTCTTATGTATGCTGATACTATTTCTAACATCTAACCTCTCTATCTAACCTCAAAAGGCTAACGGCTAAATGCTGACAGATCCATATAAAAATAACCAATTGATTTACTAAGTTTTATCGGTTAATGGCGGAAATAACCAAATGTGAGGAAATCACGGAAATTTTTGCGGATAAGCCTTGACAAACGATATTTTATAAGATATAATATATGGGTATGCTGTGCAAGTTGTACAACATACCCATTTTTTAAAAAAGGAGGAAGATTATGCCAACATTTAATCAGCTGGTTCGTAAGGGAAGAAAGGACCTTGAGACAAAGTCCACTGCACCTGCTCTCCAGAAGGGCTACAATGCTAAGAAGAAGGTTCAGATCAACCAGAGCTCACCTCAAAAGAGAGGCGTTTGCACTGCTGTAAGAACTGCTACACCTAAGAAGCCTAACTCAGCTATGAGAAAGATTGCCAGAGTTAAGCTCACAAACGGCTACGAGGTAACTTCTTACATTCCTGGTATCGGCCACAACCTTCAGGAGCACAGCGTTGTTCTCATCAGAGGCGGACGTGTTAAGGATCTCCCTGGTGTGCGTTACCACATCATCAGAGGCGCTCTCGACGCTCAGGGCGTTGCTAACAGACTCCAGTCCCGTTCTAAGTACGGTGCTAAGAGACCTAAGCAGAAGTAAGAGTGTGCGGAATAAATCCGCGTAAGGTTGGCGGCATACCACAAAAAGCCGTACATCAGTTAAAATAGGATAACTACTATCGCAGGATAAATGCGGAGATTATATAGATTATTATATCGTACCTCTGCATTGGTCTTGACGGAAATGATCGGTGAAGTAATGCTAAAAAAGCAGTAATCGGTCATCACGAGTACCTATGAATTCATGAATCTATGTGAAGGAGGGAAGCGAAATGCCAAGAAGAGGTAAAATCGCTAAGCGTGATGTATTACAGGATCCTGTATACAATTCAAAGCTCGTTACACGTCTCATCAACAATATCATGTTAGACGGTAAGAAGGGCGTCGCTCAGAAGATAGTTTATGGTGCATTTGAAATCGTTGCTGAAAAGACAGGTAAGGATGCACTGGAGGTTTTCGAGCAGGCAATGGAAAACATTATGCCTGAACTGGAAGTAAAGGCTCGCCGTCTCGGTGGTGCTACTTACCAGGTTCCTATGGAGGTTAGACCTGAAAGACGTCAGACTCTCGGTCTCCGTTGGATTACAAGATATTCCAGAGAGAGAAACGAGAAGACAATGAAGGAAAGACTTGCTGGAGAGATTCTCGACGCTCTCAATGGTACAGGCGGCGCTTGCAAGAAGCGTGACGATACACACAAGATGGCAGAGGCAAACAAGGCGTTTGCACACTACCGTTGGTAATCAGCGTCATTGTGAGAGGAAGATATTATGGCAAGAGATTGTTCACTTGAAAATACCAGAAATATCGGTATCATGGCTCACATTGATGCCGGTAAAACAACAACCACAGAGCGTATCCTTTTCTACACCGGTGTAAACTACAAGATCGGTGAAACACACGAAGGTTCCGCTACTATGGACTGGATGGAGCAGGAGCAGGAGCGTGGTATCACAATCACTTCTGCTGCTACAACTGCCTACTGGGCAGGTCACAGACTCAACATCATTGATACTCCCGGACACGTTGACTTCACTGTTGAAGTTGAGCGTTCACTCCGTGTACTTGACGGTTCTGTAACTGTTCTTTGTGCAAAGGGAGGCGTTGAGCCTCAGTCTGAAACTGTATGGCGTCAGGCTGATAACTACAAGGTACCCCGTATGGCTTATGTAAATAAGATGGATATTATGGGTGCTAACTTCTATCGTGTTGTTGACATGATGAAGGACAGACTTAAGTGTAATGCCGTTCCGATTCAGCTTCCTATCGGTGCTGAGGACGAGTTCAAGGGAATCATTGACCTCGTTGAGATGAAGGCTTACGTTTATTATGATGACCTCGGAAAGGATATCCGCGTTGAGGAAATCCCCGAGGATATGAAGGATAAGGCACAGCAGTACCACGATGAGATGGTTGAGCACGTTGCTGAGCAGGATGAGGCTCTCATGGAGAAGTACTTCGAAGAAGGCGAACTCTCTATCGAGGAAATCAAGGCTTGTATCAGAAAGGCTACTATCGCTAACGAAATGGTACCCGTTGTTTGCGGTACTTCATACAAGAACAAGGGTGTTCAGAAGCTCCTCGATGCTATCATCGACTATATGCCTTCACCACTCGACGTTCCCGCTATCAAGGGTGTTAACCCCGATACAGATGAAGAAACTGAAAGACCTTCATCTGACTCAGAGCCTTTCTCAGCTCTCGCATTCAAGATTGCAACTGACCCATTCGTTGGTAAGCTTGCATTCTTCCGTGTATACTCAGGTGTTGTAAATCAGGGTGATACAGTTCTTAACGCTACTAAGGACAACCGTGAGCGTTTCGGACGTATCGTTCAGATGCACGCTAACCACAGAAAAGACCTCACAACAGTTTATGCTGGCGATATCGCTGCTGCTGTTGGTCTTAAGAATACAACTACAGGTGACACACTCTGTGATGAAAAGCACCCTGTAATTCTCGAATCCATGGAATTCCCAGAGCCTGTTATCCAGCTCGCTATCGAGCCCAAGACAAAGGCTGGTCAGGAAAAGATGGGTATCGCTCTCGGCAAGCTTGCTGAAGAAGATCCTACTTTCAAGACATGGACAGACGAGGAAACAGGTCAGACTATCATTGCTGGTATGGGTGAGCTTCACCTCGATATCATCGTTGACCGTCTCCTCCGTGAGTTCAAGGTTGAGGCTAACGTAGGTGCACCTCAGGTTGCTTACAAGGAAACAATCAAGGGCAACGCAGACATCGACTACAAGTACAAGAAGCAGTCTGGTGGTTCCGGTCAGTACGGTCACGTTAAGATCCGTGTTGAGCCTAACGAGTCCGGTAAGGGATACGAGTTCAAGAACGCTGTTGTCGGCGGTTCTATTCCTAAGGAATACATCCCTGCTGTTGACGCAGGTATCCAGGGCGCTATGAAGTCCGGTATCCTCGCTGGCTACGAAGTAGTTGACGTTAAGGTTGAACTTTACGATGGATCATACCACGAAGTTGACTCATCTGAAATGGCATTCAAGATCGCAGGTTCAATTGCGTTCAAGGAAGCTCTCAAGCAGGCTAATGCTATTCTCATGGAGCCTGTTATGAAGGTTGCAGTTATCGTTCCTGATGATTACCTCGGAACAGTTATCGGTGACCTCAGCTCACGTCGTGGACAGATTCAGGGTCAGGAAGCAAGAACAGGTTCTATCCAGGTAGACTGTCTTGTTCCTCTTTCAGAAATGTTCGGTTATACTTCAGACCTCCGTTCCAACACACAGGGCCGTGGTCAGTATACAATGGAACCCCACAGCTATGAGGAAGTTCCAAAGAGCATCGCTGAAAAGATTATGGCTTCACGTGCTAAGAACTAATTATTTCACTGTTTTTGGCAAAAATCATCGTATTTTAATAAATTCTTGTGTTTTGGCATAACTTTTTTTGCCAAAACACTTGAAATTTCATAAATTATCTGTTATAATATATATACAAGTCATTGTAGGTGGTATAGGTGTATCTATCCGCCGCTTATGACAGATACAAGATTTTTATTTTAAGGAGGAAACTTCCAATGGCTAAGGCTAAATTTGAAAGAACCAAACCCCATGTAAACATTGGTACAATCGGACACGTTGACCACGGTAAGACAACTCTTACAGCTGCTATCACAAAGACTCTTGCTCTTAAGGGTCAGGCTAAGTTCGAGGCTTACGATATGATCGATAAGGCTCCCGAGGAGAGAGAGCGTGGTATCACAATCAACACAGCTCACGTTGAGTACGAGACAGACGCTCGTCACTATGCTCACGTTGACTGCCCTGGACACGCTGACTATGTTAAGAACATGATCACAGGTGCTGCTCAGATGGACGGTGCTATCCTCGTTTGTGCTGCTTCTGACGGTCCTATGGCTCAGACAAGAGAGCACATCCTTCTCGCTCGTCAGGTTGGCGTTCCTGCAATCGTTGTATTCATGAACAAGGCTGACCAGGTTGACGATGAGGAACTCCTCGAGCTCGTAGAGATGGACATCCGTGACCTTCTCTCATCTTATGATTTCCCTGGCGATGATACACCTATCATCAAGGGTTCTGCTCTTAAGGCTCTCGAAGCTGGCGACGATCTCAGCGATCCCGCTTACGCTCCTATCCTTGAGCTCATGAACGCTGTTGACGAGTACATCCCCAGCCCTGAGCGTGACGATGCTAAGCCTTTCCTTATGCCTGTTGAGGATACTATGACAATTTCTGGTCGTGGTACTGTTGTTACAGGTAGAGTAGAGCGTGGACGTCTTAACGTAAACGAGCAGATCGAAATCGTTGGTCTTTCTGAGGAGAAGCTCACAACTGTATGTACAGGTCTTGAGATGTTCCGTAAGACTCTTGATTTCTGCGAAGCTGGTGACAACGTAGGTGCACTTCTCCGTGGTATCACAAGAGATCAGGTTGAGCGTGGACAGGTTCTCTGTAAGCCCGGCTCAATCCAGCCTCACACAAAGTTCTCTGGTCAGGTATACGTTCTTAAGAAGGAAGAGGGCGGCCGTCATACTCCTTTCTTTAACAACTACAGACCTCAGTTCTACTTCAGAACAACAGACGTTACTGGTGTTGTAACACTTCCTGCTGATAAGGAAATGTGCATGCCTGGTGATAACGTTTCTATGAACGTTGAGCTTATCACACCTATCGCTATCGAAGAAGGACTCCGTTTCGCTATCCGTGAGGGTGGTAGAACAGTTGGTTCAGGCGTTGTTACAGCTATCAACGAATAATTTAAGCTACCGAAATATAAAAAATCCCGATGTTCACATCGGGATTTTTTGATTATGATATTTACTGCATAATAATGAAAAATCCGCCCTGTAATCAAGGCGGATTTTCTATATTAAGTGGCCCTTATTTACCCTTAACCATTAGCTCTGCCAAGGAATGCTGCACCGATAATACCGGCGTCATTACCAAGCTTAGCAATTACGATTTCAGCATTCTTCTCGGAATTTCTTGTATAAACTTCCTTCATAACAATTTCCTTTACAGGAATAAGAAGTGCGTCGCCCTCGTTGCATACGCCACCACCGATACAAAGTACATCAGGCTGGAAAATATTAATTGTATTTGTAATTCCTGCTGCAAGATACTTTATGTACTTGTCAACAATTTCCTTTGCGTACTTATCACCATCTCTCATAGCGTCAAATGATGTACGTGCTGTAACCTTAGCAGACTTCGCCATTTCAGCCATAAGGCTGTCGGGATGCTCAGCAATAGCCTCGTTTGTCATTCTGATAAGACCTGTAGCAGAGGAATATGCCTCGAAACAGCCTTTACGTCCGCATGAACACTGTGCACCGTCAACCTCAATTACGGTGTGTCCGATTTCAGCACCTGCAAAGTTAGAGCCTGAATAAATCTTGCCTTCAACGATAATTCCGCCGCCTACGCCTGTGCCAAGAGTGATACAAACAGCATTCTTTGCACCCTTTGCAGCACCTGCAACAAACTCACCGTAGGCAGCCGCATTTGCATCATTTTCGATGAAAACAGGCTTGTCAATTGTTTCACGGATATACTCAACCATAGGAGTATCCTTGAAGCCGAGGTTGTTGGAGTACTCGATAATTCCTGTTTCGCTGTTAGCGATACCGGGAGTACCGATACCAATCCACTCAATCTGCTCCATTGTGAGATTAGCATTCTCAACTGCCTGAATAGCCATTTTTGCCATATCATCGGCAATTTCCTTTTCAGGACGAGGGCAGTTTGTCTTTGTGCTAGCCTTTGCAACAATGTTGTACTCCTCGTCAACAACACCTGCAACAATATTTGTTCCGCCTAAATCAATTCCTACATAGTATTTCATTTTTTAAACCTCCGTTTTTTATCATACCTTATAGGTATGCCGTTATACAACAGTATAAATTATACTGCAATTACCTTTGATCTGCCACTTTGTTCCCGCTGAAACAAAGAAACTTTCGCCTTTTTCGACTGTATGAGAGTCATTTTCAGAAATAATCTCTCCCCTGCCCTCCAGTATCATCACATGGGTAAATGAGTCATCGTTCAGATGTTCAATTCCGCTTCCGCTTATATCCTCACAGGAAAGTGTAAAATATTCACACTTGCAGAGAATACCGTTTTTTTCACGTTTCTGAAAAGGAATTTCAGCCGCCAAAAGATTTGTAACATCAAGTGCCTTTTCAATGTGAAGCTCACGTGAATTTCCATTGTCGTCACGCCTGTCATAGTCGTACACACGGTACGTCACATTTGAGCTCTGCTGAATTTCGGCAATAAGACAGCCTTTTCCAATAGCGTGGAGAGTACCTGATCTTATGAGAAAAACATCGCCTTTTTTCACAGGAACGGTATTCACCTTTTCAAGAAGGAAATTCTCCTCAATAGCTTTGCGGAACTCCTCTCTTGTAAGTTTTTCTTTAAAGCCATATATAAGTGACGCATTTTCTTCGCAATCAACTATATACCACACTTCAGTTTTACCGTTGTCCCCTTCATACTTTCGGGCATAGTCATTGTCTGGATGAACCTGCACCGATAAATTTTCCTTTGCATCAATGAGCTTCACAAGCACAGAAATATTGCCGATGCTGTTTTTCCCCGTACTTTCGGGGAATTTCTCAACAAACTCCCTTAAAGTCATTCCATGAAATTCGCCGCCGTCAATTACGCTCATACCATCGGGATGTACACTTAATTCCCAGCTTTCGGCAAGTCGGGCTCCCCCATTTTTGCCATATTCATCGCGAAGTCTTGTTCCGCCCCATATATAATCCTTTGTAACAGATTTAAGTCTTAAAATCAAAATATCAGTCCTCTACCACAAGCTGTTCAAGTTCTTCCATTGTACCGCAGAACACATTAAAATCAATACACGGCTCCGAGCCGTAATAGCCCTCCAGCCTACCCTTATCACTGTATTGCCAGAACTCCCAGTCAAGATGCTCCGGCTCAAACTGGGTACAACGTATCCATAAAGGATAATCGGAAAAATTTTCCTTAACATACCTGTAATACACAGGCATTGTTGTATAAATTATAGGCTTTACACCGTAATGCTCCTCAAGCTTTTCAAGAAGTGGCAGAAGTATCTCCTCCGCCTCCTGTCGACTTGGCTTGTTCTGAGATTTATCACCGTAATACTCGATATCCACTACGGGAGGAAGCTGAATTTTATCCTTATCCACAGTTTTTATAAAGTTCTCCGCCTGCGTTTCTCCTGCACTGTCAAAGCTGAAAAAATGATAGCAGGAGCAGAGTATATCAGTATCGGCTATATTTTTAAGATTTCTGCTGACATAACGGTCAACATAACCGCTCCCCTCTGTAGCTTTAATAAAAGCAAAATCAACATTCTGTTCGTCGATAAGCTCCCAGTCGATAACTCCCTGATAATTGGAAACGTCCACACCGAACACCGGATACTTATTATTGTTGACCTGTGCTGTACCGAAAAAAGCAGAAGCACATACAGTTACAGCAGTCATAACGGCTCCGATAAAAACAGCCGCTGTCCTTTTTTTATTTATCATAATTCACCAATTCTTACACACATAATTCTTCATTATAATTGTACCCTATTTCCGCCAATAAGTCAACACCATACAGAAAAATTTTTTATTAAACGAAATAATAACACCAATTCGGGGAATTATACCCTTGAAGGGAGGCGAATTATAGCAATGGATATTTCACCACAGGTTTATAAGGAAATGACAGAAAAAGCGTCGCCGAAGTCGAATTCAGCGGTAAACGTATCGTATGCATTTTTCACAGGCGGAAGTATATGCCTTATAGGTCAGCTTATACTCACAGCGTTTAAAAGCATGGGATTTTCTGCAGAAAATGCAGGTACGTGGGTATCGGTAATACTTGTATTCACAAGTGCATTTCTCACAGGAACGGGTTTATACAGCAAGCTTGCAAAACACGCAGGTGCAGGAACACTTGTACCTATAACAGGTTTTGCAAATGCCATAAGTTCATCTGCCGTAGAAGCACTAACGGAAGGACTTATAACCGGAGTCGGAACGAAAATATTTACCATAGCAGGCCCTGTAATATTATACGGGTGCACATCGGCATTTATGTACGGACTGATATACTACGTAATATCACTGTTCATGTAATTAAAGGCGGCTACAATGAGCCGCCTTTTTCTGTTTATCAGTTTTCTGCAATAAATTTCTTAATAGAACCACTTCCACCTGTTGCAGTGTAAGCATAATATGCAAGAATTGCAGATGCGTCTGTGGAATCAACCATATCATCATCTGTAATCTTTCCTGCATTCATCATATTATCTGAAATTGTAGGCTCCTTTCCTGTGGAAGAAAGGGCATACTGCTCCAGTACAACTGATGCGTCAGATGAATTTATAACCTTATCATCATTAAGGTCGCCAAGAATATAGCTTCCTGCAAATTTATTGTACTTTCCAAGAGCATAGGCAGGGTAGTTCTCCTTGTTCTCAAGTCTGTTGAAGGTAAGTGCAAGAAGTCCGCCGTCCTCACGGGTTTCGCCTATAGTATCAAGAACAGAAACTGCAATTGCTGTATGACCTGCCTGTGTAGGATGAACATCAGAACCAGATGTGGCACCCTGCATTCCTGTGAAATACCAGCCATACTTCTGACCACTTGAATCCTCGGATGATATATCCGCAAGAACATCGGCTACCTCAATACCCTCAACCTCTTTTAACTGCTCGGAAAATCTTCTTGTTGTATTGTTGAAAATTGTCTTGAACTGCACATAAGCACTGTAATAGCTTGCAGAAACCGTTTCTTTAAGATTTGCTTCATACTCCGCAGTAAACTGGAGAGGATTGTAAACCGTCTGCACAATTACCCTTGCATCGGGATTTACAGCTTTGATTTCCTCAACCATTTCATTTATATTGGGTATAATCTGCTTTGCAATAATCTGTGCATACGCAGAACCGTTTGACTGTTTGTCTGTGTATGTGATGTTACGATAGATACTGTCCAGTTTATCATTGAACTTGATAGCATTTAAGAGATTTGAAGTATAATCCTTCACTTTATCCATATCAAGGAACTGGCTGAGCGTCTTGAAATTTTTCTTTGCAGGAATATCCTCTGCTGTCTTTCCCTCAGCAAGAAGGTCATTCTGTACCGCATAATCCAGAAGTGATTCAGTTGCATATGATATCATATCATTTCCGCCAATGGAAATAACAACAACCTCACTGTCGGCAAGCTGTGCTTTCTTTGTGCTGTCAAATGCACGAATCTGTGCAAGTGTTTCGGAAGATTCATATCCCGATACGGCATAGTTGTACACATCTCCACCGAGATAATCAGCAACAAGCTGACCGTAGTTATATTCATTCTTTGCAAGTCCTGTACCTGCTGCAATACTGTCGCCCAGCACCATAATATCAATATCGCCTTTTCCGTAGCTTTCAGCAGAGGCTGTGAAAGAAGCTATTGATGATACAGCCATAACAGACGCAAAAACAGCTGACATATATTTTCTCAATTTCATAATTTTCCTCCTGCATAGTATTTGTAATTATAGCCTTATGCCTCTATATTATAACCTATTTTAGTATTAATGTCAAGTGCAGAAAAAATTACCCCTATTTCAGTTGTTGTACATTATATACAATTCACACTTAAAATAATTGTGTAATATATTCTTTTTAACTTCTATTGACTTATTCTCATTAATATGGTAAAATTTTATTATGGGGTTTTGCCCGAATATTTATTGAAGGAGGAAAGTATATGAATGCTTTCAAAAAGTATGTAGCTGAATTTATCGGTACTATGGTACTTGTAACTCTCGGCTGCGGAACTGCAATGCTCGTGGGCTGTGACGCTGTTAACGGCAGCGGTTATCTTCTTACCGCACTTGCATTTGGTCTTGTAATCGTAGGTATGGCTTACTGCGTGGGAAATATCTCAGGCTGTCATATCAACCCGGCAGTTTCTCTCGGCGTACTCATCAGCGGTGGTATGAGCCTCAGCGATTTCTTCGGCTATATCATCGCACAGTGCGCAGGTGCATTTGCAGGTTCAGGCCTGCTTGCCGCTATCTTCTCCCTTGGCGGTGTCAAGGATATGACAGGCGGTTTCGGCTCCAACGGCCTTGGCGGAGTTGGCGATAATGCTCTTGCAGGACTTATCGTTGAAGTTGTTCTCACATTCATTTTCGTGATGACAATTCTCGGAGTAACTTCCAAAAAGGCTGGTCACGGTTCATTCGGCGGACTTGTAATCGGTCTTACACTTACACTTGTTCACATCCTCGGAATTGGCCTTACAGGTACATCTGTAAACCCTGCAAGAAGTATAGGCCCTGCTATCGTTGCTGCAATTGACGGCAATACAGATCCTATTTCATGTGTATGGGTATTCATCATCGGACCACTTCTTGGTGCTGCCGCAGCAGCAGGCGTTTATATGTATCTTTCAAAAGAGCCTGAAAAGCCTGCTAAGGTTGACGCTAAGAACAACAACAAACCTGTAAAGAATAAGAATAAGTAATTCTTAAAAATTCAAGCTCTCCTGTCATCTGACGGGAGAGCTTTTTTATACTTATTCAAGCTGTTTTGAAAGAAAACGTACAGCCGCTGTAATAAGACTTTTCTGCAAATCGGAAGCCTCTTTATGCTCCTCCGATGTCATAAAGGCAACTGCTCCTGAAACATCGCCATTATTGATTATAGGCAGGACGGCAATTGCTGTTCTTTCAAGTCCCTCTGCGGGATAAAAATTATTGTTGTCACCATCGGGGCAGAAATAATGTCCCCGGCTCTCCATAATGCCCTCCAGCTGTGCCGACGCCTTGCGTTCAGAGGTTTCCTTTTTGGGAATTCCAGCTGACGCTACTACATGGTCTTTGTCAAAAATAATTACAGGACACCCTGCTGTCTTATACATCACTTCTGCAACATTTGACGCATTTTCACTCATTTCGCTGATTGCCGAATACTTCCTGAAAATTACTTCACCGTCGCTGCTTGTGTAGATTTCAAGGGGGTCGCCCTCACGGATACGCATAGTGCGTCTTATTTCCTTTGGTATAACGACTCTGCCAAGGTCGTCAATTCGTCTTACAATACCTGTTGCTTTCATAATTAACCTCCGCAATAAAATTTGATTGCGGTGTTATTATTTGACTCTTTGGCTGATTTATACCAAAAATTAATATCCAAATTTTTCTGCAATTATGTAAATCAAAGAAATAGACTAAGTATTTTTCTTTTCATAAATCTCCTTTATACTTTTTCAAATCTAATTGATATGTAATCAACCTTGTTTTCAGTACTAAAAACACTAATGTCAATTTCAGTAGTTTTATAATGTAATGCATATGATTTTTTCTCATCATCCCATGAATAATCACTTTTTTCCATAAAATAGAGGTTCTTGAGCATTATTTCAGATGATGAACCTATTGTTACACCGTTAACGGAAACAGGATATTCTATCTCTTCATCAGATTCAAGGTCAAATATTATGGAATTAAGTGGTGAATCAAAAACTTTATCTTCACCGTTACATTGCATAACGCTAAATCCACCTACTCTTTTTCCACTAAATAAAATTCCAGCGTTGGCACTTTGGTTGTCTTCTCTGTAAACAAGCCCTAATTCATCTTTTGTATCAATTTCAAATTCATCTCCGAAATCATGAAGTGTACATATTGGAGAAATATTTTTCCCATTTATAAGTACAGCTTCACACAGCTTTTCAGTCGTCCATTCCTCTGTTGATATGTCTGTTATTACGTTACCGCCTGTCTGTGTTACAATTTCATCGTGTCCACAGCTACAAATTGCCCCCGACATTATTATCGAACAAAGAAAAACACTCAATATTTTTCTTTTCATTCAAATTCCCCTTTTTTATAATATTTTGTAATCTCAGTTAACATCGCATTACTACAATACTACTTTAATATACTATTATATTATAACAAACAATTGCGGTTTCGTCAACATTTTATCCGAATACAATTACACATCATTTTATTTAAGGGCATGTCTATGTAAAAGCTCTTGTAATAAAAAAGTATTTATGATATAATTAATGAAACAATCTTAGGAGGAAACGAACATGAAAGAAATTCTCATTATTGACGATGACACGGATTTATCCTTTATTATATCAGAAATGCTTGAAAGCTACGGTTATTCCGTTACAACAGCCGTAAGCGGCGAGGAAGCTTTTGATCTGCTTTCAAAGCACACATATCACCTTATTCTCCTTGACATAAATCTTCCCGATACAACGGGACTTGAATTATGCAGGGAACTTCGCAAAGTGTCGCAGATACCTGTTATTTTTGCGAGTGCAAGAACAAGTGAAAGCGACCGCATTACAGGCTTTGACATTGGCGGTGATGACTATCTGCCAAAACCCTACTCAATGAAAGAACTACTTTCAAGAGTAAATGCTTTAATTCGCCGTACATACGGATTTTCAGCACAGGAAAAAATCATCTCTTTCGGCAGTATAAGCGTAAATATTACTGCACGTTCTGTGACAAAAGATAACACACCGATTTCTCTTTCTTTGCGTGAATTTGATTTACTTGCATATCTCTGTGAGCATATGAACAATGCTGTTGCAAAGGAAAAACTTTTATCCGAAGTGTGGGGAGCATTTTCAACAGTTGAGCCGTCAACGCTGACAGTACATATACGCTGGCTTCGTGAAAAACTGGAAGAAAACCCTGCACAGCCAAAATACATCAAGACTGTATACAAAGTCGGTTATATGCTGGAGGTAAAAGAATGAAACGATACCTTTTAACAGCCGCTATAGTATTTATAGCTTTGCTTGCCGTTAGTACAGCCTGTCTTTGCAATTGGGCAGACAAGCCCTCTGAAATTGATTTCGGCAGCTATATTGTTGCAGCAAACGAAATTGAACAGCTTATTGCAAACGGCGATACGGCTGCAGCGGAAATCCGTGCAAATGAACTTAAAACTGCCTTATCTGAATATACTCCCGATGACAATAAAAGCACCCCTTTTCTCTGGATAAATTTCGGTGTATGTGCAATTTTTATTTCTTCTGTTTTTATGTATATATGGTTTGCAATTCTCCGTCCATTTGAAAAGCTGACAGTCTTTGCAGAGCGTATTGCAGGCGGAGATTTCGACCTGCCGCTTAATTATGAGCGTACAAATTATTTTGGTAAATTTACGTGGGCATTTGATTGTATGCGTCGTGAAATTTCCTCGGCACGAGCCTGCGAAAAGGAGGCAATCGAAAACAACAAAATTGTTATCGCTTCACTTTCCCATGATATAAAAACTCCTGTTGCGTCAATTCGTGCCTATGCTGAGGGACTTGAAGCTGGTATGGACGCTACTTCCGAAAAGCGTGCAAAATATCTAAGCGTTATTATGCGTAAATGCGATGAAGTTGCGGCACTTACAAATGATATGCTTTTGCACTCGATTTCCGATCTTGATAAGCTGAAAATGAATCCCACGAAATTTGAGCTTTTCGGATTTATTAAAGATACTGTGCCTGAAATTTCAGCACGGAATAATATCCGCCTTAATCTTCCAACACAATTAATTGAAGTAAATGTTGACAGAAGCAGGCTTACACAGGTTTTTGAAAATATCGTAAGCAATGCGGCAAAATATGCAAAGACTGATGTTGAAATTTCCGCCGCAAAGATAGAAAGTGGTGTGGAAATTATTTTCCGTGACTTCGGAAAGGGTATTCCCGATGAGGAAATTCCCTTTATTTTTGATAAATTCTATCGTGGCAGTCATACGGAAAAGGAAAACGGTGCAGGCTTAGGCTTGTACATCGTGAAATACGTTGTAACACAATCGGGAGGAAATGTCTATGCTGAAAATCTTCCTGACGGATTTCAGATAAAAATAATTTTGCCTTATGATGTTGCCTTAATTACTTCTTAATATCTTTTGCGGTAAAATATAAATGTAAACAAATGGATTTCCCCAATAAAGAAAGGTAATGAAATTATGAAAAAACCAATTTTATCCGCAAAGGGACTTTGCAAAAGCTTTGCACACAACGGAGTGCAAAACCACATTTTAACCAACCTCGATATTGAGATTTATGAGGGCGATTTCACCATTGTAATGGGTGCGTCGGGTTCGGGCAAATCTACTCTGCTTTACGCTTTAAGCGGTATGGATAAAGCAACAGGCGGCTCGGTTACTTATGACGGAAATGATATTGTAAAGCTTTCCGAAAAAAAGCTTTCCGCACTTCGTCACGGTGATTTCGGCTTTATTTTTCAGCAGATACACCTTGTAAGCAATCTCAGTCTTTTTGAAAATATTGCTGTTCCCGGATACTTGAATAAATCCGTTTCTGCTGATGAAGTCAATAAGCGTGCTGATGAACTTCTTGAAAAAATGGGTATTTCCGATATTAAAACCCAGCTCCCCTCTCAATGTTCGGGCGGTGAACAGCAGAGATGTGCCATTGCCCGTGCAGTAATAAACAATCCTAAGCTGCTTTTCGCCGATGAGCCTACAGGTGCTCTCAACAGAAAAAACACAACCGAGGTACTGAACCTGCTTACCGATTTAAACGCTGACGGTCAGAGCATTTTAATGGTTACTCACGACAGCCGTGCAGCACTCCGTGGAAACAGAATAATCTATATCGCTGACGGTGCAGTTATCGGCAGCCTTGACCTCGCCCCATACTCTCCCGAAAATGAAAAAAGCCGTGAAGCACAGGTAAATGCTTGGCTTGCTTCAATGGAATGGTGAGGTGCGGTATGGAGATTTTAAAGCTTTTAATAGCTAATATAAAACACAAAAAAGGTGCATTCAAGAGTATTATTGCCCTCACAGCAATTATCGTATTTTCATTTGCGGGTACGGTAAGCAATAATGACAATATTGACCGTTCCCTTGAGCGTTCCCACGGCTATGCAGATACACCTACATTTACAGTTTTTGCAAATAAGCGGAATTTACAGGACAATATTGCAGAGGAAATTGCAAAGCACCCCGATGTTACAGATGTTACCGAAACAAAATGTATAATCACCGAAAATGCACGGATTGAAGAACAGAAACTATCGAAGATATTCTTTTTATACAGAGAAACTGAGGATATTTACCGTGTATTCAACAAAAATTTCACAGCGTATAATAATAATCCCGAACCACTTGAAAAAGGCGAAATCTATATTCCTTACGGCTTGAAAGCGGCTTCGAATATAGAAATCGGCTCTGTTATATCCTTTGGCTCAGAAGATAATCCCGAAAATTTTACGGTAAAGGGATTTGTAGAAGAACCTTTTGTTGGTGCAGCACCTATAGGCATAAAGCGTTTATTTATCAGCGACAGCGACTTTGAAAGAATCTATGAAAATGCCGATGACCTTTATATCGGCAAGGCTGCTGATATAGGTGTAAATCTTACAGAGGACTCCGACTATATAACAATAAAAGAAGAAATAAACGATATGTGCGGTCTTATCAGCAACTCTATAATCTCAATATCAAAAACTGAAACTATACAGTACACAAAAATTTATTCCGAATTCGGCTCAAAAATTCTCCTTGCCTTTCTTATCCTGCTTATTATAATCGTAATTATTTCAATACGGCACAGCATTTCAACCTCAATCGAAATGGAATACATAAACCTTGGAATACTCAAATCGCAGGGCTTTACTTCGGGTAAAATCCGCCTTGTATATATACTCCAGTATCTTATTGCTGAAATAATCGGCTCTATAATAGGTCTTATTATTTCTATCCCTGCATTAAAGGGGCTGGGTATGCTTTTTCAGCAGATTACAGGACTTCTTACCGCTACGGATATATCTTTTATGAAATGCGGCATAATGGCTGCGGCTCTTATTGCTATAACAATGATTTTCGTTGTGCTTTCAACAGCAAAGGCAGCTAAAATCTCCCCTGTCCGTGCGATTTCGGGAGGCAAATCCGAAATCCACTTCGACAGCAGGCTGAATATTCCCGTAAAAACTAAGCCTCTCTCCTTGTTTATCGGCTTGCGTCAGTTCACTTCCCGTGTCAGAAGCTATGGCGGCTCGGTCTTAATCGTTGCTTTGCTCGTGTATTTTATGATGACAATAGCTATACTGTCACAAAAACTCACCTCTGATGTGTTTGAGGAAGGCTCTTTAAATCCCAATATCACCATTTATATGACAAAGGATTTCAATATTGATAATATGAATGAGGTTGAACAGGCGGTGCTTGATGTTGACCCCGATGCAAAAACAATTTTCGCTTTGAATAAATACGTAATGGCAGACGGAATTGAAATTGCCTGCACCTCCTACAACCGTCCCGATGATATGCATAAGCCTATTGACGGAAGAATGCCCATTTATGACAATGAGGTTGCTGTTACGGAAATATCAGCAGATATTTTCGGCAAAGGCATAGGAGATACCATAACAATTGACAGCAAAAATACCGAAGAATTTATAATTACAGGTACCTATCAAGGTTTTAACGACTTGGGAAAAACAATCCTTATTACCGCTGAGGGACTCAATAAAATAGATGTGTCAAAGCCGTTATTTATGGCAGAGCTTTCCGATATAAACCTGTTAAATGAAGCGGAAAAGGCACTTAATGATAAATTCGGCGGAGTAATCAAAAAATTAGAAACAAATACAGAAGAAAATTCGAATGAAGGATTAATTGAGCTTATTGACTTTATCCTCACTATTCTTTTAATAGTAGTTTACGCTATTTCCATTACATTTTCCGCTGTTGTAATCAGTATGATATGCAGCAAATCCTTTATTAAAGAACGCACCGACATCGGCATTTGCAAGGCAATGGGCTTTACTGCAAGTACACTTCGTACACAGTTTGCCTTCCGCTTTATGGTTATTGCGGCAATCGGCTCTTGTCTTGGCGGAATAGCTTCGTTTTTCCTCACATCACCGCTGCTTGTAATTCTTTTAAGAATGGCAGGACTTACACAGCTTGACGCAGATATAAACTTTTTTACATTTATAGTTCCTGCCGCAGCAATATCTTTAAGCTTCTTCATTTTCGCTTATATTGCCGCAAGGAAAATAAATACAGTTGAAATAAGAGAACTTATTTCAGAATAAACAATAATTAATAAAAAACGAGCAGTATCGCTTAATTGCGGTACTGCTCGTTTTGGCATATGCATATCAATGACAAAAATCATCTATCAACACAGCTCTGCACGGCGAACCGTCCGCACCTGATAAATTCAGCGGTGCAGCATTTAAAAAGTAAATGCCCTCTGAAACCTCTGCCAGACGAATGCCTTCCAACAGGACAACATCTGCTGTCAGGAGTATCAAATGCACTTCCATAGGAGCGTTTTCAGGACCGACAGTCTGGGATTCATTCCCAAGAAGTAAAATTTCCGCAGAGACAAATACTTTTGCAGCTTCCGCAGAAACCTCTGCATCACCCTTTATGATGATTCTCTTTGCTGATTCGGGATTTTTTTCTTTTGCTTTTTCAATTATTTTTACAGCATCATCTCCCGTAATAACACCTTGATGTTCTGCCACATAAGCCATTCCTACAAACGACTCTAAAGCTATGTCGTCCACAGTTTTTCCGTCTTTAATAAAATGAAACGGTGCATCAATATGTGTGCCGTTGTGAGCACACATACTGAATTCCGTAAGGTTATACAAATCGCCTTTTTCTATGGAATTAAGTGTCTTTTTTTCAGGTATCGGATCGCCTGGATATACCTGGCAACTGAAAATCTCTTGGGAAATATCGTAAATTTTCATTTTTTATTCTCCACTAAATTCAAATTACAATCGCTGTTTCAAGTTCGATGTATTATTTGAGTTTTTATTTTTTATCTATAACCTTACTATTGGTTATCTTTTCATTATTTCTTATCTTCTTATACACGGTCATTCTCATTGTAAGATATGATGCAATTCCGCCAATAATATTGGAAACAGGCTCTGCAGCAAATACTCCAATAACGCCTAACCCCAATCGTGGCAATAAAAGTGTAAGTGGAACTACAATTACAACTTTACGCAGCAGAGAGAAGAAAATAGCGTGTTTTGCATCTCCCACTGCTTGAAAAGTTGACTGTCCCGCAAACTGCAAAGACATAAACACAAAGCCGAAAAAGTAAATTTTCATTGCTTCAATTCCCTGTGACAACATCTGAACATCATCAGAAAAAATGCCGAACCAGAATTGCGGAAATATTCTGTGCTGTTTTGTCATCGCCTGCACCACGTTTTATAGAAAACAACGGCACACCGCCGTTGCCGAATAGAGCCGCAAATGCCATAATTAGCGTAACAATGGGGAATGTCAGTCCCACTCCCGTCAAAGCCATACCGTCACCGCTGCCCATGTGTCCAAGGTAAACACGGTCTACGACGTTATACAATAATTGAACCAGCTGTGCAATAGTCAAGGGTATTGCCTGTGCAACAATGGATTTCCATACCGGTCCGGTTGAAAAATCAGTTTTCGCAGTAGTTGTCTTTCTGATATTTACACACCCTTTCAAATCACAAAACCAAAACACGAGAAAAATCAAGCCGTGAGGGAAATTTTTAGAGATTCCTAATAAACATTATACACCTTTTTGAATAAAAAAGCAATGGATTTATTGAAATTGCTTTTTCAAAACTTGACTTTTTCAGAACAATATAATATAATTATCATAAACCTGCGCATAATGGAATTTAGAGCTTATTGCAAACCTGCGTATTCAGGAATAAACAAGCAAACTAAAACCTGCGTATTATGGAAATGAGGTGTTATCATGATATTGAAACGTAAAATATATAACAAGCTGCTGACATTGAAAAATGAGCTGAACGGCGGTGTTTTTGTTATCCGATTTTGCCATCTCCTGACATTTCGGGGATTGATATAAAAATCAAAATTTAATATACTATATGGCATCATACGTTGATATTGCCATTTTCTAATCTTTGCCTTATTACTTCAAGAATCGGTATTATGTAATCTTTCCGCTATATTACGCATGGCATTGCAGAACCTGAACTCCTGTGTCAATGATGTCTGTAAGGGGTCGCCCTCACGGATACGCATAGTTCGTCTGATTTCCTTTGGAATTACAACTCGTCCAAGGTCGTCAATTCGTCTTACAATACCTGTTGCTTTCATAATTTACCTCCGCAATAAATTTGTTTGCGATATTATTATTTTACTGTTTATCTGAAATATTCCATATAATAATATCCAAATTTTGCTGAAATTATCATTCGGAGATTTCAAGCAACTTGTATATGCTTAATGTACAGTTCGATATATTGGAATTTACTTACCGCAATACACCGCAATTGCTTCGCAGATAAATGCAGCAGTACCATCAGCGTGCTTATCAATGTTGTTCTTGAAGCGCTCGTCTGCAACATACATCTGACCGAGACCTGCAAGTATTTCTTTTGTACAACAATAGTAATTCTCGGTGATATGGCTCTGCAGCATTTTTACAAGGTTCTGTGCCTCTGTGGAATCAGGACTGTTATCCTTTCTCATGCAGAGTGCAAATTCTTCCATAATATGGTTCATTCCCTCGGCAAGGTCATTCCACTTCTGTTCGGAGTAACCCTTTGTCCGTTCTGCGTGTTCCTTGTATGCGTCCGTGCTACCCCATTTTTCTTTGACTTCTGCCTTATGTTTTTCAAATTCGCTGTTGTCAAATGCTTTCATAACATTTTCTCCTTTCACGGCACTGTCAATGGCGGAAATCAACCGCTCTAATCGTTCCTTTTTGAGTGTAAGCAGTTGCTTTTGCTCTTTCAGTGCCTTGCTTTTATCATAATTCGGGGATGATAAAATTGTTCCGATGCTTTTTAAAGAAAAGTCAAGTTCGCGGTAAAAGAGAATCTCTTGCATACGAAGAATAGAGTCTTCATCGTAAAAGCGGTAACCTGTAGTTTTGTCAACAGAGGCTGGCTTTAACAATCCAATTTCATCGTAATAATGCAGTGTGCGCACACTTACACCTGTTAAATCGGCAAATTCTTTAATCTTCATTTTCAATTTTATCACCTCACAATAAGAGTATACACTATGACGGAGCGTGAGTGTCAATATCTTTTTGAAAAATATGGATTGATGTTTGGAAAATTCAAATTTCTTCGGTCCGTCCGATCATCTATATTATACCATGCTTTGCATATAATTGCAATAAAAACCTCCGATGAAAAAACATCGGAGGTTTTCTGTATGTCTTGTACAAAATAGATGACATTGAAAATTGTATGTAATAATATTCAGTTCGACAAATTGAAATTTATCCTGTGAATAAAGCTCGTTCAAATCCGCAAGCTCTTTTTATCTTCCGATAAAGATTTCACGCATAGCATCATCTCCTCGAATTGAAAACAAAGTAATTTACTCTAAAGTTAATTATATATCATCGGAACGATTTTGTCAATATAGAAACGAGGAGGATTTTGAGATAGTGTGTTATTTTTCTGAAAAATAAATTTCTAACCGATACAAAAGCATTTCCCGCCGTTATGACTTTTCAATGATGCTACGTTATATAAAAACCAACTTTTCAATATAAATCTGTCTGTAAATTTATGACTTTTCAAAGAATGTTAATCCGACGCAAACATTACTCAAGATAGAATAGCAAAATGTATTTGCTGTTTTTATTCATCTCTTTGTGTTTTATTTCCGAAACGTTTATGGCTGCGTATCGCTTCCGCTATTCTCCATATCGGGTAAGCCACCAGTATTGAGAATATCACATACACCACTTCAAAAATTAATACGAAAATGAAAAACGGCTTTAATTCATCTTTTAATTCTTTTATTTTCATATCATTTATCTCCTACTGTATCTGTCCGATTCCCATTTCTGATGCAGCAGATACCACTTTTCACTGTGCGTTCCCAAAGCTAAGTTCTGTCAGGAATGTGCGGCGGCAATACATAACATAACGTTTTCTATAAGGCAGCTTGCTGTCAGCATACAGTTCACAAATTGGAATTTATCAATCCAATTCTTTTTGGTAGTAAGCAAACTCATCATCCCGTTTTACTTCACAATAACCCAGCTTTGTATAAAAAGCATTTGTTCTTACATTCCAAAGAGGGGTATCAAGTTTAATTTTCTTGATACCAGAGTAGTAGTTCTCCACCATTTTCATCAAGGAAAGACCATACCCCTTCCGATGGTGGACAGGGTCTATAAATATTCTTCCAATGTACAATATTTCACTGTCTTTGTCCAAAAACAAAATTGCACCACCAATTAATTCATCATCCACTACGATTTGGAACAAGTGTCCCTCATTCAGCATCTGTTCATGCCAGATAACGGAATCGTACTCGGGTGGATAGTCCCCGATTGTGCCTCCGACTTCTATATCTGTTTCAAATGCTCTTTTTGATATGGCAACAATTTTTTCTAATTGCATTTTTCTGGCTTTTTCTAATTTCATATATTATTCCCCATAAATTCTGTTTGTACTCCTGTTTACGTTTATATTATTATATCATATCTGCCACGAAAAAACAATACATACTCCAAAACAAAAGCCATACTCTGTTAATTCAGTTGTTTGCAAAACTGGAAGCCGCCGGAGAAACCATGCAGAAGGCCGGTGATAAAATCTCCGGTGCAGGCGAAAAGTTGCTGCCTTTGAGAATGACGAATGTGTGTATGTAATTCGTGTAAGACAGCAGATTCCGTATGCGAAGCTGGTGAAAGAGGTATAGACGAAGGAAGCCTGACAGCGTGATGCTATCAGGCTTTTGAAATCGCAAGAATCAGAACTGAAAGTTCCTAATCATGTTAACGTCCAATCGTCATAGGATTCATTCAACCTTGTGGATCGTAGATGCGACTTGAACTTCCCGAACCATGCTGGCACGAAAGGCTGAGAAATGACAGTGTCTATATCTCTTTTGTCCAAAAACATATTATCATCATTACTCCATTCAAATTGAAAAAGCGCATCAGGATATTTTTTCATATATTCAGCCGTTATTACAAGAATCATATCCGAATTCATTCTTTCAGTTCCATGGCGTTCATCGTCCCATATGAAATCATAGAATACCTCACGGTAATAATTAACTCCGTTGATCGTGTAAATTGGGTGGTCTTCCTGATTCACCCAAACATGGACACCTTTATCAAAATTGTTCACGGGACGCATATACACAGAACAGTTATACTTTTCTACACTTGTTTCAAAACCAAGTGGGGTGATGATTTCTATAAATTCAGCCACACGCTCTTCCACAGTCATTGAAGTCTTTTTCGGACGTATTATCTCTGCTGTTGAACTCATAGTTTTCTCCTTTCATTATCCGCAGAGAAGATAAGACCGCACATATCTATATCATTTCTTTCTCTGATAATAAATAAAATCATATTCTTGTGGTGTTATAAATCCTGCTTTCCTCACCATAAATATCGGTACGGCTCTCAACATATTCAAAGCCGTATTTTTCATACAAGCCTATATGGTCGGTTGCGATATACGCATTCTCAAAGCCCTGATTTTTCGCCTTATCGCAGGCATATCCGATAAACTCGCCGCTGTATCTGTTGCCTCTGTATTCGGGCGAAGTAAACACAAAGCCAATCCACGGATACAGGTTATTATCCTTTATACAGTCCCTCTGTGTAAGCGTTACAAAGGAAACCAACCTTTCGCCGTCTGCCATAATGAACAGACTGCCATTTCCAAGAATTTCGTGAACCCTGTTCTGCTCCAAAAGGTCGGCAAGGAACTTCGCCGCTGACCAATCACAAGCACGGATTTTATCAATCCATTCAGGCATTTCGCTTTCAAAATAATCAAAGATTTTCATTTGCAATACACTTCGTAATCCTTTCAATATTATTTTCAAACCACCGCATAAACCCTGTTGAAAAAACTGCCAAGCCTTCCTTCGCTCCATTTATAAAATGTGTCCTCATCTTGAGCCCAAGTTACTATTTTTTGACTATCATTTTTTCGATATGGTCTTAATTTTAGCATAAATACACCTCGTCAAATTCTTATTTAAAGTTATGACCATTCGCCGCAGCAATAGAGAATTTCAAAATCCTCCCCAAGTTCTTTGCAAAGCTGGTCGTAGGCAAATTTTTTCTTTTTATTAAACATAATTGTATCTTCCTCAGTCCACCAAGGAGAATCCTCAGGAGCGTTATCCATATCCATCATAGTATCATGATACGCTTGCAGATATTGAAGAAAATCCTTAAGTTTACAGGAAAGTGGAAGCATTTGTTCATCAACAGCATAACCATATTTTTCTTTTGAAGCATCATTAGCTGACCAAAGGCAGGTACCGCCCCATTCAAACCAATACTTGAATACATATTTTGCCATATAATATATCCTTTATAATTCTTATTTTTTCATACTCCGACTATCTGTTATTGCTTCATTGTTTTTTATCTTTTTATATACTGTCATCCGCATTGTAAGATAAGACGCAGTTCCGCCTATAATATTTGAAACCGGCTCTGCAATAAACACACCAAGAACTCCTGCACCCAAGCGTGGCAATAAAAGTGTAAGAGGGACTACAATCACAACTTTACGCAGCAGAGAGAAGAAAACAGCGTGTTTTGCATCTCCCACCGCCTGAAAAGTTGACTGTCCTGCAAACTGCAAGGACATAAATACGAAGCCGAAAAAGTAAATCTTCATTGCTTCAATTCCCTGTGCCGACATCTGAACATCATCAGAAAAAATACCGAACCAGAAGTCGGGAAACAATATAACAAGCAGCCATGCAATGAAAGTATATCCTGCACCAATAAGCGTGTTGAAATGTATTCCCGAGCGTACTCTATCATATTGCTTTGCACCGTAATTATAACTGATTACAGGCTGTGCGCCGTTTACAATTCCCATAACAGGAAGATTGAAAACCTCACGCACGGAGTTTGTAACTGTCATAATACCAACATAAACATCACCGCCAAACGTCTGCAAAGTAGAATTGCAGACAACCTGAACAAGGCAATTTGAGCCGTGCATAATAAAGTTGGAAGTTCCTATTTTAAATGTATTTTTGGTAATATCTTTTCTTATTCTTATACTTTTACGGGTTAACCGTACAGATACTTTACTGCCTGTGAGAAATTTCAATACCCAGATTGCAGAAACAAGCTGGCTTATTACCGTTGCCAATGCCGCACCAGCAACTCCCATACCGAAACCAAAAATAAAAACAGGATCAAGTATGATATTGCAGACAGCACCAATTGCAACCGACAGCATACCTGTTTTTGAAAATCCCTGTGCGTTGATATATCCGTTCATTCCTGTTGAAATCATAGAGAATGCCGTACCGATAAGGTAAATATCAAGATATTCTTTGGCATAAACATATGAATCCACACTTGCACCAAAAGCAAAAAGAACAGGTTCAGCCAAAATATATCCTGTAACAGTTAAAATCGCTGAACTGACAAGCAGTAACGCAAATGAATTGCCGAGAATATTCTGTGCTGTTTTATCATCGCCTGCACCACGCTTTATAGAAAACAACGGCACACCGCCAATTCCGAATAAAGCCGCAAATGCCATTATAAGCGATACAATGGGGAAAGTCAGTCCCACACCCGTCAAAGCCATACCGTCACCATTGCCCATATGACCAAGATAAATACGGTCAACGACGTTATATAGCAATTGTACCAACTGTGCAATAGTCAAGGGTATTGCCTGCGCAACAATGGATTTCCATACCGGACCTGTTGAAAAATCAGTTTTTGCAGCTGTCTTTCTGATATTTACACACCCTTTCAAAATGTTGAAGTCAAGCTGAGAAATTGCATTTTTTATAAATCAATATCGATTTCGTACTTATCTTCAATAAGTATATAGTTTGTATTATGCTTTTTTGCAAGAGCGAGGACTTCTGCATTATCTGACAAAACACTTTCCATTGTACAACATTCGTCATCTAATCTTTTTTCAATAGTGTTGGCATATTTCTTTATGTCAGCAAAGTGATTTCTGATATATTCTTCACTCATTACCAAGCAGTAATATCTGATGCTTTCAAGATATCGGGAGTCAAGGTCTTTCTGCCAATCATATGGAATATAGCAACCCTCGACAATTAAGTTCTGCTTGTTTTCGACAGCTGTTTTAATCATTTCGAGGACAATAGGCCATAAGTATGCAGTCATATCATTATCATCACTCGTAGGAGTAAGTTTTGTATTACCGCTGCGAATTAAGCCCATTTTCAGATGGTCTATCGAAAGATACGGGTATTTGTATTTTTCAAGCAATTTTTGAGCAAGTGCAGTTTTGCCCGTGTGTGACGCTCCTGCAATTAAAACAATCATCTCATTCATCCCCTCAAATAAGAATTTTACGAAGTATAATTGGGGCTTACTGGGAAAAACTTTCTGAAGAAAGGTTCTTCCTCAATAAATCTCTGTTTTGCTCATTAAATTCTTATTCTCACACTTGTTTACGTGTATATCATTATATCATATTTTTGATAAAAACGCAACAGATTGAGCCTGTTTTTCGACATATACAAGCGTATCTCTGAACTGACATCAGAATTTTCTATAAAAACTTTGATTTTCATTGTAATAGATTTGATTTTTTCATTGAGTAATATATTAGAAACGATACAAACACAATATATATTCATGAAAAGGTTTATTACATATGAAAAACACTATTAAAAAATTATTCTGCATATCTTTATCAACCTTATCTTTATCAGCTTGCTACGTTGTTCCATCTGTAAATGTTGAGGAAAGTTCATTAAACATGCACCCCACAACTATAACTACGACTGAAACAGACGAAGTAAAACCAGTAATTAATGAAACGACTTCTGTCAGCAGTAATTGCGTTACTGATTTTACATCCGAAACCATAGCTGTTCAGTCTGCAATTAACGCAGAACCTTTAGTCAATGCTACTCTCACTACTTCTGCTGTATCTGATTATGCTTCAATATCTGAACAGAAAGTAAATACCGTGAAAAGTCCCGACGATTTTTATATCAACTTCAAGCCTTTGCCTTTCAACATATTTGTAGGAAACGATATATCATGTTCATCTGAAATCTACGCTGAACAAATAAAGCGTATAGACGAAGAAATTGATTACATTTACGGAGAAAATTATAATCCGTGTTTAGAAGCAAAGCTTCTGATATGTGCATTGCTTTCAAATCAGAATATTGAATATAAATATAAAAAATGGCTTTTCCATATGGTTGAATATTTTGATGATAATGCTTATATTCAAAGGGAAGAAATATACGATAAACTACAGACTATGCAAATAGAATTTATAGTTTTCTATGAAGAAAATGAAAAAAGTATGTATGGTGCGGAATACAGAGTTGATGAAAACAAAATTATTTTTTATATAATTGAAACTGATGAATACAAAGAATGTTACTACAATTCATATGCATATGAAGAAACAGGTCTTCCTTATGTAGATAACGATATACATTATCTGTTAAAACATGAAATTTTTCATAATACTGTATCCAATAAAGTTGACAATTTAGGTAGTTTTTTAAACGAGGGAATGACTGTATTTTTAGAAACAGAATATAATATGGGCGATATAAACTATATTGAAGACCAACGCATTTTATATCTGAAAATGTTGATTGAAATAATCGGAAAAGACAAGATTCTGGAGGCTTACAGCAAAAGCGACTGGTCTGTTATAGAAGAAGCGCTTCTTGCAATAGATCCCTATACAAGCAAGCCTGTAAGAATTTATGAGCTGATGATTGAATGGGATAGCGAATGGGCAAATTCTCACTATGATTATTATTTAGTCAGCGAGCCAACCGTAGATATAAGAACAGAAATGTCACAGATACTTACAGAATATTATAATAAAGTTTATCCTTACACATATGAAAACTCACTATACGCAAAGTATAATGAAATGTTTATGGGAAGAACAGATTATTTATATGATGATATGGCAAAAGCATATTTTAACAGCCGTTTTGAAGAAGACTGGTTTATTACAAGATTATATTAAAGGAAATACCGCACAAAAACTGTGCGGTATTTTTTTATTATAACAAAATTGCAGTCTGTATAAACTCACATCATGAAACTATTTCAACAAGCTCCACAAATTCCTGCTTGTATTTATCCTGTCTTACGCAGTCAAGACCGTAAAGAGTATTGAGAATATCGTCATATGTTACATTACCCGAATACTCACTTTCAGAAAGAAGCATACCAAATTCAGCAACACAAGTTGCAAACTGCATATTTTCACTGGGAAAATCAGTCATTTTTTCTTCGCTGACAGGAAATTTAAGTATCTGGCTTTCGTCAGAATCCGGTGCTTTATAACTTACGCTTACTGTAAGCCATTCACCTGAATACTCTGTTTCTGTTGCTTCTTCGGGCTGATACTTAAGCGGAATGTCACTTCCTACAGGTGTTATTTCATAAAGAGCTGTTACAGTATGTCCTGCACCTATCTCACCTGCATCCTTTGTATCATCGTAGAAATCCTGATCGTTCAAAATTCTGTTTTCATAGCCTACAAGGCGATATTCTGCTACATATGCAGGGTTGAATTCTACCTGGAATTTTACATCCTTTGCAATTGTAAACAATGTTCCGCCCATTTCCTCCACGAGAACCTTCCTTGCCTCGGATATGCTGTCAATATAGGCGTAGTTACCGTTGCCCTTATCAGCAAGGGTTTCCATTTTGCTATCCTTTAAATTTCCCGTACCAAATCCAAGCACTGACAGGTACACACATGTTTCTCTTTTTTCGGTAATAAGCTCCTCAAGCTCCTCAACAGAGGAAACACCTACATTAAGGTCGCCGTCGGTTGCAAGGATAACTCTGTTATTTCCGCCCTCTATAAAATATTCTTCCGCCAGTTCATATGCAGTATTTATACCTGCTGCACCGTTTGTTGAGCCGCTTGCTTCAAGAGAATTTAATACCCTGGATATTTCTTCATATTCATTTCCTGGTGTACCTGTAAGCAGAACAGCATCAGCACCTGCATATGTTACAATAGAAACCCTGTCATTCTCATCAAGATTTTCGGCAAGCATACAGAAAGCTTCTGCCATAAGTGGAAGCTTATCTTCCGAATACATAGAACCGGAAACATCAAGTAGAAATACAATGTTTGACGGAATACGTTCAGTTTCTATTTCCATTCCCTTTACTCCGATTGACAACAGCTTGTTTTGTGTGTTCCATGGACATTCAGCCATTTCTGTGATTACAGAGAAAGGCTTATCTGTGGGAGCTTCATAGTCATAATCAAAATAGTTTATCATTTCTTCTATTCTTACAGCGTTTTTATCATAAATATAGCCGCTGTCATTTATCATTCTTCTGACATTTGCATAGGAAGCTGTATCAACATCTGCCGAAAATGTTGAAAGCGGATTTGCCGCAACCGATTTAAAACCGTTTTCAACTATTTCAGAATATTCCTCCGAACCAAAATACATATAATCAGCATCGTTTGTACTTGTTGAATAGCTTATATTATCCGAAGAAGAATTATTCAGACTTGGCGAACCGGCTGGCTCTTCACAAACTTCACTTTTATTCACTGAGGATAATTCTGTCCGTGAACTGAATGATTCTTCTTTAGGTCCGCAAGAAGTAAATGATGTAATAACCATTGCTGATGTAAATAAGCATTTTAATGTGTGTTTTTTCATAATAAAACGTCCTTTCAGATTTACTTTAACCCCTAATGTTTTCTGCAATATTGCAATAGATTTTTTCTATGCTTTGATTATAGCATTTGCAATAAATAAAATCAATAGAATATAGGAATTGTATATAATTTGACGTTGGATTGTATTGTTGATTTAATTTATATGTAATAATTTTTGAACGTTTTAGTTGCGATGTAATTTTTTGTAATGGTTTTGATATCACAAATAACCGCAGGTGTCATACCTGTCGAACGCACAATTCGGCAATACATCTTTAAATTGTACGTGCCGATGCCCACATCGTCACGAAATCACCCACAAGCCATAATATAACACTGTAGTGAACGGGGCACTCAACGCGCCGTGACAAACGAATAATTTTGCGATATACCGTAATTCTGTGCAGATAAAAATTTCTGCGTTTATTTTTTACATACATATCAGAAGAACTCAATTGCATTTTCAGCAGAATTATGATATAATAAGAAAAAAGTACGGAGGTAATACCATGAACAAGCATAAAATCATAAATCGCCTTATATCTCTTACACTAACAGCAACACTCCCATTTGCAGTACCGATACCTGCATCAGCAGAAAATAACACTGCCGACATTTTTTATGAAGATTTCAGCGGCGACATTCTCAACAGCGACAAATGGCTTATTGCTGAAAAGAACTGGGGCGGCACCGTCACTGTCGGCGGAAAAACCGAAGACTATAACGGCGGAGTTATCGCCGATAACGTAACTCTCCGTGACGGAAATCTCGTTCTGACAGGTTTGGGAAACGATTATGAGGGCGAACTCAAGGGCATAAACCGTGACAAAAGCCGTCGTGAGGATGGAAAACGCTGCGGAGGTGCTATTGCCACAAGAGAATATTTCGGCTCTGGCAGCTACGAAATACGCGCTAAAATTGCACCGGAACTTGGCTGCTGTTCAGCTATGTGGACATTTGAATACGAGGAGCATTATTCCGAGGATAAACTGCAAATTGTAAATCACGAAATAGATATAGAATTTCCGGGACGGGATGAAAACGATAATTTCAGCCTCACCCATGCCCTCTGCACAACATGGACAGGTGAAGGCGACAACGAACATAAAACTGCTATTCCTTACTGTGGAAATCAGGCTGACGGCGAATTTCATACATATCGCTTCGACTGGCATACAGGCAGCGAAACAGAAACACCACGTGTTGACTATTACTTTGACGATGTTCTTACGTATACTTCATACGATTTCATACCAACCAATGAAAGCCGATTCTGGCTTGGATTATGGTTTCCGAAAAACTGGGCAGGTTCTCCTGATTTTGACCAGACTGAATTTGAAGTGGATTACGTCAGAATAATTACATTTCACGAAAGCGGCGATACTCCGCAGAACGAATCTTATCCCGACAGCGGCTGGTCTGAAAAGGCAATGCTGCCCAAGGGCTGGCTATTATGGCACAATTACAGCGATTATTCCGCCCTTGACAGCAAATTGTATCTCCGTTCTCCCAACGGCACAACCCAAACCATAAGCGGAGATTTTGTTCATGCTATGAACGGATATTTCGGAAATTCTCCTGAACAATTCACGTTTATGGCTATCGACCGGAAGGCTGATGAATGGGATGTTTTCCTCTATGACAACGGCGAAATAACAAATCTGACGCAGAACAGCGGATTTCGCAATGAGGATCCGAAATTTTCCCCCAACGGTAAAAGTATCATTTTCAAACGAGGCTACTGGAGCAATTCCGCCAATGATTTTGTCTACGACCTTGCGCTTCTTGATATTGAAACAAGGGAAGTCACAATGCTTACTGACACTCCCACAGAGGAGGCAATGCCATGTTTTTCAGAGGACGGAAAGTATATTTACTATGCAGGCTATACCGACAGAATAGGCTCAATATACCGCACAGAAGCTGAAACAGGCATAACAGATGCCATATACAGCGAAAGCGGAATTAATGCCTACTATCCCATTGTAAAGGGTGATAAGCTCTATTTCACAGCATGGCATTCAGCTGACAATCACTGTGACAGAATAATGTGCTATGACGGAAAAGAGATATCTTCCCTCACAATTAATTCCGCAGATTATGACTGTTCGGATGTCTGCCCCATTGACGGCAATAAAATGATTTTCAGCAACACAATGAACAGCAGTTACGACCTTTACTACAGCGACGGTTATAACATTTCACCTCTTTCCGGGCTGAATACAGATATAAATGAGCTTGGCGCCGACTTCTATTCATATGCTGAATACCTTGAAAACAATACTGTCAAGGGTGATGTAAACGCTGACGGAGAGTTTACTGTTGCAGATCTTGTTCTGTTACAGAAATGGCTGCTTGCCGTTCCTGATGTTCAGCTAAAAGACACACAGTCCGCTGATTTTTACAGAGATGAAAGACTTGATGTATTTGATTTCTGCATGATGAGAAAAGAGTTATGTGACAATAACATAACAGAATAAACGAAAAAGGACGCTCATTGTCAGAGCGTCCTTTTCTTCATTTAACCATATTTTCAATACTGCCCATATTTCCTGCAAGTCCTAATGCCGTATCAACGGGAAGCGAGAAGCATATTCCACGATTTTCTGTGAGAATACCTGCTTCCTCCATGATTTTTTTCATAATCTGTTCTCTATCTTCTTTTCCCGCAACAATAAATACAACATCCTTTTCAGGCTGAATTGAAATGCCTAAAAACTTTGCAGCTTCCTCACCTCCAAGTCCAAGACCATGAAGAAGTGTGCCACCTCTTGCACCTGCACTTTTGGCAGCCTCTTTAACCGCCTCAAATCCGCCACGGTTCACTATAGTTACGATAAGCTCATATTTTGCATCGATCATTTCTGTAATCTCCTCCTTTTCAGGTGTTGTTCCTCCAAGCGAAAACGCCACATTTGACGCTGCTGATATGGGAACTGTAAACGCTATACCCTTACCTGCTTTTGTAAGAGATAATTTATTGTTGAATACTTCATAAAGGTGCATAACCTTGCTTTCCGGTACAAAGGAAAACGCTGTTACTTTCTTATTTTCTCCGAGTCCTAAATAATCAAGCATTTCAGAATCAGCCGAACCGTAAGCATGGGTAAGAAAACGACAGGCAATATTTTCTTCCGCAAGAATATTCTGTACAATATGGCTGCAGCTGTAATCAGCAATAAGTATCATAGCTTTCATATTCAAACTCCCTCCCTCTTGTCGAGAATAACAACTGTATCACAGTTTGCATCAAGTATTACAGGGAACACCTGACCTTCAATTGCAGCTGTTTTCGGAGCCGATCTGAATTTGCTGATAAGTCCTAAAAGCTGAATTGTAAGAAGCGGAGTCATAGCAACCATAGCTACTATTCCGAATGCGTCCTCCGCCATATTTCCGCCTGCGGCAGTGCTTGCACCCATTGCAAGAGGAAGAAGGAATGTTGCTGTCAGAGGACCGGAAGCAACTCCGCCTGCGTCAAAGGCAACAGATGTGAATATAGGCGGAACAAGAAAGCTTATTATAAGAGCAAAAGTATATCCGGGAATCAAGAACCAGAGAATTGATATGCCTGTTATAACTCTTAACATTGCAATTCCCACAGAACAGGCAACACCGATAGCAAGGCTCATTCCTAACGCTCTTGCAGAAATTCTGCCCTCTGTTATCGTTTCAACCTGCTGTTTAAGTACATGAACGGCAGGCTCGGCGGAAACAATAAAATAGCCGATGACCATTCCAATTGGTATGAGTATCCATGAATAACCGCCTGCAAGACTTTCACCAAGGTACTGACCTATGGGCATAAATCCGACATTTGCTCCTGTGAGGAAAAGTACAAGTCCGATATAAGTAAAGACAAGTCCAACATAAATCTTTATAAGCGTTTTCTTGTCAAGCTTTAGCGATACGGCGTTGAACAAAACAAAAAATGCAACTATAGGAAGTATTGCCATAGCAACATCTTTCATATAGTGGGGAAGTGTATGAACGAACTTGCCGAAAACCTCGGACACAAGACTGTATTCACCAATAGGCTCAAGAGTCTGCTGTGGAATGTCGGTATTGCTCATAGCACCGAGAATAAGCACTGTCAGGATAGGTCCTATGGAACACATTGCAACAAGTCCGAAGCTGTCCTCCTCCGATGTTTTATCACCACGTATTGACGACAAACCAAGACCTAACGCCATAATAAACGGAACTGTAATCGGACCTGTTGTAACACCACCCGAATCAAATGCCGTAGGAATAAAGCTTGATGAAATAAGCGGAGAACAGGCAAAAACAAATACCAATGCGTACAAAATAACAAATAAAATTGATATTTTTATCTGTAGGAATATACGCAGAAACGCAAGTGCAAGAAATATACCTACACCTATACCTACTGCCCATATCATAACCTGCGAATCTACAATAGGCGTCTGATCGGCAAGTACTTTTAAATCAGGCTCTGCAACTGTTACAAGCACACCTATTATAAAACACACCGGTAAGATAAGCCATATTTTTTTCAGTTTTACAAGCTTTGCACCAATTTCTTCACCTATGATAATCATAGAAGTATCGGCACCAAGTGTAAAAAGGCCTATTCCCACAACAAGCATAACCGTTCCTATAAAGAACATAAAGAACATTTCACCGCTTACAGGAACAATTGACAGCATAAGTATAAAGACAATAGCCGCAACAGGAATAACCGAGCCAAGTGACTCCTTAATTTTCTCTATCAGATTTTTCTGCAAGAATTTCACCCCTTAGCAAATTTCTGTATTATTATTATAACATATCTTTGATCTTTTTGCAAGAAAATAAGTATTGAAACAAAACTGACAATGTGTTATAATATGAACAACAGAAAGGATGGTACATATGAATGTAATTGAGCTGAAAAACATAAGCAAAACCTACGGTAAAAAAACAGTAGTTGACAATTTCAGCCTTAACGTTGAAAAAGGTCATATATGTGGACTTATAGGGCCGAACGGTGCGGGCAAGACAACCATAATGAAAATGATGGCAGGTCTTGCGGCTCCCAGTAAAGGGGAAATGAGTTTCTTTGGAAAAAGCGACAATCTCGACCAATTCAGGAACAGAATGGCATTTATGCTTGAAGCGCCAATCATTGATAAAAGTATGAATGCAAGGCAGAATATGGAGTATGTCCGCTATGTCAAAGGCGTTGCCGACAAAAAGAAAATCGACGAAATGCTTGACTTTGTCGGACTTCACGACGTCGGAAAAAAAGCCGCAGGCAAATTCTCTCTTGGTATGACGCAGCGTCTTGGAATCGCTATGGCACTTCTCACAGAGCCTGAAATTATGGTACTTGACGAGCCTGTAAACGGTCTTGATCCTGAGGGTATCGTGGAAATCCGCCTTATGCTGAAAAAGCTTTCGGAGGAAAAAAACGTAACCATTATCATTTCAAGCCACATTCTTTCGGAATTGTCCGAACTCTGCACGGATTTTTCAATCATCAACCACGGTAAACAGATTGAAAACCTCAGCAGAGAGGAGCTTATGGCGAAATGCCGCAGCTACTACGCAATCCGTACAAACGACATCAACCGTACAGCTGCAGTTATTGAAGATAAACTGGGTACAAATCAGTACAAGGTCATTCACGGCGATGAAATCCGCCTGTTTGACCACCTTGATAATATTGAAAAAGTGTCGAAAACCATTACGGACAACGGACTTATCCTCACCAAATTCATAAGCGAGGGCGAAAGTCTTGAAGATTTCTATTTATCAAAGGTAGGTGCTGAAAATGACTAAACTTATTAAAGCTGAATTTTACAGAGTTACACATTCGGGAATATTCTTTGTAGTATTCGTAGTTTTCGGTCTACTCCCCCTTGCAATGCCGTTTATATCGCTTGCTGATATGAACGAAGTGAATATGTTCTATATTCTTCTTGCATATGCACAGGGCGGCGGATTTCTCATATCAGGATATGTGGGGATTGTACTCTCTGCTATGATTTCAAATATGTTCCAGAACAGAACATATTATTATGAGATAATGAACGGTGCAAATACTCACCATATAATTCTCAGCAAGATTATTGTGTACAACTGCATTACAGCAGCTGTTCTGATTATACCTGCAATAATTACATTCGCTATCATGGGTAATATTTATCCTCTCGGCGATTTAAAGCAATTATGGCTGACTATAATCCTCGGTATAATAATTATACTGAATTTTGCCTGTTTTACAATATTTATCAGGCATATTCTTGGTGGACCTGTTCTTATTTACACTATAAGCATGCTTCCCACTATGGCATATATGACAATTTCCGAACTTACAGACGGATATAAATGGTTAACCGATGCTTTAAGCTATATGCCGCAGATACAGATAATGGAATTTGTAAAACCCGAATATGAAACCAATTTCATCATTAAGGTTATAGGCAGCTTTTTTGTTTCCTTCATTGGATTATACGCACTTACTTACGTAAGCTATAAGAAAAAGAATTTCAGATAAATTTTTTATAAAAGAGGCATATTATGGATTTAGCAAAAATTATTATACTCTGCCTCTTTGTGCTCTTTTTCGTATTTTTCGTGAAGCATATTATACTGAAAAGGCAGATTAAAAGCTTCGGCAAGCAGGTGGAACAGCGAAAAAATATTGATTACAGCAGTCCCATTAAGGTGGATAATTTTGACAGGGATATTTTGAGCTTGCAGTAAAACTCAACGAGCATACTGATATTCAGCGTGTGCTTGATGTGGAATACAAGCGCAGTAAAGAACAGCACAAAGGAAATTGACTTTGTAGGAGTTCGCAGAGAAGAACGTATATATGTGCAGGTTTGCGTTTAACTACCGACAGAGTCCACTCGTGAAACAGATAATCTTATGAAAATTAAAGACCATAATCATAAGTATGTTGTCTGCCGTGACCCTCTTGCAATCGGCAATGATAACGGCATTGAAATCGTGCATATTGCAGATTTCCTTTTGCGGGAAAATTGGTGATTTTCAAAGATATGATAAATTTTAGAAATGCCCTAAAGCAACTTCACATAAACCAACCCGAAAAACTATGTTAAATTTCAAAGTTTTTACTGGTATACCAGTAAAAACTTCTTGACTAAAGGAAGTTTTTCGGGTATAACTAAGAAAAAAGGAGAAATATTATGATTACAGATTGCTATGATATTAAAACAGAACCCGTTATTAATATTAAGGATTTTTACGGCGAACCAAAACATATTACAGATTTATGTCTGATTATCTTTTCAATAGATATACATAATCACCTGCTTAATACCTATCTATGCGAAAAGATTGGAATTCTGAGTTCTTGTAACGGTGATATAACTATCTATAAAATGAATTATAAAGGCAGAGATATTGCCTTTTATTTAACAGGTATAGGTTCTGCACTTGCGTCGGCTTTCTGCAATGAAGCACATTGGCAGACAGGTGCCACAAAATTTATTATGTTTGGTTCTTGCGGAAGTCTTGACAGAGAAAAAACCGAAGGCAGATTTATAATTCCCACAGAAAGCTATCGTGGCGAAGGTTGTTCATACTACTTTGCTGAACCCGCAGACTATATCGAAATCAAAAACAGCAAGAAATTAGCTGATATATTTGAAGAATTAAATATCCCCTATGTATTGGGCAAAGTCTGGACTACAGATTCTATGATAAGAGAAACTGTGGGACTTGTTGAAAAACGCAGAAAAGAGGGCTGTATTGCAGTTGAAATGGAACTGGCAGGTGTACAGGCTTTGTGTGATTTCTATGATTTTGAGCTTTATGATTTTCTTGAATCAGGTGATGTACTGGAATCAAGCGGTTATGACATTGAGGGACTTCACGGGGCAAATCACAATCTGGGTAAATTATATATTGCACTTGAAACAGCTTTGTTTTTGTAAAATCATAATTTCTAAAAATGCCTCCCCATTCTGAATGGAGAGGCATTTTATACCAATCCCTAAAATATTAGCAGACAAATCCAATGGCATAAGGTGCAATTTGTGATTGTTTTATGATAAAATCGCAGTAAAATTATAGTGAACGTCAAATATAATTTGACATTCACTATAATTAATGATTTAAAGTGCCTCGCACATCCGCAAACTAAAGTTTGCGGATGTGCGGATCGGTAAATAGCAAACGCCAAAAGATTTTGTCGTTCGCTATATTATCTTCACCAATAAAAATTCCCCTATAAACCGCTATTTGTAAAAACTCCCAAAACGACAAAATCCCCATTGACAATTGTAACAAAACATATTATAATTGTATGGTAAACATTTGCAAAATGTTAGTGCAACATAACACATGATATAAGGAGGTAATTTAGATTATGTCAGCACACAGCAAATCAAACGACGAGATACTCAAGGAATACAACGTGAGTGTCGAACAGGGGTTATCCGATGCGGAGGTTACTGCAAACCGTGAAAAATACGGTGAAAATAAGCTCCGTGAAAAGAAAAAGAAAACTACTTTCCAGCGTTTCCTCGAACAGTTCAAGGACGTAATGATTATCATTCTGCTTATTGCGGCAGTTATTTCATTCGTTGTTGCAGTTATCGAGGGCAATCCAAAGGAATTTTTTGAGCCTGTACTTATTCTTCTTATCGTTATTCTCAACGCAATTATGGGTGTTGTTCAGGAAAGCAAGGCTGAAAAAGCTCTTGATGCTTTACAGAATTTGTCAGCTCCCCATGCCCGTGTTATAAGAAACGGCGTTGAAAAGGTAATTGACGCTGCTGAACTCGTTCCCGGTGACGTTATCCACCTTGAAGCAGGCGATTTCGTACCTGCCGATTCCAGACTTATCCACAGTGTAAGCCTTAAATCAGAGGAATCCGCCCTCACAGGCGAATCAGTTCCCAGCGAAAAGGACGCATATGCTCCCGTTGAGGAAAATGCTCCTATCGGCGACAGAACAAATATGGTATTCTCAGGCTGTTCCGTTACTTATGGTACTGCAACTGCTGTTGTAACCTCCACAGGTATGAATACCGAAATGGGTAAAATTGCAAATCTTCTCGACAATGAGGGCGATTCACAGACTCCCCTCCAGCAGAAACTTGCACAGCTTGGTAAATACCTCGGTATTATGGCTCTTGCAGCTTGTGCTATTATCTTCGTTGTAGGTATGCTCAACGGTATTCCTGCTCTTGAAATCTTTATGACAGCTATTTCTCTTGCTGTATCAGCTATCCCCGAGGGGCTTCCTGCAATTGTTACAATTGTTCTCTCTATCGGCGTTCAGCGTATGGTTAAGAAGAATGCTCTTATCAGACGACTTCCTGCCGTTGAAACTCTCGGAAGCGCATCTGTTATCTGCTCCGATAAGACAGGTACTCTCACACAGAACAAAATGACAGTTGTCAAGGCATATATCGACAATTCAGACGATGTTGTTCTCGTTGACGAAAACTGCCCCGAAGATATCAAAAAACTCCTTATGATCGGTGCTTTATGCTGTGACGGCAGCGTTTCCTTTGAAAACGGTGAAGAACAGCACATCGGCGATCCTACAGAAACAGCTATTGTTCTTGCGGCTCACAAAAACGGTATGCCAAAGGACGAAATCAATGCACAGCATAACCGTGTAGGCGAAATTCCTTTCGACTCCGACAGAAAGCTTATGACCTCTATCAATAAGTTCGGCGATAAGAACATCGTTATCGTAAAGGGTGCTTTTGATATGATGGCTGAACGCTGTATAGGCGGAAATATCACAAAGGCAAAGGAAATTACCGAGAAGATGAGTGCTGACGCTCTCCGTGTTCTCGCTATCGGATACAAGGAAATTGATACAATTCCCGCTGAACTTACATCAGAGGAAATCGAAAACGGACTTACACTTGCAGGTCTTGTTGGTATGATCGATCCTCCACGTCCTGAGGCAAGAGATGCCGTAGCAGTATGCCGTCAGGCTGGTATCCGTCCCGTTATGATTACAGGTGACCACGTTATAACAGCTGCCGCTATTGCAAAGGATTTAGGTATTCTTGTTGAGGGAGACAGAGCTATTACAGGTGCAGAGCTTGACGCTATGTCAGAGGAAGAACTGGACAATCAGGTTGAGTCAATCAGTGTATACGCACGAGTTTCCCCCGAAAATAAAATCCGCATTGTCAAGGCTTGGCAGAAAAAAGACCAGGTTGTATCCATGACAGGCGACGGTGTAAACGACGCTCCGGCACTTAAAGCCGCTGATATCGGCTGTGCAATGGGTATCACAGGTACAGACGTAGCAAAGGGTGCATCCGATATGACTCTCACAGACGACAACTTTGCTACAATCGTTGACGCTGTAAGAGAGGGTCGTGGAATCTACGCAAACATCAAGAAGGTTGTAGGTTTCCTCCTCGGTACAAATATCGGTGAGGTTATCCTCGTATTCTTCGCAATGCTTCTCTGGCACAAAACTCCCCTGCTTTCAATGCAGCTGCTTATGATTAACCTCGTAACTGACTCGCTTCCTGCAATTGCCCTTGGCATGGAGGACGTTGATAAGGACATCATGACACGCAAGCCCAAGCCAAAGAAAGAGGGACTTTTCGCAAATGGTTTCGGAGTGCGTATAATTTTACAGGGCTTTATGTTCGGTATTCTTTCACTTATTGCCTTTAAAATCGGTTATAACGGCACAGAAGAAACATTAAAAATCGGTCAGACAATGACATTCTTTGTTCTTGCTATGTCACAGGTTATCCAGTCATTCAATATGAGAAGTGACCGTTCACTTTTCAAAACAGGAATTTTCACAAACAAGACTCTGAACAAAGCTGTACTGGCATCAATTGCCCTTGTAGCAATCGTGCTTTTCACTCCCCTCCGTACAATTTTCGGACTTGTAAAGCTTTCAGCTGTTCAGTATCTTATCTGTGTTGGATTATTCCTTATCCCCACAGTTATTATGGAAGTTTCAAAGGCTCTCGGTCTTATAAAGCATAACGAAAAATAAATATATAAAGGGCGGAAAATTCCGCCCTTTATCTTTATCAATATAAAAATGTGCGGCATTTCTGCCGCACATTTTTACTAATTTAATTTATTCAGCGTCGCCGAAGGTTCTTGCCGCTTTCAGCATAATTGCACATTCAAGGCGCTTCTTTTCAAGCTCGCAGGAAATCTTGTGTGCAGAACGTACATCCCCCACATACTGGTAATTGTTTGCATTGCATCCACCGCTGCAATAGAACTTCGCCCAGCACTTGCGGCACTCAGGCTTTGAGTATACATGACAATTTGCAAAATCAGACTTCATTTCCTGATTGAATGTACCCTCGTCAATGTTACCCATTTTGTATTCCTCCATGCCGACAAACTGGTGGCATGGGTAGATATCACCGTCAGGAGTAATTGCAACATAATCGTTTCCACAGCCACAGCCACGAAGACGCTTAATAGCACATGGACCCTGATCAAGGTCAATCATAAAGTGGAAGAAGTTGAACTTACCGCCCTTCTTCTCATTTTCGAGAATACGGTTAGCAAGATTTTCATACTCCTTGAATACCGCTGTAAGCTCCTTTTCAGTAAGAGCATACTCATCACCCTCGCCTACAACAGGCTCAATGGAAATCTGATCAAAGCCTGCTTCATAAAGAGCAAATACATCGTTGGAGAAGTCGAGATTCTTGTTTGTGAATGTGCCTCTCACATAGTATTCCTTATCCCCTCTACCTGCAACAAGCTTCTGATATTTTGGAAGAATCATATCATAACAGCCTTGTCCATTTGGAAGAACACGGAAATAATCGTTTATCTCCTTACGTCCGTCAATGGAGAGAACTACGTTTGACATTTCCTTATTGATAAATTCAATCTTTTCATCATCAAGAAGAAGTCCGTTTGTAGTGATAGTAAAGCGGAATTTCTTATTGAATTCAGCTTCACGGGAACGGGCATATTCAACAATCTGCTTAACCACCTTGAAATTCATAAGAGGCTCGCCGCCAAAGAAGTCAAGCTCCAGATTTTTTCTGTCGCCTGAATTTTCAAGGAGGAAGTCAATGGCATTCTTACCGGTTTCAAGAGTCATAAGCTTACGTCCCTGGCCGAAATCGCCTGTAGAAGCAAAACAGTACTTGCAACGAAGCTGGCAGTCATGGGCGATATTAAGGCACATAGCCTTTACAGGTGAAGCCACAGAGTACTTTGCGTACTTCTCGTAATCATCCTCGGAAAAAAGAATTTTTTCGTTGTAAAGCTCAACGATTTCGCCGTAACAGCACTCAATATCCTCAACTGAATAAACCTTTGAAAGCTTGTCCACAACTTTCTGAGGGCACTTATCCTCGAATGGAGGCTCAATATTGTCAAGCAGGTCATATGTCAGCTCATCAACGATATGAACTCCACCGCTGTTGACGTCAAGAACTATATTAAAACCGTTCAATTTATACTTATGTATCATACATACACTCTCCTATAATAGTATCCCCTAATGAAAAAAACAGGGCAGCATAACACTGCCCTTAAAGATTTCTGAAAAATCTCTTATCTCTCGCACTTCTGGTTAGCAACAGTGCATGAAGTCTTGCAAGCTGACTGGCAAGAAGCCTGGCAATTGCCGCAGCCGCCCTTCTTTGCGGACTCCTTGAGATTAGCCTTGTTCATTGTCTTGATATGTTTCATAACAGAAACCTCCTTTTTTCGAAAATAGCTTGTATTTATTATATCATATCTGCGATAATTTTTCAATAGTTTTTTCGCGCAATCGTCATTTTTGGCATTTCAGACAATTTCTGACAAAAAATAATGTTGAAATAGCACCACATAGCAAAAAATGATTATTCATCCAGTTCAATAAGCTTTTCGAAATTTTCATCAATTTTGCTCTTTAATTCGTCTATTTCACGACATTTAGCGTTCATCAGTTCATAATCAGAGTACACTTCTTCTTTGGTTATATCCTCGCTGAGAACGTCAATTTTTGCCTGAAATTCGTCAATTTCCTTTTCAAGGCGACGCATTTCATTCTTGCGTGCGGCATCAGCACTTCTCTGCTGTTTATTGCGGTATGTCTTAGCCTGATTCTCCTTTGCAGCTTCGGCGGCTTTTGCGAATTTTTCCGCATCAGCGGCGCGTTTTTCCTCTGCCTGCTCGGCACGGAGCACATCCAGATACTTCTCAAAGCCGTAGTTATGCTCACGATATGAACCGTCAGTCAGTTCAATAAGTCTGTCAGCAATTTTGCTGAGAAGATAGCGGTCATGGGATACGAATATAATAGTTCCTGTGTACTCCTCCAGAGCCGTTTCAATAGCCTCCTTGGAGCTTAAATCAAGGTGGTTTGTGGGCTCGTCAAGGATAAGCACATTGCCGTGCTCCTGCATCATAATGGCGAAACAGAGCTTTGCACGCTCGCCACCGCTTATAACGCCCGTTTCCTTGAAAACATTTTCGCCCACAAAGCGAACCTGTGCAAGAAGATTACGCACCTCTAAATCCGACAAAGACGGATAACGGCTGTGCAGCTCCTCCATAACAGTGAGTTCACGGTTGAGATTTGTGCTCTCCTGCTCAAAATAGGATATTTTTATATTTGTATTCCAACGAACTATGCCCTCATGAGGATGAAGCCCCTGTATAATTTTCAGCAGAGTTGATTTTCCTATGCCGTTATCACCGATAATTCCGATTTTTTCTCCTCTGCGAACATCAAAGCTGACACTATCTACAAGAGTTTTACGGTTCAGTCCATCCCCTACTGAAATATCAGTATTCTTGACCTTCAGAACATCAATGGGTGGCTCTACAGCATATGTAAACCTGATTTTAGCGTGTTTTTCCTCATGAAAAGGCTTTTCTATACGCTCAATTTTTTCAAGCTGTTTTCTACGGCTCTGCGCCATTTTTGTAGTGGAGGCACGAACGAGATTTCGTGCAACATAATCCTCCATTTTTGCAATCTGCTTCTGCTGCTGTTCATATTCTTTTTCACGGCGGGCAGTATTTTCCTCACGCTGACGGATAAATGCGGAATAGTTACCCTTATAGCGTGTGAGAATACCTCTTTCAATTTCGCAAACAGAAGTGCAGAGTCTGTCAAGGAAATATCTGTCGTGGCTGACGATAAGCACAGCACCACGGTAGCTGCGGAGATAGTCCTCAAGCCACATAATCGTCTTGAAATCGAGGTGGTTTGTCGGCTCGTCAAGGATAAGCAGATTTGGCTCCTCAAGAAGCAGTTTTGCGATACACAAACGTGTTTTTTCGCCGCCGCTAAATCCCGATACAGTGCGGTTGAGCTGTTCTCCCGTGAAGCCCATACCGTTGAGTACTGTGCGGATTTTAACGTCTGTATTATAGCCGTCATTGGCTTCAAGCCACGAGGAAAGCTGCTGGTATTCATCGGCGGAAGAATTGTCGCCGAGCTGAATTTCAAGCTCAATATCACGCAGACGTTCCATAGCTTTGTGAACAGGCTCAAAAACCCTGTTCATTTCCTCCATAACGGTTTTGTCAGAGTCAAGACCGCCCATCTGCTCCAGATAGCCTATGGTAGTCTTTGCGGCAAATGAAATTATACCGTCCTTTTCACTGAAGCGGTCCGGCTCAACAGAGCCTGTGAGAATTTTCAGCAAGGTGGACTTGCCACAGCCGTTATTGCCCACAAGTCCGATTTTATCGTTTTCGTCAACAGTAAGGGATACATTTGTAAGTATCTGCTTTCCGTTATATATCTTATTTATATTATTCAGACTGACAAGCATAATATCTTCCTTTACATCTTTAATGAACTTATATAATGATACCATATTTTCTTTTTTCTGTCAATGAAATAAAACGAAAAACTCCCCGAATTAACGGAGAGCCTTTCAGAAAGGGTATTATGATAGAAATAGGATTATCTTATTTTTCGGGCAGGACAGATATAAGTCCTGCATCGAATTTCTGAATAGCAATAGCATCGGCGGCTGTAATGCCGTCGCCACCACCTGAAACATCAGCATTTTTCTCACCCTGTTCCGATAAAGCATACTTATCGGAATTTCCTATACACTGGAAAATTGCCGCCGCATCCGCAATTGAAACGACTCCGTCACAATTTGCATCACCTGCAAGAACTTCAACAGGGGTGGTAGTTGTCGTAGTTTCATCCGTCTTGACGAGAACCGCATAATTCATTACGTTGTAGGAAGTTGTATTTGTACCAAGCGAAACAAGTTCTCCTGCCTTTACAGACTTTTCGTATATATCAAACTTCACATCGTTGCTGCTTGCCGCCTGCTCCGAGATCTTTGTCCAGCTGTTGAGCCATTCAGGAATTACTCCCATAGACTCCTGAACACGTGTATCAAGAAGCACATATACTTTTACATCCTTTTCTGCTATAAACTCTGCAAGCTCATTTTTGCTGTTCTTTGAATCGCAGGCTGTTTGTATCATTTCAGCTCCTGCAAGAAAATCAGGAAGCTGTGTATATATAAATTCCCTGTCACCGTAGATGAGAGAGCCTACCGCCGCATTTTCTGATATTTTCCAGTCATAACAGTTATCTGTATCCTTAACGGCAAGCTCCTTTACGATATTGCCGCTTACTGTATAATATTTAATTTCCAGAATCCACTTCTGGTCGTCACTGTCGTTACATTCCCATTCAATAACATTTGCACCTGCTTCTGTTGAGGCATCCGCTATGCCTATACCGCTTGCGTCCTTTGATGCCTTGGTGCATATTGCGTATGTACCATCACCGTTGTCAACAAGCTTGAAAAGCTGTGCGTCGCTATTGGTATTATCCCAAATTCCGATGTTTGTACCGTTCTCTGCCTTTGCAGAGTCAACATCGAGTAAAAATGTCTTTCCGTCGCCCAGTGCGGAATAGATATAGTAATAACCTCCTGCGGCTGATTCTGCAAAACTCCATACAGCTTCACCTGTGGTACCCTGCTGAACATTGGCACCATTTTCAGCAAGGGCATCAGCTACCTCCAGATATAAACCGCTTTTCTTGTTCTTTATCCTGTAATTGTATCCTGTGTTGATTACAGCACCTGTCTTTGAGGTGTTTTCCGTGATTCCGTTTGTGTTGACCGTGTCGGTCGGTCTTGCGGGAAGGTCATAGCCTGTGCCAAGGAAAAAGCTTGTATGAGGAGGCTGATTGTATGCGGTATTCTGTGAAGATACCTGCATACGGTACTGTGCGTCGTGCATAAGAGTTGTTATGCGGTAGTCGGTCTGATAGGGTGTGCAGTAAATTCTTACTGAATTGTTATCTGCGGCTCTTACAATAAGTTCCTCACGCCAGTCGCCGAACAGATCGGCAGAAAGGCATGGATTAGCCTTTGTGGAGTTATTGGTGATAAATCCTGTGGTTGTAAGAAGTGTATCAATTCCACCGCTTGCGTTCATCTTTGAAATTGTGGCAGGTGAAGCGTCACCGCCGTCAAGATATTCTCTTTCAAGGTCGCCGTCCCAGTAGATGAAGAAGTTCTGTGCACCCTTTGCGGAGGATACCTGTCCTCCGTTTACATTAAGAGTACCGTTTGTGTATGGCCCCCAGTATTCCGAACCGGGATTTGCGGAAATCACGTTTGCCGCACCGCATCGTCCTGTATCTTTTGGACCATCTTCGTGATAGATTGTCTTACCTGTTGCGGCTTCTAAAATACTTACGCCCCAGCCTGATGATTTATCCTCATGGCAGACAAAAAGCTCCAGACCTGCTCTGTCAGGTTCAAAATCGGAAAGGTGCATGGCATCGCCGTGTCCTAAATTGGTACACCATAAAACCTTGCCGTTGTCGTCTATACAGGTTGCACCTGTGATGATTTCCTGCTTTCCGTCACCGTCAACGTCAGCAGGCATACTGTTGTGATTTCCGTCGCTGTATCCCGGAGCAGAAGAATCGTTTCCCGTGTCGAAGTACCATTTCTTCACAAGCTTTTTATTCTCTACGCCATAGCAGGCAGCTGTCATACGTGTGTAATATCCTCGTCCTGTGATAACACAAGGATGAACTCCGTCAACATAAGCTACTGAACCCCAGAAACGGTCTACACGGTTTCCGTACTTATCGCCCCAGCTGTTGACTGTTCCTCGTGCAGGCTCATAGTCGATTGTGTCAAGTGCCGCACCTGTTGCACCGTCAAAGAGGGTGTAGTATTCGGGGCCGTCCAGAATATATCCGTCACCATTGCGGTAATCCTTAGAGCCGTCGCCTATTACTTTTCCTGTACCGTCCTTTGTTCCATCGGCTGTTTTGCAAGTCATTTCTGCCTTTCCGTCAAGGTCAAAATCGGCTACGTAGAACTGTGTATAGTGTGCACCAGCACGGATATTGACGCCAAGATCAATTCTCCATACTCTTGTACCGTCCAGTCTTACGCAATCAATAAATACATTGCCTGTATAGCCGCCCTTTGAGTTATCCTGTGAGTTACTGGGATCCCATTTGACAAAAAGCTCATACTGACCGTCGCCATCAATATCGCCCACAGACATATCATTTGGACTGTATGTACAACCCGAACCCGTAGGAGGCGTCATGGGAATATCAAAATACGTGTTGTCTGAAATAAAACGACAATTCTCTGTGCCTTTCAGAGTGCCGTCTGATGAGAGGGTATCAACACGATATTTTGATGAAGCACTTCCCTGTGAGTCGAGGTAACAGGTAGCCTTACCTGCCTCGCTTGTGTAAATCAGAGTGTTGTCACGATAGAGCTTATACACGGCATTATCGTCATCATTAGTAAGATAACGCCAGCTTACGAGCATACCGCTGCCTGTATTGACAGCAGTAATACCTCTGTCGAGATATTCCAGCGTAACATTTGAAGCAGCATTTGCTTCAAGAGTATAATCCGTTGCAGGAACAGCAAATGAGGGGGGTGCCGCAACTGCAAAGGCTGCTGTCGCTGAAAGTATGCGTTTGAATTTGTTCTTCATAAAAATCTCCTCCGTCTGACTGTTTTACGGATAACTGCACTGATAAATAATCCACAAAACAGGCAATAACTCCGTGCGATTCTTGTGACATTCTCTGACTACAAACATATTATACACAATTTTAACCTGTATTTCAATTAATAATAATATTCAATGTAAAGGATTATTTTACGTTATATTATCCGGTATGCATTTTTGTCTTGCAATTCCTTCAGATGTATGATATAATAGTACATAACAGGAATATCAGTGGAAATATGCAGACGTCCGAAAGCGTCCGCACTCCACTTATACATTATACCATTCAGATTTCAGAATTTCAATGATTTTTTGTACTTTTTTACAGATATATTATATTACACAGGAGGTGAAATGATGAAAAAGCGATTGCTCATAGGCGTAATTGTTGCCGAATGCCAGATAAATTTTCAGATAGAAATACTAAAAGGCATAATTTCACAGGCATTTAAAACAAACTGCAATATTGTCATTCTTGCTCCGCTTCATAACTTTTATGTGAACAACACACACAAGCAGGCAGAAAAGGAAATTTTCAAGCTTATTAAATCACGCCGCTTTGACGGTTTTCTCTATGACCGTAATACCTTCTATGATGAAGGGGTAAAGACTTATATAGATAATCTCCTCATAGCCACAGGGAAACCGGTAATGCTTCTCGACAGCCAGGAGCATAAGCTGTTCGAATCCACAGCAATTGACGACTGTACCGCTTTTGAACAGATTACTGACCACCTCATTGACGTTCACGGCTACAAAAAAATATACTGTCTTACAGGTCCGAAAAAGTTTTTTGTTTCAGAGGAGCGTATGAGAGGCTTTGTTACCTCCATGAAAAATCACGGCCTCAGTTTCAGAAAGGAACGCTGCCTGTATGGTGACTTCTGGAAAAATGCCGCCGAAGAACTTGCCGCAAAGATAATCAGAGGGGATATCGACCGTCCTGAAGCTGTTGTATGCGGAAATGACATTTCAGCCATCGCCCTTACAGAGGCACTTATCAGGGGCGGTATAAGCGTCCCGGAGGATATAGCCGTTACAGGCTATGACGCTTCCGAGGAAGGAAAAAGCAATATCCCACGTATTGCAAGCTACCGCCGACCGAATTTTCAGCTTGGTGCAGAGGCATTCCGTCGCATTTACCGCTTGATTACGGGAAAGATATGCCGTAAGGTACGCGATGAAATGGGCAATTTCTGTCCTGCACAGAGCTGCGGATGCGACAATCCGCCCTTACAGGCTCTATCACGCCAAGACAGAATGTTGCGTGCCTACGAGGATGATATTCTCCACAGGGATATGCTTTTTGACATTACGAACACATCAAATCCCGAAGATTTTGCAGACAGACTTGACAACTATACCTACTACATTCATAAAATGAAACACATGAACATATGCCTTACAAAAAAATATATCGACTGCAAAAACGGAAAACTTACAGACAGTCTTACATTTGAAACAGGCGATGAAATGAAGGTTGTCCTTTCAAAAGACGGAGCGTTCCGCCGTTTTGACAACATCACTTTCTTCTCCTCCGAGGATATTCTCCCCGACTACAACGAAGAACTCCCATATCCACTTGCTTATTTCATTACACCGCTGCACTTCAATGACAATTTTTTCGGCTACTCCTCTATATCTTTCGGTAAGCTTCCTATGAGTTTCAGCGAGCTTTACCTGCACTGGATAAATTATATAAACGTGGCACTTGAACAGGTACGGATAAAATCCATTCTGGACAAAACGATTATCAAAGCAAGCCATGCAATGCACTACGATAACAACACGGGACTTCTCAACAGAACAGGTGTTAAGAAGGAATTTTCCAAGCGGATTTCAGAATTACGAAAAAAATCCGACAACGTTGAATTTATCCGTATACAGCTTTCGGGACTCAACGATGCCCAATATCAGGGCGATGACGATAAATGCAGCCGTATAACATCGGCTTTTGCAGGCTTTATCCGTGAATGTATCAAGGAAGATGAAATCTGCGGCATATGGTCTGTCTACTCCTTTGCGATAATTACCACCAGAAAAAACAGAAGCGAAGAAATTTACGCCCACCTTTCGGAAAAAGTAAAGCATTCCCGTTTCAGTGAAAACAACAACTGCAATATCAACTTCACCATAGGAACAGATATTCAGCCCCTTTTCGCAGAAATTTCTCCGGGAACCTGTCTGCACAAAGCGGCACTCAACAGAATTTACAGTTACACTGTAACAGAATCGGCTGAAAATCCGCAATACGAGAAGCTTTGCCTGCTCCGCGGCAGAATTATGAAAAATCCTGAACTGCCATGGAATGTCAACGATATTGCATCAGAGCTTTATTTGAGTAAAAGCTATCTCCAAAAGATGTACAAGCAGTATTTCGGCAAGAGTATAATCATGGATATGATTGAATGCCGGCTTGAAAAGGCTAAAGAGCTGCTGACTTCTTCTGATATGACAGTTACAGATGTTTCAAAAGAATGCGGTTATTCCTCCTACAACTATTTTGTGCGGCAGTTCAAGGCCGCAGAGGGTATGTCCCCAAGCGAATACAGGGAAAATAAATGACAAAAGGACGCTTTAACGAGCGTCCTTTTTATACATCACAAACATTTTTCCGCTATATGGCGGCATATCTACAGTCAACAAGCCATTGCGGACAGAAGAAATACTTTCACATACATCTCCGCCGAACTTCTCCCAATCGCTGTCAATAAGCAAATCAACTTTTGTATAACCACCGATTTTTACAGTATATCCGCTTCTTCCCCAATCCGACAAATTGAAAACCGCCAGAATATCTTCATACTCCCCCTTGCGAAGAAAAGCGTATATACAATCATCCTCAGAGTCGCAGTCAACCCATTTGAAATTGTCATCTTCATAATCATAATGCAGTGCTTCATGCTTCAGATAAATATGATTTACCATCTTTATAAACTGATTAAACCGACTGTTTTCGGGATTTTCAAGAAGTTCCCAGTCAATATGGCAATTTTCATTCCACTCTCTTAACTGTCCTGTCTCATTGCCCATAAAATTCAGTTTTTTTCCCGGATGTGCATACATATACAGATACATCGCTCTTGCCTGCGGAAATTTTTCGATACCGTTCATTTTCCCAACAATGCTGCCCTTTCCATGAACAACCTCATCATGCGAAAAAGGCAGGATAAACTTTTCGTTTTTAAAATAAAGCATGGAAAATGTCAGCTTATGATAATCCCTGCTGCGATACATCGGCGATGTTACAAAGTATTCAAGAGTATCATTCATCCAACCCATATCCCACTTGTAATCAAATCCCAATCCGCCATTTTCAGCCGATTTTGTCACATCAGGATATGCAGTTGAATCCTCTGCTGCAATTATTGCTGTAGGGAAACGCTTTTTCAGTCCACTGTTCATACCACGAAGAAAATCTATTCCCTTTGTATTTACTCCAAGCCTTTCATCGCCATTCCGATATATGAGATTACGCACAGCGTCAACACGTATACCGTCAAAATGATAAACGTCAAGCCAGTATGCCGCCGCTGATTTCAGAAATGACTGAACTTCGCCTTTTTCATGATTGAAGTTAAGACTTCCCCACTCGCTGTATCTCATGTTATCAGAAGGATATTCATACAGCGGTGTACCATCATATTCCGCAAGTGCATAGTCATTTACCGCAAAATGAACGGGTACAAAATCCATGATAACTCCAATGCCGTTTTTGTGGCACTTGTCAACCAGCTTCATGAGCTGTACCGCTGTACCATAACGTGAAGTCGGGGAAAAAAATCCAGTCCCCTGATATCCCCATGATTCATCGCAAGGATACTCTCCAAGGGGCATAAATTCTATATAATTATAGCCGTTATCCTTTACCCATGCTATCAGCTCATCAGCTATTTCTTCGTAGGTGTGACACTGGCAATTGCTGTTCTGAGGTTTATACCATGAACCGATGTGAACTTCATATATATTCAGCGGTTTATTTTTGCAGTCTGTGCGGTTCCCAAGCCATTCGCTGTCGCTGAATTCATACTCCATACAACGCACAACGGAGCACACATCATGGCGGCGCCCACAGCCGTATCCATAGGGATCAATGTGATCAGCAAATCCCTCGTTTTTTCTGTATATCCGATACTTGTAATTCATCCCCGCCTTTGCTTCCGGAACAGAAATCTCATAAAATCTGCCGTCGTTTACAGGAATCATAGGTATTTCCTGCCACTGTGAAAAATCACCGATCAGTGACACCTTTTCTGCATTCGGCACATATGTTCTGAATGTCGTACCCTGTCCGCTGCAAAATGCACCAAGGTATTCATAAGCGTTGAAGCAATTGCCGTTATAAAAATCATAAAAATTCACACCGTCACATCCTATAGTTAAATTTTTGGGCAAATTTACGTATATTTTAATAAAAAACTACCAAATTTACAAAAACTTCTATTGACTTTTACTGAATAATATACTATAATATATATAAGATAAATAATACATCTACAGCCATACAATTTCTAATATTCAATCAATATCAGAGTTTGTATAAAATAAAAAAACGAGGTGAAAACATGGATTTACGTATTACAAAAACAAGAACAGCCGTAAAAAATGCATTTCTGGAATTAAGATCCGAAAAGCCTGTTGAGAAAATTACAGTTAAAGAACTTTCTACTGTAGCAAACATCAACAAGGCAACATTCTACCTTCACTACAAGGATATCTACGATTTATCAGAAACACTTGAACGTGAGCTTATCTGTGAATGCCTTAACAGCGTACCTAATACCTATGACATTTTTGAGAATGTAAGTTCCTTTGTACGCTCTTTAAGCGATACAGTCATTGCCAACGAGGAACGTATAAAAATTCTTTTCAGCGGTTCCAGAAGCAACAGCTTTGCAGAACTGTTTATCGATGAGCTTTACAAGCTTATCGGCGAACTTTTCCCGGAATACACACCATCACTTGAGGACAGAATGAAAATGACATTCCTTGTTGAGGGAACATATCACACATTCTTCAAATACTCCGAGCATGGAATTGATAAAGTACTTGAACTCCTTGAAGAACTCTCATCGGGTACAATTGTTTCAATCAGAAAGTAATAATCGAAACGCAGTCCGTATTGGACTGCGTTTTTTCATTAATCATAGTTCTGTGCAATGCGATAATCAATCGACTCCGTGAAAGGATCGTATATTATATCCTCATTTGCCTTGTTGGCTATGAGATATGAATTCTTATAAAAAACCGGCACAAAATAATAAGTGTCAACTATCGCTTTTTCAGCCTCGGAATATTTCTCCACAAGCATATCTACACTGCTGCACGCAAGTACGCTCTCTCTTATTGCTTTTATTTCAGGTATTCCGCTGCATACTGAACTTTCTTCAAGCTCACGTATAACCGCACTTCCTAAAGCCCCTTTGCCTTTAAGAGGGTAAAGGGCAATTTCATAATCACCGATGTTTAACCGATTGTAAAATTCTTCGCCCGATACTTCATCTATACCAATATAAAATCCGAACAAATCCTGCCACTTTCTCGTAATGATATGAAGATATGATGAATCAACAGTTTCACCATTTACAAGTATTTTCGGCTCGCCTATTGAAGCAAAATTCTCCTCTTTTCTGGCTGTTTCATAACATTCAGCCGACTGTACCTCGTCGTAAGCTCCCAATGGACGGTCAGATATAAGCTCACGGTAGCTTCTGCCATGCACCTTTAAAGCCGGAGGAATTATACCCCTCGCTATCTGCAAATCACTGTCAATTTTTGTGCTTAACTCGTCACGGTCAATGGAAAGTGCAAGTGCCTTTCTCATATTTATATTGGAAAAAATCTCATTTTCCGGATTGAATATCAAACCAAGCGTCGTAGCAGGAATACCCTGTATAAGATATTTCTCCTCGTTATAGGGACTGCTGTTAAGTGATGTAAAACATTCCGTTTCACCATCTTTGAATACAGCACGGATATCCTCCTCGCTGTCCTCAATTGAAAAGCTCAGGAACGATGGCATAATATCGTATGTGGTACTCCAGTTAGCATCATTACGCTTCATATACAGAATATTATTGCTGCCATAGGGATCATAGAACCACTGTCTTACAAAAAACGCTCCGTTTGACATAACCGAACGGTCATCAAGTCCGTATCTGCCCTTGGTGGAATTGAAAAACTCCTCATTGCAGGGATATGCCGCAGGTGAAGCCATAAGCTGCAAAAATTCAGCATTGGGCGTTGTCAGAACAACTTTAAGGGTTTTTTCGTCATCAGCATGAATTTCCGCAAAATCAACAGGTTCAAGCCCATTCATAACCTCGTATGCTCCCACTATACATGAAAAATCATCACGGTACGGGGATTTCATACGTGGATCAAGGACTCGCCGCAGAGCAAATGCGTAATCATAAGCCGTAACGGGGAAATATTCATCCTCTGATATTACATCATCATCATTCACATCAAAAAACCAGAAATTGTCGTCCTTCAACGTAAATGTATACACCATTCCGCTGTCGGAAACCTTGTAATTTGCCGCATTGCAGCACACCACATTTCCGGATTTATCCACCCGCATAAGTCCGCTGTAGAGGTTCCTTATAACCGTATTTGAAGCGGAATCATAAGCAAACTGCGGATCAAGGCTTTCAGGATTTCCGTTCAGGGTTACGTTGTACATATGCCCCGAACCGTCCTCCTTATCGTCGTTGCCGCAGGAAGTAAATACTGCGGCACACATTAACATACTTAAAAATAATGCTGTTTTTTTCACGTTTATCTCCGTCTATCAATCAACAGTAACAGTTACAATAAATCCGCCTGCATTACAGCCTGAAACAGTATATTCCTTGTCAGCGGGAACAGGAATGTCTGTACCGCCGTTTTCAGCCATTGGAACATAATAAACCTGATAATTGTGTCCGTCTGCGGATATTTCAAGGGGCTCCTCGTTATTATGTCCCTTTACCTTTTCGATATACTCCTCAAGACAGAGCTGGTGTAGGTTAATATAGGACGCATGAGGAGTACCTACATAACGGTAGGTGTATGTTCTGGAATTTTCACCGGTCTTATCCTGCTTACCCTCAGGGTAACGGAGAATAAATCCATAGCTGCCGCAGTTCTGGCTGAACCACTCATCAGCTGTGAAATAAGCATAGCCCGAACCGCTTTCACTATCCATAAGGAACATATCAAAGGTACGTCCTGTATGATAATCGGTATGACCTGCTGGGAAGGTTCTTGACTTTCCGCTGCTGTGGCGTACAACCTGCTCATCGTATGTTCTGAAACCATCCTGCACGAAAACATCTGTTGTACCTGAACCGTCAGACATTGCATAAGCCTCCATAAGAGCATTGAGCTGGACAAGGACTTCCTTATCAAGCTTTGTTACATAGTCGCCTGCCTGATAGTAATCGTTCCTGTTGCCGACAATAGTAACAGCCTCGATATCACCCTCGGGGAAGATGTATTCATAATCGTGATTTACGAGAACAAGATCGCCCTTGTATGCTTCCTCAGGAGCATATAAAACGGTTGTGAACTGTGAATGTGTCACTGTGGTTTCAGTTGTATCCTCGGGAGCTAAAGCAGAATTGTCTGCCTTTCCGGTAGTCTGTGCTGTTTCTTTTTTCTCAGTCGTTGTTGTTATTTTCGGAATTTCAGGGGCATTTGCTTTATTGTCCTTACCCTTGATTTTATTAACGCATGAAGATGCGAGAACTGCAATTGTTATAATAATAAGCAAGAATACAACAATTCTGTCATATCTTACACGGTATTTTTTACGTCCTCGTCTGTTGTCGCCCTTTGCCATAATTCTTCTCCTTACATTTTTCTTTTCTTTTTACGGCATAATTTACCACCTTTTAATTATATCACAATTAATACCGTATGTAAAGAGGTTTAAGGCTATATCTCTTAAAAAATTTTATTTCTGTACTGGCTCGGGGTGCAATTCATCTGCTGTCTGAACTGCTTCATAAAGAAGGACTCATTTTCATATCCGCATTTTTCTGCAACAACGCTGACTGACAGCTTTGTTTCTGTAAGAAGCTGGCAGGCACAGTTTATGCGGCTTTTAATTACATCCTGTCTGAATGTTATACCGAATGCCGTTTTATATATCTTATGGAAATATGTTTTTCCCACACCCAGACGCTTACAGAGAATATCCACAGACAGCTGAACTGCTGGATTATCATATATTTCACTGCGTATTTCACGAAGCTGATTAAATCGTGGGATATCGCTTATTTCTGCTTCATTACCAAGACAACCCTCCTCAAGGGCAATAAATATCAGACGCATATAGACTTCCCCCAGCTCACTGCGTCGTTTTCCTCCGGAATGGATATGAAAGGAAAAATTTTTAATAGTTGTGGCGAGTATATAACTGTCTGCCATTTCAATAGGTTTGTTAAGCGGAAAATCGAGTCCGCCAATATAATGCTTATCTGCGGAGGAGGGACGGAACTGAACAAGATCATATTTTAGTTCCCTGCCGCCCGCACCACGGAAAAACCTACTTATTCCTCCCTCGTAGAGTATAGCCGTACCTGCTGAACAAACGGTTTCCATACCCCCAAGAGTCAGTATAACAGGACTTCTGAACAGATACAGACAGTGGTCCTGTATTGCTTTGCCTTTCATTTCAGCCGATTTGCTTTCGGCTGTTTTAATTCTTGTTATTTTCATGTAATCACCTTGAAAAGAGGCAGGTGTCCCCCTGCCTCCTTATTTGTTATTCTGCTTTAGCAAGTTTTTTCTGAATTGCCACAGCGTCGTCAACGGTTAAGCCGTTGTTGTCGTAGTCTGCATTGAATTCGCCTAAATCAGATAATGCGTACTTGTCAGGGTTGGCTATAGCCTGCATAATTGCGGCGGCATCGGCGATTGATGTTGTTTTGTCACGGTTAGCGTCGCCGTTGAGGTAGTCGGTGAGGTCGAGGGTTACACCGCCAAGAGCAGGAGTTGCACTTTCTAATGAGTATCGTAGGGGTTGACAGCCTGTAGCCTCATAAATCTCTTTAGCAAGTTCAAGATGCTCTGTTCGTGTAAGTTCTTTTTTTGGTTTGAGGTATATCATATCAAATGTAACACAAAAACCACGAAAATCTTCCTTTCCACTCTGATACATAACAAGCTCAAAATCTTCGTTGTGACTATCGGCATATTCACGCAACTTTTCTTCTTGGTCTATTGTTATTATTTCATTTGTTCCGTCTTTATAAACTCGTTCTTTTGGCTGGTAGCCTGTCAGATACTCACAAATTATATTCTGATAACGATACTGGTTGTAATTGTAACTGGTTTCCAAATCCACATCTTCCACTATTTCACATATTTTTTTTGCAGTTTCGGGAGATATTAGGTCTGCACTGACATCAAAACGATATTTGTTCTCTAATTTAGATAATACGTATGAATGTATATACAATTCTTCATCAACAGCCTGTATCTTTTCTTTAATTTTATCAACGTCATTAGCTGCATCAACTGTAATATAAATACGGTCTTTATCCCTGTATACTTCATAGAAAAATGTTGTGTCATTTTTTTCAGGAGTCAGATACATAAATTTAGTATTATGAATTCCGAGCCAGTCATAGCCTTCGAGTTCATCGTAATCTCCGAAAGTTTCTTCTACTACTTCTTCGTCAACAACGCCCCAGTACCACAGTGCATTTGCACTCATAGCCGATACAGCAGAAATAGCTGTGACCGCTGATAAAGCAAGTGAAAATATACGTTTTTTCATAGTAATTCCTCCTTAAAAAAGTCAATACCAATAACCAGTGAGTATATTATCCCTCATACTTATTATACCCCCCGTATACGCACTTGTCAATTCGCAGATTTAACAAAAATCCTCATCAAATATCGGCATATCGCAAAAAAGCCCCCGAAAACGAGGGCTTTTACACTTATTTAAGCTTAACAGCTTCCTTAACCTTTGCAACAATATTATCAGCACAAAGTCCGAATTCTTTAAGCAGGTCAACAGCAGGGCCAGAATGACCAAACTCGTCATTTACACCAATCTTTACAACAGGTACAGGACAGCACTCTGTAACTGCCTCAGCTACAGCAGAACCAAGTCCGCCGATTACGCTGTGTTCCTCAGCTGTAACAATTACGCCTGTTTCCTTTGCACACTTGCAGATAAGCTCCTTATCAAGTGGCTTGATTGTGTGGATATTTACAACTCTTGCAGAAATTCCCTCTGCTTCAAGTACCTTTGCAGCTTCAACAGCTTCGTTTACAAGAAGTCCTGTTGCAACGATTGTTACATCATTACCCTCCTTGAGAACTACACCCTTGCCAAGCTCAAACTTGTATGTTTCAGCGTCGTTGATTACGGGAACTGCAAGTCTGCCGAAACGCATATATACAGGGCCTTCAAAGTCGAGTGCAGCCTTTACAGCAGCCTTAGCTTCAACATCATCGCTGGGGTTGATAATTGTCATACCGGGGATAGTTCTCATAAGAGCGATATCCTCGTTGCACTGGTGAGTTGCACCGTCTTCACCTACGGAAATACCAGCGTGAGTTGCACCGATTTTCACGTTGAGGTGGGGGTAACCGATAGAGTTTCTTACGATTTCATATGCTCTGCCAGCCGCAAACATTGCGAATGTGCTTGCAAATGGGATTTTACCGCAAGCTGCAAGACCTGCTGCAACACCCATCATATTTGCCTCTGCAATACCGCAGTCAAAGAATCTTTCGGGACAAGCCTTCTTGAATACGCCTGTCTTTGTAGCTGCTGCAAGGTCAGCGTCAAGAACGATTAAATCCTTATATTCTCCTGCAAGTTCTTTCAGAGCCTCGCCATAGCTTTCTCTTGTAGCCTTTTTGATTACATCTGCCATAGTATTAGTCCTCCAATTCCTTTAACTGTGCGTTAAGCTCTGCCATTGCCTGGTCATACTGCTCCTTGTTGGGAGCTGTTCCGTGCCAGCTTACCTGATTTTCCATAAATGATACGCCCTTACCCTTTGTGGATTTCTGAATGATAGCAACGGGCTTGCCTGTTACTGTTTCAGCCTCAGCAAAAGCCGCATCAATGCTGTTGAAATCGTGAGCGTCCATTGTAATTACGTGCCAGCCGAATGCTGCGAATTTATCTGTGATAGGCTCGGGTGAGCATACCTCTGTGATTGGTCCGTCAATCTGGAGTCCGTTGTTGTCAACGATTGCAACGAGATTGTCAAGCTTATAGTGAGCCGCAAACATAGCAGCCTCCCATACCTGACCTTCTTCGATTTCGCCATCGCCTAAAATTGAATATACCTTATATGACTTGCCGTCAAGCTTTCCTGCAAGTGCCATACCAGCAGCAGCGGAAATACCCTGTCCGAGAGAGCCGCTGGACATATCTACACCAGGGATATGAATGCAGGGGTGGCCCTGTAAAAGCGCACCGATGTGACGGAGAGATTTAAGCTCCTCCTCGGAAAAATAGCCCTTCTGTGCAAGAACGGAGTAAAGTGCAGGTGCAGTGTGTCCCTTTGAGAGAACAAGTCTGTCTCTGTCGGCATTTTCTGCATCAGCAGGGTTAACATTCATCTTGTTGAAGTAGAGATAAGTAAGTGTGTCGCTGATTGAGAGAGAACCGCCGGGATGTCCCGATTTAGCGTTGAAAGTTCCCTCAATAACGCCCATTCTTACCTTGCAGACTGTTTTCTGCAAATTCTTTTTGATTGTAACGTCCATAAATAACCTCCATAAAATATTTATACATTTATGATTATATCACTTAAAAAGCTTAATGTCAACGCATTACTTGACATTTCACTATTCGGATATTGCTGTGTTTGTTTCATCGCATCGGCTGATTATGTACTCGATAAGCTCCGCTACAGCACCCTCATCATTTGTATGTTCAAGGATAATATCTGCGGCTTGCCTTACTTCCTCCTCCGCATTGGCAGGACAAGCACCTATATCAGCCGCTTTTATCATTTCAATATCGTTGTTGAAATCGCCCACGGCAACAAATGTCATATCCTCCATACCTTCAAGTCTGCGGTATTCATTGAGAGCCGAACCCTTACTGCTTCCTTTCGGGAGCATTTCAAGGAAAATATCGGAAGATTTTACAAAATCCGCATCCTTGTCATAGCCAAGATGACGGACAAGAAGCTGAACATTTGGTATATCCTCGGGAGCAATTGTAAACAGCACCTTAAACCAGCCATTGTCAGGAATATCGTTAATATCCGCAAATTCCGGCGTTATGCCGCATATCCTCGTGTGGTACTGCATATAGTCGGTGTTGCTGAATACGTATGTACCGTCGGTGGTAAGCACCTCGCCGCCAAGTTCAGGCATGAGCCGGAGCAGTTCAGCTGCCATATTTCTTGCATTACACGGCAAAAAACGGCTGTACAGCATTTTATCATTGGCATAATCGTATATACCGCCGCCGTTGTACATCACAACAGGCATAGGCAGGTCAATCATATTGCGATACTGCTCAAACGACTGGAGCGTCCGTCCTGTAGCAACAGTGAATTTTCCTCCCAGTGCAGTAAATTTCTCAATTGCAGTCCTGTCAGTGTCGCTTATTTCTTTTTTTGAATTAAGGAGAGTTCCGTCCATATCGCTTAAAATTATTACTTTTCTGATGTCCAAAACTGACCTCCTACTGCTTTTCAAGCTTGTTCAGAATTGCTGTGAAATAGTCGGGCAAATCGCTGGAAAATTCCATATATTCTTCGGTTGTTGGGTGAATAAAGCCGATTTTACGTGCGTGGAGACATTGCCCCTCAATGCCCTTATAGGCTTTTCCGTAAACATCATCACCAAGCACCGTATTGCCGATATACGCCATATGAACACGAATTTGATGTGTCCGCCCTGTTTCAAGGCGGCATTTTATATGAGCATATCCGCCAAACTGCCGTATAAGCGAATAATGTGTAACTGCATTTCTGGAATTTTCCGCTGTGACGCACATTTTTTTGCGGTCTGTCTTATGTCTGCCAATGGGAGCGTCAACTGTTCCCGACTCCTGTTTAAGAGCGCCGCTTACGATTGCTTCGTATTCACGGGTGAAACTGTGTGCCTTAATCTGCTCCGCAAGGTGCAGATGAGCCTTGTCATTTTTGGCAACAATGAGAAGTCCGCTTGTATTTTTATCAATGCGGTGGACAATTCCGGGGCGGATTACTCCGTTAATTCCCGAAAGACTATCGCCGCAATGATACAGCAGAGCATTTACAAGAGTTCCGTGGTAATTTCCATGGGCAGGGTGAACTACCATACCCTTTGGTTTATTTACAACGAGTAAATCCTCGTCCTCATAAACAATATCCAATGGAATATTTTCGGAAACTGCATCCATCGGCTCTGCCTCAGGAATTTCCACCTCAATAGTTTCAGTTCCCCTGATTTTATAATTCTTGCTGACAGCCTTTCCGTCGGCGGTTATGCCGTTTTTAGCGATTATTCCCTGTACAGCGGAACGTGTAAGCTCCACAATATTATCCGAGATATACTTGTCAATACGCTTTCCGATGTCCCCTGCGGTACAATGGAGAGTAAGCATATTACTCATTTTCCTTTACCTCCACAGGGAATTTATCAGCCTTTTTCTTCTTGAAATCCTTTACAATTTCAACAAGCAGATAGCCAATCATCATAAATTCTGCAACTGTAACACAGATGTCCGCCACATTGAACACAGCAAAGTCGAAAAGCTGAATGTCAAACATATCTACAACAAAGCCATAACGTATACGGTCAATGAGATTTCCTATTCCGCCAGCCACGAACAATGCCGCTATAACAGCGAAAAATCGGGATTTTTTTACGATACACACCATAAATATCAGAGCCGCCATTATAAGCACTGATGTAATTCCCACAAGAAACCACCTCTGCCCCGACATACTGCCGAATATAGCACCGTAATTTTCCACATATGAAAGATCAAGGATTTCAAAATCCCCGATACGGAGAAAATCCATATTGCCAACAGGTCTGAGATTTTCCACCGCCCAGTATTTTACAAACTGGTCAGCACCGATTAAAACAATAATTGACGCAATAAGCAGAATAATCATTTTGCTTCTCCTTTCGGGGGTATCATAATTATTGCCTGCTGCGGAACAGCAGGCAATATAATGCTAATTATATTTCAATAGCAACAGCACATCTCTTGCAGAGTGTGGGGTGATTGCAGTTTTCGCCGACAGTTGTAGAGTAGCACCAGCAGCGTTCACACTTCTCGCCCTCTGCTGTTTCAACAACAAATGCTGTTTCGCCCTCAGCCTTTTCAACAGCTACATCTGAAACGATAAGTACCTCTGTAAGCTGCTGTGCAAGCTCTGCATAGCGGTCATAATCCTCATCAGCCTTGATAATAATCTTTGCTTCAAGAGATTTACCGATTGTCTTTGCATTACGGGCTTCTTCAAGAGCCTTATTTGCAGCCTCACGAGCTGCATAGATAAAGCCCCACTTTTCAACGAACTCGTCGCTGTACTCAATGCCTGACTTTTCAGGCATATCGTTGAGGAATACGCTCTGTGTATCGTCCTCTGAGCCGTGGGGCATAAACTGCCAGATTTCCTCGGCTGTGTAAGAGATAATAGGAGCCATAAGTCTTGTAAACGCACTGAGTATTCTGTACATTACAGTCTGTGCAGCACGACGGATTTCGGAATTTTCCTTTTCGCAGTAGAGTCTGTCCTTGATGATATCAAGATAGAAGTTGGACATATCAACAACGCAGAAGTTGTGTATTCCGTGGAATGCTACGTGGAAGTCATACTTCTCATAGCCCTCCTTGACTGTGTCAATGAGAGCATCAAGCTTCATCATTGCCCACTTGTCAAGCTCTGTAAGCTTATCATAGGAAACGCAGTCGGTATCAGGATTGAAGCCTTCGCCGTTGCCAAGGTTTCCGAGGATATATCTTGCAGTATTTCTGATTTTCTTATATGCATCGGAAAGCTGTCCGAGAATTGTCTTGGACATTCTGATATCGCTGTGGTAGTCGGAAGAAGCAACCCAAAGACGGAGAATATCAGCACCATACTGGTCAATAACCTCCTTGGGGTCAACACCGTTGCCGAGGGATTTGTGCATAACCTTGCCCTCGCCGTCAACTACCCAGCCGTGAGTACAAACTGCCTTGTAAGGAGCTGTACCCTTGTATACAACAGATGTAAGAAGTGCGGACTGGAACCAGCCTCTGTACTGGTCAGCACCCTCAAGATAGAGGTCAGCAGGCCATGTAAGGCTGTCGAAATCGTCCATTACAGCAGTATGTGAAACACCGCTGTCGAACCATACGTCCATAATATCGTATTCCTTGGTGAATTCGCCGCAGCCGCATTCGCACTTTACAGAAGCAGGAATGAATTCACTTGCGTCCTTAATCCACCATGCGTCGGAGCCTTCTGCACGGAACAAATCAGCTATTGCCTTGATTGTTTCATCTGTGAAAATAGGCTTTCCGCAGTCCTTACAGTAGATAACAGGGATAGGAACGCCCCATGTTCTCTGACGGCTGATACACCAGTCACTTCTGTCACGTACCATTCCCTTGATACGCTCCTCGCCCCATTCAGGAATCCACTGTACTTCCTCAATAGCCTTGATAGCCTCATCCTTGAAGCCTGCAACTGAGCAGAACCACTGTTCTGTTGCACGGTAGATAATCGGATTGTGGCATCTCCAGCAGTGTGGATACTGGTGAACAATTTTCTGTGTAGCAAGCATAGCGTTAAGCTCAACAAGCTTTGCGGCAATAGCCTTGTTTGCAGTATCTGTATCCATACCCTCAAACTCGCCTGCCTCAGCAGTCTGCTTGCCCTTTGCGTCAACGCATACGATAATACCGATATCATCATACTTCTTGCACACCTCAAAGTCCTCTACACCGTAGCCGGGAGCTGTGTGAACGCAGCCTGTACCGCTTTCAAGTGTTACATGGTCACCTACAATGATAGGTGAGGGACGGTCATAGAGGGGGTGCTTTGTCTTCATACCCTCAAGTTCAGCACCTGTAAAGATATGCTCTGTGGTATACTCTGTGATACCAGCAGTTTCCATAGTTGTCTTTACAAGCTCCTCAGCCATAACGTAATATTCGCCGTTGGCATTCACGAGGGTATAATTATATTCAGGACCAAGACAGATAGCCAGGTTACCCGGAATCGTCCATGTAGTTGTAGTCCAGATTACGAAGTAAATCTTTGAAAGATCAAGACCGAGATTTGTGAAAATTCCATTGTCATCGGTAACATTGAACTTTACATAGATCGAATAGCAGGGATCATTGGAGTACTCAATTTCAGCTTCTGCAAGAGCGGTGTTACAATCAGGGCACCAGTAAACAGGCTTCAATCCCTTGTACATATAGCCCTTCTTCGCCATTTCGCCGAATACTTCAACCTGTCTTGCCTCGTATTCGGGACGGAGTGTGAGATAGGGGTACTCATAATCGCCCAGTGCACCCATTCTCTTGAAACCTTCCATCTGCTTCGCAACCTGCGTCATAGCATAGTCGTGGCAGTGCTTTCTCAGCTCAACAGGGGGAATTGCACCGTTTTCAACGCCGATTTCCTTCATAGCCTTTAACTCGATAGGCAGACCGTGTGTATCCCAACCGGGAACGTAGGGGGCATAATAACCCGTCATATTCTTATACTTTACGATAAAATCCTTAAGGGATTTATTCAAAGCGTGACCAAGGTGAATTTCACCATTAGCGTAGGGAGGGCCGTCGTGAAGAATAAAGCTGGGCTTTCCCTCGTTCTTCTTGATTATATTGTAGTAGAGTCTTTCATTTTCCCACTTTGCAAGTGTTTCAGGCTCTCTTTTGGGAAGATTTCCTCGCATGGGGAAATCTGTTTTCGGTAAATTAAGGGTAGCGTTATAATCCTGTGCCATTGTATCACCAATCACCGTATCAACGGTGATTCTCCTTTCGGTTAATAATTACGGGAATAATTATTCCTCGTTTTCAGCTGCAACTGCTGCTGCAATTTCCTCAGCTGTTTCAAGCTCCTCGTCAAGAGCATCGGGCATTGTGGAAATCATTTCAAGGTGTGTCTTGTACATATCGAAAAGATTCTTCTTGAACTCTGCAACCTGACGACGTGCCTCTGTAAGACTGTCCTTCTCCTTTGCGATTTCCTGTCTGTTCTTCTCCATAGCCTCTGCGTGCTGACGAACAGCCTCGTCCTCCAGCTCAGCAGCCTTTGCCTGTGCAGCAGCAATAATTTCCTCTGCCTTCGCAGTAGCCTCGTTGATGACAAGATGTCCCTGCTTCTGTGCACCGAGAAGTGCGTCCTTGAGAGCTTCTTCGTCCTTCATATACTCTCTTACCTTGTCAGCAAGGATCTGAATCTTGTTGTTTGCTTCCTGACGCTCACGTTCCATTTCGTCAAGTTCTGCTTCAAGCTGTGCGAGAAACTCGTCAACTTCCTCCTGCTTAAAGCCGAAAGCAACTTTTTCAAATCGTTTATTTCTTACATCTTTTGAAGTAATCATACCATTCACCTCTAAATATATTTTTTCAGAATTATGTGTATACGGCCTTTTTTGGATGTACCGTTTATACCCGATAGAATAAATCTTCCGCAGCCTCTTATTGAGAGGATGTCCCCCTCTTTCACTTCAGATGAAAGGGAGGTCACGGGAAGATGATTCACCTCCGCTTTTTCACAGCGGATAAGTGACGCTGCTTTTTCACGGCTTATGCCTGCCGCCGCAGCTATGATGCAGTCAAGCCGCAATGAAGCTACTGTACAGCCGATTTCCCTGAACTGACAGGCTTCTTCAAGAGTAAGCTCAAAGGGGCGGCTGTCGGTTATCTTAACCCCCACCCTGCCTATTCTTGAAATGCTTGCGGTAATATCCCTTGCAGCAGTTTCCGTAACTGCCGCCTGGGCAAGACCGTCTTTTATAACAATATCGCCAATAGTGTCACGCTTTAATCCAAGAGCCATAAAAGAACCGAGAAAACTTCTGTGGTCTGGTCTGTCCTCACTGCGGAAAGTGAAAGTAAGGCACACAACAGGCAGCTCCTCATTTATATATTCAGCGGAATAGTCATGGTAAATGGCAAGGATTTTTCTGTTTGCATCAGGAAATCCGCCAAAAAAACCGTAGTTCAGTCCTCCGGCATTTTTCCTGCACCACAATTCAGCCTCTGCACATTCCCTTTCATCGAAAAAACGGGAAAAGACGCTGCATCCGTCCCTTTCACACCGACGAAGCATATCCGCAAGCCTTGGGGCAAAAAGCGTTTCCGACGAATTATTCATCAGATGAATACGCCGTTATTTTCAAGCTCTCCCACTAAATCCTCACCGATGAAACCTACGTTGTAAGGTGTTATGATGTATGTGAGATTTGCAACGGGCTTGAGGCTTCCGCCGTTTGCATAAGCAACACCGCCAAGGAAGTCAATAATTCTTCTCTTGTTGTCAGGTGAAGCTGTTTCAAGATTGAGAACAACTGTCTTCTTTGCAATAAGGTGGTCAGCAATCTGCTTTGCGTCTGTGAAAGCGGAGGGCTTTACAAGAACAACCTGAAGCTGTGCTGTAGCCTGTATATTTACAACTTTATTTCTTCTTGCAACTTCGTTCATAGCCTCCTCACGCTCCTGTGCAGTTGTGCCATAGGATGAAGAAGATGATGAAGAAGATGATGCTGAATAGGAAGATGCTGAAGAAGATGAACTTCTCGCAGGTCTTTCCTGACGGGGCTCGTCATCATAAGCTGCACTTTCGTTCAGCTCGTCCTCCTCGTCGGAAGAAAGGAAGAAATCCTTTGCTAAATCGAATAATTTCATAGTATACTCCATTCTCCGCATTTACCTTATCTGGCTTTCAGGGAATAATGCGGAAAATCCCTTAATAACCTATTTTACGGCAACACTGCGGAAATTTCCAGTGTATTGCCTTTCGTATAATACGCTGTTAAATGTATGTCCGTCTGCCGAAAATACCTGTTCCTACTCTTACAACAGTAGAACCGAATTTCACGGCATTGACATAGTCATGTGTCATGCCCATTGAGAGAACATCCATTGAAACTCCCTCAATATTTCTGTCCTTTATCTTATTAAACAGTTCTGCCATTCTTCCGAAGTAAACATCACTGTCAACAGGGGGAGGTATAGTCATAAGGCCTCTGACTCTGATGCCCTCCACAGGGGCAAGCTGTTCAATCAAGCTTATTGTATCGGCAGGGGTAATTCCTCCCTTTGTGTCCTCGCCGCCGATATTCACCTCGCAGAGCACGTCCATGATTTTATTATGGGCAGATGCAAGGCGGTTTATTTCCTGTGCCAGCTTCAGGCTGTCCACAGATTGTATCATATCAATATCATCAATGATATATTTGACTTTATTTGTCTGGAGATTACCGATAAAATGCACCTGCGGCACAATACCGTCATGCTCCTTCAAATCATAGCTTTCTCTTTTCCCGAGATATTCCTGCACTCTGTTTTCACCGAGAAGATACAACCCCTCTCCGAAAACAAGATTTACAATCTCAGGGGGAACGGTTTTTGTAACCGCCATAAGTTCCGTATTTTTTTCATTACCGTACTTTTCGCAGGCTTCAGCTATATTTTCACGGATTACTCTTATATTCTCCCTTATTGTTTCAGGGCAGTAATTATCCATTAAGCTCATCACCCTCTGTTTCAGTCAGAATATCGTCATAAAGCGCAAGATACGAGGAATCGGTATCATGAATCTTTGACAGAACATAATTGCTTCCTTCATAGATAACATCAATCTTCTTGAATATTATCTGCTCGCCCTTCATGATGTACACACCCTTTGAATTGACAACGGCGGTACCTGTAACCTGACCGTTTTCATCAATTATATCCTGCTCCACATCGTCAAAGCGTATAGCCTCACGGGGAACTTTAAGTCCGCTGTAGCTGCCTCTGATAAGGCTACATTTTCCGACACGGTGTGCAACGAAAGCTTCGTTGAAGTCACTGCATTCAAGTATGATGACGCTCTTTGAAGCGTCGCCGCTGTCACGGATATCCTTTATAACAGCTTCGTAAATCTCCTCCGAAGAATCAAGACTTATATTTATACTGTCGCCTATGTTATAAAGCTTTCTGCTGTTGTCGATAACACCTGCAAGATACCAGTTATAACCTCTGATAAGCTTTCCTACCACCGACGGCTCATCGCTTCTGCTGTCAGTTACACTGCTTATCTGTTCAGCAGTAAGCTTGTCCAGCTTATCGGGGGTAAACTCTTTTTCGTAGCCGTCGCAGTAGCTTACAAAATAAGCCGACTCCTTCGACTTTATTGTTTCCATGGGAGCGTCGGTTTTAGCTTTAAGCTCCGCAAGACGGGCATTGATGTCGGCAATCTGCTGGTTAAAGCCTGATACCTGCTGTGTAGCAATCTGGTATGTACTCATTCCCACAAGAAGCTCCTCAAATTCTTCTTTCAGAGCAATGTAGTCCTTCTTATCCCTGTTGTATATCAGGGCACGGTAGCTCTCGCTTATTTTACCGGAAAGGCTTGCAGGCTGTGCAGATTCCAGCGTTCCGGGATTCTGTATCTTTTCAAGAATTGAAAGCTCCCGTTCAAGCTGTGCTATTTCACGGTTTCTGGCTATCTGTGCATCATCATAGTAAACATGAGCGATGACAGTATCAATTCCCACTTTGCCGCCGTCAGCCACATTATAGCTTAAAACACCCTTTCCGCTGTACGTAACAGGGCTTTCATCGCGTATAAACACACCCTGTATTTCTTCCGAAAAAACAGCGTCGGAAAGCAGTGCTGTTTCTGTTTCAACTGCCTTATTCCTGAAATTATAGAATATGCTTATAAATACAATAAGCAGAAGAATAAGCACGAAATTCCGCAGGAATTTTACAATAGCCCCGCCAACAGACCGTTCTTCTCCCGATTTGTTTGACTGCATTATATCACCGCTTATTCAGCCTTGTCAGCTGTATCGAGAATAGAAACGGATTTAGAGGGAATAATTGTTGAAATTGCGTGTTTGTATACAAGCTGCTGCTTGCCGTCGCAATCAAAGATAGCTACGTAATTATCGAAGCCCTTTACATATCCCTTGAACTGAAATCCGTTTGTAAGGATTATTGTAACAGATATTTTTCCTTTGCGGCACTGATTAAGGAAAACGTCCTGTAAATTAATTGCCTTGTTCATTTTACATTCTCCAATCTTTTTTATTTCCATTTCGCAATATTCCGCTGTTTCAGCGACAGAAACGGTATTTTTTGTCCTACACTGTACCTTTGGATAAAAGTACACACAATACATTATATCACATTATTCCGTATTTTGCTATAGCTTTTTCCGATTTTTCAAAAATTTCACATTTTTTACTAAAATCGTCTGTAATAATCCACTCAATACTGTCATTTCTTCTAAACCAGGTGAGCTGTCTTTTAGCATAACGACGGGTTTCCTGTTTGATTTTCTCTATACATTCATTAAGTGACATTTCATTTTCAAAATAAGGTATAAGTTCCTTGTAGCCTATGGCATTGGCAGCTGTTTTCATGGATGAGGTCTGCCACAGTTCACGCGCCTCATCAACAAGTCCCATTTCAACCATAATATCCACACGCCGATTTATTCTTTCGTAAAGCATACCGCGGTCAACGGCATTGAGTCCGATTATAACGGAGTCATAAGGACTTTCCACAAGTCGGCTTTCGCCTTTCAGCTCGCTGAACTTTCGTCCTGTAACGTGTATAACTTCCAGAGCACGTACTACACGGACAAGATTATTCATGTGTATAAGCTCCGCCGCTTCGCTGTCAGCTTTTACAAGGCGGTCATAAAGAGCCTCATTGCCATATTCTGCGGCATAATCGTAAAGGCTTTTACGGTACTCCTCATCGTTTTTCATCTCTGAAAAATTCACGTTATTCAGCAGAGAGTCAATATAAAGTCCCGTACCGCCAACTATAATTGGCAGCTTTCCCCTATTGAGGATTTCCCCGATTTTTTCATGGGCAAGGTGGACATAATCAGCAGCACTGAATGTCACATCACGGTCAAGGAAGTCCATAAGGTGGTGGGGAATCCCCTTTTTTTCCTCCTCTGTCGGCTTTGCGGAGGCGATATCCATACCCTTGTAAATCTGCATGGAGTCAGCGGAAACTATCTCTCCGTTATATTTAAGAGCAAGCTCCACTCCAAGCCATGTTTTACCGCTTGCCGTGGGACCGCATACTGCAAGGACTTTTGGTTTATTCTGTGTCATAACTCCCCTCCTTTTCTGAAATATGAGCCGTAAGCGGGCGGATAATATCCGCCCCTACACAATTATTCATTCCGCTAATGGCTAAAAGCTAACGGCTAATGGCTAATAGCTTTAAGTTCTCTTAAACTGGTGGTCTATATTCGCCTTTGTCATTGTAAACATAACAGGTCTGCCGTGGGGACAATGGCGTATTTTTTCATCGGCAAAAACCTGTTCCGCAAGAGCCTTCATCTCCTGTGGCGAGTTTTTGTCATTTGCCTTTATAGCCGCCTTGCAAGCCATATTGTGCAGTACATCGTCAAGATATGAGGACTGGGGATTAAGCTTGTGACTGCGGAGATTTTCTGCAACCTCACAGATTATAGCCTCTGCGTCGCACTCCATAAGAAAAGTAGGCAGTGCCGTTGCAGTAATATACGACTTTTCACTGAAATCAAAGACAAATCCCATATCTTCAAGAAGCTCCACGTTATTTTCAAGGGCGTCAATCTCCTCCCCTGTCAACAGCAAAGTAATTCCCACAAGAAGTCTCTGGCTATACTGGCGGCAGTTGCGGCTTTTCAGCCGTTCAAAAATTATACGCTCATGGGCGGCATGCTTGTCAATCATAACAAGCTTGCCCTCGGCTTCAACAATGATATACAAGCCGAAAGCTTCGCCTATCACCTTTATTTCGGGCAGTTCAGGCTTTTCGGGTTCAGGGGCAGGCTGTACAGCTACCGGGGAAGTTCTCACTTCAAATGAGCCTGCATTGAGATATTTAAAACCGCTTATGTCCTCTTTTTCAATCACAGGAGTTTCCTCAGGGGTAATCGTTTTTTCTGTTTTCTCCTTTATTTTTTCAACATAAACAGGTGGTATCTCCTGCACCTTTTCAACAGCAGGTACATCAACAGACATAACAGGCTTTATAATCTCCGCAAAGGGGGCAGGCTTCGGTGTATCCTCGGATTTATACAGTTCTTCCTCTTTTTTTTCAATATCCGCTATGGGAGTAAACATAAGCTCCTGCTGTACAACCGGCTCGGGTTCGGGTTGTGCAAACCAGTCACGCTGCTGCTTTGTTTCAAATTCATATATAAGTCCATTCTGTGAAAAAGTATTCTTCACAGCGAAATAGATGGCATTTGTAACCTGCTTTTCATTGATGAAACGCACCTCAGCTTTGGTAGGGTGAATATTTACATCCATCTGCGATGGGTGCATTTCTATCATGAGAACACAGGCAGGAAATTTTCCTGTCATAATCATATTTTCATATGAATTTTCAAGTGCCACGGAGCAAAGCTTTGATTTTACATATCTGCCGTTTACAAAAAAATTCTGGAATGAACGATTAAACTTGGAATACAGTGGCTTTATAATGTATCCGCTTATTTTTATGCCGTTTTCCTCATAGTCAACGGGAAGTAAATCTCGGACGAAATCCTTGCCGAAAATGGCATATACAGCGGAATACAGCTCCCCGTCACCGCTGGAGTTGAACTCCACACGGTTATCACGTATCATTTTTATGGCGATATCGGGGTGGGAAAGTGCAATTTTCTGCACTATACTGCTTACAGCATTTGCCTCTGTTACGTCCTTTTTCATAAACTTTGCACGGGCAGGGACGTTATAGAAAATGTCACGGATAATTATAGTTGTACCGTCGGGACAGCCGCTTTCTTCGTGAGCGACTTCCACACTGCCCTCAATTACGTAGCGTGTGCCGTAGACATCATCTTTCTGCTTTGTCATCAGCTCCACCTTTGAAACGGCGCAGACAGAGGCAAGAGCCTCTCCGCGAAATCCGAGGGTAAAGATGTTGTCAAGGTCGTCTTTTTCGGAAATCTTGCTTGTGGCATGACGAAGAAAGGCTTTAGGAACGTCATCAAAGGCAATTCCACAGCCGTCATCGGTAACGCGCATATAGGTAGTACCGCCGTTTTTTATTTCAACGGTGATATGCCTTGCACCCGAATCTATTGAATTTTCCACAAGCTCCTTTATTACCGAGGAGGGACGTTCAATAACCTCTCCTGCGGCGATAAGCTCTGATATTTCCTTGCTTAATACATTAATCTGCGGCATATTACCCCCACTTTTCAAATTAAGAATTATGAATTAAGAATTAAGAATTGTTGTGTTCCCCGATTATTTCCTTATATAATTCTTTGAAATCCGAATCATTCTTAAATAAAGCTTCAAGATAACCCTCAAGAATTACAGAAGCCCACTCCACCAATTTAACATCACTCTCATTTAAGCTTTTTGAACCATGAAATAAATTACATCTTATTTGATATATTATCAAAAACAAATATTTGACATTACTGCTATTACGCCTGTTTTTCAACTTTCTGTAGGCTTCTATAACATAATCATTTATATCTCCATTTGTTCCCTCTCTTATTCCACCTTCTCTGTTTATTATTTTATCATATGCATCAGTAGAATAAGCATTGTATTTTTTAAGATACATTATTTTATTATTAACATATTTTTCAATACATTCTTTTTCATCATTATAATTATGTTTTTTCTTGCCATTATTGTTTCTATTCATCTTACGATATTCACTATACAACCAATTAAATGCAATCCAATGCATCATAAATTTCGTTATATGATCACGTTTAAATTTCAAACCACGCTTGTACCATTCGATAGGTATTTTATTATCTCTGGCACTACTCATCGCAATCCTCCAATTATTAGTATTTACCGACATTTTGTCAGCGGACTGCCAAAGGCAGCCCCTACAATATTATTGTAATTTTATCCGTAATTTCGGGCGATGTGGGCATCGCCCCCTACGAAATAATTACGAATTACGCATTACGAATTAATTCAGCCATATCTCGTAATAAATCACGGCATTCGCTGTCGGATAATTCGTCTATATTTGTTCTTTCAAGCATATCCAGAGCAGCTTCACGATTCATACTGCCGAAGCTTATCTGGTTATCGCTTTCAGACTGTACTGCCTTTTCTGCCTTGTGTGAAAGCTCCATTTCCGCAAGAAGCTCTCTTGCGCGGCTTACCACCTTTGCAGGCAGTCCCGCAAGCTTTGCAACATCAACGCCGTAGCTTTCATCAACTCCGCCACGGACAATCTTACGCAGGAATCGTATATTTCCACCGTGCTTATTTACGGCTATACTGTAATTCTTAACGCCCTCCAGCTCATTTTCCAAGCCGATAAGTTCGTGGTAATGAGTTGCAAAAAGCGTCTTACAGCCAAGTTTACGACTTGAACAGATATGCTCTGCAACGGCACGGGCAATGCTTACACCGTCAAAAGTTGAAGTTCCTCGTCCCACCTCGTCAAGAATTACAAGGCTGTTGGGCGTTGCATTTTTCAGAATATCCGAAACCTCGCTCATTTCCACCATAAAGGTTGACTGTCCTGCCGTTAAATCGTCAGACGCTCCCACACGGGTGAAAATCTTGTCCACCACGGAGATTTTAGCGGAATCCGCAGGAACAAAACAGCCAATCTGCGCCATAAGCACAATAAGCGCCGTCTGTCGCATATATGTGGATTTACCCGACATATTCGGACCTGTAATAATTGACATACGGTTCAATTTGTTGTCTATGTAAATATCGTTGGGTACAAACATTTCGTCTTTGAGCATAAGCTCTACAACGGGGTGTCTGCCGCCCTTTATATCAATTGTGCCGTCAATGGCTATATCAGGCTTTACGTACATATTCCGCAGAGAAGTTTCCGCAAAGGCACTTAATACATCCACAGCCGCAACAGCGGAAGCTGTCTGCTGTACTGACGCAAGCTTTGTTGCAAGAAAATCACGGACTTCACTGAAAATATCAGCTTCAAGGGAAAGTGCCTTGTCCTTTGCTCCCAGTATGGAGTTCTCCGCATTTTTAAGTTCCTCGGTGATAAATCTCTCCGCATTTGCAAGGGTCTGCTTGCGAATCCAGCCCTCGGGGATAAGGTCGTAATAGGAACGTGTAACTTCAAGATAATAGCCGAAAACACGGTTGAAGCCGATTTTCAGATTTTTTATTCCTGTAGCTTCTTTTTCACGCTGTTCAATTTCGTCAATTATCTCCTTGCCGTGTGTCATAATGTGACGGAGGTCGTCCAATTCCTTGTTGAAGCCGTCCTTGATAACTCCGCCGTCCTTGACGGAAACAGGCGGCTCGTCCATTATGGCATTTTCCACCAGACGGACGATTTCTCCTAAATCGGAAATTTCGCTGTTATATTTCGCCAGCAGCTTTGAGTTTTCAAGCTTTGAAAGCTCCTGTTTAAGCAATGGAAGCTGCATAGCCGTAGCCGACAGGGATTTCACATCACGGGGATTTGCCGACTTATACATTATTTTTGTCATAAGTCGTTCAAGGTCGTATGTGCGATCGAGAAGTTCCCCTATATCAGAGAGAACCACACTCTTTTTATAAAGTGCGTCCACAGCGTCAAGTCGCTCGATAATTCGTGCAGGACTTTTAAGGGGCTGTTCGATCCAGCTTTTGAGCATTCTTCTGCCCATTGAGGTGCGTGTGGAATCAAGCACCCAAAGCAAGGAGCCTTTTTTCTCCTTATTACGCAGGGTTTCCGTCAATTCAAGGTTTCGTCTTGCATTGAGATCAAGTCCCATAAAGGAATCACCGTTGAGCAGGTTCAGGGATGTAAATCGTGAAACCGATGTTTTCTGCGTGTCACGGATATAGTCGAAAAGTCCGCATACAGCGGCGCAGTCAGCACCATTTTCAGATAAACCAAGCTCTGTAACAGAATTTACTCCAAATACCTCGCAGACGTTGGAACGCTGTTTTTCAGGAGAAAAGCAATCGACATCACGAAGCGTTACAGCACAGTTGAGCCGTGTTTTTATAAAATCCGCAACGGCTTTAAGTGACAGGAAGCTTTCGGGGAAAATTACCTCCGCAGGCTGACAGCGTGACAGCTCGTTTATAACGCCCTGTTCAACTTCTTTACCCTCGAAAAAGCTTATATCCGCCTCGCCTGTGGAAATATCCGCAGAGGCTATACCGCAGGTTTTTTCGGCTTCATCATAGAAAATACTGCATATATAGTTGTTTTCGCCGTCCTCCAGCATTCCGGATTCCGTAATTGTACCAGGGGTTACAATGCGTATTACATCACGGACAACTATTCCCTTTGTTTCAGCAGGGTCGGTTAGCTGTTCACATACAGCTACCTTTTTTCCCATATCTATAAGCCGTTTTATATACATATCCGCAGAATGATATGGTATTCCACACATAGGTGCTCTTTCTTCAAGTCCGCAGTCACGTCCTGTAAGGGTGAGTTCCAGCATTTTAGACACTGTTACAGCATCGTCAAAGAACATCTCATAGAAATCTCCCAGACGGAAGAATAAAATACAGTCCTTATATTTATCTTTAACCTCGAAATACTGCTGCATCATAGGCGAGAGTTTTTTTCTGTCGATTTCCATTCCCATAAGATTTCTCCTTGCTTTTTGTTGGTAAAATATAATATCGTAGGGACACGGCGTGCCGTATCCGTAATTTCAAGAAATTGCGGGCGGATAATATCCGCCCCTACAAAACATTACGATATACCGCAATATTCACCGCACACAATAATTACGCATTACGCGTTAAATCAATGGCATCCGCCGCAGGTTTCACAACTGCCTGAGCATCCCTGTGAGGGCTGGCAGGTGTCGGGATCTTCGCCGTTTGCGCAGAGAGTAATAATCTGGTTGATATTGTTCACAAGAGCTTCAAGTGCACCCTGTGCCGCAGTGAATACAATCATATTCTTATTAGTCATAATCTTCTTGTAGTTATCTTTTATACCTTCGTCAAGCTCCTTAATCTTATCTGTATCCTTGTTCTCCTTGATAAGTTCAGCGTTGAGCTCGTTTCTCATTCTGTCAAAATCGTTTATCTGCTGCTGTAATTCAGCGTCATTGTCGTTTACCTGCTTTGCAAGATTGTACGCAATATAGCGGTCATCTGCCTGTAAAGCCTTGCCTAATTCTCTTGTCATTTCCATAATATCCATTGTAAAAATCTCCTTATTTTATAATTTTACCAAACACAGCCCAGTTCATAGCGTCTGTGATTTCAACTTCAACAAATTGTCCTATAAGGGACTCGTTACCCTCGAACTCGACTATTATAAATTCATCGGATTTTCCCGAAATACAGCCAGTTTTCTTCTTTGAAACATCATCAGCAAGGACTCTCATACTCTTTCCGATAAACCGCTTGTAATTCTCCGTGGAAATTTCACGCTGAACCTCTAAAAGCCGCCGCATACGCTGTCCTTTGACATCTTCGGGAGTTAAATCCTCCATTTCAGCCGCCTTTGTGCCTGTTCTTCGTGAGTAGATAAATGAGTAGATATTATCATATTTCACACGCTTCATCATATCTATGGTAGCTTCAAATTCCTCGTCGCTTTCGTTGGGAAATCCTACAATAATATCTGTTGTAAGAGAGAAATCCTCGTCTTTACTGCGGATATAGTCAACTATCTCCAGATATTTTTCAGCACTATATCTGCGGTTCATTCGCTCCAGTACATTACTGCTGCCGCTTTGCAGTGGCAGGTGAAGATGCTTTGCAACCTTTTTGCAGTCGAAAATTGCATCAATTAGCTCATGGGTAGCGTCCTTCGGATGAGATGACATAAAGCGGATTATAAATTCCCCCTCGATTTTGTCAAGCTCACGGAGAAGCTTCGGAAATGCTTCTGTTTCCCCGAAATCATTGCCGTAGCTGTTGACATTCTGACCGAGAAGCATAATCTCCTTATAGCCGTTCTGTACCAGCTCACGCACCTCTGCAATAATATCCTCCTGCTTTCGGCTTCGCTCTCTGCCTCTTACATATGGAACTATGCAATACGTACAGAAGTTGTTGCAGCCGAACATAATCGGCACACTTGCTCTGAATGTGCTTTCACGCACCTGCTCCACAATCTGTGAAAAATCAGCATATTCTGCAATATCCATTCCGAATTTCTGCCCTCTGATACAGTCCGCCAGCAGCTTAGGCAGGCTGTTCAGTGCCGATGTTCCCACTACAATATCAACCTGCGGATACGACTTTTTTATACGCTCCGCAATATGTTCCTGAGCCGTCATACAGCCCGATATACCGATAATCAGGGAGGGGTTCAGCTCTTTAAGCTTTTTCATACTTCCCACTATGCCGAACACTCTGTCCTCGGCATTTTCGCGGACAGCACAGGTGTTGAGTATTATCAGATCCGCCTCGTTTTCGTCCTCGGTAAAGGTATAGCCTGCATTTTTCAGCAGCCCCTTGATTTTCTCACCGTCGGATATATTGAGCTGACAGCCAAAGCTCCGCACATAGGCTTTTTTTCCGCCAGCAGATGTATATTTTCTGATTTCTTCCATATATGTATTCATTTCATCAACTCCTTGTGTTGAATTTTAGCAATACATATTTATTATAGCATATTTCGGGGGATTATGCAAGATTTTTTTCAAAAAATAACCGCCGAGAATTTCAGCGGTTACTTATGTATAATTCAACAAATATTTAATCCTCAAAAGATTTCACAAAAAATCTCAATCCTTTTTCTGTTAGCACATATATGTCCTTAAAATAATATCCTTTATACTTTTTAAATTTTAAAGGGGTGTAAAACGAACCGTCCTTTTCCCATTTTACACCTATAGCCTCTTCATCATCTTCGTTTTTTTCCGAACTCACTACCGTAATAAATGTTATATTTTCTCTTGCAAATTTCAGCAAATCTTTCTCATCAGACAGGTTTTCTGACAATTTAGAATATAGGTATGCTATAAGCCATATGCTGCTGTGCATCTTTTTAGGAGTATCTTTAATCGCTTCCTTTAACTTCTGATTTTTAAATTCTATCAAAAACCATTCGTTGTTTTTATTTACGCATACCGCATCAACAGCTGGTGGTTGATGATTAGAAAAATCGGTATTTTCTAATTTTCGTTTTTCCTTAAAATCCTTTGTATACTCATCGAGTTTTAACACCTCGATATTATATTCTTTGTCTTTATATACTTCTTCATCTCCGCTATCATCTTTAGAAGCATTTATAATATCAGTCAAACAATCTTTAATTTTTGATGAATCCGTTAAAGAACGCTCTATCACATCACAGAACTTTTTAAAATATTCATTCGTTATCTTCTTCATCAAAATCACCATTATCTAAATCGCCCAGTTGCATATCAGCAAGTGTATACATACCACTTTTCAAGCTTTTCTTCATCTCATTAAGGTTATTTTCGCTGTGTTTCATATCACACCCATTCTTCGTTTCCTCAGGAATATAATAATTACCCCTGTCAGAAATTCCATATGTCTTCATAAAGAAATTGAGGGATTCAAGAAACTGAAAGCTGTGAGTTACAAGCAAAATAGTGAGGTCAAACTTTTTCTGCAAAGCAACGATAAGCTCTGCATAATATATCTGCCATTCGGAATGAAGATGGATTTCAGGCTCATCAAGAATAAGGACATCCTTTTTCTTTAATACACCGCCTTTAAGAAGTCTTTCAATAAGGGCAAAAGCTTTAAGTCCTGCTGAAATGTTTCTGAAATCAAACTGTATTCCGTTCTCATCTTCATAGACATATAATCCGTTATCTATTTTTGTTTCGCCTTTATATGCCTTTTTAAGAACTTTCTCGATTTCTTCAAGGTCATTTTTGTTACTTACAGCGTCAAGAATTTTTGACGTTGAATCAGCATTCAATTCTGTTTTAGCTTGCTTTATCGCTTCAATTACGTTTCTTTCAAGTATCGACAGGGTTGATATATCAAGCAAATCATTATTCAGATAGTCCAGTACATAGGGACTGTTAATATAATATGCCTTGTGAGCAATAGGATCTTTTATATCGCAATTGCATTTTTGGTTTGTAAACTTTAATTCGTGAGTTTTGCTTTTTATTTCAGCTTTAATAGTGCATCTTCCATTTGCAGATTTCAGTCTTTTTACCTGACCATTCATTACATTATCAAAATAACGGAAAACAAGTTCATTTAAAATGTCTTTTTCTGGCAAATTCAGGTTATTTACAAGAACCTCTAATTCGTCTTCTGACGTTTGAATGTTAAAGTTCACCTCTATAAACTTTTTAACTTCTTCTACAGAAAATTTATTTTCATTGGATAATATAAAATTCAGGACTTTAGTCGTTTCTAATTTTTTTCTTAAATACTTTTTGTATAAAGCAATTGTTTCATTGTTAATTTTAACAGGAAAACCATCTTTTTCTGCAATGAAAACTAATATTTCAGATAGTTTATTTGCACTTATTCTTGATTTATATTCATACAGCGAATTATAAAAAGAAAACAGAGCTTTTCCTACAGTACTTTTACCTGTGTTGTTATTACCACAGATAACTGTAATTCCATCAAGTTTAACATCAGCCTCATAAATCTTACCGAAATTTCTTAACTCGAAATTCATAAAATCACTCCATTTCCTTTTAAATCGATACACTATAATTTTACCACATTGCGAGCGATAAGTCAAGAAAAATTTATAGATATTATGCACTTTTATGCCGTAAATATACAAAACAACTATACGCCAACACAACACACTCACTTTCCACATTCTGTTGAAACTTTTGTGCAAAATTCCGAAAATGTATAATACCTCTTGATTTTACAGAAAAAGGTGGTAAAATATAATTAGCACTCATATCATAGGAGTGCTAACACATATGAATTAACAGGAGGTACATTTATGAACATTAAACCCTTACAGGATAGAGTAGTTGTTAAAATGGCAGAGGCTGAGGAAACAACAAAAAGCGGTATCATTCTTTCAGGTTCAGCTAAGGAAAAGCCTGAGGTAGCTATCGTTTTAGAGGTAGGTCCCGGTACATCTGAGGTTAAAATGGAAGTAAAGAAGAACGATAAGGTTCTTATTTCTAAATATGCAGGAACTAACGTAAAGTTAGAGGGCGAGGAGTTCATCATCGTTCGCATGGAAGACATTCTTGCAATTGTTGAATAATTAATTTGTAGGGACACGGCGTGACGTGTCCGTATAGTGAAACAGCTGAAAGCAATAGGCTGACAGTTCAGATTAAGAATTAAAGGAGAAATTTATTATGGCTAAAGATATTAAATACGGTGAGGAAGCAAGAAAAGCATTACAGGCAGGTATTGACAAGCTTGCTGATACAGTAAGAATTACAATGGGACCTAAGGGCAGAAATGTAGTTCTTGACAGAAAATTCGGTGCTCCCCTTATCACAAATGACGGTGTTACAATCGCTAAGGATATTGAGTTAGAGGACGCTTTCGAGAATATGGGTGCTCAGCTCGTTAAGGAAGTTGCTACAAAGACTAACGACGCAGCTGGTGACGGTACAACAACTGCTACTCTCCTTGCACAGACAATCATCCACGAGGGTATGAAGAATATTGCAGCAGGTGCTAATCCTATGATTCTCAAAAAGGGTATCGCAAAGGCTGTTGATGTGGCTGTAAAGAATATCGTTGACAATTCCAAGGCTGTTGAAGGCTCCGAGGACATTGCAAGAGTTGGTACTGTTTCCTCTGCTGACGAAGCTGTTGGTAAGCTTATCGCTGAGGCTATGGAAAAGGTTACAGCTGACGGAGTTATCACTATCGAGGAGAGCAAGACTGCTGAAACATACAGCGAAGTTGTTGAGGGTATGCAGTTCGACAGAGGTTACATTTCACCTTATATGGTAACTGATACAGACAAAATGGAAGCTGTTTACGATGACGCATTCGTTCTTATCACAGACAAGAAGATTTCTTCAATTCAGGAAATCCTCCCACTTCTTGAGCAGATTGTAAAAATGGGCAAAAAGCTCGTTATCATTGCTGAGGACGTTGAGGGCGAGGCTCTTACAACAATTATCCTCAACAATCTCCGTGGCACATTCAAGGTTGCAGCTGTCAAGGCTCCCGGCTTTGGCGACAGACGTAAGGAGATGTTAAAGGATATTGCTGTTCTCACAGGCGGCGAGGTTATTTCCTCTGAACTCGGTCTTGAACTTACAGAAACAACAATTGACCAGCTTGGTATGGCTAAGCAGGTTGTTATTCAGAAAGAAAATACAATCATTGTTGACGGTGCAGGAGATAAGGACGCAATCAAGGGCAGAGTTGCACAGATTCGCGCATCTATCGAAACAACAACATCTGATTTCGACCGTGAAAAGCTTCAGGAAAGACTTGCAAAGCTTGCAGGCGGTGTAGCAGTTATCAAGGTTGGCGCTGCTACTGAAATTGAGATGAAAGAAAAGAAGCTTCGTATCGAGGACGCTCTTGCAGCTACAAAGGCAGCTGTTGAGGAAGGTATCGTAGCAGGCGGCGGTACAGCATATATCAACGCAATTCCAGCTGTTGAGAAGATGATTGCAACTCTTGACGGCGATGAAAAGACAGGTGCAAAGATTATTCTTAAAACTCTTGAAGCTCCTGTTCGTCAGATTGCTGCAAATGCCGGTCTTGAAGGCAGCGTAATCGTTGATAAGATTCGCCGTTCACGCAAGGCTGGCTACGGCTTTGACGCTTACAACGAGGTTTACACAGACATGATTCCCGCAGGTATCGTTGACCCAACTAAGGTTACACGTTCTGCACTCCAGAATGCCGCTTCTGTAGCTTCTATGGTGCTCACAACAGAGAGCCTTGTTGCTGATATCCCCGAGGCTAACCCTGCTCCTGCAATGCCTGCAGGCGGTATGGGCGGTATGTATTAATTTGCAAGCCGTTAGCTATTAATCAACTGCTGACAGTTTATAAATCAAGATACCATTCAAGGTTGCAAGGTTGCACACACAAAAAATGTTGCAACCTTGCAATCTTCTTTTTGCACAAAAAACGCCACCTCGTATTCTTTCTTTTGTAGCAAAAACACCATACAAAACCTTTCAGCGTTTTTGTATGGTGTTATCATTTTTATATGGCTTCTTGCAATCGGTTAATCCAAGAATATAATCAGTACTTGTATTATAAAATTTCGCAAGCTGTATAATTATTTCAACGGGTACATCACGCAGACCTCTTTCATATTTTGAATACAAAGACTGGTCACAAAATAGATATTCCGCAATTTCACGCTGTGTAAGGTCACTGTCCTCACGCAGATTTCTTATACGAACGAACATATATACTTCACCTCATAAATATTATAGAACAATTTTCCAAAAAGCCTTGACAAATAGGACAATATGTCCTATAATATATTTAGGACATATTGTCCATATCGTATTATAGGAGTGATTATTTATGAAAAAAACATTACCAGAAGAAAAATGTCTTTGCGTTAACGCAACATGCAGTGACTGCAAACATTGCAAAGAGGGTTACTGCGAAATAAAAGGCGGAAAAGTAAATACCAATTCCAAAGCCTGCCCTGAATTTGAAGAAATATGATAATATTTTTATTATCTGCAATTACTATTTTAATAAGTATATTTGCAGGAATAATGTTCTGTAGTATATTTGTTCATCTGTCGGCATATTCAGATGCTATTATACATGATGACGACGATAAAAGACACAACTCATCCTACTATATAAAATCAAATTTTATTACGGCACTTATTCTCGGTATTATAGCGGCTGCAATTACACTTGAATTAACGCAATCGGTTTTGAGTGACGGTGCCAAATTTATACCTATAATTTCATTTATTGTTGGATTTATACTTGAAATAAGAATCGCAAAAAAATAGTCAAGAAAAAGACGTTCCCACAAGGAGCGTCTTTTTATACATAGGACGGGCGGATAATATCCGCCCCTACACATAAATATACATAATACACAAACCCCAACATCAATATTTGTGCAAAAAGAAGATTGCAAGGTTGCAACATTTTTTGTGTGTGCAACCTTGCAACCTTGAATGGTATCTTGATTTATAAGCTAATAGCTAACGCCTAAAGACTAATAGCTGATATTACGCATCAATTCTAAATTCTTAATTCATAATTCTTAATTAATACTATTGCATTATCCTTGAAAATATGGTAAAATAAAGATATGCCATACATTTGGCAAACCACAATTTAAAAGGACGTGTGAAATATGTCTGTAAACTATGATGTAATTATAGCAGGCTGCGGTGTTGCAGGTCTGTATGCCGCTTTAAATCTCCCGCAGGAGCTGAAAATTCTCATCCTCTGCAAAAAGGATTTGTCCCTCTGCAACTCCATGCTTGCACAGGGCGGTATCGCAGGTGTGTACAACTCCGAAACAGATAATATCCAGTATCACCTCAACGATACCCTCATTGCAGGAAGCTTCAAGAATAACGTGGACGCTGTTCATACCCTCGTAAGCGAAGCCGCACAGGATATCGAACGTATCATTGAAATGGGCGTTAACTTCGATAAAAACCCCGACGGGACATACCACCGCACCCTTGAGGGCGGTCACAGCCACCACCGTATCTTCCACAAGGCTGACTCCACAGGTAAAGAAATTACTACGGCACTTCTGGAAAATGTCCGCAGGCTCCCCAATGTCAACATGCTGGAAAATACAATCATGTGCGAAACAAGACGTACATATACAGGCTATTCTGCACTCCTGAAAGATACAAACGACAACTATTCAACTGTAAACTGCCACTTTATGATACTTGCCACAGGCGGTATCGGCAGAGTTTATCAATTTACCACAAACTCTGCAATCGCTACAGGCGACGGCATTACTTTTGCCTACGAAATGGGTGCGAAAATCAAGAATTTAAGCTACGTGCAGTTCCACCCTACAGCTTTCAACAACCGTGCAACCCGTGAATGCTTCCTCATTTCCGAGGCTGTGCGTGGCGAGGGAGCGTATCTCCTCAACTGCCACAAGGAACGCTTCATGCACAACTACGACAAGCGTCTGGAGCTTGCTCCCCGTGATGTTGTTTCACATTCAATTATCCTTGAATCAAGAAAGCAGAATTCCACCGATTTCTACCTTGATATAAGCTACAAGGACAGCGAATTCCTTAAAAAGCGTTTCCCCATGATTTACAGAAATCTTCTTGAACAGGGCTATGACCTTACAAAAGAGCCTGTGCCGATTTTTCCATGTCAGCATTATCTCATGGGCGGTATTGACGTTGACAGCAACTCTGAAACAACTCTGCCCAACCTCTATGCCTGCGGAGAATGCTCACATACAGGCGTTCACGGCAGTAATCGCCTCGCAAGCAATTCACTTCTTGAAGCTCTCGTATTCTCACGCAGAGCCGCTGAAAATATTGTTTCAAAGCTTGATACGGTTTCCGACAGCTTTGAAGATGTTAATTTTGACGCACATCTTGAAAATGACCATATACCCGCTGGTATCCGCACTGAAACAAGAAAAATCATGCAGAACAGCTACTTTGTAATCCCCGATAAGGAGGCTGCTGCCGAGGGATTAAAGCGTGTAACTGAAATCCGCAATGACCTTTTAAGCGGAAAATACGTGGTTGACACTGATTTCATCCTTGCAAAGTCAATTGTTACAGTTGCATATATCATTCTGAACGAGGTTATACAGTAAAGGAGAATTTATTATGAAGCTTTTACAATGCTATATTGATAATATAATTACAAATGCCCTTATGGAGGATATAAATTATATCGACGCTGCGGCTGATAATCTTATTCCCCCTGAACACGAAAGTTCCGCTTATTACGTGGCAAAGGACAGCGGAGTTGTCTGCGGAATTGAAATTGCAAAGCGTGTTTTCGAGCTTTCAGGGGAAAATGTGACATTCAAAATCCTTATGGCTGACGGCACAAAGGTAAATAAGGGCGATATTATTGCCGAACTGGAGGGAAGCACCCTCACTATGCTCAAAGGCGAGAGAACTGCCCTCAACATTTTACAGCATATGTCGGGAATTGCTACGGCTACCAATAAATGCGTGGAGCTTGTGGCAGGCACAAAGGCTGCTGTTACCGATACGAGAAAGACTCTCCCCGGACTCCGTGCTTTGCAGAAATACGCTGTAACAGTGGGCGGCGGAAAAAATCACCGTTATAACCTTTCAGATGCGGCAATGCTGAAAGACAACCACATTGACGCATATGGCGGAATTACTGCTGCTGTATCGGCTCTCCGTGAAAAAATCGGTCATACGGTAAAAATTGAGGTTGAGGTGCGTACTCTTGACGAGCTGAAAGAGGCTCTTGACAACAGAGTTGAGATTATTATGCTTGACAATATGTCCTGTGAGGAAATGAAAAAGGCTGTTGAAATTACAAATGGCAGAGCGCTTCTTGAAGCATCGGGAAATGTAACCGCTGAAAATATCCGTTCCGTAGCTGAAACTGGTGTTAACATCATATCTCTCGGTGCATTGACTCATTCTGTTAAGTGCTTTGATATTTCAATGAAGATAAAGAAGAAGTAAGCTTTTAGCTTTTAGCCGTTCCGAAATTTCGGGCGGATAATATCCGCCCCTACATATAAATAACAGTATATAGCCGAATAACGCATTTAACACGGGGCGATGTAGGCATCGCCCCCTACGCTATACTTTTTTACAAACTGAAATGACGCTCCGCAATGGAGCGTCATTTTCACATATATCGCCTAAAACTCATAATATCGTGCATTTACCGCCTCGCAGAAGGTCTTGTCATGCTCCACAATAAGCATCGAGGGCTTGCAGGCGATAATCAGCTCCTCCAGCTGTTTTCGGGAATACACATCAAGATAATTCAGCGGCTCATCCCAGATATACAGATGCGCAGGGGTACAAAGACTTGCGGCAATCATAACCTTTTTCTTCTGCCCGTCGCTGAAATCCGCAATATCCTTTTCAAATTGCTCCCTTGAAAAATCAAGCTTGCGTAGAATGGCTTTGAACAGACTTTCATCAAAGCCGTGATTTTCGGCATAGTCGGAGAGATTTCCCGAAAGTCCAGAAAAATCCTGTGATATACGTGAAATTTTCAGTTGACAATTCATAATGATTTCTCCGCTGTGGGGAACGTTTTCACCGCAGATAAGCCTGATAATGCTTGTTTTCCCGCAGCCGTTCTTTCCCGAAAGTGCAAGGATTTCCCCCTCGCTGATGTCAAATGAAACGCCGCTGCAAATCACTCTTTCGTCGTAGTTGACGGACAGATTTCTCACGCTTAACAGCTTTTTGCTGTGGAATTTCAGCACAGGGAGCTTTAAAACTGCCGTCTTTTCGATGTTTTTTAGTAATCCCGATTTCTTTTCAATATCCGCTTCAATGCGATTTTCCATAGCCTTGGAGCGATTCATCAGCTTTTTTGATTTTCTCGCAATTGAACACCGCCTTGATATGGATTTTTCCGTTTTATCGGGGTTAAAACCGATTTTCGTGCTTTCAATTCGGTCGGAATGTTCAGCGGCACGGCGGGCAGCGGCTTCAAGGCTTTTGATTTCCTTTTTCAGCCTGTCATTCTGGACGGCTTCAAAATTATCCCTTGCCGTCTTATTTTTCTCCCATGACGAATAATTTCCCTGCTCAATTTCAATATTCGTCCTGTTTATTGACAACACATGGTCGATACAGTCATCAAGCACCGCACGGTCGTGGGATATGAGAATAAAGCCCTTTTTTCTCTTTAAATAGCGGCTTACGATTTCTCTGCCCTTTCGGTCAAGGTGATTTGTGGGTTCATCAATAAGCAGAAAACAGTTTTCACGGAGAAAGAGCATAGCAAGCATAACCTTAGTCATCTCGCCGCCCGAAAGAGTTGAAAATGGGCGATACAGCACATCATCGCTTATTTCAAGGAGTGAAAACTCCTTTATAAGCTCCCAGTTTTCGGCGTTTGGACAGATTTCCTCCGCAAGATACATAACAAGGGTGTTTTCATCGGCAACAGGAAAGGGGAAATATTCAAAATCTACGCTTGAAATGATTTTTCCGCTGTATTCCTGTTCCCCCATAAGCAGCCTCATAAATGTGGTTTTCCCTCTGCCATTTCTCCCTGTGAAGCCCAATTTCCAATCCGTATCAATACGAAAGCTTACATTTTCAAAGATATTATCCGCACTTCCCTCATAACCGAAAGTGAGATTTTCTACACTTATAACAGACATAATCAATACCTCCTTGTAGTATAAAAATAGCCGCAGGATATACTGCGGCTCATAATTTATACGTCGGAAACTCCGCAGAATGGCATAATATATCTATTCCGAGGAATGACTGTATTATATGAAAAGACCGTAATATTTCCTGCAGGGCATAACAAACCAGACGGTACTACCGTCATAAATTTATTCGCCCGATTAATTATTAGCAGGAAATTTTACGCATCTTTCCACCTCAATTCTTATCTTATGTATTTATTATATCACACTTCAAGTCATATGTCAAGAATTATATATTAGCACTCTTTCACTTTGAGTGTTAGCACTCTTATACCGAGAGTGCTAAATTTCATTTTATTTTCACACAATCATTGACAAACGGACATAAAGCAGGGGTATTATAAATACATCGAAAGAGAAAGGGTGATTCCAATGGAACATGAATATTACGGAGAAAACCGCATAGGATAACAACACATAGATATTTTTTGGAGGTAAATTATTATGATGTACGGTATGACACCATTCGCAAGAAACGCTTTCAGCATCTTCAATGCTCTTGATGACTTTGATAAGGACTTTTTCAGCGGCACAATGCCTATGAATACCTGCCGCACCGATATCCGTGACGCAGGGGATAAATATATTATGGAATCTGAACTCCCCGGCTTTGAAAAAGATGATATTAAAATTGATATAAACGGGGATTATCTCGTAATTTCCGCCGAGAAAAAGGCTGAAAAGGAAGATAGGGAAGAAAACGGCAGATATATCCGCCGTGAACGCACTGTAGGCTCATTCAAGAGAAGCTTCGGAATTTCTGATGTAAACGCTGAGGAAATTACAGCGGAATACAAAAACGGAATTCTCATTATCGGACTTCCCAAGAAAAAGCCACAGGAACCCCTTTCAAAAAGACTTGAAATAATGTAACGTAACGGGCGGATATTTTCCGCCCGTTGTACAATTATCAGTAGATAAAAAACAACAGGATTTCGTTCCGAAATTGCGGGCGAGCGGAACTCGCCCCTAAGCATTGAATATACAAAGCGCACAAAAACCAACATCAATATTTGTGCAAAAAGAAGATACCAAGGTACTACTATTTTCTTATAGTAGTACCTTGGTATCTTCATTTGGTATCTTGATTATCAGGCGATGTAGACATCACCCACTACGGAATAACGCATTATTAACTATACCGGTGCAATTGCCGGAATGAAATTCCGAACAACAAAATAAATGCAGAACAAGCCTATTACAACAAGCCATATCCATAATTTCCGAGGCAGAATTTTTATTTTTTTACCGCAGATATCCGCCACAAGCTCGATATACAGGCACAGCAGAAGCAGCAAAAGAAATGGCAGCACCGCATTATTTCTCACAGAAAGGAGAATATCACCGTTGAACAGTGCCCTTACACTTCTTGTATTCCCGCATCCCGGGCAATGTATTCCCGTCAATTCATAAAAAGTGCATACACCAAGATAAGGAGCAAGTCCCAGTATCTGCTCTCTGAAAATCCATATTAAAAGAACTGCCGTGGGAGCTGCTACTGCCACGGCAATTTTTTGTTTTTTATTCATTACTTGATAATAAGCTGAATTGCATTTTCAAGATCGCTAAAAAAGCCTTCCATAAATGCATTGTAAATCTGGTTGTTTCCATTTTTGATGTTAACAAAGTTTACAATTGTCAGAATGAGTGTTACAACTCCACCGATAGAACCGCAGATAATACCTGCAATTGCCATACCTCTGCCCTCGTTATTCTTCTTGATAGACATTATACCAAGGATTATAGCAATTGTACCGCAGATAATACCAACATATGTGCAGCAGCAGATGTTTACAGCAGCTACGATACCAAGCACCATTGCAGCAATTGACATACCCTTGCCGCCACCCTGGGACTCATTTGCGTCAAACTGATTGTAAACAGCATCAGGCTTAACATAATCATTTGACTGAAAATCTGTGTTAAAGCTGCTTGCAGGCTCAGATGAAAAACCATTGTCTGAATTGTTTGTGTTGAAATCGTCCATTTTGAAATCCTCCAATAATTGTTATAAATGGTATATAAACCCATATTGTTATTTTAACACATTTCTCTGCCGTTGTCAATACATTATGCGACATTTTTCAATTAATGACAAATTCCGGCTTATTCAACAGTGATTTTGCCGCCCTTCCAGTTCTCAAAGACGTATTTTTCCATTGACTTATCCTGTGCCTCATTTACAAATATATCACCGTCAATATACATGAAATCAACAGGATATTCTGTACCGCTTGCTGCATCTTCGGGAACTTCGAGAAAAAATGTCACCACATCGCCGTTAAGACCACGGTTCTTCTCAAAAATTTCAGTGAAGAAAATACTGCCCAGCTTATTGTCTATGAGATAATCGGTTTTGTTATTTACCCATTCCATAGCTATTGAGCCAGAATTATATTTTGAAGCGTCGCCCAGTACTTTTTCAACAAGACGTTCTTCCTCGTCCATCATCACAGGGTCAAGCACATCGGGATACGTGATATGAAATCCGCACATATTCCACTGTCGCTCTGCATTTTCGATATAAATTGTAACCTCTGCAGTTTCTCCGGCTTTTACAGTAGTATCTCTTATAAAGAGTCTGGGGCCGTCTGCTGCGGCTTCTACAGGCTCTGTAGCCTCCGTAGGGGATAATGAGGGGGTAAGTGTATGGTCATTCTGTGATGAACCTGACGATGACTCATTCTTGTCACTGCAGGCTGTCATTGCAAAAGCCATTGTCATAGCTGCTGCAACTGCAAAAAATCTGCTGAACTTCATTTTAATTCTCCTTTTTTCTATCTTCGGCAACTATTTCGCCGTCCTTGACGCATAAAACTATTTCGCCTATGCCGTATCCCTTATCTATAATGATATCTGCGATTTTATCTTCAATATCCTGTCGAATTACACGGCGGATATCTCTTGCACCATAAGGCTTTCCGTATGCCCTTTCAGCAATAAGCTCCAGCACCTCTCTGTCATAAGTGAGTTTAATCTTCTTTTCATTGAGAGGCTCTTTCATTTCGTCAAGCATAAGCGCTGCGATATCTGCAAAATCTTCCTTTGTAAGCTGTCTGAATACTACAACCTCATCAATTCTGCTGATAAACTCAGGACGGAGGAACTCACGGAGCCCCTTCATAGCCTTATCTGCGGAAATTTCATTTTCAGTACGGTTAAATCCAACGCCGATACTCTTATCTGTAGAGCCTGCATTTGAAGTCATACAGATTATAGTATTTTCAAAGTTGACAGTTCTGCCGTGAGCGTCGTCTATTTTACCCTCGTCAAGTATCTGCATAAGGATATTCATAACATCAGGGTGCGCCTTTTCAATTTCATCAAAAAGGATAACGGAATAAGGCTTTCTGCGGACTTTTTCAGTAAGCTGTCCGGCTTCGTCGTATCCCACATATCCCGGAGGCGAGCCTATCATTCTTGCCACAGAATGTTTCTCCATATACTCCGTCATATCAAGGCGGATAAGCGGCTCTGTAGAGTCAAAAAGCTCCTCTGAAATTGCCTTTACAAGCTCGGTCTTACCCACACCTGTAGGGCCTACGAATATAAATGACGCAGGACGGCGGCGTTTGTTAAGCTGAACTCTTGTACGCTTTATAGCCTTTGTAAGAACGGCAACAGCCTCATCCTGTCCAACGACACGTTTTTTCAGAGCTTCTTCAAGGCGGGCAATTTTAAGGAACTCTGTTTCCGCAATTTTACTTGCAGGAATTCCCGTCCACAGCTCAACAACCTTTGTAACGTCAGCTTCAGTTACCTGTATATCAGCAACCTCGTCGGCAAGCGCCTTTTCCTTTGCCTGCTGCTGGATAAGCTTTCCACGCATTTCAGCAATTGCCTCATAATCGGGCTCGCTTTCCTCTGACATGCTCTTTATCATATCTTCAAGGACTTTAATTTCCTTTACAAGCTTTGCGTGCTCACCAAGCTGCGGATTGCGTATGCTTGCATATGCACAGCTTTCGTCAACAAGGTCAATTGCCTTGTCGGGTAGAAAACGGTCTGTGATATATCTTTCTGAAAGAACAGCACATACACGGATGAGATAATCAGAAATATGAACTCTGTGATATTCCTCGTAATATTTCTTTATGCCCGAAAGCACACAGACAGTATCTTCAATTGTAGGCTCCTCAACCGTAACAGGCTGAAAACGCCTTTCAAGAGCGGAGTCCTTTTCAATGTATTTTCTGTATTCACCGAATGTAGTTGCACCTATAACCTGTACCTCACCTCTTGAAAGGGCAGGTTTAAGAATATTTGCTGCATTCATTGAGCCCTCGGAATCGCCGGCTCCAACGAGATTATGCACCTCATCAATAAAGAGGATAACATTTCCCTCGCTCTTTACCTCGTCCACAAGTCCCTTTACACGGCTTTCAAACTGTCCACGGAACTGTGTTCCTGCCACGAGGGCAGTAAGGTCAAGGAGGTATACTTTTTTATCTGCAAGATTGAAAGGAACATCGCCTGCGGCTATACGCTGTGCAATACCCTCTGCTATAGCTGTTTTTCCGACACCGGGCTCACCGATAAGACAGGGATTATTCTTTGTGCGGCGTGAGAGAATCTGTATCACGCGGGCAATTTCCTTATCTCTGCCGATGATATTGTCAAGCTTTCCGTCAGCAGCTTTCTGCGAAAGATTTGTACAATAGCTTCCAAGGAAACGGAGTTCCTTCTTCTTGTCCTTCTTATCCTTTTTATCCTTTGCCTTTCTGTCAGACTTGCGGTTGTCATTGTTTTCGGAAATCGACTCAACCTCCTGAAAATCATCCATGCCGCCGAACATCTTTGACATAAAGTCAGGCATAAGTCCGGAGCCGCCCATTTCAAAAGCGTCCCCGTCAAGCAGATTTGTCATATGTTCAGAAATCTGTTCCATTTCCTCGTCGGAAATTCCAAGCTTTTCCATGTACTCTGAAATCTGGGGTATGTTTGACTCCTTTGCGCAAGTCAGACAATAGCCCTCATTTTTCTTTTCGTTTCCCTTCATTGATGTTATAAATACAACAGCAGGACGCTTGTTGCATTTGCAGCACATTATCATCAGTCACTTTCCTCCTGTAAATTCAATGTCATATTTATCCTTACGGCAATACCGCACAAGTTATGTACAGTATTGCCTTATCCTTCTTTCAAAATCATATTTCATAGTGTATTGACACAAAGGATGCTGCACGTATTTTCAAGCACAATCTGCCGAAAATACGGGTGAGCGACTTCGATGTCAAAACACCTTTGTTGCAAAATCATAGAAATACTTGAACACATAAGTCTTTTCAACAGCATCATTGTTGAAGAAAAGCATTTCATTATTTCCCGTAACAGCAGATACTTTCACCCATACAGCCACAGCAAATACAATTGCAGCGGCTGTAAGCAGGCCGAATATTCCACCTGCAAAATGGGATGTAATGCTGATTGCATCAACCTCCTTGTGGCTGAAGAAAGCATTTATGCCCCATACAAAGCCAAGTGCACAAACACCGAATATTATAAGGAAAGATACAAGCTTACCTATGGTATTGTATGCAGGTGCAGTAAGATTTTCCGCAATATACAGCGAAGCGGGATGAATACTGTCTTCATTTCTCAGCATAGGAATAAGTTCCGTCATTATTTCAGGCTTTTCTCTTACCAACTCCTCTGCTGTCAACGCAGCATATTCATTGAGGGAACGTGAAACAATATCTCCTATAACGACAGCATATCCCTCATGCATCTTTTCAAGAAGGACTTCTTTTTTATCAATGGAATGTCCGTTGACGCTGTTGAGATAAAATACCAGATCATCATCAATGCTCTCTTTTGAATCAAGTGCAGCACCAAGCTTATTGTCATCAAGTCTTATGCTGTATCCCATATTTTCAAGGTATTCGGAATACAGACCTGTAAAAGTACCACCGTCAATACTTTCAGTAATCTTCTTTGCATTGCTCTCGCATACGATTCCGCTGCTTACCGTATCACCTACGGCACCGCTTATAGCATATGAAAGTACAGCCGCGATAATAACTCCGACAAATCCGAAGGCACTTTTCATAACACCTTTTTTACTTCCTATGAATATACATACAAGGGCAATTGCAGCAACAATCACGTCATAAAACCACCAATACTGTGAACCCATTTTTATACCTCAGCTTTCATAATTAATTCTGTCGATTTTTTCAAATCCTTTCAGATATACATATCCGTCAGCACGGACAAAGCCTGTGTATGAATCTGATATCTGTGCTGTAGATCTTAATCCCCCTGAAAAATCATAAGCCTCAATGGAATTCTCTGTCATAATATATGCAAGTCCGTCCTGTACTGTAATATCTATAAGGGGACTTTCAAAATTAAGCTCCAGAGGCTCTTTCCCGCCGTCGTCAAAAAGGGCAGCTGTATATTCTCTTGTTTCATCGCTGTTTATGGCTACGGCTGCTTTTCCATTTTCGCAGGAGCCCTCCACAAAATCGCCGTTATAGTGATACATGGAAATTATATTCCCGCCTTCATCAACATAACCGCAGGCGTCCATACCAACAACTGAAGCTCCGCCACTGAAACCGCATACCTGAATACCGGCGGTATCAAGTCCTGCGGATGTCCATTTTTCTTTTTCTTCCGTAAATGATATCTCCTGAACAGAAGTTGCAAGAGAGCCGTTTTCGGCGTATATGTAACTTACAACACAGCCTTCACTGTCCTCTGTAAAGCATATATCGCTTACTCTTTCAACGCATTTACGCTCATATATCTCTTTTCCGTCATGGTCGAATACAGTAATTTTACAGTCATAATCCTGTGGTGTAGTTACCACCGCAGTATAACCCTCCTCACTCATACGGACAAACATGATATTTTCAGTAAAGCTTTTTGTGTAGACAATATCATTTCTGTCCTCAACGCTGAAACGGTAACCGCCGCTTTCATAAATAAGCACACGTTCACCTGCGGTATTCATTATCGCATTCGAATATGCATGCTGACGTTTTTTTATAAGTCCGCCCTCATTGCTGTACATATAAATATTAGCATCACTGAGCACGCACAGTATATTGTCAGCACATTCCATACGGTAGCTTTCACTGTCGGTTATTTCGATAGGGAAATTGCCCTTTGCAAGCTTACCGTCATTGACAATTGTGGTATACTGCTTGCCAAGTCCTCTTATCTTCGGCATCCACAATTCATTTGTTGCATAAATAATGCCGCCCACAGCAACAATAGCAAGTCCTACGCCGAGGCGTATAAGATTTTTCTTTCGTTTTTCTCTTTTCTTTTTATCAACCATGTCGTCGGTTTCGTACATAGGCATAGTAAAAATCCTCCGTATTACCGATTTTTCTTTTTCATCACGTACCACAGACACGTAAGGCCGTGTCAATACAAATTAATAATACACTTTATTAAGATAAAGTCCATGTGCCATGGCAGTTCTGCCTGCCTTTAATCTGTCTCTGGCTTCAAGGATTGCAGGTATATCATCAGGAGAAATTCTTCCCTCGCTTACATCCATAAGCGTCCCTGCAATTATCCTAATCATATTATACAGAAAACCGTCGCCTTTTACAAGTATTATCACAGAAGTTCCATTATTTTCTATGTCAAGTGAATAAATAGTTCTTACCGTTGTTGAAACCGATGTGCAATCAGCACAAAAGGAAGCGAAGTCATGAGTACCCACAAGATGTGCCGCAGCCCGTCTTGCTGCCTCAACATCAAATTTTCTACGATAGTGATAGGCAAGGTCTGTGCCGAAGGGGTCCTTTGATTCACTGCAGTGCATTCTGTAAATGTACTCCTTGCCCTTGCAGTCATATCTTGCATGGAAATCAAGGGAAACATCCTCACAGCTCAGAATTGACACATCGTCGGGCAGCTCGCCGTTGACTCCCCTGCAAAAACCGATATTGCGTATATTGCTTTCAGTTTTCACATTAAAGCAGAACTCATTTGCGTGAACTCCCGTATCCGTTCTTGAACAGCCGATAATCGTTACAGGCTCGTTAAGCACCTTTGATACAGCCTTTTCAAGCACCGCCTGAACTGTCAGGGCGTTGTTCTGCCGCTGAAATCCGTGGTAATTAGTCCCCCTGTAGGCTGTCAGAACTTTCAGGTTTCTCATTGTTTTCCTCCGTAATCTCACTGTTGTCAGGCTCAACTGTTTTTTCCTTGTCAGGATTTATATTTGCGGCAAATCCAAGGTCATTGACAGCCTTTACATCACCTAAATCTTCCATTTTTCTGCTGTCAAAGGTTACTACAGCAGGCTCTGACGCAGATTTCTTTTTACGCTTTAATTCAATAAATGCAAATAATACAAAGAGAAGAAGTCCGCCACAGCTTGCAGCAGTTCCCACAACAAAGCCATCGGGAGCATATCTCAGCTCGATTTCATGCTCTCCTGCGGAGGCATTGACTCCAAGCATTGCATTAAGTACAGGGAAGGTTTCTGCCTTTTCACCGTCGATATATACGCTCCAGCCCTTCTCATAAGGGATTGAGAGATAGAGCACACCTGCCTTTTTCGCATTGATTCTGCCCTTTATCCTTGTATCGGAAAATTCAGTAATTTCAAGCTGTTCGTCAACAATCCGCTCATACATCTGCTTGAAAATTTCCTCATCAAGAGAATAGGCAACAATGCTGTAATTGCCGAAATCAGCGTCATCCTCAAATTTGAGAACAACCTCGGCAGTATTTCCCTCGTTGAAATCTCCCAGAGGGAACGAAATACTGTAACCCTCCGACTTAATTCCCGACTCAACAGAAAGAGAACCGTTATTTACATCAATTTCTTTGATATTGTTTCCTCTGAAATAGCCATAAAGGTGTCCGCCCTCAACGGGAGCATACTCATAGAAAGCCTTTGCCGAATGGTCTCTGTCATCCACACTGAAGCTGTACTCGCCATAGCTTTGCTTTTCGGTAACAACATTTGTGTAGTTTGCCAAATATACAGGCTGTGCCGTAAAGAGGTTGAGGTCAATTCCGGTAGCATAGCTCATAACGTCATTTTTGTACTCGAACGGATTTACACCGTAGCCCGACAAATCAAGGATTTTATCATCCATCATAAAACCAAGGGAAACGGGATACTTGTTTTTATAAAGCTTAACCGTTCCTTCCTCTGACGCAAGCTCCAGAAAAGCAGAATTGGTTTCAAGGTTTCCTGACTTTAATATAAGATAATTAACGCCAAGAAGTGAATTGGTAACAGGGTCAGCTATGCGGTAATAGAAGCGGTTTCCTGCCTCAGAAGCGTATAATCCAAGCTTCTGGAAGTATTTGGTAACCGATACATTAGCAGATGAAGAAAACTGTGAAAGTCCGTTATATCCGTAAAGAGAGCTGTCGTTGAGAGTGTATGTCGTTGTCACTTCTGTACGGTAGAACAAATCATCCTCGTTCTCACGCATATCTGAAAGAACCTTCCGGATTTCATCGCCGTAAAACGGATAACTGTTATAATTAGAGCTTCCAACCGTTTTAACGCCTATTACAGCGTTGGAATTCAGCTCTGTGATTACAGCCAATGTAACCATAATATTCATAACAGCCCTGTGCATCTTCTTATCCTTTATAGGGATAAACTTCAAACAAATAAATATGAGTACGTATGCAACTGTTATTATAAGAGAACTTTTCAGAGCCGCATCATCAAGTGAAAATGCTTCCCCAGCATTTTTCTTTGAGAGATAGCATATATATCCCAGAGCCGCAGGGCCGACTAAAAACATCGGGATATGATAGAGCTTTATGCCCTTTGTTGACAGAATATCATAAGCACGGTAAGCCATTACCGCAAGTACAAAGCTGAATATGAAAGAATATCTGTAAGGAAGCTGATTTGTTGCGTGGAAGCCGTGCCATATGAAGTTAAGCTGATTCATATTACAGCTTACGGCAATAAGTGCAAGAAGAAGCACCGCAGATATTTTTTCACGGATTTTTATACCGCCTGCAAAGAGAAATACTCCAAGGAGAGTTATTGCAAGCATACCACAGGCAAAATTCGGAAGACCTTCTTTCGCTGTAGGCTCGTTGTAGGAAATGAGATTTGCAAAGAGGTCAAGCCAGTCATTTTCCCATTTGATTTTTTGTGGGAAAGTGTTGTTCATGCTGTATGTCAGCTGTAAACCCTTGTATGCAGGGAGGAGTATAAATCCACCAAGGGCAATACCAATGACAGACGAACGGAAAATGAGCCATAATCTGCCGAAAAATGCCTTTATTCCCTGCCACTCAATAATTGCAGAGAACACAAACATAAATACAGTGAATATACAGGTAAAAAAGCCTACATAGTAGTTTGAAATAAGGGATAAAGCAAGAGCAATTGTGTAAAGCTTCCACTTTTTCTCACGGCACATTGCCACAACTCCCAGCATAACAAGAGGGAAAATGGCAATTGTATCAAACCACATAACATTCCAGTAATAACCGAGTGTGTAGCTGCAAAGGGCAAATATTGCTGAAAATCCAACAATCGAAAAATCCTTGCGATTAAATGTGTACCTGAGGAAGCAGCTGAAAAACGCTCCGCAGAAACCAATTTTAGCAGCAAGAATATACATAAGCGCTTCACGGGTATGAGCGTCATCAAAAAACACTGACAGCAGGTTCAGCGGACTTGCGGCATAATAGGCAATAAGGGCAAGGAAATTGGTTCCCATGCCGTTCTGCCATGAGTAGAGCAATGAGCCGCCTGTGAGAAGCTTTTCCCTCAACACACGGAAAAAGGGATAGTACTGGTGCCACAGGTCAACTACAAGGAATTGCTCCGAACCTGTTTCCTGAAACTTTCCGTCTACAAACCAAAGCATATGCATATTATTCTTATGAAATGCAATGAGCATTATTACAAAAGGAACAATAAATGAAAGAAGAAAATACAGTATTCCCTTTTCATACATTATATTATAAAGCTTGTTGCTTTTGGGTTTATCAGAACTGCCTGCTGTTATTTTTTTGTTTTTAACAGCAACAGCGCCTTTTTTGTTTGCCATAATCAATCATCCTCTCTTTGTTGAAATATCATATGTCATTTCACGATTATCCCGACTGCAATATTCACACCGTAAAACACGAGAGAAACTGCAAGGGCAATGTAATCTCTCGGGGCTGATCTAAGCTGCCGCAGTCTTGTTCTGCCCTCACCGCCACGGTAACAGCGGCACTCCATAGCTGTTGCAAGCTCGTCTGCACGTCTGAATGAGGATATGAACAGGGGCACGAGTATTGCCACCATATTTCTCGCCCTTGTCATAAAGCTTCCACTGTCAATCTCAGCACCTCTTGCCTTCTGTGCCGACATAATCTTTTCAGTTTCCTCAATAAGGGTAGGAATAAAACGAAGGGCAATTGACATCATCATTGCAAGCTCGTGAACAGGCAACTTTAATTTTTTAAGAGGCGACAACAGCCTTTCAATTGCGTCGGTAAGTGTAATCGGCGATGTTGTGTAAGTCAGCAGAGAACTGCCCATAATGAGGAGAATTATCCTCACAAACATAAATATGCTTATACTTACAGCCTCGTCGGTGATTTCAATGAACTTCCACTCAAAAATCACTTCGCCGCTTTTTACAAAAACAAGGTTGAAAACTGCCGTCAGTACAAGAAAAGGCAGCAGCGGCTTAATTGATTTCAGAAACATTTTCAGTGGTATTTTCGAAAGAATAATGGCAAACAGCGTAAATACCGCACCTACGCCAAGGCAGATAATGCTGTCCCCTGCAAAAAGCATGAGGATATATATCAGCGTTATAACTATCTTGAAGCGTGGGTCAAGGCGGTGGATTATGCTGTCACCGGGGAAATACTGTCCGATTGTTATATCTTTAAGCATATCAGACACCTCCCCTTTCGGAAAGCTTTTTCAGCAGAAGCTTTTTTGCATACTCCACGGTATACACATCCTTGCCGAAATCAAGTCCCTGCTCTTTCAGCTTCATGAACACCTTTGTAACCTGCGGCACATCAAGACCAATTTTTGAAATTTCCTCTGCACGGGCAAAAACTTTTTCCGTTTCATCATAACAGAAAAGCTTCGACTTGTTCATAACGAGAATTCTGTCTGCAAAGCCTGCAATATCCTCCATACTGTGAGATACAATGAGAATTGTATTCTTTGTTCTCTCATGGTATTTTTTTATATGTCCCAGTATCTTATCTCTGCCTGCGGGATCAAGTCCTGCAGTAGGCTCGTCAAGTATAAGCACACGGGGATTCATCGCCATTACTCCTGCAATGGCTACACGTCGTTTCTGTCCACCCGAAAGCTCAAAGGGAGAACGTTCAAGCAACTCCTCTTTAAGTCCTAAATCGTGGGCTGTTTCAAGTATACGGCGTTTTATTTCCGCCTCGTCAAGCCCCATATTCTTCGGGCCAAAAGCAATATCCTTATACACCGTTTCCTCAAATATCTGATATTCGGGATACTGGAATACAAGCCCAACCTTAAATCTTACATCACGGATTTTTTTCTTATCCGCCCATATATCCTCCCCGTCAAGGAGAACTCTGCCCGAGGTAGGTTTCAGAAGTCCGTTGAAATGCTGGATAAGCGTTGATTTTCCCGAGCCTGTATGCCCCATAACGCCTACCATTTCACCCTCGTCTATTTTAAGATTGACATTATCCACAGCCGTTTTCTGAAAAGGCGAGCCCTCGCTGTAGATATATGTCAGTTCCTGTGTTTCAAGAATAGCCAATTTTTACTCCCTTTCAAAAAGACGTTTTATAGCCTCGGCACATTCGTCCTCGGTTATGATACCCTGCGGTATATCGTATCCTGCCTTCCGCAATTCCCATGCAAGCTCTGTAGCCTGCGGAACATCAAGACCTATAGCCTTGACCTGCTCCACATGAGAGAATACGGCTTTAGGGGTATCGTCAAGTATGATGTTTCCCTTATCCATAACAACAACACGGTTACACTGTGCCGCTTCATCCATGTAATGCGTGATAAGCACTATAGTTATGCCGTATTCACGGTTCATACGCTTTATAACCGACATAACCTCTTTTCTTCCCTGCGGGTCAAGCATAGCCGTCGGCTCGTCAAGAATGATGCATTTCGGCTTCATTGCGATAATTCCGGCAATGGCAATACGCTGCTTCTGACCGCCCGAAAGCTGTGCAGGAGAATGATTGCGGTATTCGTACATATTGACATCTTTCAGAGCGTCATCAACACGCTTACGCATTTCTTCATATGGAACGCCCAGATTTTCAAGAGCAAAGGCAACGTCCTCCTCAACAACAGATGAAACTATCTGATTATCGGGATTCTGGAACACCATACCTGCACGGCACCGCAGGTCAAAAATCTTCTCCTCATCGGCTGTACTGATACCGTCAACAGTTACAGTTCCCGATGTGGGGAGAAGAATACCGTTTATATGCTTGGCGAGAGTTGATTTTCCCGAGCCGTTATGCCCGAGAACAGCCATAAACTCGCCCTCTTTTATTTCAAGACTGATATTGTTCAGCACCTGCACAGGAGTTTCGTCCTCATCGGCTGGATAGCTGAAACAGAGATTTTTAATTTCAATTATATTTTCCATTTTTATCCTTTATTAAAGCCTTTAACTGTTAGCGAATTTCGTTCCGAAATTGCAGGCGACGGTCACCCGTCCTATACAAAATTACGATATACAGCCAATTTGTAGAGACACGGCACGCCGTGTCCCTACAAAACAATTACGTATTATGAATTACCAAAAAAAGCTGACAGCTTACTTCTCCCAGATAGCAGTTGAACCACAAGGCAATGTCATACCCGTGGATTTTACGGGAAGTCCGATTTCGTCAAAGCTTACATTTCCACCGAATTTATCCGTCAGCACAGAGCCGAGAATATATCCCATTACAGAGGGAGAAAGTCCCGTTGTATAGCTGTTTATGAGGAAAAACAGCGGATTGTCGGAAAGCACTCCCGAACATAGCTTCACAAGGTCATAGACGCAGTTTTCAAGCTTCCACACCTCGCCGCCGGGGCCTCGTCCATAGCTTGGAGGATCCATAATAACAGCGTCATACTTTCTTCCACGGCGGATTTCACGGGCGATAAATTTTTCACAATCGTCCACAATCCAACGTACAGGCTTATCAGAAAGTCCCGACGCTGCGGCATTTTCTCTTGCCCACTGCACCATACCCTTTGATGCGTCAACGTGGCATACAGATGCCCCTGCCTCTGCACAGGCAAGAGTTGCACCGCCTGTATATGCAAAGAGGTTGAGCACACTTATCTCCCGCCCTGCATTGCGTATCTTATCAGCCATATAATCCCAGTTTACCGCCTGTTCGGGGAATAATCCCGTATGCTTGAAGCCTGTGGGCTTTATATTAAATGTGAGATTTTTATAATTTATCTGCCAGCCGTCGGGAAGGGAACGTCTGAATTCCCACTTGCCGCCGCCCTGATTTGAACGGTGATAGTGACCGTCGGCAAATTTCCAGCCTGACTCCTTTTTCTCCGTTTTCCATATAATCTGCGGATCGGGGCGAACGAGAGTAATATCCCCCCATTTTTCAAGCTTTTCACCCTCCGAAGTATCAAGTATGATATAATCGTGCCAATTATTTGCTGTTCTCAAATTCAAAACATCCTTTATTTTTTATTCTTCCGTTAATCCAAGCTGTTCTCTTATGGTATCCGCAAGCTGCAAAGCCATTGTATTTATGGCAGAAAAATCCCTGCCCTCAATGCGTATGCGTATAACAGGCTCAACACCTGTTTCACGGACGATAACACGTCCCTCATCGCCGAGGATACTCTCAAATTCATCAATGAGACTGGTTATTGTGCGGTTATTCTTCCACACCTCACGGTGTCTGTTTTCAATAGGTACATTAAGCATAACCTGCGGACATTTTTCAATAATTCCTGCAAGCTCGCTCATTTTCTTATCCGAGGCCTTCATAGCTTCAAGAAGCTTTATTGCCGTAAGCTGACCATCGGCAGAGGGCATATCGTACGGAAACAGAATATGTCCCGAAGGATCGCCGCCTATGCTGAAATCACATTCAAGCATACGACGCATCATAGCACGCTCGCCTGTGGGAGCCGCTGCTGTGCCGATACCTTTTTCCCTTGCAAAACGGATAAGACCTATATTATTTGCATGAGTCACAAGAATGGAATTGTTATGGAGTGTTCCCTGCTCCTGCATATATCCTGCACAGGCAGCAATTATAACGTCGCCGTCCACAAGGCCGCCATTTTCGTCAACGGCAAGACAGCGTTCACCGCCGCCATCAAAGGCAATTCCGCAGTCATGCTGATTTTCCGTTATGTACTCCATAAGGCCGTCAATTCTCGAACTGCCACTTGTATTTATATTTGTACCGTCGGGAGTATTCCCAAGCATGGAAACCTCCGCACCAAGACGGGTGAAAATTTTCTCTGCTGTATGGGAAGCACAGCCATTCGCACAATCTATGGCAATTTTCAGTCCGCTTAAATCAGCAGGGGCAATTTCAAGAATATGCTCAATATATTCATCAACAGCATTTTCACACCGTGTAATGCTGCCGTAGCGTTTAAGCTGAACAGGCTCGATTTCATCGGGACTATCAAGTATAAGCCTTTCAATTTCCTCCTCACGGTCATCACGAAGACGGTAGCCGTATGAAGAAAACAGCTTTATGCCGTTGAATTCAGCACCTACATGAGAGGCGGTAATCATAATTCCGCCCTGTGCCTCACGGTTCTTTATATGCCATGCAAGAGCGGCTGTAGGAATCTCTCCAAGCAGCTCAACATCCACGCCTGCTGAACAAAGCCCTGCACATAACGCAGCTTCTATGGTATCAGCAGAATGGCGGATATCCCTTGCTATAAGGATTTTTGTACTGCCATTCGGAGCAACCATAATCTTAGCCACTGCCCTGCCTGTCTGCATAGCAAGCTCGCAGGTTATCTCTGTAACTGCAATACCCCGCATTCCTTTTTTGCCAAATATTCTTCCCATTGAAATCACCTCTTTTTTTATGTAGGGACACGCCGTGTCCCTACATTTTTATAATTACACATTACGCATTGAAAGGCTATATATCGCTATTATTCTACAATTTTCAAAGATTTTCTCTATGGAGTTGTAGCATCTCTCGCAGGTTGTACCATTATATCTGTTGTACACCTTTATCCTGCCACCCTCACGGACACAGAAAACGGTATGAATGGTAGACAGAAACGATCTGCCTGTCCATGACGACAGTATAAAAGCATTCCCAGCCGAATTTATGTCACATCTGCGGCTGTCTATGCCAAAATGCTTCAGTGCCCGTCCGATAAAAAACGGATTACAGCCAAAAAGCCCGAAAAGCATTGAGTATCTGAACATAAACCTCGCCACAGTCTTGACTTCCTGCGGCTTTCCGCAATATTCAAGGGCATTGCAGACGGATATCACCTCACAGCCGTTGAAGCTCATGGGGAACAAGCCGTAACGTATCTTTGCAACCTCGCCCAGATCCTGTCCGTTTATCATAATTTCAGTTGTCCCTCATCTGCGGAAGTCTGCTGTTCAGGGGGAACAATTCCAAGATGCTCATAAGCAAGACGTGTGGCAACCCGTCCTCTGGGTGTACGTCCGAGAAATCCCAGCTGCATAAGGAATGGCTCGCACACATCTTCAAGGGTAACCGATTCCTCACCGATAGCCGCCGCAAGTGTTTCAAGTCCCACAGGACCGCCGCCGTAGCCTTTTATAATCATTGAAAGCATACGTCTGTCAAGACTGTCAAGTCCAAGCCTGTCAATTTCAAGTCGGCTCAGAGCAATTGACGCAATTTCCTTTGTAATACTGCCGTTACCCATAACATCGGCAAAATCACGTACTCTTTTCAACAGACGGTTGGCAATTCGGGGCGTACCTCTTGCCCTGCCTGCAATTTCCTCCGCACCGTCAGCCTCACAGGGAATACCTAAAATCATGGCACTTCTGCGGACAATATCCGTAAGTTGCTCTGTGTTGTACAGCTCCAGACGCTCAATAACGCCGAATCTGTCACGGAGAGGAGCAGAAAGCTGTCCTGCACGGGTAGTCGCACCGATGAGAGTGAATGGTCTTAAATCCATTCTTATAGAACGTGCCGAAGGGCCCTTACCTATTATAATATCTATCACCCTGTCCTCAAGGGCAGGATATAAAAGCTCCTCAACAGGTCGGGAAAGGCGGTGTATCTCGTCAATAAAAAGCACATCATTGTCATTGAGACCTGTCAGCAGAGAAACAAGATCACCCGGTTTTTCAATGGCAGGGCCTGTGGTAACACGCAGATTTACCCCAAGCTCATGGGCAATTATTGAAGAAAGAGTAGTCTTTCCAAGTCCCGGAGGGCCATACAGCAGAACATGGTCAAGGGGCTCACCTCTGCCCTTTGCCGCCTTGATAAAAACGGCAATTTTCTCCTTTACCTTATCCTGTCCGATATACTCATTAAGGCACTGCGGGCGGAGAGTAACCTCCGCCTCACCGTCCCCTGCAATATTTTCGGGTGACATAACGCCGCGATTTCCGTACATATCCGACGGAGCAAATTCCATATCTTCTGTGTGTATCAAATTATTTCTCCTTAACGCTCAAAATAACGCTTCTTGCGGACATAGAAAGCGTCCGTAACCTTAGCGGCTTTCTTGCCCATATCCTCCTCCATTGAAATAAAACAGAGGTCATCTCCTGCTTTTGTATAGCGTGAAAGGTACTTTGAAAGGGGAACAAACAACTTTCTTGTACTTCCTATCATATCAACAACCATAAGCAGCTGCGGTTTTTCACAGCCTCTTACCATTTCAAGGATATACGCTGCGTCAACGTTATCCTGCTTTGCAAAGAACTTTGAAGCAGCCTTTGTGATGTATCCCATTGTTCTTTCACAACGACGGTAGTTGATAGTTTCCTCCTCATTGTAGGAAATCGCCTTAATACGGAGATTGCGTGCAATCATGAGTATGCTTTTCATCTCCTGTGACGAAAACTCCTTGCCGTAGGAATTGGGATTGAGCACTGCAGAGGCTGACTGTATCAGATCAAAAAGTCTTAAGCAGTTGATTTTGTAGTAATCGACATATCTTTTTGCAAACTGCTGTAAGGCTCTGTGGCTTGAGAAAAAGGGAATGAATACCTCGCCGTTGGGATTTTTTATGGTAACAAGCTCCAGCTGAATACCGCCCTCCTCTCTGCTGCGTTCCTGTCTTACAGGGTTCTTGCAGATAACATACACATCGCTTTTAATAAGCGTCTGCAAAAAGAGCGAGCGCTTTGAAGGATCTGTTATTGCCGCTTTCAGAAGTTCGTCGAGATTCATCATGAGAATCACGTCCTTTCAAATTAAATAAATAAAATTAAATTCATCAGTCACGGGAAGCCATAATTCTGAGAGCTTCCTTTATAAGCTCCTGTGTGCCGAGAGCGGGATCGAGTCTGCGGAGCACCGCCGCCGCCTCACCCTGTGAATATCCAAGCACCATAAGAGCTTCAAGAGCCTCCCCTGCCGCCGAGGGAGTACCTGCCATACCTGTGGGAATTGCTCCCGATGAAGTATCTGCAGAAGTTCCACCGAAAGCGTCAGAGGAAATTTTATCTTTTAGTTCAAGCACAATACGCTGTGCCGTTTTTGTACCGATGCCCTTTGTACGGGTAAGGGTTTTACTGTCACCCGATGCAACCACAAATGCAAATTGCTCCGTATTCAGGTCGGAGAGTATAGATGTAGCCGCCTTCGGGCCTACACCTGAAACGGATATAAGCAGACGGAAACAATTGAGCTCCTGCATATCTGCAAAGCCGAACAGTTCAACGCCGTCCTCTCTCACAGCAAGGTGAGTATAAAGCATAACCTCACTGCCGGTATCTCCCAGCTTCATCACTGTATTGTACGATGTACGGCAACCATAGCCCACACCGTTACATTCAACAACCGCAAAACCTGTTTCCTTATGTACAAGCCTGCCTCTAACGCTATAAATCATAATTCAGTCCACCTTATTGTATGTCCGTGGCAAATTGCAATTGCAAGTGCGTCTGCAGCATCGTCGGGGCGTGGAATACAAGCCAACCCGAGGAGATTTTTTGTCATCTCCATAACCTGTTGCTTTTCCGCCTTTCCATAGCCTACCACTGCCGATTTAACCTGCAATGGAGTATACTCGTAAACGGGAACGCCTCTTTTAGCTGCCGAAAGCACGGTAATTCCCCTTGCCTGTGCAACGTCTATGGCTGTTTTCTGATTTGTGGTAAAAAACAGCTTTTCAATTGCCATGCAGTCGGGATGAAATTTATCAAAGATAAATTCTATATCCGTATGTATGTCGTTAAGACGCTTGGTGAACGGGGTATGTGCCTCTGTGAGGACTGCACCGTACTCCACGGGAGTGAAAGTTCTTCCGTCATAGTCAACAACACCGAAACCAACGATTGCATATCCGGGGTCAATTCCCAGTATTCTTATATTTTTCATAGCCATTCCTGTTTCACGGGATACAACACCCCATACTATTTCATATTACTTTATTATTATACCATAAACCGCACCCACTTTGCAATACCCGTTTTGTATAAAAATAATATAATTTTATGTTCACAATGACAGACAAATAATAAACGGCTATTACGCCGTAAGCTGACTTTTCAACAGCTGTGTAAACAATCGTACATTAAACTAACGTTTTAGTAGATTATAGTGCATAATCATGTGTACAAAAGTTCTTTTTACAACTGTAATTGAATAGAATTTCCCATTGACGAGAGGGACTTCAAAATGTTAAAATAAACTTAAGGAACAAATAGAAACACATTTAATTAATTATTAATCAAATTTTGATAAGTATTAAAAGTTAACAATCACATAAGGTCATTATGCCAAAAACAAAGATACAGGCAACATCTGTTCTGAATGTGATTAAAAGCCACCTAAGGGAACCTCTATCCCCCTTTTTGAGAAAAAGCAGCTATGCACGTCATCTGCTTCGTCAGCCTCCCTTGGAGCGTGACAGCACGCCTTTGGAAGGTTTCCCTGCAGCTGCCGCACCTATCTACTTTTCCTTAATCAAACGGGTTTTTAGATGTCCCTATAAATAAATTTCAGGAGGAATACACAAATGAAAACTTTCAAGAAAATGGCAGCTGCTGCGACTGCACTCTGCCTCGGTATTGCCTGTTTAGCACCCGGCAATATCATCTCACCCGATGACGCTCTTGCGGCTGACCTTACAGCCGATATGGAATGGGAGGCTGTAAAAATAGGCGGTGCAGGCTTCGTTTCAGGTATCGTAACAGGTCAGAAGGAAATGTATCTCCGTACCGACGTAGGCGGCGCTTACAAGTACAATTATGAAATCAATGAATGGGAGCAGATTTTCGCTTTCATCAACGAGGCTGACCGTGGCTATCTCAGTGTTAAAGGTATCGCTATTGATCCCCGAGATGACGACACAGCATATTTTCTCTGCGGATGCGCTTACTTCTCTGACGCAAGAACTGTAATATTCAAGACTACAGACGGCGGTAAGACATTCACAAAGTCCGATGTTACCGACCTTATACAAGTTCACGGAAACGGCGACGGCCGAGAGTGTATCGAACCCATTGCCATAGACCCTGATAATCCCGATACAATCTATGCAGGCGGCGATGTAACCTACGGCAAATCGGCACTTATCAAATCAACAGACGGCGGTAAGACATGGAATCCTGTACTCGGCTACGATGAACTCGGCTTATTCACAACGGAATTGAAATATCCTATGTGGACTGACCACATGGTACGTGGCACAGAGAAAAAAGAGTATAATCAGCAAAACGGTATCGGCTGTATACTCATCGAGGGCGGAAAAGTATACGTCGGCACATCTGTTGTCGGTCAGGCTAATGTACACGTTGCAAGCGTAAAGGACGATAAGTTCTCCGTACTTTCTGAAGATCTCCCGACAGCAAATTATCCTTGTACATTCTCAACAGATAAGAACGGCAACCTGTTCTTCACATATATCGCGGCTCTTGCTTTCGGTGGAACAGCAGGCGGTGCATTCAAATACAACATTGCAAGCGGAAAGGTAACAGACATCTCTCCCACAGCCAATGCATTCGGTAAAATTGAAGTTGACAGAAATGATCCTAACAAGCTCGTTACAAGAACCTGTGGTGTATGGTCTGACCAGTGGTTTGAAGAAGAATGGACTGATTCAAGCATTGCATGGGGTGACCACTTCTTCCGATCCGAGGACGGCGGTGCTACATGGCAGGACATTACTCCCGGTCAGCAGTTCGGACAGTATACGGATAATCACTACTTCATTTCAAATCCCATTGATACAAACGGCTATGACTGGATTTACGGCAAGGCATGCCACTGGGGAAGCGGCATGATGATCGACCCCAGAAATCCCGACAGAGTTGTTATGACTTCGGGTAACGGTGTTTATGCCTGCGATAACATCTGGGACGAAAAGGGCATCCAGTTCTATTTCCAACCCGACGGCGTTGAGGAAGTTGTATGTCTTGACTTCGTAAGCGTTCCAAACGGTGAAAATTACTCCGCTATCGGTGACTACGACGGATTTATCCACAAGGATATAAACGTAATACCAGAGCAGTATAAGCCTAATATGGGCTCTACATCAGCTATTGCATACTGCCCATCTGATACAAAGGTTATGTGCCGTGTAAGCGAAAATAACGCCAAAGCATATTACACCCTTGACGCAGGAACGACATGGAAAGAGCTTCCGATTCCCAGCAGCAGCGGAAAAATGGCTATAACACAGCTTAAAGACGGCTCATATCGTTTTATCAAGGCTGACGGTGCAAACGGCTCTCTCCAGTACTCCGACGATTTCGGCGCTACATGGTCAAAATCCACAGGTCTTGACGGCTCAAAGACAACATATCCTCTTGTTGATCTGAATAATCCTGCTGTTGTATACGGCTCGGGCATCAAGCACAATGATTACTGGGCATCTGACACGACAAAGACAGAGCCTACACTTGAAGAATCCCACTATTCATTCTATATCAGTACAGACTACGGCGCAACATTCAAGGAGACAGTTATTTCCAGATATGATATGTGCGACCACACAGGCGACCTTGCATATCTCGGCGAAGATAACCTCCTCATGGCTGTTGGCTGGTACGGCGTTTACTCTATTACAGAGGGCGGCAGCAAGATTGAAAAGACCGATATCTACTATTGCAAGACTTTAGGATACGGTGCTCCCGAAAAGGAAGGCGGACTCAATACCGTTTATATGTACGGTAAGCCTGCCGAGACAGATGTTGAGGGTATCTACCGTTCAACTGACGGCGGTAAGACATGGGACTGCATCAACACGGACAATCTCTACGGCGGAACAGGAAACGGAAACTTCCTCGTTGGCGATATGGACGAATTCGGCACAGTATTCATGTCAACAGTTGGTGCAGGTATTGTCTGCGGTAAGCTTTCAGACGGCACTGAACCTTCAACAAAGCCTCCCACGACAGCAGAGCCTTCAACACCTTCCGATGAGGATATAATTTACGGTGACGCAAACAATGACGGCACAATTTCAATTGCTGACGCTGCGGCTATACTCCAGGCTATCGGCAATCCCGACAAATACGCTCTTACAGAAAAAGGCGAAATAAATGCAGACTGTTGCGACCCCGGAAGCGGTATTACAGCTGCCGACGCTCTTGCAGTACAGAAGCTTGACGCAGGGCTTATTACAAAACTCCCTGAACTTTCCAAATAATCAATATTTTCAAGAGGTATCAGTTCTGACTGATACCTTTTCTTTTTCCTTGACAAAAAGCCGAATTTTTGCTATAATTATATGATGAGTATTATGCAGTTTGCTGTTATGGAGGTGTATGCATTGAAATCAAAAAAACTATTTTGCAGAATTACAGCTGCATTTCTTTCAAGCCTTATTTTCACCGTCCCCATGACAGCTTACGGCGACCTGCTGTATGATGATATCTCCCTGTATACCGGGGAAAACAGCGACTATTACACATTCAGGCCTGTCGACACAGACACCCCATCATACAGCGAATATCTCGCTGTGCACAGCGATAAAAAATACCCCGAAAGCGAAATATTCCTCAATGGTACAGATTTCACCACCGCAGATAACGGAAGCTTTTCCATAGGCGGCTACAGCGTAGGCGATACTGCCCGTGACACCGTACTTATCTGGGAGAGCAGCACAGGAAATGTAACGTATACTATTGACGTCCCCGAAAGCGGAATGTATGCCCTCAGCATAAGCTATGCACCTCTTATTTCCAACAGCAGCAAAATTGAATTTTCCCTTGAAATCAACGGCAGACTTCCATTCGACTCTGCTTCAAGACTCACTATGAACAGAATATGGGTCAATGAAACCGATATCAGAAAAGATTCAAGAGGAAACGAAATCCGCCCCGCACAAATCCAGCATTCTATCTGGCAGGAAACAGTTATAAGCGACCCCGACGGACTTGTTTCAGAGCCCCTTTTATTCTTCCTCGAAAAAGGCAGCCATGAAATCAGCTTCAACTCTGACCACGCTGAATTTGCCATTGAACACCTTAAATTCTTCACCCCCGAGGAATTGCCATCTTACGAGGAATATAAAAAATCAATCCATACGCCTTACAGCGATAACCCGCAGCTTATCCGCATAGAAGGCGAAAATGCAGTTTACAAATCGGATTCATCCCTATCCCCCTCATGGGACAATACAAGCTATCTGACTTCCCCTTCGGACCCTGTGAAGCTGTTATACAATACAATTGGCAAAGACAGCTGGAAAAAAGCCATGCAGACCGTCACGTGGGAAATTTCAGAAGAAGAAATCGGCAACGGCGGGTGGTTCAGACTCGGCATAAAGGCAAGACAAAATCAGATGCGTGGTTTTTTCTCCAACAGGCGTATTTACATTGACGGTAAAGTTCCATGCAAGGAGCTTGACTGCGTTGAATTCTTCTACGACAATGACTGGAAAACAGTTACACCGCAGACCGACAGCGGAGAGGATATATATGTATATCTCGAAGGCGGACGTTCGCACACCATTACAATGGAATGCGTTACAGGCAAAATCGGGGATTCCCTCCGCCGCCTTGAAAATTCCGCAGACGAACTCAATGACTGCTACAGAAAAATAATTATGATAACGGGACCTTCTCCCGATAAATATACCGACTATTATGTTCACGAAAAGGTTGACGGGCTTATTGAAGATTTCAGCCGTATTTCAGCCGAACTTAAAACCATACAGGCGGATATAGAAGCTCTTTCCGGCACATCAGGCTCGGAGGCGGCAATTCTCAATTCGACTGCTGCCATTCTTGACAAATGCGTGAAAAAACCCCTGAAAATCCCCGATTATCTCACACAGATAAAAAATAACATAAGCTCAATTACAGCATGGGTGCGTGAATACCGTGACCAGCCCCTTGAACTTGACTATATCGAGTTTGCGGGAAAAAATGCAGATTTTTCCAACTGTGAAGAAAAACTGGGTAAATCGTTAAGCTTCGGACTGAAAGGCTTTTTCGGCTCATTTTTCGAGGACTATACCACTCTTTCCGATGTAAAGGACGAGGAAGCAGTGGAAATCTGGGTTGCTTTAGGACGTGACCAGGCACAGATTGTAAAGGAATTGACGGAAAATGAGTTCATTCCCGAATATGATATTCCTATTTCCATAAACCTTGTAACAGGCGGCATTGTGGAAGCTTCACTTGCAGGAAAAGGCCCTGATGCGGCACTTTTCCTTGGCGGCGAATTTCCCGTAAACCTTGCCGCACGTGAAATGCTCGTGGATATTTCACGTTTTCCCGATTTCAACAATGTAGCTGCACAATTTCAGGAAAACGCCCTCACCCATTACGAATATAACGGCGGCACATACGGTCTGCCTGTAAGCCAGAGCTTTCCTATGATGTTCTGCCGCACAGATATACTTTTGGAGCTTGGCTATACCTCTCCTCCGGAAACATGGACGGAGCTGATTGATATGCTCCCTGCAATACAACGGAATTATATGAACGTGGGACTTGTTCTCCCCTCTGCAAATATTTCCCCAGCCACTGAATCGGGGCATACCTTTGCCATGCTCATGCTCCAGAAAGGGGAAAATTACTACAACAGTGATCTTACGGCGTCAACCTTCAATTCTGTGGAAGCTGTCAGGTCCTTTGAAGAATGGACTGATTTCTATACAAAATACAGCTTTGAACAGAGCTATGATGCTTTCACACGTTTCAGAACAGGTGAATATCCCATAGTTATACAGAATTACACCTTTGCAAATCAGCTTGAATCCGCCGCCCCCGAAATATCGGGGTTGTGGGAGTTCTTCCCTGTCCCGGGAACAGCACAGGCTGACGGAAGCGTATCCCATGCCGCAAATTCAGGCGGTTCGGGTGCGGTTATATTCAAGAGCGCTGAAAATAAAATCGGTGCATGGAAATTCATAAAGTGGTTTACATCGGCTGAAACACAGGCTGAATATGCCATGCGTGCAGAGGGACTTCTCGGCACTCTCGGACGTTTTGACACAGCAAATACAGCGGCTCTTTCACAGCTTTCATGGTCGGCGGAGGAGCTTGACCGTCTGTATGCACAGCAGAAGGAACTTGTGGAAATCCCTGTTATTCCCTCATCATATGCCGTTACACGAAATATCATGAACGCTTTCCGTGAAACGGTAAACGAGGGCGAAAATCCCCGTGATACGCTGATCTGGTACAACCGTGATATAAACGGCGAAATTGAGCGTAAGAGGGAAAATCTCAAAAAGTATGAAGATTAACAGGATTGAAATCCGCTTTTGCAAAAAATCGGCTATATTGCTTTAAATTGCGGACTGCCAAAGGCAGCCCCTACAAAAAAGCTGAAGGCTAACGGCTAAAAAAACAATTACGAATTACGCATTAATTCTTAATTAAAAAGGTGGTGGCAGAATGGCACAAATGACCGCCGAGGAAATCGGCAAACGCACTAAAAAAGAAGAACGTGCGGCAATATGGAAATCTGTAAAGCAGAATAAAGCCTGCTATGCCATGATTGCCCCGTTTATGATATTTTTTATCCTGTTTACGGTAATCCCCGTACTTATGTCCCTGCCTATGGGATTTACGGATTTCAACATGGCACAGGCGCCCGAATTTGTGGGACTTTCCAACTATACCGCCCTTTTCCTGTCGGATAAGGTGTTCATTCAGTCAATTCGGGTTACACTGATTTTCGCCCTGTTTACAGGGCCTGTCAGCTATGTGCTGTGCTTTCTTCTCGCATGGCTTATAAACAGCCTGCCCTCAAAGCTTAAAACCATTTTCACCCTTATTTTCTATATTCCCTCAATGGCAAGCGTTTACACCGTCTGGCAGCTTATTTTCAGCGGCGATATAAACGGCTATCTCAACTCTTTCCTCATAAATCTGGGTATCCTCAACGCCCCCGTACAATGGCTTACGGACTCACGTTATATACTTGGTGTATGTATTGTCGTTCAGCTGTGGATTTCCCTCGGAGCGGGCTTTCTTGCCCTCCGTGCAGGCTTTCAGAATATCGACAAAACCCTGTATGAGGCAGGAGCAATTGAAGGTATACGGACAAAATGGCAAGAGCTTATATATATTGTTATCCCCTCAATGAAGCCTCAGCTGCTCTTTGCAGCCGTTATGCAGATTGTAGGCTCATTTACCGCAGGCACGGTGGCACAGAATCTTGTGGGATTTCCAAGTACGGACTACAAGGCACATACGATTATGACTCATGCTCACGACTATGGCTGGGTACGCTTTGAAATGGGCTATGCTTCGGCAATCTGCATGATTCTCTTTATAGCGATGTTTATATGCAACAAGGTCATAAGCAAGGTACTTGGCAGCAATGATGATTAATTCATAATTTTTCTGTAGGGGGCGGCTCCTTCGACGCCCCGACTGCAAATTTATATTTACGGGACGTCGTAGGCGCTGTCCCCTACATTTATACTCTGACGAAAGGTGGTGGAAGCATGAAAAACACGAATAAATTAAAAGGCACAAGCCGTCAGGCAGGAAAAAAACACGGCGGCACAGTGGCTGTATTTACTGTACTTCTTATTACAGGACTTTTCATGCTTCTGCCTATATATCTCACTATAGTAATGTCACTTAAACCCGTGGAGGAACTTTTCATATTTCCGCCGAAGCTTTACACGCTTCGCCCCACCCTTGATAATTTCAAGGATATGTTCGATGTGATGAAAAGCAATCGTGTACCCTTTTCAAGATACGTTTTCAACTCTGTTGCAGTTACGGCCACCGTTACTGTTTTACAGTGCTTTTCCGCTTCAATGGCGGCTTTTGTCCTTGCTAAATGCAGATTTCCCGGCAGTAAGCTCATAAACAGTATTATAGTTATCGCCCTGCTCTATCAGAGTAATGTTATTTATATAATGCAGTATATAGTTATGTCTAAAATGGGAATAATCGACACTCCACTTGCACTTATTTTCCCTGCTGTCGCATCACCTATGGGACTTTTTCTTATGCGTCAATCAATAAGTCAAATTCCCGACTCCATGATTGAAGCTGCAAAGGTAGACGGTGCAGGACTTTTCCGCATATGCTGGCAGATTGTCATGCCAAATCAGAAACCTGCTCTTATGACGCTTATTATCTTCGCTTTTCAGGGTGCATGGAATATACAGGCAGGCTCCGTTGTATTTCAGGAGCAGTATAAAACCCTCCCCACTGTTGTGACGCAGGCAGCGGCTTCGGGACTTGCCCGTGCAGGAGTTGCTATGGCGGCGGCTGTATTTATGCTTATTCCCCCTGTTATCGTGTTTATGCTTGCACAGCGGCAGGTTATCGAAACTATGGCTCATTCGGGTATAAAGGATTGAGGTGGCGGCTATGAAGAAACATTCCAAAAGAGCTGTCACAGCTTTTCTGTCATTGATTTTATGCGGATATTCCACAGCTTTTGCAACATCCGCAAAAGAGCCCTACGATGTATACAACTATGACCGCTGGGGCGAACCTGTTCCCTCACAGGCAGGCTATACCGCTGAACGTGCCGTATCGGGATACGATTTAGGCATAGGCGCTATGAATATGCCCTCGGATATATTCTGTGCCTTTGACGGAAATTTCTATATAACCGACACAGGAAACAACCGCATCATCGCAGTAAACAGCGATTTTACCGAAGCCGTAAAAACTTATGGCAGCTTTACAATGCCGGACGGCACGAAAACCACGCTGAAAAAACCCTCAGGAATATTCATATCCGCTGAAAATCAGCTTATGTACATTGCCGATACTGATAATTCCCGTGTGCTTGTATGTAGCCTTTCGGGCAATGTAAAAATGGAAATCACAAAACCCGATTCAGAAATATACGGTGGACAGCGTACATTCAACCCACAGCGTATTATAGCCGACAAGGCAGGGAATATATATGTGGTGCTGAACAATATAACTACAGGTGCAGCTATGTTCTCCCCCGATGGTGAATTTACAGGATTTTACGGTGCAAACCGTGTTCAGCCTACCGCTGAAATCATAAGCAACTATGTTTCCGGAATTTTTATGTCCGAGGAAAAGCGTGCAAGACGTACAAGAAATGTACCGTCGGGCATTACAAGCTTTGACATTGAGGGTGATTTTATTTATACCTGTACTTCATCTTCTACACAGACTACCGACACAGTAAAAAAACTCAACTCCGCAGGTAAAAATATATTCGCCGATAACGAAAACATTTTCGGGGATTATTCTCCTATGTACGACACATCACAAAACAGGGTACTTGCTTCGGCAATTGTGGATATCGACATCGCAGAGGACGGGAATATCAACTGTCTCGACCTTACAATGGGTCGTATTTTCCAGTACGATGAGGACTGCAATCTGCTGTTCATCGCGGGTACAAATGCAAGTCAGGTGGGCGGATTCAGGCAGGCGGCTGCTCTTGAATCCTGCGGTGACAGGCTTTATGTCACCGATACAATGAAAAATACAGTCACTATCTTCAAGGAAACGGATTTCGGAAAGGCTGTCCACAAGGCCTCAACCCTTCACAATGAGGGATACTACGAGGAAGCCCTTCTCCCATGGCTGGAGGTGCTGAAATACGATGGCACATACAACCGTGCATATCTCGGTGTAGCCGCTGCAAAACTCCGTTCCGGCGACTATAAAGAAGCCATGAAATACGCTGAACTTGCAGACGCAGGAAAAATTTACGATAAAGCCTTTGAGGGCTATCGTATGGACTTTATAAAAAGCAATTTTGAACCCCTGCTCCTTGCGGTTATCTTCGGCTCAATTGCCATTGCAGGCTCGCTGAAAATCCGCAAAGACAAAAAGGCTGCCCTTGCCGCCGAAAGGAAAAAGGAGAAATCTGAAGAAAAGGAGGTATAATGTATGTGGGAACTCACCCCTGTACAATGGGTAATTCACGCTATAACTCACCCTGTAGAGGGCTTTGAGGATATGCGCTGGAAAAAATCAGGCTCACTTAAAACAGCCTTTTTCATAGTGTTTATGCTGTTCCTTGCAACTATTGCAAGCGAACGTCTTTACGGCTTCAACCACTATGTCCCCTATGATAAAATATTCAACATTGTACCCTATTTCATCAGAAGCTTTGTTCTGTTCGGAGCATGGACGGTAGGCAACTGGGCTGTATGCACACTCCTTGACGGCGAGGGAACTATGAAAAATATCTGTATATACAGTTCCTACGCCCTTGTTCCATACGTTGCACAGCTGTTTATAAGTACACTTCTCTCTCATTTTCTCATACGTGACGAGAATATTTTTCTGACCATTATTGCAATTGTCGGCACAGGCTGGACGGCAATACTTCTCTTTTCCGCCATACGTTCAGTTCATCAGTATTCAGCTTTAAAAACAGTTTTCGCCATAATTCTCACTATTGCCGCAATGCTTATAATGCTATTTCTGCTCATACTCCTCCTATTCCTTATTCAGCAGGTAGTTATATTTTTCTCAACCCTGTTTATGGAAATCTCATACAGGATAAAAAATTGAAAGGGGACGGATTATGAAGAAAAAACTGAAAATATTCCTCCTCTGTCTGCTTGCGGTATCAACTGCCGCTGTATCTGGCAATTCCTTTGCCGATGAGGATTTTCCTGCTCCTGACAATTCTGTGGAGGAGCAGACAGAAGAAAAAACCACCGTTTCCGCAAAACTTGCAGAAAGCGTTGAAAAGGTTGACGTTTCCTATGCCGATATTACGGAATATCTGAAAAAAATTGGTACTGTTGAGGGAATTGACATCTATTACAGAGATAAGGATATTGACGACATAATATGGGAAAAGCACGGTGGAAAACCTGCTAAAAAGTCCGATTATACACCTTCACAGGAAAAGCTTGCAGATAAAATTGCCGATATAAAAAAGCTTGGGGACTTCGTGGCCGTTGATAAAAATACCGAAAAAGTCCTTGCTGACTTTGAAAAAGGTCAGAAATGCGATACAGGCAAGGTATACCTCAGCGGCGGCGGACGTTATCTCCTCTATATAAATGACGAAACAAACAAGCCGCTGAATATCCGTCAGGTTATCTCAACAATTGATAATCCGTTCCTTTTCAGCTCCCTTGACGGTGAAACTCTTGAACTTATGGACGGAGATTACAAAAATATTCGTTTTACCTATAAAAAAAGCGGCAGCGAGGACGGAAAAATCGTATTCTATACCGCTGATAAAAAAGGCTTTGCGTGGCTTTCCATTGACTGCAAGCAGGTTATTGCTGTTTCAAGGGTATGTGCTGAAAACGAAGATTTCCGACTTCTCATTGATGACCGCCTTGGAAATATAGCTGTGGAAAACAAGAAAACAGGCTATATATGGTGGTCTGCACCTCTGGGTGCCTCACGGGATAAAAATGCAACTCCCCTACTTATAAACGAGCTTCGTTCCGCCAATAAATTGACCTATGGTACCCCCTCAAAGCATTCAACCTCCACACTCCGTTCAGCAACAGAAGACTGCGAAATATCCGTAAAAGATATCAAAGGCGGCGTGCGTATTACCTACAACTATGAAAAGGGATTTGAAGTCCCTGTAGAGTATATCCTCGAAAATGACCATATCCGTGCAAGGCTTAAAATCAGCGATATAAAAGAGCCCGACAATGAAAATATCATTACTGAAATGAATATAATGAACGGTTTCGGGGCAGCTGATATAACGGAAAATGGATATTTTATTATCCCCGACGGCTGTGGAGCTCTTGTACGCTTCAACAACAAAAAAACCATGGAAACAGACGCATATTCACAGCCGGTCTACGGCAATGATATTACCGCTGTCCCTACTCACAAGGGTGCTGTCACAGAGCAGATTTACCTCCCCATGTACGGCATTGTGAAAGAGGATAACGCCATGCTCGTTATTGCAGAAAAAGGCGATACAAGTGCAACTCTCTCCGTCGGTGTGTCGGAGCAGTCCAACAGCAGTTATAACCTCTGCGGCTTTGATTTTACCCTCCGTGGAACGGATACCTTCTATATGTCGGGCAGTAACGACAAATTCACCGTGTTTGAAACGGGAGACATAAAAACAGAGGACATTGAAATTCTCTACTATCCAATATCAACCGAAAATGCCGATTATACGGATGTTGCTGCAAGATATCGCCAGTATCTCGTTGAAAACACAGAACTGAAAAAAAAGACAACCTCTCTCCCACCCTTGTATATATCACTTTACGGCGGAGCACAGAAGAAAAAGCCTGTTCTCGGTATTCCTGTGACTACGAAAACCACCTTTACAAGCTTTGAGCAGGGCAAGGAGATTCTCAACGATTTAGCTGAAAGCGGCGTTGAAAATATCGTTGCAAGCTATAAGAACTGGACGGACGACGGCATTGAGAACAAGATTGATACTTCCGCTTCTCCTGCGGCCTCATTGGGCGGAAATGGTGGATTTTCGGCATTATCCACTTTTATGGCAGACAACAGGTTTGACCTTTATCCCGTTTCCGACAACCGTGATTTCTACTCAGGAAACGGTTATAATTCAATAAACAACACCTGTATACGCATTTCAGGCTCATATTCACGCATTGTAAGCTATGACCGTGCCTATAATATCCCCGATGGCTTCAAGGAAAATATGTCCCTGCTTTCACCATACTACTACAGCGATGTTTTCGGCGATATTGCAGAAAATTACTACAATGCAGGCATATCGGGAGTATCCGTCGGCAATCTCACATCATCGCTTTACGGTGACTATGGCAAACGTGAAATATCCCGTGCCGACGCTAAAAAGCTTGCGGTGGAGAGTTATAAACTACTGACAGATAAGCTTGAAAACGGCATTCTTGCAGATACAGCAAATGCCTACGCTATCCCCTACGCAGACCATATTATGAACGTTCCACTAACTTCAAGCCGCTTTGATATTTTCAACGAGGATATACCGTTTTACCAGATGGTGCTTCACGGACTTGTGCCCTATTCCTCAACAGCTATAAACGGTACTTCTGACCATAACAGACTGCTGCTTACGGCAGCGGCTACGGGCAGCTATCTCAACTACGATATGCTGTATGAAGATGCAAGTGAGCTTAAAGATACTGAATTTGACATATATTTCTACGCAAATTATGACAACCATATACTCTCTGCGGCGGCTGAATACAGACTTTTAAAGCCATTGTATGAAAAAATCGCAGAGGATAGTATAACAGGTTATGAAATCGACAACAGTGGCAATATCACCGTCACATATTCAGGGGGTACTGTGGTAAAAGCCGATTTTTCAGAGAACACCATAGCCTTTGACGATCAGACGATTGACCTCGACAAAATCGGAAAAGGAGGTTATTTCTAATGATGAGCAAAAAAAACAACAGAAACAAACCTCCCCGACTTTCCTATGAAAAGCGGAAGGCTCTCTACGGTTACGGCTTCATAAGCATATGGCTTGTGGGAACTATCAGCTTTTTCCTCGTTCCACTGCTCACATCTTTTATATGGTCTTTCTGCGATGTAACCATTGACACAGGAAATACCAACCTGAAATGGGTAGGACTGAACAATTTTGAGCACTCCCTTATGGTTGACCCTAAGTATACCGACTGTCTTAAACAAACCCTTCTTGAAACTCTGTGGAAAACTCCGCTTATAGTGATTTTCTCCCTGTTTATTGCAGTTATTCTCAATCAGAAATTCAAGGGCAGAACTTTTGCAAGAGCCGTTTTCTTCCTCCCCGTAATTATTGCAACGGGCCCTGTATATGCCGTTATAAGCGGCGATATAAAGTCAACAGGCAACACAGAGGCAGCGCAGTTTTCAACTATGTTTTCCACGAATATGGTGGGGGAACTGCTTCAATTTCTGGGAATATACGGTTTAAGCGACAATATGGAGGCTATGATTTCAGCTGTTTCCGATAATATTTTCAGCATTGTCTGGGCAAGCGGTGTACAGATACTCCTTTTCCTTGCAGCATTACAGACTATCCCCTCCTCCGCCCGTGAAGCGGCACAGCTGGAGGGTGCTACGGCATGGGAATATTTCTGGAAAATCACTTTCCCTTACGTAAGCCCGTTTATACTGGTGAATTTCATCTTCACCGTCATTGATTCATTCACAAACCCTACAAATCCCGTTATGAAGCGTATTCTTGCCCTCCGTGACGACTGGCAGTTCGGCAATATATCCGCTATGGCATGGCTTTACTTCGGGATTATACTCACAGCAATCGGCATTGTGACCTTTGCTGCAAATAAAATGATTTACTACGAAACAGAATAGGAGGTGCAGAAATGGAAGAAAAATCCGCAAAAGGGCTTTCAAGGGAAGAAATCGGCTATTTGAGGCGAAAAAAGGCTGCTAAAGCTGTTTTCCCGATTTTTCGCTTTATCATACTTTTCGGACTGGGCTTTGTAATTCTGTACCCCCTTATCTATATGATAAGCTGTGCATTCCGTGAAAGAGGCGATATGAACGATCCCACGGTTATGTGGATTCCACGTCATTTTACCCTTGATGTGATGAAGGAAACTCTCGACGCTATGGGATTTCCGCAGACGCTTTTCACTACGTTGTTTCTCAACGTAGGCTCTTCATTAATGCAGGTTATTTCCTGTGCTGTCACAGGCTACGGCTTTGCAAGATTTAAATTCAAGGGACAGAAGCTTCTTTTCGGTATCGTTATAATGATGATACTTGTACCACCGCAGGTTATCGCTCTGCCGCTGTATTCCCAGTTCCGCAACTTCGGCATAGGAGGTTTTACAGTCAATCTCATTGATACGGCTCTGACCATGTATCTCCCTGCCATAACAGCAAATGGCATACGTGCAGGGCTTATGATACTTATTTTCCGTCAGTTCTTCAAGGGGCTTCCGAAGGAAATCGAAGATGCCGCCTATATTGACGGATGCGGTGCTTTCAGGACATTCGTGCAGGTTATGGTGCCCAACGCTTCTGCGGCATTTCTGACTGTTTTTCTTTTTTCGGTGGTATGGTACTGGAACGATTATTACGTAAGTGCAACATTTTTCACCGATACACGGACAATATCCCTTATGTTGCGAAATCTTGATACGGAGCTGAAGCAAAAACTTTTTGGTACGATTTCAGCGGAAATATCTCCCCGTGAGCAGATTGTCTGGAAGGAAGCGGGCTGTCTGATTTCCATTACACCATTACTGATACTTTATGTATGCCTGCAAAAGCATTTTATTGAAGGCATCGAACGCTCAGGAATTGTGGGATAGACTCATTTTACGGGGCGGATATTATCCGCCCGAAATTTTAATCCGCATATTTTCAGCACTTATCACAAATATCTTTATCGCTTTTTGTGCATATATACAAACCACATTTTTTCTATTGACTTTCGTTGATTTTTATTCTACAATATTAGTAGAATAAAAATACACAATCAAACGAAAGGGGTTATTTATGAAGGAGCTTATCAGAAACTATAAAATCAGCTGCGATATGGCAAAGGATCGTATAGGGGAACTGCTGTTGCAGAGAAATACTCTCCGCAGAAAAAATGACGAGAATACAATAAAAGAACTTAATCTGAACCGCCGTATACAACTGCTTTATACGGAATATACCGATATGAAGGAAATCATTGACACTCTGGAAAAACACGAAAGAGCCGTTTATAAGGGACTTTCTGAAAAAAAGAACAAAAGCAACCAGGACATGAGGGAAATTTTCAGAGGTTACGGCAACTGAAAGAGGTGATATCTTGTCAAGACGAAGAAGCTACAATGATACCTCAACAGGAGCGGCTGACAACTATATACGTAATTTTCTTTCGGGAAATGAAAACTCAGAAAAAAGTAAAATCCTGCTCAACATTATCAGAAACGAGCTTACCGCAAGACAGACGGAAATAATACTGCTGTACTACTTCAAGGAAATGTCCATCACGGAAATATCAGCGGCACAGAATGTAACTCCGCAGGCTGTTTCTAAAGTTATGGCGACGGCAAGAAAAAAGATTTTCCGATATATGAAATATACCTTCAAGGAGTTTTTATGAACACACCTATTTATGATTTTTTACAGAATTACAGCAAAAAAAACACCCTCCGCTGTCATATGCCGGGACATCACGGACGACATATATCCGAGGAATTATCGGAGCTTTACCGCCTTGACATCACAGAAATAAGCGGTGCCGACAGTCTTTTTGAAGCCGAAGGAATAATCCTTGAAAGCGAGGAAAACACAGCCGCCCTGTACAACTGCGGTGCAACGCTGTTTTCCGCAGGCGGATCCACAGCCTGCATACAGGCTATGCTTGGAGCAATGCGGCTCGAAAACCGCCATATTATAGCTGTCCGCAACGTCCACAGAGCATTTCTCAACAGTTGCGTCCTGCTGGGGCTTGACGTAACGTGGATAATGCCCGACTATACGGACGGAATTTTGTCGGGAGTGGTTGATATGGCGGCGGTTGAAAATGCACTGGCGGAAAATCCTCATAGCTGCCTGTATGTTACATCACCCGACTACACAGGAAGAATTGCCGATATATCAGCAATGGCGGAGCTTTGCCACAGATACGGTGCAAAGTTTGTGGTGGATAACGCCCATGGTGCACACCTGCATTTCCTCCCCAAAAGTATGCATCCCATTTCTCTGGGAGCCGATATGTGCTGTGACTCCGCACACAAAATGCTGCCTGCCCTCACAGGAGGAGCGTTTCTCCACGTAAAGGATAAGCGATATAAGCCGATTTTAAAGCAGACTATGGGAATGTTTGCCTCCACAAGTCCGTCGTATCTGATTATGATGTCCCTTGATCTGTGCAACAGATACATGGCGGAGAAAATCCGAGGGGATATTGAGGATAATCTGCGGTATATCCGTGATTTCCGACAACGTTTTTCTAACAGACTCATATTTACGGAAAGCGAGCCCTTTCACATCACCATAAAGGCGGCTGAAAGTGGATTCGACGGGGAAGAATTTGCGGAAAACCTGCGTAAATACGGAGCAGAATGCGAATATGCCCACAAGGATACAGTAATTCTGCTTATGTCGCCAATGAATATAAGGGCAGATTATGAACGACTTGGTAATATAGTTGAAAAATCTCTTGAATTGACGAGAAAAAGCGATATTAAGCCGTTAAACATCCCGCCCGTTCTGCCTGTGAAAGCTATGAGTATAAGGGCAGCGGCATTGGCTGAAAACGAACAAATTCCCATAGAAAAGGCAACAGGAAGAATATGTGCTTCCGTGAAGGTGCCCTGTCCCCCTGCTGTACCAATTGCCGCCAGCGGAGAAATAATAGATGAAAACTGCGTAAAAATTTTCAAAAGCTATGGCATTTCTTCTGTAATTGTGGTAAAATAGTATTTAGAGTTTTGCATGGACGACACCCACGACGTCCCGTACACAAAATATTTTAAAATGGCCGATATATCCGAAAAGGAAAATATTATGAAAAAGATTTATGGAAATACATACCTGCTGGGTACCCTTGATAATATGCGGAAAAATAACCGCCTTGCACAGTCTGTTATATTCTACGGCGAAAAGGGCAGCGGCAAGAAACTTTTTGCGGATTATTACACATCTCTGCTCCTCTGCGAAGCCCCCGACGGCGACGCTCCCTGCGGAAAATGTACTGCCTGCCGCACGGTTGATTCACACTCCCACCCCGATGTGACATATGTTCCCACCGAGGGCAAATTAGAGGGTTATACCGTGAAAATCGCAAGAGCCGTAAGCAGCGACGTATGCATTAAGCCCAATAACAACACCGCAAAAAAGGTGTATATCTTCCGTGACTGCAAAAATATGAACGTGCAGGCACAGAATGCTCTGCTGAAGCTCATAGAAGAACCGCCGGAATATGCCTGCTTCATATTCACCGCCGACAGCAAAAGCGAATTTCTCCCCACCATAATTTCACGATGTGTCTGTTTCGGTGTATCCTCCTGCACAGAGGAAGAAGCCCGTCATTCCCTCATAGAAAGCGGTTTCGGAGCTGACGAAACGGCGGCGGCAATAAAATGCTTCCACGGAAATATCGGCAGATGTACAAGCTATATCGTAGACGAAAATCTGAAAAATCAGGTGGATTTGACAAAACGCATTGCAAATAGTATAATAAGAAAGGACGAGTATGAACTCAATGCCGCATTTTTTACTGTGGGAAGCGGCAGAAACGATATTCACAGCATACTCTCCATGATTGACAAGCTTGCAAGGGATGCCGCCGTGTTGAGTCGTGACGCAGACGCTCCCGTCATAGGCTGTTACAGAGAAGCCGCAGTACGACTCTCTACAATGATTACAGCGTATCAGGCTGTAAATATACACAACGCTGTCGAAAGAGGCTGTCGTGCCATAGACGCAAACGTAAACAGCTCACTTGTGCTTGCAGGTGTATGTGCTGAAATTATGGAAATAATGGCATAGTAAGGGCAGCAAATATTATAAAAAGAGGTATTTTATATGAAAGAAATCGTAGGAATCCGCTTCAGAAAAGCCGGAAAGATATATTATTTTTCGCCCAATGATGTAAAGTTTGAACAAGGCGAAAGTGCTATTGTTGAAACTGTAAGAGGTGTGGAGTGTGGCGAGGTTGTACTTGAAAACCGTGAAATAGCTGATAATGCCATTTCCTCCCCCCTTAAGTCAATTATCCGCAAAGCTGACAAGAACGATTTGAAAATCGTTGAAAAGAACAAAATAAGAGAGCAGGAAGCTTTCAAAATCTGCGTTGAAAAAATTGAAGCAAGAGGTCTGAAAATGAATCTTGTTGATGTTGAATGTACTTTCGACAACAATAAGCTCCTTTTCTACTTCACAGCGGAAACACGTATTGACTTCCGTGAGCTTGTAAAGGATCTTGCAGCTGTATTCCGCACACGTATCGAGTTAAGACAGATAGGCGTCCGTGACGAGGCAAAGGTACTTGGCGGACTTGGTATCTGCGGCAGAGAATTCTGCTGTAAGGCACATATGGGAGATTTCAACCCCGTGTCAATCAAAATGGCAAAGGAACAGGGACTTTCTCTCAATCCCACAAAGATTTCAGGCACCTGCGGCAGACTTATGTGCTGTCTTAAAAATGAGCAGGCAGCTTATGAGGATCTGCTGAAAATCACTCCCAAGGTTGGTGCTGTCGTTGTAACTCCCGACGGCGACAAGGGCAAGGTTATTGACGCAAACCTCATAACGGGCAAGCTCCGTGTAAAAACAGAAAAATCAGAGGTTCCCGTAACTGTTGACAGAAGCGAAGTGAAGCTTCTTAAGGACGCTGAAATCAAGCTGAACAAAGAGGAACTCCGTGCTCTTAAAGGTCTTGAGGACAAGTAATGCAGAAGATAAACTACGGCAAAATACTTGACGAAAAACTTGCAGAGTTGAAAAAGTCCGGTGGGAAGCCCACTCTTCTGCTTCACGCCTGCTGTGCACCCTGCAGCAGTCATACTCTGCTGTTTCTATGCGATTATTTTCGCATTACGCTGTATTTCTTCAATCCCAATATCGCTCCCGAAAGCGAATACATATACCGCCGTGAGGAGCTTAAACGGCTTGTGTCGGAACTTGGACTTGATGTGAATATAATTGACGAGGATTATAATTCCGTCCCATTCTATGCCCTTGCAAAGGGATATGAGGAGTTGCCCGAAAGGGGCGAACGTTGCCGCAGATGTATAGAATACCGTCTGCGAAAAACAGCTGAAAGGGCAAAAGAACTCAATTCAGACTATTTCACAACAACACTGACAATAAGTCCCCATAAGGACTGTGAATTTATTAATCAGTGCGGCGGAAAGCTCTCGGAAGAACTGAGTATAACCTATCTCTTCTCCGATTTCAAAAAGCACGACGGCTACAAGCATTCCATAGAATTATCGAAACAATATAATCTCTACCGACAGGATTACTGCGGCTGTGTATACAGCAGGAGGGCAAAAGAAAATGGCTAAAGAGCAGAAAACAAACGCCATGCGTTTTCTTGAAAAATGCAAGATAAGCTATACCGTACAGACTTATGAATGCGACGAGTTTATTGACGGTATACATACCGCCGAAAAGCTTGGACAGCCTTTGGAGGAAACATTCAAAACCCTCGTTGCTCATGGAAAATCGGGAGCATATTATTGCTTTCAGTTACCTGTTGCAGAGGAGCTTGACCTGAAAAAAGCAGCTAAAAGCGTGGATGAGAAGTCCGTGGAGCTTATCGCTGTTAAGGATATAACTAAAATCACAGGGTATGTCCGTGGCGGCTGTACCCCTATAGGTATGAAAAAGCAGTTTATGACTGTTGTGCATAACACAGCCGAAAACATGGAGCTTTTCTATATAAGCGGCGGAAAAATAGGCGTTCAGATACGCCTTTCACCAAAAGAGCTTGTTACTGCTATCAGAGGTAGATTTGAGGATATTGTATTGAAATAAATAATTATGTAAAAAGTGTGCGATATTTTTACCGCACACTTTTTTCTTAATCAACTATGGATTACATCAAAAAGCTCCTTTGCCGTTTCAAGTGATATTCCGGCTGTGACGGCAAGTTCTTCCACCGTAGCTTTCATGAGATTTTCCTTCGTCTTATACTTTATCAGTATCTTTGCCGCCTTTTTTTCGCCGATGCCATTGACCGACAGCAATTCGGAGCTGTAGGTCTTTTTCTTATGCTTTGTGTGCATAAAGCTGACGGAAAAACGGTGTACTTCGTCCTGTATCTTCGTCACAAGATTGAATGCCGCCTGTAAATTATTTATCTGTATCTCCCTACCTCCTGTGGCTATGGCACGGGTACGGTGCTTATCGTCCTTGACCATACCAAAAAGAGGAATATCGAGTCCCAGTTCCTTTAAAAGAGGCTCAACGGCGTGAACGTGACCTGTGCCGCCGTCGAGGAGTATCAGGTCGGGTGTTCGTGTGAAAAATTCGTCCCCCTCCTGATTTACAATGTGGAGCAATCGCCTTTTCAGCACCTCACGCATACTTCCGTAGTCGTTCTGATATTCCTGTTCCTTGACGGCAAACTTTTTGTATGCTTTTTTCTGTGGTCTGCCACCAGCGAATACCACCATACCTGCAACCATTGACTCAGAGGAAAGGTTTGATATATCGTATGCCTCAATAATTTCAGGCGGTTTTGACAGCCCAAGGCATTTGCCGAGCTGTTCAAGGGCGATAACGTCCTTGCCTGTGCGGCTGCTTTTCAGAGCGGCATACTCTGCGGAATTGTTCTTTGCAAGCTTTATAAGGTCAAGAAGTCTGCCCCTCTGGGGTTGATACAGCTTCACACTTCTGCCAGCCTGATTTTCAAGAAGCTGTTGGATAAGCTCCGTTTCCGCAGGCATACTTTCAACGGCAACAGTTCGCGGAATATCCTTTCTGCCGTGATAGAACTGCACCATAAAAGTGCCGAGAATGTCCTCATCATCTTCATTTTTTTCAACGTCAAATACAGCCTTGTCATAAAGACGATTATCACGGTACATGAGCACGGAGATATACACTCCCCCAAGATATTCTGCAATTCCTATAACATCGGCCGACTCGACACCACTATCAACCATTTTCTGTTTTTCAGAAGCTTTTTTCACAGCGGCAATTCTGTCACGGAGCATAGCCGCCTTTTCAAATTCAAGATTTTCTGCGGCTTTATTCATTTCCGCTTCCATACGCTCAACGGAGGCGGCACCTCCCGAACGGATAAAATCCTCGGCTTCAGCGATAATTCCCATATATTCAGTTGAAGAAACCCTGCCACGGCAAACGCCCATACACTGCTTTATATGGTAGTTCAGACAAGGACGCTCCTTTCTGAAATCACGTGGGAATTTCTTATTGCAGGTAGGGAGCATAAATACACGGTTAGCCTCGTTTACAGCCTCTTTTGTGATGTATGAGCTTGTATAAGGTCCGAGATATCTGCCTTTTTCCGTTGTATTTTTCTCTGTGGTAATACGTGGGAATTCCTCGTCTGAAATGCGGATATAGGAATAACCCTTGTCGTCTTTCAGAAGTATGTTGTACTTTGGCTTATGCTGTTTAATAAGGCTGCATTCAAGAACGAGGGCTTCAAATTCGCTGTCTGTGACGATGAAATCATAATCCTGCACCTTTGAAACCATAGCCGCAACCTTTGGCGTATGGTCGGGATTTTCTCTGAAATAGCTTGTGACACGCTTTTTCAGATTTTTCGCTTTGCCGATATAAATTATGCCGCCCTCACGGTTTTTCATTATATAAACCCCCGGAGAGGCGGTCAGCTTTGAGGTTTTTTCTCTCAGATATGGTAAACGTGGATTCATTTTTTATCCCACCTTTTAAATAAAATGGCAGGAGCAAGCCCCTGCCTTAAATATGTTACTGCCTGTTAAAATACTTTATCCCTGCATTTGGGCGGAAATATGTACGTATATATCCGTCTGTGGAAAGTACAACAAATTCATTTGTCGCCTCGATATAATACACATGGTCGCCGTCTTGAGCTTCGGTTTTGTACAGAGCATCAGGATTGTTTATAACAGCACTTGCACCGTTTTCGTAGTCCTCGGCAGTTTCATAGTTGAAATCGCCATCGAACTCATAACCGTGCTTTTCAAAATGCTGGTCAAGCTGGCTTTGTGAACGGAAGTAGTATTCAACATAGCTGTCGGGATATGTAGATTCAATAAAATCCTCATCCAATGATTCAGTAATATCAACCACATAAATATCTGTTGCAACTTCTGTTTCCTCAACCACAGGGGCCTCTGTAGCTTCTGTAATTTCTTCGGCAACTTCTGTCTGCATTTCCTGCACAGGAGGCTCTGTTTCCTGTACATCAGGGGCTTCCGTAACATCTGATTTATCCACAATATTTATGGAATAATCTTCGCCTGTACCTGTGGAATCGTATGAATATTCGCTTACTGTACAGCCTGTCAGAACAAAAGTCGTCATTAAAGCAAGTACTGCTTTTGAAAAAATATTTCTCATAATTTATCACCCGATTACTTATTCAATGTGCCGTGTGAAAGGGATTTCAGATAAGCATTGATAAATCCGTCAATATCGCCGTCCATTACAGCCTGGATATTTCCGTTTTCAAAGCCTGTTCTGTGATCCTTCGCAAGGGTATAGGGCATAAATACATAGGAACGGATCTGACTTCCCCATGCAATCTGGTTCTGAACGCCCTTGATATCCTCGATTTTTTCAAGATGTTCACGTTCCTTTATTTCAATAAGCTTTGAACGGAGCATTTTCATTGCGTAATCCTTGTTCTGATACTGGCTTCGCTGGGTCTGACATGATACAACAATGCCTGTAGGCTTGTGGATAAGACGTACAGCAGAGCTGGTCTTGTTAACCTTCTGACCGCCTGCGCCGCTTGAACGGTAAACTTCCATTTCAATATCCTCGGGGCGGATGTCAACCTCGATAGAATCGTCGATTTCGGGCATAACCTCAAGAGCCGCAAAAGATGTGTGGCGTCTGCCTGATGAGTCAAAAGGAGAGATACGTACAAGACGGTGAACTCCCGACTCAGACTTCATATAACCGTATGCATTTTCACCCTCAATAAGAATTGATGCAGATTTTACGCCTGCGTCGTCGCCGTCAAGATAGTCCATAAGTGTGACTTTATAATCATGACGCTCTGCCCACATATTGTACATACGATAGAGCATTTCTGTCCAGTCCTGCGCCTCTGTACCGCCTGCACCTGCGTGGAATGTGAGGATAGCGTTGGAGTTGTCATACTCTCCTGTGAGAAGTGTGGAGAGCTTTTCCTCCTCAAGCTTTTTCTTGAAATCATCGGCCTCTGCCTTGATTTCTTCAATGGAACTTTCGTCCTCCTCCTCAATTGAAAGTTCAATGAGGGTTATAACATCCTCAAGCTGATTGTTGAGCTTGTTGTATTTCTCGATTTTGCGTTCTAAAGCCTTTGTTTCCTGTAAAACCTTCTGTGAGTTTTCAAGGTCATCCCAGAAGCCGTCCTTTGCAGTTTCAGCGTTGAGCTCCTCTATACGCTCCTTTGAAGCCTTTATGCTTAAAACATCGGCAAGCTCCTCCATTTCCTTGCGGCAGCCTACCAGTTCAAGTCTTAATTCGTCAAGAAGTATCATAAAATTTATCCTTTCTGTAAACGTCGTTTCTGCATACGTTATTATTATATCACACACAACGTATATTTGTCAATATTTTGCGAAAAATTCGTCTTGACAGCTGGCGAAATAAATGATATACTTTAATAGACGAAACATATAAGGAGAAGATATATTGAAAAAGCTTTTATTTATAGGCGATGTTGTGGGACAGGCAGGTTGTGACTTTCTTCACACAAAGCTCCGCAGCATCAAGCAGAATTACAAGATTGACATAACTATTGTAAATGGCGAAAATTCAGCGCAGGGCAACGGTATAACGCCAAATTCCGCAGATATGCTCATAAACGCAGGTGCAGATGTTATAACTACGGGAAACCATGTTTTCCGCAGAAAAGAAATTTATCCCGTCCTCGACACGTCGGACTGTATTATCCGCCCTGCCAATTATCCCGAGGGTGGTGCATACGGAAAAGGTATATGTACTGTTGATATGGGCAGTTATTCTGTTGCTGTTGTAAATCTTATGGGTACGGCTTATATGGAGCCCCTTGATAATCCCTTTTCCAAAATCGACGATATACTCAAAGATATTTCAACGCCTAATATATTCGTGGATTTTCACGCAGAGGCAACCTCCGAAAAAAAGGCTATGGGGCACTATCTTACAGGAAAAGTTACGGGAGTATTCGGCACTCATACCCACGTGCAGACCGCTGATGAAGCAGTTTTAGGCGGACATACAGCCTATATCACCGATGCAGGAATGACAGGTGTGGAAAATTCCTGCCTTGGCGTAGAATCAGGAATTATCATAGATAAATTCCGTTTCCATATGCCTGCTAAATTTGCCGAATCCGAGGGAAGCTGCTCTCTCAACGGTGTCATTGTGGAATTTGACGAAAAAAGCGGAAAGGCTGTCAGTATAGAGAGGATTATTATACGATAAGTCGCAAAACGTCTGATAATATACTATCGCAAAATTTTATTTATGCAATCTGCACAAAAAAGCAGCTAAAAAAAGGTACAGTTAGGACATTGAAAAATAAATATAATTGTGGTATAATAATATCAAGGTGAAAAGCATAGATTTATTCTGTGCTTTTCCTTGATTAATTAAATTATATTTAAACCAAAATTCAGACAGGAGGCTACACTATGGAAATTTTAAAAGTGTCATCCCATTCAACACCCAATTCAGTTGCAGGAGCTATTGCAGGAGTTATAAGAGAACACAAGTCAGTAGAAGTACAGGTTGTTGGTGCTGGTGCTGCTAATCAGGCAATCAAGGCTATTGCTATTGCAAGAGGTTATCTCGCACCTATCGGAATCGACCTTATCTGTATCCCTGCTTTTGCTAATATCCAGATTGAAGGCGAAGACAGAACAGCTATGAAGCTTATCTGTGAGCAGAGATAACAGAACAAAAACCTATAACTGAAAATATGCGGTGAGCTTCAATCTCACCGCATTTTATCTATTTTGAACTTTTTTGAACTACAGGAGTAAATTATGAATATAGAAGTCAACAGAATAAACAAAGGAATATGCGGAAACCCAGAAGAATATACAAAACAGACAAATGAAGTATTTTTGTATCAGCTTAAGGAAATCGCAAAAAAAATCGCTTCAAACATTGAAAACAGACCTGTTATACTTCTTGCAGGTCCGTCAGGTTCAGGAAAAACCACAACAGCCTTTATGATTACAAAGCTTCTCGGGGAACTTGGCTGTGGCTGTCATACAATATCCATGGACAACTATTTCAAATCCCTCACAGAGGAAGAAAAAGAACTGGCGGCATTGGGCAAAGTCGACCTTGAATCCCCCGACCGAATTGACAAGGAACTGCTCAATCGGCAGATTGAAGCCATTGAGGATTGCCAGCCCGTAGAAATACCCAAATACGATTTTGCAAAATCTGCCCGTTCAGAGGAAACTGTGCATTTCGAGAGAAAACACGGTGACGTGGTAATCTTCGAGGGTATTCACGCACTTAACCCAGATGTTATAACAGTTCCCGACAGCAAGCTATGCAAGCTTTATGTCAGCGTCCGCACACGTATCACAAAGGAGGGGCTTGTGCTTAACCCTGCGAAAATACGTCTTATGCGTCGTATGATACGTGACAGAAATTTCCGCAAGAGAAGTCTTGAAGAAACTCTGAAAATGTTCCACAGCGTTGAAGCGGGCGAAAACAAGTATATTATGCCATATAAACAACGTTCAGATTATGACATTGACACCTTTATGGCTTATGAAATGAGTGTATATCGCTATAATCTTCTTGACGACCTGCGGCTTATGGAGAATAAAGATGAACTTTCGGACGTCATTGAAATCCTGTCCGCACTCGCACCTCTGGATAACGAATTTGTACCGAAGGATTCCCTTATACGTGAATTTATCGGAAAGGGAGAATTCAAATATTAACATATAAAAAAGCTGCCTGAAAAAGGCAGCTCTTTTGTTATTTCTGAAGATACTCACGTACAAGCACCTGCAAAAGCTCATCACGGTCTATGCGGCGGATAAGGCTTCTTGCATTGTTGTAGGTGGTTATGTAGGTGGGATCCTCCGAGAGGATATAACCTACAATCTGATTAATCGGATTATAGCCCTTTTCCACAAGAGCGTCATAAATCGCAGTGAGATTTTTTCTGAGTTCAGCTTCTTTGTCCTCTGTTACTTTGAAAGTCATAGTCTGGTCAAACATATCAAATGCACCCTCCTGTAAGAAATTATAAGATATTACTCTTATTATATTATTATAACCGATAATCAGAAAAAATGCAAGTAATTTCGGATTTTTTTACAATTTGTCTATATTTTTCAGAATATGTACGGACACGGAACACCGTGTCCATAACAGGAGGAAATCAGCAGCAACCTGTACGTTTTACAAAGCTGTTGCAGTCAGTACACTCGGGAACTGTAGGATTACTTTCGTGAGTCCCTACGGAGATACTGCCAAGGGAACAATAATCCTCTGTTACCATATTGTGCTTGCACTGTGAAACGGTACATCTGATACAATCATTCTTATGCTTGTTATTCATATCTGACATATTGAACAACTCCTTTTCTTTTATTGCTTCGTGAGCAATATTATTATTGCTTGAAAACGAGATTAATATTCACGTATAAAAAAATTTTTGCGTGAAATAATAATAAAAAAGAGCAAAGGAGCATATATGTCAATTATTCTCATCCGTTCACTTATACTTTACATTATAGTTATTTTCGCCGTACGGCTTATGGGTAAACGACAACTGGGAGATTTACAACCCTCCGAGCTTGTTATTACCATACTGATTTCAAATATCGCCACACTTCCCCTTGAAGATACAGATATACCACTTATAATAGGTATAACCCCTATCCTCGCACTTGTCTGCTACGAGGTGTTTATTTCGTGGCTTATTCTCCGTCTGCCCTGTTTCAGAACAATAATGTACGGCAGTCCGAAAATTATAATCAGCAACGGAAAAATAAACCGTTCCGTTCTCCGTGAACTACGGCTCACCGTAGATGATATTACTACAGCTATGCGAACTCAACAGGTATTCGATATATCAGAAGTACAGTTCGCCATTGTAGAAACTACAGGCAGTATTTCCATAATGAAAAAACAATCAAAGGATATTCCCGACCGTGAAGATTTACGCATAAAAGCCCTCAATTCTGATCCCCCGCAGGTTATTGTATCCGACGGAAAAATACTCCCTGTTATGCTGAAATCCATGGGGCTGAATAAAAAATTTGTAGAAAACTCCGCAAAAAAAGCAGACCTTGATATATCGGAAATATTCATCATGACCACCGATGGACAGGGCAGGGTATTCATATCCCCGAAGGACGAAAATAAATCTCCATATATATCCGAAAAGGAGGAACAGACATGACGCGTCTTAAAATAAGTGTAGTTATTCTTATTCTGCTTACAGGCACAGGCATTTTTCAGAATCACTGGATAGAAAAAAACTGCAATTCCCTAATGGAGCTTTCCTCTTATGCGGAAAAACTGTATCAGAATGGCAGCTATGAAAAATCTGCTGATATTACAAATCAGCTCCAGCAAAAATGGCAGGATTTCCGAAAAAAAGCGTCTGTATTTATACGTGATAATAAACTTACCGATCTGGACAGATTGTTTGTCCGCACCCATTATCTTGCAGAAAATGAAAATGAGGAGCTGACATCTGAGCTCACAGAGCTTTATCATCTCCTCGAATTGCTGAAAAACGGGGAGATTCCAAGGGTTACAAGTGTTTTTTGATATACTGACGGCAAATTTTTCTGCCGTTTTTATACTCATTGACAGTTAAAACTAAAATGATACAGAGGGTAAAATATATAGGTGCACTATAGGAATAAACTGAAAAAAGTTTACATTTTATATTGACAAATCTCTCGGAAAATGGTAAGATATAATTAACAGGGTGTATAACCAAAAATCCGCACCCAAAAGAGAGGGAATCTATCATGAAGAAATTATCAAAGGCAATTGCGGCATTAGCCTCCGCAGCAGCCATGGCTTTTACAGCTACAGCTTCCGTTATGCCTGTTGACTATAACGAGCTTGCAACTGCAAAGGCTGTGGACACAAACAACGATGACTGGCTCCACGCAGAGGGAAGCCGTCTGTACGACATGAACGGCAACGAGGTATGGCTCACCGGTGCAAACTGGTTCGGTTTCAACTGCTCCGAAAACTGCGTACACTACCTTTGGAGTGCTGACGTTGACGACGTTCTCAAAGAAGTTGCAGACAGAGGTATCAACGTAATCCGTTTCCCCATTTCCACAGAGCTTCTTGTTTCATGGATGGAAGGAACACCAAATCCCGTTTCAAGTGTATCCGGTAACGCCGATCCTGCATTTACTATCAACCCCGACTTCGTTCTTGAGGACGGAAAGACACTCAAAGACTCAATGCAGATTTTTGATATCATTATGCAGAAGTGCAAAAAGTACGGTATCAAGGCATTTATCGACATCCACAGCCCCCACTCCGACAACTCAGGACACAACTACAATCTGTGGTACGGTAAGGCAGGCGTTACAACAGAAGTGTGGATTGAAACTCTTGTATGGCTTGCTGACAAATATAAGAACGACGACACACTCATCGGCTATGACCTCAAGAACGAACCCCACGGCAAAGGTCAGGAGGGCGACGAGGCTGCAAAGTGGGACGGCTCCACAGATGAGAATAACTGGGCTTATGCCGCTACAAAATGTGCAGAGGCTATCCTTGACGTAAACCCCAACGCACTTATTTTCGTGGAGGGTGTTGAGCAGTCAATGAGCGGTGCTATGGAGGGCGACTACTGGGGTATGCCCGACAGACGTGACAACTCACCATACATAGGTGCATGGTGGGGCGGCAACTTCCGTGGCGCAAGAGAATATCCTATCGTTCCCAAGCAGGGTACAAGCCAGATTGTATATTCTCCCCACGACTACGGCCCGTCAGTTTATGCACAGACATGGTTTGACAAGGACTTCACAGAGCAGACTCTCCTTGATGACTACTGGTACGATACATGGGCATGGATTAACGCAGAAGATGTTGCTCCTGAACTTATCGGCGAGTGGGGCGGACATATGGAGGGTGATAACCTCAAATGGATGCTTCTCCTCCGTGATTATATGATTAAGAATCACATCAACCACACATTCTGGTGTCTGAATACAAACTCAGGTGATACAGGCGGACTCTGGGACAGCCTTGGCTTCCAGCAGGGCACAGGTACAACAATTGACTGGAACGAGCCTAAGTATGAGATGTTTGAGGAATCACTCTGGCAGACATTAAGTTCAGGTAAGTACATAGGTCTTGACCATGAAGTAGCTCTCGGTGCCAATGGTCTTTCCCTCGGCGATTTCTATGCAAATTATGCAAACAGCGAGGGCAGTAACCTTGACGGTGGTAAGAAAGGCTCAGGTGGCGGCGGAACTGTAACAAAGCCTGCTGGTACAACCACAACAAAGCCTGCAACTACTACAACTACCACAAAACCAACAACAACCACAAAGAAAACAACTACAACTACAAAAAATACAACTACAACAACAGCTCCTGTAGAAACTGAACCCGTTGCTACAACTACAGCCAGTAGTGATATTGCTACTCTTATCGGCGACGCTAATTGTGACGGTACGGTCTCGATAGCTGATGCTGCGGCTATTTATCAGGCAATCGGAAATGCTGATAAATACTCCTTATCCGAAACAGGTTCCGCAAATGCTGACTGCTGCAACCCCGGCGGAGGAATTACAGCCGCTGATGCTCTTGCAATTCAGAAATTCGACGCTAAACTTATTGAAACTCTTCCCGTAGAAGAATAATTATAAAAAACAGCCGTCCACTATGGGCGGCTGTTTTTCATAATTCTGTGATACAGGCAATGTGTCACAACATGTTATATTTTGATTTATTACGTGCAAAAGGGCGAGCACTGCTCGCCCTTACTTTGTTCTATTGTGGTTTTACGTATTGTCAGGGCAATACGGGTGTAGCCTCTATAAATTAAAGTGCAGTCTTTTCCTCAAGGAACTTAACGAGGTCGTCAATAGCAACACGCTGCTGCTCCATAGTGTCACGGTCACGAACTGTTACGCAGTTGTCCTTTTCGATTGTGTCAAAGTCAACTGTAATGCAGAAAGGTGTACCGATTTCATCTTCACGGCGGTATCTCTTACCGATTGTACCTGTTTCGTCAAAGTCACACATAAACTTCTTGGAAAGCATTTCATAAACTTCCTCAGCCTTGGGAGTAAGCTTCTTAACAAGTGGAAGAACTGCACACTTATAAGGCGCAAGAGCGGGATGCAGACGCATAACTGTTCTTGTTTCTCTCTTTTCGTTGCCGTTCTTGTCTGTAGAAACGAGTTCTTCCTCGTCATAAGCCTCTGTAACAACAGAGAGGAAAAGTCTTTCAACACCGAGAGAAGGCTCTACGACATAAGGAACATACTTTTCGTTTGTCTCGGGGTCAAAGTATTCAAGGGACTTGCCGCTTGTGTTGATGTGCTGTGTAAGGTCGTAGTCAGTTCTGTCAGCTACACCCCAGAGCTCGCCCCAACCGAATGGGAAAAGGTACTCGAAGTCTGTAGTAGCCTTTGAATAGAAACAAAGCTCCTCGGGATCATGATCACGAAGACGGATATTCTCCTCTTTAAGACCGATTGTAAGGAGGAATTCCTTACAGAAGCTTCTCCAGTAGTTGAACCATTCAAGGTCAGTACCTGGCTTGCAGAAGAACTCAAGCTCCATCTGTTCAAACTCACGTACACGGAAAATGAAGTTTCCGGGAGTGATTTCGTTACGGAATGACTTACCAATCTGTGCAACACCGAAAGGAACCTTTTTACGTGTTGTACGCTGGATATTAGCAAAGTTTACAAAGATACCCTGTGCAGTTTCGGGACGGAGGTAAAGCTCGGACTTGTTGTCCTCAGTTACACCCTGGAATGTCTTGAACATAAGGTTGAACTGACGGATATCTGTGAAATTCTTCTTGCCGCAGTTAGGACATACGATATTCTTTTCGTTGATGTAGTCAGTCATCTGCTGATTTGTCCAGCCTGCAACGTTTGTGCCGTCGAAATCTTCAATGAGGTTATCAGCACGGTGACGTGTCTTACATTCCTTACAGTCCATAAGAGGATCGGAAAATCCGCCGATATGACCTGATGCAACCCATGTCTGTGGATTCATAAGGATAGCGGAATCAAGACCTACATTGTACTTGTTCTCCTGAACGAATTTTTTAAGCCAAGCATTCTTGATATTGTTCTTGAGAAGAACGCCGAGAGGGCCGTAATCCCATGTATTTGCAAGTCCGCCGTAAATTTCAGAGCCTGGGTATACATAACCCTTGGATTTACAAAGGTCAACGATTTTATCCATTACTTTTTCGTTATTTTTAAGCATAATTTTTTACTCCTTCTGGAAATAATCATCTATTCTATTTTACAGCATATCGGGAGATTTGTCAAGGGCTACCAGCCATTTTGTTTTTTGTTTATATATTATCACGAATTTATCACTATTATTAAATTAACTATTGACAATTTTTTTGCAAACCATTATAATATAATTAGCTTATGCAGTTATAAAAATTTTGTAAGGAGGTTTCATTATGAAACAATTCACCAAACGCTTTATCACAATGGTTTTAAGCCTTTTTGTGATAATGTCATCAATACCGTTCACAAATTCGGTATTACCCAATTTAATTCCTTTAAATCAGATCACAGCAGAAGCTGCCAATTATCGTTCTGATTACTGGACTTTTCCCGTTCCAACAAGAAATCTTAAGAAAATCAGCCCCAATCAGAGAGGAAACGACGTAAAGTGGTTTCAGAGTGCAATTAACAACCTTATTACCAACGGTGACAGATCCAACAGCAAACTTTCTATTGCCAAGCTGGATGTAGACGGAGTTTTCGGCACAGCATCAAGAAATGCCACAATCACTTTCCAGAAAAAATATAATCTTTCAGCCGACGGCATATTTGGACCCGCTTCACGTGCAAAGATGCAGGCTGTTTTGAAGCCACGTAATACATCACATACTCATAATTATGTTTTACAGAAGACTGTTGCGGCAACTTGTGGAAATTACGGATATAAAGAATACCGTTGCAGTTGTGGACTTACCCAGAAAACATTGACAACTAATCCTACTTCAAATCACAATTACCAGTTTCAAAGAATAGGATTAAATCTTAACGCAAAATGTTCTAATTGCAACTATGAGGAAAAAGCGATATCTTATCAAAGATATCTTACTATTACTAAAAAAATTGACAACATGACAACTTATTGTGAATATCTCAGGTCACGTGGACATATTGATCTCGCAAATATATATGCCAAAGCAGGACTCAACGCAAATGTATTTATCTATTACACAAGAGTAAATACCAGCGATAAAGCTAAAAGTTTCTCAGAGGAATGTAATTCAATGATTCGCATTTCAAAAGGACTGTTTCCTCGTGTATATAAAGACAGCAATATTGTAAAAATCCAAGTGGCATTGGATACTGAATTTGTTGATGCTTGGAACAATCTTATACCTTCTGGAGCAAGAAACATACATATGTTATTACACGGTAACGCAACGCAACTTTGTTTTCATAATGTCGAGTTGTCATATTCACAAATATGCCAGCTTCAAAAGAAATTTATAAGCAACAAGGTATATCTCTATTCCTGTTTTGGTGCAGGTGAAGCAATTACAGGTTACAGAAATACACCTGCCAAAGCATTCAGATATATATGTCAAAATGGTGATGTCATTGCTTGTGCTGACAGTGGAGTAAATTACACTGGCAGTGCAGACCCGTTAATTCCAACTTGGATAGATACAGAAGCGACATATTTGTTTAACGAAGGTGTAAATGGCATAACAATGCAGTTTGAAGATAAAATTCTTTATCATTTTTACCCTGTTATTGACGATCTGGAAATAGGTCAATGGATCACTTATAAGAGTGATGGCACTGAATATAGAAGCAGATATTTCGAGTATTAATATACAATTAAAGCCGTATGCACTCCGCATACGGCTTTAGTTATTTATTCACTTCTTTCTCCATTTCAACAATATAAACGCCGCAATTGCCGTCACAGCCACCGCCAGCGCACTTGGAAACCACGTATATGGAATGGGCAGACCTGCGGTATTCATACCGTAGAAGCCGAAAATCATATTTGGAATCTGCATAATAATTGTGACAATAGTCAGCCGCCACATAACTATATTCAGATTATTTGAGATAACCGACGAGAAACTGCCTGTCATACTGGAGAGGATTCCCGTGTATATACTCGCCATTTCAATAGCCTGCTTCATCTCAATGAGTACATCTTCAAGCAGATCCTGATCCTCGTCGTAGAGCTTTACAACTCTGCCGCGGAAAATCTTCTCAATTGTCGCTTCATTTGCTTTCAGCGATGTTGAAAAGTATACCAGCGATTTTTCAAGGGCAAGGAGCTGCATAAGAAGCTCATTTTTCATAGCATTGTGAAGCTGCTGTTCTGCCAAGGATGAGATTTTGTCGATTTGTTTAAGGTAATACAGGAACATCGCCGCAATACGCAACAGAAGCTGTAAAACAAATCTTGTCTTGAATTCGGGGCGGAGGTTGCGGATAGTACCACGTACCGCCTCCTCTATAATCTGTGCCTGATGCAGAGATACAGTAAAAACATTTGTTTCTGTGATAATGATACCCATAGGCATTGTGTAGAAAATTTTTGTATCATCCTTATCGGTGGAGGATACAGGGGTATCAATGATAATAAGTGTCTGATCGTCCTCACGCTCGATACGAGAGGATTCCTCCTCGTCCAACGAAGATTTTACGAAGCCGCTGTCAATACCGTAATCCTCGATAAGCTCCTTTATTTCCTGCGGAGTAGGACTTACAACGGAAACCCAGCAGCCCTCGGAAAATTCGTCTGCCAATGTCATTTTGCCATTCGTGTAAGTATAGAAATTAATCATAGCAAAGCTCAGCCTGCAATGCAGACATTCCTCCTTTCGCCTGTTACCGGAATGTACAGGCATGGAGAATCAGCTTACACGCAGATACAACGATGCGGAATACATCCCATAAACATAATATTCATACTGTTCCCGTAAGGGTCGGAATTCATAACCGCACCACCTTTTCATAAAACTTACAGAGATAATACTCCTTATATATTATATCACACAAATTATTTTTTTACAAGTAATTTTTGAAAATTTACCACACAAATAAAAAAACCACCGAAAAACGGTGGTTTCTGCATATCAATCAATATCAAGTTTTTCTCTTAAGGTATGATCCTTTTCAGCGGCATGAAGATATTCTTCCACCCATTTCTTTATATGCTCTATGTCATACCCCTCTTTTTCAGCAACTTCTTCAGGAGTGATATTTCCGCTCAGTATTTCGTAAGCAAGTCTGCGTTGTTCTTTTTTATCGGGATCTTCTTTAGGTTCAGGCGGAGACGCACTCTGTCCTCCGGGAAGACACATAATCCAGAAAAAAAATGTTACTATCAAAATAATTATTACCGCTTTTTCAGATGCAGACATAAAAACACCCCTTCTCAGAAATGATCAATCACACAACAACGAAGCCGCAACATCTACCGCCTGTTTAGCGTCTTTAGCGTAGAAATCGGCGTTTATTTTCTTTGCATAGTCCTCGGTAAGAACTGCTCCGCCTACGATTGTCTTACAATCGGGGCATTTTTCATTGAGCAGGGAAATTGTCTTTTCCATAGCTCCCAGAGTTGTTGTCATAAGTGCAGACAATCCCACAAGCTTTACATCGTGTTCAACTGCCGCAGATACAATAAGCTCAGGTGCTACATCCTTTCCTAAATCTATAACAATAAAGCCGTAGCTTTCAAGAAGTACTTTTACTATGTTTTTGCCTATATCGTGTATATCTCCGTGAACGGTAGCAAGTACGATTTTTCCCTTTGATACTGTTTCACCGCCCGATACAGCAAGCTTATCCTTTATAACCTCAAAGCAGGCCTGTGCCGCCTCTGCGGACATAATAAGCTGCGGCAGGAAAATTGTACCCTTTTCAAATTTTCCTCCAACTGTATCAAGAGCAGGTATAAGTGAATTATTTATTATTTCCATTGGTGATATTGTTTCAACAAGCTGTTTTACAGCCTTTACTGCATCGGCTTTAAGTCCGTTTTCCACGGAATATCTCACATCAGGAGCACCTGCATCAGCTGCCGCAGCCTTTACAGGAGCCGTTTCCTGCCCGTATACCGCAATAAACTCCGCAGAGTTCTTATCATGGCAGGCAAGAAGCCGGTATGCACGTACCGCACCTATTATTGTATCAATATTAGGATTGATGATAGGCAGGTCAAGTCCGCTGTGAAGTGCCATTGTAAGGAATGTCCGTGTTATTGTCTCACGGTTTGGCAGCCCGAATGAAATATTGGACACACCAAGAACTGTTTTAAGTCCGAGTTCCTTTTTGACACGGCTTAAAGCTTCAAGAGTAACCATTGCCGCCTCCTGCTCTGCTGATGCAGTAAGTGTAAGGCAGTCAATGTATATATCCTCCTTTGGAATACCGTATTCCATAGCTCTGTTGAGAATCTTTTCAGCAAGTCTGAAACGCCCCTCCGCAGTTTTCGGGATTCCGTCCTTATCAAGGGTAAGTCCCACAACTGCCGCACCATATTTTTTAACAAGGGGAAGAATAGTATTGAGCGACTCCTCCTCCGCATTTACGGAATTGACAATAGGCTTTCCGTTGTACACACGAAGTCCTGCTTCAAGTACATCAGGACGGGTTGAATCAAGCTGTAAAGGAGCGTCACAAACGCCCTGTATAGCCTTTACAGCGGCTTTCATCATTTCGACCTCGTCAATTTCGGGAGAACCCACGTTTACATCAAGAATTTCCGCCCCTGCGTTGACCTGCTCAATCGCCTGCCCGAGAATATAGCCGATATCCTTTTCTGCAAGAGCCTGTTTAAAACGTTTCTTGCCCGTAGGATTTATACGCTCGCCGATAACTCTCGGCTGATTTATCTCAACGCAGCTCACAGAGGAGCATACCACTGATTTGCGTTCAACATCGTGGGGAACAAACTCCATACCGTCAAGAGCGTTAACCACAGCGGCAATATGTGCAGGAGTTGTACCACAACAACCGCCGAATATCTTGACACCCAGTTCCGCAAGCTTTACAGCACTTTCCGCAAATTTTTCAGGAGTTACATCAAATTTATTTGTTACAGGATCAGGAAGCCCTGCATTGGGCTTTGCAATAACGGGCAAAGTTGTAATACTGCACAGCTTTTCAAGAACGGGATAAAGCTCATCCGGACCGAGAGAGCAGTTCACACCGATAGCATCAATGCCCAGCCCCTCCAGAGCATATACGGAGCATTCAGGAGAAACTCCGGTAAATGTACGCATATTCGCCTCATATGTCATCATCACAAGAACAGGCTTGTCGGAGTTTTCCTTTGCCGCAAGAACAGCCGCCTTGACTTCATACAAGTCGGTCATAGTTTCAATTATGATAACATCTGCGTCTGCACCTGCAAGGATTGTTTCCTTATGTATCTCATAAGCCTCCTCAAAAGTGAGAGTACCCGAAGGCTCCAGCAGCTGTCCTATGGGACCTATATCAAGCGCTACAAGAGCCTGTCCCGAAGCGGCTTTCTTAGCGTTGGCAATTCCTGCGGATATTACTTCTTTCACAGTATATCCGCTGTTTTTCAGCTTATAGCTGTTAGCACCGAATGTATTTGCACAGAAAATATCAGAGCCGCTTTCCACATATTGTCTGTGGATATTCATAATTGCTTCGGGATTTGTAATATTCAGCAGTTCGGGATTATGCCCCGTTTCAATTCCTGCCGCCTGTATCATTGTACCAAGACCGCCGTCAAGGAATACAAATCCTGTGCGGTCAAGGAGATCGTAAAATTTATCATTCATAGTTTATCACCTGTTTATTCATTCCTGAATGTACCAAGAAATCTGAAATATTCCAGATTTTCCGTTAAATCGTTCATAAGAGCTTTTACTCTTGGTTCGTCAATGTGACCGTCAAAGTCGAGGTAGAACATAACATTGAAGCTGCCGTCTTTGAGGGGGCGGCTTTCAATGCGGAGCAGATTCATACCATTTACGCAGAATTTTGTGAGAAGTCGGTACAAACTGCCCTCTGTATCGGGAATTTTCAGCATAACCGAAATAGCGTCTGCATCGGGAGAAATTTCCATATTGCGTGAAATGCAGATAAAGCGTGTGCGGTTGAGTTCGCAGTCTGCAATATTTTCCGCAAGAACAGTGAGCCCAACCTGCTTTGCACAGTCAACGGAGCAGATAGCGGCGATTTTTTCATCGCTTTCAGCAACCATAGCCGCCGCAGTTGCGGTATTTCCGTACTCCGCAGTTTTTATGCCGTGAGCCGTAAGATAGTTACAGCATTGTGAAATAGCCTGCGGATGGGAATAAACTGTAGTCACCTCATCAATTGAAGCGGCATTTTTTGAAGCGATGCAATGATTGATTTCAACGCATACTTCTTTCACCTTGTAAACACTGTATTTTGCCATAAGGTCGTATGTACTGCTTACCGAACCTGCCGTTGAATTGTGGACGGGGAGAACGCCGTAGTCAAGTTCCCCCGACTGAACAGCAGCGAAAACATCTTCAAAGGTTTTATAGAAAATCGGCTGAATATCGCCAAAAATAAGCTTTGCGGCAGTTTCGGAATTTGCTCCCAATGTTCCCTGACAGCCGATACGCTTTGCATTGGTAAAATCGGGGGTATCATAGAAAGTTTCAGTTGAACTGTGGATTTTCTTGTTCTGCAAAATTTTGGATATATCCATAATTGACATAAACAGGGAGGCCGTACCTGCTTCAAGCTCCTTGTCATTGGTGAGAGACTTTATGCGGTCGATAACTTCCTTTTCACGATTTCCCTGAAACACAGGGAGATTATGCTCTTTCTTGTAGTCTGCAACGCCCTTGCAGAGCTCCATTCGCTCCATAAATAGGGCAAGTATCTGTTCATCTATTTTATCAATTCCATTGCGAAGTTCCTGTAAATCCATATTTACCTCCATAACATCCTGTTCACCTTTTATTATATCAGTTTTTACCGAGGAAATCAAGGTTTTCAGAGAATTTTTATATGAATATTCGTAATACCATAATTAGATATAGTAAAGGTAGATATTATCAGCATAAAATTTCGCAACGGAATTTATTTTATCAGAGTTGACAAATAATCGGTCTTAACTGAATACCGTTGAAAGCCGCAAGAACTGCTTCAGGAATACGTTCAAACTGTGCAACAAGGGACGCAGGTTTTTTAACAATATCGTCTTGTAACATAGGCACAAAGAAGTAATTTTTTCTGTTAAAAAGCTCCCCGATATTTTTAGCCGACGCAAGCAGCGAATCATTTGAAGCTATTGCAAGAACAACGGGCTTACCACTTCGCAGATGTGATTTTACCGCCATTGTTACAGCTGTATCAGTTATACCTGCCGCCAGCTTTGCCGCTGTATTTGATGTACACGGTGCAACCACCATTATATCTGTCATATTTTTCGGTCCGATAGGCTCTGCGGCGGAAATATCCGATATAACCTCCCTGCCGCATATTTCCGAAAGCCGTTTTCTGTTCTCCTCATATGTGCCGAAACGGGTGGAAATCCCTGCGGCATTCTCCGACATGACAGGTACAAGTTCAGCTCCCATTGCCGCAAGGGCTTCCGCCTGTGCAAAACAGCGTTCAAAGGAACAGAACGAACCCGTCATTGCAAATCCTATGCGTTTTCCTGTGATATTATCTGTCATAAGCATTTACCCCTTCCATTATAATGGATATAATCGTATCAGCCAGATCGTACCCTGCGGTTACGGGAGCTTTTTTAGCCGGAAGTCCCGATGCAAGTATGATTTTTCTGTTAAGCTGTTCGACCTTTTTGAAATCAAATCCGTAGGGCTTTGAAGCAAGCTCAACAAACAGCGTATCCTCGGAGAATTTTTCAATTATCTCCCCTGTAAATACAAGATTGGGTGCAGTATTGAACACCAGTATATGCTCCCCGGTTATCTCCTCTGTAGAAATTGCCCTTACGCCCGAAATTGCTGCTTTAGCTCTGCCTTTGCCATTTCGCACAGCGACAGTTATATCTGCTCCAAAGCCTTTGAGGATATTCACAAGAGCCGTACCGATACGTCCCATTCCAACCACAAGAACCGGTAGACCGTTCATCGTTACGGAAAGTCTTTCAAGAGCAAGCATAATCGCTCCCTCGGCGGTGGAAATAGCATTTTTCAACGCAAAATCCTCCTGTGCCGTATAGGAAATCACCTTGTACGAGGGAAAAAATACCTCTGTTTTTTCGGGATTTATCCCTGTGAAAATTACAGCGCCATCGGCAAGATATGGTGAAATATCCGCTGTGTACAGCTTTTCGCCGCCAAAGGGAGCAGATATTTCACCTGCTTCTGTCGGCGGCGGTACGGGTAATATGACATACCCGAATTTTGTTCCGTCAGGAATTTTCTCCGATATATCTGCATTCTCAAAGCCTTTATAATATACATTGAAAAATCGGCTCAATTTTTGTCCGCAGTAAATCTGCCGTATATCTCCGCCAACGATCAAAATTGTCTTATCACTCATATATTGTTGCACTCCTTGAAAAGTTTTCCACAATTTATTATATGGTATAAAGGTAGAATTGGTTAATGCCGACATAAAGAAAGCAAATAAAAAAGACGGCTGAAAAATCAACCGTCCTTAAACCTAATTACGTATTAATAATTGTTGTAGCTGTTAAGGTTGTTATACAGCGGCACACCCTTCGGTCCTACATACTGTGTGGACTTATCAAAGCCCATAATAATAATCATAATCTGCGGAAAGAAAATTGAGAGAATACAGAACGCCTGTGATTTGCCGTATGCCTTTGCAAATTTGTAGCTCACATAGTAAGCTATACCACAAAGGGGAACTAACATTATCAGATAGAAAACCATCCAAATAATCTGTGCAGTTTCCATAACATCGGGATTTTCGAAAACCTGTGTAAATGCAAATGCTATACAGCCTATTAGATAAACGATCAGCGTTCCGATATAAACCCACGCAAGCTTGTAACTGCCCGTAGCAATTTTAATCTGCTGCATATAGTAGTACACAGGCACAATGGACGACCACCCAGGCTCGCCTGCTTTTTCGTAGAGCTTCCATGTTGCTACAATCTGCAAAACAGCCATAGCAAGAGATACAAGAATTGCGATACCATACACAAAAATAAATATAACAAATATAAGCGACGCACCTGCCATAATTTACCTCCTTTGATAACGTATGGTGGATAGTATCCACCCATACAAATTAATCACAATTGCAGGCTGTCAAAAACAGCCTCTGCAGCATAATCACGCATTAAAGCTTGATTATCTCCGTTCCCTGACGGGTTTCCTTGACCTCGTAGCCGAGAGCCGCAATTTTATCACGAAGTTCATCGGCAAGGGCGAAATTCTTTTCCTTACGTGCAGCCTTACGCTGTTCAACAAGCTCCATAACCTCAGCAGGAATATCGCTTGTATTATCAGCTGTTTCAAGAGATTTCTTTGCAGTTTCTACCATATCAAGGCCAAGCACCTTATCAAACTCGTTGAGAAGTGCAAGCTTTGTTGAAGCGTTTGCTGTGGATTTCAGCACATCATATACAGATGTTACTGCAAGGGCTGTGTTGAGGTCATTATCGAGAGCAGAAACAAATCCCCCCATAAGGCGATCATATTCAGCCTTGTCAATCTCCTCTGCCGCCTCTGTTGTAAGAGGTGCTATTTTTGCAATAAGCTTATTGAATGTAAGCTTTGCATTGTCGAGGTTTTCCCATGAGAATACAAGATTTTTTCTGTAGTGGGACTGTAAGCAGAAGAAACGGTATACAAGTGGAGAATATCCCTTTTCCTCAAGAAGTGAAACTGTAAGGAACTCACCGCTTGACTTGCTCATTTTTCCGCTGTTTGTATTAAGATGATGAACATGGAACCAGTAGTTGCACCACTCGTGACCGATATATGCCTCACTCTGTGCAATTTCATTTGTGTGGTGGGGGAATGCGTTGTCGATACCACCGCAGTGGAGGTCAAGATATTCGCCTAAATGCTTCATACTGATGCAGGAACATTCAATATGCCAGCCGGGATAGCCAACTCCCCATGGTGACTCCCATTTAAGCTCCTGATCGTCAAATTTAGACTTTGTAAACCAGAGAACAAAGTCAGCCTTATTCCTCTTGTTGGAGTCCTCCTCAACGCCCTCACGGACGCCTACAGCAAGATCCTCCTCCTTGAAGTCATTGAAAATGTAGTACTTGTCAAGCTTTCCTGTATCGAAATAGATATTTCCGCCCGCTTCGTAAGCATAGCCCTTTTCGATAAGGGAGGAAATAACACAGATAAAGTCGTCAATACAGCCTGTTGCAGGCTCTACAACGTCTGGAGTCTTGATATTCAGCTTTTCACAGTCGGCAAAGAATGCGTCTGTATAGAATTTTGCAATTTCCATAACGGTTTTCTTTTCACGCTTTGCACCCTTGAGCATTTTATCATCGCCTGTATCGCCGTCGCTGGTAAGATGTCCCACATCGGTGATATTCATAACACGCTTTACGTCAAGACCAGTGAAGCGGAGGTGCTTTTCGAGAATATCCTCCATGATGTAGCTTCGGAGATTTCCGATATGTGCAAAGTGATAAACCGTAGGGCCGCAGGTATACATTGAAACCTTGCCTGCCTCACGGGGAATAAATTCTTCTTTTTTTCTTGTTGATGAATTATAAAGCTGCATAAAATCATAATCCTTTCAGATAGTTTACCTTTTTATTATATCACGGCTGTGGGAAAATGTCAATTGATTGCAGCTCATTTCGGCATTTTTCAAGAAAGACGCTTCGTTGATTAAAGCGTCTTTCTTACCTTCTTTTGTTGTTTATTTTCCCAATCGCTATGTATATTTTTTACGCAATCATATATGAAGTTCATATTTTTTAATGTATCATAAAAGCTCATTAAGCCCTCTGTCACATCTTTTGTCGCTGTAATTTGGAAATTAAATACTCTATTGTTTTTTTGCACCATGTTCATTAGGAATTTCAATACTGATATCAAGATAATACTTATAACCAAACTAACTACCCACTTCTGTATTGAGAACCACTCAAGAAATGAAAGCAAATGATTGATAATGGTAACAAACAAAGGCGAAATGGCTATTAAAACAAAACATAACTCTAATTTAACTAATAATTTAAATTTCGCCATGAACAAATAATACAATTCCCTTGCCCATTTTTTACATTCTTTTTCTTCACCTTCAGGCAGAATATCAATATTAACTATCTTTTTGCGATGTTTCCACAAACAAAAAAAGTCACCAAAACATTTAAGAAACAACCATATTGTCTTACATAAAGAACCTATGCCACTATTAATAATCCAATCAATAAATTGTTTCACCTTTTGCTTTATTTCAAATTTTTTCATTTTTTCTGCCTCTATCATCATGAACTTTAACAGTTTGCATCCAATTTTCTTTCTTACTCCACATCTCTTTTCCACTCATTTCTTCGGTAAATAGTCCCTTACATCTCAATTCATCTTTATCCCTCGGAATTTCAAACATAATTTTATATTCTTCGAATTTGCACATAAAATAATCATTTTCATCTTTATCAGAAGCTGTAATTGATTCAGAAATTCCCTTTATACTATCTTCGATTTTTATTGCATAACAAACACTAATAGCCTTTATAAGGTCTTTTTCCATCATTTTCAATTTCTCATTAATTTCGTTAACTTGTGTATCAGTCATAATTGAACTAGCACATTTTTCATTAAATGCTATGCTGTTTCTAATCCAAATCTGTATTCCTGTAATCCAGGAACTTCTATCTGGCCAATCGTACAATTCCTTATTGTTACAATCATCTTTGCTTCTAAAAAACTCAAGCATATTACTTAAATCCGCATATTTAGATTGTAAAGCTATTTTAGCTATATCAATAACTTGAGGTAATGTATACGATTCTTTCTCATCAACATATCTTACATCATCACTACATAACTCAATAATAAATTTCACATAATTCTTTATACTGTTTTTTGTGTCTTCTGAAAGCTCAACATTTTCCAGCATATCCTGTGTATTACATATCTCAATTGCTTTTACAACTTCATCCTTGATTTCAGAATACTTATCATGCTTTTTCATAGGATCAAAAAAAGATGAGATAAATCCAGACTTTTTGAATTTTTTCAACAAATACTCCCTCGCTGTAAAATTCTCTTCTTGTCTGAGCAAGACTATTCTATGTGAATGAAGCAATTCTATAAGAACTTCTTTCATCGTATCATCAGCTATCCAAAAATCAAAAAACTTTGAATCGGCAATCTGATTGAGTGATACTACAATTACATCGCCTGTCTTTCTCATAAGGACGTTATACATTTTTTCGAGTGCATTTTTCATATCTGTTTTTGTTTTAATCACACTATCAAGTTCATAAAGATAAACCATTTTATCCATAGCAAAAGCCCTCCTAAAGCTTTGTTCATTAATATAGTTTTACAATTTTATTATACGTCATATCTAATAAAAAGTCAATACATATGTTTGATTTCTTCAAACATTCATCGTTATTCTATCTTAAAAATAATACTTATAAAAGTTGACATCCTCCTTTCCCTGTGCTATAATAATGTATACCATAATGAAAGAGGTAAATGGAATGAAAAAAATAATGACATATATCGCCGTTTCGCTGGCTTTATGTATGCCCTTCACTTCATGCAGTGATAAGAAAAAAGGAAACGAAAGCAGTAAAACAGCACCCGTCACCGAAGCCACACGCCCTACCGATCCATATATCGACGACGCCGTTGAGGCAAAATCGGGAGAGGTTTATCTCGCAGTTGCCGATTCACAATGGAAAGCGCAGTATCTCGGCACAAACGACGGTATCGGCACTTCAACTTTAAGCTATGACGCAGGTGTTGTTGAAATAACAGGAAACGGCGATTATACCGTAAGCGTAAATGCCGATACAGAGGGATTTCGCTATGCTGTAAGCGGAAATTCCGAAAATAAAGAATTCGTGCCAAAGGGTATGGAATTTATGGCTGTTATGATTAAAGAGGGCGAAACTAAATTTCCCGATGCCGTAATTACTGTGAATGAAATCAGAGTTGACGGAACTCCCGTTGAACTTACCGCCAAGGCGTATACTTCCTCCGATGACGGAATCAACACAAGGGCAAATCTCATAAACAAATGGACAAGCAAGCCCTCACCCGATGCAAGATGTGCTGACGGTGCATTGTATGACGAAAACGGTGAGCCTCTTGATATTTGTGCGGAATACTCCCCTTGCATTGTCGAAGATGAAGCCTTTGCCCAATGGACAGAGGTTGAGGTTGATATAACCATAAGCGGAATTGAATAAATCCAATAACAGAGCAATCCCCCATTGTCCTATCGACAATGGGGGATTCTTACTTTTCACTTTTCATATTTATCAATGATACTTGTCTTTTTGTTTTTGGGTAAAAGGGCGAAAAAACTCACAACCGCAGATATTGCCGTAAAAATAATCCCCAATGCGATATTGTTGAATATCACAACCCACATAACCGCTATAGCCAGAGCCATAACTGCATAAACAGATATACCATTCAGATTGTTTTCGTTTTTCATAACATTTTACCTCAATTCATTATTTTTCGGACATTTCCTCTGCCCTATATCATGAACCCCTTTTCCTAAATCATCAATTCCCTTTTCTATATATTATTCTTCGCTCGTTGTGTCGGTGCGGAGGCTCACCCCTGAGCCTCCGCCTTTATTGTCTTTCCCCTTTTGTCAATCGCCAATCATACCTATATCGTTACCCCATAGAGTTTCCCCAAACCCTATATCTGAGGTTTGTCCCTAACCTGATGTCATACCCTGTTGCCAATAATCCTATGTCACGTTACCCCTTATGTCGTTGCCCGTTTGTCCAATAACCTATACCATATAATTCCTTCCGTCACTTAAAGTTCGTTATAAATTATGTCTGTGTAATTATGTCATTATTTATGTCTTTATATAAAAGCTTACCCCTAAGCTGTTATATCTTATTTGAGAAATCCGTCGTTGTTATTGTTGTGATAGCTGCTGTAGTCGTATGAATTGTTGTATTCGTTTCCGCCGTAGCTGTTATTACTATTGAAGCTCTTGAAACGCGGAACACCGTTAGGGCCTACATATTCTGTGCTGCTGCTGAATGCCATAATCATATAGATAATGGGTGCAAAGAAAATTGCAAGAATACACATTCCTGTTGACTGACCGAATGACTCTGTGTACTTGTAGTATACATAGCATGAAATTACCAATGAAGCCAATGAAACAAGTAAAGCTATCGCATTAAATGCTCCGTTGTCACTTTCAATGTTTCCAAGTACTGTGTTTAAAATTGATAAAGATACATAAACCCAGCAGATTGTTTCATTGCCTGTGCCGATTTTTGCCATCTGATAACTGTTGTAGAAAGGAATAATTGCCGACCAACCGGGTTCTCCTGCCTTTTCAAAGAGCTTCCAGTTGGCAATAATTGTGAGTACTGCCAATGCGAGAACAACAACTAAAAGAAGTCCCGCAACTACCGCTAATCCTGCAAACATTTCTTCCATAATAAATAACCACCTTTTCTTAATTTTTTAATTTTGTTTATTTGAATTTCACCAAAGCCGTTATATCAGTTGTTTTCCCAATTCCCTATGGTGTACAGATGAACTATACTAAAATTTCAAAAATTATTTCTAAAACAGTTCCTATTAAATCTGCCGTAAAATCCGCAAGAGAAAATCCTCTCCGTCTTTTATATATCCTCATAACAATCCCTCATATCATTGAAAAGCACTTATTATTCCTCCGTGCTCTGTGTCACTGGCTGTGTTGTCGGAACGTAAGGTGCCGATGAACCGCCTAAATCCTCTGGATCAATGTTTATCAGCATACCGTTGCTGTCACCGCTTACAACCTTAGGCATTTCACCATTCCATTTAGTTATCTGCTCATAAGCGATAACCTTATCAGAAAGTGAAGCTTCAAGAAGTCTGTTAGCCTCCGCCTGCGCCTGTGCCTCAGCAAGAATTGCTTCAGCGTTAGCGTCGGCTGCGATAACTTTCTGTTTGGCCTGAGCTTCGGCAATAGTTATCGCCTGCTCCTGCTCTGTCTTTGTTTTAAGTAAATTCTGTTCAGCAACCTGCTTTGCTTCAATAGCTGTATTGAATTCAGCAGAGAAGTCAAAATTCACAATGTTGAATTTCTCTATGTAAATACCGTAGCTGTTGAGCTTACTGTCAAGAGCCGCCTTGATTTCATCACCTACTGCGGTACGCTCTGTGATAAGCTGTTCAGCAGTATATTTTGCTGTTACTGATTTCATACACTCCTGTACAACGGGAGTAATAAGAACTGTCTGATAGTCTGTACCTACATTCTGATACATTTCAGCCGCCTTGTCGGATACAAGTCTGTAGTTTACTGCAATACTGGAGCTTACTGTCTGCAAGTCCTTTGATACTGCCGAAGCAGGTGACTCGTAAACCTGAATTTTGTTGGACATATTCTCCACATTCTGTATGAAAGGCACTTTCAGATGAAAGCCCTCGGAGTATGAAGTGTTTGAAACCTTGCCGAGAGTGAGAATAACACCTGTGTGACCTGCGGGGACGATAGTGAATGCACTTGTACCAATGGCAATTGCCGCAATCGCCGCAACACATCCTCCTACAATTTTACCTGTACCGTTTTTCTTGACTGTACCATCTTTTCTGATTTCCTGATATGTTCCCATAATCTTTTCTCCTGATATTTACAAATTTTTTCTTAAGACCTTATCAAGTTCCTCGGGTGAAGTTACAACAGGCTTGCCGTCCCTGTCAAGAAGAACTGTAAGTCCGCCGCCGTAGCCGTCCTTATGGAAAATGTAATTTACACCCGTTGCTCTGTCAATCCATATTTCTGTTGCCGACGCTAATGATGATTCCTTTAACACCTTGATAAATCTATTGTAGTACGCCATAGCAATTCCCTCTTTTCAAAATACCCCTTTACTGCGAAGCGATACCCCTATCGCTCCGCAATTAAAATCCTTATTAATCCCATATGTGAGCCGTTATTTCAGCTCCCCCAATTCCTTTTTCTGTATCTTTATATCCTTGAATAATCCCATTAACGTGCCAATTGCTGTCCCGAGGGTTATACCTGAACATACCCCTATGAACATTCCCCACGGAACAACACACCCCAGCACTACCCCGATACCAAGTCCGATACACAATCCCTTTACTGCACCTTCATCGGTATATATGAAAGAATTCCCCTGATAATCCATATCATACCCCTGCTTTCCCAATAATCCCTGTGTATCCCAACAGTCCCTTTTAACCCCTGAAGGAAATCCCCATTTCCTTAAAGAAGATTTATCTCCGCCAATCCCTTTTCCATTTCATTTTTAAGGCAGGAACTTCTGTAAGCCATTACCATAATGTAAACAGCCTTTGAAAGCTTATCCGCACCGAAGTTAATTTCTGAAGCACACTCTACAAGCTCTTTTTCAATAAGCTCTCTGATGTGGTTTGGTTCAAATGCACCTTCATCAACAGCCGTGAAAATAATTCTGCAAAGAATATTATAAAGCGTTACATCATCGACAATGTCATCGGAAGTATCATCTACATCGCCGTTTATGAATGTCATGAGATTTGCAATCTGTTCAAGCTTCATAATACCTTTCAACATATTGATAAGAATAATTCTTATAACCTGCTTTTCAGAGTACTTCTTGCTTTTCGGAGATGATACCCAACCACGTTTTATCCAGTTCTGGATGGTGGAGCCTTCAAGACCTGTAAGCTTTGAAAGCTGTGAAAGTGTAAGTCCTCCGGTTGCATCAAGTACAGGAGCTATCAACGAGAAGGCTGTATATCTGCCCTGCTCGGAATAAGTAATCGCTGTACCGGGAATTGTTTTTAACATAGTCACACCTCTTTCTTAACCGATGATATGATTATATCATAAGTTCATATGAACTTCAAGTGTCGTCTTGCGACGTTTCGAAACGTTTTTTAGTATTTTTTTGCATTTATCTTTGTTTTTCATCGTTTTTCACAAATTTTTATAATTTTTCAAAGTATTACAGAACTGTTAATTTTTCTTCTTTTCTCTTGACAAATCGACATTACTGTGATATAGTTATTTTACCACGATAAAACACATATATATTGTGGTATAAATATAATATAGAACCATGTTATGAAAAGGAGTATTATTATGGCGGATATGGATTACAATTATTCTGGCGACATTGTAACCGGTGTTGAGCCTGCAAAAAAGTGTAAGGGTACAGTTATAGGAGGTATCACAGCCGGGGTATTGGTTGTGGCTGTAGGCGGTGGTATTGCCGCTTATAACTTCTCTGATTTAGTTAAAAATCAGGTGAAGCTTGCTATAAACAAGCCCGATGATTACTACACATGGGTAACAGAAAAGAATACAAGCGAATTTGCTACACAGATTACAGAAGCTTACCGCACTTATATTGAGGAACAGAAAAAAGGCACCACATCCAATATTGTGCTTAATTTCGACCTTTCAGAGGAAGCAAAGGACCTTCTCAGCGAGGAAGATGAAGACTTTCCTGAAATCAACAGCGTATCACTGGGTATATCTTCAAAGCTGAAGAATAAGACCTTAAATTCTGATGTATATGCTGAAATCAACGATAATAACATTATAAACACTGAAGTAGCTGCCGATTACAACAGTGAAGACATTTTCTTACGTTTTCCCGAGCTTTCAGAGCAGTGGATTCTCCTTTCCAGTGTTATTGACGAAACAGAGCTTGAAGAAATTAAGCCTGCAGTTACCGATATTGAGTCAATTATAACTCCCGAAGAGCTTGAATCACTTATTGTAAAGTATGCAGACCTCTACAACAGCTGTATTTCCGATATTGAGATTGAGAAAAGAGAAGAAATTGCAATCAGCGATATCACAGTAACATATACAGTGGCTGAAATGACTCTCACAGAAGAAAAAACTGATGAAATCGCAGAAAAGTTCCTCAATGAAATTAAAAATGACGAACTTATAAAGGATATCCTCATTGAACGCACAAAGCTGATGACTGAGGAAGATTTCAATCTGGAAATTGAAGAATCTCTTTTAGATTCAGCAGAAGATTCTGAGGCTAAAGATATAGTTATAAAGACATACATCGACGCTACAGGCTGTATCCGCGGTATATCTGCAACAGACGCCCAGAACGCTGAAAATGATATGCGTTTTATTATCGGTCAGCAGGAAACAGCTATCCGTGGAGAATTTTACCTTTCCGAAGAAAATTCCGTGGATGATACCCGTATGGATATTGCCCTCACTGAAAACGGTGATAAATCATACGACGGCACAATCACAATTCTTGCAGAGGGGGACGAAATCTCCGCAGAAATTTCAGATTTCACCATTGTTGACAAGAAAAAGTGCTATATGACAGGAAATATCAGTGTCAGCACTGAGGAAGAAACATTCAGCCTTGCCCTTTCCACAGAGGATAACGCACAGATTATTTCCAGCGATATCAACGTTGAAGGCACAAACTACGGCAAGCTCTCAATAAAACTCTCCGCAGAAAGCGGTACAGAGCCCACAATTCCTGATAAATCCGCAGCATATGATATTTACAGCGATGAAGCTGACTTCCCCAAGGATTATGTTGAACAGGACAAAATGGTTGAATTTGCCAAGAATGTCCTTATTAATATTGGTCTTGATGAAAAGACAGCTGACGAATATGCAGTTGAATTCGGCGATAGTATTTACTACACCTACGATACGTGGGAAGAAGATTTCGACTATGACTGGGATGATGAAATCATCATCGATACAGAAGACGAAGACCTCTACTGGGAAGATTTTGAGAGTAATGACCTTTATGCTGATGATATAGCATATCCTGATGAAAATGAAGCTTATATCATTGTAATGGATAAAAGCGGTGCTGCATCATACGCGGGCTACCATGGGGCACTTGCATATAATGCAAAGTTTGCAGAAATCACAGGTGCAGGAACATACACAGTAAGTGTTACAGCTGACACAGAAGGATACAGGGAATATGTACGCAGCATTATCAATGAAGAAAAGCTGCCCGATGGTTTTGACATGCTCGGTATAAACGTCGATAGCAACATTTTCACTGAAGACACAAAAATTACAATTAAGTCCGTAAAGGTAGACGGCAAGGAAATCAGTATTACAGCAGAGCCTGAAATAATCGGTGATGAAGGTATTCTTTCCATATTACTTTATCTTGGAGAAGATACATTCGGCAGTGATATTGAAAACTGTCTTGACCTCAGATCAATCGGAGAATGGACAGATGTAGAAATCACATTTGAAGTCAAGTAACAACGCATAATAAATTACGAATTGCAGGACACGGCATAATGAAATGCCGTGTCCTTTTTTCAGCTCTTGATTTATATATATTACACACATCATACACACTGTTATTGTAATTTCCCACAAATCCGATTTTCACTGCAACAAAACAACACTGAAATGGCACTATATTAATAGGCGGTAAAAAATCCCAAAGTCTATTTACTGTTGAAATTGCACAATTTTAGTATATGCTAACAGGTTATTCCTACAAAAATGAATTTTTTTCTGTCTTTTCAGTCCTCTGAATACACTATGTTACAGAACGCTGAAAAAAGCTTCTGAAAAACACTCCAAGGAGGACTTCTTATGAAAAAAACATTATTATTTTTAACCGTCCTTATTACGCTATGTACCGTGGTTTCATGCAATTCGGACAAGCCTGCGGAATCCTCACTCCCTATGAATGAAGCAGTATACAACGAGGAGGGCAAGCCTGTTATAACCGTGGGAACTATGGGATATATTGACCCGCTTTTCAACGACCACCTCAACAAACCAAAGGATTTTGACATAAAAGTGGTTGACTACAGCAAAGGCATAGAATACACCACCGAAAAGGAATACACAGAAGCAATTAACAATGAGCTGAATATGGCGATGCTTACAGGCGAATCACCGGATATTATCTGCCACAATGCCACAGGTATGATGAATCTGGACAGGAAAGGCCTGCTTGCTGACCTGTACTCGTTTATGGACGGCGACAGCAGGCTGAAACGTGAGGACTTCCTCCCCTGTGTGCTGGAGGGACTTGAAATAGAGGGCAGACTTCCTGCCGTTATGGAGGCGTACACTCTGTATACAGCTGTAGCAAAAACAAAATTTATCCCAAAGGAATACGAACATTGGACATCTGCGGACGCAATGAAATTTTATGAAGAATACAAGGATAAAATGGATTTCTGCAAATATACTTCTGAGTCATCTCTGGCGGAATATATGCTTAAAATTGAGGGATTATGCTCAATCGACCTAAGAAATTCAGTCTGCGATTTCGGCACAGCATTCAGAGATTCCCTGCAATTCTGCCTTGACACACCAATACAGGCACAACCAGAGCCAAATTTTGCTCTTATGGACGACTACGACAGAACCGCTTATTTCAAAGATGAGGAAACACGCGGACTCAACGACACACAGCTTGTATTCCCTCTGAGCATAAATGGCTTTAATTGCAGTCTTGGACAGGATACCTATGGATTTTTCAACAAGGAGGATATAACATTTGTGGGATACCCCTATGAAAACGGCAGCGGCGCTTATGTACATTCAACAAATCTGGTTCTCTACGGAATTACCGAGCAATGCAGCAGCAAAGAAGCCGCCTGGGAGCTTATAACGCTTATTCTGAAACAACAGAAAAAACTTGAAAAATTCGAAAGCACAAACATCAGAGGAATCCCTGTCCTGAAGGAGCAGTTACAGCGTGACTATGACCGCCCCTCAGATTATAATAGCTCCATAAACAACGGCTTTATGTGGAATATATGGAACAATTGCGGAGAGGATGTATTTATGCCGCAGGAATACAAGGATATGCTTTATGAGTACATTTTAAGCGTTCCTGCCAACCCGTATTTCTACAATTCGGAATTGCAGAATATCATTGATGAAGAAGTTGGCTATGCCATAAACGGCGACAGAAACGCTGACGATACGGCATACATTCTCAATGACCGCATAGGAACTTATCTCAGTGAAAAAAGTTAATTCGCCTTTAATTAATTAAGTGATAAACTATGCAGTTTAACTAAAATTATAACTTAAATTTCTACAGCAACACTCACAAAAACTATTGATTTTTTTGTTGTAATGTGCTAAAATTAAAATGGCGGAACAGGTGTGCTGCACTGAGCCTGTTACGCAAATAAAAAAATCATTTTGGGAGGAAATCACAATGTTTATCAAAGGCACAAAAATCACACGCTTTGTAAGCGGTGCAGTTGCCGCAGCATGCCTTGCTGCCGGTCTCAACATCGCTCCGTTTACAATGGAAATCGAAGCTGCTGACCAGCTCACCGCATTTGAGATTACAGAGGCAATGCAGATAGGCTGGAACTTAGGTAATACTCTTGACGCTTATATGTCAGACGCTAATCAGCAGCCGCTTACTTCATACGGTCTTGAAGCTGAAACCTGTTGGGGTAACCCCAGAACAACACAGGCTATGATTGACGCTGTAAAGGCTAAGGGCTTTAATACTGTACGTGTTCCTGTAACGTGGTTCCAGCACGTAGACAAAAACAACGGCTATAAGATTGACGACGCTTGGATGTCACGTGTAAAGGAAACCATTGATTACTGCTACAACAATGATATGTATGTTATCCTCAACCTCCACCACGAGGAGCTTTACACAAACCGTTCAACTCTCGGTGCTGACTATGAGGAAATTTCAGGCTTTGTATGCGCACTCTGGAAGCAGATTGCAAACACATTCAAGAACTATGACCAGCATCTCGTATTCGAGATTATGAATGAGCCTCGTGCAAAGGGTACAGACCACGAATGGTGGGGACCTACAAAGCAGGAAACAGATACAATCAACCAGATCAATGCTGACGCTCTGAAAGTAATCAGAGGCACAGGCGATGACAATAACGACACACGTCTTGTTATGATGCCCGGTTACTGTGCTTCAAGCGATACAACTATGATGACAAAGGTTGTCGTTCCCGACGATGATTTCGTTGCTGTATCAGTACACGCTTACACACCTTACGACTTCACAATGAATCCTGAGGTAAAGGATCACAGCACATTTACTGACGCTTATGCTGCAAATCTTACATCTGTTCTTGACGGTATCAGAAAGACATTCAGCGATAAGGATATCCCCGTAGTTCTCGGCGAATTCAGTGCTTCAAACTACAACAACACTGACGCTCGTGTTGAGTGGGCTACAGCTTACATCACACAGACAAAGAAAATGGGTATCCCCTGCGTTCTCTGGGATAACAACGTAGCAGGAAACAACGGCGGTGAAGCTCACGGCTATCTCAACAGAAGCAACCTCACATGGTATGAGGGTTCTGAAACTGTTGTTGATACAATGATGAATATTATGAAAGATGATTCAATTGTATGGGGAAGCGAGAGAAAATCCCCCACAATTGAACATGATGATATTTCAACAGGTACATTAATCAGCGGTGAAACATATGAAATCGACGCTTCTGTAAAGAACGGCAACTGCACACCCGGTCTTAATGCTACATGGGCTGATTTTGAGGGCAAAGATGTGGCTATTCAGTTCACAGGCGATCTCCCTGTAATTGCTGTATGCGACGCCGAATGGAACGGCTGGACAGAAATAAAGGCTTATGACTACGACGAAGAAAAGGGCATTGCCTACTATTCTTCAACACACATTTCTTCTGCATGGGGCGAGGATAAACTCGACTCAATCGCTCACCTCTTTGCACGTACAGACGGTGTTACAACAGTTACAAAAATAGCTATCATCAGTGAGGGCAAGGGCGAAATCGAAGCTCCCCCCGAGAACAAGACAAAGAGCTACGTTATTGATCTCGCCAACAGAGGTAATTCTGATACACTTACTTTCACAATCGAAGGTAAGGCAGGCTCCGTTACAAACGGTTGCGTCGGATATATGGACGATGAGTGGATTTCTCTTGAATGGGAAGGCATTATCCCCGACAGCGGAAAACTTGAAGTTGCAGTTGATATAAGCAAAATCCCTGCTTCTATCACATCTGCACAGATTCAGATCTGGTGGTGCGACGATACAGAGGCAGAGATGACAGTATACAACTTCGGTGCTCCTGCTGTAACAACTACAACAAAGCCTGCTGTAACAACTACAACAAAGCCTGCTGTAACAACTACAACAAAATCCGATGAGGTTATTGTTACAACAACTGTTACAGTAGTTCCCCCTGTTGATGTTCCTGTCTCAAAGTACGGTGATGCTAACTGCGACAGCAAAATAACAATTGCAGACGCTACTGCAATTCTCCAGGCTATCGGAAATGCTGACAAGTACGCACTTTCAGAGCAGGGAACAGCAAACGCCGACGTAAACGGTGAAGCAGGTCTGACAATTGATGACGCTATTGTTATTATGAAGATTGACGCAAAGCTTCTTGAAGAATCTGCACTCCCAATTAAAAAGTAATTTATACGCCAAATCAGCCGGGCTGTTCCCGGCTGATTTTGTTTTCAGAACAACCCTTATTTCCCGACATTTTTTCTGTTGACATTATCGGAATTAAAGGTTATAATAGAAATTGGATAATTAACCATAATCGGAGGAAGTAAAATGAAATGTAAATTATGTGGTGCAGTATACGATGATGAAAATCTGTATTTCTGCATAAGCTGTGGTGCAATGCTTAAAAATCCCGCCACAGGAAAAATTGTAAAAGAAAACAGGGCTGATGAAATCCTCGAAGCTGCAAAGGAAATCCCCGTAGAAGAAATCGAAAAAGTTTCAGAAGCCGAGGATATACTCCCCCAGCCTGCTGAAATTTTTCCCGAGGTTGCAGAAAGCGACGAGTCAACTCCTATGGCTGATAAAAAAGCGGAAATCATATTTTCGTCAGAGCCTATGGGAGAAAAATCTCCCGTTGCGGATAAAATTTTCACATCTGTTGAGAAAGAAGTTCCAGCCGAAAAAACTCACAGCGATGAACTACTCATAGAAAAAGAATGTGAAAAAGCTGTTCCGCCCCCTGTAAATAATATCCCCAACAGAACAGAAAATGCTCCCGTTAAGAAAGCACCTGTCAAGGTTGGATTTGAACGATTACTCGGAGGATTTCTTGTTGCGCTTCTGTCGGGCATTCTCCTTTTTGCAGTAATCCTGCTTTTCAGCCTGAAGCTTGGTTTCACAGGTACCAATCTGCACAACATCGCTGAAAATCTTAATAAATGGGCTGTAATAAACGCAGAGTTTGACGGTATGAGCGTATCCGATCACCTTTACTATGAAACTGATTTCAGCAAAGCTACTCACGGCTCCGCTGATAAAACCGAATTTGCCCTGTTCCTTGCGGGAACTGACTTCACAGGTTTCTGTGCGGACAAGCTTGAACAATATGCAGATTACATAATAGACGGTGCAGGTGATGAACCCACTCTTACCGACTCTGACATTGTGGATTTTTTCAGGAAGCATCACGACAGAGGCGTTGAAATCTTCGGATATGATATGCAGACCGCCGATTATAACTCAATCCGCAGCAGTCTTACAGCAAATGAAACAGCAGAAAAACTCTCCGTAAGCAAAATAGGCTGGGAGATAAAATTCCACCTTGAAAACATCAGATATATCCTTTCGTACGTCACAATCGGAGTTGTTGCCGCCCTTGCTGTCGTGCTTATGATATGGGTTGGCGTTATTCTCAAGGGCAAAAAGAGAATTATCCTCGGCTATATCGGTAACATATTCACATGGAGCGGTATTGCCATACTACTCACAGCAGCGGCAGCTTCAGCAGGTGCTGCTCTCGGATACACAATTACAGGCAGCTTCCTTTGCTATTTAAGCAGTACACTTCTCCTTCCCTCTGCTATATATGCTGCTTGTATCGGCGCAGTTCTTCTCATTGCAGGAATTATCATCAAAAAGATTAAAGACTCAATCAGAATCAAAGAAAAAATCCAAAAGGCATCCGCAAAAACAAACTAACATTTGACATATATTACAGGGAATCTCTAAAAATTTACTGAGGGGAAACCGTTCTCCGGAAAGTATCATTGCTTCTATGTCAAATCTTTATTTATCATTACAGTAAAAAAAGAGTTAAGAATCGTGATGATTCTTAACTCTATTTTTATTACTTCTTGGAAGCCTTAGCGTTCTTTCTTCCAACGAGCCATGACCATGTAACAGGAGCTACGAAGATTGATGAGTAGGTACCTGAAATAAGGCCGAAGATAAGGGGAAGAGAGAAGCTGAGGAGTGATGTATAACCACTTACAAGAACTACGATTGATACAATTACCATTGTACCGATTGTTGTTACTGAAGTTCTGATAGAACGTGTAAGTGACTGTGTACAACCCATATTGATAAGCTCATTAAGTGAAGCCTTTGGGTAAAGCGACTTATTTTCTCTTATTCTGTCATAGATAACAATTGTGTTATTGATAGAATAACCGAGAATTGTCAGAATTACCGCAACAATATTAGCGTTGAACTCAAATCCGAAAAGGATTGAAGAAGCAAGTGCAGCGATGAGGTCATGTGTAAGAGCGAGGATAGAACATAAACCTGCAAGCCATCCACCGATATTTCTGAATCGGATTGCGATATACACGATGATTACGAGAGCCGCAAGTATTACAGCAACAAGACACTTGAGCAGGAACTCACGTCCCGAAGCAGGGCTCACGTCATTGGAATCGAAAAGCTCAAGCTTGTTATCGGGGAACTTCTCGTTGAGAGCGTTTGTAAGCTCAAACTGTCTGTCTGCGTTAAGTCCTTCATCTGATGTAAAAGAAACTGTAATCTGATGACCGCTTCCGTCAAGGCTTTCACCTGTACGGATTGTAACGGGAGAGTTTACAACACTCTGTACTGTAGAGCTTACGTCGTTTGTATTAAGCTCGCCGTCGTAGGAATAAGTAAGCATTGTACCGCCCTTGAATTCAATTGCAAGGTTAACGCCTCTGAAAATTATACCTGCAAGGAGAGCAACAGTAACGCATATGTAAATCACGAGGATTATACGCTTTGTACCGCAGAAATTATAAACCTTATTATTGTTTACAGGTGCGGGAGCAGATGCTGATGAAGATGCAGCCTTATTTTTGATTTTGCTGTTTATATTACTCACTTTGCGTCACCTCCATAAAGCTTTCTGTTCTGGAGTCCCTTGAACCTGGAGAGAGATGTAACCATAAGTCTTGAAGCAAATACGCCGAAGATGAAGTTACATACAACACCTACAAGGAGTGTGAAGCCGAAGGAATATACAACGCCTTCAGTTGTTGCACCGAACATAAAGAATACTGTGCTGTTGAGAATTTTTGAGAAGAAGCTTGTAGGAACACCGAAAGCACCCATAAGGATAATAGCGATGAGTACGTTTGTGATGTTACCGTCAAGAATAGCGGAGAATGCACGCTTGTAAGCTACACGGATAGCAACCTCAAGGGATTTTCCTGAATTAACTTCTTCCTTGATACGCTCGCCTGTAATGATATTGGCGTCAACACCCATACCAACGGCAAGGATAATACCTGCGATACCGGGAATTGTAAGAGTTGAACCGGGCATAAATCCGAACCAGCCTGTTACAGCTGCAAGTGTTGCGGCAATCTGTCCGATAATACCGATAACAGCTACAACACCGGGAACCTTATAAAGTACGATCATATAAATTGCAATGAAGATAAATGCAATACCTGCGGCAAATACAATAGCGTCAAGTGAGCCTTCACCCATTGTAGATGAAATTGTCTTGAAGCTTGTTGTTTCCATTTTGAAAGGAAGTGCACCTGAATTGATCTGGTCAGCCAGCTTCTTTGATGACTCGTTATCAAAGTTACCTGTGATTACAGCATTTCCGCCTGTGATAGCGCTGTTTACAGTAGGAGCTGAAATCATAGTGTTATCCATCCAGATTGAAATGGGAGTGGATGAACCTGCAAGCTCTGCTGTAGCAGTTGCAAATGCACTTTCACCTGAGGGGTTAAGATCAAGTGTAACTACCCACTGATAGTTGCCGTAGTCGTCGGGCTGCTGCATATAATCAGCATTTGCAACGTCGGCACCCTTAAGGATTATTTCGCCTGTAGGCACGATATTTCCGTCCTCGTCAGTTTCATAGGTATCGCCACGACGGAAAGTAAGCTCAGCCATTTCGCCAAGCTCCTTAACGGCTGCTTCTGCATCGTATTCGCTTTCGCCTGCCTGCCATGGGAAACGAACAATAATACGGTCTGACTTATAGTCGCTGTAGATTTCATTGTCGTTGATACCCAGAGTGCTGAGTCTGGTTTTCAGCGTTTCTGTTGCTGCGTCGAGCTGTCTGTCGCTTGCGTCAAATCCGTCAGCAGGAGCGAATGTAACGTCAACACCGCCCTGGATGTCAATACCAAGACGAATGTCATCGATACCCTTCACTACGGTTGTCTTGTTATCGCCGTAGTAATAGTCAAATCCTGTGACTGCGGATACTGTGAATAACGCAATAAGAGCAACGACAATGAAGAAAGTTAATTTGTGAATCTTTTTCACGTCTTATGCCTCCTATTCGGGAATTATATTCCCTTAATTTTGTCTTTGACAATTAATATTATTGTACAATATTTCACAGTAAAAGTCAAGTATATCAAAGACAAATATACATATTTTGAAATATTGCACAATTTGAATACACATTTTTTGGTTATATCATCAGTTGAAGTGCTTCTGCGAAATTTTGAGTCTGTTCATCGCACGATTGAGGGCCGCCTGTGTTTCATAGTATTCCTTTATGCTCTGTTTCTGTCGGAGCATTTCCTGTGCACGTTCTCTTGCTTCTTCGGCACGCTTTATGTCGATTTCTTCGGGGAGCTCACAGGAATCCGCAAGAATTACCGCCCTGTCCGGGAGCACCTCAATAAAGCCTTCCGATATGGCGGCGTGTTTCCATACGCCGTCAACCATATATTTAAGTTCCCCCGTAGGCAGACAGGTTACAAGAGGTTCGTGCCCTGCAAGAATACCCAGATGACCGTCTATAGCCGTTATTACAAGGTGCTCACAGTCCCCCTGAAAGAATATTCTGTTGGAGGTGATGATCTCCAGATAAAAGGTTTTAGCCATAATTACATACCATTTTCGATTTCCTTAGCCTTTGCAAGTACATCGTCAATTGTACCTGCCATAAGAAATGCCGCTTCGGGGACATTGTCCATATCGCCCTCAATAATAGCTTTAAATCCCTGTATTGTATCTTTAAGCGGAACATATTTACCCTTAAGACCTGTGAAATTTTCAGCTACGTTAAAGGGCTGCGACAGGAATTTCTGCACCTTTCTTGCACGGTACACCGCAAGCTTATCCGCCTCGTCAAGTTCCTCCATACCGAGAATTGCAATAATATCCTGCAATTCCTTGTATTTCTGGAGCAATTCCTGTGTACGTCTTGCAACATAGTAATGCTCCTCGCCCACTACGTCCGGTTCAAGAATACGTGAATTTGACTCCAGAGGGTCAACAGCGGGGTATATACCCTGCTCCACAATTTTTCTTGAGAGCACCGTTGTTGCGTCAAGGTGCGCAAATGTAATGGCAGGGGCGGGATCCGTCAAATCATCGGCTGGTACATATACCGCCTGAACCGACGTAATAGAGCCGTTCTGGGTAGATGTTATACGCTCCTGAAGCTCGCCTACTTCCGTAGAAAGAGTCGGCTGATAGCCAACGGCGGAGGGCATACGTCCCAGCAGAGCCGACACCTCAGAGCCAGCCTGCACATATCTGAAAATATTATCAATGAAAAGAAGAACGTCCTTATGCTCCCTGTCACGGAAGTATTCCGCCATTGTAAGTCCCGTCTGTGCCACACGCATACGTGAGCCGGGCGGTTCGTTCATCTGACCGAAAACAAGAGCTGTCTTGTTTATAACTCCCGATTCCTGCATTTCATTCCAGAGGTCATTACCCTCACGGGAACGCTCTCCGACGCCTGTAAAAATGGAGTAGCCGCCATGCTCTGTGGCAATATTGCGGATAAGCTCCTGAATAAGCACAGTCTTACCTACGCCTGCACCGCCGAAAAGTCCGATTTTACCGCCCTTTGCGTAGGGTGCTATAAGGTCGATTACCTTTATGCCCGTTTCAAGAATCTCAACAACGGGACTCTGCTCCTGAAATGTCGGTGCCTTGCGGTGTATCTCCCACATTTCTGTAGCTTCCACATCGCCTTTTTTATCGATAGGCTCCCCAAGTACATTGAACATACGTCCCAGGGTTTTCTCTCCTACAGGAACCTTAATGCAGGCACCTGTAGCCGTAACTTCTGTATTCTTGCTCAGTCCCTCACTGGAGGCAAGCATAATACAGCGGACGGTGCGGTTGCCCATATGCTGTGCAACCTCCATAATTCGCTGTTTGCCGTCAACAGTAACAGAAAGAGCGTCCTTTATCATAGGGAGCTTTCCTGTGGGAAACTCCACATCTATAACAGGTCCGATTACCTGTGTTATTCTTCCTTTTTCCATTAAAATGAAAACACCTCTTTTCGTTATTCCTCCTGTACTTTAGACGCACCGCCGCACACCTCGGTAATTTCCTGTGTAATTGCGGATTGTCTTGCTCTGTTGTACATAAGTGAGAGGTCATGTATCATATCCCTGGCACTTGTGGTAGCCGCATCCATGGCCGTCATACGTGAATGCTGTTCACAGCAGAACGCCTCTACCATAGCACCATAAATTATTCCCTTTGCATACTGTGGAATGAGATAATCCATTACTTTTTCGGGTGAGGGTACAAAAGAAGCCTTCGGCAGTTTTTTCATTGTACCGTCCTTTGCCTTACCGAAATGTCTGCGTTCAAAGGGCAGAAGCTGAACTGCACGGGTTTCCTGTACGTTGGATGTCACCATGTCCGTATAAAGCACCCACACCTCGTCAAGTTCCTTTTTCTTGAACTTTTCAAGGACAATATCGGCAATTTCAGCGGCACGGTAAAGAGTAGGATTCTGCGTTGTATAGAGAAATTCTCCGTCAACGTAAGCCTGTTTCCCCGATTTAATTCTCCGCTGATAGTAAAGCCTTCCCACCTGTCCCATTACAAAAAGATAGCAATTATTGAGGTCGGGGACAGCGTCAAGCTTTTCATCGGTATAACGCAGAATATTCTGATTATAGTTGCCGCATAGCCCCTTATCCCCAGTAATTACGATATATCCTCTTTTTCGCTTATCCTCGGGAATATCTGAACGCCTGTCGAAATACATCTGCCTCATATGGGGCGTATGCTCCAGCACGTTTTCGATAGTTTCCTGCAATTTGTAGAAATAAGGCTCCGTGGAGTCAAGGGCTTTTCGTGCCTTTTTAAGCTTTGAAGAGGATATGAGATACATAGCATTGGTGATTTTCAAAATCTGATTTATACTTTCAATCCTCTCGTGGATTTCTCTTATATTCGGCATAAAATCACCTTATTCCTCAAATGCCGTTACAATTCGCTCTATACGTTCCATAAGGTCATCTGTAAGCACACGGTTTTCTTCAATTTCCGCAATTATATCCTGACCGTAGCTGTTGATATAGCTCATAAGCTCGGATATATATTCTTTAAGCTCCTTTGGTGAAACGTGTCTGAAAAGTCGGTGCTGTGCCGCATAGAGGAGAATAACCTGCTCATAGTGGGGGCGTGGGTTATATAATGGCTGTTTCAGCATTTCCGTAAGCATACGTCCATGGGCAAGAAGCTCCGCTGTAGAAGAATCAAGCTCCGATGAAAACTGTGTGAATATCTCCATTTCCTTGAACTGTGCAAGGTCAATACGGAGATTTCCCGCCGCTTTTTTCATAGCCTTAGTCTGTGCCGCACCGCCTACACGGGAAACGGAAAGACCATAGTTAACCGCCGGTCTTTGACCTGAGTTGAAAAGCTCGCTTTCAAGGAAAATCTGACCGTCAGTGATTGATATTACATTAGTTGGGATATATGCAGAAATATCTCCTGCAAGAGTTTCTATAATTGGCAATGCCGTAAGGGAACCACCGCCATGTTCGTCGTCAAGACGACTTGAACGCTCCAGAAGTCTTGAATGGAGATAGAATACATCTCCCGGATAGGCTTCACGTCCGGGTGGACGATGAAGCAGAAGTGACATTGCACGGTATGCAACAGCGTGTTTTGAAAGATCATCATATACAATGAGTACATCTTTGCCCTTTGACATAAAGTATTCCGCAATAGCTGTAGCGGAGTATGGGCAGATATACTGGAATGGTGCAGGCTCGGAAGCCGATGCGGATATAACAACGGAATAATCCATAGCACCGTATTTTTTCAGGGTATTCACAACCTGTGCAACGGTGGAGGTTTTCTGTCCGATAGCCGCATAAATGCAGACAACGTCCTGTCCCTTCTGATTTATAATAGTATCAATGGCAATTGATGTCTTTCCCGTCTGCCTGTCGCCGATAATCAGCTCACGCTGACCTCTGCCGATAGGGAACATTGAGTCAATGGCAAGAATACCCGTCTGTAATGGTACATTTACGGATTTTCGTTCGATAACACCGGGAGCTTCACGCTCAATGGGAAAATAATCCTCAGCGTGTATCTGTCCCTGTCCGTCAATGGGGCAGCCAAGAGCGTCCACAACTCTGCCTAAAAGCTCATCGCTTACGCCGATTCCTGCACGTTTGCAGGTGCGTACAACAGTTGATCCCTCTGTAAGACCGTAATCTTCCCCCAGAAGTACAACTCCCACAGAGTCGTTTTCGATATTCTGCACGATACCACGTACACCCGTTTCAAACTCTACAAGCTCGCCGTACATTACGCCACTCATACCACGAACACGGGCGATACCGTCACCCAGGCGGATGATAAAGCCTGTTTCAGATGCTCCAGAGCGGACTTCAAAATCCTTTATTCCCGTTTTCAGAACGGATATAATATCCTTTGACTTCAATTCTCCGCCGCTTATTGTAATGCCCTCGTTGGCTTTCTTTTTGAGATTGTTACGAATAGAACGGAGGCTTGTGCGGTAACTGCGGTCATATTCCACATCACCTGCACTTAAAATAAATCCGCCGATAATATCAGGATCGTGCTTATACTCAATGTCCACATCTTCCTTGGTAAACTTCTCCATAATAAAACGGCGAAGCTCCGCCTGCTGATTTTCAGTCAGGGGGGTTACATAGCGGACAGTCGCCTTAATGCTTTTCTGTTTTTCAAGAAGCGCGTCAAGATAAGCATCGAAAACATCCTCTATTTCGCCCATAATCCCCGATTTTGCGGCATTTGCCACAGAACGCTCAAGGGATTTTGGGAAAATCTGCTTGATTACAATTCTCTTTTCGTCGTATGTAATAAGGGGATTTGCAAGCGTGTCCTTTACATCGGGGCAGGCTGAAAAAACTCCCTTTGCCGTTTCAATATCCTCACGGCTTATATTAAGACGAAGAAGCTCGTTGAGAAAGGCTTTTGCATTTTCCTTCATTACAGTTCGCCCTCCTCTGCGGAAAGGAACTCATCAACAAGCTGACGGTTCTTCTCATCGTCAAGATTTACACCCACTATTTTTGAAGCGGCTTCAACGGCAAGGTCTGCAATTTCAGAATGTGCCTGACGTATAACACGCTTACGCTCATTTTCGATTGTTTCACCTGCGGCTGCAACGATATTTTCCGCTTCCTCGTGGGATTTGCGGATAATAGTTGCACGCTCGTTCTCGGCTTCTTCATGGGCGTTACGAAGTATCTTTGCAGCCTCCTCTTTTGCCTCGCTGAGCGAAACCTCATATTCAGCTTTCAGCTCCTCAGCCTCTTTTCGGGCACGTTCAGCCTCATCGTAGTCCTTCTGTACAGCCTGCGTGCGGTCGTCCAGCATTTTGTTTATCGGTTTAAACAGGAATATACGGAGCAGTACATACAGCAGAAGTACGTTGAATACCGTCCAGAAGATATTCCAGAATTCAAATTTAAGCATTGGAAATCCTCCGTCTTATTTGCCGCCCAGCATAATAATGATGAGAAGTGCGATAACAAAGCCATAAATAGCAGTAGCTTCGGCAAGTACACAACCGAGAAGCATTGCGCTTCTGATGTCCTTTTTAGCTTCGGGCTGACGTGCGATAGCCTCAGCAGCCTTTGCTGTGGCTATACCGATACCAACGCCTGCTCCTACACCTGTGAGAACTGCAATAGCAGCACCGATAGCAACTAATCCCATAATAAATACCTCCAGAATTTAAGTTAATTAATTGATTTGCGGCGGTTATCCGCCAAAATAATCTGATTATTCCTCAATAGCCTCTGCCATAAAGAGAGATGTTAGGAAAACAAATACATATGCCTGAATTGCACCGTCGAAAATGTCAAAATAAAGACTGAACGGCACAGGAATACCGCCTGGGATACATATTTTTATAAGCTCCATAACAACGAATGCACCTAAAACATTACCGAAAAGTCGCATACTCATTGAAAGGGGACGAGTTACAAGCTCCAGCAGATTCATAGGGAGCATTGCAGGCATCGGCTCTAAAAATCCCTTCGCCCATTTTTTACAGCCTTTCTCCTTAAATCCTGCAACCTGTATAAGCACTGAAGCCATAACCGCAAGGGCAACTGTTACGTTAATATCCTTAGTTGGCGGAACAAAGCCGAAAAGTCCGATTATATTTGAAAATCCTATGTAAATCATAAAGGTTTCAAGTATAGGCAGATACTTTTTTCCATGAGGGCCGAGGGTATCGAGAAAGAAATTATTCATCCACTCAACACCGATTTCAATAAGGCATTGCTTGCCCTGCGGAACTTTTTTCATATTGTGGGTGAGGATAATTGAAAGAAGCACCACCACCGCAATGATAATCCACGATACAGCACAGGAGTCAGGGACGGGTATGCCGCCGAATATGGGTATCGTAAACGCAGTATGGTTTTCAAGCTCCTCCATAAGCTTTTCTGAAAGATTATCCATTACATCACCTTTCTTTTGCATAAGGGGTTCTTTAAAAAACGGAACACAAGCGAAATTTCGTATATGACAAATATCAGTTACAAGGCGGCAAAACGCAGTAATACTTGATGTATTGCAAGGTTTGGCAACGCAGTAAATGATGTTTGTCATAGAAAGTTTGCTGTGAGGGAGTTTTTTAGAGGTTCCCTTAAAAAAATAAAACGGAAACAGCCGTTTATCAGCGTTTCCGTTGGTATTTTTAGCTGTTTGTCGATATACTATAATAATACATCAAATTGTCGTAAATGTCAAGATTTTTTTATTCCTTATTGTTGAGTAAATCCATAGCCTTGTCAAGACGTTCAATTGCTCCTGAGTTCAGCTTTTCTGACAGTCTTACACGGTCAAGCTCCCTTTTGAAACCGTTCAGTTCATTGGCAAGGGTTTTCATAATCTCCTCGTGCTTTAATGCCTTATCCTCCAGCGCGCAGACACGCTTTATAAGGTCATTTATATTTGCGGCAAGGGCTTCATTGGCAGAATTCTGCTTTTCACCGAATTCCGTAAGCTTTTCGCCTGCATTGAGTACGCCTATACGCTCATGACCGCCAAAGGTACGCATTTTTTCATTTGTAAGCTTCATATCCATATCATTCAGTTCCTTTTCCGCCAGTAATCAAGTGTATCCTCTATTGTCTGTTCAACGGCAATTTCCGCTTTCCAGCCTGTATCGCCATAAATTTTTGTCGTATCAGCTTCAATTATGGGTATATCCGAGGCTCTCATTCGCTTTTCGTCCTTTTCCACAGCAATTTCAACTGTTGAAAGTTTAAGCGCTGTATCGAGAATATACTGAATTGAAACGGCTTTTCCGCTGCCGATATTGTAAATCCCGCCGCTTTTTCCCTTTTCGGCAAGCAGACGATAGCCACGTACAATATCACGGACATCGGTGAAATCACGCATTGCTGAAAGATTTCCTACAGTTATAACAGGGGATTTTCCGCCCTTTTCAATTTCTGCTATCTGTCGGCAGAAATCAGATATTACAAATATGCTGTCCTGCTTTGGTCCCGAATGGTTAAAGGCACGAACCATTACAATATCAAGCTTATATGCACGGGCATATATTTCCGCTGTCATCTCCTGACAAGCCTTGGTAGCGGCATATATATTCCCGGGATGAAGGGGCTCTGTTTCTTTAAGAGGGCAGGCATTTTCTGAAATATAGCCGTATTCCTCCCCTGAGCCTACAACGATAACACGGGGATTTCCCTCATATTCACGGACAGCCTCAAAGAGATTTATAGCTCCAATTATGTTGATTTCAGCGGTAAGTTGTGGATTTTTCCACGAAAGAGCCACAGAGCTCTGTGCCGCAAGATGAAATATAACATCAGGGTTTACATCATCAAGAATTGCGGATATATCGTCTTTTTCACGTATATCAAGAGCAAACTGCACATAGGCGGAGTCCACCTTTTCAAGGCAGGTGATATACACATCATAGCCGGTGGTTTTCAGTTCATCTGCAAGGTATCCGCCCACAAATCCGCCGCCGCCGATTATAAGCGCTTTCATCTGTCAATTCCCTCTGAAAGATATTCATAAAGCTTGCGGATAATGTCCTTTTCGTTGAAGTTTTCCATAACTCTGTCAGCAGCATTTTTTCCGTATTCTTCACGAAGCTCCCGATTCCTTGCAAGAACAAGAATAGCCGCTGAAAGAGATTCAAAATCCGACGGCGGAACTGTAAGTCCCGTTTTCTGATGAATGCTCACATGGGGAACTCCTGAGGGAAGAAGTGTATTTATAACCGGCTTTCCGTAGACCATAGCTTCAAGCTGAACAATGCCGAAAGCCTCGCTTTTTGCCACAGAGGGCAGCACGAAAATATCACAGTCAGCATAAGCCTGTTTCAGCTCATCATCGGGGAGAAATCCGAGAAAATGGACTTTATCATCCATATTGTGTTCTTTTGCATATGCTTTAAGCTCCGCTTCAAGCTCACCTGTACCTGCAATGAAAAGCTCACAGCCGTTTACAAGACGAAAAGCTTTCAAAAGCACATCAACGCCTTTGTAATATACAAGTCTGCCTGTAAAAAATACCTTCACGCTGTTTTTGTCCGTAAGCTTTTCTGTAAGAATAGGCTTTCTGTCGATATTGAGGTAATCCTCAACAGTTATGCCGTATGGGAGTATGCGGCATTTTTCCCTGTATTCAGGGAGAAAATCAGAGCCGTCAATATGGCCCTCTGTAGCCACAAAAATCATATCCGCACGATTGAGAAGATATTTCAAAAGCGGCTTATAAAGGGTAAGCAGCTTTTTCTGCTTGACAATATCGCTGTGCCACGAAAGTACGACTTTTCCCTTGAAGCCCGATAAAAGCATTGCAAAATCGGCAAGGGGAAAGGGCATATGAATGTGGATTACATCGGCTTTCTGCGACAATCTGCGGAACTGCTTTACAAACTGCGTTGAAATGGGGCAGGAAAAATATGTTCCGAAATTTGCCGCACGTATAACAGGAACGCCGTTTACACGTTCTCTTATTGAACCTCCACGATTGTCACAGCAGACAAGTGTACGCACCTGCACGTCAAACTGTCCAAGCTCCTCCGAATACTGCTTTACAAGTGTTTCAATTCCGCCTACATGGGGAAAATAAGCTTTATTTACTTCTAGTATTTTCAGTTTTCTCATTTCATAAGCTCCTTATATACGTTATAGAGAAGCTCCGCAGAATGATCCCATGTGAGAGTTTTAGCTCTTTCAAGCCCACGGCGGCTTAAATCTGCTCTTAATTCCGGACTACTCCAGAGGGTATAAAGTCCCTCTGCAATTGTTTCCTCTGAATAGGGATCGCAGTATACGGCACAATCTCCTGTAACCTCGGGAAGTGAAGCCGCATCAGCTGTAAGTACGGGAACACCGCATGCCATAGCCTCAAGGGGTGGCATACCGAAGCCCTCATAGACAGAAGGGAAAACAAAAGCCAGCGAACCGCACATAAGAGGGTTTATATCCTCTGTTGGAATATATTGTGTAAAAAGCACTTTGTCTGTTAAATTCAGATCTGTAACACGCTGAAAAATAGCATCATAAAGCCAGCCCTTACCTCCTGCAAGCACAAGCTTCGGAGCATTCTCCACACGCTTGCAGAACATATCGTAGGCTGTAATAAGTCTTTCAAGATTTTTTCTTGGCTCGATAGTACCGAGATAGAGGAAGTAATCCCCGTCTATTCCAAGCTTTTCCTTTACCTCTGCTATACGCTGTTCATCCTCACAGGGCTTGAATTTTTCAAGATCAACACCGCAGGGAACAACACGGATTTTATGCTCATGCTGTGGGTAATAACGTATAATTTCAGACTTTGAAAACTCTGAAACGGTAACAATCATATCAGCTCTTTCCATTGAAGCTTCAAGACCAGTTTCAAGAACTTTTCTTGTACGTCCACGGACAGTTTCGGGAATTGACTTATACACCATATCATGAACGGTTATTACAGTTTTTCCGTGAACTCCGGGGGGAGCGATATAATTGAAGAAGTGAGTTATATCCATATCCTTACCGAAAAACCACTTGTACGGCACAGGCAACACAAGACTTGTTGTACGGTATGCAAGTCCAGAAAAATGCCCGATATGTGCTCCTATGTCCTTTGAAAATGGAGCAAGCTTGCTCATTTTTATGTGATCGTCCTTGCGGGAAAAGAAGCTGTAGTAGAAACTGTCCTCAGGGTGAAGTCTTGCCATTGCCGTTGTCTGACCAACCTCGCACCAGCCTACGCCAGTCATTTTTCCATTAATTATAGGTACTGCATCGAATGAAACTTTCATTTACATATCTCCATTGCTTAAAGCGTCAATAATCTGATTTTCAAGATCAGAAATGTAATTATCCGTATCCTCCACGGAAAAACCTGATTTACTGAAAAATCCCTCTTTTACTTTGTGTAAGGGTTTTGCTTTTATCTCTTTCATCTTATCAAATGCAACATCTTTTGATAATCCATTTTTGATTTCCATAAGCAGCACAAAGTATTCTTCAAACCTGCCGAGAACCTCTGCCTTATCGTAACCACCCTTTTGCGATCTTAAGATCGGAAACATTTCAATTCCTCCTTCATGGCTGCTTGAAATAAGCAACTATATTATAATCCATTTGTGTGCAATAACCTGTTACATCAGTTACCGCAAAGCCTTCTTCGCTTTCAGGCACTAATCTGAGGGGCATATTCTTTATATCAATAAGAGCCTCTTTAGCGTCTGCGGAAGAAATACCTTTCTGAATTTTTTTAAGAAGGGACATATAAGCGTCAATTTTCATCAGAACATCTCTTTTGTCATAGCCGCCCTTCTCTGTTCCTAAAACACCGTTTTTCATAATTTTTCATTCCTTATATTTTATTTTTTCTCGCTTTTAATATGAGCGACATCATTTTCAACCATACGCTCCACAAGCTCCGCAAAGCTTATTTCACGCTTCCATTTCAGGATTTTTTCAGCCTTTTCGGGATTTCCCAGAAGAAAATCCACCTCCGCAGGGCGGAAGAACTCTGGATTGATTTTCACAATTGTCTTACCGTCAGCCTTGTTTACACCGATTTCATCAACTCCGACGCCCTGCCATTCAACGTCAATTCCGACACAGCGGAATGCTGTTTCCGCAAACTCACGGACAGTTCTTGTTTCGTTTGTTGCAATGACATAATCATCAGGACTATCCTGTTGCAACATAAGCCACATAGCCTTTACATAATCTTTTGAATGTCCCCAGTCACGCTTTGCGTCAAGATTTCCAAGCTCCACACAATCCTGCAAGCCAAGGCTTATACGTGCGGCGGCATCGGTTATCTTCCGTGTTACAAATTCAAGTCCACGTCTTTCGCTTTCGTGGTTGAAAAGTATACCCGAGCAGGCAAACATACCATAACTTTCGCGGTAGTTCTTTGTAATCCAGTGACCGTAAAGCTTTGCTATTCCGTAGGGACTTCTCGGATAAAACGGTGTTTTTTCAGTCTGGGGAGTTTCCTGCACCAGACCAAACATTTCAGAAGTTGAAGCCTGATAGAATTTCGCTTCGGGCTTGACTATGCGGATAGCCTCCAGCATATTTGTAACACCCACAGCGTTTATATCAGCTGTAGCAATAGGCGTATCCCAGCTTGTGGACACAAATGACTGTGCCGCCAGATTGTATACTTCGTCAGCCTGTGAAATCTTCATAGCTGAAATAAGTGAAACGGGATCAGTCATATCTCCGTAGATAAGTGTTATCCGTTCTTTGAGGTGGGCGATGTTGCCGTAATCAACAGTGGCTTTTCTACGCCATATGCCGTATACGTTGTATCCCTTTTCAAGGAGCAGTTCCGCAAGATAAGAGCCGTCCTGTCCCGTTATACCCGTTATAAGTGCGTTTTTCATAGTGTATCTCCTAAAGAAGATTATTTTCGCCTCTGTCCTTAAGGTCAGCGATGATTTTCTTTACATCCTGTGTGCTGTTTTTGGAGCATACAAGGACAGCGTCGTCTGTATCGACAATGATAAGATCCTCCACGCCTACAGCGGCAATAAGTCGCTTTCCGCCGCATATTGTAACATTTTTCACATCAGCACAGCTTACATTGCCATCAATGCAATTGTTGTTTTCGTCGGTATCGTTGATACGTTCCACAGCAAGCCAGCTACCTACATCATCCCAGCCGAAGCTGCCAGGGATAGTGAAGATGTTTTCAGCCTTTTCCATAATGCCGAAATCCACAGATTCGCTGGGCATAGCTGTAAATTCTCTTTCAAGAACCTCGTTGAAATCTGCTGTTCCGAATGCCTCACCGATTTTAACGGCACCGTTGTAAACCTCAGGCATAAATTTCTGAATATTGTTCATGATTGAAGAAATCTTCCAGATGAACATACCGCTGTTCCAGAGATATTTTCCCGATGCAAGATATTTTTCCGCAGTTTCAAGGTCTGGCTTTTCAACAAATCGTTCAACCTCGTAAGCATCACCGCTCTCCTTACCGAAATTAATATAGCCGTAGCCTGTTTCGGGATATGTGGGAGTAATACCGACTGTAACGAGATTATTTCCATTTTCAGCCACAGAAACAGCCTTTTTCAGTGTATTTACGTATATATCTTCAATTCCGATAAGGTGATCGGAAGGAAGAACCATCATAACAGCGTCATCGTATTTTCTGCCGATAACAGCTGCTGAAAAAGCGATACATGGTGCTGTATTTCTCGGTGCAGGTTCGCAGAGAATATTCTCCTTCGGTATCTGTGGCAACTGTTCCTCCGCAAGGTGGCGGTACATTTCATTTGTCGAAATATATATATCCTCCGCATCTACAATGGGCAGAAGTCTTTTTACTGTTTTCTGTATCATTGTTTCCCCGTCAGAGGTGAGGGAGAGAAACTGCTTCGGATGTGAAATACGGCTTTTAGGCCAGAATCTTTCGCCCTTGCCGCCTGCCATAATAACTGCTGTAATCTTCATAAAGCTTCTTTAATTCCCTTTCGTATCGTTTTTGTTTTCCGTCAGAATACCCTTGCTGTCATGAGCATTGGTTTCGGGCGGAAAAAGCATGATTTTTATAGTCATGAGAATTATCTGCAAATCAAGTCTTAAAGAATAATTCTCAATGTACATCATATCCATTTTAAGCTTATCATAGGGAGATGTATCATAAACTCCCGTCACCTGTGCATAGCCTGTAAGACCCGCCTTTACCTTGAGTCGAAATCCGAACTCAGGCATTTCCTGCTTATAAAGCTCCGTCAATTCGGGACGTTCGGGACGAGGTCCCACAACAGACATTTCCCCTCTGAGAATGTTCAGAAGCTGCGGCAACTCGTCAAGTCTTATTTTACGCAGGATTTTACCCACCGGCGTTATACGCGGATCATTATCGGATGCAAGCTGGGCTCCGCCGTTCTTCTCAGCATCGGTAATCATACTTCTGAATTTGTATATATCAAATTCTTTTCCGTCAATTGTAAGACGCTTCTGCTTGTAAAGTACAGGGCCTCCGTCGTAAAGCTTTACAGCAGCCGCTGAAACAAGCATAACAGGCGAGAGAATAATCAGCAGTACGGCTGAAAATACAATGTCAAAAGCACGCTTTATAAGCTGCTGTTCAAAGTCAAGACCATAATTTCTGCTGAGGAGCAGAGGGGTATCAAACAGACGTATATCGTCGGCTCCTCTTATAATAATATCGGAAATTTTCGGTGCTATATACGAACGGAGCGAATTTTCATAGCAGAATTTGACATAGTTATTACGCTGTTCCGCAGGAATATCGCATATAATTACACCTTCATACTTTAGAATGAGTTCCCTTATTTTTTCTTCGTCCTCACTTATGCTTATAGACTCGCATATCATATACTTATCCACACGCTGACTCATTTTCAGCACCAGAGAAGCAGCCTGACGACTTCCGTAGAGGATTATAAGCTTTCTCGGGGGATATATAAGGAAATAAATCCTGTTGGTAAGCAATGTCCACAGCGATATAAATCCGAAATCTGCCGCAGTGAGTACAAGCATTGGTGTAACAGCAAGGAAATGCCGTCCTATAAGACTTATAAGGAAATAAGCCACAACATCAACACAGGCTATTGAAATAAGCTGTGAGTAGAGCATATCTGTCTTTTTCAGATATCCCAGTTTGAATCCGCCGTATATTCTGAAAAAAATCCACACAAGCAGACAGTATATACTTATAAGAACCCAGTTGCCGCGTCTGTAGTAAGGCAACACGATTGTATCGCTGTAGTAACGATACCACACAATGCCGAAACCTGCCGTAAGGCTGATTACAAGTAATAACGCAAGTACAAGGGATATAAGCCTTTTGAATTTATCTCTTTTCATAATTTTCATTTTCCATTGAGAGGGTAATTTCTTTACAGATAACATAATTATAGCAAATCCGTAAAACTATGTCAATAGAATATGACGATAAACACAATTTCTCCTGTCTAAATACGTCGAAATGCACAAAAACCCCCTCAACTGCTATAGTCAAGGGGATTACTGATATCTATAAAAAACGTTCGATTAAAGAAAAAGCAGATGACGTACATAACTGCTTTTTCTCAAAAGGTTTTTGAGATACTCTTATAATTACTTTCTTCTTGTGCCGTTTTTTCTGTCAGTACTGCGTTTGAGGTCGCAGATGCGTTCCTCGCTGGACTGCTTGAAGTGTGCAAGCATATCATCAAAAGTCATTTCTGACTGGGGAATAGACTTCTTCGGCTCATAGATATTTGGTTTAGGTCTGCGGTCTTTTTTAAAGGGCTTCTTCTCGGAGGCTTCGCCGTCCTCTGCAGGAGATTCCGCCTTTTTGATTGAAAGGCTCACCTTTCCCTGCTCGTTGATACCTATAACCTTAACCTTTACTTCCTGACCTTCTGTGAGATGGTCGCGGATAGCGTTGACGAAGGTATTGGAAACCTCGGAAATATGCACCATACCCGTGCCGCCGCCGTCAATATCGACGAAAGCACCATACTGTGCGATTCCCTTTACTTTGCCTGTGTAAATTTTTCCGATTTCAAGCTGCATATGTATTTTTATCTCCTTAAATTATAATATCCTTTGTTCTCTGATAAAGTCAGTCTCTTGAGGTGTCATAAAATCTACGTTCGTCGGGGTAGGCGTAATCTCTTTCTTCCAGAGCGATACGCTCCATATATGCGGAGAGGTCATCGCTGTCGAGAGTACGCTGCAATTCAGCGTTTTCCATATTGTAAGCGTCAATCTGTGCCTGTAAAGCAGCAAGCTCCGCTTCCTTGTCCATACAGTCAGTTTCTGTAGTCACAAAAAGCACGACGCAACCAATAATAACAGAAGCGGCAAGCAGCTTGAACAGCATGCTGTTGAACAAGCCTTTATTCTTGTTATTCTGGTTTTTATCCTTCTTACTGTTTCGTTTTGATGAAGACACTTTTTTCACACTCTTTTCATTCAATATATACACATATTATTATACTATATTTCACTGTTATTTTGCAAGTGCTGTGAAGCATTTTTATTTGATTTAACAGCGTTTTTGGTAATTCCTACAAATTTACCCACAACGAATACAGCAGGTTTAACAATCATAGTTAAGACAGTTTTAATCAATGATGTTATTCTTGCCATAAGGCGCATAACAAATTTTCCTATAGTGAAGTAGTAAAGGATAAATCCCAGCATTCCTCCCAGAGCGTAATATGCCCGAAGCTCTCCACGAGCCTCTGCCGAAGCAAAAGCAGAGAGAAAAAGAGCATATGTCGCCAGAAACGCCACATCCTCAAGGAATACAAAAAAGCCATGATGGGGAACAGTAAGCCTCAGAGTGCGGAAAACATCATAATATATCCCGAAAATTCCGCCTGCGGCACATGAAAGAAAAAAAAGCCGCAGTTCCTCGCTTATGGTAAAAAATGTTTCGGGTACATTCATCGGAATAGCCTCCCGATAGCGGAAACAGGCTTTTTCCTGTCACGGTCGCCGTATACCGCAGACCATATATCCCCTGTAATCACCATATCGCCTGTTTCCACACTCATAGAGTCGATATGCAGCTCCCTGCCCTTTATAGTGAGTTCGCCCAGCTGCGTAAAAAGAACAATTGCCTTTTCGTCAAAGCTGTCAACATCTGTTATACCCGATATAGTCATTGTACGTCGGTTTTCCATAATAACGGAATGATTCGTTTTCGGCTGTATTGATATGTTCTTGTCTTTCATGATACCCTCCGCAAATTTATCTTCTTTCCATTATATTCAAATGTGTTGTAACATATGCACAAAAAAACAAGAAAAAAATTTCGGGGATTTTTCGGGAAAACCCTTGCAAAACAATTTCAATTGTGGTATAATGATATATGCTAATTGAATGCAGTGCGGTTTATTGCAAACCGCTGACGAATATTGAAAATGTAAGTTATATGGAGGTTAATCATGGAGTTACTGGAAATTATTGGAGGAGCTGTTCTCCTCGTTGCTTGTATTGCTATCGTTATTCTCTGCCTTATGCAGGAGAATAAATCGGGAGACAGTATGACAAATGCTCTCACAGGTGCAAGTTCAGATTCATTCTACGGAAAGAACGAAAGCAGAAGCCGTGAAGCAGTTCTTGGAAGAACTACAAGAACAGCAGGTATCATTCTTTTCATTATCACACTTGCAGTAAATATCATCCCGATCTTCACAAACAAGTAATGAAGCAGCCCCGTGACCTATGTCATGGGGCTGTTTTAATCGGTTTTACAAACCCCATAAGGAGTTATTAAATGGCAAATAAAAAAAATATAAAAAACACAAAAGACAACGTAACTGTTGAAAGTTACAAAAATAAAATCGTCACATATTTAAGCACAGGAAAAAAGCTTGTTCCGCTTAACGAGCTTGAAACAAAGTGCCGCACGAAAAAATCGGGCAGGGATAACTTTGTACAGGCTTTTGCGGAGCTTCGTGACGAAGGCGTTGTCACTGTCCGCAAGGGAATGAAAGTTGCACTCTGTTCCCGTATGGGATTCAAAGCGGCGGAGGTTACACGTTTAAGCCGCACATTCGGCTTCGCTGTTACCGATGACGGCACGGAATATTTCATCCCCGGCAAGTGCATGATTGGCGCAATGCCCCGTGACCGTGTGCTTATTACGGACATCCCCTCCCGTTCCGGCGAGCCCGAGGGAGAGGTTATAGATATCCTCAGCTTCGGCAGCGGTACGCTTACGGGAGTAATTGAATATGTTGACGGCGGACTTTATCTCGTTCCCGATATAGCGTCAAGAAATTGCATGATTATCTCAAAGATGGAAAGCGTCCCCTTCGAAGAAGGCGATAAAGTCCTTGCAGAAATCGTCTACAGGGGCAGACGTCATGCCGAGCATAAGGTGAAAATTGTATCCGTATTCGGCAGCTCTGAATATGCCGCAGCCTGTGCGGAATCTGTAATTGCCGCAAGCGGTGTGAACACAATATTCCCCGAGGACGCACTGAAAGAGGCAAGAAAAATTTCCGAGGGCGGCGTGCAGGAGTACAGCTTCAACAACCGCGAGGATTTGCGTCATATGGCGATTTTCACCATAGACAGCAGCGAATCAAAAGACCTTGACGACGCAATCTCTGTTGAAAAAACAGATAAGGGCTGGATTTTAGGTGTTCATATTGCCGATGTTTCACACTATGTCAAGGGCAACAGCGCTCTTGACAAGGAAGCTATGAGCCGTGGCACAAGCGTTTACTATGCCGATAAGGTTATTCCCATGCTCCCAAAAGAACTTTCAAACGGCATATGCTCCCTCAATCCCGACGAGGACAGACTCACACTTACAGCTTTTATGGAGCTGGGCGACGACGGTGAAATGATAAATTATTGTTTTGGCAAGGCGGTTATCCGTTCAAGGGTAAAAGGTGTGTATTCCGAGATAAATTCAATTCTTGCAGGCGTAGCAAGCGACGATATAAAGGCAAAATATACCTGTGTTGAAAAAGAAATCACACTTATGAATCAGCTTGCGGATATACTTATAGAAAGAAAAAAACAGCGTCACGCCCCCGAGCTTGAAACAGTTGAAAGTAAGCTGATAATCAACGAAAAGGGAATCTGCTGTGATGTGGTGCCCCGTGAAAGAGGCAAATCAGAGCGTATCATTGAGGAATTTATGCTCTGTGCCAACGAGGCAGCGGCAAGGCTTGCCCGTGAGAAAAAGATACCATTTGTATATCGTATCCACGAAGCTCCCCCAGAGGAGAAAACAGCGTCACTGTGCGAAATGCTTACAAAGCTGAACGTGGAGTATCCCCATTTTCAGGAATTCAAGCCTGCCCATGCGGCGGCAATACTGGAGAATACAAGGGGCACTGATAAATACGAGGCAGTCAATATGATGGTACTCCGTTCAATGGCAAAGGCTAAATATTCGGAAGAACCGCTGGGACATTTCGGACTTGTTTTAGACGATTACGCACATTTCACATCCCCTATAAGACGTTACTCCGACCTTGCAATACACCGTATAATAACTGATGTTCTTGCAGGCTATGACGAAAAATGGCTTAACAAGAGATACAGCGGATTTGCTGTAAATGCCGCTGAAAGGGCATCTGCAACGGAAGTCCGTGCAGTATCCGTTGAAAGAGATTGCGAGGATATCTACAAGGCTGAATATATGAAACAGCACATCGGCGAAAGCTTTACTGCAAAGATTTCAAGCGTGACAGAGTTCGGTTTTTATGCACAGCTGAGCAATTCCGTGGAGGGACTTGTCCATATACGCACTCTCCCCGAGGGCGTATACGACTACAGCGAACCTGTGGCACTTACGGAAAAATTCAGCGGAGTTTCCTACGAACTGGGCGATACAGTACAGGTACTCTGTGCAGCTGTAAACGTAAGCGACGGCACAATTGATTTTATACTTGATGAAGATGAGGAATAATTATGAAAAGAATATACGGAATAATTACAGCTATGGCAGTTATGGCAACTGTTACAGCCTGCGATAAGAAAAATGACAAGAAAAACGAAAGCTCCGAAAGCACTCCGGCTGTGACAACTACAGCGGAAAAAGGCGATGTTACCGCAACCGTTCCACAAAGCACAGAGGAAGCAGAAGATGTTACAGAAAACATCACTGAAGCTCCAACAGAGGATTTGACAATGCCCGAAGATATTCCCGCCTTTGAAGAACAGCTTGACGAAAATGTAATAGCGGCAGCACAGCAACTATTTGAAAAAGCATGCGAAACGGAGTGGAAATTCACTGTAGGCTCTCCTTACAGCCTTGATACATCGGAATATTTCTCAAACAAGTACGGCTGGCAGTTTTTCCTTATAACTGACGAGGGCATAAATTCTCTCGACGACGTAAAAGCCGATTATCACAGCGTATTCAGCGAGAATTACAATGACACCCTTGACGAACTCTATATGGAACAGGGCGGCAGAGTATATTGTCTCAACGGCGCAAGGGGTTCCGATATTTTCTATGAGGGTTCAGAGGTTGTGGAAATAACAGGCAGAGATGAGGGTGAAATCCGTTTTAAAGTTATTGACAGCTACGACGGTGCAAGCTTCGGCGGAGAAGCATACACAGAGGAAAGAGAATTTGTCATTGTAAAGGACTCCGACGGAAAATGGAAGGTTTCAAAATTCAAGCTGCCATATTGATTCATGCAATGTAAAATCTATGTAAAATTTTCTTGAAATCCTTGACGGATAATGAGGAAATATGATATAATTTAGTATAAAATATTGAGGGGACTTCACGGAATACTTTGTTTAAGAAAACTGATTTCGGAAGTCCTTTATTTTTGAGGTGTAAAAATATGGGCGATGCTTTAATCTTTGGAATTACTATTCAGGATCTGATTTTCAAGCTGTTCACCATGCTTGGCGGACTTGCTTTCTTCCTCTATGGTATGAACGTAATGTCCACAGGTCTTGAAAAACTTGCAGGCGGAAAAATGGAGGCTGCACTTAAAAAGATGACAGCCAACCCCTTTATGGCGTTGATTTTAGGTACAGTAATTACAATTGCAATTCAATCCTCGTCAGCTATGACCGTTATGACCGTAGGCTTTGTAAATTCGGGCATTATGGCACTTATCGACACAGTTGCCGTAAGCTTCGGTGCAAACATCGGTACAACCTTTACAGCATGGCTCCTCTGCCTTAACGACATAGGCGACGGCGACGGTGCAAGCGGTATCGGCGGATTTTTATTAAAGCTGCTGAAACCCGATTCATTCTCCCCTATTCTCGCCCTTATCGGTATACTTATGATTATGGGCTGCAAGAAGGCAAAGAAAAAGGATATCGGACGTATTTTTGTCGGCTTTGCCGTACTTATGACAGGTATGGACTTAATGGGCGGAGCAGTTGAGGAAATTGCAGAAAATCCTGAATTCCAGGAGCTTCTCCTTATTTTCAACAATCCTCTTTTAGGTGTTCTTATCGGTGCTTTATTTACCGGAATTATCCAGAGTTCAGCCGCTTCAATCGGTATTCTTATGACATTTACAGCAGGTGGTGCAATCAGCTACGAAATGGCGCTCCCCCTTATTATGGGCTTTAACATCGGTACCTGCGTTACAGCACTTATTTCCTCAATCGGCGTTAACAAGGACGCAAAGAGAGTTTCTGTTATCCACGTTGCAATCAACACCCTCGGCACACTGATTTTCCTGCCAATTGCACTTATACTTGCAAATACAATTCCCTCTTTCGGTGAATTTATGGCACAGCCTACAGGCTATATGGGAATTGCCGCAATGCACACTGTATTCAATGTTCTTGCAACATTGGTGCTTATGCCCTTCGCCAAACAGCTTGTAAAGCTTTCACAGTTTGTCGTACGTGATAAAGCAGGCGAACCTGCGGAAAAAATTGACATATTCGCCGCACTTGACGGAAGATTTATGGCAACACCAAGTATTGCCATTGAGGCTTGCCGTACAGTCGCAATAGATATGGCAGAGCTTACCCAGAAATCCATTGACGAGGCTATCGGACTTCTCATTACAGGCTACGATGAAAAATCAGTACAGAATGTTATTGACGATGAAGATTTAATCGACAAATACGAGGACAAAATCAACAGCTATCTTGTAAGAGTTGCAAAGTACAGCGTTACAGGTAAGGATAGCCGTACAATGTCCAAGATGATGCACTGTGTGGGTAATTTTGAAAGAATTTCCGACCACGCTGTAAACCTTATTGAATCCGTAGTTGAAATGAAGGAAAAAGGAATAAAGTTCTCCGATGAATGTATCAACGAGATTACTGTTATTTCCGACGCCATAAGAGAAAATATCCGCACAGCCTTCGAGTCCTATATTTCAGGCGATCTTACTGTTGCACACAAGGTTGAGCCGCTTGAAGAAGTTGTTGACAATCTGAGTACAGAGCTGAAAAACCGTCATATCCGCAGACTTCAGAATGACGAATGTACAGTTGAGCTTGGATATATTTTCCAGGATGTTCTCACAAATCTGGAGCGTATTTCAGACCATTGTTCAAATATTGCAGGATGTCTTATCGAAACTGATGAAAAGACAAATATCCACGCATATTTCAGTGATGTAAAGGCAAACGACGAAAAATTCCGCAGCGAATTCAAGCAGTATTCAGAGCTTTACTTTGCAAAGCTTGAAAATATCAAGAAATAATGTATATGAGCCGAAGATTTTCTTCGGCTCTTTTTCATAATACGACAAAATCCCCCATATAATGAATTGTGCACCTGATGGGAGGATTTGCTATGAATAACGAAATCAGACAATATACCGCAGTTCTTGCAGGAAATCCCAATGTGGGAAAATCAACCGTGTTTAACGCACTGACAGGACTTGACCAGCATACTGGCAACTGGGCTGGAAAAACTGTCTCCTGTGCCGAGGGACGGTTTGAATACGATAATATATCTGTTACATTAACCGATGTCCCGGGAACGTACTCCCTCCGTGCGGCATCTGCGGAGGAAGAAGCCGCACGGCAGTTTATCCTTTCTGGAAAGGCTGACTGTGCCATTGTGGTATGCGACGCAGTATGCCTTGAACGAAATCTGTACCTTGCACTGCAAATTATAAATGCCATGCCTGAAACTATTGTATGTGTAAATCTCATTGACGAAGCAGAGAAAAAAGGCTGTATAATCGACAGAGAAAAATTAAGCGAGCTTTTAGGCGTTCCTGTTGTTTTTACCTCGGCAAGAAGCAAGCGTGGACTTGATGAACTGTGCCGGACTCTGAAGGATGTGCTGACATCGGAGAACACACAAAAAAACAACTCTGAATACATTATTGAAAATGAAGATAACATAGAGGCTATTTCCCGGAAAGCAGCTGAAATAGCCTCATTGACCGTAAGCTGTCCGAAAGGCAGTTCCGACAGAACTGACCGCCGCCTTGACAGCCTTTTCCTTAAGAAAAAAACGGGTATTCCAATAATGCTGCTTCTTTTCGGGATTATTCTATGGATAACCGCCATAGGGGCAAATTACCCCTCTGAACTGCTGAGCAGTCTGCTTTTCTCTCTTGGAGATAAAATGTCAGAATGGCTTTTCTCTGTAAATGCCCCACTATGGGTTGAAAGTCTGCTGATACAGGGTATTTACAAGGTGCTTGCCTGGGTTGTATCGGTAATGCTGCCGCCTATGGCAATATTTTTTCCCCTTTTTACACTACTGGAGGATTTTGGATATTTACCAAGAATTGCATTTAATCTCGACCGCTGCTTCAAATGCTCGGGAACCTGCGGAAAGCAGGCAATCACAATGGCTATGGGACTTGGCTGCAACGCCTGCGGAGTTACAGGATGCAGCATTATAGACTCTCCAAGAGAAAAATTAATAGCCATACTTACAAACGTATTCACCCCATGCAACGGCAGATTTCCGACTATAATCGCCGTTATAACCTTGTTTTTCGTAACGGCGGAAGGTATAGGCGGCTCATTGTTGTCGGCAGCAATGCTTCTGGGAGTGATACTTTTTGGTGTAGCAGTTACCCTTGGAGGATCATTTATACTGTCAAAAACCATATTAAAGGGCACTCCCTCATCATATACCCTCGAACTGCCACCTTACAGAAAACCGCAGATATGCCGTGTTCTTGTACATTCATTTCTTGACAGAACCATATTTGTACTTGGCAGAGCCTGCACAGCTGCTATCCCCTGCGGATTACTCATATGGCTGGGAGCAAATATAACCATCGGCGGCAATTCAGTTTTGTCGGTTATTTCAGATTTTCTTGATCCCCTCGGGCAGCTTATGGGACTTGACGGTGTTATACTTGCTGCATTTATTTTCGGTTTCCCAGCCAATGAAATAGTAGTGCCAATAATTCTCATGTCGTATCTTTCGCAGGGAAGTCTTGTGGATATGAGCGATATATCATCGCTTCGGGAGCTTTTAACCGCCAATGGCTGGACAACAGGTACGGCAGTAAGTATGCTTATTATGACAATATGTCATTTCCCTTGCGCAACAACCTGCCTTACAATAAAAAAGGAAACAGACAGTATGAAATGGACGGCTCTTTCCATTTTACTTCCTACAGCTGTGGGAATGTTGTTATGTATCGGAGCAAATCTGATTTTTAAAGCAATCCTATAAAAAAGAGGACGCTCTAAGCAGAATGTCCATACGGAAGTATTTACGTAAATTATTGGGGGAAAGCTTTCTTCAGAAAGTTTCCCCACTAAATTTACATAATACTTCTATACGGGTAGTCTGCTTAAACGTCCCCTTTTTGTTTTTCTTATTTGGATTTAAAATCCGAATTATTCAGTATGTAAATTACTCACCCTTTGATTCAGCCTGTGCCTTGAGAAGATCTCTGATTTCTGTGAGAAGTTCCTCTTCCTTTGAAGGCTTGGGAGGTGCAGCGGGCTGCTCCTTCTTCATCTTGTTAATGAGTGCATTAACAGCCTTCATCATAAGGAAAACAATAGCAGCCATGATAAGGAAGTTTATAACATCCATAAAGAAAGCGCCGATTCTCAGCTCTGCTTTCCAGAGTGTGATTGAGAAACCGTTAATTCCGCCATAGCTGAAGAAACCAAGAATAGGCGAAATGATATTGTCAAGCAGAGAGGTAACAAGTCCTGAGAAAGCTCCGCCGATAATAACACCGATAGCCAGATCAATAATGTTTCCCTTGGTAATAAACACCTTGAATTCATCCAGTAACTTCTTCATTTTTCTTTTTCTCCTTTGTTTTTATTTGGGTTCCCCCATATTTAAATGAGCCAGCTCATTTATATCATTAAAATTCGGGCAAAGACGGTATTTCAGTCTTTTTTTCATGATGAGTCTTTTTTGCCTGCATATATTCAGGAAGTTCGATTTTGTCAATCTCACTTTCGTAAGGATTTTTCTTCTTCGGCAAAGCCTCAACAGCATGTACATCCTGTGACATCATAGCTTCACTGTGCTGGTGTACCGCCTCCTGGATATCATCAGCATTTACACTTTCAGTGTAACCCATTGATACCCTTGATTTCACATTGAGATTTTCCGACAGAAGTGATGCATCAACCTCCCGTGTTTCATCCATGCTGCCGCTGTGGTCTTTTCCTGCACTTGCTGTAAGGTCGGCAGATGAACTATCCTTGACCTGACGCATATAAAGATTATTTATTCTGCTTGAGTCATTCTTCTCAAGCTTACTGCCGTCAACCACGGGCATATCGCCCATAACGCCGCCTGATTTCATTTTCTCCTGCAAACGTTTTTTACGTCTGTTGTCGATATCAGCAAAAGGATCCTCGGGGATAACGGGATCAGGTTCAGCCTTTCCAAAAAAGTCGTTTTCCTTTTTGGGAGCTTTCTCTTTCTTGCTTCCCTCACCAAAGAAATCCCAGAACGCCTGCTTTTCGTCGTTTTTCGGCTTTGCAGGTTCTTCCTTCTGTACATTCTGCTGTGGAGCGGCAGGTATACCTTGCATCGGAACTCCGCCAACAGGCTGTATCTGCGGCTGTCCGTACATCATGGGCTGCTGCATTGGCTGACCATAAAGAGGCATACCGTTCTGGTCGTAGCCTATTATCTGCGGCTGTGCATACATGGGCTGCTGCATTGGCTGACCGTAAAGGGGCGTACCATTCTGGTCATAGCCTATTATCTGCGGCTGTACATACATAGGCTGCTGCATGGGCTGACCGTAAAGGGGCATACCGTTCTGGTCATAGCCTATTATCTGCGGCTGTCCGTACATCATGGGCTGACCGCCTGCCATAGGCTGCATTTGCATCGGCTGCTGCATTGGCTGTCCCATCGCCGGCTTCTGCATTGGCTGACTTGTGACAGGCAAAGATGACATAGCAGGGTCGTCATACATACTGAAATCAAATTCTTCCTCTGACTGATTAAGCTCATCAGAAGTATATAAAGAATTTTTTTGTTCAACGGGTGCACTGTCCCTTATAACAAATGTATCTTCATTTAATGTAAATCCGCTGCTGTTTTCAGAATTCTCCTCCTCGGAGTGATAATTCCCCCTATCCACAGCTTCGTAATTTACTTCCGAGGGATTTTCCATATTATTTCCGCATTTTACGCAGAATTTAAAACCATTTTCATTTTCTGTTCCGCAAGCACTGCATATCATAACGAATCCTCCCTTACACATAAAACCGCCCTGTTATCGGAGCGCAGATTACCTATAATTATTATATCATTTTCCGTGTTTTTTTGCAATACCTAAAATTAATTTGCATATATTAATTTAATGTGCCTGGAATATTTTTCTTTTAAGTACAAATCAAAAAGCATTCTACAGCTATGTTTTGTGCAATTCGCTGATAAATAAAGAAATTTTTATTAAAACTCTGTATTTTTTCAGAGTTTCGTGTTATAATAGCAATACATACTTGTGTAGAAAATTTTTACAGGAGCTGACATTTATGCCTAAAGACATCAGCAAAGAAAAAAGTATAAACAAAGCCAAAACAACTGTCGAGCTTGTTATATGTGCTGTTATTATCGGTACTTCTGTATTTCTCGGCAAAAACTGTATTGACAATGTAAAGGTTATCCCCTCTACAAACAACGAAGCGTCAATTATAGAAGATATCGATATACCCGATCCCTCGGAAGCCATTGACCCGGATAAAATTGTATATACTCCCACTTCCATTAATACAAAAATGAAATTCAGCGGAAATCTCATACTCGTCAATAACGACCATGAGTATTTCAGTACAGGAGAAGAAAACCTTGTAAGCATCATGACGAAAAATGATGAAGCAGGACGCTCTACATTTACAGCAGTGGATTATGACTATAAATTACTGGCGGACACATATGAATCACTTGCAAAAATGGTTGATGACTGGTATAACATCTACAGAAATGATACCCTCATCGTCTACGGAGCACATCGTACAAAGGAATTCCAGCAGCAGCTTTACGACCAATTCTCCGCAAATACCGCAGGTGACGGCGAAGCTCCCATTGTAGCACTCCCCGGATTCAGCGAACACGAAACAGGACTTGCTTTCGATTTCAGCGAAACTGCGGGCTATGACTATCAGGGCACAGGGGATTTCCAGTGGCTTAACGAAAATTGTTACAAATATGGATTTATTATAAGATATACTGAAGAAAAGGAATCTGTTACAAAATACCGCAGTGAACCGTGGCATTTCCGCTATGTGGGCAAGCCTCATGCAATGTATATGAAGAATAACAACCTCTGCCTTGAGGAATATATTGAACTTCTCCGCAGCAATTACACCTATGGCGGCGAACACCTTAACACCAAGGACGAGTACGGTAATGATTACGAAATATTCTTCTACCCTTCCGAGGACGGTGCAGATGTTACAAATGTACCTGTTCCCACCGGTATAAGATATGATATTTCAGGAAATAATATCGACGGTTTCATTGTTACTGTCTACATTGATGAAAAGACAGATATAGGACAGGAAAACCCGGCTCTCACCACTTCGCCTTACGCTTATTCAACTACAACGGCTGATGAATCTTCAACAGATACAACATCAGAGGAAACAACAGAAACAACTGTTGCATATTGATCAGATACGGCAGGAGATTTTTCTCCTGCCTTTTTCTTCGGAAAATGGCAGTCCCTGCAAAATACCAACATACCCAAAACAGACGGCAGAAATAAATTCCACCGTCCTTAATAAATTCCTCTTGCATCTTCAAAGGAAAGTGCAGGCTGCAATGCAAGGTTAATTCCGCAGGCTATAAGCTCTGAGCCACGTTCTGCAAGGCGGTCAATATCCCGTGGAGTTACCATCATATTCGGTGTGTTATCGGGAATGCTCTCCCACAGACTACGCAAAATCGTGTGCATATCCACAACCGTGGGAATACCTACTGCAATAACAGGCACTCCGAGAGTTGCCGCCGACAGCTCTTTTCGGGAATTTGCCACACCGCTTCCGGGGGATATTCCGCTGTCGCTTATCTGAATTGTCCGTCCGAGCCGATTTGTATCGGAACAGGCAAGAGCGTCCACAGCCACAACTGCTGACGGCTTTATTTCACGGCATACAGCTTTTATCAGTTCTGCCGTTTCAACTCCTGTCTGACCGAGAACTCCACCTGCAAGACAGCTGACGGAACGGAGCGAGCGAAGAAAATCATCGTCATTTTCACTGAGTTCCTCTTTGAAATGACGGGTAGCAAGGACTTTTTCAGCTGTCCAAGGTCCGATTGCGTCGGGGGTTATATCTCTGTTGCCCAACCCTGCCACAAGGATTTCGCCCTCGGGCAGCATAGATTTCAGTTCCTCTGCAAGTTCCCGTGTCATAGTCTCATAATTGGCACAGTACCGGCTTAAATTGTCGCTTTCAAGGGTGATATACCGCCCTTTTCCTTTGCCTAAAGAGGCACGGTGATTGTCATTTTCGATTACGATTTCAGTTATGGAAAATGCATTTCCCCGACGGAATTTCTTCACTCCCTCAGGCAGATTATCCTCGTTGAATTGCTCCATTGCAAGGTCTGTTCTGATGTTCATAAGCCCTCCTTTGTGAATATTGCTATATTTCAAATACAAATATTCGTTATGTTTTTCATTTTTCACTATTGATTTTTCCGACAAATAATGGTATAATTATTAATGTCTCAGTGGGTAGCTGTGCGTTGCAGCTGCCGCATATCGTAACTGATATGTATAAAATATGTAATATACTGCGGTTTATCCGTGGAAAAAATCGGGAGGTGCAATTATGCCAAATATTAAATCTGCAAAGAAGAGAGTTAAGGTTAACGCAACTAAGGCTGCTGCTAACAAGTCCAGAAGAACAAACCTCAAGACAGTTCTCAAGAAGGCTGACATCGCTTGTTCTACAGGTGCTGCTGATAAGGCAGAGGCTATCAAGCTCGCTGTTAAGAAGGTTGACCAGGCTTGCGCTAAGGGTCTTATGCATAAGAACAAGGCTGCAAGAAAGAAGGCTCAGCTTGCTAAGAAGCTTAACGCTGCTGAATAATTGAATAAAATCAACCCCGATGTCTTGCGAATCGGGGTTTTTTGTTTGTATTTTCTAAAAATTACATTTTGTATTGATTTTTTCATCTGGTGTTCCGTATTCTCCATATGCAATTAAAGCAGATCGTAAATCGTCAATAAATCCTTCTTCGGTACTGTATGGAAAAGAAATGTTATTACACGCATAATGTTCAGGAGTATCCCAGACAAGCGTATTCCCATCCTCAAATCTATATCTGAATTGCACAAGATATTGTTTATTTTTCCATATGAATACAAAAAGACGTTCTTCAAAATAATCCCTGAGGTAATATATTCCAAAAAGATAAATTTTTCTTTCTTTATCGACAGTCCAGTACCAAGGATTCACAAGTATATCAGTTTTTAATATCTTTCCCATTCCACAACGAGGATAACTGATTTCCCATGAATTAACTTCTTGTTGTTGCTCAGGTGTTAATTTTTCATTTACAAAAGCCATAATATCCGCATTTCCTTTCACTCTCTGATGAAATCCTTATCCCTTTGGGGCATTGATGAATCATCTAAATATCGCTCAACTTTCATATGCAAATCGTACTTTTCCCGCAATTCAATAATTCTGCTCATCATAGGGGAGCGGTGATGTTCGTCAATAGCAGTCTGATTTTCCCAGCTGTCAATCAGAAGCACCGTTTCATCATCGCCCATAGGCAGAAAATAGTCATATCTTAAATTGCCTTTTTCCCCACGGATTTGTTCCACAATTCCGCTTGAAATCATTTCCTCTGCGAATTTTCGGGCATTTCCGTTTATTCCGCTGTAATAAATATTAACTGTTATAGCCATAAATCTACCTCATATATAATCCGCCCTGCTTATTCGGCAAGGCGGTATTAGTTATCTCTTACGCTTGACAATTTTAATACGTTTCTTTTCGGGAGCTTTTGCAATCTCCGCAGTTTCGGGTTCAGCCGTAACTTCGGGGATTTTTTCTTTTTCCTCAACAGGAAATTCCATAGGCTCAGCCATTTGCTTACCCACAACTGCAACAAATTCGCCGTCCTCAATTTCACCATAGCCCTCGTATTCGCTTATACCCTCATTTTCCTCGTCAACCTCGCAGATGAACTCTGCCACTTCGCTGCCCTCGGAAAAATCGGCAAATTCAATAATCAGATTGACATTTCTGCCAAAGTCGAATACAAGTTCCACATCGGGAATACTGCCGTATGAGGGAAAAATCATTACTGCCGTGTCACTGGCTGTCATTTCAGCCGCCGCATAAAGCTTTGCAATGTCATCGGGGTTAATCTCGTTGGCAGAAGCGATATGCTGCCACTTTGCATTGCCTACACAGTAAATACTGCCGTCGCTTTCGTACAGGGAAATTGTGGGATTTAATGGGAAAAATTTGCGTTCCCTGCACAGATAACCCGCCTTGGAAAGTGCCTTTACAACCTTACCCTCACGGGCAGCCTTGGCAAGCTTTGAGATATAGACCTCAAAAATTTCCTGCATGGAAAAGAAAACTGCGTTTGTTACATATTTTCCGAAATATCCGCTGCTGTTCCTCTGGAGAACCATTCGGCAGATATTCAGAACCGCCGTATATTTTTTTGCATTTCTCGTATTTATGCAAGCCGCAAAATCACGCTCAACATTATCGCATATTTTCACTTCATCAAGCTGAATAATGATTTTTTTAAGCTCCTGCTGATTTTTATGGCTGTCCACAAGTTTCAGAAGCACCACCGCCGCAGTCTTTATAAGGCGGTTTTCGGCTCTGTCTGGAGTAAAGACATCATGGCGGACATATAGTCGCTCACGATGAGCAAGATTACGCCGTATATTTTCAGAGAAAAGTATACTGCCCTGCATTGAATTGGTGTTTTCCTCAATGGAAGTATACCCCGAAAGCATACCGCTTTTCATTATTTTTGAAAATTCACGGATAAACACAGCGGCAAAATATTCCATAAACGAGCTTTCTTCGCTGTCGAGAAGCTCCGCCGTATTCTTTTCAAAGGGCATATCAAGATAAGCCGAAACCATACGTCCCAGCAAGCCTTTAGCCTCGGTGACTGACTTTCCCAGCCGTGGATAAATTTCAATTGCCCTGCCGTCATTAAGACGCAGTACACCTGCGAAATCACGGGATTTTATAACCTTTATTCCCTTTTCCATACACAGGAGCATAAGCTGTGGATTTCGCAGGGCAAAGTCCTCGATTTTTTCAAAAAGTTCCGAATTTTCCTCGTTAAACTCTATTATAACGTCATTTTCAAATCTTGCAATTATATCTTTCATTTCAAATTACCTGTAAATATTTATAAAATCCTGTTCCGTCCAGTTATCGGGATTTCCTATGCGGTAAATGTTCTGGTCAGAGTCAAATGTTCTTATATACTTCGGCTGAATTGTTTCAATGAATGTATTCTCATCATTGAGTACAAGACGGATTTTCTCGTAATCGTCAAAGAAATACTCCTGCAAAAGAGGAATAATCCTGTTGTTGAAGATTTTCCGCAGAGTTTCTATATCACGGATTGAGCCGTTCTTGTTCATAAAGTAAGCGTGTCCGATTGTATGCTCACGGTCATAGTAATATTCAATACGCTGATTTATAGCCGTAAGCATTTCGCACAGGTCAATTTCTCCGCAGTTTTTCAACAACTCGGGAACAGGCATCATCTCCGTAAAATCGAAACGACGTCTTAACGCTGTATCAAGCATCGCAATCGAACGGTCGGCTGTATTCATTGTACCGAGGATAAATACATTTTCGGGCACAACAAATTCACGCTGTGAAAACGGCAGAGTAACAGCTGTTCCACGCTTTGTATCTTCGATAAGAGTAATAAGCTCACCGAAAATTTTCGATATATTGCCACGGTTGATTTCGTCGATTACCGCAACATAATTGACATATGGATTTTTCACCGCCCTGTCGCAGAAGGTCTTGAATACACCGTCATAAACACGGTAAATTACATTTGTTTCCGCATGGGCAGAGGACGACTCCTTGCCGTATTTGTCAACAATAACGGGACGGATACCCTCAACAAAATCTTCATAGCTGAATGACTGGTGGAATGTAGTGAATTTAATTCGTCCCTGCTCACAGTATTCGTCAAAGCGGGACTTTACATCGGTATACGGCTCGTTATCAACATTCTCCTTGTTTTCAACAAGGGCAACTGCATGTTTTACTGTGTTATAGGTTTTACCCGTTCCGGGAGGGCCGTAAAGAATGCGGTTAAGGGTACGGATTGCTTTCGGCTGGTCGTCCATTTCCGGAGAATATGGCAGAATTTCCTCTACAGGCTCTGTTTCATCGACTTTTTCAACATCAAGGTAACTTGCGGCAATCTCAAAAATCTTATAGTTACGGATTTTGAAATTCGCGTCTCGGTACGCCTTTATCCTGCGGCAGTTTTCCACGTAACAGGAAACGGACATAACGTCCTCAAGATCAATTCCCACAAATGCAAAAATTGTAGAAACATCTCCTGCACTTATTATAGGGAATGTAAAAGGCTTAAGGCAATGCAGAATTCTCGATACAACCACTACCGAAAGCCCCGATTTCTCAAAATCCTTATTCAGAACTTTTGAAACGAGGTCAAATATTTCATCATCGGTTTCACGGTTCATCTGAACGATTTCAAGGCACACGGAGATAAAATCACGTATACATTCCTTATTTTCCGCAATAGAACGTTCTTTGAAGGAATCGAATGATGTATCATATATACCTACGGTAACAACATCGTCATCCTGATTTCCCGTATATCTTTTTTTGGAAGCAAGAAGCCAGATATCGTCAATTGTTTTGGCAAGGGATTTTTTATCAGCATGAAGCAGATGGCTGCTCTGCACATTTTCTTTCTGTGCAGCTATACCGTTGGCGGCAGTTTTTACACAGAGGGAATATATGAGGTCAAGGTCGCTGTAATCGATTATTGATTTATTGCGGAGATTTTCATATCTTCTGACAGCATTTCTCATCAGCTTATAGGCTCCGTCATATTCATCGGGAAGAATTTCAGTTTCATGAGTTAGTTTTGTGACAAGCTCCTGTATATTCATAACAAATTCCTTTCAATTTGTTTTATTATTATAGCTTTATTATACTATATATATCCACATTTGTCAACATTTTCCATGCAATGTTTATTATTAGTTTACATTTGGAACATGCTTTATCACTTACCCTCTGGCGTAAAATATCCGCACCTGCGATATTCTATTGACTTTAAAGTAACAGCGGACGTCGTGAACGCTGTCCCATAAATTAACGTGGGCAATGTTACATCTTAAAGTTTATTTTTTCTATCTTATAAATACAAAAGTGTGATTTATCACCATAGAGGAACACCTACGGGGCAAAAGGGAGGGAAAAACAAAACTGGTACAAAAGTCGCCATTTCCCTCCCTTTTTCCCCTACGGTTTTCCTCTCTGGACTCTCCTTTCCCTTTCCCCTTTTTTCCTCCCTTTAGCGACTTTTGAACTCAGGGGATTGTTATATGTGAAAAAGGCAAGTCTTTTCATACGGTTCAGGTAGTCTTTTCAAAAGTTTTTAATCTTATTACATTTACATTTGTATTTTTCAGTTTGCCTACTTTTATTTTACACACACACCAATTACACATAATTTGACATTTCTCCCATTTATGGTATAATAATATAAAATGAAGTTGAAAGGAGCGTATGTTATGGCCGCTAATCTGTTTTCGGATATTGAATTTTTAAAGGGAGTCGGCAGGGCTAAAGGCGAAAAATACCGCAAACTCGGCATATCCACACCATATGACCTACTGTACCATATCCCACGTGACTATATGGACTTCCGCACACATATACCCGTTGCACAGGCTGAAAACGAGGAATACTGCGTACTAAAGCTGACAATTACGAAAAAACTCCCTCCGAAAGCCATACGCAAGGGGCTTGTTATATGCCACGCCTCCGCCACAGACGGAATTGACGATATTATTGTTGTCGTTTACAATAACGTCTATGCCTTCCACGCCCTGAAAGAATTCGGCACATACTATATGTACGGCAAAGTCACAGGCGGCTTTACACGTAAAGAAATCCACGCTCCTGTATATATCCCTGCGGATTCCCCCGTGCTGATTCAGCCCGTCTACAAGCTGACACAGGGGCTTCCCATAAACGCTGTACGCACCAATATGCAGCAGGCACTTTCACTTTTAGAGGACTCCCCCTTTGAAACTCTGCCACAATATATACGTGAAAAATACGCTCTACCCGATCTTGTGTGGTCGCTGAAAAACATTCATTTCCCCGAAACCAATAATGCCGCAGAAATCGCACGGAGGAGAATTTCCTTTGAAGAACTGTTAAAACTACAGCTTGGTATGCTTATGCTGAAAATCCGCAAGAAGAAAACAACCTCCTACGTTATGGATAAATCAACTGATATGGCGGATTTTTACAATTCTCTTCCCTTTGAACTTACAGAGGGACAGTCTGACGCCGTTAATGAAATTACAGCCGATATGTGCAGTGGTTCCCCTATGAACAGGCTTTTGCAGGGCGATGTGGGAAGCGGCAAAACCGCCGTAGCCGCCGCCGCCTGCTGTTTTGCGGCAAAAAACGGCATACAGTCCGCTGTTATGGCTCCTACGGAAATACTTGCCGCACAGCATTACAGGACTTTCAGCTCCTTTCTTGACCCCCTTGGCATAAAAGTTGCACTTCTCACAGGTTCAACACCTGCAAAGCAAAAGGCTGAAATCCGTGAAAAACTGCTGTCAGGGGAAATTGATCTTGTGGCCGGAACCCACGCAATAATACAGAAAGACGTTGAGTATAAATCCCTGGGACTTGTAATAACAGATGAACAGCACCGCTTCGGCGTATCACAGAGAGCCGCCCTTGCAGAAAAAGGCGATTCACCACACAGACTGATAATGTCGGCTACACCTATCCCCCGAACCCTTGCCCTCAATATCTTCGGAGATTTAGACGTTACAAGTATACGTCAGCTTCCAAAGGGCAGAAGTCCCGTCAAGACATATGCTGTTACGGGAAAAAAGCGCGAGGGAGCGTTTTCGTTCCTCCGTGCAAGACTTGACGAGGGCAGGCAGGGATATGTTGTATGCCCGATGATTGAGGACTCCGAAAGCGAACTTTTCGCTGTAAAGTCCTATGCGGAAAATGCTGAAAAAACTACGCTGAAAGGCTATACTACGGCACTTCTTCACGGGCGTATGAAAGCCGCCGAAAAAGATGAAGTCATGGAAAAATTCAGCCGTGGCGAATTGCAGGTACTCATATGCACTACCGTTGTCGAGGTAGGCGTAGATGTGCCCAATGCGGCGGTTATGATTATCGAAAATGCCGAGAGATTTGGTTTATCCCAGCTTCATCAGCTCCGTGGACGAGTGGGACGTGGTCAGTATGAAAGTACCTGTATACTCATCACCGACAACAAGAATGAGGACTGCATACAGCGAATGAAGATTATTTCAGCCACCACCGACGGCTTTAAAATAGCGCAGGAGGATTTGAATATGCGTGGTCCCGGAGACTTTTTCGGAAGTGCACAGCACGGACTTCCGCCGCTGAAAATAGCCTCCGCATACGATATTTCCATGCTGTCGGAGGATGTACGACGCTGTGCAGAGGAGCTTCTCCGTGACGATCCCAACCTTGACAAGCCTGAACACAAGGCAATAAAAATGGATACGCTGAAATTCTTCAACAAAGAAGTTACAAGTTAATGCGTAATCGAATTGTAGTGGGCGGATAATATCCCCTCAAACAAGCAAATCCGCCATATGTCCGCCGTTTTTTTTGTGCATAATGACAGATTGTTGCGAAATAAATACAAATCGGCATAAAATCTATTGTAAAATCTGATTTGATATGATATAATATAGCAGTATAGCAATATATTTTGATACGATATTGCAAAAATGAAAAAAGGGGTGTGCCGAATGGTCAGCATCGAAAATCATATCGGAAAAATTTCAGTTTCAGAAAGCTATATAACCGAGCTTGTACGCCATACGGTCTGCGATTGCTTCGGAGTTGCCGATGTATGCAACGTAAGCACTTTCCGTTCCGCTGTATCATCTCTTACAGGGGGCAGACTTTTCAAGCGTAAGGGAGTTGCCGTCCGTACTGATAAAAACGGCGGTCTTTCAATTGACTTGCACATAAAAGTCACTTACGGTACAAATATCGCCGCCGCTGTAAACAGTATCACCCACAAGGTTGCATTTACTGTTGAGGAAGCAACTGATATGCAGGTTAATGCTGTAAATGTCTATGTTGACGATATGAATTCATAAGCAATAACACAGTGCCGCTGTTATGGCGGTGCTGTCTATTTTTGATTGGAGGGTTTATTTTGATAAACGGTGCTTTATTCAGAGACGCTGTTATTTCTGCTGCTATTACTTTAACCAATAAAAAACGTGAGGTTGACGAGCTCAATGTATATCCTGTTCCCGACGGCGATACAGGTACAAATATGTCAATGACTATCGGAAAGGCAGTTGACGAGCTTAAAAGACTTCCCGATAATACACCTATTTCCGAGGTTGCTTCCGTAACCGCTTCCGCACTTTTAAGAGGTGCAAGAGGAAACTCCGGAGTTATTCTCTCCCTGCTTTTCCGCGGAATGTCAAAAGGTCTTGCAGGTCTTACAGAGGCAGGCTGCGAGGATTTTGCAAAATCCCTTGAAATGGGTGTAAAAGCCGCTTATAAAGCTGTTATGAAGCCTGTTGAGGGTACAATTCTCACCGTTTCACGTCTTGCAGCTGAAAAGGCTAAGGAGTCCGCTATTTCCACAAGCAGCGATACACTTTTCTGGAAGGACGTATGTGACGAGGCTGAGGCTGTATTGGCACAGACTACAGAAATGCTCCCACAGCTTAAAAAGGCAGGCGTTGTTGACGCAGGCGGTATGGGCTTCCTCATTATAATCCGTGCTATGAGCGATATTTTCAACGGCGGCAAAATTGCCGAGGCTCTTGAAAAAACAGAGCGTTCAGAGGATTCGTTCCGCACAGCTGTAAGCGAATACGACGATGAAATCACATACACATACTGCACAGAATTTATGCTCCGCAAAAATCCCGATTGTCCTGATGTATTCATGCTCCGTGCATATCTTGAAACTATCGGCGACTGTGTTGTTGTAGTTGATGATGAAAAGATTATCAAGGTTCATGTTCATACTGATAATCCGGGAAAAGCATTGCAGAAAGGTCTTGAATTCGGCGTATTTATGAATGATCCCCGCCCGAAGATTGAGAATATGCGTATCCAGCACGAGGATAAGGTAAAAGAGGCACAGGAGGCTGAAGCAGGACTCACTCCCGCAGAGCCTGAAAAGGAATTCGGATTTGTTGCTGTTGCTGCTGGTCACGGACTTGCTGCCCTCTTTGAGGATTTAGGCGTTGATGTTGTTGTAAAGGGCGGTCAGACAATGAACCCCTCCACAGACGACCTGCTCCGTGCTATTCTTGCAACTCCTGCAAGAACTGTATTCGTTCTTCCCAACAATAAGAATATAATTATGGCGGCAGAACAGGCTGTAAAGCTTACTGACCGCACAGTATGCGTTCTCCAGACACGTACAATTCCGCAGGGAATTGCGGCTATGATGGCATTTGACGAATGTGCTGATCTGTCTGAAAACCGCATAAATATGACAAAGGCATTTGAAAAGATTTCCACAGGTCTTATCACCTTTGCTGCACGTGATTCCGAATTTGAAGGACATGCTATCAAGGAGGGCGAAATCCTTGCCCTTGATAACGGCAAGCTTTCATTTACAGAAAAGGACATCAACAAGGCGGCATATAAGCTTACAAAGAAACTGGCAAAGAGTGGTGCAAGCTATGTAACTGTAATTTACGGTGCTGACGTAACAGAGGAAAGTGCAGAGGCACTCCAGCAGCTGCTCCAGTCCAAGCTTTCCGATAAGGTGGAAGTAATGCTCGTAAACGGCGGACAGCCTGTTTATTATTACATTATTTCCGTAGAATAATCTGATGTCTGCAAATCCGCACAAAGCACATTGCTACTTTGTGCGGATTTTTTCAAGAGGTGAATTATGAAAAAGATTTTAGCATTTTTAACTGCACTTACAGCCCTTTTCTGTACAGCCTGTGATAACAAACAGGACAGCATAAGCGAAAATCCGCCTGTGGGCGATGTTACATCCGCTGTATCTGATACCGATATTTCCGTAAACACGGAAACTTCCGTCAACTCCGACTCAACCACAGAATTAAAGCATTATACAATTAATGATTTCAAAGAAATCAAAGTAAAACTCAATGTGCAGAAAACAGCTCCCCCTGTTGAGTTTAAGGAATATGATTTGTCGGGAATTGAATTTGAGGCGAAAAAATCTCCGTGTACACTTCCCGAAAATGTAAAAATCGAAAATATATGTCCTGATTCAGAAAACTTCGCCTCTTCTTCCAAAATGGAACATGAGGAATACAGTAAGCAGTTTATAGAAAATTATGCTCCAGTTCTTGAAAGTGAAAACAAACCGCTTATTATGTACACTGCTTTTGACGGCGAAAATCTCTATTATCTGGCTGACTATGACATTCCCTGTCCACACGTAAGCCACAACTTTGAAATATTCAGATACAACCCCGAAACAAAGGAAAATATCTGTATTTATGAATATTCCAACGGCACAGAGGGTATCACATTAGCTGATATGACTTACTTTGATGAGAGTTTATGGCTTATTACCGTGACTGATATTTATAGTGAACCTGAAATCAGAACATATCGTATTGATGAAACATCGGCTAAAATCAACGAGGATGTTTTTGAAAAAGAAATCAATATTGATTTCGTTGTTGATCCTCATTCCAATGGTTACAAGCCCATTGCTTTTGTAAATTATTCAGAAGAATCCGATATACGAATGGAAAAAGAAAACCGCAAAATGACAGCCTATACTGATAAAATCAAGCTTGAAACAGGTATAAACATTTGTACACCTGTATTATCTACGGATAAACGTATGTGTTTTTTACAGTCAGATTCAGATGTTGCCATACTCCACACCTTTGACTTTAACAAAATGGAGAAATATACAACCCAATTTGAATCAGCAGACGCTAACCGTGCATATCAATCAGGAAATAATGTGCTTGTACATTACGTTGGCAGTCAGAAGTGTATGTACTTCATTCCCGAGCTTGGTGCGGGATTTGTTTTGCAATATATTGAACGCAGCTCCTCATATCTTGGAACAAGCTTTTATATAAACAATACAAGCGTAAGTGAATATAATAACAGATTGGCACTCATTAATTTCGATACAGGCATTAACAATGATCTCTATTATATCAACTCAATGTTACGTAGTACAGAATACACACCTATTGAGAATGATCCCCTGCAAAAGCTTTACATATTTGAAACAGACTGACAATCACCGCACAAAGTACATTGCGGCTTTGTGCGGATTTTTAAGAGGTGAATTATGAAAAAATTTTTAGCATTTTTAACTGCACTTACAGCCCTTTTCTGTACAGCCTGTGATAACAAACAGGACAGCATAAGCGAAAATCCGCCTGTGGGCGATGTTACAGCTTCTGTGTCTGAAACTGATATTTCCGAGGATAAAGACGGAAACACGGAAACTTCCGTTAACTCCGACTCAACCACAGAATTAAAGCATTATACCATTAATGATTTCAGAGAAATAAAGGTAAATCTCAATGTGCAGGACACACCCCCACCTGTTGAGTTCAAGGAGTACGATTTATCGGGAATTGAATTTGAAGCGAAGAAATCCCCCTGCAAGCTGCCTGAAAATGTAAAAATTGAAAATATATGTCCCGATTCAGAAAATATTGCCAACCGCTTTGAAATGGAGCATGAGGAATACTGTCAACAGTTTATAGAAGATTATGCACCCATTCTTGAAGCAGAGGAAAAACCCATTATACTTTACACAGCCTTTGACGGCGAAAATCTCTATTATTTAGGAGATTACGATACCGCCTGCCCCGCTACAAGCCACAACTTTGAAATATTCAAGTACAATCCCGAAACTGGAGAAAATGTCAGTATTTATGAATATTCCCACGGCACAGAGGGCGTTTCAATTGCAGATATGATATACAATAACGGTCTTGTTCTTCTTACATTTGGGGCAGACAGCCTAAAACAAAGCGTTTTTGATGAGGAAACAGGAGAGTTTGTATTTTCTGATGATCTTTTTGTTGGTCATATCGACATAAAATCAGTTGCCCAACCAGGTTATACTTCAAGCTACAAAAAACATATCACTCTTCATTATACCCTTGCTGACAAAGAAGAACCTACCGTTGAACTGGTAAGAAAAAATGACAAAATAACAGCAAAAACCGACAGATATACTCTTGAAACAGGCATTTCCAACTGTCAAACGGTAATGTCAGACGAAAGCAGATTAATTCTTTTGCAAGCTGAGGATTCTTACAACGTTCTGCACACTTTTGACTTTGAAAAAATGGAAAAATATACCACCGACTTGAGTATGCAGAGAAATCAGGTTAAAGCATATCCCATGGGAAAAAATGTCATCATATACTATGACTATATCCAACAGTATATGTTCTTCATTCCCGAACTTGGTGCAGGTTTTAACCTGAATGATACAGATTCCTACACGTATTCTTCAACAGACTCAATGATAAATATTAATATTGATACCTCATTGCGTGTTGAACAGTCCCTGATTGGAGTTTCTGACAATGGATTAGCTATATTAAACTATGAAACACTTTTTTCCGATTTTTATTATTTTATTTACGAAAAGCCGTTTATTTATGAAGATTCTTCCACAATGGATATATGCGATCACTATGCTCCAAGCAAGAACAATCCGCTGAAAAAACTTTATATATTCGAAGCAGACTGACAATCACCGCACAAAGTACATTGCGACTTTGTGCGGATTTTTTGTATACATAGCGAAAAATCCACCAAATTAATTGACATTCATTACCGAGCGTGATATAATATATAATGTATACGTATAATTATATTATGAAATCCAAGTGTAGAAAATGGAGATATACAGATGAACAGAACGATTAACGGTATAAATATAAATTATGAGGAAAAAGGCGAGGGTGAGCTTATTGTCCTGCTTCACGGTTGGGGAAGTAATATCAAGCTTTTCGCCAATCTCATAGATTTGCTTTCAAAAAAATATAAAGTCGTGGCTATGGATATGCCTGGTTTCGGCGAAAGTCAGGAGCCGCCCTCTGCATGGTGCGTTGACGATTACGCTGATTTTGTAATTGAATTCCTCAAAGCATATAATACAGATAAGGTTATGCTTTTAGGTCATTCTTTCGGCGGCAGAGTTATTATAAAACTCAACAGCCGTGAAAATCTGCCCTTTGAAATCACAAAGGTTATCCTTGTGGATAGTGCAGGCATTTTACCGCCTAAATCCAACAAGAAAAGCTTCCGCACACGCTGGTATAAGTTCTGCCGAAGCATTCTCTCAACTAAGCTTATGCAGAAAATCGCTCCCGAAGCCCTTGAAAAGCTCCGTGTGAAGTACGGCAGTGCCGACTATGTTGCGGCATCTCCGCTTATGCGGCAGGTGCTTGTAAAGACAGTAAACGAGGATTTAGAGCCGTTACTGCCTAATATAAAATGCCCTACGCTTCTTGTCTGGGGCGTGAATGATACTGCAACTCCTCTTTCAGACGGTGAAAAAATGGAGAAGCTTATCCCCGATGCAGGTCTTGTGAAGCTTGAAAATGCAGGCCATTACTCATTCCTCGAACAGCAGTACACTTTCAACCGTGTTATGTGTTCATTTATGAAAATTGAGGAATAATATATTGTAAATTTCGTTCCGAAATTGCGGGCGGATAATATCCGCCCCTACAAATTATAAATTTAGGAGATACAGATGAATATTGCTATTTACTGCATATATGCAGTTATTGCCCTTACTGCCATTGTTTTCATGGCACTCCGTGAGTTCCATATGTTACAGCTTAACGGCTACAAAACTCCCGAACATTCATGGTGGATGAAGAAGAATTTCAAGAGATATATACTGCCGATAATTTTGTTTGTCTGTCAGTTTGCACTTATATTTACAAACCCTGTTATATGGGCACCTGAAAAACACGTATTTATCAGTCCTTTAAACACTTTTTCAATCATAATAATTTCAGTTCTCGCTCTGTTTAATATCGGTATTGCAATAAAAAACAAACCGGGAAAGAAATTCAAAAAGCCTTTTGTGTATACCGCAAGAGTAAAGCGTATGATAACTACTTTCTTCATACTCATTGCTTTATTTTTCACAGTTGCATTTTTTTCAGCAGACAGAGTTTATTTTGAAGAAAGTACAAGATTTACAAATAATCTGCCATTTATAATTATCGGCTCTGCACTCTACCTCACACCAATCCTTGTACCCCTTTCAAATCTTATCAACAAGCCTGTTGAAAAGGCTGTGCAGAACTGGTATATCAACGACGCAAAAAAAATTCTTGCCTCCTGTCCCGATTTGCACAAGGTTGGTATTACAGGAAGCTACGGCAAGACTTCTATGAAATTCTACCTCAGCGAATTGCTCAGTTCACAGTATGAAACGCTGAAAACTCCCGAAAGCTTCAACACCCCCATGGGTGTTACAATTACAATCCGCCGTGATTTGAAGCCCACACACCAGTATTTCATCTGCGAAATGGGTGCAAGACGAGTTCACGAAATCAAGGAACTCTGCGGAATTGCCAATCCCCACGACGGAATTATAACTTCTGTAGGGCCACAGCACCTTGAAACCTTCGGCTCAATTGAAAATGTTGTAAATACTAAATTTGAACTTGCAGACAGCATTTCTGCTCTCGGCAAGGTTTATCTCAACGGCGATAACGAGCTTATCCGCAAAAAAGCACCCGACTATCCCAACGCCATAACCTACGGCTTGCAGGAGGGCAACGACTGGAGAGCAACTGATGTTTCAGTTTCCGACAGAGGAACGGAATTTACTGTAACTGCTCCCGACGGAAAATCCTGCCGATACAGCACAAAGCTTCTCGGTGAGCATAACGTGCAGAATCTTCTCGGTGCAATTGCCTATGCCGCAGATACGGGAATTCCAATGGAAAAACTTGTACTTCCCGTGAAGCGGATTGCCGCAGTTCCCCACCGTTTACAGCTTCTTGACAAGGGCAACGGCGTAACATTCATCGACGACGCATACAACTCAAACCCCAGCGGATGCCGTGCGGCACTTGCCGTTCTTGGTTTATTTGATGCCTGCCGTATCCTTGTTACTCCCGGTATGGTTGAACTTGGTGCAAAGCAGGAGGAATTGAACTACGAATTCGGGCAGGAGGCTTCAAAAGCCTGCGATTACATCGTTCTCGTAGGCAAAAAGCAGACAGAGCCGATTTACAACGGCATTAAGGACAGCGGCTATGATATGTCAAAGGTTTATGTAGCTGACAGTCTTAACGATGCACTTGCAAAGGTAAACGCTTATACTACAGACAAGAAAAAAATCGTTCTTCTTGAAAACGACTTGCCTGATAACTATTGATAAATTTCAAAAGAAAAAGGAGATAACACATATGAAAATCAATCTTGCAGTTCTTTTCGGAGGCAGAAGCGTAGAACACGAGGTATCCGTAATTTCCGCAGTTCAGGCTATGGCAAGTATGAACAAGGAAAAGTATAACATCGTTCCCATTTATATGACAAAAAAGAGCGAATTCTACACGGGCGAAAAGCTTATGGACATCAACAATTATAAGGATATCCCTGCACTTCTCAAAGAGTGTACAGAGTGCGTATTTGTACGCAGCGAGGGAAAAGTTCAGCTTATCCGCCAGAAGATGAAGAAATTCGGTTCAAATTTAATTTCTGATATTGACATTGCGTTCCCAATTGTACACGGTACAAACGTAGAGGACGGTGCATTACAGGGCTATTTACAGACACTTGACCTGCCATATGTCGGCTGTGACGTTCTTGCATCCGCAGTTGGTATGGATAAGTATGTTATGAAGATTTTACTGAAAGAGGCTGGATTCCCTGTTCTCGACTGCTGTAGATTTGCCGCATTTGACCTTGACCGCATTGAAGAATGTGCAGACGAGGTTGAAAAGAAGTTCGGCTATCCTGTAATTGTAAAGCCTATCAATCTTGGATCAAGCGTTGGTATCTCAAAGGCAAAGGACAGAAGCGGACTTATAAAGTCCATGGAGGACGCTTTTGCATTCTCTGACAGAATTCTTGTTGAACCTGCTGTTGTTCAGCTTAAAGAAATCAACTGCTCCGTTCTCGGTGACAGCGAATCCGCAGAAGCTTCTGTATGCGAAGAGCCTGTACAGGCAAGCGATGAGGATATTCTCAGCTTTGAGCAGAAGTATGTAGGCGGCGGCAAATCGGGCGGAAGTAAGGGTATGGCTTCCCTGAAAAGAAAGATTCCTGCTGATATTTCTCCCGAACAGGAAGAAACAATCCGCACACTTGCAGTTGACGCTTTCCGCAGTCTTGGCTGTAATGGCGTTACACGTATCGACTTTATGATTGATATGGCAACTGATAAGATATACATCAACGAAATCAACACAATTCCCGGTTCACTTGCATTCTATCTCTGGGAGCCAAAGGGCGTTAAATATCCCGAACTGCTTGAAAGAATGATTCAGCTTGCATTAAAGCGTCACAGACAGGCTGGCAAGATAAATTACACATTCGACAGCAATATCCTCTCAATGGGAGGCAGCTTCGGCGCAAAGGGAAGCAAATGCTGATTATCTAATTAAGAATGCAGAATTAAGAATTAAGAATTTTATATTGCAATTCTGCATTCTTAATTCATAATTCTTAATTATATGATAAAAGGGGTTAAAATGGATAATAAAAGGGATTTCAGAGCCGAATATGAGGCTTTGCTGAAACAATATGAGGAAGATAAAAAGCACGAGGAAGAACTGAACAGATTATCTACTGATATTGATGTAGATGATTTAGAAAAGTTACCAAAGCATCTGAAACGGGAGGATTGGAATAAAGCAGAAAGAGAAGTACAAATGAAATATCTCACTGAAAGAGAGAAAAAGCTCAATTCTATCATTGTTAGCATTGGCACTGTTTTGATTTTTTTAATGGGTATTTTCATATTCATTTCAGATTTGTTTAATAAAACGGCAGCAGATATTATTTTCATTGTGCTTGGGGTATTGCTTGTTTTTTCAACTCTTGCACTTTGCTATTTAAAAAAACCTGTTAATACTATTGTGGTATCTATTCCGCTCATAATTTCAGGAATAGCTGTTATTGCTAAAAATGCAATAGTTTTTTTCATTTCGGCACCAAGTATATGTATAGCTGCTATTTTATCTACAACAATAGAAAAAATAATTCCTTTAGTCCGTTTACTGCGGAAAATGAAGCCTTTGAAGCAGGTCTGCACAGAAAAAGTTACTGCTACCTGTATTGATGCTAACAAAAAAGACATATATACTTTACAAGAGGAAAATATAGAAGTTATTCCCCGTTATGTTCTTGTAAAAAGACGTGTTGACAGGGGATACCAGACTAAATCGAAAAAAATCTACCATCTTTTCAGCCCTGTATATGAATTGGATTATAATGGCACAAAATATACCCTGTGCGATAATTACTATGGCATAATAGGTACTGAGGAGGGCAAAAGCCGTGAAATCTTAATTAATCCAAAGAATCCGCAAGAGTTCTACGATGAAAAGCGGTATAAAAGCGACGCTAAAGAAATATTCAAGACGACTTCATTTGTTTATATGATTATTTTACTGGCGTTTCTAATATCTCTTATAGTCTTTTTGGTTACAAACTATGATTTGTTATTGGATTAATTTTTTAACGACTGAATTGATTGGTCTAAATATGATATAAGAATTTAAAAGGGGTTAAAATGGATAATAAAAGAGATTTCAGAGCCGAATATGAGGCTCTGCTGAAACAATATGAGGAAGATAAAAAACGGGAACAGGAAGCACCAAAGGACTTCGAAGCTGAATACGAGAATGAGAAACGTGAAAAGCGTAGTAAAATTCTTTCGTCTATAGTGTTGATTCTGTTTTTTGCAATGACACCTACTCTGCTTATCGGAAAATTAGTTTTAGATCCTCTGACTTTGTTGGGAATTGCATTTCTATTTTTCGGATTGATTATTTTTACGATGACACTTTTTAATGAGCCGATTTTGGCGGTTTCATCGCTTATTCTTTTTATGGTTTCGGCGATTACAACTTTTTTTTGCGGCAATCCGATGATGATATTTATTGTCATTCCCGGTGTATTTGCCTTTTCTTTACTATCTACGACAATAAGAAATACAAAGCCGTTAATAAAGCTGCTCTGTAAAATGAAGCCGCTGAAAAAGTCCTGTACAGAAAAGGTAACTGCAATATGTATTAAGCCAAACGAGAGATACAAAGATGATTTAATAAAAGAAAAAATCAAAGTAATTCCACGCTCTATTGCCGTAGTAAAATTGGGTTTCAGCTTTAGGTACAAGATAAAAAAAGTATCTAAGCTGTTCTGTCCGGTATATGAGCTTGATTATTACGGCACAAAATATACACTTTGCGATAATTACTATGGCATAAGCAAAACCGAGGAGGGCGAAAGCCGCGAAATCCTCATAAATCCCGAAAATCCGCAGGAATTTTATGATGTAAAACGGTACAGAAAAGATTTATGGCAGATATTAAAAACAATACCTGCTATTGCTTTAATAATTATGATGACTATCTTTATAGGCATTACTGTCGATATTGTCAGCAACTATCACTTTTTATTAGGCTGATGTCTGACAGCACAATCAACGTAATAAATTAGGGATTAAGGCTGCAATTCTTAATTCTTATTTATAATTCAGAATTAATTTTAAGGAGGGTTTAAAAATGACTGAAAAGGAAAAACAACAAGCAGGTGAGCTTTACAACGGCAACGACAAGGAGCTTATAGCGGACAGGGCAACCGCAAAAAAGCTCTGTATGGAGTACAATGCTATCACCTACAACGACTATCAGAAAAAAGAACGCGTACTTGACAGACTTCTTGCTTTAAAAGGCGAAAACACATGGATTGAGGCAAACTTCTTCTGTGATTACGGCTATAATATTATTATGGGAGATAATTTTTACTCAAACCACAACCTCGTAATACTTGACTGTGCAGATGTAGTATTCGGCGACAATGTATTCATTGGACCAAACTGCGGATTTTACACCGCAAGCCACCCCATTGACGCTGAACAGCGTAACAGCGGGCTTGAATATGCAAAGCCTATAAAAATCGGCAGTAATGTATGGATCGGCGGAAACGTCTGTGTTATGCCCGGAGTTACTATCGGCGATAATACCGTCATCGGCGGCGGTTCAGTCGTTACAAAGGATATCCCCTCCGGTGTGGTTGCCGCAGGTAATCCCTGCAAAGTAATCCGCCCCATAACAGAGGAAGATAAAATGAAATAATCGGGCGAGTAATATCCGCCCATACAATATGACACTTTAAGCAATGGATGGTATGAGATATGTTTGAAATTCTCGAAAAGAAAAGTCTTAACCCATTTGTCACTATGATGAAGATAAATGCTCCAAGAGTTGCTAAAAAAGCAGAGCCTGGACAGTTTATCATTCTCCGTACTGACAGCGAGGGCGAGCGTATCCCCCTTACTATAGCGGACTATGACCGTGAAAAGGGTGCAGTAACAATAATGTTCCAGATTGTGGGAGCCACTACCGAAAAGCTCAACCATATGAACGTGGGCGATTGCCTCAGCGACTTTGTAGGTCCCCTCGGTAAAGCAACCGAAACAACAGGTCTTAAAAAGGTTGCCGTAGTAGGTGGCGGTGTAGGTTGTGCTATAGCTTATCCCGTAGCAAAAAAGCTCCACGAAATGGGTGTTGAAGTCCACGTAATTGCAGGTTTCCGCAATAAGGAGCTTGTAATTCTTGAGGAGGAGTTCAAAGCAGCGTCTACTAAGCTTCTGCTTATGTCCGACGACGGCTCCGCAGGAGAAAAGGGACTTGTTACCGATGCGCTTAAAAAGCTTATCGAAAGCGGCGAGAAGTACGACCGCGTTATAACTATCGGGCCACTTATCATGATGAAATTCGTATGCCAGCTGACAAAGGAATATAATATTCCCACAGTTGCTTCAATGAATCCCGTAATGATTGACGGCACAGGAATGTGCGGCGGATGTCGTCTTACTGTAGGCGGAGAAACAAAATTCGCCTGTGTTGACGGCCCTGAATTTGACGGTCACCTCATAGATTTTGACCAGGCTATGGCAAGAAGTGCAAGCTACAGAACCTTCGAGCGTAAGGCTTATGAGGATACCTGTAATCTTTTCAAGGGGGTAGAGTAAAATGCCGAATATGTCTCTGGAAAAGAATAAAATGGCTGAACAGGCTCCCGACGTGCGTAATAAGAACTTCGATGAGGTTGCTCTCGGTTATACCGAAGAACAGGCTATAGACGAAGCTAAACGCTGTCTTAACTGCAAGAACAAGCCCTGTGTAACAGGCTGTCCCGTGCAGATTGATATTCCTGCATTTATTGCAGAAGTTGCAGAGGGCAGATTTGAAGAAGCATACAAAATCATTGCAAAATCAAGCTCACTTCCTGCTGTATGCGGCAGAGTATGCCCACAGGAAACACAATGCGAAAGCAAGTGTGTAAGAGGAATAAAGGGCGAACCTGTGGCTATCGGGCGACTTGAAAGATATGTAGCTGACAGACACAATGCAGAAAATCATACGGCAGTTGAAAAGCCTGTGCCAAACGGTCACAAGGCGGCAATTATCGGTTCAGGCCCGTCGAGCCTTGCCTGTGCAGGCGACCTTGCGAAAATGGGCTATGATGTTACAATATTTGAAGCGCTCCACCTTGCAGGAGGGGTTCTCTCCTATGGCATACCCGAATTCAGACTCCCTAAATCAATTGTACAGCAGGAAATCGAAGGACTTAAGGCACTTGGTGTAAAAATAGAAACAAATACCGTTGTGGGAAAAACAGTGTCCATTGATGAATTAATGGACGAGGAGGGCTTTGAATCCGTATTTATCGGAACAGGTGCAGGGCTCCCCCGATTTATGAATATCAAGGGCGAAAATCTCAACGGTGTATACTCCGCAAATGAATTTCTCACAAGAATAAATCTCATGAAAGCCTATTCCGAAAACGCCTCAACTCCTATAAATGCAGGAGATAAAGCGGTTGTTGTAGGCGGTGGAAATGTTGCCATGGATGCGGCACGATGTGCAAAGCGGCTTGGTGCCGATGTAACCATTATCTACCGCCGCACAGAAAAAGAGCTTCCTGCCCGTGCGGAGGAGCTTGAGCACGCCAAAGAGGAGGGCATAAAATTTGCTTTTCTCACAAATCCTGTAGAAATTACAGCTACGGAAAACGGCTGGGTAAAAAGTGTAATCTGCGAAAACATGCGTCTTACAGAGCCTGACGAACGCGGCAGGGCGAAAACTGTTCCCATTGAGGGAGAATTTACTGAAATCGAAGCTGATTGCGTTATTATGTCAATCGGCACATCTCCCAATCCCCTTATCAGATCAACTACAAAGGGACTTGATACGCAGAAATGGGGCGGTATTATTGCTGACGAAAACGGACTTACCTCCCGTAAGGGCGTATATGCAGGCGGTGACGCTGTAACAGGTGCGGCTACTGTAATTCTCGCCATGGGTGCAGGCAAAAAAGCTGCTGCGGCTATGGATGAGTATATGAGAAATAATATGTAAAAAAACGGCAGATTAATTCATAATTAATCTGCCTCTTTTTTTACATATTATTTCTGTTTTCAAGCGCCTTGTAAAGCGTTACTTCATCGGCATATTCCAACATTCCGCCAACGGGAAGTCCGAATGCAAGCCTTGATACCTTAACACCTAAAGGCTTAAGCAGATTTGCCGCATACAAAGCCGTAGCGTCACCCTCAACGGTGGGATTTGTCGCCATAATAACCTCGTCCACGCCCCCTGCGGATATCCTCGAAAGGAGCTCACGCATACGTAGCTTGTCGGGAGTTATTCCGTCCATAGGCGAAAGAAGTCCGTGAAGCACATGATAAACCCCGTTATACTCACGGGTACGCTCAAAGGCTGTTACGTCCTTGGGCGATTCCACCACGCATATAACGCTTTGGTCACGACTTTCATCTCCGCATATAGGGCATATTTCCCTTTCCGTAAGATTCTGACACTGTGAACAGCACCGCACATCACGCTTTGCGTCAATCAGAGCCTGTGCAAAATCCTCCACCGACTTCATATCCATTGACATTACGTGATAGGCAAGACGCTGTGCCGACTTCATACCTATACCGGGCAGAGAAGCAAACTTTTCCGCCAGTATAACAAGTGGTAGTGCGTTATGGTCTGCCATTAATTGAACATACCGGGGATAGATACGCCCCCTGTAATCTTGCCCATTTCTGTTTCTGTTGTATTCTCAATGTTGTTTACAGCCTCATTGATAGCTGCAATGATGAGATCCTGAAGTGTCTCGATATCCTCGGGATCAACAACCTCGGGCTTGAGAGAGAGAGTCTTGATTTCCTTCTTGCCGTTGAGTGTTACTTCAACAACTCCGCCGCCTGCTGTAGCTGTAAAGTCACGAGCCTCGATATCAGCCTGGAGCTCTGTAATCTGATCCTGCATCTTCTGTGCCTGTCTTACAAGCTGAGCTGTGTTCTGTGCACCGCCCATTGTCTTGGGTATTCTTGCTTTCATTTCAAATTTCTCCTTTTTATTGGAATTTATTCCGTAGAATAAATTCTGATTGGTATTTATTGTTATCAGGGATTTCCCTCGGTGTTTCCTCAGGAGTTCCCCTTTTCAACAGCAGTTTCTATACTGCTGTTAATGGCTTTTTTAACAAGCTGTTCCGCCATTGACTTCGTTTCCTCAACAGTAGCGGTACATCTTGCGGATAAGCTGTATCTTTCCCCAAGGACATTGAAAATGGCTTTTCTCAGGGATATTGCGTTATCCTTATTGCTTTTGAATAAATCTATAAAGAAACGGTTTGGAGTGAATACACACATCACATTTCCTCTTGAAGCGGCAGTTGAGCCGTCAAGACTTCCTGCCACCGCCGGATTTATACGGCGGAATTCCTCCATAATCTCATCCCAGCGAGTGCATGGGGTAAGCTCGTTTTCTTTTACGGTTTTTATGTCAACCTTGACATTCGGCTGCGGTTCATTATCCATTACAGGAGCCGTTGCCGTAAGTACTTCTCTCTGCTGTGGCTGATGCTGCTGTGGTGCAGGTGCGGCTGACAGACGCTTTTCAAGAAGCTTTATTTTTTCTGTAAGAGCCTCAACCTCGGCAGAATTTGCTCCACCATCCGATGATACACCGCCGCAGAGCTTAATAAGTGCCATTTCAAATTCAACACGCTTATTCATAACTCTGCCCATACGCTCATGACAGCCCTGTAACTGAACAAGTCTGCCCATTATGGTATCAAGCTCCGCAGATTGGGCAAGCTTTTTCAGCCGCTCCATATCGTCGGGAGCCGCAGCTATAATTGTTTCTGCCGTTTCGGGTGAAGCCTTAATCAGCATAATATTACGGTACTGGAGTATAAGCTCCTCACACAACCGTGACAAATCCTTTGACATATCATAAAGCTGTGCCGTTACAGCAAGCGCCTTTGGCGAATTACCTTCGGCTATTGCCTCCATGATATCGTAAAGGAAGTCTTTTCCTGCCACTCCGGCGGTCATAGAAACAACCTCTGCGGTTATATCCTCCGCACACACGGAGCACTGGTCGAGGAGCGATACAGCATCACGCATACCGCCGTCAGCAATTTTAGCTATAAGAGCCGCCGCGTCCTCACGGAGAGTAAGCTGTTCCTGCTCTGCAATATACAGCAGTCTTGCGGCTATGTCTTTCTGACGTATACGGCGGAAATCGTACCTCTGACAGCGTGAAGCCACCGTTGCAGGCACCTTATGAATTTCCGTTGTCGCAAGTATAAATTTCACATACGGTGGAGGTTCTTCCATAATTTTCAGCAAGGCATTGAATGCCGAAGCGGAAAGCATATGAACCTCGTCGATGATGTATATTTTATATCTGCATCGTTCAGGGGTATAAACTGCACCGTCCCTTAAATCACGGATATCCTCAACGCTGTTGTTGGAAGCGGCGTCAATTTCGATAATATCGGTAAGGGAGCCTTCCTCCGCCTCACGGCATATATCGCATTCAAGGCAGGGTGAACCGTCTTTCATATTGGGGCAGTTTACGGCTTTTGCAAGTATTCTCGCACAGGTGGTCTTACCTGTACCACGAGAACCCATAAAAAGGTAGGCATGGGCTGTTTTATCATTTTTCAACTGATTTTTCAGTGTGTCGGTGATATGCTGCTGTGAAATGACATCGTCAAAAGTCATAGGACGCCATTTTCTGTACAACGCTTTATACACAGTATGCCCCCTTGTAAACAAAAATCCGGAACATAGATGTGCAGGCTTGCTGCGGCACACAAGACGATCCGCTTAATGCTGCTCGGTCTCCCGCCTGACATGTTTCACGGTGTCTTGTTGCACAGGGCCCGCACATCTATATTCCGGAATTTTTCACATAATAATGAGCAATAACGCTCCGAATAATATTATACCACATTAACAATATTTTGTCAAGCACAATTTGTTTATTATATTTTTTAATAATCATTATTGCGTGATTTATTGCTGAAAAATTAGTGAAATTTATTGCAATTATCTATAATATATGGTATAATGTTAGAGAATTAAATAGCGTTTTACGCTGAAACGAGGGAAAAACATGAAAAATTACAGAAAATATTCCGCAGCTCTTATGAGTCTGCTTATAGCAGCGGCAACTACTGCCCCTGCATTTACTGCATACGCAGATAACGACGGTGCAAACGAAGAAGCCGCCGTAACAACTACCGTTGAAAACGAAGACGAAGCTTCCGAAGAAACAGAAACCGTTGAGGAAGAAGCTGAAGAACCAGAAGAAATAGAATCTGGTGATTATACATATATCGTAGAAAACGGTACTGCAACCATCATAAAATACAATGAACAGTCAGAGGAAATCGTTATCCCCGATACAATTGACGGTATAACCGTTACGGGTATCGGCGGAAGTGCTTTTTCACAGAAAAACCTGAAAAAAATCACACTTCCTGCTACTATTACAGATATTGCAGAGGGCAACCCATTTGCAGCCCTCCTTTTCCTTGAAGAAATCATCATTGATGAGGCTAACGAAAGCTATGTAACCTCTGATGGCATTCTTTACACCAAGGATATGAAAACACTCCTGTGCTATCCTATGATGAAAAAGGGCGATAAGTTCACTATCCCCGATAGTGTTGAAACTCTCGGTATCGCTTCCGTTTACAGCACCCCACTTAAAGAAATCACGCTGGGCAGCAATATAAAAACTCTTAACCGTCACTGTTTCAGCTTCAACGAAAACCTTGAAAAGGTTGATATGAGCAACGTTACACTCACCGACATTCCGCCTATGTGCTTTGCTGAATGCCGTGCACTTACCGACGTTACTTTTTCCAACAGCATAATAAATATTGACCTCGGTGCATTTATGAACTGTGCCGCCCTTGAAAATATCACACTTCCCGAAAATCTGGACTATATCGGTCAGAGTGCATTCCAGGGAACTTCTGTAACGAAAGTTATTATCCCTCCCTCTGTTACCAAAATCAACTACAGTGCTTTCGGTTACGATGAGAAAGAAAACCTTATTCCCGGCACTGTGATTATAGGTGAAGTGGGTACCGCTGCAGAAGTTTACGCAACAGATACCGACTCTGACTATGATGTACAGAATGATTTCACCTTTGTTTCAATGGAAGTATACCAAAAACAGCAGGAATACGAAGCACTTGACAGAAGATTCTCGGGATTCTATGAATACGCTCTCGTTGACGGTGAGGGTATGATTACCATATGCAACGTGGTTGATGAAGTTGTTGAAGTCCCAGCCGAAATTGACGGCGTAAAGATAACTTCAATCTATTACAACGCATTTTTAAGCTGCGGCTCAAAAACGATTATACTTCCCGAAACAATCAAAACAATTGATGAAAACGCATTTCCGGAGCATCTGGAGCATCTCACTATTCCGGGCGGATGTACTGAAATCAAGGGAGAGGAACCGTTCCTCTTTTACCCCAATTTACAGAGCATTACCGTAACAGAGGGTGACGGAGCATACTCCTCACAGGACGGTGTTCTTTACAACAAAGATAAATCTCTGCTCATTGCATACCCCGCTATGAAGCTTGATGAGGAATTTACTGTTCCTGATTCTGTTAAGGAAATTGCAAAATCCGGCTTCAACTATAACATAAACCTCAAAAAGGTTGAATTCACATCCATTGAAACACTCGGTGAATATGCTTTTGAGGGCTGTACTGCCCTTGAAGAAGTTATTCTCGGTGACAAGCTTAAAAAAGTTGACAGAAACGCTTTCCTCGGCTGTTATAATATGATGAGTATTCGTGTTCCTGCAAGCGTTGACGAAATCGGCGGCTATGCTTTCGGCTACGATTACGACGAGGAGCTTGCCAACGACATAATGACAAATATGGAAACATATGCCGAGCTTGGCGAAGAAGTAATCATGCCTTACTCTCTTATAGAAGGCTTCAAAATGTACGTTGAAAAGGATTCCCTTGCTCATCAGTACGCAAAGGACTGCGGAATTGAAGTTGTACTCGACACCGTTTATATCGGTGGCAAGAATGTGGACAAGGGCTTTATCGGAGTTGTTCTTGGTGCTGTTGCCGCTGTAATTCTTCTTATTGCCGGTATATTCACAGGTAAAAAAATCAAGGCAGGCAAAAAGGAAAAGGCTGCTGAAAAGCGCAAGGCTGACGCTGCCGAAAAAATAAAAGCCAAAAAGGAAGCCGAGGAAAAAGCTGAAAACTCCGAAGAATATGAAAGCATAATCGAAAAGGAGGAAGCTTCCGATGAAAATGAATAAGTTCTTTTCCGTTGTAATGGCAGGTATTTCTCTCCTTTCCATTACAGCAATGAACGGTTCTGCTGTTTCAAGCAATCTGGTAAATGAACCCGTTTCTGACGGTACCTTCGGCTATGAACTCCGCAACGGTTCATACACTATTATCAGCTGCTATGCTGACGCTATTGTTGATGAAATCCCCGAACTCCGCAACGGCTATGCAGTTACTGCCATTGACAACAGAGCACTGGCAAGCTGTACAAGCATCAAAACGCTGTATATCCCCGACACTATTACTTCTATCGGAGATAACGCTTTTGCAGGCTGTGAATCGCTTACAGAAATCAGACTGCCTAAAAAAATCAAGAACATCGGCGACGGATTATTCATGGGCTGTACGAAGCTTGAAAAGGTTGAAATCCCAGACGCCGTAAATACAATCGGTTCATATGCTTTCTACAACTGCTCCATGCTCACAGAAGTAATTCTACCCGGAGAGCTCTCAAAAATTGAACCTATGGCTTTTTCAGAGTGCAGCTCTATTGAAAACATTGACGCTTCAAAGTGCAGCAGCTACGTTTTCGAAGACGGCCTGCTTATGAACAAGAGCAAGACAAATATTATCCGTGCCTCTGTTAAGCTTGCAGGAGATGTATACATTCCCGACGGCATTACAACAATTGAAGCAGGTTCTTTCTCCGTCTGTGCAGGAATTGAAAACCTTTTCCTCCCATCTTCTGTTACTTACATCGGCGACGATGCTTTCGGATACTGTGTAAATCTTAAAAACATTGATTTTTCCGAAGGATTACAGACAATTGCTCCTATAGCATTCAAAAACTGTACCGCCCTGCAGACTCTTGATTTTCCCACAACATTACAGGAAATCGGCGACGGTGCTTTCTATAACTGCCCCTCTCTTGCAAGAGCAATTATCCCAGAGGGAACACAAAAAGTAGGCGAGGGTGCATTTGTTGACTGCCCTGCTCTCGTAAACATGAGCATACCGAAAAGTGTTACTGAAATCGGTGCCAATGCCTTCGGCTTCAAGCTCAACGAAACAGACAGCTATGTTAAAAATGACGACTTTACTTTAAGCGTATTTTCAAATACAGCAGGTGCCGACTATGCCAAGAAAAACAAGCTTGAATATTCCTATGTTGACAAAAATATCAAATCCACAGCATTTATTATAGTGGCAGTCGGACTTATACTTGCAGCTGTTGTATTTGCCTTTGTACTTATGGCAAGAGGTAAAAAAGGTGCTTCTATTTCCGCTAAAAAAGCCGAAAAAAAGGCAAAGGAAAAGGAAGCGGAAGAAAATTACGAATCTATTATCGACAAGGACTAATAAATTGGAGGAACAGCTATGCAGGTAAAATTTCATCTTCCCGATTTTGCAAGTCAGTTCAGATTCAATCTCGTTTTTGCAACTATGCTTGAAAACTGCCCCCAGTTTTTCCGCGAGGGCGTTGAAATAGCGTCAATATACGGCACTTTCCCCCAGTCGGTCTGGAACGGCGGAAGAACCGTCCCGGGCAAATGCGGCACAGATTTTGCGGAAATAGTTATAAGAACACTCAACAAGCACGGTATTCCCCTGCGTTTTACCTTTACAAATCCCATGATTGAAGAAAAACACCTTGGGGATAAATTCTGCAATGATATCCTGAAACTTGCAGATAACGGCATGAATGAGGTTATTGTAAACTCTGAACTCCTTGAAGACTATATAAGAACAACATATCCCAATTATAAGCTTACAAGCTCCACCTGCAAACGCATAACAGAGCCCGATAAGCTTATTGAGGAAATTGAAAAGGATTACAGCATAGTTGTTCTTGACTATGATTTCAACAATAAGTTCGACATTCTTGAAACTCTCCCGCACAAGGATAAAATGGAAATTCTTATCAATGCCTGCTGCGACCCTGCCTGTCCGAGAAGAACGGAGCACTATCGCATTCTTGGTATGCAGCAGATTGCAGTATGCGAGCACATGGCAAAAAACACCAACGAAAGACTCAATTTAAGGGATTACGGCGTTCCTGATATGCAGTGCAAATGTGCTGACAGAACTATTTTCGATGTAAAAAAACTAAGCACATACGTTTCACCGGAGGATATCTGGGAAAAGTACGTGCCTATGGGCTTTAATCAGTTCAAGATTGAAGGCAGGACAACATCACGTCTCAATCTCCTTGAAACTTATCTCCACTATATGATAAAACCCGAACACAAGGAAGAAGTGCGTTTTATGCTTCTGTATAACCTTGAGAAAAACGGTGTTGTACGTATTGAAGGAAATAACTGATAAAAAGGGTATCGCTCTGGCGATACCCTTAATCTGTAGAAAAAGGTATTTTGTATAACGGTCACAGCGTGCCGTAACCGCAATTTCGGAACGAAATTCAGATTTTTCAACAAACCAAAAGGACGTCCCCAACGGAACGTCCTTTTTCGCAGGCGGCTGAAAATCCATCACCCTGAATTTATTGATTTTTAATCAACTGCAAAGATTATTCCTCAACAGGAAGTGCTGAAACGAGCTTTGCGTCAAATTTCTGTACTGCAAGAGCGTCAGCTGCTGTAATTCCGCCGCCGGGGTTGCAGCAGTCAGCATTTGCAGCACCTGTTTCGGATAATTTGTATTTATCGGCGTTTCCGATTGCCTGATAAATAGCAGCTGCATCAGCAATTGTTACTGTGCCGTCACAGTTTGCGTCACCGTACAATTCAGCTGAAACAACAGGTGCTGTAGTTGCATCATCAGGTTTCTTTGTTGTGGTAGTTGTTTTCTTTGAAGTTGTAGTAGTAGTTTTCTTGGAAGTTGTAGTAGTAGTTTTCTTGGAAGTAGTTGTAGTTTCAGACTTTTTGGTAGTTGTCGTTACAGGCTTTGTTGAAGGTGTTTCAGACGAAGTCTTTCCGCCGTCAAGGTTACTTCCCTCGCTGCCTGCATAGTTTGCATAGAAATCGTTGAGTGAAATACCATTTTCGCCAAGTGCAACCTCATGGTCAAGACCGATATACTTTCCGCTTGACTGTGTCTGCCAGAGTGAGGGCTCAAAAAGTCCGTACTTCTCATCGTCCCATGTCTTGAAGTCAACGCCGATAAGTCCGCCTGTATCGCCCGAGTTGGGGTTAAGGCACCAGAACGTATGGCTGATGTGGTTGTCAATCATATAGTCACGGAGAAGCTCCATCCACTTCTGATTCTTTCCGCCGTCCATATGTCCGCCCCACTCACCAATGAGCAGAGGTGCAATGTCCTCCTCTACGATGTATGCCCATGTATCATACCAGTAATCGTCAAGGAGAGTCTGTGTTGTGAAGTCCTTGTCAAACCATGTCTGTGCATAAACTGACGGGCCGTAATCGTGGGGAGAGTAAACAATCTGGCTTGTACCGCTGTCGGGAATAACGGGGAAATCTCTTACGCCGCGGAGATTTCCACCCCACCATGCACCATACCATGGAGATTTGTCAGCAGGAGCGTCCCAGATGTCGGGAGTATCATATGTATATCCCATTTCAGTCTTTGGATACTGCTCAACACCCTCGATAAAAATAAGAGCGTTGGGGTTTACATCAAGGATTGCATTTGCACATTTTGTAGCAGCATATGCCCAGTTGTTTTCATCGGTAGAGCCGTCCCATTTTGCAATATTATCGGGACAGGAATCGCCTGTATAACCACGCTTTCCGTGTGGCTCGTTTTTGAGGTCGTAACCGATAAGTGTATCGTCATTCTTGTACTTGTCAGCAAGCCATACAAGTGAATCAATCCATACATCTGTTGTAACACCTGCAAGACCGTACCAGATTTCATAGTTATGACCTGAGTTGTTTGCATCGGGGCTGTGAATGTCAATGAATGCCTTGATACCGTACTTTTTACACTTCTGCATAATAATATCAAAGATTTCCATTGAGTTTTTCAGAGTTTTACCGTCCTCAAGAACGAAATCTCTGTTGATGTCGCCGTATTTTCCTGCTGGAGTAATTGTTCCGTCCTCGCCTACAACGTCCTGAGGAGGATTATAGGAAGCCTGAACAGAGCTTACCTCATTTGGTGAGCCCTCCATCCATGAAACGAGAAGCTCCGAGGAAATAGGGAAACGGATAACATTAATACCGTGGTCGGCAACACCTTTAAGGAAGTCGTCGACATCGCAGGCATAAAGACCGTGGGCACAGTTTTCGGAGCAGTTGAAGCCGAACCAGTTTGCACCTGTAAGCCATACCTCGTTGCCGTTCATGTCGTAAAGACGGCTGCCCTCTGCATGAAGCCAGTCGTCGTTGTTGGTATCTACGGCTTTAGCTGTATCCTGCGGCGAAGTTAGCAGCGTATTCATAGCTGATGATGTTCCCGTAAAGGTTATGGCTGCCGCTGAAGCCATAGCCACAAGGACTCTTGTAAATTTCTTCATAAGTTTTTCCCTCTCTCAGATGTAAAATTTGCTCTGCACAAAACTATCCCAATCGGAGCATACATCTGTTAATTACATACTAACATTTTTTTGCGATTTTGTCAACACTAACAGCCATTTTTTGCTGTTTTTGCAGATATTTTATTTTTATATACAGTATTGGTAATAGCAGAAACAAAAGAAGACGGAAAATATTCATCTGAAAAAATCACTCACCTAAAATATACACCTTGTTTATACGGCTTATATCTTTTCCGATGTAATACGTTTCATTTGGTATATTGTCTGAAATTTCTCCGCCGAAAAAGTATACATCGTTTACAGTACAGTTTTCTAAAATGGCAATTTTTCCATTGGCTTTGCTGATACTATGGAAAATATACTCCTCACCGCTGAGATAATCCATGCCCGGCTCAAAATCGGCTCTGAAAATCTCAAATGCCGCACCAAGCTCGGGGATAATATACATTCCGCTTTTACCCGTTGGCTGATGAATAAGAATGTTATCTCCTGCCGCATAACAGGCATAGTTACTTCCGTATGAAGTAAGGTCGATTATATAACGCTCCATTTTTTCAAAGTCATATGTGTAAAGAATGGTGGAAAGGCTGTCTGCTACCATATATGTCGCCCTTTTGTCGGATACAGCCACAAGACTTGCTGAACGCAATCCCGTATCAAGGCTGAAACGACTGCATTCTGAAACCTGCATACCGTTCTTTTCATAGCTTGTCACAAACTCGCCATTATAAGGTATAAAACTGCCGTATTTCGGCGGCTCCTTTTCCTCCCAGTTACCGCCGTTATATTCGTAAAAATGCAGTTCGGAACCTATTTCTGTATAGGATATATATGCTGTAAGCAGTCTGTTATCACCAGTCTGATAAAATCCCTGTATATACCAGCTGTCATCATGTGGCTCAAACGATAATTCAAGTGTATTTGTTTCCGTATCTGCCCTGAATATGCCATTTGAAGATTCATATACATAACCTTCTAAAAGGCTGTAATTGCCGATAACCCATAATTCACCGTCATAGTACGCCATATCATTTACCATAAAACTCTCATCGGTATTGGAATAAGTGAATATGCACTCATTTTCCTTTGTTTCGGGATTACAGCGGTATATTTCAAAGTCGTGAATACTGTATTTACAGCATTTGTCATATTTCGCCACATAGTAAATATTTTCGCCGTCAGTAGCCGTACACTCTATGGAGGGGTAAACAGGCTTATCAAGCAGCGGCTCGTACAGCTTCATATATTCTTCTGCATATTCCTCGGGAGTCATATCAAAATTTTTTGCGTCGCTTTCATAATATGGCAGAAGTTTTTCTATATCCCTGTTTTCGGGAAGTGCACATACTGAAACTTTCGGCTCAAATTCAATCCACGACAGGTCGTACTCATTTAACTCAACAGGCGGCGCTGTCTGCTGTTTGTTAAATTTCACCTTAATGTCAGTAAAATCCTCAGCCTTATATTCTCTGAACTGAATTTCAGCTTCCGTTGGTTCTTCTGTCTGAACTGTTTCTTCCTGTATAAATTCTGCCTCCCCATTGATGTCCTCATTTTTATTTTCCTCGCAGGAAATAAGGCTGCATAAAGCTGCAAGTGATGTTAAAAATACAATCGTCTTTTTCATTGTAAGTCCTCCTTTTTTGCGTTGTCAATCTGCATAAAAATATCCGCAGATTTTAGACATAATCAACAATTGAAAGGCTATAGTTATACCCTTCTATATATAAGTGATTTTAAAGGGCAAAAAAGTCAAAGTTTTTCAAGTTAAAAAATAAAAATTTATCAGAATTAAGAATCCTGTTGTTATTTTTATTATACCCCTAATATTATATGATGTCAATACAGCGTATCGTATGAAAAAAACCGAATATTGACATCCACCCACATATATGCTATAATATTGAGGATAATAAAGGAAGAACATAAACCGATTGAAAGAAAGGGTATTGATGTTATGATAAGCAAGTTAACAGATAAAATCTTCAGACGTTTTATCGCCCATGATTACGCAACGGCAATGCAGCTTGATACTGAAAGAAACAAGGTTATCTGCTGTGATTTTATCGTTGAAGCCGACACCTCACCACAGGACGAATTTGAGCTTTTCAAGTACCTCTACGCAAACGGCAGAGAGCATTTCGAGCCCTATTATATAATCAACGGAAAATGTGCCGCATACGCTGAAATAAAGGCGGAATACGGCGATAACATCATAGAGTATTCACCCGAAAAAATAAGGGAATTTGCCCTTAAGCTGAAAGAACTTTTCAAAACGGTAAAATATATCTGCGGCGGATTTCAGGTACTCCACTCTCTCCGCCTTGGTATAACCGAAGCTGTAAAACGCAGTCCCTATGTATATTCAATCTTCACACAGCACGGAATTACATTCTTCAAGGACGATTTCATTTCGCAGGAGTCATACAGCTCATTCCTTTTCGACAAGCTTATGATAAGCAATGACTTTGAAAAGGAAATATTCATAAACCGTGGCTGCTATGAAGAAGAAAACCTCATAAAGAACGGGCTTTTCCGCTGGGATTTATTAAGCGCAGATAATGCCACCTCCGAAAAATCAATCTTCATATACTTTACCCACCGCCGCTACCTTAAAAACATCAAGGAAGAAGAGCTTAAGGATACCGTATATGTAAAAACTATTCTGGGGCTCCTTGAAAATCCCCGATTTAAAAAATTCGTAGAGGAAAATGGCTATACACTTAAAATCGCACTTCACCACAGCGTATTGAAATCCTGTGGCAGCGGACTTCTTGATGGGGTGAAAATCCTTGTGGACGATGAAATTGCCGACGCTAAAAAAAGCTCTGCCATACTCATTACGGACTATTCTTCAATGTGCTTTGAAATGTGGTTCCAGCACAAGCCGTCAATTTTCCTCAATATCCCCGACAGCGAGGACTGTATAAAATACGGTCACAAAACAGACCTTGCAGACCCCTACGGTCCCAAAAAGGAATACATCTTCAACATTGTGGATACTGCGGAAGAATGTATGGATAAGCTGGAAGATTACCACAACACCGGCTTTAAGCTCAAACCCGAAGAAAAGAAAAAGCGTGACGCATTTTTCTATCACAACGGGGATTTCCGCAAGCGTTTCTATGAGTACCTTATCTCTATGAAAAAGAACGTGAAGAAGCTTTATCAGATGCCCGTGAATACCACAGTAAGCCTTGCAAGATACCCCGAAGTAGAAATATACAGCGTAGAAATGCCCACAGCAGAGGGGCGCTGGATTGTCCGCAAAAAAGCCTTCCTCCGTTTCTTTGTACCGAAATGGGATAAGGGGCTTTCAATTCAGCTGAGCTACGAACCATTACTTGTAGGTAAACAGAACAACATCGGCGTTAAGGTACTTGCTAACGGCAACACGGTATGCGAGAAAACCATCACAAAACAGGGACTCGGACATCTCACCTTTGACGTCCCTGCGGAATATATCAGCTCCGACGGCAAGCTTGAAATCGGTTTCAGAATTTCAGGAGTTTATCCTCACAACAAGCTTGACGAAAAATTCCCCCATGATCCTCATTGCCGTTCCTTGCGTCTTAAGGATATGGATATATACGAAAAATCGGATAAAACAGCCGATATACTGAAATCACTCCGTTCTGAACGGGAAAACAAATCATAACAGGGAGTCGGGAATGATAAATAGTTTAAAAGAACAAATTCACAAGGTAAAAAAATACCAGTTTCTTTTTTCGGAACTTGTAAAACGTGATTTCAAGAAAAAGTATAAGCGTACCGTTCTCGGTATGTTCTGGAGCGTCCTTTCACCCCTTATGCAGCTTGCAGTTATGGCGATTGTATTCACAAAATTTTTCGGACACAACACAGAGCATTACATCATATACCTCTTTTCGGGAAATCTTGTGTTTTCATTTTTTAAAGAAGCTACAAACGGCGGTATGCACGCACTTATGCAGAATGCCAACATAATCAAGAACATAAATGTGCCGAAATACCTGTTTATGATATCAAAGGAAGTTTCGGCGTGTATAAATTTCGGACTTACGCTTATAATTTACTTCCTGTTTGTGGCAATTGACGGAATTCCCTTTTCCTTTAAATTCCTCACCCTGCTGTATCCCATAGCTTGCCTGCTTATTTTCAACATCGGTGTGGGATTTATTCTTTCGGCAATGTTCGTGGTATTCAAGGACGTACAGTATCTCTATGAAATATTCACACAGCTTCTTATGTACGTATCCGCAATTTTCTACAACATAAATGTATACCCCGAAAAAATACAGCTGATATTTCTGGCAAATCCCGTATACAGCTATATTGCCTACTTCCGCAGTGTTGTCCTCAACGGAGTTATTCCGCCCCTATGGCACCACCTGCTCTGCCTTGGGTATGCACTCATTATGCTTGTAACAGGTATGATTATTTACAAGAAGAACAACTATAAATTTATGTACTATATCTGATACGGAGGATAAAATGAAAAAAATTGAGCTTAATAATATCTCTGTATCATATATAACGGGAGATTTTGCCACCGCCGGACTTAAAGACATAATAATCCAGAAGCTTAAAGGAACCTATGTGAAAAAAGAATTTCTTGCTTTGCAGGGTATTACCTTTTCCCTTGAACAGGGAGAACTCCTTGGAATTGTCGGCACAAACGGTGCAGGTAAATCAACTCTCTGCAAGGTTATATCAGGGATTATGCGTCCCACAGCAGGTACTATGTCGGTAAAGGGAAGTATTGCTTCTCTCCTTGAACTGGGCACAGGCTTTGATCCTGACCTGACAGTAAAAGAAAATGCGTTTCTCCGTGGTGCGTTACTTGGATATACAAGAGAATTTATGAATAACACCTACGAGGATATAATTGAATTTGCGGAGCTTAAGGAGTTCGAGGACAGAAAGTTCAGCCACCTTTCATCAGGTATGAAATCAAGGCTTGCTTTTTCAATAGCCTGCCTTGTAAATCCTGAAATACTTATACTTGACGAGGTTCTTTCCGTAGGCGACGGAGCATTCCGCAAAAAGAGCGAAGAAAAAATGCTTGAAGTAATTCAGGGCGGAGCGACAACTATACTCGTATCCCACAGCCTTGCACAGATAAGACGAATGGCAACAAAGGTGCTGTGGATTGAAAAAGGAAAACAGATTGATTTCGGCGAAACGGAAGAAATCTGCGATAAGTACGAAGAATATTTAAATAACAGAGATGCAAAGAAAAGGAAGTAATGTGAAAATGGATCTGGAAATTACAGCAAAATTTATATGCCCCTGCTGCGGAAACCGCACTCTCGGCGAGGAAGGCAGCTATGACATTTGCCCCGTTTGTTTCTGGGAGGACGATAAGGCTATGTATCGTGATCCCGATCTGGCAGACGGTGCAAACAAGGTATCCCTCAACGAAGCAAGGGAGAATTACAAGAAATACGGTGCCTGCATGGAAGAATTTCTTCCCTTTGTCCGCGAGCCCTTTGCTGAAGAAATTGTAAATGAATAAATTGAAAACAGGCGTATGCATAAAAGTATACGCCTGTCTTGCTTATAAAACGCTTATTGCCGCCGCATCTTCCTTCCGCAGGGCTATTACCGTGCCTTTCACATAATAAGCCGTCGGATCCCCTGAAAAACTCTTGCAGCGGCATACTACAGGTGTTCCTGCCGTAAAACCAAGCTCTTTCAGCCTTTCAGATATTCCTGTTGGCTTTACAGCCGATATAATACAGCGTTCACCCTCTTTAAGGTGGCCGAGATTTCTTTCGGATTTCATACTATCCTCCGTATAATATATTGCTCCCAGAATTAACTCTTGAATTTCAGTTTTGCTTTGGGGAACAATTCTGCGGTTATTCCGCATTACATTATATTCCCCTTTGACTTATGTGGTGTCGTATACGCTTATTTCCGTGAAAACTCCATTTCTGCCGCCTTTCACCTTTACTGAATTTATTCTTCTTTCGTCCTGTTCATCAATCACGGCAATATCATTCAAATCCTGCCCCTGAAATCCCACAAATGTGAAAAAATGACGTTTATATCCCCTCTCCGACATCATAATCCTGTATTGGCAAGCCATATCCGGATTGTTCAAAAATCTCATATCCAGTTCAAAATGACGGTGACGTATGATATTCCGTGCGGCAGCTTCCTCCGATACTGCAGAAAACGCACCGTATTCTCCCGAAATATCAGCCATATTATAGCTGCTTACCATTCTCCTTGTCATGATTTCCGTACCACAGGAATACATATTTTCCTTGTCACATATGATTTTCCTCGGCATGTCAGGCATACTTATCATAACAGTATTACTGTCCGCCACATATGGATATACCTCTGCAATCTTGTACGAAAGATTTGCAATGCTGTCCCATATGGAAGCCCCCTTGTTGACATAGATATAACTGCTCTGCGTATTGCTTTCATGCTCGATATACGGAAATGCTATGTAATCACTGAACAGCCTGTCAAGCGTCATATCCGTATACATTCCGGGTGGAAGCTGATTTTCCGTAAGCAATGCCGTAAATCCCCTTGAAGCCAGTATTCCCTGATTTATGCCATTTTGCCTTGTTACCCTGTAGCTGTCAACAAAACCATGATGTATATGGTACCCGTCAATATTCATCTTTACTTCGGTTATATCATCGGGAAGATCATCACCGTAAACCACCGCTTTCAGCGACGTATAGGGCGTATAAGCTTCTTTTTCATATACAAATGAAACGCAGCTTTGCAGACTCCCCTCTGCACCGTCCTTTGTTCTGTAATCAAGCCAGTAAATCATTCCGTCACCCCGTCAAGAAAATATGCTGCCGACCTTGTGGAGGCTTCAACAGTAAGCTCCACAAAATCCTCACCGCCGTCAACAGCCTTTATCCCCGTTATTATACATCTGACGAACCGCAGATCCCTGTATATAATTTCAACCCCCTCATTTCCGTTGAGGTTGTTGGCAAAGCCTGCATAGAACATCGGTTTTTCCTTGTTGTATATTCTGCCCGTAAATGACAGCCTTGTCACTTTTTTACATTTGTTCGTCACCACTGACGAACCTGTAACCGTTGGATTTACTGTAACCGCAGTATCGGCTGACAACGTCATTTTTTCGCAGTACAGCGTCATTGCTCCGATTTTTACGGGAAACGCTTTTTTCTCACTCAGTTTCATTACGACACCTCAATAGTTTTCATACAGCTTATTTTCATAACTGCGGTCAGAGTAAGTCTGTTCAGCTTACTGTCGGGGCTTACCTTAACGCTTTTAAGGCGGCTGCACAATCCGCACATACCGTCAACTGTACTCTCCAGATTATAGCGGTAGTAGCCATAAAGCTGTTCCTGCGTTGTATTCATGGGAGCATAGACTGTAAAAGTCACATCGCATTTAACGGGCATATATATCTTCTCAGCCGTGCGTATGGGATTAAGTGCTTCATACTCCCCTGCTCCCACAACAACGAAATACTCCCCTTTATCACGCACAGGTAAAGCATCGTAGGCTTCACATACGTTTACAACGCCCTTTTCCTCCAGAGCTTTTCTTATCTGCGAAAGTATCTCTACCATAGTAACCTCCTTTACGCTGTGCCTATGAACACAAAATCAGAGCCTTTTATCATATCTCCGCAAAGACGGAAATAACCTTTCAGAAGTCCCTCCGCAAATGCAAGTATTTTCCCGTCACGCTCATTGAGAATTTTTCCGCCGTAGGTAAATTTAGAGCGATCCTGTGCCGATAAAATCTGGTAATAACGGAAATTGGCAAGTGCCGCACAGAGAAAATCAAGTCTTGAATCATCTCTGTCGGCGGTTTCAGAAATCATTCCCTCAACCTCAAGAATTGCTGATTCAATTATAGGCTCATGTTCCTCGTCGCATACATCTCCCGAAAAAAGTCTGAAAAGGGATTTTATTTTTTCTGTGTTCATCTGTTTCGCCTCCTAAACTCTGAAATGGGACATATCCTCTTTTGCAATATCTACCGAAAGCTGAACTTCTGTATCAGCATATCCCGAAATGGCTTCATAGCCTTTTTTTATTGCTTCAAGTTCAGTTACGGATTTACCCACAATTGAAGCCTCAGCCTTTTCTGCCGACTTTACTCCGCCGTTGAAAAATGCAAGCTGTCTTATTTCACGGCATAGCTTTTCTGTATCGGGTTCATCAGAGGAAACAGGCATTTTTTCATAGCCGTTCTCGCTGTATTTTTTTGTAACCCCTGCATTTACCTGCGCAGGAACAGCCACAAAGCTCCACTCATAGGCATCGGATATGCCGTCGAGAACTGTATGACACATTTTTCCGCCGTAGCTTTTACCGATTATATGGCCACAGCCGCCCTGTGACTTTTCAGTTCCGCATACGGAACAAATTCTCTTTGCCGCTGAACAGGAAATGCTGACCTCTTTTTTAATTCCGCCGTCAATTTCAGCTATAAGGTTTTTGTTATCCTCAGTACGTACCATATAAGCGGAAGCTTTCAGATATTTATACAATTCACCGTTTTTTGTTGTGCGGCTTTCATCAGTTATAAGCTCCGTGTCATATATTCTTGCGGTCTGATTTGATGTACTGGGCTTGTGGTCAAAAATACCTGTTTTACCGATGAACATTTCTTTCAGGGTATCAAGTGCCTTGTCGGAAAAGCGTTCACAATCACGGTCTATCTCGTTATCGCAGAGGATAACGGAAAATACGAATAACTCATCGGCTGAAAATTCACGTCGGGTGAATTTATTGATTTTTTCAAGGGTAATTTTATCCATTTTCTCTCCTTTCGTGTAAGGACACGGCACACCGTGTCCTTACAGACAATTTTATGAAATTACGATCTTCTTAACGGCTTCGGGCATAATTTTTCTGAATCCGCAGGTAATAGACACAGTGATACTGTCGAGCTGGCGGTCAATAAGCTTGTCTGTTTCCATTACAAGTCCCGAGTTTGTGATAAACTCAAGGGCAAAATTCCTGTCAAGTCCGAGAATTGTATTCTGTTCCAGCGCCGACGTCTTTACAAGTTCAGAACCAAATGGAAGAAGCATTTTTCCGTCCGCTGATACCTTTGTTTCACTGAGCTGTTTCATTGCCGCAATCTTTGAAGCGTCCGCAGGATTAGCCACGACCGTTGTCATATCAAAGCAATCAAAACTGCCGTAAAGCTCCGCAAGTGCAGCATAGTTCAGCGAAGTCACCGCAATTTCAGCCGCAGACTCCGCAAGTACTGACATCGCCTTTTTTACCACCGATACAGCAAGCTTGACACCGATACCACGGAGCATTACTCCGAACACATCAAGGCGCTGTTTTCTCACAGCTTCATATGAAGCATTAATGAGTCTGCCGTACTTTTCAAGCACTACCGCCGTATCCCCCTCTGTAACAACAGATTCGGGAAGCTTTATTGTCTGTGCTGTAGGAGAATATTCAGCCGTATCATCAAGGACACACCCTAAATACTGACCGCTTTCGCATACGGTTTTTACTGCTGTCACTGATGCAAGCACTGTGCCGTCAAAGCCCTTTGCTATACATCTCTTGACATACTCGGGGAAAAGTACCGCTGTTTCTCCCGATGTAAAGAACTTCTCCACACAGTCGCATTCTGTGCCGCTTACCCTTATATTGAAGCGTTTCAGCTGTCTTTCAAAAGCGTCCAGCGATTCAAGCTCTGTACCGATATATGCGGCGGAGGGGTCAAGCTCCTCCAATGCTGCTGTAAAGCTCTTGCCGCTGAAATTATACATACCCTTTTCAAGTTTAACATCATTATACATTTAAATTCCCTCCATAATCAATTATTTAATCTCGCTTCGATCTCTGCCGCTCTTGCGTTATTCAGTCTTGTTTCCGCAAGGACGGATTCATCCTGTAAATTGATATTGTCCCATTCAACGGTGCATTTTCCGCAAAGCCCCTGTGATTTCAGATAGGCGTTGCCTATATCGCATAAAACAGGGGTGAGAAGACGGCGATAATATTCAAGCTCCGAGGTGAGAATATCCGCCTGCTGTGATGACATTCGCTCTGTTGAACTCCAGTTGAGTCCCAGCAGAAACGGTGGTATTGACAGCTTTGCAACTATCTGCTCCAGAAGCTGTCTGACGGGAATTTCCGTATCAATAAGCTGATTTTCAGCTCCGATAACCTTTATATCCACATCGCCCACAGCAATAAAGTCCTTTACCTGTCCGTATTTTGCGGAATTCATACCGTCCGCCCACTCCCTTGCAATCATCATTGCTCTTTCCTTTGAGTGAATGAACTCCCCCGAACTCTCTGCAGGTTTATATGTCACGGCATAACGGACATTGCCCACACGGTCGTAATTCTGCCCGATACACTGATATATCCGCAGAAGTATACTGCTCATTGCAGGAAGTCCCCTCAAAAGAGAATTGCCCCCTGTAAGTGCGGCGTATACAATTCGTTCAGGGTGTTTTACCGATTTACAGGTATTATCCGCACACCTTACAGCATACCGTCTGTCAAAGGGCGTTACACCCTGACTTATAACAACCCTCGTGCTGTCACCGTTCCACAGCCCCGCAATTTCCTTTTCCCTTTCGTTGAGAACAATTTCTCCCACAGCATTACCATAGGTAAGCAGACTGTCAAGAAACGTATCCGCAAAACAATTAAGTGATTTGCCATGAAGTCCGACAGGAACAGTATCACAGAAGCTGTCAAGCTCACCCTGATACCTCTTTTCTGAACAGACAAGGTGAAATCCACCTGCAAGACGGACAATTTTCATGATAGCCGCATCAATGACAGGTACGGCATATCTCAGCCTGTCAAATAATTCCTTTTCAAAGGGTGAAGCATCGTTGGGAAGCGTCAGCATTGTGCTGTTTTCCCTTGCCGCCTGATATAATTCGGGGGCGGCTCTCGGTGTCTTTTTCTTGAATAGTTTCATTTAACCTCCTTTTCATCTTTTCAGGGATATGACAAAGAAATCATCTGATTTTTCATTTAGCACATCTGATACAAAATACCGCATATCATCCATTGCGTGGTCATTTTCCTTTATGGGAACGTCCGCACCCACTTTTGATGACCAGCGATACAAATCAAACTCACGTATTATATCGGTGCAGGAGTCGTGGAATTTCAGCCTCCCATCTTTAAGAGCCGCCGCAACCCGCCGTATTCCTGCAATCACATCGTTATCTGCCTTTACCGTGCGGAATTTTCCATGCCGTCTGATACATTCGATAAAGCTTGCCGCCGAGGGATCTATAATCACCTTTTCGATTTTATATCCCTCCGCAAGCCTTTCAAGCGCCCTGTAATGCTCCTCGTCTGTGCGTGACTGCCCCTCTTTCCGTGAATCGTAGTAATACTCCCTTAAACGATACCACACGCCGCCACTATATCCCCATAAGCCGAATGAGGATGGATTGACTGTGCCGTAATCGCAGGATATAATATATCTTTCACAGTCCGGAGCAGTTGAAAATATGTGCCTTTCACGTGAGAACATGGGATATACATTACCCTCGGATACCGTCCATTTACCCAGTACAAAGCGATCATAGAACGCTCCCGAATACAGCCTTTTATAGCGGTTTTTAAGCTCCTCCGACAACGACGGATTATCGTCCATTGTGAAATGGATATACAAGGCATTCTTGCTTTCCGTCTTTCTGATCCATTCATTGTAGAACCAGTGGGAGGGATTGTCGGGGTTGCAATTGAACCACATTTTAGAGCCGTTCACGGAACATCGTGCCAATGCCTGTTCAACAAATGAACGGGGCATAAGTGCCACTTCATCAAGGAACACTCCTGAAAGGGTAATACCCTGGATAAGTGCGGCAGAGCTTTCGTCACGTCCACCGAAATAATAGAAACGGTTTTTCTTACCGCCAAAGGTGATATCAACGTAATTACGGCTGATTTTCTCCTCGCAGACCATTCCTGTATCACGGAGCATAAGCAATAATGGGGTTATGACGTTTCTGTGCAGTGATGTTACAGTCTTACCGCAGACTGCAAACATTCCTCCGCTGAAGCTGCTCATCGCCCACATTGCAAAACCCAGCGACATTGACATTGTCTTACCGCTTCTGACCGCACCGTCGCATATTATAGCGTCATACTGTGAGTATCTCTTATCGAGCCACCAATTCATTGTAAGCCGCTGTTTCGGGGAAAGCTCAGTTATTTTCATGTTCACCGCTTCCGGCAGAATGGGATAATGCCTCAATCAGACCAGCCGCCGAGTTTTCGCTGTTCTGCGTCTTTTCCAGCTCATACAGCTTTTCAAGTGCTTTCAGACGGTCAAAGAATTTGATTTCCACACCGCCGCCTTTTACACGCTTGATTTCGGATATATTGAACAAATCCATTTTCTCGATAACATGGGACGGCGGAAGCTCATCGGCAAAAACAAGTGTGACAGCGTCGCCACAGTTTCCGAATGCAAGCCTTCTCAATCCCGATTTTACAGCAGTTTCTTCAGAATTATCCGTCATCTGACATTGACAGCAGAAATCGTACCTCCTTTTATTTTTATTTTCAGCCATTGGCGTAACACCTCCTCTCACTAAAGGGCAGAAACGGGGCTTTTTTCAACCAAAAATGGTTGAATATGAAAAAATAATTTTTATTTTCTGCTTTTTCAACAAACATCAACAGCATTTGATGTTCATAAACTACAAAAAGATTGATATTGTTTTAACACATGATAACAAAAAAAGGACGGGGATAACCCGTCCTTGATATTTCAGCAATATTTATTTCTGTCTGTATTTTTCAGCTTGTCCTTGAACATCTTTTTCATATTTTCAAGATATTCACCGTTTTCTATCTGCTTGTCCGAAAGTTCACCCTTCATCATAAGCTCCATTATGCCTACATATGTCTCGCCAAGGGCAATTGTTATTATCGCCGCTGTTCCGCCACTTATTAACCCACCTGCACCTGTACCAAGTCCCGGTATGAATTTAAGCAGATTTGCGACTATTGTACGCCCTGCCAATGTCGCTCCTGTTGAACCTAAAAGCGATGTCACTATAGCTGTCATTGTAGACTTTTTAATATTCATGCCGTATGCAACTGTTATACTTGCTATCATCGCTATCTGCGTTGGCACCAATGCCGCAGCATCGGCAAAAGGCAAAGGAATAAATCCCTCTCCGAAGGCCCCTGCTACTGCTCCTGATATTATCATCTGCGCTTTCTGCCGTTTCGCTTTCAGTGACGCAACCTGTGCGTTTATAAAGGCTTTTTGTGCTGTTTCCGGAAGTATTTCTATTACAAATTCAACTACTTCATCACAGCCATATGCTTTTTTTGTGTACTCATCATCAATTTCATAATCAGCCGCCAATACGCGGAAACTCTTTTTTACGGGGAGGTTGAGATTATCAACATATCTCTGCAATTCCACCGAATTTTTGCCGTAAGACTGCGTGAAAATTATTATAACAGGCACATCGCTTTCTGTTGCAATAGAAGTTATAAATTTAACCTCCTCGTCCTCGATACGGTTGGAATTTGCATTTATACAGTACCATATGCAATGAATAAACTCGTCCGAAGCGCCTTTTTTGCGTTTATCCATAATAAGACTTACAATATCATTTTTAACCCGTTCCTGCTGTTCAGAGTTAAGTTCAAGTCCGACGGTATCATATAATCTTACAGGATAATCAGGTGTGGTTATTTCTTTAAGCTCCTGCGTGATAGGCTTACCGATACCTGTTTTTTCTATTTTCTTGCCAAATACGGAATTTATCAGTGTAGTTTTTCCTACACCGGTCTTGCCAGCTACTATTATATTAACGTGTCCCATTTTCTCATATTCCTCGCTGATTTTATCGTAGACCATTTTTATCATATCTTCATAATTTACCATATCGAACCCTCCTCTCAATGATTCTATTATATCATAACCCCTGTAGAAAGTCAATGTTTTTGTGCAAAACGCACAACAAACTCAAAGGACGGGTTGCCCCGTCCTTTTAATCCTGCTAAAAATCTATTTTCTTGCCTTTTGCCTTTAATCTCTCATATTCCGCAAGAGTTTCAGCATCTTCCTTAGCCTGTTCTGCTCTTATTCTTTCAAGGTCTTCCTGGGTGAACACCTCATCTGTATCTGCAAAAAGAGTGCTGCTGTTGAATACAGCCTCCTTCGCCCTGTCACCGTAACAGTCAATTTCTATCTGCTCACGGTCACGGAAAAACTTCATTGCACCGAAAAGAACCGAAAATCCCACTGCATTTGTAATAATACTGAAATATATACGAATACCGAGTATATTTCCGAGCATACCTGCAACTATAAGTGTAAAGCAAGCACCGATTGCAACTTCCCACTTAACATTGTCAGGATCAAGCTGTAAAAATGCAAAGGCCGCAAGTCCCGATATAACGGCATGAGCCATTGCAAGGGGAAGCGAATAAGGATGATACGCTTCAATTCTGTAGGAATTAAGCTCCAGAATCATCATCACAACTTCAAGGAAAATATAAAAGGTAAAACTTACTTTCAGAAGGCGTCTTAAACGTATGCTCTTTATAAAAAGCCAGTCTGAATAGAGCAATAGTCCGAAGCCGGAAAATTCCACGCAATATGCAAGGGTTTCAAGCAGTCTTGAACCAATACTATCTATTTTGTATGTGTAATAGTACAACAGACATATCAGACCAAAGGCAACAAAAAGCAGATTACCTATAAGTCCGAAAAATATTCCCTTAGTCAGTTTTTCCTGCTGCATATGCCCTCCTTAGCTGTTGAGAGCCTTCTGACCAATATCCTTACGGTAATGAGCGCCCTCGAAGCTGATGCCCTCAACGCCCTTATAAGCGATATCAAGAGCCTCACGGAGGTCACTGCCCTTTGCAGTTACACCGATAACTCTGCCGCCGTTAGTGAGAAATTCGCCGTTGTCGGAAAGCTTTGTTCCTGCGTGATATACAAAGCAGTTTTCAACCTGTCCCATATCGTCAAAGCCGTTCATTACAATTCCCTTTGGATAGCTTTCGGGATAACCGCCGCTTGCCATTACTACACAGGCACAAGCGCCCTCGTGCCACTTTACATCAACCTTGTCAAGCTCGTGGTTGTAAATAGCCTCGAAAATCTCATAGAGGTCAGCGTCAAGCATAGGAAGTACAACCTGTGTTTCGGGATCACCGAAGCGGCAGTTATACTCAATTACCTTTGGTCCCTTGGGAGTAATCATAAGTCCGAAGTAAAGACAGCCCTCGAATGTGCGTCCCTCGGAGTTCATAGCGTTCATTGTGGGAATGAAAATTTTCTCCATACATTCCTTTGCAAGTTCCTCTGTATAGCAGGGGTTGGGAGAAATTGTACCCATACCGCCTGTGTTGAGTCCCTTGTCGCCGTCCAATGCACGCTTGTGATCCATTGAGGAAATCATAGGAATCATTGTCTTACCGTCTGTGAATGAAAGAACTGAAACCTCGGGGCCTGTGAGGTATTCCTCAATAACTATTCTTGCGGAACTCTTGCCGAATTTCAGGTCGTCAATCATATCATGTACAGCCTGTACAGCTTCCTCCTCGTTCTGTGCAATAATAACGCCCTTTCCGAGAGCAAGTCCGTCAGCCTTGATAACTGCGGGATAGCTGTTCTGCTCCTTGAGATATGCTATAGCCTTGTCGGACTCTGTGAATACCTCATAGAAAGCTGTGGGAATGTTGTACTTCTTCATAAGCTCCTTTGAGAATACCTTTGAACCCTCGATAATAGCCGCATTTGCCTTTGGTCCGAAAGTCATAAAGCCCTCAGCCTGCAATGCGTCTACCATTCCGAGAACAAGGGGATCATCGGGAGCAACTACTACCATATCGGGTTTAAGCTCCTTAGCAAGAGCAACTACGCCCTCAATATCGGTTGCACCTACGTTGAAGCACTCCGCATATTTTGATATACCGCCATTGCCTGGGGTACAATAAATCTTGTCTACCTGCTTGCTTTCTGCAAGCTTCATAATAATTGCGTGTTCACGACCGCCGCCGCCAATTACAAGTACATTCTTCATTGAAAAAATACCTCCTCTATTTATATTCTTTGTGAATCAATACTTCCCCATTAAAAGGAAAGTGAAAAGAGCCACTCAGCACACTTTCTTCCCACGGTTCCTCTGATGCACGTGTGTAGGTGAAACAATAAAACAAGCCGTTAACCTGCCTGTCCATAGTACATTTACATTCCCAGTCGGATACTGTTATAACAGGCTTTATAATTGTATCGGCATTTTTGAAACGATGATAATCAATTGCAAAAATTCCGAGTGGCAAGATAAGAAATACAAATAAGAATAAAAGTATAATAAGCACTGCTTTCTTTGACTTTTTTCTTTTCTCCATTTACATCACCTCCGCCAATTACAAGTACATTTTTCATTGGTTTTTCCTCCTTTTTGGGGGTTATTTTATTTTTATGCAATCTATCAGCTTTTCAAAGTCGGCTTGTACCTGCTCCGTATTCTCTGATTCTATGGTCTTGATTTTAATACTGTAAATCATACCGTCTTTTTCAAAAGCATATTCTGTAAATACATAGTTACTTGCTAACGCCGAAAATTCTTTTGAGTATTCAGCACAATAGCCGTCATATCCAATAATTTCCGTCTTCTGAACAACTTGAAGAACTTCTTTATTAACACTATCACTATCATCATTATCTATATGCTCATCACACACACTATTGAGATATTCCTCTGCCGATGTGTATTCTGTATCAGTTAATGCTTCAACAATAAATTTGCCTGTTTTTTCAGCAAGATTATTCATTCTCTGATATATTACCGTTGCTTTATGTTTAGCAGGACGGGGGGTAAGTGATTCAACTTCAAAGTAATCCTTCAAATCAGAGGGGATTTCTATAGAGAACTCCTCACCGTCATAGCTTGTAACAATATCAAGTTCAATTTCACCTGTATATTCAAGATTGTCGAACCATTCAAAAACAAGCTGTTCAATGAGATTTTCGTCTTTGCCAATAGGATAAGATACGTCTACAGTAAGTCCTCTTAATGGAAAGTCCTCATCGCTTATTGTATAAAAAACTGATCTGTTCCCTTCTTCATCATAAGCATACTTAACAATGTCATATTCCTCACAGTTGATAATCTGCGAAGAAATATTCTCGTTCTCATAGAATACGCTGTCATAAAACTGAATAAACGCTTCCGGCAACATTTTCAAGTAATAATTCATTACAGGAAAGTCAAAACAGAAAAGTACATCTCCATCATAAGCATATATTCCCTCCATCATTTCATCAGGGTCGGGAACATATCTGAAATCACTTCTCACCTTGTAGCTGTATTCTACACCGCCATAAAACTCTTTTGTTACTGTCTTATAGCTGAAAGCCTCTTTCAGATTACCCTCGCTGTCAAGGTCTGAACAGCCTGTGAATGTGCATACAGCCATAGATAAAGCCGTAAATGCGGATAAAAATTTCTTAGTCATAATAATTCCCCTTATATCATTAATTTGTGTCTGCGGTGTACTTACACCCCTTATTTTGCAGGCGGATAATATCCCCCTACATAAATAATACACCGCCGAACACTAAAAAGTTGCATTAAATTAATGCGGAAATAACTTATTCCGATTAACAGCAATACCGCATAGGCAGATTTCCTTTAAAAAAGGCTCTGCCCGTGCGGTGAATTTTGTGGGAACCCCACTATATTTTATTTATATTAGTGGTGGAAAAGTCTGATTCCTGTGAATGCCATAGCAATGTTGTACTTATTGCAGGTTTCGATAACATTATCGTCACGGATAGAACCGCCCGGCTCTGCAATATACTCAACGCCTGACTTCTTTGCACGCTCGATATTGTCGCCGAATGGGAAGAATGCGTCAGAACCAAGACATACGCCTGTATTCTTTGCAAGCCATGCCTTCTTCTCCTCAGCTGTAAATACAGCAGGCTTTACCTTGAAAATATTCTGCCATGTACCCTCTGCAAGTACGTCCTCGTACTCGTCGCCGATGTATACATCAATTGCATTGTCACGGTCTGCACGGCGGATATCGTCAACAAACTGGAGTCCCATAACCTGTGGTGACTGTCTTAACCACCAGTTATCAGCCTTCTGTCCTGCAAGACGTGTACAATGAATTCTTGACTGCTGACCTGCTCCGATACCGATTGCCTGTCCGTCCTTTACGTAGCATACAGAGTTGGACTGTGTGTATTTGAGAGTGATAAGAGAGATAAGGAGGTCATCTTTCTTATCCTCGGGAATTTCCTTGTTATCTGTTACGATATTTGCAAGGAGGTCACGGTTGATGTCAAGCTCGTTTCTGCCCTGCTCGAAAGATACGCCGTATACCTGTTTTGTTTCGATTGGTGCAGGCTTGTAGTTCTCGTCAATTTTAAGAACGCAGTATGTGCCCTTTCTCTTTGACTTGAGAATTTCAAGTGCTTCCTCATCGTAATCGGGAGCGATTACACCGTCGGAAACTTCACGCTGAATCATCTTTGCTGTGCATACGTCAACCTTATCTGAAAGTGCGATAAAGTCGCCGTAAGAGGACATTCTGTCAGCACCTCTTGCTCTTGCGTAAGCGCTTGCAAGGGGTGAAAGCTCGCCTAAATCGTCTACCCAGTAAATCTTCTTTAAGTCTTCAGAAAGAGGTCTGCCGATTGCCGCACCTGCCGGTGAAACGTGCTTGAAGGAAGTAGCCGCACATACTCCTGTAGCTGCTTTAAGCTCCTTTACAAGCTGCCAGCCGTTGAGTGCGTCAAGGAGATTGATATAGCCTGGGCGTCCGCAGAGTACCTCGATAGGAAGCTCGCTGCCGTCAGCCATATAAACTCTTGAAGGCTTCTGATTTGGGTTACAACCATATTTTAACTGCATTTCATTTGACATAATAATGTCCTCCTTTATAATTCGTAGCGGGTAGCACCCGCTGGCAATTTATGCTGATTTTAACTGTAGAAACACCCAAAAAATCCATCACAGCATAATTTTTCACGTATTTTATTCCTGGATGAACCTGAGGCGTAATTACATATCTGCTTTTTATTCTTCATCGTCCTCAAAATCAAGCTTATATGTACCATTGCCTATAATTATTGTATATCCATTTTCAGGATCCTCGGAATTAATAATATCATTAACTGCAACCGCTGCAAAAAATCCTAAAGTAAGTACTATATTCGTGATAATATAAATAACAATACCTGCAATAACTTTAGATGAAACAGCATTTTTCAGCGGTGATACCGGTTTTATTAACCCGAAAACAATAGCAACAATATATAACAAAGCTGTGCTAAAAGCACCCGAAGCAGTACCATCAAAAACATTTATCGACGAAAATCCAGTCAGGAAAGCAAGTAGAAAAATAACAAGCACAGTAATAACAACCTTTTTTATCCACTTTCTATTTCTTGCTTTATATTCTTTTAAAATCAGTTCCCGCTTCATTTGTGATATTTCTTGTTCCGATAAATTATCAATACTATTTCCGTTCTGCTGATAAATTTCATTCATCAGGGTTTCGTTAATACTGATAACAACATTAGAACGGCAATACTCACATTTAACTCTCTGATTATAGCCTTTATATGTTATTTCTGCATTGCAATTAGGACAATGTATAGCCTTTGCCATATCTTCTCCCCTTTATCCCTATATTCAATATCATTACTTATTCTTATTGACAATTCTGCTTTCGTACTTGCCTGTTTCAATGTCGATATATCTTGTGAAAAGTGAAACCTTGTTGTCAGCGTTAAGATTTTCCCATACAAGATTTGTAAATGCGTCAATGTCAAGGTCAGGGATTACAACTTTCTTAGGCTCGCCCTCGAAGCTTGGGAGTCTGCCGTTTTCCTCGTCACGTGCATAGGTGTGGATAAATCTGCCTACGCCGTTTTCGGGGCTGCTGTAAGCGTAAGTATTTCTGATACAGCAGTCAGCATTGCCGTCATCGCTTTTGAGAATGGACATAGCATAGTTCAGACCGTCATTTTCAAGGCGGATAATGCCTGAAATACGAGGTGTGTAGTTGGGAGCATCGTCCTCAAACTCACGTGTGCGGAGTGACTGCTCAAAAGTCATCTGCTTATCCATAAGCTCATAGATTGTATCTGTCTGGTCGCCGTTTGTAACAATTGTCTTATTGCCGAGAACTCTTACAGGAGCGTATATAATAAGATGTGGGTCAGTCATTTTTGAAGGATCAAAAGCCTGTGTGCGGATTCCCTCGCCGTCCTCGATAAATACTCGGTTACGGCTGTTTTCGCTTCTTCCCATAATGAAATAAGCGATAACTGCTTTCTTTCCGTCAGCAGACTTACCGATAACGATACCTCTGCCGGGGTATGCATTTGAACTTAATTCCTTTGCTAAATCAAGTTTAATCATAATAATTTACTCCTCACTTAATAAAAAATGTGTATATACAGTCCACAAGGACTATTAATGCAACACACGCTGTAATTATATTCAGCGTTTTCTTCTTTGGCTTTGCAAGCAGCCAGTCATAGAATGGCTGAACTATGTAAAGAAACAGCAAGCCGCCCAATCCGAAACGTATTGACGGGCTGAGTGCAATTCTCGCCTGAAAGTTTATTTTGTAATCCGCATATGTCTGCCACGGCCATGCACCTGTGAGATATTCCAGCAAATAACTGGTACCCAGTTCAACTGCCGTTGCTATTATCATACAACCCAGAAACATCAGAAAGGGTTTTGCACAGCGAAGCCACAAGGACTCTATTTTTTTCATAAGAGGTCGGAAAGCACCGAGAAAAAATACGGCTCCCACTCCATATACAGGGCAATACGGACCAAAAAGTATTCCTCTGTCGGAATATCCCCAGCGGTAAACAACTACTTCGAGGAAAACCTCATAAAACCAGCCGAGAAAGGCATACATCATAAAGCTTAAAAAAAGCTTCTGTATACGTTGATTTTCTGTAATAACCGAAAGCTTCACAAGCTTACTCCTTTACATACGCCTTGCCGTCGATAATTTCAATCTTATCCTGACAGAAAAGTGAAACAGCCTTCGGAAGAAGCTTCCACTCCACATTCTCCATAATACGCTTCTGGAGAACTTCGGGTGTATCGTCCTTTTCAACAGCTACAACGCCCTGAAGAATAATTGCTCCTGCGTCTGCTTCTTCATTGACAAAATGTATTGTTGCACCGCTTACCTTTACTCCGTAGCTGAGGGCTGCCTCGTGAACTTTAAGTCCGTAATAGCCCTCTCCGCAGAATGAGGGAATAAGTGCAGGGTGGACGTTGATTATTTTATAAGCATACCTGCTTGTAACACACTCGTCAAGAATTGTCATAAAGCCTGCCAGTACAACAAGGTCTGCCTGCTCCTCGTCGAGAGCATTGAGAACCGCCATACTGTATGCCTTTGAGTCGGAATAATCCTTTCTTGGGATTATTCTTGTGGATATACCGTTATTTCTCGCTCTTTCGAGAGCATATGCGGAAGAATTTGAAGATATCACACAGGTAATCTTACCACCGAGTATATCTCCAGCCTTTTCAGCGTCAATAAGCGCCTGTAAATTCGTACCGCCGCCCGAAACGAGAACAACTATATTTTTCATCGGTATCTCTCCTTATATTAAATTGTAAACAATGATAATTATAGCAACAACTGCCGCAGCCACGCCGCCTGCTATTATACTTCTGTAGTATATTTCAGTAAGCTCATTTTCACGGCTTTCAAAGTAAAAGAACATGGAATCATCAGGAGTATATCTTATAAGCTCTTTGTCACCTATTTCATATCTTTTCTTATTGTCGGGATAAGCATAAACGGCACTGATAAGCTCATTTTCAGCTGTTTCATACTCAACCACGGGATAATAATATTCTTTAACTGTCTTTTCAGTATAATACCCCGTAATTTCACCATATGCGGCTTCTGTATTTTCAATGCGTTTATTTATTTTCCTGATATGATACATGAAAAGTATCACCATTGCTGCGTATATCCCAAGCAAGCCATAAAGGAGATAACCGAAATGATATGTAACTCCCACGGCTATGAACGATAATACCGCCCATGCATAATCGGCTTTTTCAACTTTCATTAGCTGCTCCTTACCTGGGAAACTGAACGTGTCCCTGTATTATTTCCGTATCATCGGTAGAAAGCGGAATGTTTTCGTCAATTATCACCTGTCCGTAAATATCAGTAATTCTGAATGTAAAAGGACCTTTTCCCATTTCCATAGACTCAAAATAATTGTATGGGCGACGTTGTATTTCTACAAATTCACCATTTTCATCGAGATATTCAAGCTTTGTAATGGGATAGCGGTGATTACGCACCTGAACTCCGCACCACCATTCAGTTGTACCCTCTTTCCATTTATAGCACACGGGTGCATTTTCCGCTGTATCAAGGGGAATTATCTTCCATGAAACAGGAACTCTGCCCTTTTCCTTTGGTGCAATGAGAGGAAAAGCGTCAACATACAGATCAAGATCACCTTTTTTTCCTTCGGGAAGCAAATCGGTAACAAGCATATTTATAGTGCCAAGCTCACCTGTAACTTCAAGATATGCACCTGCAAGCTGCCCGTCATTATAGTCGGCAAGATTCATTGCAACTATCCAGTAATCAGTGGAAACGGGATCAAGCATTGCACAGCCGCCCACATATCCGCCGCCGTAATATGTACCATCACCTGTATGTATCGTGCCCTTTGGTTCAAGAATACAGCTTTCGTCAATGGTGAAATCATTGGGGATATCTCCCACATCTTCATCCTTGTAGCCGTCACCCACACCAAGCAGAAAATCCGCCATAAGCTGTAGTTTTTCGACTTCAAGTCCGCTTTCTCTTGCACATATAAAATCAAAGACATCCACACGCTCATCACCTGTGAAATCCATGGGGACACCTGCTGAAAATGCAGGCACAGAAGAAATGCCTATAGCCGTCACAACTGCCGCTGCGGATGCTGTCAGAAATCTTTTCATATGCCTGCACTCCAATCTTTTTTTGGATTAGCTTATTAACAAATAATTACGCCCTCTGTGGATTCAACAAGCTCGCCGAGAACATAAGCATCCTCGCCTGCTGCCTTAAGAGCTGCAATTGCCTTATCTGCGTCGTTCTTATCAACGCAGGCAATCATACCAACACCCATATTGAATGTGTTGAACATATCACGCTCAGGAATATTTCCGCTTCTTGCAATAAGATCGAAGATAGGAAGAACCTGTACTGCGTTACGCTCAATCTTTGCCGCAAGATTCTTTGGAAGTGAACGTGGAATATTTTCATAGAAGCCGCCGCCTGTGATGTGGGAAACGGACTTGACATTAACTGTTTCAATAAGATTCATAATTGCCTTAACGTAAATACGTGTAGGTGTAAGGAGAGTTTCGCCCAGTGTTGCACCTAAATCGTCAAAGTGCATAGCAAGGTTCTGCTCGTTTACGTCAAATACACGTCTTACCAGAGAGAAACCGTTGGAGTGTACACCGCTGGACTTGATAGCAATGAGAACATCGCCTGCCTTCTGTGTATCGGGACGGAGGATCTTATCCTTATCAACGATACCTACAGAGAAACCTGCGAGGTCGTATTCTTCCTCGGGCATAAGGCCGGGATGCTCTGCTGTTTCGCCGCCGACAAGTGCACAGCCTGCCTGTACACAGCCCTCTGCAACACCTGATACGATTTCAGCAATCTTCTCGGGAATGTTCTTTCCGCAAGCGATATAATCAAGGAAAAACTGGGGCTTTGCACCACAGCAGATAATATCGTTTACACACATAGCAACACAGTCAATACCAACTGTGTCGTGCTTGTCCATAATAAATGCAATCTTGATTTTTGTACCAACACCGTCTGTACCTGATACGAGTACGGGTTTGGAAATACCTGTCATATCAAGCTCGAAAAGACCGCCGAAGCCGCCTATTCCTGAAATACAGCCAGGGAGAGTTGTTCTTGCAATGTGCTGTTTCATAAGCTCAACAGCCTTGTAACCGGCAGTTACGTCAACGCCTGCCTTCTTGTAGCTTTCGGAAAAACTGTTATTCATAAAATAATCCTCCAGTTATATATTATTCCTTACCGCTCCAGCAGTAAGTGCAAAGGTTACATTCGGGAAGTCCCACAGCATTTATCTTGCCCGGGAGCGTCTGAAATTCGAGAGATGTAAGCTTTAGTCTGCGGCATATCTCGTCACGGAGCTTTCCGCCTCTCACGGTTGATGAATCGCTGTATTCTGCAAGATACTTAACGCCCTCCTCGCCCTCGAACTCGTGGATTATCTGACGTGCGATAAGCTCAAGCTCGGAATGACTTCTGGAGAAGTTCAAATACTTACAGCTGTACATAATAGGCGGACAGGCTGAACGCATATGAACTTCCTTTGCACCGTTGTCGTAAAGGAATTCAACTGTTTCACGCATCTGTGTACCTCTTACGATACTGTCGTCAACAAAAAGAAGTTTTTTACCCTCGATAAGCTCGTGAACAGGAATAAGCTTCATTTTTGCGACTTTATTTCTCATACTCTGGCTTGAGGGCATAAAGCTTCTCGGCCATGTAGGAGTATATTTGATAAAGGGACGGGCAAAGGGTATGCCGCTTTTATTGGCATAACCTATAGCATGGGGAGTACCTGAATCGGGAACTCCGCAGATATAATCAACATCGGGAAGTCTGCCTGATTTCATATCATTTTCCGCCATAATCTCGCCGTTTCGTGTACGCATCACCTCTACGTTAACACCTTCATAGCAAGCTGTAGGGTAGCCGTAATAGGTCCAGAAGAAGGTACACATCTTCATCTGTGAAGGATCGCCCTCGGCAATAGTTTCAACGCCGTCGGCAGTCATTCTGATAATTTCGCCTGCAACAAGCTCCTTATATGTTTCATAGCCCAGCTTCTGTGAAGCGAAAGACTCTGTAGAAAGACAGTAGCCGTCCCACCTCTTGCCAATTACAACAGGAAGTCTGCCGTACTTGTCACGGGCAGCTATAATGCAATCCTTTGTAAGTATGATAAGGGAAATTGTTCCCTCGATTTTTTCCTGTGCATAGCGGATACCGTCAACAAAGTTGTCCTTCTGTGCGATAAGTGCACCAATAAGGTCACCTGAATTGATATTTCCGCTGCTCATTGTTTCAAAGTTTGCACAGCCGTTCTGCAAAAGCTCCTCTGTAAGCTCCTCGGAATTTCTGATAACACCGACGGAACATATAGCATAAAGTCCAAGCTTTGAACGAACCATAATGGGCTGGGGGTCTGTATCGCTGATACAGCCGATACAAAGCTTTCCCCTCATATTTACAACATCATCCTCGAACTTTGTTCTGAAAGGTGAGTTTTCAATGCTGTGAATTGCACGCTGAAATCCGTTATCCTCTGAATAAACAGTCATACCGCCACGGCGTGTACCGAGATGTGAATGATAATCCGTACCGAAGAAAACATCGGTTACGCAGTCGTTTTTAGAAGCTGCACCAAAAAATCCACCCATCAGCAATCACCCTTGATTATATTGTCAATTTCAGTCTGCAGAGCCTTATCCTTGGCAATAACGCCATCAGCCATAGCCTTTTTCTCTGCGGCAAGCTTTTCAGCAAGTGCCTCATCGGAAATTGCAAGCATCTGAACTGCGAGAACTGCCGCATTTTTAGCACAGTTGATACCAACAGTTGCAACAGGTACTCCGGGAGGCATCATAACTGTAGCGAGAAGTGCATCCATACCCTCAAGAGCTGCCGACTTCATCGGAATACCGATAACGGGAAGTGTTGTGTGACCTGCAACAACACCTGCAAGATGAGCAGCCATACCTGCGGCACAGATAATAGCTCCAAAGCCGTTTGCCTTTGCATTTGAAGCAAATTCGCAAGCCTCGGCAGGTGTGCGGTGTGCACTCATAACACGGCACTCAAACTCAACGCCGTATTTTTTCAGCTCTGTAAGAGCTGACTTCACAACAGGAAAATCACTGTCGCTGCCCATGATAACTGCAACTTTTTTAGACATAATATCTATTCTCCATTCTGATAAATTTAGGAATCCCATTCAGAGAATCCCTCGGGCGGCATCGCAAAGGATTTGTACGGTGCTGCCTTTATTCCGCAATTGTTTCCTCCTGCGGATATTCAGGAGACTGCGGCTCAAAGGAACCTGATACAGCCTCCAGATCTGTCTCGTAATTCCCACGGAATCTTACAGCTGCCTTGACGGTTGTATCCATTGTCTGCGGCACATCTTCTTCCGTGGCATATGATATTTTTACATCGGCTGAAACTGAAACATCAAAAACAGATATTCCATCCTCAGAGCCTACGTTGTAAATATGGATTTCGGGAATAGCTTCAAGCTCCGTACGTGAAACTTCTTTGGAGTTTTGAAAAAGCTTTTTAAACTGCCACAGATCAACTCCCGGTTCATTCATGAAAGCGTTATCATCATTTACGGCATATGAGATATAGCTGTCTGTAAACCTCACCATTTTCTCAATCATAACAGGTGTAAGCTTTGAAAGAAGAACACGGCTGTAAATGTTGAGCTCATAAGGCTTATCTGCTATTTCTCCCAAAAGATTGGCACTTCTGAAAAAGAGTCCGCTTTCACTCACTTCATAACTGTAGCTGCCTGATTCATCCACAAGACGTATCTCATTTCCGCTGAAAGTACAGCTGTTCCAGACATTACTGAAGCAAGGAACAAAATTGCCGTCATATAAAACAATATTGCTGTCATCTTTTACCGAAGCACAGTAAAAATCCTTCTCTGCAGCTATTTTTTTCTCAATTCCGCTGTAAATGAGAGGAACTGTAATATTTCCGTCAAAGTCAATGCAGCCGTATTTCAGACCGTCGCTTGTTTTCTTTGAAGCGATACAGACATTCTCCCCAGCAAATTCAAGGCTGTTCCACTCGGAGGCAGCAAGGATACGCCCCGACTCCGAAACACCGTATAAACCGTTCGCATCGGAAAATATGGAAAATCCCTGTTCATTGACAGCTATTATTTTTTCTGAGTCTGCATTTCCGCCGTTTATATCAGGGTTATTGTCGCCGTTGAGATAAAATCTCGTAATCGCCACAGCAAGAATTATAAGAACGATGAAAAGCAGTGATACAATAAGCTTTGTCCGGTTATTCATTACTCTTTACTTCGGCAGAGTTTTTTCTGCTGCGGTAATCCTCATCAGTTTCGCCTGTTATATATATAGGACGCTTCTTGACTTCAAGGTAAGTCTTTGCAAGATACTGTCCCATAATTCCGATACAGCCCAGCTGTACCCCGCCTACACCAAAAATTGCGGAAAGGATATAGAAAACTGAACCTGAATTATTTGTTGCAATCGAAACAATCAGACCAACGACCAAAAGGATAAAACCGATTATAAGGCTGATAATTCCACAGAAAACTGACAGAGCAAGCGGAAATGTTGAAAACGCCATAATACCTTCAAGGGAGTATCTGAACAATCCCCAGAACGACCATGAGGAAGTACCGGCAGGACGTTCAACATTTTCATATGGCATATACTGTGTTTTAAAGCCTACCCAGCTGAAAATACCTTTTGAGAAACGGTTGTATTCCGACATATCAAGAATAGCGTCAACCATTTGTCTTGTCATAAAGCGGAAATCCTGTGCACCGTCAACAATTTCTGTATCGGATATCTTGTTCATTATCTTGTAGAACTTTCTTGCAAACCATGACCTCACAGGGGATTCACCTGTACGGCTTACTCTGCGTGTTGTGGCACAGTCAAACTCGCCGTCCTTGACATAGTTGTACATCTGCGGCAGAAAAGCAGGCGGATGCTGCAAATCGGCGTCCATAACAACGACAAAGTCGCCCTTACAGTTTTTAAGACCTGCATACATACCCGATTCTTTTCCGAAATTACGGGAAAAGGAAATATATCTCACACGCTTGTCCTTATCGGCAAGCTCACGGAATATTTCAAGGGTTCTGTCTTTTGAGCCGTCATTTATAAACAGGAATTCAAAGTCAATATCGTTATGTTCTTTTTTCATAGCGTCACTGACTTTAATTATTTCATCGTAAAACATCGGAAGTACTTCCTGCTCGTTATAGCAGGGTACAACCACAGAAATGAGTTTCATAACACCCCTCCGTTGCAAAAAATAAATACACTATTAATTATACTACATTATAAAAAGAAATGCAATAGCTTTGGGAAAATTTTCACATATATTTTCCCAGCACGACAATAAAACCCTTTGTGACTATTATCCCATCAGAGTTGTTGAAAGCATTCACAAAATTTGTAACAATGCGTGAAATTATGGACAAAAAAATCAATAACAATTTGTTATTTCCGCTGAAAATTTAATTTTTAGTATATTTTTACCACTTAATTCTAAAAAAACTGTTGATTTTTTTTGTGAAATGATGTATAATAGAACATGATAGAATGGAAAGTATGCGTAAAGGCAATATGAATTGCCGGAGCATTTCTAAAGAACGGCTCCCCCGCTGCCGTAAAGCGTAGGCTGCATATCTTTAGTAAGGAATGCAGGATTGGAGAAGGTTATGTATATTACCCTTGTAACAACTTCATTTAACGACGAGGTTCACGGAACTTTTAATGACAAAAGAACAGGCTGCGGCATCAATCTGATGAAGCCTGAATACGCAACCCGCTACCGCCGCGGCGGAAACATGACAGATTTAGGCGAAATTACCTGCGAAAGATGCAAGACAAAAATCGCCAAGGAAATGATTAAATCTGACCAGAAGGAAATGAAGGCAATTCTCAAAGAGGAACGCCTGAAAGCAAAAAAAGGCATGGGTGATGAGGGTATCATCCCTCTCGGCAACACAACAGCAAAGATTACATCTGCCCAGAACGTACAGCCAACACAGCCCGTACAGGCACAGTCACCTGCTCCTGCTCCTGCACCTGCTCCCGTCCAGGAACAGCCAAAGCCTGCTTATCAGCCTAACGGAGCTCCCGCACTCAACGACGACCTCGCACAGTTTGCAATTCAGAAGCCCGTTGAGCAGGAAGAAAAAACAAATAATTATTTTGAGGCAGAGCGTCCCGTACTTTTCGACGAGAAGCCTGCTCCTGCACCACAGGAAGAAGCACCTCCTGTCGACGACTTCCTTGCACAGTTTGCTATCCAGAAGCCCGATGAGGCACAGCAGGAAGATACAACCGACAGTGAAACAGACTTCCTTGCACAGTTTGCAGTTTCTGACACAGCAGTGGAAGAAGCACAGCCTGCTCCACCAGCAGAGCCTGCAACACCACCTGTTATTGATGATATCTCCGCAGCACTTGCGGCTGTAGAAAATAACGTTTACATATCTTCAGCCAAAGCAGAAGAACCCGTTTCTGTACAGCCCGCACAGACTGAAAACACTCCACGGGATTTTATGGACGACTGGAATACACTGGCAAATCAGCTTTTCTCCGACGAGCCTGATATTTCCGATATGATAGCTGAAGAAGTAAAGACTGTTGACGAGATACCTGCTCCTCCCGTTCTTGATAATATCGAAGAAAATCTTCCTGAAGCTACTCCTGTACAGCCTGCTGCTGTCGCAGAAGAAATAAAAGCACCTGTTCTCGAAGATATCGGAGGCAACATTCCACAGACACCTGTTCAGTCTGCTCCCCTTCAGTCCGCTCCTGTTGAGAAAATCAAACCCGCACCAACTCCGGAGCCGATGCCTGTTATTGATGATATTTCCGCAGCTATTTCAGCTATGAATATTCCTGCTGCACCCAAGGCACAGGTACAAGATGAGCTTGTACTTGAAGATATTTCAGAGGACGACGATGACAGCTCATTCGATCTCATCTCGCCCGAACTTGAACCCAAGGAAGAAAAGGCACCTGTTCTCGATGATATTTCAGACGCTATTTCTGCAATAAGCAACCCTGCTGTATCAGCACCTGCTCCTGCACCTGCTCAGCCTGTTCAGGCTCAACCTGTTATTGACGATATTTCAGATGCCCTGAACGCTCTGAACACACAGCCTACACCTGTAGGCGCTGTTCCCACACAGGCAGCTCCTGTGCAGCCTGCTGCGACTCCTGTTAAACCTGCTCCTGTGCCAGTTCAGCCAGTTGCAGCTCCCGTGCAGCCTGCGCCTGTTCAGCCAACTCCCGTACCTGTTCGACCTGTTGCAGCTGTTCCGAATGCTGCTGCTCCTGTAGGTCAGATTCTTTCCGTACCGCAGATTACAGGCTATGACAGCCTTAACCAGCCTATATATTCATATGTACAGATGCAGATTCAGAGCTACGACCAGAATGGTCAGCCTGTTCTTGCACCGCTGCCCGGACAGAGTATCCCTGCTCCCACAGCAACCACATTCAGCCAGAGATTCAATCAGAACACACGTCTCCGTGATGCTATTGCTGCAGCAAAGGAAGTTCCGACTTCCACAAAGGATATGACTCCCGGACAGAAAATTGCCGCTGCAAATGCTGCAAAGGGCGATCCCGTAACTGCAAACGTATCGAAAATTGCAACAAATCCCCATTCAAAGGCTACATCACAGGCATTTATTTCTGCTATTTCCGAGTCAAAGGAATACGCAAACCAGAGCCTTACAGAAACACAGGGATTACAGCAGAGAACAAGCGTCCTCAACTCCGTTGAAGATGTTCTTTCACAGCTTGGAGATAATTCACTTAAAGAAAAGAAAATGGCCGAGGCAAAAATTCAGACAAATATTCCTTCATATCAGGAATACAAGGTTCCCACACAGAAAACCACATATTCTCCAAGACCTGCAGCACCTGCACCAAAGCCTGTTCAGCCCGATGAGAGATTCCTTTCAAAATCAGAGCTGAAAGCAAAGAAAAAGCAGGACAAAATAGACGCTAAATTCCAGAAGGAAATGGCAAAAAGAAAATAAAAATAAAAAAGTTATCCTGCCGTAATGGCAGGATAACTTTAAAAAAATGAGGTTGAAAATATGGATAGAAATGATATTATCAAGGAACTCCGTGCAAAGCTTGGAGATTCACTTGAAGAAAATGAAAAAATGCTTAAAGCTGCCGGCGAAAAATATGCAGAAGAAGGCAATCTTGACGGTATTAACGTTGTAGGCGAGCTTCTTCTTGAAATTATGCCCGAGGACAGAAAGAAAGAAATCGAACGCCTTACACATATCGACGGTATGCGACTTGATGAATACCACCAGAAGATTGTTGCTCTTATTGAAGAAAAGAAGGCAGTACAGGCACTTCCTCTTGCAGAAAAGCTGTACAATAAAATCGTTCAGGAGTATGCACCTACAGAAACAGCAAAATTTGTTTCTCTCCGCAATCCTTTTGAGGATAATCTCTGTCAGATACTTTTTAAGGATGACAAGATATTAAACCGTACTCCCTTTGATTTTTCATCTTTCATCACCACATACGCTTATCTTCTTGTAGAAACAGGCTCAAACATTGACGCTATTCCTGTTCTTGAAACAGCTATTGAGTACAACCCTGTAGACGTTGCTCCAAGATTTGAGCTTTGTGAAGTTTATAAGCTTATCCGCAACAAGAGAATGGTTATTGAAGTTTCACGTGATACTCTCAAAATAGCTTCATCTCCCGTTGCAATTGCAAGATGTTATGCAAATATCGGTTACATTCTCACATCATTTGCTGATTTTGAGGATGCAGGCGTATTCTATACTGCAAGTATCATGTTCGCACCTAATTCTGCTGTACCACTTGAAATGAAGCACCTTTCAGATCTTAAGGGTTCACCGATTATGCGTCCCACACATCAGCAGCTTATCAACACAATGAAGAAGTATGACATTGACTTTGGTCCTGACAAGACTGTTATAGAGGTTTGTGCACAGCTTTCATCATATTTCCTTTCAAGAAAGGATTATCCCAACGCTTTACAGGCACTTAAAATGACATACAATCTCACAAGAGATGAGCACGTTAAGGAGCTTATTCTTAAAATTGATCCTAATTCTCCGATGTTTATACCCAAGCAGGGAGCATCACCTGACCAGGCAGCTGCTAACAGAGAAAATATATCTAAAAACTAATTCAGGGCCGAGGAGAAATCCTCGGCTTTTACTCTGTATAACGTTCTATTCAAAACATGTTCAAATTCTCATAATATTTTTTCAGAAATCAATTGACTTTTTTGTTATTTTGCGGTATAATAGAATATATTATAAGAAAATATAGTCGGGTACTATTACCGGCATACTTAAATATACTCCACTACAAGAAAGAAGGTCTGTAAAATGGCAAATGAAAAAAGTCTGAAAATTTTAATTGTTGACGACGACAAGAATATATGCGATCTGCTCCGACTCTATCTGGAAAAAGACGGCTACAGCGTTATTCTCTCCCATGACGGCGAAGAAGCTGTTGTAAAATTCAACGCCCTCAAACCCGATATGGTTCTTCTCGATATTATGCTCCCCGGAATTGACGGCTGGCAGGTATGTCGTGAAATCCGCAAAAAGTCAAATGTGCCGATTATCATGATTACCGCAAAGGGCGAAACTATCGACAAGGTTATCGGTCTTGAACTGGGTGCGGATGATTACATCGTAAAGCCTTTCGACGCAAAGGAGGTTATCGCACGTATCAACGCCGTTACCCGCCGTGTGGGCAATATCAACGTAGAGCCCGAAGTCAAGGAAGTGCGTTATGAAAAGCTTTCCGTTAATATGACACGCTATGAGCTCAAAGTCAACGGAAAAATCATAGATACTCCCCCGAAGGAGCTTGAACTTCTCTATTATCTCGCTGCAAATCCCAACAGAGTATACACAAGAGATCAGCTTCTTGACGAAGTATGGGGTTTTGAATACTACGGTGACTCCAGAACAATTGATGTTCATATCAAAAGACTCCGTGAAAAGCTTGAAGGCATTTCCGAAAAATGGGCACTTAAAACAGTCTGGGGCGTAGGATATAAATTCGAGGCAGAAGAGGAAGAATAATTCCCTGCTTCTTATCAGGGGGCAGTAAATCTGTCCCCTTATTTATTCCCTACATCTAAAATGAAAGAAGTGATTGCCTTGAAAGCAAAAAACAGCTCCTACTTTCAGATGTTCAGACTTACGATAGTAGTAATCGCATCTGTTTTACTTTTGATTGGTGCTGTTATTATCAATATCAGTTCAAATCTGGTCCGTAAGGGACAGCTTGATAAGGTAAAATCAGCAGGTGATCTGTTCATAAGCTGCATTACCGACGAATACGCACGGGATAAAAATACCTATATCCACAGTGCAGATTATCTGTGCAGCAAATTCACACGTGAACAGGAAGTACGTATATATCTTTTTAACAGCGACGGCACATGCCTTGCCGCCCCTGACGGCAACCTTTCAAGAAAGCTTACAAAATCAACCATGTCGGAATTGGAAAAAGGCGATATACTTGGATTGAGTTCAAAATATCTTTCACAGAATATCCCCTCATTCAATTACATCACAAAGATTTTTTTACGTGAAAGCGACGGCAAGTATACACCTATGTATGTACTTGCCGCAGGTACAACTGAACAGGCTGAAATCTGTACAATAATCATCGTTGCTTCGTATGCTTCCATTTCCCTCCTCTTTTTTATAGGCTGCTTTTTCGTGTTCAAACGCAAAATCAAAGCCAATTTACAGTTTGAGGAGGAGTTTCTCCGCATTGTGGAGGAATATTCAAAGGATAACTTCACAGAAAAGCTCTCCACAGATATTTCACCCAATTTCAAACGTATATGCGACCTTGTCAACACCCTTGCGTCAAATGTTGAAAAAAGCGAGGAAACAAGCAGTACTTTTATTTCCAATGTTTCTCATGAGCTTCGTACACCTATGACGACAATAGGCGGATTTGTTGATGGTATCCTTGACGGCACAATAAAGAAAAGCCGTCAGCAGGAATATCTTATACTTGTATCACAGGAAATTCAGCGTCTGCGAATACTCATTAGTTCAATGCTCAACATGAGCCGATTTGAGTCGGGTACAATGCGTCCCAACTTCAAGGAGACAAATCTTACAGAGCTTGTAATCAAGGTTGTTCTCATGTTTGAAAAGCGTATAGAGGAGAAAAATCTTGAGGTGGAAGAACTGGACAGCAGCCGCCTTTATGCTATTGTTGACGCTGACCTTATGCAGCAGGTTATATATAACCTTGTTGAAAATGCAGTGAAATTCGTAAATGAAAACGGTACTCTTTCCTTTACTTTTGATGAAAAAGGTGATGAATGCATTATAGGTGTGAGAAATACGGGCGAAGGCCTTAAAGATAACGAAATCGAACAGGTTTTCAACCGTTTCTACAAAACCGATTCCTCCCGTGGAAAAGATACCACAGGACTTGGACTGGGATTGTCAATATCCCGTAAAATTGTTCACCTGCACAACGGTCATATCGTTGTAAAGAGCGTTGAGGGTGAATATACAGAATTTTTGGTGCATGTCCCCAGGGATTGTACCAAAACAGAAAAAGAAAAACAGAATTAAGGAGCAAATATGGACCGCAGAGATAACGTATTCAATGAACTCCAGAGGGAACAGACAACTCCCCCTACAGGACAGCAGCCACAGGGATATCGCCCTGATGTGCAGCAACATAATCCGAACGGAGGGCAATACAATCCAAATCAGCCTCGCTATAACAGGTATCCACAGCAACAAAACCCGAACACTCAGCAATATAATCCTAATCCACCCCGTTACACTGAGCACACGCAGCAATATAATTCTAACAGACAGCATTATAATCCAAATCAAAGAGCGCAATATAACCAGAATTATACACAACAAAATCCGGTACAATATTCTCATGTTATGACCCGCGAACAAAAAGCGATAGCAGAAGCCAAAGAGTCAAAACTCCGCAGCCGACGTGAAACGACAATCGTTGTAATTTTCTTTGTACTTGTAATTATTGCCGCACTTATCGGAATTTTTGGCATTGTATATGACATTATCACCAGCAAGGACAGAATTGCCAATATAAATAACTCTGACAAGGTAGTTATTTTTCAGAATTCCAAACCTGAAGAAGCTGATAAAATAGCCGAACAGCTTGATGAATACGGCAGATATTCCACAGAAGGAGCAGCAGCAGCCGTAAGAGAATCCATCGTTGAAATTTACGCATATTCCGATGCCTTTCACAATAGTCTCAGCGGAACAGGCTCTGGAGTTGTCCTCAACAAAGATGGATATATTGTAACAAATGCCCACGTTTTAAAGGCTGACGGCTACCACGATGTACACACTGCCGACGGAAAGATTCATTCTGCGGCAATCGTAGGCAGAGATTCAAAAACTGATATAGCCGTACTGAAAATCAACGCTTCCGATCTTGTACCCGCAGTTCTTGGTGACTCTGATGAGGTCGTTGTAGGCGAACAGGTTATAGCTATCGGCAATCCCGCAGGTCTTACGGGAACTGTAACAAATGGCATTGTTTCCGCTGTAAACCGTGAAATCAGAAGCGATTCAACAGGCTTTGAAATGAACTGCATACAGACAAATGCTGCTATTTCCCCCGGAAATTCAGGCGGTGCACTTGTAAATATGTACGGTCAGGTTATTGGAATTACCTCATCAAAGTACATCAGCGGATTTTATGAGGGACTTGGTTTTGCAATTACTATCAATGAGGCAAAACCCATTATTGAGGAGCTTATAAGCAACGGATTTATAAGCGGACGTTTCAGAATCGGTATTACACTCATTGATATGAGCAATGAGACCAACATCTTAACAATTGAGCAGGAACTGGGATATGAACTCCCCGACGACTTCAAGGGAATTTATATCAACGATATTAATCAGGATTGCGATATTGCCAACACGGCTCTTGAAATAGGCGATTTCATCACAAAGATTGACGGTAAGCACGTTGAGACATATGACGAGCTCTATGATACAATCAGTGCAAGCTATGGTGCAGGAGATACCGTTCCCGCAACCTGTGCAAAGGTTGACAAAGACGGAAATATCGAAGAATATGAGATAGAATTCATGCTCATGGAAGACACAAGCGGAGATTATTAATTTTAAAGGGATTCACAAACACGTGAATCCCTTTCTCACATTCTACATCAGTCCTTTAGGTCTTATGGCATTAACACCCGATACACCGCCAAACGCGCCCGATACAACAAGAATTACAAGCTTAACAAGCGAGATAATCCCGCCCATTTGAAGGGATACAGCAAGAAACACAAGATAAATTATCCCCCCACATATAGCTCCCTCATACATACCATACCTGCGGCGATATTTTCCGCAGAGATATCCGCTGAAATATCCGCTGACAATAAGGGATAAAACAGTAAAAATCCCCGTAAACATCATTGCGTTGAATACAAAGTAAGAAATTGCCGAACAGACTGCACAGCAGACAAAACCGCACAACAAGCCGAATCCCACTGATAAAGCAAAACCGATAAAGGTGCTGTCCCACAGCTTTTTTCTATAACGTCCCATAAAAAACCTCCGCACAGTATTACTTAATACTATGCGGAGTATTTCTTTTTTATTCCTCGGAATCCTCAGACTTCTTATTCTTCTTTGACTTTTTCTTTTCGTCCTTGTCGTCCTCTTCAGTTACGCCCGCAGCAGCAAGCTTTGTTTTAGCCTTTGGCTGTGATTCCTTAATACGCTCTGTAGCGGAAACATTTTCAGCAATTGCCCACTTCTTGATGCGGAGCTTATTACGCTCACCGCCGGTTTCGATAACAACTGTGTCGTCGCCGATACGTACGACCATACCAACGATACCGCCACTTGTTATAATCTCGTCGCCAACCTGTAAGCTGTTCTGCATTTCCTTTGCTTCCTGCTCACGCTTCTTCTGAGGTCTGATTGCCATAAAGTAGAGAAGTACGAACATAAGAACAAGTGGAAGTCCAAGCTGCATAAGAGCACTTCCGCCTGAAGCAGCCTGCTGTCCGTCAGCAGAAGTTGCCGCAGTTTCGCCCTCTGCAAATGCGTTCATTGCCATTGCACTTGCTGACATAACAGTAATTACAGCTGTCACAAATGCGTATGCTAATTTTCTTTTCATAATAAATAACTCCTTTCGCCTGTATGACTAACTTTTATTATTATACCATATATAGCCGAAAATTGCAATAGTTTTTCAGAAAAAAATCGCAAAAAAGCCGCCCTTACGGACGGCTTTATTTATATATTAATTAGTCAGCAAGCTTGATGATAGCCATCTCAGCAGCGTCGCCACGACGGGGGCCGATCTTGATGATCTGTGTGTAACCACCGTTCTTTTCAGCATACTTGGGAGCAATCTCATCGAAAAGCTTCTTAGCAACAGCTTCCTTTGTTACGTAAGCCATTACCTGACGCTTGGAGTGCAGATCGTTGTTCTTACCGATAGTAATCATCTTCTCTGCAACAGCACGAACTTCCTTAGCTCTTGTAACGGTAGTTTCAATCTGACCGTTTTCGAGAAGGAAAGTTACCATGCCTCTGAGCATTGCCTTTCTGTGGTCAGATGTTCTGCCCAGCTTTCTTGTACCCGGCATGTATTTCACTCCTTTTCATTATAAGTGATAGTAATCCTGCCCTGCGGACAGGTTCGTTTATTATTCTTCCTCTGAGGAGAGGTCAAAGCCCAGTGACTGGAGCTTCTCCTTGACCTCGTCGAAGGACTTCTTTCCAAGGTTTCTTACCTTCATCATTTCTTCCTCAGACTTGTTGATGAGGTCATCTACTGTATTAATTCCAGCACGCTTGAGACAGTTGAATGAACGAACTGAAAGGTCGAGATCTTCAATTGTCATCTCAAGGATTTTCTCCTTGCCCTTTTCATCCTTTTCAACAAGGATTTCAGCAAGACCAGCTTCCTCTGAAAGGTCTATAAAGAGCTTGAGATGCTCATTGAGCAGATTTGCAGCCTGTGAAAGAGCTTCCTTTGCGGAGATTGTACCATCTGTCCAAACCTCCATAGTAAGCTTGTCATAGTCAGTTACCTGTCCAAGACGTGTGTCCTCTACTGTGTAGTTCACCTTTAATACAGGGGTGTAGATGCTGTCAACAGCGATAACGTCAACAGGAAGATTTACCTGCTTCTTGTTTCTCTCTGCTGAAACGTAGCCTCTGCCTCTGTCAATTGTGATTTCCATGTAGAGCTTTGCGTCCTTGCCAAGAGTAGCAATATGCATACCCGGATCAAGAATGTTCACCTCGGAGTCAGCCTTTATGTCCCCGGCAGTAATCTCACATTCGCCCTCTGCTTCAATGTAAACAGTCTTTGGACCATCACCGTAAAGCTTAGCTGTGAGACCTTTTATACTGAGGATAATTTCCGTAACGTCTTCTTTAACGCCGGGAATTGTTGACAACTCATGGTGTATGGTTCCATCCTTGCCCGAAAGCTTAACAGATGTAACCGCAACACCCGGAAGTGAGGAGAGCAGCACACGTCTGAGGCTGTTTCCAAGAGTTATACCATATCCACGCTCAAGCGGTGCTAAAACGAATTTGCCGTATTTGCCGTCACTTTTAAGCTCGACAATGTCGATATCCGGCTTGTTGATTTTTTCCAGCATAAAAACCCTCCTGTTTCGCAATTAAATTTACGAGTCTTTTTATCTTGGTAATCAGCAGATTACTTAGAATAGAGCTCGACGATGAGGTGTGTAGCTACCTCGTAGTCAATGTCCTCAGCTGAAGGAAGACGAGTTACAGTTGCACTGAAATCATCCTTCTTAGCGTCAAGCCATGTAGGAACGATTCTGTCCTTAGTTTCTTCAACTGTAGCCTTGAACTTCTCGGAAGTTCTGTCCTTCTCCTTGAGAGCGATAACATCGCCAACCTTAACTCTGTAGGAAGGGATATTTACCTTTTTACCGTTTACTGTGTAGTGGCTGTGAACAACGAGCTGTCTTGCCTCACGTCTTGTAAGAGCGAGACCCATTCTGAAAACTACGCTGTCCAGTCTTGATTCAAGACAAGTGATAAGGTTGTCACCAGCCTTACCCTCCATCTTTGAAGCGATCTCGAAGTAGTGATAGAACTGCTTTTCGAGTACGCCGTAGATAAACTTCAGCTTCTGCTTTTCCTTAAGCTGAAGACCATATTCGGATATCTTCTTTCTGTTGTTAGCGTTCTTGAAACGGATGGACTCCTTCTTGGAAACGCCGAGAACAGCGGGGCTGATGCCCAGATATCTGCACTTTTTAAGAATTGGTTCCTTCTGTACTGCCATTTAAAACACCTCCATTTGATTAGACACGTCTTCTTTTGGGAGGACGGCATCCGTTGTGGGGAATAGGAGTTACGTCCTTAATCATTCTTACTTCAAGACCTACTGTCTGAAGTGCTCTGATTGCTGCCTCACGACCTGCGCCGGGTCCCTTTACGTATACTTCTACGTACTTAAGACCGTGCTCCATAGCTGCCTTTGCAGCTGTTTCAGCAGCTGTCTGAGCTGCGAAAGGAGTGGATTTCTTGGAGCCTCTGAAACCAAGCTCACCAGCACTTGCCCATGAAATTGCGTTACCCTGTGTATCAGTGATAGTAACGATTGTATTGTTGAAAGTGGACTGAATATGAACTGCGCCGCTTTCGATATTCTTACGCTCTCTACGTCTTCTGATTGTAGAAACCTTTTTACCCTTCTGCTGTGCCAAAGCTCATACCTCCTTACTTCTTCTTGTTAGCGATTGTCTTTACAGGACCCTTACGAGTTCTTGCGTTTGTCTTTGTTCTCTGACCTCTTACGGGGAGACCCTTTCTGTGACGAACGCCTCTGTAGCACTGAATCTCAACAAGTCTCTTGATGTTAAGAGCAACTTCACGACGAAGGTCACCCTCAACTGTGTAATTTGCATCGATATAGTCACGAAGCTTTGCTAAATCCTCCTCAGCGAGATCCTTAACTCTTACGTCAGGATTAACGCCTGTATTGTTGAGGATATCTGTAGCAGTCTGACGACCGATTCCGTAGATATAAGTGAGACCGATTTCGATTCTCTTATTCTTCGGAAGATCAACACCGGCTATTCTTGCCATATAATTACCTCCATTATTTAGCGCAGAGATTAACCCTGACGCTGCTTATGCTTCGGATTTTCGCAGATAACCATGATTCTGCCTTTACGTTTGATAACCTTGCACTTTTCGCAAATAGGTTTTACTGAAGGTCTGACTTTCATTGAAAATACCTCCTCTTTCTTACTTGACACGCCATGTTATACGACCTTTTGACAGATCGTAGGGTGACATTTCAAGTTTTACCTTGTCACCCGGCACTATTCTGATATAATTCATTCTGAGTTTGCCTGAAACGTGTGCGAGAACCTCGTGTCCGTTTTCAAGCTGTACCTTGAACATTGCATTAGGGAGAGCGTCTGTAACAACGCCTTCAACCTCGATTACATCTTCCTTGGACATAGGATAACCTCCTTTACTCCTCACCGCCAAAATTTTTCAGCAGCGTTCTGAGTTTTTTATCAGTTACATCTTTAATATCAATCATACTGTTTGTAAGGGATATATGCTTTATATTCTTACGTTTCGGGGTTTCAAGCTTTCTGCTCTTACCGTCCGCTATAAAGCAGTATTCCTTTTCGATTGCCGTCACAACAAAGAACCCGTCCTTGTCACGACCCGCTTTAGCCCTTACAACCGAGCCAATTTTAAGCTCCACAATAAATTCCCCCTATCGTCAGGGTGTGGTCAGTATCACAGGACCATCAGGAGTTATTGCGATTGTATGCTCAAAATGAGCCGACAGCGAACCATTTTTCGTAACCACGGTCCATCCGTCATTGAGAGTTTTAACATCGTCGCCTCTGACGTTAATCATAGGCTCGATACATATTGTCATTCCCGATACCAGTCTTGGACCCCTTCCGGGCTTACCCCAGTTGGAAACTTCGGGTGATTCGTGTACCTCTCTGCCGATGCCGTGGCCGCAGTAATTTCTTACGATCCCGTAGCCGCGTGAAGCACAATACTCTTCAACAGCATGAGAAATATCTCCGACTCTTGCCCCTGCCTTGGCCTGTGCAATTCCCTCATAGAGAGCTGCTTCAGTAACCTCCAGCAATGCTTTAGCTTCATCAGAAATTTTACCCACAGGGAAGGTCCAGCAACTATCACCATTGAAGCCCTTGTACGCTGCTCCGGTGTCGATGCTTACGATATCCCCTTCCTTTATTCTGCGGTTAGCCTTCGGGATTCCGTGAATTACCTCATCATTTACAGAAATGCAGGCATTTGCAGGAAATCCGTATAAGCCTTTAAAGCAGGATTTGCAGCCATGTTTAGCGTAGTATTCGCCAACCAGCTTATCAATGTCAAGTGTTGACATTCCCGGCTTTAATCTTTCGCCCGCATACCATATTGCGCCGCAGGTAATCCTACCTGCTTCACGCATTATGGCTAATTCGGACTGTGATTTAATAGTAATGCTCATTACTCAACTCCTACAGCAGCAAGAGTGAGCTTTGAAGTATCAGCAACCTCCTCCTGACCTTCTACAGTAACAAGTTTACCCTGATTAGCGTAGTAGTCCTTAAGAGGAGCTGTCTTTTCGTGATATGTTGCAAGACGGTCGAGAACAACCTCGGGCTGGTCATCCTTACGGATTACAGTAGCGTCTCCGCACTTATCACAAACGCCCTCAACCTTTGAAGGCTTATATTCTACGTGGTATGAAGCACCGCAGCCCTGGCAAACTCGTCTGCCTGAAACTCTCTGCTTGATTGTTTCATCAGCTACGTTGATTTCAACCACCTTGTCAATTTTAACGCCCATGGCGTCGAGAGCCTCTGCCTGGGGAACTGTTCTGGGGAAGCCGTCGAGAATGAAGCCTTCCTTGCAGTCGTCCTCAGCAATACGCTCTTTAAGGATTCCGATAACGATGTCGTCGGAAACCAGTGCGCCTGCGTCCATAGCAGCCTTTGCCTTGAGTCCGTACTCTGTGCCGTTCTTTGCGGCTTCACGAAGAATATTTCCTGTAGAAATCTGGGGAATGTTGAGAGCCTCGGAAACTACCTCAGCCTGTGTTCCCTTACCTGCGCCGGGTGCGCCTAAAAAGATAAGATTCATTTTATATCCTCCTTAATCTTATGAAAGGAATCCCTTATGGTGTCTCATCATAAGATGTGATTCAAGTGTACGTGTTGTTTCAAGAGCAACGCTTACAGCGATAAGAAGTGTTGTACCTCCCATTGAGAGAGAAGCAAGCTTCTGATCGGCAATTCCGAAGAAAATCGGGATAACAGCTATAATTCCGAGGAATATAGCTCCTACCAGAGCAATCTTGGAAAGAATTCTCTGGATGTAGTCAGCTGTGGGCTTACCAGGTCTGATACCTGGGATACCACCGTTGGACTGACGAAGATTGTTTGCAATTTCAGTAGGATTGTACTGAAGTGAAACATAGAAGTAGTTGAATGCAATAATCAGTATGAAATAGAGTACTGCATATGTCCAGCTCTGTGTACTGAAGAACTGGCAGAACTTGATGTAGAACTTTGAAGAATCTGCATCAATAGGATTGAAAAGCTGAATTGTCTGGGGAAGTGACATAAACGACATAGCGAAGATGATAGGCATAACACCGCTCATCATAATCTTTATCGGAATATGTGTCTTCTGACCGCCGTACTGTTTTCTACCAACAACACGCTTTGCGTACTGGATAGGAATACGTCTTTCAGCCTCATTCATCAGAACGATGAATCCGAATTCAAGTATGATAAATACCACATAGCCGAGAGCTACAAAAAGGTATTTTGCAGGCTGTTCCTTAACGAGACCGATAAGTGTTCCTGCGTCAGTGGGGAATCTTGCAGCGATACCTGCGAAAAGTATCATAGATACGCCGTTTCCGAGTCCCTTTTCGCTTATTCTGTTACCCATCCACACTACAAATAATGCACCGGCAACGAAGCAGGCAACGATAACAGTTCCTGAGAACCACATCTCCCAGCCGCTTGTATACTTGACAGCTGTCTTACCAGCTTCATCGGTCATCTTTGAAAGTGTAAGGTAATAAGCGTAGCCCATAAATATGGCGAGAGCAAGTGCAACACCTGCTGTAATCTTATTAATCTTTTTACGTCCTTCTTCACCCTCGTCCTTGAGTCTTTCAAGTGGAGGAAGCGCATATGTCAGCAACTGAATGATGATTGACGCATTGATATAAGGTGTGATTGAAAGCGAGAACAAAGATGCCTTTGATAAAGCACCACCGGTGATTGTATTCAGATACTCAAGGAAGTTACCGTCTGAAGCCTTATTGTCCATCCATGTTGCAACAACTGCAGTATCAAGGAAGGGAACAGCAATAGCACTTCCAAATCTGAAAATCACGATCATGAGTAATGTATAAAGAAGCTTTTTACGGATTTCCGGTACGCTCCATGCACGTTTCAGAGTCTGAAACACATTACATCACCTCAGTCTTTCCGCCTGCCTTTTCAATTTTCTCTACAGCACTCTGAGAGAATTTTGCAGCTTTTACAGTAAGCTGAGCTGTAAGCTCTCCGTTTCCGAGAACCTTAACGCCATCGAGCTCCTTCTTGATAAGACCTGATGCCTTAAGAAGCTCTGCGTCTACAACTGTACCGTTCTCGAACTTGTTAAGATCGGATACATTAATGATAGCATACTTTGTAGCGAAAATGTTGTTGAAACCTCTCTTAGGAATACGTCTTGCGAGAGGCATCTGTCCGCCTTCAAAGCCAATTCTTACGCCGCCGCCTGAACGAGCGTTCTGTCCCTTGTGGCCCTTACCAGCAGTCTTACCGCTGCCTGAACCGTGACCTCTACCTACACGCTTTACAGCCTTGTTGGAATCGGGTGCGGGAGTTAATTCGTGAATTCTCATGGTTTGCACCTCCTTGTTTACGCTTCAGTAACCTCGATGAGGTGTGAAATCTTCTTGATTTTGCCCTGTGTCTGAGCATTGTCGGGCTGAACTGTCACATCGCCGATCTTCTTAAGACCGAGTGCCTTAGCAGTAGCGATCTGATCCTTCTTGCAGCTGATGAGGCTCTTAACGAGCTTGATATTCTTAGCCATTGTCAATGCCTCCTTAACCTAAAATTTCCTTAACGGACTTGCCTCTCTTAGCAGCGATCTCCTTAGCAGAAGTACAAGCCTTAAGACCGTTGATTGTAGCTCTTACTACATTACAGGGATTGTTGGAACGGAGAGATTTTGTTCTGATGTCCTTGATACCTGCAACTTCGATTACCGCACGAACAGGACCGCCTGCGATAACACCTGTACCAGGTGCAGCGGGCTTCATAAGAACTCTGCCTGCACCAAATGCACCAACGATTTCGTGGGGAATTGTTGTACCCTTAAGAGAAACCTTGCAGAGGTTCTTCTTTGCGTCCTCGATACCCTTACGGATAGCGTCGGGAACTTCGCCTGACTTACCAAGGCCAAAGCCTACAGTACCGTTTCCGTCACCAACAACTACGAGAGCTGAGAACTTCATGATACGACCGCCCTTAACTGTCTTGGAAACTCTGTTGATAGCAACAACCTTTTCCACCAGCTCGGGAGCCTGTGTTTCAATATTAGCCATTGTTTTACCTCCCTCTTAGAACTGTAATCCGTTTTCACGGGCACCCTCGGCGAGTTCCTTAACTCTTCCGTGGTAGAGGTAGCCGCCTCTGTCGAATACAACTTCTGTAATACCCTTTGCAGCAGCGTTCTTTGCGATCATTTCGCCAACCTTGCGAGCACCATCAATGTTGCCGCCGTTGCCCTCAAAGCCCTTATCCATGCTGGATGCAGAAGCAAGAGTAACTCCGTTTACGTCGTCGATAATCTGAGCATAGATGTGCTTAGAAGAACGGAATACATTGAGACGGGGACACTCAGGAGTACCGGAAATCTTATAACGAACTCTGCGGTGTCTCTTTAATCTTGCCTTATTGCTGTCAAATTTCTTTATCATAGCAATTTGCTCCTTTTAATTACTTCTTGCCCTTACCGGCCTTACCTTCCTTGCGGATGATACGCTCGCCGGCATATCTGATGCCCTTGCCCTTGTAAGGCTCAGGTGGACGCTTCTCACGGATTTCAGCTGCAATCTGACCTACAGCCTGCTTATCGATACCGCTAACAATAATTCTGTTAGGTGCAGGAACGTCAAGCTTGATTGTATCTGTTTCCTCAAATACTACGGGATGTGAGAATCCGAGGTTGAGATTTACCTGATTGCCTGTCTTTGCGGCACGGTAGCCGACACCCTCAATTTCGAGTGTCTTGGAATATCCGTTTGTTACACCCTCAACCATGTTAGCGATGAGAGTTCTTGTAAGACCGTGAAGTGAACGATTTTCCTTCTCGTCGTTAGGTCTTGTTACTGTGATAACACCGGGCTCAACGTTGATTGTGAGCACTGTGCTGAACTGTTTTGTAAGTTCGCCCTTGGGTCCCTTTACAGTAATGCAGTTATTGTCGTTCTTAACCTCTACACCTGCAGGAACAACGATAGGCATTTTGCCGATTCTTGACATAACCTTGCTCCTCCTTACCAGATGTATGCGAGTACTTCGCCGCCGACATTGAGCTCACGAGCCTTCTTGTCTGTAACGATACCCTTTGATGTAGAAACGATTGCAATACCAAGTCCCTTTCTTACCTTGGGCATATCTGCGCAGCTTGAGTAAATACGCAGACCGGGCTTGGAAACTCTTCTGAGTCCTGTGATAACAGGTGATCTGTTGTCACCGTATTTAAGCGTGATTCTGATAACACCCTGCTTACCGTCCTCAATTACCTGAAAGCTCTTTACATAACCCTCGTCAACGAGAATCTGTGTGATAGCCTTCTTAACATTTGAAGCGGGAACGTCAACTGTGGCGTGCTTTGCAGTATTCGCATTACGAATTCTTGTTAAAAGATCAGCGATTGTATCTGTGATTTGCATTCAGATGACCTCCTTTTCGTATTTTACCAGCTTGCCTTCTTTACGCCGGGAATCTGTCCGTCGTGTGCAAGCTCTCTGAAGCATACACGGCAAATGCCGAATTTTCTGAGATAAGCGTGTGGTCTGCCACAAATCTTACATCTGTTGTATGCTCTTGTGGAATACTTGGGAGTCTTCTGCTGCTTATTGATCATTGCCTTTTTAGCCATTTTTATTCCTCCCTGATTACTTGATGAACGGAGCTCCGAGGAGTGAGAGAAGCTCTCTACCCTCTTCGTCGGTATTAGCTGTAGTGATAAAGTTGATATCCATACCTCTTACCTTGTCGATCTTGTCATACTCGATCTCAGGGAAAATGAGCTGCTCCTTGATACCTGTAGAGTAGTTGCCTCTACCGTCGAAAGAGTTACCGTTGATACCTCTAAAGTCACGTACACGGGGGAACGCAACGTTGAAGAGCTTGTCAACGAACTCATACATCTTCTCGCCTCTGAGAGTTACCTTTACACCGATAGGCATACCCTCACGGAGCTTGAAGTTAGCTACGGATTTCTTAGCTCTGCATACTACGGGCTTCTGACCTGTAATAGCAGCGATATCTGTCATGATAGCGTCGATAACCTTTGCGTTATCCTTAGCCTCGCCTGCACCAACGTTGATAACAACCTTGTCAAGCTTTGGAATCTGCATAACGCTCTTGTATCCGAACTTCTTCATAAGTGCGGGAGCAACGTCGCTAACATAAAAATCTTTTAATCTTGCCATTGTCGTTTCTCCTTTACATTATTCAAAAGACTTGCCGCACTTCTTGCAAACACGGAGCTTCTTAACCTTGTCTCCGTCCTTCTCGAATGTGTGACCAACTCTTGTGGGCTTGCCGCACTTGGGGCATACCAGCTGTACCTTTGAAGCGTACACGGGAGCCTCTGTCTTTACGATGCCACCCTGCTGACCCATTCTTGTGGGTTTTACGTGCTTTGTGATAACGTTGATACCCTCAACGATTACCTTGCCCTCCTTGGGGCTTACTTCTGCAACTTTACCGGTCTTTCTGTCGCCGTTCTTATCGTACTTATCCTCGTACTTACCTGTAAGCAGGATAACGGTGTCACCGGTTTTTACGTGAACTTTACTCATATCTTGTGACACCTCCGATTAAAGAACCTCGGGAGCGAGGCTGAGGATCTTTGTGTATTCCTTTTCACGAAGCTCCTTAGCAACAGGTCCGAAAATACGGGTACCCTTGGGGTTCTTGTCTTCCTTAATAATAACAGCAGCGTTCTCATCGAAACGGATATATGTTCCGTCCTCTCTTCTGAGACCCTTTGCTGAACGAACGATAACTGCCTTAACAACGTCGCCCTTCTTTACAACGCCTCCGGGTGTTGCTTTCTTTACGGAAGCAACTACAACGTCACCGATATTTGCATATCTGCGGCGTGTACCACCCAGAACTCTGATACACATAAGCTCCTTAGCGCCTGTGTTATCAGCGACTTTAAGATAAGTCTGCATCTGAATCACAGCGAGTTCCTCCTTTCAAGCTTTAAGCTTATAACAAATTACTTAGCCTTTTCAATGATGTTGGTTACACGCCATCTCTTATCCTTTGAAAGCGGACGTGTTTCCATGATCTCAACTCTGTCACCAATTCTGCACTCGTTGTTCTCGTCGTGTGCCTTGAACTTAACAGTGTTCTTGATGATTTTCTTATAAAGCGGGTGTTTAACGTTATCAACGATAGCAACTACGACGGTCTTATCCATCTTATCGCTTACAACCTTACCTACTCTTGTTTTTCTAAGGTTTCTCTCAGTAGACATTAGCTAAATCCTCCCTTTCTTACTGCTCTGCAAGCTCTGCAGCACGCAGAGATGTCTTGATACGAGCAATATCCTTCTTTACAGCCTTGATACGAGCTGTGTTTTCGAGCTGATTTACAGCAAGCTGGAAACGAAGATTGAAGAGCTCTTCCTTAAGGCTTGTAAGCTGCTCGTTCATTTCGTTAACGGACATTTCTCTGATTTCAGATGCCTTCATTACTGCTCTCCTCCTTCTTCCTTAGTTACGAACTTACACTTGATGGGGAGCTTGTGCATTGCAAGACGCATAGCCTCACGTGCAACCTCCTCAGATACTCCCTTGATCTCAAAGAGAACTCTGCCGGGCTTAACTACTGCAACCCAGTACTCGGGAGAACCCTTACCTGAACCCATTCGTGTTTCAGCGGGCTTTTCTGTGATAGGCTTGTCAGGGAAAATCTTGATCCATACCTGACCGCCTCTCTTGATGTAACGTGTCATAGCGATACGGGCAGCCTCGATCTGGTTGGATGTGATCCATGAAGGCTCAAGAGCCTGAAGACCGAAATCACCGTATGTTACCTTGTTACCTCTGTATGCCTTACCCTTAAGACGTCCTCTGTGGACTCTGCGGTATTTAACTCTCTTTGGAAGCAGCATTACTGATTACCTCCTTCTCTTTTTGAGTCACGGTTGAAGTTTCTGCCGCCACGTCTGTTGCCGTCACGCTTGTCATCACGGCGACGACGGTCGTCACGACGATTGCCGTTAACCTTCTTCTCAGCCTTTTCTCTCTGAGCAGCAGCCTTTGCAGCATCGCCCTTAAGAACTTCACCCTTGTAGATCCATACCTTAACACCGAGCTTACCGTATGTTGTGTTAGCCTCTGCGAAGCCGTAGTCGATGTCTGCACGGATTGTCTGAAGCGGAATTGTACCCTCGTGGTAGCTCTCGCTTCTTGCGATTTCAGCACCGGCAAGTCTGCCTGATACCTTAACCTTGATACCCTTTGCACCAAGTCTCATTGTTCTGCCGATAGACTGCTTCATAGCACGTCTGAAAGATACTCTGTTCTCAAGGTCGAGAGCAATCTTCTCAGCAACGAGCTGTGATTCCATATCAGGCTGCTTAACTTCGATGATGTTAACAAATACCTGCTTGTTCATCATCTTTTCAAGCTGAACTCTGAGCTTCTCTATTTCAGCGCCCTGTCTGCCGATTACAATACCGGGCTTAGCGCAGTGAATGTGGATTCTTACCTTATCGGCAAAACGCTCGATTTCGATTCTGGGAACACCTGCTGCATACAAGCTCTTCTTAATGAAGTTACGAACGTTGTAGTCCTCAACAAGAGTGTCGCCGAAATCTGCCTTGTTGGCATACCAGCGTGAATCCCAATCTTTAATAACGCCGACACGAAGACCGTGCGGATTAACCTTCTGTCCCATTAATCAGACCTCCTTGGGATTATTCTTTTTCTTTAAGAACAACTGTGATGTGTGATGTTCTCTTGAATACTCTAAATGCTCTGCCCTGTGCTCTGGGTCTAATTCTCTTCATGATAGGGCCGGGTGTTACGAAGCACTCAGCGATGTAGAGATTGTCGCCATCCATGCTGAAGTTGTTAACAGCATTAGCCTGAGCGGACTTTACAAGCTTTGAAACGATAGGACTTGCAGCCTTAGGAGTAAGATCTAAAGCAGCTAAAGCCAGGTCAACAGGCTTGTTTCTGATGAGATCGAGAACGATCTGCACCTTTCTGGGTGATATACGAGCATTTCTTAAATAAGCTCTCGCTTCCATCTATAGCTCCTCCTTCCGCTTATTTCTTACCGTTGTTAGATGTCTTGGAGCCTGCGTGGCCCTTGTATGTTCTTGTAGGTGCGAACTCGCCGAGCTTGTGACCTACCATATCCTCTGTAACATATACCGGAACGTGCTTGCGACCGTCGTGTACAGCGAATGTGTGACCAACGAAGTCAGGGAAAATTGTGGAAGAACGGCTCCATGTCTTGAGAACCTTCTTCTCGCCTGCCTCATTCATAGCAACGACCCTCTTCAGGAGAACTTCCTGGACATAAGGTCCCTTTTTGATACTTCTACTCATTTATCAAGTTCCTCCTTTCAGATTACTTGCCGTTGCGGCGCTTAACGATGAACTTATCAGTTCTGTGATTCTTCTTACGTGTCTTGTAACCAAGAGCAGGCTTGCCCCAAGGTGTAACAGGGCCGGGTCTTCCGATAGGTGACTTACCTTCACCACCACCGTGTGGGTGATCGCAGGGGTTCATAACAGAACCACGAACAGTAGGTCTCCAACCCATATTTCTTACACGACCAGCCTTACCGTAGTTAACGTTCTCGTGGTCGATATTTGAAACCTGACCAACTGTAGCCTTACAGTTTACAGGAACCTTTCTCATCTCGCCGGAAGGAAGTCTTACGAGAGCGTACTTGTCTTCCTTACCCATGAGCTGAGCCTGGTTACCAGCGCTTCTTACGAGCTGAGCACCCTTACCAGGATAAAGCTCGATAGCGTGGATAAATGTACCAACGGGGATATCAGCAAGCTTGAGAGCATTACCAGGCTTGATATCAGCCTCTGCACCTGACTCAATCTTGTCGCCAACCTTAAGACCGTTGGGAGCGATGATATATCTCTTTTCGCCGTCCTCGTACTGAACGAGAGCGATGAAAGCTGATCTGTTAGGATCGTACTCAAGTGTGAGAACAGTAGCAACCATGTTGTCCTTGTCACGCTTGAAATCTATGATACGGTACTTTCTTCTGTTACCGCCGCCTCTATGGCGAACTGTAATACGGCCGTAGCTGTTTCTTCCCGACTTCTTCTTCATGGGTTCGAGAAGGCTCTTTTCCGGCTCAACCTTTGACAGAACAGAGTAATCTGTTACAGTCATCTGACGTCTTGAAGGCGTCGTAGGCTTGTAGGTTTTAATAGCCATTTATTTCACTCCTTATAATAATGCATATTTGCGGGAGCATTACTCCCATACTGTAATCAGCAAATCTGATTAATACATACCCTCGAAGAATTCAATTGTCTTGGAATCGGGTGTAAGAGTAACGATAGCCTTCTTCCAGGAAGAAGTCATACCCTCATATCTGCCGAGGCGCTTCATCTTACCCTTAACGTTCATAGTAGTAACCTTGTCTACCTCAACGCCGAAGAGCTTTTCGATAGCCTTCTTGATTTCGGGCTTTGTAGCGTCCTTAGCCACTTTAAAAGTGTACTTGCCTGCCTGAAGTCCGTCCATAGACTTTTCAGTGATAACGGGCTTGATAATAATATCCTGAGCAGTTTTCATTATGCGTACACCTCCTCGATTTTTCCAACGGCATTCTTAACAACGATGAACTTATCGTAGTTGAGAATATCGTATACGTTGAGTGTGTTAACAGCAGCGGTCTTGATTCCGGGGATGTTAGCTGCACTCTTGATAACCTTTGTATCAGCCTCAGCAGTAACGATGAGTGCCTTACCCTCAACATTGAGAGCCTTGAGCATCTCAACGATTGTCTTTGTCTTGAATGTTTCAAGCTCAAGAGCGTCGAGAACGATCATGTTATTGTCGAGAACCTTTGTGGAAAGAGCAGACTTCATAGCAAGTCTTCTTACCTTTTTATTGAGAGCATATCTGTAATCTCTGGGCTTTGGTCCGAGAGCAACACCACCGTGTACCCACTGAGGAGCACGTGTGGATCCCTGTCTTGCGTGACCTGTACCCTTCTGTCTCCAGGGCTTTCTTCCGCCGCCGCTTACTTCTGTTCTTGTAAGTGTTGACTGTGTACCCTGTCTCTGGTTTGCGAGGTAATTTACTACCATAGCGTGCATAACGCCTTCGTTGGGAGTAATTCCGAAAACTGCGTCATTAAGCTCTGTTTCGGAAACCTGATTTCCAGCCACATCAAATACTGAAATTGTAGACATATACGTTTCCTCCTTCCTTAAGCCTTAACGCTGTCAACGATATAAACGATTCCGCCCTTAGGACCGGGAACCGCACCCTTAATAGCGATGAGATTGTTTTCTGCGTCTATCTTAACTACTTCAAGATTCTGAACAGTTACCTGCTCAGCACCCATGTGACCTGCCATGCCCTTACCCTTGTAGATTCTGGAAGGTGAAGAACAAGCACCCATGGAACCTGCCTGTCTGTGAACAGGGCCTGTACCGTGAGTTTCCTTAAGTCTGTGCTGATTGTGACGCTTGATAGCACCCTGGAAGCCCTTACCCTTGCTTGTGCCGATTACGTCAATTGAATCGCCAACTGCAAATGTATCAGCCTTTACGATGTCACCAACATTGAGAGCGTCGCAGTCATCAAGTCTGAACTCTTTAAGAGTTTTCTTGCAAGCCACGTCAGCCTTGTCGAAGTGTCCCTTCATAGGCTTATTAACTCTCTGAACCTTTACGTCGCCGTAGCCGAGCTGAAGTGCAGCGTAACCGTCATTTTCAACAGTCTTCTTCTGAACAACAACACAGGGGCCGGCTTCGATTACTGTTACAGGAATAACTTTTCCTGTTTCGTCGAAGATCTGTGTCATACCGATCTTCTTGCCGATAATGCCTTTCTGCATTTTCATTTCCTCCTATTAGGTTATTGGTTGATAAAAGTCTTACCAACTTGACCGACGGATCACCGTCATTCCGTTTCCCGAACGGTAATTCCAAGCGTAAATGTCATCAATTACTTGATTTCCATTACAACGTCTACGCCTGCGGGAATTTCAAGCTTATCAAAAGCAGCAGTTGTCTTCTCTGTAGGACGAAGAACATCGATGAGTCTCTTGTGAGTTCTCATTTCGAACTGCTCACGGCTATCCTTGTACTTGTGAGTAGCACGGAGGATAGTAACGATCTCCTTATTTGTAGGGAGCGGAATAGGTCCTGAAACTCTAGCACCGCTTCTCTTAGCTGCCTCAACAATCTTTGCAGCAGCAATATCTACTGTAGCGTGATCGTAGCCCTTGATCTTGAATCTGATTTTCTCGTTGACTGCCATTATTTTCGCCTCCTTGAAAAATTTTGAGGACGTTTTGAGGGATATCACACGTTGCCGAGTGTTTCATACCCTGTCTGATAAAAAAACTCGAAAATTTCTTGTATTTTCGAGCAGACATAGTTTCACGGACACAAAAAGAGCCTATAAGTACATTCGCAAGCTGTACCGTAAGCAATCACACATACTGTGTCCATTATCCCTTTCGCCCGGTTTAAAATCGGACATACTCCACGGAAATTACCTGACACACCGTCAGCAACCTTCCGCTTCTACGCATATCTTCTTGGCATGGTGTTTTTACACCGTACTCAACGTATACTATTATACCATATTTATATTATAATTGCAAGCTTTCCCAAAAATTTCATTGTAGAACTTTCACGGCAATCACATTGTTTTTATGTGCATTTTGACAACAACTTCAGGCTTTTGCTTTTTGCTGTCAGCTGTTGGCTTCACGTTATTTGACAAATCCGATATTAAGCCGATATTCTGTAAAAAAGCATGACAAATCTTTTTTTCAACCCACAATCCAGCTGTAAGATATAAAAAACAGAATGTTTTTCGGGCAAACAAATTTGACAACCCAATACATATATGTTATAATAAAAAACAGGCGGTTTTATCCGCCTGTAATTCCTGTTATCAATATCCACGGTCGTCTTCGGTATCGTGGTATCTTGCACGTGTTCTTGCTATACTCTCCTCACTTCTCTTGATGAGATTGAGCAGTGATGATGAATACTGTGAATAATCCTTCTGCAATGTAGCAGTTGTTATGTACAGTGTATCGAAATTGTCAACGCAGTCGTTTCCGTCCAGAGCAATACCACTTGAAGCGGATTTGATGTCAGCCTCACTCATTGAAATAATAGCGTTGGAGCTGTCGTTGGCAATAACCTTTGGTATACGGAAAAGTTTCTGGTCATTATTCGGATTTGCATTATATACGATACGGAAAAGCTTATAAACCGATAGCATGAGGTAAGAGGAAACCTCTTTAATCAGCGTAATACTTCCTGCTTTTTGTGCAAGACTGAAAAGCAGACTAATTGAATTATTGATAATTCTTCTGTTGAAGTTGATTATTTCGGGTGAAGGCATTTTGAGGTTGTTGTTTCCGTCATCGTCAGGAATATCCTCAATTGTAATAATTTTTCCCTCCGGTTCAGGAGTTCTGCCAAGAAGATAATCACAGGAAACGTTATAGTAATCGGCAATTCTTACAAGAAAGTTAAGTCCGCATTCACGTATTCCTTTTTCATAATGCGAAAGCAACGCCTGGGAAATACCAAGGTCTGCGGCCGCCTGCTTCTGGCTGATATGACGTTCTTTTCTCTGTAATGTAATAATACGTGCAAAATCTGAATTCATCGGAAAATCCCCCTGTATAATTGATATGAATAGATACATCTTGTATAATGTTTTCTATTTATATTATAATACAAAGTGTATAACAAGTAAATAGGGAAATTAGATAAATTTTCAAGTGTTTTTTTGTATATTTTTATCAAATAGCCCTTTATTGAAAGGAAAATATCGTTATGAAAGGCTACAGAATAAGTATAATCCGACACGGTATGACAGACGCCAACGAAAATGGCATTTACATCGGCTCTACTGATATGCCACTGTCAGACAAAGGCTGTGCAGAGCTTGCCGCCAAAATGGACGAGTTCGACTATCCCAGAGTCCACAGGGTATACTCTTCCCCTCTCAAAAGATGTACCGAAACGGCGGAAATCCTTTTCCCCGATACGGAAATTGTACTTGCCGACGATATGCGTGAGCTGAACTTCGGCGAATTTGAGGGAAAATCTGTCGATGAACTTGTAAACCGTGAAGACTACAAGGCATGGCTTGGCGGCGGCAGAGATGCACGCCCACCAAAAGGTGAAAGCCTTGAGGAAATGACTGCCCGTACTTTTTCGGCACTCCACAACATCATAATCGACATGATGAACACGGGTTATACCCATTGTGCACTGGTTACCCACGGTGGTATAATTTCCAACCTGCTGACAGGCTTCGGACTGCCGAAATATGATCCCAAATATCTCAACGCCCCCTGCGGCGAGGGCTTTGACCTTATGGTAACTGCACAGATGTGGCTCAACTCACAGGCTTTTGAAATACTGGGCTATTGTCCTTATAATAAATAATCCGCTCTGGCTTCAATAAACGGACACGGCACGCCATATCCTTACAGCTTCAGGTGACCTCTGGAAAAACGTTTGATCAAAGGGCACCTCTGAAGGAAATGTATAATTCCCCATAAAAAGATCATAATATACCAAAAGGAATGGTGATATTATGAAGATACGGGAACTTACAGGCTATTCAGGAAAAATGATAAAGGGCAGACGGTGGGAGCTTTTTCTCATATGCCTGCTGCCAATCGGTACGGAATTGTTTCTTCGTACCGCTGAGGGTGCACTCTACAGCCTCATGCTCTATTTCGGAAGTCTACGCCCCTTTGATCTTTTCACGGGCAGGAACGCTGAACAGGCTGTCTTGTCAGCCATTTTCTCATTGCTGCGATTTCTCATATTGCCACCGCTGTGGTGCGGTCTTGGTGCAAGGCTTATGATGTTTGCCGAAGGAAAAAATGAATCCCCTGCCTTTTATGAATTGCTTTTAAACGGAAAATTCATTCTCCGTTCTGTTTCTGCCGCTTTTTTTGTAAAACTCATATCGGCTCTGCTCCTCACACCTGTTGTTGTATCAACAGCTTTTGCTGTCAATATGCTCTCCGATGGTGCAGAAGGCGGCGAACTATTTATCGCAGTAAATCTGATTGCATTGAGTATCGCCCTTGGTCTGTACTGGATTTCGGTGCGTATCGGTCTTACAGCCGTTCCGCTTCTTCTATGGCGGAAAAAGGAACTTTCGGCTTTCAGCACAGTTATATTTGCACTTAAATTCATGAGGCACAGACGAAGTATGCCATTTAAGCTTATGCTGGCATATCTACCCCTTACACTTACCGTTGTGGGTGCACCCTATTTCATACCTCAATGGGCAGCGTCATACGCTGTCGGCATATCTATATTTTTCAAGGAGGACGAAACCGCCCATGAGCGAGCTTGTATTCACGGTGGATACGGAAAATCCACGGCAGCTTAAAAATTATCTCCGTGACAACTGCCAGATCTCCGCAGGTCTTCTCCGGCGGCTGAAAAACGATGGCGGGATTTTCGTCAACGGCAATTCCGCAAGGACTGTTGATATGGTACAAAACGGCGATACAATCACACTACGGCAAATTGAAAACAGCGAAATCGAAGCCAATCCAGCCCTCGATGTTCCTGTTGTATTTGAAAATGACTCTGTTGTTGTTTTTGATAAGCCTGCAGGTATGCCTGTTCATCCATCCGCAAGACACAGAACAGACACCCTCGGAAATTTCTTTGCGGCAAGATACGGCGAGCTTGTTTTCCGCCCCGTAAACCGACTTGACAAGGATACATCGGGACTGTGCCTTGTGGCAAAAAATTCTCACAGCGCGAATATTCTCCAAGGATGTACGCATAAGATTTACTATGCGGCAGTTGAGGGCATTACAGATAAATCAGGAACAATTGACGCTCCAATTGCAAGAGTGGCTGAAAGCATAATAACAAGATGTGTCCGCGAGGACGGCAGAAATGCTGTCACACACTATAAAAAAATCAGAGAGGGAAACGGATGTTCTCTCCTTGAAATTCTGCTTGAAACAGGCAGAACACATCAGATACGTGTCCATTTCAGTCACATTGGGTTTCCCCTTGCAGGGGACGACCTCTATGGCGGAAGCCGCAAAAAAATTACAAGACAAGCTCTCCATTGCGGAAAAATGTGCTTTGTCTGTCCCGCAACCCACGAAAAAATAACAGTTGAAGCTCCGCTTCCGCAGGATATTTCGGAGCTTTTCAGATGAAAGGAAATATTATGAAAAAAATAGCAAGCTTTCAGGTTGATCATACAAAATTCGGTGTAGGTATGTACATATCAAGAATTGACGGCGACGTTGTAACATATGATGTGCGTATGGTAAAGCCTAACGGTGGAAATTATATATCAAATCCCTCTCTCCATACAATTGAACACCTCTTTGCAACATATGCAAGAAACAGCGAATACAGCGACAGTATTGTATATGTAGGCCCTATGGGCTGCCGCACAGGTTTTTATCTGCTGACAAGAAATGATATGACAGGCGGGCAGGCAATTGCTCTCGTTAAGGCGGCTTATGCCTTTATAGCAGGATTCGACGGCATTATCCCCGGACTTTCCGAAATTGAATGCGGAAATTATCTTGAGCATGACCTTAAATCAGCTAAAAAGGACGTTTTACCGCTTCTTGAAAGACTTGAAAACTATACAGAGGAAATGCTGAATTACGAGTACCATTTTAATTCTTAATTTTCAAAGGGTGTGTTATTTTGAATTTTCTGCATAAAACAGGCAGATTTATAACGGGACTGTTTGTAAGAAGCGGTCTTTGTACATTCAAATTCATTGCGGCCGTTCTCCTTGGAATAATCGGAGCTATACGATTTATCCTTTCTGAAATTGCAGGACTTTTCAAAACTTTGGGCAGAGGATTCATGCTGATTTTCCTAAGCTTTACCGAATCCTTCCGAAGCAGGGTAAATCATTCCAATGAACTTACAAGAGAAATCCGCCGTGCAAAAAAAGAAAGCGGAAGGGCATATACCGAATCTGTGCTGAAATTCATCGGCTCGTTTATTTTCGGTGAGGATGGAGTTGTGTATACTGCTTTCAATTATATTCTCCCCATTGTCTGCATTGCTTTCACTGTGGGAATAATCACAAGCGGTTCGGGACAGGAATACGGCATAGCTGTGGACTTCAACGGTAAACGCCTTGGCATTATCTCTGCTGAAACCGACTTCACAAAGGCTGAACATGATTTTCAGCAGAGAATATCCTACTCCGATACAGATGAATTAATCGACCTTTCAACAGAACTTTCTGTATGTGCCATATCCGCTGGTGATAAAGTCATGACATCATCGGAACTCGCCAATAAGATGCTTGAAGCCTCCGACGAAGAACTTGTTGAAGCATACGGCATTTACATTGACGGAAAGTTTGCGGGTGCGGTAAACAATAAAAAAACTGTTCAGACAGCACTTGACAAAGCACTTCTGGATTACAAACCCGACGGTATGGTTAAAGAAGTTTCCTATGCGAATAAAATTGAATACACCAAAGGAATATACCTTTTAAGCAGCCTCAAAACGGAAAAAGAAGCTATAAATCAGCTCACCTCCACCAAAGAACGCCAAAAGGTATACGTTGTACAGAAGAATGAAAAAGTTATTGACATTGTAAAGAAGTTCGGAATGAAAATCGAGGATTTCAATAAGCTCAATCCAAATGCTTCCGACGGAACATTCATGGGACAAATTCTCACCGTAACTGAAACAGAAAGATTTCTCCCTATACAGTATATCTGCGAACACGAAACTGTAACCTTCCTTGATTATGAAACTGTCGAGGTTGAAACAAGTGCTCTTAATGTGGGTATACGTGCTGTTCTTACCAAAGGTGAACGTGGCGAGAAAATCAGTAAATATGAGGTTACCTATATCGACGGAATAGAGCAGTCAAGAACTGTTATAAGCAATACTATTACAAAATCTCCTGTTGTTGAAACTATTGGTATAGGAACCTATTCAGCAATGCCTGACGATCCACAGACAGTATATTTCGGCTCACCCATGACGGGTACAGGAGAAATGGGCTGGCCGCTTGACGGTGGCTGGGTAAGCGATAGCTTTATAAGCGACCGTAACCACAAGGGACTTGATATCGCCGCACCAGAGGGTACGGAAATATATGCCGCCGATGAAGGTCAGGTTGTAACCGCAGGCTGGAACTGGGGCGGCTATGGCAATGTCGTTATGATTGAACATCCCGACGGCTATGCTACGGTTTATGCTCATATGATTATGGTATATGCCGTTGAAGGTCAGTATGTCACCAAAGGACAGCTTATCGGCTTTGTCGGCAATACGGGTAACTCCTTCGGTAACCACCTCCACTTTGAAGTGCGTTATCAGGGCGTATGCCTTGATCCCGCAGGCTTCCTCAATACCGCAGGTATGACTCTTGATATGAAAAAAGAGGAAGAAGTTGAAGGATAACCATACAGAAATAACACCGCACAAAACCACATACAGGCTTTGTGCGGTGTTTTTGTATTAATGTATAATTGTATCGTTTCCGCAAATAATAACCACAAAGGAAGTGATATAATGCCACATAATATAGCAAGAGGAGTATTTCTTTTTGATACTCCTCCTAAAATTGAAGGCTTTGCCGCAATAGTCGGCGAAAAAGAGGGACAGGGTCCTCTCGGTGACTTTTTTGATGAAGTCGTAACTGACAGCCATTTCGGACAAAAAACATGGGAACAGGCGGAAAGCAAATTCCAGCTTGAAGCCGTTTCCCTTGCGGTCAGAAAGGCTAATCTCACAAAAGAAGATATTGATATTATATGTGCAGGGGATTTAATCAACCAATGCACAGGCTCATCATACGGCTTACGACAACTGGAAATACCGTTTTTCGGACTTTATGGAGCCTGTTCCACCATGGCGGAAAGCCTTATTGCAGCTTCTCTTTTTGTTGACAGCGGAGCCGCAGAACGTGCCGCAGCTGTTACCTCCTCCCATTTCTCCACAGCTGAACGGCAATTCCGTGCTCCCCTTTCCTACGGCGGTCAGCGTACCCCTACCGCACAATGGACCTGTACAGCCTCAGGAGCTGTTACCATTACTGCTGAAAAAGGAGATATTTCGGTTTATGGCTGCTGTGTGGGGAAAATTGCTGATATGGATATAACGGATATTTCAAATATGGGTGCGGCTATGGCTCCTGCGGCAATGGGCGTGTTATGCCGATATTTTGAAGCCACAAATTCTTCTCCCACGGATTTTGACCATATTGTAACTGGAGATTTAGGAATTCTCGGCAGTAAACTTTTAGTTGAACTTATGGAAAAGCAGGGATATGACATATCTGCCGTACACATGGACTGCGGAGAAATGATGTTCAATCCTGAGGAACAGGATTCCCACTGTGGCGGCTCAGGCTGTGGCTGTGCGGCAAGTGTACTCTGTGGATATTTCCTGCCCAGGTTACAACGTGGTGAACTGAAAAAAATCCTCTTTACAGCAACGGGCGCACTTATGTCGGCTATGTCCGTACAGCAGGGAGAATCAATACCGACAATTGCACATCTGGTTGAATTAAGGAGTAAATGATATGATAACAGAACTTTTGAAAGCCTTTCTGATTGGCGGTATTATATGCGTTATCGGACAGCTTCTGATTGATTACACAAAGCTGACTCCTGCACGTATTCTCACGGGATTTGTTGTTGCAGGGGTAATTCTCTCCGCCCTCGGACTATACAAGCCTTTAGCGGAATTTGCAGGTGCAGGGGCAACTGTTCCCCTTACGGGTTTTGGACATCTTCTTGCAGAGGGAGTGCGGAAAGCCGTTGACCGTGAAGGATTCCTCGGCATATTCACAGGGGGGCTTACAGCCTCCGCCGCAGGAATAACCGCCGCTTTACTGGCAGGACTTGGGGCTTCACTTATATTCAAGCCAAAGGATAAGGCATAATTAAAGGTGAAAGAAAAGCCGTGAGGACATATTTTAAGTGTTCTCACGGCTTTGTAATTTAACTTGTGGAATTTTCCGCATATTTCTGGAGAATATCGGAAGCATCAGAAGAATCAATTCCTCCATCATCGTTCCAGTCGAACAATTCAGAATTGAGTGCCATTTTCTCTCCAATCATAATGTAGCTATATGCGGAAAGAACCAATGAGGCATCAGTTGCGTTAATTGCTCCGTCATCATTTATATCACCCTTTGTAATTTCGGGATAAATATATTTTGCAACGTCATATGTCATATTGCGTGAAGCTTCTACAATATTTTCACGAGGTATACTAAAACCCGGAAGTACATTCTCAACGTAATAAATCACCTTAAATCTATCTAATGCAGGGTTATCGTTTGACTTCGTACTTCTTATTGATTCTGTTGAACCACTCCAGAATGCAACAGCTGAAGCACCCATATACTCTTTATAATTGCGTATCACAGCGCCCTCTTTCAGCTTGATATTCGGTTCGTAATCTTCTTCCTTAATTCCGTAAATCACTAAATCCCAACCGTCACCATTGGGAATGGCATCAAATTTCAAATCACCACGGTAGACAAATCCGCCGTTGGAAAAATCTTCTGTTTCCGATACAACCTTGTCAAGAAATTCTTCTTTTGTAAGCATATCGCTTTTTTCATCTGTTGCCGAACCGTAGCTGAATACAGCGGTTGAAATTGCTGAAATCGCTGTAATTGCCGATAATGCAAGTGATATTATACGTTTTTTCATAGTAATACCTCCTATTTCGTTTATTCTATCCCTGCAAGCTTTTTCTGAATTTCCACAGCGTCGTCAACGGTTAAGCCGTTGTTGTCGTAGTCTGCGTTAAATTCGCCCATATCTGACAGTGAATATTTATCGGGGTTGCCTATTGCCTGCATAATTGCGGCGGCATCGGCGATTGATGTGATTTTGTCACGGTTAGCGTCGCCGTTGAGGTAGTCTGTCATATCAATTTCATTTCCTTTAAGTGATGACATTTTTTCTTGAACAGCTGCAATAGGTTTTAAACCTGTTTTTTCGTATATATCTTTTCCAAGTGTCATATATTCATCAAGTGTGTATTCCTTTGAGGGAACTACACGTATCTGATTATGTGCAACCGTGTTTCCGTCTTTATCAATATCACCGCTGGAATACTCAATAGTTTCTGCATCAACACCTGCGGATTTCACGTATTCTTTTACAGTTTCCTTTACTGAATTATAATCATCACCTGCAAATTGCTCACGATAGCCTGTCGGATGATAAACTGTTATATTCAGATAATGTGATTTACTGAAACTGTATGTATAACTTTCAACATCATCTCCAAGGGCTTCACGAAGTTCTTTTGCTGTCTGGAGTGTAATTTCTTTTGCTGAAACACTACATTTGTAGAATCCCTCATTATTCTCACTTGAACTGAATACTAAATTTTCATCAACTGCGGCAACTATATCTTTTGCAGTTTCTGCATCACTAAAATTAAAAACTATGAAATCATTAAGTGGAAAAAATTCCCTTACAGATAATCTTCCGTTTTCTTCTTCTGTCGCATAAATACAAAGTACATCTTCCGTTTTATATCCATAATATTTAGCACAACTTAACCATTCATAATCCTCTATTTTTGTCCAGTCAGAATACCTTTCTGCAATTATTTCCAAGTCGCTGGTCGTTTCGCAGTAACGGGCATTTGAATTTATAGCTAACATAGTAGGTAATATAGCTGTTACAGAGAGAACAGAAGATATTATTCTTTTTTTCATTTTATACCCTCCTGTAAATTAATATTGAATATTCGTATTACCGTTAAAAAATTTAAGATTGTGCGGCGTAAATCGTACACCAGTATTAAATCCAGCAACATGTATACCCACAACTGTATTATATGTTATTCCATTAACGGTTTCTACTGCATAGATAGGGCTTCCACTTTGACCAGATGTAGCATCTGCATTATGAGTAAAAAGAAACTCTCCGTCATTTGCATTTGTTATTATACCAGTTGATTTCATTTTTATATAGTCATTATTGCTTGTATTGTCTGTAATACCACCTGGGAAACCTACAACATTAATATTAAGATTATTGGCATTATCAGTTATAACACCTAAATTAAAGGTCATATATCCTCTTAAATCTTCTTCGACAGTAATGAGGGCATAATCAAAATCGTAAATCGTTCCGCTTGTTCTTGTTATGTAATTTAACGGAACATGATATTCTTTTGGGGTCAAATTATACGCATCTTCATTTTCATCAAATAAACGAACAGAATCCAAAAGAACCGCTTCTTGTGTGACATTATCATATAAATTATGTGCAGCTGTCGCTATTACATGTCTACCAACAACAAATCCAGTTCCTCTATAATTGTCTTTAGAATCATGCATTCTAATTTCAGCTACACCAATATTGCTCCAATCCTTAACTCTGTCATCTGTATCACCAATTATACTTCTCATACTATAAGTATTATCGAGATCTTCGACCTCTAAAGAATAATTCCTCAAATAAGTGCCTGTTTGTGCGTTATACACTTGATAATTTCTGCTCGTTGAAGTACTGCTTATATTAGTAACTTCCGATGTCTGCTCTGTTGAGCTTAACATTCCAGCGTCGTACATTCTAACATAAACTTCATCAACATCGCTTACAACATCGTTATCATCAACGTCAAGCTGTGTTAAATCGCTTACTTCATATTTTCCTGCAAGATACTGGATGATAAATGCAGAATCAGCAATTGTCAAACTTCCGTCACCATTCGGGTCTTTATTCGGATTAAAAGCCGAAGAAGCCGCAAGTGCTGTCGCTGTTGAAGCCAAAACACCAACTGATACTAAACACGATAAAACTTTTTTCATTTTAAACAACTCCTTAAAAATTCGTAGTTTCTACATATGAAAATAATCAAGCCATTGGTATCACCTTTCCTATAAATGGATACAACTCTCTTCATACTTATTATACCCCCCCGTATACTTATTTGTCAATATGCATAATAACAAAAATTAACAACAAAATATCGTCATATTGCGAAATAATCGACTTTCGTCACCACAAATCAAAAAAGCACCGCAGACAATCCACGATGCTTTTATTATGTCAATTAAAAATTTAATTTGTCCTTCAACTTATCAAAGAAGCTCTGACGCTTTGCATAGTTCTTCTCAGAAAGTGATGCCTCAAAGTCTTTGAGCAGGTCTTTCTGCTTTTTATTGAGATTTTTCGGAACTTCCACAAAAATCTTTACATACTGGTTTCCACGGTCAGCTCTGTTTATTCTCTTTACACCCTTGCCTTTAAGGCTGAAAACAGTGCCGTTCTGTGTGCCAGCGGATATGTTGAATTTAACATCGCCGTCAATAGTGGGAACGATAATCTCCGCACCAAGAACAGCGTCCATATAAGTAACAGGGATTTCGCAGGAAATATCTGCCCCGTCACGGCTGAAAAGAGGATGACTCTTTACAGTTACATTGAGAAGGAGATCACCTGAAGGACCGTTGTTTATACCACAATCGCCCTGTCCGTTTAGACGGATTGTCTGTCCGTTGTCGATACCTGCAGGGATATCCACATTGACAATCTTCTGAACACGTGTTCTTCCTACTCCGTGGCACTTGGTACAGGGATTTTTAACAATTTTACCCTTACCGCTACAATGAGGACATACCTTTGTTGAGGAAATTGCACCAAAAGGTGTACGCTGTGTTGTCTTTACAGAACCTCTGCCGTGACAATCAGGACATACCTCGGCAGTTGTACCTGCGTCAGCACCTGTGCCCTTACAGGATTCACAGACAGCCATACGAAAAGTCTTGATTTCCTGTTTTTTGCCGTGGCAAGCGTCCATAAAGCTGATAGTAACGCTTTCCTGTATATCAGCACCTCTGCGTGGTGCATTGGGATTTGCTCCGCTTCTTGTGCCGCCGCCGAAACCGCCGCCAAAACCGCCGAACATACTTTCGAGAATATCGCCGATATCACCGAAGCCTCCCATACCTCCCATACCGTCGAAGCCACCGCCTCCGCCATAGTTGGGATCAACGCCTGCATGACCGAACTGGTCGTATCTTGCACGCTTTTCGGGATCGGAAAGCACCTCGTTAGCCTCGTTTACCTCCTGAAATTTCTCAACAAAAGAGGGATCATCGGGGTGCAGATCAGGGTGACATTCTCTTGCCTTCTTTCTGTATGCCTTTTTTATCTCGTCCTCTGTTGCACCTTTCTGAATGCCAAGGACTTCATAATAATCTCTTTTTTCAGCCATATTTTCGCTCCCTTATAATGCACGTACAGGGCGAAAGGAAATTTCGCCCTGAAACGGTTATTTAATTAAACCTCTGTAAAGTCAGCGTCAACTACGCCGTCATCGCTGGGTGATGCTGCCTCGCCGCCCATATTAGCAAACTGAGATGGATCAATGCCCTGACCGTCAGGATTTGCCTGCTGGTAAATCTTTGCGGAAAGGTCATAGAATGCCTTCTGGAGCTCATCCTTAAGACGCTTGATTTCCTCTGTGTTGTTAGCTTCGCAGGCTGCCTTTAATGCTGCGGACTTCTGCTCAATATCTGCCTTTTCGTCAGCTGATACCTTATCACCGAAATCAGCAAGAGCTTTTTCGCACTGGAATACGAGATTTTCAGCTTCGTTCTTTGTATCAACTTCCTCACGACGCTTCTTGTCCTCAGCTGCATACTGCTCTGCTTCCTTTACAGCGCGGTCGATGTCGTCCTTTGACATATTTGTGGAAGAAGTAATTGTAATATTCTGCTCCTTGCCTGTGCCTAAATCCTTAGCAGATACGTGAACGATACCATTCTGGTCAATATCGAATGTTACTTCAATCTGAGGGATTCCTCTTGGAGCGGGAGCAATACCGTCGAGGCGGAATGTACCGAGCTGCTTATTGTCCTTAGCGAACTCACGCTCACCCTGAAGAACGTTGATGTCAACGGCAGGCTGATTGTCAGAATATGTGGAGAATACCTGTGACTTCTTTGTAGGAATTGTTGTATTTCTCTCAATCATTCTTGTGCATACGCCGCCTGCTGTCTCGATACCGAGAGAAAGAGGAGTTACATCGAGGAGGAGAAGTCCGTTCTTAACGTCGCCGCCGAGAACGCCGCCCTGATATGCAGCACCGAGAGCTACGCACTCATCGGGATTGATTCCCTTGAAAGGATCCTTGCCGATAAGCTTCTTAACAGCTTCCTGTACAGCGGGAATTCTTGAAGAACCACCAACCATAAGAACCTTATTGATTTCAGAAATTGAAAGACCGCTGTCGGAAAGAGCCTGTCTTACAGGTCCCATTGTAGCCTCTACAAGGTCAGCTGTAAGCTCGTTGAACTTAGCCTGTGTGAGAGTAAGGTCAAGATGCTTGGGCACACCTGTAGCATCAACAGTGATGAAAGGAATGTTGATATTTGAAGTTGTTGTTGAAGAAAGCTCAATCTTTGCCTTTTCAGCAGCATCCTTTAAACGCTGATAAGCCATCTTATCCTGTGAGAGGTCAACTCCGTCAGACTTCTTGAATTCATCAACAATCCAGTTGATTATACGCTGGTCGAAATCGTCACCACCAAGACGGTTGTTACCTGCTGTAGCAAGTACCTGCTGAACATCCTCGCCCATTTCAATAATGGAAACGTCGAATGTACCGCCGCCCAGGTCGTAAACCATAACTATCTGTTCTTCTTCCTTGTCAATACCGTAGGAAAGAGCAGCAGCTGTAGGCTCGTTGATGATTCTCTTAACTGTAAGACCTGCAATCTGTCCCGCGTCCTTTGTAGCCTGACGCTGTGCGTCTGTGAAGTATGCGGGAACTGTGATAACAGCCTCTGTTACAGTTTCGCCGAGGTAAGCCTCTGCGTCAGCCTTGAGCTTCTGGAGAGTCATAGCTGAAATCTCCTGTGGAGTATAGCTCTTGCCGTCAATTGTTACCTTATAGTTTGAACCCATGTGTCTCTTGATAGAAGAAACTGTTCTGTCGTGGTTTGTGATTGCCTGTCTTTTAGCCACCTGACCAACAAGACGCTCGCCGTTGTTTGTGAAAGCTACAACAGAGGGAGTTGTTCTTGCACCCTCGCTGTTAGGGATAACTACAGCGTTACCGCCCTCCATAACAGCTACGCATGAGTTTGTTGTACCAAGGTCAATACCAATAATTTTTCCCATAATAATACCTCCGAATATTTATGTTTTAGAATTATGAATTAAGAATTAGGAATTAATTCTTACTCGTCTTTAATTTTTTGGCGGACACGGCACACCGTATCCCTACAATATAAAATATGATTAATCCTTTGCAACTGCAACCATAGCAGGACGGATAAGCTTATCGCCCATCATATAGCCCTTCTGGAATACTGCACAAACATGGTTGTCAGCGTAGTCAGTGTCTGACTGTTGCTGGATTGCATTGTGAAAATTTGGATCAAATTCTGCCCCGAGAGCTTCAATTTCAGTAACATTCATCTTCGCCATAAATTCCTTTAACTGATTGAATATCATCACCATACCGTTCTTGAAGTTTTCGTCTGAACATTCAAATTCAAGTGAACGCTCATAGCTGTCAATAACAGGCAGGAGATTTTCGATACATTTAGCGGAAGCATTGGCGTATGTGTCTGACTTTTCACGGGCGGTACGCTTACGGAAGTTGTCATACTCCGCGAAAAGGCGGACATACTTTTCGTTTGCCTCCTCAAGCTTTTCTTCAAGGTCTGCAACCTGTGCGGCTACATCATTGTATTCGCTTACAGCGTCGTCCTCATCTGTAGTTTCAACAACTTCCTGCTCTGTAATTTCCTCCGCAGGTTCGCTGTTTTCGAGAATTTCTTCTGTTTCGTTATTCATGTTTTCAGTCATTGCTGCTCCTTTCCGCAGATTCGTCTATTATAACAGTATCCGCTTCTGTATTATCATCCTCCGACATAAGAGCAGTAATCTTATGGGTGAGGTAATCAATATAAGGTATAATTTTCTTGTAATCCACACGCATGGGGCCTATAACTCCGAGAGCTCCTGCTTCCTTGCCTTTTTTGCGGTACTTTGAAACAATCATACTTGAATTGCCTATTGCAAAATTTCCGTCTGTACCAAATTTCACCTGTATACCGCTGAATGAGTCTTCCAGAAAATCGGCAAGTTCATTCTTGTGCTGTATAAAGCGGACTACTTCCATTTTATCAAGCTCGTCACAGGAGAGAAGCTTTTCGCTTCCGCTTACTGTAAGCTGTTGTTGCCTTAAATCCTCTGACAGTTCGCATATACCTTTTACAAGAGGTGAAAGGCTTATCATATATGCTGAAACGGCAGCTATCATTTTATCAAGCATTTCCTCTGAAAGCTCATCAACGGATATTCCGCTGAGGTTTTCGTCAATGTACTTTGTAAAGAAATCAAGCTGTTCGTGGTTCAGGTCAAATTCAAGTCTGCAAGCCTTGTTCTTTATGCTTCCGTTTGAGGTGATAAGCAGAATAACGTAAAGACGTTTTCCTGTCGGAATAACCTCTACTTTAGAAATAACAGAAAATCTCGGTGCGGAATTTGTCACAACCGCCGCACACTGTGTGAGCTCTGTAAGAGCTGTTGCAGCGTTCTGTATAAGCAGATCTTCGGGGGTATTCTCATCTCCCAGAAGTTCATCAAGACGGAGTTTTTCTTCATCTGAAAGTTCAGGAAGCGTCATAAGCTCGTCGATATAAAGCCTGTAGCCCTGATATGTGGGAACTCTGCCCGCAGAAGTATGAGGCTGTTCAAGGTACCCGAGCTGTTCAAGCATCGCCATATCGTTTCGGATTGTAGCGGCAGATACATTTATATGCTCCAGCTTTGACACAGCCTTTGAGCCTACAGGTTCACCTGTCTTTATATACTCATCAACTACAGCAGCAAGAACTTTAAGCTTTCTGTCGTCCACGATTAATGCAGCCTCCTTTCCATTAGCAGAGTGACATTTTATCTGTTAGCACTCATTCTTGTTGAGTGCTAATATTAATTTACCACTATTATGCTCATTTGTCAAGGGTTTTATACATTGTTTGGAGATTTGCACTAAACGGCCTGTTTGAAATTGTTATAGTTGTTGATTTTGCTCCAGAAGTTTTCATTAAAGGAAAAATTCACACCGTAGATTTTGTCGAATTTTGTGTTATCTTTTTATTTTTATTGAAACAAATTCCGAAATGTGATATAATAAGAAATAAAATGCATACCCGAAAGGAAGTGTTTTGCATGAACGATAAAAAAGCGATGTATATTATTGACGAACAGCACCGCATTATATATACAAATCAGAAATTCAAGGAATACTACCCTGAAATAGTACTGATGCAAAAATGCCATGAGGCACTTGCCCACACAGATAATATATGCACCAGTTGTCCCATTAATTGCAATGAGAAGGAAAGCACTTTTTATAATACAATAACACAGGAATGGATAAACGCCCACGCTGTAGAAATGGACTGGGACGGCAAACAGAACTATCACGCCATCTTTTTCAGCCTTCTGCGTGAAAAAAGCGGAGCCGATACCCCCGACGTATGCTGTCAGAATAAAAATCTTATTGATACCATTATTACAGAAGATCCTCACGGTTGTTTTCTCATTCAGTATCTGAAAAAAGATTTCCCGGTTTGTTACGCCAATACAAATCTTGTAAAGCTTCTGGGATACAGCACACTTGAAGAAATGATAAATCACAGAGGAAATAGCCGCAGTGGTTATATTCACCCCGATGATAAAGCAAAAATCACACCAGATACCCTGTCTGTCGGTATGACCTACAACAAATCCTTCCGTATATTACGCAAGGACGGCTCATATCTCAGCGTTGCAGACCGTGGAAAAGTCGTTGAAGAAAATGGCAAACTCCTTCTGGTAAGTCAGTTCAGCGATATGTCCGGAATGCTTCGTATGCAGTCTACCATTGAAATGGAAAACAAGGCTCTCCAGCAGCAGAACGAGGAATTGAAGTATATGAAGAACCGCCGCCCGGGCGGATACCATTGCTGTTATAAGAAATCAGGCTTTCCGTTCAAATATATATCCCAGCAATTCTGCGATTTACTTGGATACACAAAACAGGAAATTGAAGATAAATTCGACAACAAGCTTATAAATATGATTGTGCGTGAGGACAGAAACAAGCTTGATACCGTTAACAACATAAAAAAAGTAGGCGGCACTTTAAATATCCAGTACAGAATGATGACGAAAGGACGTGATATCATATGGGTGAAAGGAAACGTAAGACTCAGTAAATTTGACGAAACACTGTTTTATCAAGCCACAATTGTTGAAATTACCAACGAAATGAAAACACAGCAGGAGCTTGAACAGAAAAACCGTGAGCTTGAACTGATATTGAGTGCTATTCCGGGCGGTCTTAAAAACATTGAAATAAACGAAAACTATTCCTATCGCTTTATAAGTGAAGAAGCTGCGGCTTTATTCGGATATTCCGCTGAGGAATTGATGAATATCAGCGGCGGTACTGCCTTTGAAATGGTATATCCCGAGGACAGGGCTTATGTACGTCGTGAAATGAAAAAATGCGTTGCCGAGAGCAGAAACGATTATTCCCTGCGATACAGAATAAAATGCAAGGACGGCAGCATCAAATATATCCTTGCCTGCGGCAGGAAAACCGAGGACGAGGACGGAAATCCATACTTCCGCAGTCTGTATATAGATATAACAAAAGAAATTGAAAGTGCAGGCATTATTCAGCAGTTACAGCTTATCCGGGCATTGAGCAACGATTACAGTGACGTATATCTGCTCGATTTAAAAAGCTGCCGTCTGAAACCTATTTTTCAGCACGAAAAATCACAGATAACACACATTAATAAAGAACACCTTACAGACTGGGTTATGCAGCTGGCAGAGGAGATGATACATCCCGAGGATCGTAAGGTATTCCTTGAAAAATTAAGCCTTGAAAATATCAACAGCACATTGCAGGTCAAGGAAATGTTCCACCATAACTATCGCAGTGAAAAAGACGGTATAACGTCTCACTGGCAGGTAAAATGTGTAGGAATAAAGGAAAACAGCAGAATAACAAAGACAATCGTAGGTTTCCACAATATTGACGAGGAAGTCCAGATTGAGGAGGAACGTAATCAGGCACTTCATAACGCTCTTATGCAGGCACAGTATGCCAATAAAGCCAAAACTACATTTCTGAATAATATGTCCCACGATATCCGCACCCCTATGAATGCAATTACGGGATTTACCGCACTTGCACTCACTCATATCGACGATACGGAGCGTGTAAAGGACTATCTCCGCAAAATCACGCAGTCGTCAAATCACCTGCTCTCCCTTATCAATGATGTTCTTGATATGAGCCGTATTGAATCCGGAAAAATGTGTATCGTGGAAAAGCCCGAAAATCTTTCGGAAATTATGAGTGAAATACGCAACATAATGCAGGCGGATATAAACTCAAAACGGTTGAGATTTGAAATGGAAGTCCTCGATGTCACAGATGAAATCATATGCTGTGACAAATTGAGAATAAACCAGATATTGCTTAATCTTCTTTCAAATGCGGTAAAATTCACAGCTCCCGGCGGTGTCGTCGCAATGACAGTCAGCCAACGAAAATCAGAAATCAAAGGGTATGCCGATTATGAATTCCGTATCAGGGATACGGGAATAGGTATGGAAAAAAATTTCCTCAACCACATATTTGAGCCTTTTGTACAGGAACGACCCAGTACTCACAGCGGAATACAAGGGACTGGTCTTGGAATGGCAATCACAAAGAATATCGTGGATATGTGCGGCGGTAAAATAAAAGTTGAAAGCACTCCCGCCAAGGGAACAGATATCACCGTAACTCTGCCTTTCAGGACTGTGACAGAGGAAATAAAAATCAAACCGATCAAAGAGCTGGAAGGTTTGCGTGCACTTGTAGTTGACGACGATATGAACACCTGCCAGAACATTTCAAAAATGCTTCGCCAGTTCGGTTTGCGTGTTGACTGGACTGTTTACGGAAAAGAAGCTGTCGTGCGTTCTGATGAGGCTGTAGAAATCGATGACGCATATCAGCTTTACATTGTAGACTGGCTTATGCCCGATATGAACGGTATTGAAACCGTGCGGCAGATAAGAAAAACAGCCGGAAATGAGCCCCCTGTTATTCTTCTGTCCGCATATGACTGTACGGATGTTGAGGACGAGGCAAAAGACGCAGGGGTTACAGCTTTTACGGCAAAGCCTCTTTTTATGTCGGAGCTCCGACGCATACTGTTACAGGTATATGATAAAGCCGACAATGAAAAGCAACTGACGGATATTGAGGAACTCAAGGGCAAAAAAGTCCTTGTTGTGGAGGACAATGAAATAAATCAGGAAATATCCGTTGATATTCTCTCTACGGTAGGCATTTCGGCAGAAGTAGCCGAAAACGGACAGGTCGCTCTTGATATGCTAAACGAAAAGGGCGCTTATTATTACAGCATGATTTTCATGGATATTCAGATGCCCGTTATGGACGGATACGAAACAGCAAAGCGAATCCGCAGGCTTGAAGAAACAGGTTTTAAGAAAATACCTATTGTCGCTATGACTGCAAATGCCTACGAAGATGATAAGAAAATGGCTTTTGACGTGGGAATGAACGCTCATATAGCAAAACCCATTGAAATTTCAAAGCTGATTGATACCCTGTGTGCCATGATAAAATAATGATTGACAACAGTAATTTAATGTGATAAAATGATATTGCTTAAGGGAACCTTAATTATAACAGAGAGGAAGAATTGAATGAAAATTGCCGTTTGCGATGATAATCAGATTGACAGAGATGTAATAAAGGATTTACTGCGGAAATATATGTCCGAAAAACACATTCCCGAGGTAATAACAGAATACGAAAACGGAATGAATCTGATTTATGATATTGCGGACGGTGGCTGTTACGATATTGTTTTTCTTGATATATATATGGAAGAAATCCACGGTATGGACATTGCCCGAAAGCTCCGCAGTACAGGATACACAGGCAAAATTGTATTTCTGACAAGCACAGCGGAATTTGCGGTGGACAGCTATGAAGTTGAGGCTGTAGGCTATCTTCTCAAGCCCCATGATTATTCAAAGCTGTGCAGTGTACTTGACCGTATCATAGGCAAAACAAGCTCTGAACAATTTTATTTTTCCTTCAGAAATACAATTCACAGTGTACCGTTCAATGAAATTATGTATGTGGAAAGTAATAATAACATCTGCATTATACACAGAAGTGACCGCAAGGAATTTACCGTCCACAAAAAATTAAGCGAAATTGAACAACAGCTGAATGACAGCAGATTTCTCCGCTGTCATCAGAGCTTTCTGGTCAATATGAATTATATTGCAGAAGCCGATAAGCAATTCGTACTTACAACGGGTGACATTGTTTTAATCCGTCAGCGGAGCCAGAAACAAATCAAAAAAACATATCATGAATTTGTGTCTGCCAGAACTCTATGATACTTCCGACAAGGAGAACCAAGCCATGAAATTGAAGAATTTTTACGAAAAAACCAACGGAGATTACAACGAAGTAGTACGCAGACTGGTGAACGAAAAGCTTGTTATGAAATATCTGAAAAAATTTCCCGACGGCAATTATTTTCAGCAGCTGAAAAGCTCCGTTGCAGAACAGGATTACGAAACAGCTTTTCGCTTTGCACATACCCTCAAAGGTCTGTGTCTTACACTGGGATTTGAAAATATGAGCAAGCCTGTAATTGAGCTTACAGAAAAACTGCGTGCAGGTATGACAGAAAATGCACAGGAATATATTGTTGAAATCGAACCTGTGTATAATGATACAATAAAATGGATCGGCGAACTTTCTGAATAAAACCACAAATGCTCCACCATTACGGTGGAGCATTGTTTTTAGAGATATCCTTATGAAGCCACAAGGCTGCCTGTATTTCCTATGCAGAACTGTTTTATGTACTCAACCACAACCGCAAGAAATTCACGGTTTGTAGGATTATAATATTTGATATTATCTGTAAAATAGAACAGTTCACATATAAAATCGCAATCACCTCTCACACAGCTCTGACTGATAGCATAACGCATTGCACGTTCAATACTTGCTATTGAGTCTGACTTATAACGCTCTGCAATTGCTGGATATACAAATTTTGACATACTCGTTAAGCCAATGGGATTTTCAATTCCCAGCAATACCGCTGTTTTTATGTAGTGAAATCCCTTGGTATTGGCTGGAACCCCAAGCTTCATCAATGTTCTTGTTGTCATTCTTTCATAATCGCCCTCTGTAACGCTGTGCTGACAGCAGATGTTATATGTCTGACTATTCATTTTTATCAACCTCTCGTTTTATAAAAAGTGCCGCCGATGAATTACCTTCTCAATCGGACAAGCCCATTATATCACGTTTTTATGTGTTTTTATCGAAAAAATGGAAATCGACATTATTTCAGTTGAATTTGACAATTTCTCACGGAAAAGTAAAAAAACTCCGCCGACTTATTCAGCCAGCGGAGCATTTTTATTATTCAGCTTTTTTTCTTGTAAGTGCAAATGCACCGATTGAAACTACAAATGCAGCCATTGCAACTGCTATTCCTCTGCCGTCGCCTGTCTTAGGTGAATCAGAGGGCTTTGCCTTTGTTGTAGTTGCTGTAGTCGTTGTCGTCCAGCCACTGGGTGGAAGGACCGGTGTAGGTGAAGGTTACTACCACACGCTGTGCAGGATCGGCGATTTGTACCACGCGCGGGTTGGCCGCATTTCT
>JAFYUM010000035.1 GCA_017558505.1 Ruminococcus sp. | reverse complement strand
CAACTACAACAGCTACAGAGGCTGATACAACAACTACAACAACAAAGACAACAGCTAAGAAGACAACTACAAAGAAGACAACAGCTAAGAAGGACGACTCACCTAAGACAGGTGTTGCTGGTGCTGGCGTAGCTGTAGCTGGTCTTGCTGTAGCTCTTGGTACTGCATTTGTTCTCAGAAAGAAGGAAGACTAATTAATTAGTCACAATTCTTAAATTAATAAAAAAAGCTCTCCGTAAGGAGAGCTTTTTTATTACTTAATTTGCCATTCCGGAAGATCGCGCTGCATAGCACCGAATATACGCATCTTTGAACCGTGTTTTTCCCGTTCAAGACCTGATATATATTCCTTTGTACGTTGTCTGTTGGTGTTACCGTCAGCAGGACAATTTAGTTTTAATACGGGAAGTTCAAGTTTATTTGCGGCTCGCCTGATATCTTTTTCAGGAGCAAGTATAAGTGGACGAATAATAGAGATGTTCTTATCTTCAAGAGTTGTTACAGGAGAAAAACAGCCAATTCGTCCCTCGGTAAGAAGATTCATCATAAAGGTTTCAACGGCATCGTCAAGGTTGTGACCTAACGCAAGTTTTGTGAAGCTATTATCTGCGGCAAAATTATTAAGTGCCCCTCTCCTCATTCTTGCACATAGACTACAAGGGGATTTTTCTTTACGGATATCAAAAACTATTTCACCGATATGGGTGGGAATAATTATATGTTCAACTCCGATTTTTTTACAGTATTCGGCAATATGAGAAAAATCAGCGGAGATTCCGTTAAAATTCGGATCAACGGATACAGCAGTTATTTCACAGTTTATTCCCAGAATATCACATATTCGAACAAGACCTGTAAGGAGAATAAGGCTGTCTTTTCCGCCTGAAACTCCAACGGCTATTTTATCATCGTTCTTTAGCATATCATACTGCTGAACGGCCTTTCTTATATATCCTAATACCTTCTGCATAACAACCTCCTGATAATCAATCTTCATATATTATACAGCATAAGAAAGAAAATTGCAATAATGTATTGCAAAAAATCGGAAAATGTTATATAATGGAATATAGTAATAAAAAAGGCGGTATATTAAAATGACGGAAGAATTAAAGACATTAGTTATTATGCTTGGCTCAATTGCAGCGATTTTGCTGATAATTGTGTTGTTTTTCGGTAATAAAGGTCCTGTACGAAAGTTTCTGGGACTATTTATTGAAGAAATCACTCTTGAAACAAACAGAAATAACCGCAGGGACGATGTAAAAAAATCTTCAAATGAGCCTGTCGTTGAAATGGTTAAGCTTGTGCGTAAAAGTGACGACCGTGTGAGAGTTTTCGAAAGTGACGGAAGTATGCACATTGTTGATCCTTATTTTGAGCTTGAATTTATCACACGCAAGGGCAGACAGCTGAAAATAGCGTGTTCGGAGTCTGCATATGACAAAATTCCCTTCAACGAGGAGGGCTCACTTACATATAAGCGAAACACCCTTGTGAAGTTCAAGTTTTATGAGGGTGTAATATATAATGATATGGAGCAACAGAATGGTTAATTTTAATAATGACTGGGATAATATTTTAGACGGCGAGTTTGATAAAGAATATTATTTAAAGCTTAAACAGTTTCTTATCAGCGAATATAAAACCCAGAGAATTTATCCCTCAATGTATGATATTTTTAATGCAATGAAGCTTACATCCTACAATGATGTAAAATGCGTTATTATCGGGCAGGATCCCTATCATGGCGAAGGTCAGGCTCATGGATTGAGTTTTTCCGTTCGTAAGGGTATCATTCCGCCGCCCTCTCTTGTGAATATCTTCAAGGAGATTTACAACGACATCGGAATTGATAATTCCGGTAAACACGGAGAATTGACTAAATGGGCGGAAAATGGTGTTCTTCTCCTCAATTCTGTTCTTACTGTGCGTGCAAATCAGCCGAGAAGTCATCGTGGTATGGGTTGGGAGATATTTACAACAGAGGTTATCAGATTGCTTAACAGCCGCGAAAAGCCCATGGTATTCATGCTCTGGGGCAATGACGCAAAGGCGAAAATGCAGTTTATAACTAATCCGAATCACCTTATACTTACCTCGGCACATCCCAGTCCGTTATCGGCATTTAACGGATTTTTTGGGTGCAGACATTTTTCGAAGGCAAACGAGTTTCTGCGTAAAAACAATATGGAAGAAATAGATTGGTCAATATAGGAGAAAAAACATGAAAGCTAAAGAATTATTCAAGAATAAAACCGTTTACTCATTTGAGGTGTTTCCGCCTAAAAGTACAAGCTCCGTTGAGGTTATTTACAAAGCTCTTGACCAGTTAGGCGATTTGCACCCCGATTTTATCAGCGTTACTTTTAGTGCAGGAGGTAGTGGAAACAGTGGTCTTGCACTGGATATCGCCTCAAAAGTAAAGGCTATGGGAGTTACACCTGTGCTTCATCTCCCTTGTATCAATTACACAAGGGAGCAGATTGACGATACTCTTGCAGAAGCGCAGAGCAGAGGCATAGACCATATACTTGCACTCCGCGGTGATATAAACCCCGATATTCCTCCGGTAAAGGATTTTGCCCATGCCAGTGACCTTATAAGCTACCTCCGTTCAAAGGGAGATTTTGACATAGCTGCAGCCTGCTATCCGGAGGGACATCCCGATGCTGAAAGTCTTGAACAGGATATTGAAAATCTGAAAATCAAGGTTGACGCAGGTGCTGACCACCTTATAACGCAGCTTTTCTTTGACAATACTTTTTTCTGGAATTTCCGTGAAAAAGCTGCCGCAAAGGGGATTAATGTGCCCATAGAGGCGGGAATTATGCCTGTTGTAAATAAAAAACAGATTGAGCGAATGGTTACGACCTGTGGTGCAAGTCTGCCGCAGAAATTCGTAAAAATAATGCAGAAGTACGAGCACAATCCTGAGGCTCTCCGTGATGCAGGAATTGCTTATGCTATCGACCAGATAATCGACCTTGCCGCAGGAGATGTAGACGGAATACACCTTTATACAATGAATAATCCCTATGTTGCACAGAAAATCAGCGAGGCTGTATCGGGAGTAATCTCTGTATGATAACTCTCGGGGAGATATCAAAATCTGAAGCTGCGAGATATATGGGGATACGTACAGCTCCCGATGATATGACGGCTGAGTTACTTGACAAATATGAAGAAATTGTACGCAGCCGCTTAAAACCCGCATATGTGTTCCGTGAAGCAGACGTGGAAATTTCTGCGGAGGGGATATATTTAAGCGGTCTGTCAGTACCGCTTACAGGGAAAAGTATAGCAAAGCTTCTTCATGGCTGTCATAAGGCTATAGTTTTTGCGGCGACTGTATCGGCGGAGGCTGACAGGCTTATCCGCGAGATATCTGTAACAGATATGGCGGCGGCTGTTGTGACAGACTCTTTGTGTAGTGCGGCTATTGAGCAGGTGTGCGACAGAGTAGAAATCGAAATATTCGGAGATATGCCGAAGGAACAGCATACATATCGTTTCAGCCCCGGTTATGGTGATTTGCCCATAGAATTACAGAAAGATCTTCTGGTGTATCTCAATGCACAGCGTCGGATAGGTCTGAGCTGTACCGACAGCTATATGCTTACACCGACAAAATCAGTAACAGCCATAATTGGAATAAAAACCGTCCGTGAATAAACTGCGGACGGTTTAATTTTTTTAGTAATTACTCATAAAATATTAAAGAAATTAAGGACGCATTTTAAAAATATAGCTAAAAATTACGGCTTTCTATTATGTAAAATTACTATTGACATAGCAACTCTGAAAATGTTATAATATATGTGGGATATTATACGTAAATTATTTGTCAAAAGGAGTTCTGAAATGAGAAAATTGAGGGTAATTTCAGCGTTTATTTTAGCATTGACAGCCGTTATTTCTGCGACAGGCTGTAATAAAGGCGGAGAATCGTCAAATCCTTATGCCGATGTTGACGTTTCAGAGGACGTACGCAGTAAAATCAAGGAAAGTGTAATGACTACCGACCTTTTACCAGATACAGAGCTTGAAAACAAAACTATAAAATGGCTTGCCACATGGGATATAAACCCCGATGCAACAGGTAAAAACAAACCTACAGAGCTTGTTGCATTCGAGGAAAAGTATGGCGGCAAAATCGAGTGGATTCAGTGCGAACACGGTGACCGCTATGAAAAGCTTGCACAGATGATAGACAGCGGCGACGGTGTTGATTTCTTTTATGCGGGAGATAAGGACGCATTCCCAAAGGGAGCAATCAGAGGTATGTTTGTTCCCGCCGATGAATATATTGACTTCAGTTCGCCTCTCTGGGAGGGTGTTCAGGAGGTCAATGACAGCCTTGTATGGGACGATAAGCACTATTGTGTCATTACGCAGACAACAGGTGACAACGTAGCCTGTGTATACAATAAGAAAACCATTGAGGAGGCAGGACTTACAGATCCGGCGGAGCTTTATGCTAACGGTGAATGGACATGGGATACTTTCCATGATATGCTCAAAAGCTACGTTGATGTGGAAAATGAAAAATTCGGCATTGACAGCTGGTGGTATGAATTCGGACTTATGGCTACAACCGGAGTCCCTGCCGTTGAGGTTAAGAACGGAAAGCTTGTAAGCAATATAAGTAACCCTGCTATGGAGAGGGTACAGAATTTTATGTACGACCTTAATTCTTCTGGTAGTATAGCCATTGGCGTAGGCGATTACGGCTGGGAGTCGCATCCCGAATATATCGGCGAGGGTAAACTGCTTTTCTATCCTGTAGGACTTTATGAGTTCTATATGGAAAAGGAAAAGTGGGTTGCGAAATACGGCGAAGATGTAGGCTTTGTACCCATGCCGAAGGATCCGGAATCCGATGAATATTATATTCCTGTTGGTATGGAGGCTTACTGCTTTGTAAAGGGCGGTAACAACCCCGAGGGTGTTGCACGTTATCTTGACTGCAAGAGATTTGCAATACTTGATGAAACTACCAGTGAGCTTGGAGACCAGCAATTCAGGGATGATTACGGCTGGTCCGATGAAATGATTGATATGAAGAATAGTATGCAGGAGCTTGCAGACGAAAATCCATTTATTGATGTGTCAACAGGCGTATCAGCCGATTGCGGCGAGCTTCTTGATAATCAGCTGAGAAATTCTGCAAAGGGAATACCCTGGAATGAAACCTACGACGCTATTTATGCAACTATTGATATAATGCTTGAGGATGCAAATAATTCAGCAGAAAATGAATAATATTACAGACAATGAAAGGAGGGCGTGAATATGAAAAAAGTTCTCGTTACGGGAGGATGTGGCCTTATAGGTCAGCATATATGTTCAGGCCTGCTTAAAAAAGGTTTTTCTGTTATAGCAGTAGATGCCGAGGAGGGCTTTTACAATACGGGAAAGCTTAACTACAGTTTTATAAAAAGTCATATTACCGATAAGAACACATATTCGGAAATTTTTGAGAATAACGAAATTGATATAGTAATTCACGCCGCCTGTACAGTAGACAATGACCTTGGACCTATTGTTACAGAAAAAGAAATAAGTGATTCAAAAGCGTGTGATAAATTTATTTATCGTTATGCAATGACAACGGATACTGTGAAGAAGTTTATCCTTATAAGTACAGACCGAGTTTATGAGTTTCCGAAAACCCGTGAGCCTATACGTGAGGACGCAGATATAAAGATTACATCAAACTATGCGGCTTTGAAATACGAGTCTGAAAAGGCGCTTATTTCTGAAATGCAGCACCATAAGGATATAATGGTATGTATTACACGTGTTTCGCCTGTATATACATTTAATTTTGTGGATAACCTTGTAGCAAAGCTGACCGATCCGAAAGACGGTTCAAAATTTGTATATGGTAAGGGACAGTATGGCTTCCAATTCTGCTGTGTTCACAATCTGGTAGATTTTGTTCTCTGCTTTGCAAAGAATGCAGAGGATATGCAGTATGCGGGAATATACAATGTATGCGACAAGTTACCTACAACGGCAGCGGAGATAATTTCCTTTATGCGTGAAAACCACTCCCTCGGGGCTGTTCTCCAGAGAACAGGCGGCGGAGGAGCCTTATCGAAAATTAAGGGTATATTTGGTGCAGGCAAGGAGGAAAAAACCAATTATCGCTATCTTGATATGAGCAAGCTTGAAAATAATAATCTTCTTGATAATACCAAGGCAAAGAAACTGGTTAATTTCCGTTGGGATATTCATAATACGAAATAAAGGAAAACGCCCCGATCTTTCGGGGCGTTTCATTATTCAACAACAGTGTAATTATCAGCGGCGTTTTCTTTTGTAGCGTGTTCGGTAACATTGAGCACCCTTACTTTAAGGGGGCGTGTTCCCATATTAATTTCAATAATATCGCCTATCTTGACATCATAAGACGCTCTTGCAACCTTGCCGTTTACTACGATTTTTTCGGCGTCACAAGCTTCGTTTGCAACGGTGCGTCGTTTGATAAGGCGTGTAACCTTGAGATATTTATCTAAACGCATAGTATTTCTCCTTAAATGGATATGAAAAGGGGCAGGAATAACCTGCCCCGTAGTCATACTTAATTACTTGTTAACAGCTTCCTTGAGTGTCTTGCCTGCCTTGAAGCCGGGAGCCTTGCTGGGAGGGCAAATCATTTCTTCCTTTGTTCTGGGGTTGATGCACTTCTTTTCGCCTCTCTCACGAACTTCAAATGTACCGAAGCCTGTGATAGAAACCTTTTCGCCATTTACGAGAGCTTCGGAAATAGCAGCAATTGTAGCGTCAAGTGCGGAAGCAGCGTCCTTCTTTGTGCAGTTAACTTTATCTGCAATTGAATTGATGAGTTCTGTTTTAGTCATTTTTGTTTTCCTCCAAAAAATATATATTTTTTTGACAGCCTGCGAATAAATTGCCAGCTGCCTTTATCAGAATAGATTTATTCTGATATTTTCTTTGCCTTGTCCCAGTAGATATCAAGTTCCTCAATGGGGAGCTCTTTCATATCGAGGGAATCATTTCTGACAAGCTCCTCTGTAGCAGAGAAGCGTCTGATGAATTTATCTGTAGAAGCACGGAGTGCCTGTTCAGCGTCAATACCAAGATGGCGAGCAGCATTTACGCAGGAGAACAGCAAATCGCCAAGCTCCTCCTCCATATTCGCTTTATCGTTGTTCTGTATAGCCTTATCAAGTTCAGCCTTTTCGGCAACGATACAGGCTACAGCATCCTCGGTACAGCGGAAGTCCATACCTGCCCTCATAGCACGTTTACCCACCTTCTGTGCTCTCATTAGAGCAGGCAGAGTGCTTGCAACGCTTTTAAGGGTATCGGTGTAAGTTTCCTGTCCTTTGGTTTCCATTTTTATGGAATCCCAGTTCTTAAGAACCTCATCAGAGGTATCCGCTATAACCTCGCCGAAAACGTGGGGGTGACGTATAATGAGCTTTTTGCACACTTCGTCGCACACTTCATCAAAATTAAAGTTGTTCTGTTCTTCCTCGATACGTGTGTGGAACACAACCTGCAAGAGAACGTCACCCAGTTCCTCACGGAGCAGAGCAGTATCTTTAAGGTCGATAGCTTCCAGAACCTCGCAGGTTTCCTCCAGAAAATCACTTCTGATTGATTCGTGTGTCTGCTCTCTGTCCCATGGACATCCGCCCTCGGAACGAAGCAATCTTACGATGTCAAGCAAATCGCCGATAGAATAATTTTCTTTCTGCTGATATTCAACCATAGAAAAAAGTACTCCTTAATAATACAATATATCGCTGAAAAATGCAAGTTATTTTTAACAATTTCGTATCAATTGCAGAATATACAGTGATATATAGTTGGATTTTGTGCACTTTAACGAGATAAAACGATACATTATCCCTTATCTACAAAGCCAATCTTGCGGTAAACCTTGTTAAGGGTACGCTGTGAATAGCGGAGAGCCTTTTCAGCTCCTGCTGTATAGCATTCCTTAAGGTATGCCTTATCCTGTACAAGACGTGCAAATTCGTTTCTTACAGGTTCAAGGTGATCGGCAACAGCCTCACCTACGGCAAGCTTGAAATCACCGTAGCCCTTACCTGCAAATTCAGCCTCTATAGCGACGAAATCCTTGCCTGTAACGCTTGAATAAATAGTCATAAGGTTATTTATGCCGTCCTTGCCCTCACGGTATACAACCTCCGCTTCACTGTCGGTGACAGCACGCTTGCACTTGCGTATGATTGTGTCCTTGTCATCAAGGATAAGTATGCAGGCATTTGGGTTTTCGTCAGATTTGGACATCTTCTTTGTAGGTTCCTGCAGGGACATTATTTTTGCACCGATTTCGGCAATATAAGGTTCGGGAACTGTAAAGAAGTCGCCGTAACGCTGGTTGAAACGCTGTGCGATATTTCTTGCAAGCTCAAGATGCTGTTTCTGGTCAACACCAACGGGGATTAAATCCGCATTGTAAGCGAGAATATCCGCAGCCATAAGGGAGGGATATGTGAAAAGTCCTGCGTTTATATCGTCGGGGTGTTTCTGGCTCTTGTCCTTGAACTGAGTCATACGGCTCAGTTCTCCGAACTGCGTATTGCAGCAGAGAACCCAGTTAAGTTCAGCATGAGTCTTGACATGGCTCTGAATGAAAAGGATTGACTTTTCGACATCAATTCCGCAAGCCATAAGGAGGGCATAGGAATTGAGTGTGTTCTGACGGAGCTTTGCGGGATCCTGACGTACTGTAATAGCGTGCATATCAACAACGCAGTAGATACAGTTATACTCGTCCTGAAGCGGTCCCCAGTTACGTACAGCACCGATATAGTTGCCCAGAGTGAAAGTACCTGTGGGCTGTATACCGCTGAATATAAGTTTTTTATTTTCCATTGGGGGTAAAGCTCCTTAGATCAGTTGTTGATTTTTTTGTTTGCAAGCTCGTCCTTGAGCTGGCAGTTTCTCAGCTCGCTGAGAACCTTCTGGTAAAGAACGTATACAGAACGCTTTTCAGGCTGATCCTCAGGGATAAGTCCGGGAGCGAATTCTGTCTTGTAAATGCCGCTTTTTGTGAGAAGGAATACATTGTGAACTCTTCCTCTTGGAAGGTCGAACTTAGTTGTCTTTTCACATTTTGAGAGGAGAGTATTTGAAACTGCAACAAGGTTGTGTGCAGCCTGAACGAGAGTTCTGTACTTCTGTGAAGCTCCTGTGTACTCGCCGCCGTTGTTGAAGTAGAGGTTAGCAGCACCGTTGATGAAGCAAACCATAGTAGAGAGGACGTTGCCAGGCATAGGAATGTCGATTACAACGCCATAAACGTCGTTCTTCTTGAAATTGCCCTTGAAGAAGTCAATGGGGAAGTTAAGAGCCTGATTTCTTGTCATCAGGTATTTCTGTGTAACGGGGTATCTATCTACTGTAGCCATAATATATATTTCCTTTCGAATTTGTTTTTTATTCTCTTTATGAGTTTTTAGTCAAGAATATCTCTTGTCATTCCTGCAAGCTTTTCCATACCTTCGATGATCTGTTCATTTGTGGGTGTGGAGTAGTTGAGGCGGAATGAGTGACTTACTTCGTTTTCGGAAATGCTGAATGAATTTCCGGGAACGATAGCAACCTTGTATTCCTGAACGGCTCTTGTGCAGAATGCGTTCATATCGCAGTCATCGGGGAGAGTGCACCAGATGAACAGACCGCCTTCAGGCTTTACATAAGTAATCTTCTTTGAGAAGCCGTTGTCGATATAGCTGCACATAAGCTCGCACTTTTTGCGGTAAATCTCACGGAGCTTATTAAAATGTGCCTCACGGTCAACGGTTGTCATGAAGCGGTGTGAAACAACCTGTGCCCATATATTTGAATGAACGTCCGAAACCTGCTTACATACAACGATTTTCTGGATAATCGGAGCAGGTGCGGAAACAAAGCCTGTTCTGAAGCCTGATGAAATGAGCTTTGAAAATGTGGAGGAGTAAATAACTCTGCCCTCAGTATCAAGACTCTTGATAGAGGGGATATTTTCTCCTGCAAAGCGGAGTTCACCATAGGGATCGTCCTCTAAGATGATGAAATCATAGCGGCAGGCAAGTTCATATACAGCCTTACGCTTTTCAAGGGACATTGTGCGTCCTGTGGGATTCTGGAAATTCGGGATAAGGTAGAGGATTTTCACATTGGGCTGTGTTTTCAGCGCATCTTCAAGCTTGTTGAGGTTAATTCCGTCGTCTTCCATTTCAATTCCCACAAGATTTACGTTGTAGGAACGGAAAGCGTTGAGAGAACCGATGAAGCTTGGTGATTCGCATAGAAGTGTATCGCCCTCATTAAGAAGTACCTTGCAGGAAAGCTCGTTAGCCTGCTGGCCGCCTGATGTTACAATGAGGTCATCAATTTCCTTGTTGAAGCATTTTTTCTCGGTCATCCATTCTTTCAGAAATTCACGGAGGGGAGTATAGCCCTCGGTGATATTGTACTGGAGAGCAAGAACGGGATCATCACGAAGAAGTTCAGCTGAAAGCTCTGCAATACGCTCTGTGGGGAAAGCCTCAGGAGCAGGATTGCCTGCCGCAAAGGAAATAACTCCCGGTACAGAGGTGAATTTGAGAATTTCTCTGATAGCCGACGCTTTTAATCCGCTTACCTTATCGGAAAATTTATATTCCATTGGGTATCGTCCTTTCTATAAAATTGTAATATTATCAGATATTGTGATGAATACACAGATAAGCAGTATATTCTACTTTATATTATAACACATATTTTTGATTTCTGCAACATATATTTTAGAAAAAATGCAAAAATTTTCATCAGGAGTGCGTTGACTATTGAAAAAACAGAACTTTATAAAAGGCTCAGTAATACTTATGCTGTCTGCAGTGGCGGCAAAAGTGCTTGGGGCGGTGTTTAAAATTCCCCTTACGAATATGCTGGGCGGAGTTGGAATGAGTTATTTCAGCTGTGCTTACAGTATATTTATGCCGGTGTATGCATTTTCCGTAACGGGTTTATCAACGGCTGTGGCTGCAATGACTGCAAAGAGTCAGATTTTTGGTATGCAGGAGAATATCCGCCGGATAAGGCGGACGGCGCTTCTTCTGTTTTCCCTTGTGGGAGTTGCGGGAAGTCTGCTTATACTTCTCCTTGCAAAGCCTTTCAGTCTTATATCTTCAGGAAGCGGAGAAGCGGCTCTTGCGGTGGCAATGATAGCGCCCTCGGTGTTATTCGGCTGTGTTACCGCAGTTGAAAGAGGATATTATGAGGGAATGGGAAATATGTATCCCACCGCATTGTCGCAGGTTGCCGAAGGTATTATCAGAGTCGGGGCAGGGTTGTGGCTGTGTGGATATGTCAGCAGTCACGGTAATGTTCTCCTTGAATATTTCCCGTATATTACCGATGTAAGGGCATTGACGGCAGCGGCAGGCATATGCGGAGTTACACTTTCATCTTTCGGGGGACTTGTTTTCTTTGCCTTTATGCGTCTGGTTTCGGGAAAAGATAAATCATACAGTGGAGCTGATGTTTCAAAAACGGGAGAAATTGCGTCGGAGCTGGTAAAAACAGCCTTCCCCATAGGGGCAGGTTCTGTTGTAACAAACCTTACTGCAATAATAGATATGGCAACTATAATCGGATGTATTGGTTTTTTCGGATATAAGGGAATACTGCCGGCAGGAGTTGGAGAAGGAGATATACCACGGTTTGTATATGGCTCCTTTTCAGGAATTGCCCTGACGGTGTTCAATCTTGTTCCCTCGGTGACAAATATGCTTGGAAAAGGTATACTTCCTTGTACAGCTTCTGCATGGGCGGCAGATAATAAAGCTGAATTAAGGAGAAATACAGTTCAGGCACTGCTTACAGCGGCGATAATAGCTGTACCTGCGGCTGTGGGAATGGGAGTTCTGTCACCGCAGATACTTCATATCCTTTTTGCAAGGCAGACAGACGAAGCTGAAATATGTATCAGTGCACTGCGTTGGCTTATGCCGGGAATGGTGTGTCTGTGTATGTCGTTTCCCGTATTCGCCATGCTGCAGGGAATAGGCAAATCTTCATTGCCGCTGAAAATTATGCTTATGGGAACGGCAGTGAAAACAGGGGGAAATATAGTTCTTATTCCGCTTATGGGCGTTGACGGGGCGGCTCTGTCAACATCTCTCTGCTATTGTGTAATGCTTTTTGTATCCCTTGCGGTTTATTTCAGGGCGGCTGGTATAAGTGTAGCAGCAAAGCCGTTTTTATGTGTGATTTACGCAGGGGTATTATGTGGGGCTACGGCATATCTTGGGGCAGATATCTGCGGCAGGACGGCAGGCAATTTCTGGGCGGCAGTTATTGCGGCTTTATCAGGGGGAAGCGTTTATCTGCTTTCGCTTTATCTGCTTTCTGTAAAGGTGAAAAGAAATAAGGAAATCCCCTCACGAGTGTGAGGGGATTTTATAATTATGCTGAATATCTGTTTTCGTATACAGCTGCAACGGGAGTTGTTGTGAATGATGATACAACATTTCCGCCGCCGCTTGGTGTAACTTCTGTGAAGATAATCTCCGATTTGGGAGCTGTAGTACCACCTGCTGTGCTTGCAACGTGTACCTTTATTTCAATTTCAATTCCAGGATTATTGTCAAAGCTGAGGATAACAAATGTTTCACCCTGACCAACGGCTGTTACATGTCCGAAAGAGTCAACAGTAGCAATACTCTCATCCATAGACTTCCATACCTCGTTAGCTTCTGTTGAACCTGTAGGATAGCCTGTTATAATAGAAACATCAGTGCCGCCTACTGTGAGGAACATTTCGCGTTTTGAAAGCGTAACAAGAGAAGCAAGTGGGTTTGTTGTGGTTGTTGTTGTAACTGTAGTTGTTACGGTTGTTGTTGCTATAGTTGTAGTAGTTGTTGTAGCGTCCTGTTTGCCGCCTTTTTTCTCACCACCGCCGTTTGAGCAGGCTTTAAAGCCAAGCACAACAAAAAACAGCACTAAAAACGCAACTATTGCAAGTGCACCAAGCTGTCTTTGTCTTAACATCTTTTTTGTAACTCTTTTTCTCGGTCTGTTTCCAGTGTTGTTGTCCATGGTGATTTCCTTCCTTTTCTTTTGTTTGTTTTACGGAATATCCGCATATTTTATATCTTCTATATATTATACCATATTAAAATTAAAAAGTCACGTACTTTCGGAAAATTTTACATATTGACAAATTTTGTGTTGGTTTTTTGTTAGAATTTCACAAATCTGATTATTTATAAAATGCAAGCAGTCTGTCGAGCATATCAGCCTGTTCGGGGAATGTTTCCGCAGGAAATGAAAATACAAAGCTTTCAATTCCCACAACTATGAGCGTATAGACAGCACATATACCCATGACCGCTGTGAATGTGCGTTTTTTATTTATGTTCTCTGATTTTGTACAGAGTATGAAAAGTACCATAAAAGCACCCATTATAACCTGCCATGAAAAATCCGTCATATATCGTGCTGAATAACCGCTTTCCCATGCAGAGCAGGTAATGACAACAGGCATAATAATTCCTGTAAGACCGACTGATGCCGCTGCTGATATGCGGCTTTTTTTATCGGGGATAAGCTTTAATGCCCGTCCGCTGTACAGATATCCGAAAATCGGCAGAACAAGGAACAGAAGTCCCGAAATTGTTCCCTCGTCCTTGTAATAGAAGCTGTTGAGTCCGAGAAAGGAAAAAGGTGCTGATACAAATGGATAATCCGGAATAAATGCAGGGGGAGCAAAGAGAAAATTATATACTCCCACAAGCATATTGTGAAGGTGAAATTCTGTCCGTGTAAAATCGTTGATTGTAAGTGAATATTTTATGCCGAATTCAAAAACTGAACCGAAACGGGCATAATTGTAATACATCTGGAATAGTCCAAGGCAACAGAGGGGAATAAGTGCACAGCAGAGAAATTTTATAATATTGCCTTTTCCCTGTTTTCTTGCGTTTACAATGGCGAATAAAAAGAAGCATATCGCATATACTGCAAGAGTAGGTCTGCACATTACGGATAATCCCGTTAACAGCGACGAAAGGAATAGTTTTGACAGGCACATTTTGCCTTTTTCAAAAATTCCTGATGTTACAAGGAAATATGCCACCGATGTGATGCACACAAACCCTGCGGCTATGCTCATTTCATAGAACATCGGTCTGCCTGCACAGCACCAAATGCCACAGCCTGTAAGAAGCATAATAAGTCCGGACAGATATACGCCCGTAGAAATAGCTGAAAACCATTTTTTAACAATGACTGAATAAACCATTGAAAGCAACATAATTCCAACAGAGGCGAACAGCATAACAGCTATATCCTCGGGGAAAAAATATCCCGTTATCAGATGATAGGGAATAAATATCAGAAGGGGGGCAATGCCATAGTAGGAATAGTATTTTCCTTCATATAAAGCATGATCCCACAGACAGTCAATTTCACCGTAAAAGCGTGAACCGTGGTCGTAAGGGTTTTCCATTGCGAGGAGTTCCTCTGAAGGCTCTGCAAGAAGGCTGAATTGTCCGTTTTCAAAGGCGAGTACAAGTTCCTCTGTAATCTGATTTCCCTGCGTAAGTCTGAAACGGTCGAAAAATCCGCCTTCGGGTATCTGACTGCATACAAACATAACGACGACACATACTTCGACAAATGTTATACAAAGAGAAGCAATATGACAGAATTTTCTGTTTTTTTCGTATTCACAGTTCATCACTGCGGAATATATGCAGGCGTATATAAAAGTGGAAAGAACTATAATTATTCCCATTCTCAAAGGCATAACGTCAAAGGGAACGGGCTTGTTCAGTTCAATGCCTTTTATAATACAGCTGCCATTTTCGTTTATGCCTGAAAATCTGAAACGTGCATCTCCCGATTTTCCTGCAAGCTGGACCATGGCATACTGCGACTGCGGACTATTTGAGATTATCGCTGAATCAATTGCTTTCAGACGGTAGTAATAACCCGTTTCCTCCGTAATATCCGCAAAAAAGTTTATCTTTCCCGATATGCCTTCGGGGAATTCGGCATTGATATATACAGTTCCCGTTTTTTTATCGAGATTGTGATAGGAAATGCTTATTTCATTTTTTCCGGTTACCGTAATTCCACCCGTGCTGATGTCATAGGAGCAGTTTTCGAGTTCGCCGCTTGCGAGATTGAGAACAGTATGTTCATAATTTCCCGTTATAAGGCGGTATGATGGGAACTGGAAAAAGGTCAGCTCAAGAACAACTGCTGTAAGTACTGCTTTTCCCATAAAGGCAAGGGTACGGGATTGCTTTTCTTTCAGATATGCGTATAGCATAAATTCAATGGCGGCGGCAGTACCGATTACGGTGAACGCCCCTTTGAATTCGCCGAAATTCATAATCAAATCAGCAATTCCTGTAAGAATAAGAACGGCTGTCATTCCGTGACAGAAAAGCTTTCGGTTTCCTTTGAGTTCACTGCGGAAATGACTGATATATATTACAGAGCAGACAGCAAAGAGAAGAATGACTGTCAGAAAAATCAACCACATAAAAACATCCTTTCAGAGTGTATTACTGCTCGTTAAATCGTTTTATTTCTTTGTCTACCTTTTTTGTCATATCGTCACGGATTTTCTCCCATTTTTCGCCTGCATTTTCGCCGGTAAGAAATGAATCGGCAAGGTTGTTCATAACACCTCTTGACTCATAGGTAAAATCTCCGCCGCCGTACATTTTTTCGCCCATACCGTAGCCAAAATCAAAATAAGGAGTGGTTTTTGCAGATTCAAGGAAGCTCTGTACAGCGTCATACTGCTCTGTTGTTATAAAAGGCTTCCATTTATCGTATGCGTCTTTTTCCTTATTGCTGAGGGCGGCTCTTTCAAGCTCCTTGTAAGTTTCTTCCATTGCGGCAATTCTTTCGCATTTTATATAAGCTGCTACCGCTTCGGGATTCTGTGCCCACCTTACAAGCATTCTTGCGTTGTAGTCGCAGGAGATAAAATGTTCCTCTGCGTCGGGATTTTTCGGGAAAGGTACAACCATAATATCCTTTTTGGCATTTTTTGCGTTGGTCATACCGAGTGCCCAGTCGCCCATAGCATAAAACAGGGTTGAATTGTCGTTGGGGTAGAATTCATACCAGCCCGTGTTGTACAGCTTTTCATCGGCAATTTTTTTCATGAGATTTTCAGCCGAGGCAATATTTTTATCGTTTATGTTATTGGAAAATACGCCGTTTTCAAAGTTTACAACAGTACTTCCGGAGGTGGTCAGCAAAGTCTTTCCGAAATCTCCGCTTATGCCATAGCGTTTTTTGTCAGCTTCGGGATTTGATACGAATTTGCTCATCATATCAACCATAGCGTCCCAGTCCCATTCGCCTTTCTGATAAAGCTCATATGGGTCGTCAAGCCCCTCTTTTTCTACCAGCTTGCGGCTGTACATAATAAGCTGGGGATTTGATACGGCATAGGGCATAACGTAATGCTCGCCCTTGTATTCAAGCATTTCGGTGATATTATTCATATCGTCCCACAAGCCATCCTCAACGCCAAGTATATCGAAATATTTGTCGAGAGGGTCGAATAACCCTTGTACAACACCCTGTGGCAGTGTATATTCATCGTAGGGAAACATATCGACAGGCTCTCCGCAGTTCTGAAAATATTCAAGGGTAGAATATTTATCCTTTTCATTTACATGAACATAGTTTATATCACCGCCGTAAAGGTCACGGAAAAGTGATAATGCAGCAGGGCTTTCTCCGCCGTTCTGATTTTCCAGACTAAAATCCGCAAGCCACGTTATAGTGCGGTTTTTAGCCTTTTCTTCTGGTGATTCCGTAGGCGGCTCTGTGGGGATGATTTCCTCACTTGTTGAACTTTCATCTGTGTTTTTTTCTTTGCAGGAAACAGTACAGCTCATCATAAGTGAAAGTGCTGCAATTCCCGATAAAATTCGTTTGAAATTTCTCATTGTGTGTTCTCCTTGAAGTTATGTCAATTCCTATTATACTATTTAAGTATATCGAATGTCAAGTGCAAAATAAATGCAGGCAATGCAGCAGAATGATGTTTGCATTGTCCGACAAGACGGTGTTGTCCATGCAAAAAAATAAAAGGCTGCCCGAAAGCAGCCCTTTAATCATGCGTATTAATTACTCAGCGTTAGGAGCGCCAACAGGGCAAGCACCTGCACAAGCACCGCAATCTACGCAAGTATCAGCGTCGATAACGTACTTTCCATCGTTCTCGGAAATAGCGCTTACAGGGCACTCAGCCTCACAAGCACCGCAGCCTACGCACTCATCAGAAATAACATATGCCATAGTGTATGTACCTCCATATTAATATTAGGATATAATCCTTCTGATTCTATTTTAACATAATAAAATTAAAATTGCAAGTGTTTTATGTTAGTATTGACTTATTCTTTGAAAATCTTATTCTTGACAAGTCTGTTGATATTGTGTTATAATATCTGTATCTACTATAGGTGCAGTAAAAGTGTGCCTTATAATCGGAGGAAGAAAACATGAAAAAATATAGAATCATTTCTTTAGTTCTTGCGGCAGTTATAGCTGCTGTTCCCTTTACAGGCTGTTCCAACGGCAAGGATAACTCATCGTCAGAGGCTTCAAACAAGCAGGAGGGACTTGCACAGACTGAAATTATAGCTGAAATTGAGGAGGAAAAAGAGAGTAACGAAACTGTGTTCAAGCTCAACAAGGTTATTGATTCCGGCAAGACGGACGAGGAAGGCAACAGATACCTTTATCTTGATGCTGTAATTACAAATAACACAGAAAAGGAATACGAACTTAATATTCTCAACAACTTCTACATTCTCTTTCCGGATGGTGAGGAAGTTCATTTTGACGTAAGAACACAGCTTTATGGTCAGAATAATATGGACAATTACATTCCCAATCCCTTCAAGCTTACATCAAAGGGCGAAATTTCAGGAATTATCGGCGGATTTATCGTTCCTCCCGACAAAAATAATTTCACAGTATGCTTTTTCCCTACACAGGACGTTATGACTGATAAGGAAAGCGTTATCAAGGTTGTAATAACTGCTGATAATATCGAAAAAATTGTTCAGCCACAGTAATTGTGAAAAATGAAAAAATTTCCTCAAAGGTATTGATTTTTTCGGAATAGTGTGATATAATAGAAATAACATAGTAAGCGAAAGACCGGAAACTTCCGGTCTTTCGTTTTGAAAGGAGATAAAAGATACAAATGAAGCTGAAAAAATTCGGTGCAACAGAACAAAGAATATACGACCTTGTTAAGCCGATAACCGATGATTTAGGCTACTACCTCTGGGATGTGTGCTACGTCAAAGAGGGTGCAAGCTGGTATCTGCGTATTTTCATCGACTGCGATGAGGGCATAACTATCGAGGACTGCGAAAAAGTCACAGAGCCTGTAAACAAGCTGCTTGATGAGGTTGACCCCATTAAGGAAAGCTACATGCTTGAAATCGGCTCCGCAGGTCTTGAAAGAGAACTGGTAAAAGAAGACCATTTTGAAGTGTGCGAGGGTGATAAGATCCGTATACGTTTTATAAGAGCCGTAGACGGTGAAAAGGAAATCTGCGCATACCTTAAAGAGGCAGATAAAACAGATATCACAGTTGAACTTGAGGACGGCACAGAGGTTGAATATCCCTTTGCTGATATTGCTTTTGTAAAGCTCTGGTTTGATTTTGATTGAGTAAATTAAATATATAATATTGGAGGAATCGTTATGGATAACTTTTTCGATGCGTTAAAGATGCTTGGAGAAGAAAACAGCGTTGAAACCGAACTTCTTATTGAAAAGGTAAAGTCGGCTATGCTGAAAGCTGCTAAAAGAGCATATCCTCACAGTGAGGACAGAATAAGAGTGGAGATTGACCCCGCTACAAAGAAATTTGCAATGTATATCGTTCAGGAAATCATCGAAGATGAGCCTATTGACGAGAATGAGATAAATATCGCTACAGCAAGAGCTATTGATCCCAATGCTGTTCTCGGTGGTACTATTCTTAAGGAAATTGATATTTCTAGTCTTGGCAGAATGGCGGCTCTCTCTGCAAAACAGTCCATCAAGGGCGATTTGAGAGAAATCAACCGTGAGCAGGTACTTGAAAAGTTCCAGCAGAAGGAGCATGACTGCATTACAGCAAGAGTTTCACAGATTGAACCTGGAAGAGGTACTGTAACGGTTGTTTATGAGGACTCTGAACTCTATCTTTTCAGAAACGAACAGATTCCCGGTGAAACCCTTGCAGAGGGCAAGGACGTAAAGGTTTACATTACAGGTATTCTCAACAAGACAAAGAAGCCTATCGTTAAGATTTCAAGAACTGCCAAGGAGCTCGTAAAAAGACTCTTTGAAACAGAGGTTCCCGAAATTTATGACGGAATTGTTGAAATCAAGTCCATTTCCCGTGAGGCAGGCTCAAGAACAAAAATGGCTGTATGGTCAAAGGATGAAAATGTTGACGCTATCGGTGCTTGTATCGGTCCGAAGCGTTCAAGAATTACAGCTGTTGTAAATGAACTCAACGGTGAAAAGATTGATATTATCCCATGGAGCGAAAATCCCAGAGAGTTTATTGCAAAGGCACTTGCTCCTGCTGAGGTTGTAAAGACTGTTATCACTTCCGTTGAAGAAAAGACATGCACTGTTGTTGTTCCGAATAATCAGCTTTCACTGGCTATCGGTAATAAGGGACAGAACGCAAAGCTTGCAGCAAAGCTTACAGGCTATAAAATCGACATCAAGCCACAGACAAATGCGCTTACAGGCGAGCCTGCAGAGGAGCTTGCAGAGGATTATCCCGACGCTCTTTTAAATAAGGCTGATGAAGTTGTTGATGAGGTTGTTGAGGAAATAACTGAAATTGTTGAGGAAGCAGCAGTGGAAAGCGTTGAGGCTGTTGAGGAAACAGCTGCCGAAGCTGAAGCTGTTGAGGAATAATATATGAAATCCCAGAAAATTCCTATGAGACTGTGCCTTGGCTGTAACGAAATGAAGCCGAAAAAGGAACTTATGCGTGTTGTGAAATCTCCCGAAGCTGAAATAAGTCTTGATTTCACAGGAAAGAAAAACGGCAGAGGTGCATATCTTTGCAAGGACGTACAATGTTTTGAAAAGGCACGTAAGGCAAGGAGATTTGAAAAATCCCTCTCATGCAGAATTGATGAAAGTGTATACGAGGTGATGGCAGATGAACTCAGGAAAGAAACAGAAAACAGCTGACCTGCTTACAATGTGTATCAAGGCGGGCAGAGTTGTCAAAGGCTTTGACAGTTCCAGAGAGGCTGTGGAGGGCGGCAAGGCTTTTGCAGTTCTTACGGCGTCTGACGCTTCGGAGAAGACTGTCAAGGAAGTGCGTTTTGTCTGCGGAAAGCAGGATATCCCCGTAATTGTCACAGAGCTTGAAAAAGCTGAAATCGGCAGACTCTGTGGCAAAGAAACGGCTGTTATGGCAATATGCGATAAAGGCTTTGCGGGCGGATTTCAGAAAATCAACGATACATCACAAAATGACGGAAAATAATCACCGTAAGGTGCTGACATACATTATGGTTCAGCCGTGCTGACGGCTATTTAAGGAGGTTATTACGCCTATGGCAAAAAAAATAAAATTAAGCGATGCTGCAAAGGATCTTAACATTTCCGCGAAGGAACTTGTTGATTTCTTCGCTTCAAAGGGCGATACAAAGAAAAAGCCTTCATCTTCACTTAATGAGGACGAGATGAACGCTGTTTTAGAGCATCACACAAAGCTCCATGAGGTGAAAACACTCAAAGAGTACTTCGATTCAAAGGATACTCCAAAGCCTGAAAAGAAAGAGGAAGTCAAGGAAACAAAGGAAACAAAGGAAACTCCAAAATCTGAAAAGAAAAAGGAAGCTCCAAAGACGGAAACAAAGACAGAAAAGAAGCCTTCTGAAAAGGCTCAGAAGGTTGATAAGCCGAAAGCAGAAAAGCCCAAGGCTGACAAAACAAAGACAGAGCCTAAAAAAGAAAACGGTGCAAAGCCAAAGGCAGATGTTAAACCTGCCGAGGAGAAAAAGCCTGAAATCAAGGCTGAAGCAAAGCAGGTTCAGGAGGTCAGAGCCGAAGTTGCTGAGAAAAAGGAAGTTAAACCCGAAACAAAACCCGTTCAGGAGGAGAAAAAACCTGTGGATGAGTTAAAGAAGGATACTGTGAAGGCAGAGGCCAAAAAGCCGGAAAATAAGCCTTCCGACAAGAAAAAGAAAAAGGAGCAGGCTAAAGCCCGTGAAAGAGGCGAAGCTACAAAGCTCAATACAAGCTTTTCATCTGAAACAGCTTCAACCGCTACACAGCGTCGTACTGTTGATACAAGAGGCAGCTATGTAGATCTTGACAAGTACAATGAAAAATATGACCAGATGGCTTCTGGTAACAGAAAACACAGCAATGACAATTATTCTTCAAAGAAGCAGAAGATTAATCAGAAGTCGGCACAGAGAAACCGTCAGCAGTTCTCAAAGAAAGAGTCTGAGGCTGAAAAGCTTAAAAGACTTGAACTTGAGCGTGCAAGAAAGCAGCAGCTTAAAGTTCTTATCCCCGATACTATCACTGTAGGCGAGCTTGCTGTACGTCTTAAGGCGACTGCTACAGACGTTATCAAGAAGCTTATGGGACTTGGCATTATGGCTTCTATAAATCAGGAAATTGATTTCGACACAGCTTCACTCATTGCAGAGGAAATGGGTGCAAAGGTTGAAAAGGAAGTTATCGTTACTATTGAGGAGCGTCTTATCGACGACAGTGATGACGACGATACAAACCTTGAGCCACGCTGCCCCGTAGTTGTCGTTATGGGACACGTTGACCACGGTAAGACTTCAATCCTTGACCGTATCAGAAACGCTCACGTTGCAGACGGTGAAGCAGGCGGTATCACACAGCATATCGGTGCTTATCAGGTTAAGGTAAACGGACAGAAGATTACTTTCCTTGATACTCCCGGACACGAAGCGTTTACTTCAATGCGTGCAAGAGGTGCTAATATCACAGATATTGCTATCCTTGTTGTTGCTGCTGATGACGGTATTATGCCGCAGACTGTAGAGTCTATCAACCACGCAAAATCAGCAGGCTTACAGATTATTGTAGCTATCAACAAGATGGATAAAGAAGGTGCAAACCCCGAACGTATCAAGGAAGAGCTTACAAAGTATGAACTCGTATGCGAGGACTGGGGCGGTGATATTATCTGCGTTCCTGTATCAGCCAAGACGGGCGAGGGCTTTGATGAGCTTCTCGAAAACGTTCTTCTCGTTGCAGAGGTTCAGGATTTAAAGGCTAATCCCGACAGACTTGCAAAGGGTACTGTTATCGAAGCACGTCTTGATAAGGGCAGAGGTCCTATTGCAACTCTCCTCGTACAGAATGGTACGCTTAAACAGGGCGATGTTCTCATTGCAGGTACATCTGTAGGACGTGTACGTGTTATGACAAATGACAAGGGCAGAACAGTCAAGACAGCAGGTCCTTCCGTGCCTGTTGAGATTACAGGTCTTGCAGAAGTTCCAAGCGCAGGCGATACATTCAACGCTGTTGAAGATGAGCGCCTTGCAAGAGAGCTTGTTGAGCAGAGAAAGCATGAGGCTAAGCAGGAGCAGTTCAACGCATACCGCAAGGTTACACTTGACAACCTGTTCAATCAGATTGCCGAGGGTGAAATCAAGGAGCTTCCTATCGTTGTAAAGGCTGACGTACAGGGTTCTGTTGAGGCTGTAAAGCAGTCCCTCGAAAAGCTTTCAAATAACGAGGTAAGAGTAAGAGTTATCCACGGTGCTGTTGGTGCTGTAAAGGAAAGTGACGTTATGCTTGCAAATGCTTCAAATGCTATTATCGTAGGCTTCAACGTTCGTCCTGACCCCGTTGCTGCTGAAAGTGCTGCAAGAGATGGTGTTGATATTCGCCTTTACCGTATCATTTATGACGCAATTGAAGAAATCACAACTGCCATGAAGGGTATGCTTGCACCTAAGTTCCGTGATGTTGAGCTCGGACGTATTGAAGTTCGTCAGGTATACAAGATATCCAACGTAGGTATGGTTGCAGGAAGCTACGTACTTAACGGTAAGGCTGTAAGAAACTGTCAGGTACGTGTTGTCCGTGACGGTATCATTATCGCTGATGACAAGATTGCAGGTCTGAAGCGTTTCAAGGAGGACGCAAAGGAAGTAGCCGAGGGTTACGAGTGCGGTATCAGCCTTGAAAAGTTCAGCGACGTTAAGGAAGGCGACATCTTCGAGGCTTATATGGTAGAGGAGTACCGTGAGGATTAATCCCGAAAGGAATACTATGGCAAACTATAAAAACGGCCGTATGGCAGAAGATATAAAGAGGGAGCTTACAGCTATTTTAAGGGATATAAAGGATCCGAGAGTTGATAAGCTTCTAACAATCGTAAGAGCTGATCTGTCGGGGGATATGTCAAACTGTAAGGTTTATGTATCCAGCCTCGGCGGAATAGACAAGACAAAGGAATCTGTGCAGGGCTTGAAAAGTGCGGCAGGCTTTATCCGCCGTGAGCTCTTCCACCGCCTGCAGATGAGAAAATCACCTGAGCTTACGTTTGTTGCTGATACCTCCATTGAGAGAGGTGCGGAGATAAGCAAGAAGCTTAATGATTTACTTTGATTTAAGAGGAGTATGTTATGTATATAGGCTACAGCGAGGCTGAAACTTTTCTCAGAAACTGTGAAGATGCAGTTATCATAACTCATCAGAGTCCCGACGGCGACTGCATCGGAGCAGGCTTCGGGTTAAAGGATATACTTGCAGAGCTTGGCATAAGAAGCCGTGTGGTGTGCAGCGATGAGTTCCCCTCACGCTATGGATTTATGACAAACGGTATTGAAAACGAAGACTTTGAGCCAAAGACAATCATAGCCGTTGATATTGCTGATACAAAGCTTATGGGCAGATATGAAGAAATCTACGGTAAAAAGGTTCAGCTGTGCATTGATCACCATGAGTCCAACAAGAATTATGCTGAAATGACGCTGCTTCGTCCAAAGGCAACAGCGGCTTGCGAGGTTATCTACAATCTTGCAAAGTATATGGAGGTCAATATAAGCCGCCATTGTGCTATGTGCCTGTATACAGGCATTGCTACTGATTCGGGCTGCTTCAAGTACGACTGTACAACTCCACGTGCCCATGAAATTGCGGCGGAGATGAAACGCAGCTACGATATTAATTTTGCACGTATCAACCGTTATATGTTTGAGGTGAAATCACGTGGCAGAATGATGCTTGAGGCTAAATTCTGCGAACTTATGGAGGAATATATCGGCGGAAAACTGGTAATCGTGGCTGTAACACAGGATATGATGAAGAAACTGGGCATTGCCTGTGATGAACTGGAGGGGCTTGCTCCCATAACATTACAGCTTGAAGATACAGAAGTCGGTATTCTTATGCGTGAGCGTGAGCCAAATGAGTTCAAGTGTTCGTTCCGTTCCGCTGACGAGGTAAACGTATCGGAGATATGTCAGACACTCGGCGGAGGCGGTCATGCCAAAGCGGCGGGATGTACCATCAAGGGCGATATTGAAGAAGTAAAGGCGGCTGTTATAAAAGCTGTGGAAAAGGCACTGGCATGAACGGTATAATATGCGTAAACAAGCCACAGAGCTTTACGTCCTTTGACGTTATTGCAAAGCTCCGTGGAATAATGAAAATACGCAGACTTGGTCACGGGGGAACACTTGACCCCATGGCTACGGGTGTTCTGCCCGTATTTGTGGGAACTGCCACAAAAGCCTGCGATATTATGCCTGACAATACAAAAAGCTACCGTGCAGGCTTTAAACTGGGACAGGTAACGGATACGCAGGATATAACAGGAGAGGTGCTGTCTTCTTCTGATATGCCTGTGAGCCGTGATGCCCTTGAAGCTGTAATTCCCGATTTTGTGGGAGATATTATGCAGCTTCCACCTATGTATTCAGCGGTTCAGGTCAACGGACAGCGGCTTTACGACCTTGCAAGACAGGGTGTTGAGGTGGAGCGTACTCCACGACAGATACACGTTGACAGGCTTGGTCTGGCTGAATACGATGAGAATACCCGTGAGGGTGTGCTTGAAATATACTGCGGAAAGGGTACGTATATCCGCACTATAATAAACGATATAGGCGAAAAGCTTGGCTGCGGCGGAATTATGACTTCTCTTGTGAGAACATCTTCGGGGGGATTTACCCTTGACGAGTGCTTCACAATGGAGGAAATCCAGCAGGCGGCTGACGAAAATCGTCTGGAGGAGCTTATACTGCCCATTGAGCGTGTGTTTGCGTCTTTGCCGAAGTTAAAGCTTAACGAGGTGCAGACGAGAATGTATAAAAACGGTGTAAAGCTTGATATATCGAGAGTTCACCACATAAAACCCGATACGGAGATATATTCCGTATACGGCTTTGACGGTGAGTTTATCGGTACAGCTTTTGCCGACCATGAAAACGGTATTCTCCGTGTTGCAAAAAATCTTACGTAAGGATTATGAAAAATGGCTGAAAATACTTCGGTTGCTCTGGGATTATTCGATGGCATTCATCTCGGACATCGCAAGGTTCTGGAGCTTGCTCTGAAAAATGCTGAAAGGGGATACACCCCTGCGGTATTTACCTTTGCTCCCGATACCGTGCTGAAAAAGCCGACAGGCTGTGACGGATATATCTACACTGCTGCTGAAAAAATGCGGATACTTGAAAATATGGGATTTGGCTGTGTATATTCGCCGCCGTTCGCTGAGGTGTGCGGGATTTCAGGCGACGAATTTGCAAGGGATATACTTGCAGGCACAATGAATGCCGCCTATGTCTGCTGTGGAAACAATTTCCGTTTCGGGAGAAACGCTTCCTGCGGGGTTGATGAGCTCCGTGAGCTGGGCAGAAAATACGGCTTTGAGGTAAATGTTGCGGAGGATGAATTTCTTGACGGGGAGATAGTTTCTTCGGGGAGGATACGTCTGCTTTTATTAAATGGTGATATATCGCAGGCAAACCGACTTCTGGGTGATTCCTATGCAGTTTCAGCGGAAGTTGTGACAGGTGCGGCTCTGGGGCGGACGATAGGTTTCCCTACGGCCAACCAGCTTTTCGAGGATAATCAGCTTGTACCGAAATTCGGTGTATACAGGGCAGAAACTGAAATCGACGGTGTAACATATCGGGCGATGACGAACATCGGTATAAAGCCTACCGTAAATTATGGTGGAAAGCCCCTTGCGGAAACCTATATAAGCGGTTTTTCAGGAGATATTTACGGCAGAACAATACAAGTAAGACTGCTGGAGTTCATACGTGGGGAAAAGAAATTCGGCTCTGTTGACGAGCTGAAGGCACAGATATCCGAGGATTTGCGGAATGCTACAGAAAAACCCATATAATATTCGTTTCATTAACACGGCATTATCACAAAAAAGTTGTACTATTACAACAACTGGGTAAAACCAAAAAATATATACAGGAGGACTTCGCTATGATTGAGGTCAAAAACCTATGCAAGTGTTACGGCGATAAAAAAGCTGTAAACGACATAAGCTTTTCTGTCGGAAAGGGCGAGATACTTGGTTTTCTCGGACCTAACGGTGCAGGAAAGTCCACTACAATGAATATCCTGACAGGATATATTTCTTCAACTTCGGGACAGGTTCTTATTAACGGAGTTGATATTCTGGAGGATCCTATCGGTGCCAAGGCAAATATCGGTTACCTTCCCGAAATCCCCCCTCTTTACGTTGATATGACGGTTGACGCATATCTCAACTTCATGTATGATCTTAAGAAATGTAAGCTTACAAGAAAGGCACATCTTAAGGAAATCTGCGACATTTGTAAGATTTCTCACGTAAGAGAAAGACTTATCCGCAACCTTTCAAAGGGATATAAGCAGAGAGTAGGTCTTGCTCAGGCACTTATCAATAATCCACCTGTGCTTATTCTTGATGAGCCTACAGTTGGTCTTGATCCCAGTCAGATTATTGAAATCCGTACACTTATCAAAAAGCTCGGAAAGAACCATACAGTTATTCTTTCTTCACATATTCTCCCTGAAATTCAGGCGGTATGCGACAGAATCATCATTGTAAACAAGGGTGTTATCGCTGCCGACGGTACAGCTTCTGAAATTGCGGATAAGCTTACAAACGAGCACAAGATGACAGTCCGCATTGAGGGTACAAAGCGTACAGCAGAGGATAAGAATGAAATAGTAACAGCACTTAAGGCTATTGACGGCATAAAGTACGTGCGTGCTGATATGGAGCGTGAAAACGGTATTTACGACTACGATATCGAGTCTGAGGAAGGAATTGATGTCCGTCGTGCAATAAACAGCCTTTGCCGTGATAAGAACTGGAACATTCTTATGCTTCAGCTTTCAGACATGACTCTTGAGGATATCTTCATGAAGATTACAACCGGAGATATGGAAACAATAAAGACTTCCAACGAGAAGAAGGCTTCACTTGACAATTTCAAGATAAGCATTACAGGAAGCATGGATGTAGACGATGAAAATGCAGAGGAAGCAGAAGAAGCTTCTGAAACTGCGGCAGAAGAAGGAGGCGACGAGTAATGGGTGCTATATTCAGACGTGAAATGGGAGCATTCTTTACATCGGGAATTGCTTATGTATTCCTTGCAGGATTTGCTCTTTTCTCAGGACTTTTCTTTTCAATGAGTGTAATCGGCTCCGGTGTATCCGATATGTCGCCTATGTTCAGCTCAATGTTCATCATTGTAGTATTTCTTATTCCTATCCTTACAATGCGTCTGCTTAGTGAGGAAAAGAAAAATCGTACAGACCAGGGACTTCTTACAGCTCCTATCAGTCTTTCATCAATCGTTCTCGGCAAATACTTTGCGGCTCTTGCTCTCTTTGTAATTGCAGAGAGTATCGTGTTTATCTATTCAATCATTATCGCACTCTGCGGTCAGGTTATATGGTCTACTCTGCTGGGCAACTACTTTGCAATGCTTTTCCTTGGTGCGGCATTTATCGCTATCGGACTTTTCATTTCATCACTTACTGAAAACCAGATGGCTTCTGCTGTAATCGGTATGTTTGTACTCTTTGTACTCTACCTCATGGATTCACTTGCTGCAAATATTCCTGTAGAATTCATCAAGAATGCAATTATTTCTGCTGCATTCTACTCAAAATACCTTGAGCTTACAAGAGGCGTATTCGACCTCTCTACAATCGTTTATTTCATCAGTATAGCAGTTCTTTTCAACTTCTTTACAGTAAGAGTGCTTGATAAGAGACGCTGGGCATAATCGGGAAAGGAGTGTATACAGATGAGCAAAAAAGAAAAAGAAATCAAAGAAACTGCTGTTGAAGCGGCAGAAGCTGCTGTTGAGACTGCTGAAACAATTGAGGCAGAGAAAACAGAAAAACCGAAAAAGAACCTGAAAAAGCTTAAGTTCGGTTCAATTTCAGCTGTTACAATTATACTTGTCATCGCTGTTGTTATCGCTGCAAATATTGTAAGCGGACTTCTTACACAGCGTTACCCCATGAAGATTGACCTTACCCCCGATAATCGTCACGAGATTTCAGAGGAGTCAATTGAAGTTCTCAAGTCCATTGATAAGGACGTTGATATTATTGTTACCACAACCGAGGATTATTTTACAATGCTCGGTGCAAACTATGAGAATCTGTTTTATCAGTACTATGGTGCTATTGTTGAATGTCCGTATGATATTATCCCCGAGCTTCTCGATAAGTATTCCGTTTATGCGGAGTCGGGCAAGGGCAGTATTGATGTAAGCTTTGTTGACATCACAAAAAATCCTGATGTTGTTACAGAGCTTAGCAATTACTACAACGGTGAAATTACAGAGGGCGGCATTGTAATCAGATGCGGCGAAAGAGTAAAGTTCATAAGCGCAGCAGAAGTTGAGGCTATGATTACTCCCTCACAGAACAGTACACAGACAAATATCGTTATGACATTTGCAGGTGAAAGTGCTATTACATCAGCTATCAAGGCTGTAACAGATGCTAATCCTGTAAGAGCTGCTGTTGTTTCAAGCATAAACGGCGGTGGTGTATTTGACCAGACACATTCTATCATTGCAGGCTCTCTTACAAGCTTTATGACAAAGAACGGATATGACTGCGTTGAAATTGATATCGGTACAGACGCACTCAATCCTGAGGATTACGATGTTATTGTAATTTCTGCACCTTCTGTTGACTTTACATCCGATATTATTACAAAGCTGGGCGATTTCCTTTACAATGACGGAAAGTACGAAAGAGATATGATTTACGTGCAGAACGGCTATGCAACACAGCTTCCCAATATCAGCGAGTTCCTTGCTGAATGGAAAATCCAGATTGAACCCTATGTAGTAATTGACGAGGAAAATATGGTACAGGCAGGTATTTCTGCACTGGGACAGATGACATATGCGCCTTCAGTAAATGTTGCTGACACTGAAATAGTAGGCACACCCGAAAACGCTTCACTTCCTATCATTGCTCCGCAGGCTCGTCCTATTACAATTCTCAGCAAGAACAATGAAACAATTGTAAAGGAAGTTATCAAGTCATCTGATTCTTCTGTAACTTATTCAGGACAGGAACAGGTAGGAGAAAAGGGCGCTTACAACGTAGTTGTAAAGGCAAGAAAGGAAACATCTGACGGCCTTAATATAACAGGAAGCGACATTCTTGTAATCGGAAGCCCTTTCATGCTTGACAGTTCAGTTCTTGCAGGTTCAAACACCTACAGCAATGCAAGCGTTCTTCTTAATGTAATCAACGAAACAACAGGCAAGGAAGCAAGTGCTGTTATTCCCGAAAAGGTATTTGACCAGTACACACTTTCCCTTACACAGGGCTCTGCAAGACTTATTCTTGTAGTGGTTGTTGTGGTTATACCGCTTCTCATCGGTATAGCAGGTCTTGGCGTTCTGTTATGGAGAAAGAACAAATGAAGAAATCGGTTAAAGGTATTATCGGACTCAGTGTTCTTCTGGCGGCATTGGGCGGTGGAGCTGCGGCTCTCCTGTTGACAGAGCCGGAAGGCGGGGATGACAGTTCCTCGTCTCTGGTGTCTGAGCCTGAAAAGCAGGTGAAACTTCTTATTCACGACGACAAGGTGACAGGTACCGATCCCGAAACAGGTGCTGACCTCGAGGGTGTTATCAAATCTGTTGCCGTAAAGAACAGCAAGGATGAGTATACTGTTGTTCAGAAGGCTTCAGAGAATGCCGATGAGGATATCAGATACACAATTGACGGTTTTCAGGAGGTTCCTCTTAATACTCTTGTTGTAGGTACTCTTGCAAATAATGCAAACGGTCTTACATCGGAGGATGTGGTGGAGGAAAATCCAGCAGACCTTGAAAAATTCGGTCTTGCAAAGCCTGAAATAACAGTTGATATTACGTATGAAACGGGAACTGCATACCGTATGTTCATCGGAAGCAAGGCTCCCGTTGGCGATGCAACCTACGTTATGATTGACGGGGTGGATGCGGTATACACTGTAAGAAATTCAGCTCTTGCAAATTACAGTAACGGGGTGATTGATTTTGTGGATTCCACAATCCTTGCTGCTCCTGAGGTATATCCCGTAGTTGAAAAGCTTACTGTAAGCCGTAAGGATACAGAGCAGGATCTTGTTATTGAGTATGACGCACCAAAGGATGACAATGCCAACAGAGGCGGTACATCCTCGTCACATATTATGACTAATCCTACTTTTGCGTATCTTACTGTTGAAAAAGCGACAGATATTATAACAGGTATGTTCGGTCTTGTTTCCGATGATGTATATATCGTAAAGTGTACAGAATCAGATATTGCTGAAGCAGGACTCAAGGAGCCTTTCTGTACAGTTACTATGGAATGTGACGACGGAAACGATTATAAGCTTCTTTTAAGCGAATATTTCGACGTAGACGGCGGAAAGAACTGCTACGCAATGCTTGAGGGCGGTAGTGTAATTTACATTCTGGACGAGGAAAGCTCTAAATGGCTTACAGTTCAGCCTGTTGATGTTGCTTCAAGAATTTTCATTGCTTCCTATGTATGGAATATTACTGACCTTACGCTGAAATGTGGTGATGAATCCTGCGATTTTGATATTGAACAGATATCAACACCGGGTGAGGATGAGAAGCTTACAGCGACAAATTTCAGTGTAGAACTCAATGGCGAGAAGTTTGATTCTGAACGTTACAGACAGTTCTACAGCTTCCTTATAAAGGCGAATGGTGAAAGTTTTGCGCTTGGGGAAGAAATTCCCGCGGGCGAGCCTATGGCAGTGCTTGAATATACCGACGGATATCTGGAAAAGACAATGAAATTTGAGTTTTACGAAGTGTCAGCGTTACAGGCACTTGTGGTTGCAGACGGTGAAAGTAAATTCAACATTTCAAAGTCATATGTTGAAACAATGATAGAAAACGCAGAAAATCTTAAATCAGATACAGAATTCAAAACAACATGGAAATAAGGAACTGAGGTTCACTCACGAATCCTTATGCCGGCTGCGGTAAGGCACTGACCGTATCCGAGAAACGGAGGTAAGAAATGAGCGAAAAATTTTCCACTTATAAGGGATATCCCCTTGTCAGATGCGGTAAAGAGATATATTACGGATATATGTCTGATCCTTATGTTATCTATATAAAGATACTTGCTCAAAAAGAGGTTGACGGCGAGCAGATGATTTCAAAGGTGCGTGTAATGCAGCTTGATACAAATGAAAGCAACCCTCTTAAAGCTGTAGTGAAGAATGCTGAACGTGAGTGCGGACTTTACGAAGCTCTTGATATCGCTGATGTGTGGCTGAAAAAGGCTCTTGGCGAATAAATATTAAATCAAAAGCCCTTGATTTAGTCAAGGGCTTTTGATTATTTAAGTAGATTTAATCTGCTGTCTTGGTACATATAACAGGCGAATTCTCTCTTTTTTGTGCAGTCTTACGAAATTTAAGCGTTTAAGTTTTGTTAATAAAAAGTCTCTTGAAAATTCATGTGAAATGCTTTATAATTAAAATGCAGAAAATTGCCGCATAGGCGGCTATGGGATAATTTCAGGAGGTATTAAAATGAAAAAAACAATCAGAAGATGTGCAGCGTTTATCTCAGCGATATCTGTTATGGCTTCTGCAATGCCTGTGACATTGCAGGTAACTGCTGCTGATACGGTGTTTCCCTTTGTTATTGAGGGCGAAAAAATGGAGGGTGCAGATGTATGGACTTCCATTTATGAAAACCAGATACCAGATTACAGCGGCGAAGGTTTCGCTTATCTTACAAATGGTACATTATCATTTAACGTTACTGTTTCCGAGGACGGAATGTATCAGCTTACTGTAAGAGGTGCGCAGATACTCAATCAGGAAGGACGTATGCAGACGGTTACAATTAACGGTGTCGAGTATTCAAAGACAATTCCTTATTACGATAAATGGACTGATATTGATTTCGGTGTTGTTCGTATGAGAGCAGGCGAAAATGAGATTTCGTTCATCAATAAATACGGATACATGGCAATTGATCAGGTGACTGTTACAAAGGCTGTATTCCCCGATGTAACACAGGCTGATTCTGTTCCCTGTGATTCTGACGCTACAGCTGAAACAAAGTCACTTATGAAATATCTTCACAGTGTTTACGGAAAGCATATTATTTCGGGACAGCAGGAAATCTATGGAAGCGGTCATACTATAGAAACGACAATTCGTTATGACGCTACTAATGATAAGTGTGTTGACAGCGATGGTAAGGAATATGAAATTGACCGTGAGAGTGAGGCTGTTGACAAGGACGGAAATAAGTTTTACTGGCACTGCTATGACGGCGACAAGAAATACACATATAACGAGCAGAACCGCAATTACAAGTATGATTATTATGATCAGGAGTTTGATTATATTGCTGAATTGTCAGGAGAATATCCCGCGATCAGAGGTTTTGATTTTATGAATTACAACCCTCTCTATGGCTGGGAGGACGGCACAACTGAACGTGTAATTGACTGGGTAAAGAACAGAAACGGAATTGCTACTGCTTGCTGGCATATCAATATTCCTACCGATTTTGCAAGTTATGAAATCGGCGAGCCTGTTGACTGGTCAAAATGCACTTACAAGAACGGCACAGATTTTGTTGTTGCAAATGCTTATAAAGAGGGCACAAAGGAAAATGAATATTTCGATATGTGTATTGAGGATCTTGCGGAGCAGTTCCTGATACTCCAGGAGAATGGTGTGCCGCTTCTCTGGCGTCCATTCCACGAGGCCGAGGGCAACGGTGGTGCTGACGGCAAGGGAGCATGGTTCTGGTGGTCGCAGGAGGGCGCAGAGGTTTATAAGAATCTCTGGAATTACCTTTTTGATAAGCTTACAAATGAGTATGGACTCCACAACCTTATCTGGGAGCAGAATCTTTATGCATGGTCTGACGAATCGGCACAGTGGTATTCAGGCGATGACAGAGTTGATATTGTCGGATTTGACAAGTATGATACGGTTTATAACCGCCACGACGGACTTACAAGCGGCCCTAACTATGACTGCAACAGTAATGTTTACTGGGGGCTGTATAATCATACAAAGGGCAGAAAAATGGCGGCTGTAATGGAGAACAGTACCATACCAAGCGTATCCAACATTACAACAGAGCAGGCGACATGGCTTTATTTCTGCACATGGTACGACAACGGACAGGATAATTTCATTTCCGGTGACAATTATAATGACGCTTCTGCTGTGAAAGAGATGTATCAGAGCGATTTGTGCATTACTCTTGATGAACTGCCTGCCGACCTTTACACATCGGGCGGAACAACACAGCAGCCCTCAACAAATCCCACAACGGAGCCTACAACGGTAACATCAGGTGAGATTGTGTATGGTGACGCCAATTGTGACGGAGCTGTAACGATAGCTGACGCAACAGCTATATATCAGGCTATCGGAAATTCTGACAAGTATTCACTTTCCGAGAACGGAAGCATAAATGCTGATTGCAGTAATGCAGGAGACGGCATAACAGCCGCAGATGCTCTTGCTATACAGAAGCTTGATGCTAAATTGATATCCTCACTTCCTGAAATAACTGAATAAATAGCGAAGGGCGGAAGAAATACCGCCCTCTTTTTGTAACAAAAACAATCGCCTACGCTATTGCGCAGGCGATTATTTAGAAAAGAGGTAAATTATGAAAAGTTAATTTCGTGTTAATATCTGGGAGCGGTACGGAGGAGAAGCCGGGCAGCTTCTCCTCGACTCCCTTGTTTCTTTGGGCGAAGAAACAATATATATAGGAGGAAGGAATTAAAAATCAAATAAATTTTTCGGCAAATCAGAATACATAGGGAAGTGTATCGTATTCACCGAGAATATATCTTACAAGCACCTTTGCGTCAGATTCTGTAATAAGACCATCTCTGAAACAATCGGCTGTATTAAGCTGTTCTTCATTAAAATATACGGGGATATTCTTGCTTCTTTTATAAATATAGTCAGCTAATGAGAGGTAATCAAAAGTATCAACTATTGCGTCGCCTGTGATGTCTCCCTCAGTCTGTGGTATGATGTCGTATCGTCTTGGAATATACTCATTCTGGAAATGAGCATCTGTAATAACAAAAAGCTGTGTCCAGTAATAACCGTAATCACTGTTGGGTTCGTATGCAACACCTATTCCCATATGTGTAAGATCGGGGTTCAGAATTGCGTTGCGGTGTTTTTCTGAATTGATCCACTGATCCATTGCTCCCTCGGGAGTGCTGCGTCCTGCTGCTATGTTTTCAAATGTAGCTGCATAAGGAATAAGATTTGTATCAATAATTGTAGAGAATTTTGAACCGTCTGGTCTGAAATGGTCAAAATATTCGATACATTCTCTGGAGCGTACTCTTGCTGTGTCACAGAGATAAGGGATGACGTAAATCGGATGCAGTCCGTTTTCAAGTCGGTAGGAATTGACAAGGAATGCTACTTCTATTGCCATGTCGTTGAGCTGATTGTCGGGAATGCTGGTTGCACGTGCTGTCTGTTTGGGGAAAACAGAAATTGCAACTATCATAACTAATGCGGTAATAAAACTTACGACCCTTGATAAAGACTTTTTTACTGAACATAACATAAGTAACACCTCCAAATTTGTATACATTTTGTTAACATTTGAGTTAACCGTATTTTTTAATCTGACTCTATTTTATCACATATTTTCAGAAAAATAAAGGGTTTTTGAGCGTTTTCGTCACTTTGCACAAGTCTTTTCTACTTTTTGCACAACAAAAATATATACAAAACGTATTACAAAATAGATAATAATACAACTGTATTATTATTTAGAAATTCTTAGTTGCTATAAATATTTCATATACCCGTGTGTTCGAAACTTAACAATTTAGACATTGACAAAAAGGCGGAAATATGATAGAATTTTTTTATGTTATCGTGAATTATACGCTTTTTCACTTTAAATTTATAAAGTGAACAGAAATGAAATCAGGTATAATTCACCCGTCTATAAGACGTTATTGCCATCGGCAACAATAAGGATTCCGTCTGACGGGGAAAGGAGTAGGCTGTATGAATAATATGAATCCCGAGTTTAAGATAAGAGAGGTAGCCGAACGAATCAGACTGACTCGTGAGTCTGTGGGCTTTACTCCCGAAGAAATGGCTGAAAAATGCGGTGTTTCCGTTTATGAGTATCTTGCATATGAAGGTGGAGCAAAAGACTTCAGCTTTACCTTTATTTATAAATTTGTAAATGCCTGCGGCGTTGAAATTACTGAGCTTATGGAGGGTGAATCGCCCCGTATCAATAGTTTTGACGTTACAAGAGCAGGTCAGGGACATCCTATCGCCAGAAGAACAGGGTTAAGCTATATGCGTCTTGCTCCGAATTTCAAGAACAAGATAGGCGAGCCTTTCTATATGACAGTTCCTTATGTAGATGAAAAATACAGAGTTCCTCATCTTCATACTCACGAGGGACAGGAAATGAACATTGTTATCAGCGGACAGCTTAAAGTGCAGGTCGGCGATAATGTTGAAATCCTTAACGAGGGCGACTCTATTTATTTTGACAGTTCCGAGCCTCATGATGAATGGGCGATAGGCGGTCAGGAATGTAAATTCTATGCAATAGTATTTGGCGCTAATGCTCCCCAGAGAGCAATTCAGCACGTTGAGCCTGTAATTCTTCCCGGTGTAACTAACTTTGACCTTGCAAAGGTTGAAAATCCTGTTGCAGATAAGTTTGTGGAAGTTGAAACAGACGAAAACGGTGCAATGAAGAATATCACTTTCAAGAATACCGAAACATTCAACTTTGCTTTTGATGTTGTGGATGCTCTTGCAGAGAAAAATCCCGACAAGACAGCTCTTATATATGTTGCAGAAGATCTGATCGACAGATACTTCACATTTGCTGATATAAAGAAGTATTCCAATATGACAGCCAACTATTTCCGATCTATGGGAATTAAAAAAGGCGACAAGGTTATGCTTGTTCTCAAACGTCACTATCAGTTCTGGTTCTCTATCCTTGCCCTCCACAAGATTGGTGCTGTTGCAATTCCTGCGACACACCAGCTTGTAAAGCACGATTTTGAATACCGTTTTGAGGCTGCCGAGGTCAAGGCTATTGTATGTACAGCTGATGACGGAGTTACAGAGCAGGTTGAGCTTGCAGAAGACGGAATAGGTGCAAATCTTATTAAGATGATTGTAAACGGTGAGCGTGACGGTTGGTTTAATTTCAATGAGGGTATCAAGGGCTGTAGTGATGTGTTTGAGCGTCCCACAGATCCCAGAGAGCTTTCCTGCGGAAATGAGCCTAACCTTATGTATTTCACATCAGGTACAACAGGTTACCCGAAAATTGCTACACACACTCATTTATATGCGCTTGGACACTTTGCTACTGCACGTTACTGGCACAATGTTGATCCCAACGGCGTACATCTCACTATTTCCGACACAGGTTGGGCCAAGGCTATGTGGGGAAAACTTTATGGACAGTGGCTCAGTGAAACCTGTATATTTGTATATGACTTTGACCGTTTTGATGCGGCGAAGATACTTCCTATGTTCAAGAAATACAATATTACAACATTCTGTGCACCTCCTACAATGTTCCGTTTCTTTATCAAGGAAGATTTAGGAAAATACGACCTCAGCAGTATAAAATATGCTACTGTTGCAGGTGAAGCACTTAACCCTGAGGTGTACAACCAGTTCCTTAAGCATACAGGCGTTAAGCTTATGGAAGGATTCGGACAGACGGAAACAACACTTGTTATCGGCAACTTTGTAGGTATGACTGCACGTCCGAGCTCAATGGGCAAGCCAAATGCGCAGTATGATGTAGATATAGTTGACGAGGACGGAAATGCAGTCAAGCCCGGTGAAACAGGCGAAATTGTAATCCGTGTTGATAAAAATGTACCTCCCGGACTTTTCTGCGGCTATTATCATGCAGAGGATAAGACAAAGGAAGTATGGCACGACGGACTCTACCACACAGGTGATACTGCGTGGAAGGATGAGGACGGCTATTTCTGGTATGTGGGCAGAGTTGATGATGTTATCAAGTCCTCTGGCTACCGTATCGGACCATTCGAGATTGAAAGCGTTATTATGGAACTTCCTTACGTTCTTGAATGCGGTGTAAGTGCTGCTCCCGACCCTGTAAGAGGTCAGGTTGTAAAGGCTTCTATCGTTCTCACAAAGGGAACTGTCGGCACAGACGAACTGAAAAAGGAAATCCAGACATATGTCAAGGAGCATACAGCACCTTATAAGTATCCTCGAATTGTTGAGTTTATGGATGAACTTCCAAAGACTATCAGCGGAAAGATCAGACGAGTTGCGCTCAGAGGCGAAAATAAGAAATAAAAGGAGCTATTAGCTGTTAGCTTTTAGCCATTAGCGTTTTGGAACGGTGGATTTGTTTCTGCCGTTCTTTTTTTATCTTAGAAAGGTGGTGTTATCTGCCAGCTAATGTCTAATGACTAACAGCTAAAGGTTTTGTTTTAAAAGTTAAATATAAAAAATATTTCGAAATTTTTGGAAAAATTCGCCATCAATATTCAATTTTTGCCGAAATACAGCGAAAAACCGGTTCGAAAAGTTTTTTTGAAAAATTTCGAAAAAACCCTTGACAAACGCTTGAAAGTGTGATATAATTAATATCGTCGTCAGGGAGGTAACACAAACGAACTGATGAACAGAATAAATGGTCAAAGCTTATGGGGGTTTAGCTCAGCTGGGAGAGCATCTGCCTTACAAGCAGAGGGTCACAGGTTCGAGCCCTGTAGTCCCCACCATATTGGCCCGGTAGTTCAGTTGGTTAGAACGCTAGCCTGTCACGCTAGAGGTCGT
>JAFYUM010000034.1 GCA_017558505.1 Ruminococcus sp. | reverse complement strand
TTATGACCTCCTGATTGTGTTAATGTAAATTGAGTTATAGTATATACGTATTGTATATATCACTATTATACCACGCATATATAAAAAGTCAATAGTTTTTCTGAAAATTCACAAATTTTTCACATAACGATATTAAAAAGGCGGCAGAAACTGCCGCCTGATAGTATTAATCCCATGAGGGAGTCTGTCCTGTTGAAACTGCTGCGTAATATTCAAGGATTTTTGAAGCGTCAGCAGAGTCGAGTTTGCTGTCCGTGGTTACGTCGGCGGATTTTTTCTGTATGTCAGTAAATGTAAGTGTGCCGTTAGTCTGAATAAGTCCGTATTCGGCAAGAACCAGTGAGGCGTCAGCGGAGTCAATCTTGCTGTCATTGTTTACGTCGCCCTGTACTGCGGCGGGAGAATCTCCACTGATAACAGCGAATTTTCTGTTGTATTTTTCAGCGTACGCCTGTGCGGTAGAACCTGCATAGCCGTAAATTGTTCCGTTGAAAACAGCTTCTTCTGTTTCATAGTTGTAGCTGTTGCAGATTGTGGTTTTATAGTCGTAGATTTTACAATCGGGATTTTTTATTGTGAGGGATGTAAGCTTTTCGCAATTCTGGAAAACGCCGTATTTGAGTTCTTCAATACTTTCAGGCAAGGTTACTGATGTAAGGCTTGTGCAATCATAAAAGGTTGAAAATTCAAGTGCCTTTATGCCATCGGGAATTTCAATTGAGCCAAGGCTGTGGCAATCAAAAAAAACACCTTCGCCTATGCTCGTCACACTGTCGGGAATAGAGATTGATGTCATATCTGTACAATTGTTGAAGGACATATCGCCGATGCTGGTAACGCCGCTTTTTATTTCAACGGTGAGAATATCAAAAATGTAGTCGTTCCATGGCATATCAAAATCCCAGTCAGCCATTTCGCCTGTTCCGTTGATAGTGAGTTTACCGTCGCTATCAAATTGCCATACAAGGTTATCTCCTTGTGCACCGCATTCGCCCGAAGCTATGACGCTTGCAGCACTTGCGGTAAGAGGAATGATATTGTCGGTTGTGCCGGGAATGATTTCCATACCGTTGATTGTCAGCATTACTGCCGCCGCAAGAGTTAAAGCCGATTTCTTAAAATGATTCATAATTTTACTTCCTTTTCTTAATTTATTTTAATCCCATGAGGGAGTCTGTCCTGTTGAAACTGCTGCGTAATATTCAAGGATTTTTGAAGCATCAGCAGAGTCGATTTTGCTGTCCTTGTTTACGTCGGCGGATTTTTTCTGTGTGTCAGTAAATGTAAGTGTGCCGTTAGTCTGAATAAGTCCGTATTCGGCAAGAACAAGTGAAGCGTCGGATGAATTGACTGCACCGTCGGAATTGACATCTCCTAAAAGAAAATCAGTTGTTTCCGCTCCGTCAATAATTACATAGTCAAAACCGTTATTTTGGGCATATTCAAGTCCTGCTGTGTTGTTGTACACATAAAATGTCGGAGTAAAGGGTACATAATTCGGGTGATAATAATAGTATCCCAGTGCATATTCTCCTATTTCGGTAACACTTTTGGGAATTGTTATTTTTTCAATGCTGAACGAATTTAAAGCAGCTGTACTTTCAATTTTTTTTACTCCTTCACCGAATGTCAGCGTTTTCACACTATGACAGCCGTGAAAAGCCTGTTCGGTAACAGTAGTTATACTTCCCGGAACATATATTTCTTCAAGGGATATACAAAGCTGGAAAGCGTTATTGCCAAGTTTTTTGACGTTTTTAAGGTCAATGGATTTCAGGCTGTGACAGGTTGTAAAAGCATATTCATCAATAATTTCTATGCCGTCGGGAATATTTACTGTTTCAAGATTTTTACAGTCTGCAAATGCCTTGTAATCAATGATTTTTATGGTGTCGGGCAAAACAACTTCCTTTATTGTCTGATTGTCCTCGAAACAGCACTTCCCAATAGCAGTTACCGTTCTTTCACCAATTGTTCGGGGAACTATAACCTTTTCATCTGTGCCTGTATAACCATAGACTGCTATAGTTCCGTCTTCATTAATAGAAGTCTTAAAATCTAACTCTGCTGCTGAGCTTACTATGGAAGAATTCTTTTCATAGTCATATTGTGTAAAGTTCATACAGCATACAGAAATTGCTGTCGCTGTAATTACAGAGGCAATTCGTTTAATGATTTTCATAGTTTTCGATCCTTTCGGTTGTATCACTCCCAGAGAGGTGCTTTTCCTGTTGAAACAGCCGCGTAATACTCCAGTATCAGCGAGGCGTCTGAGGAGTCTAACTTACCGTCACCGTTTACATCTGCGGTGGCAATCAGCAATTTTCCCACGGTCGGCTCTGCACCCGTCTGAACAGCGGCATATTCCGCAAGTACGGCTGATGCGTCTGATGCGTCTACAACGCTGTTATTGTCAAAATCGCCTTTCTTAATCGTCTGAATAACAAAAGAGGGGAATTTATTTGCCATTTCGCCGGCCATAGTTTCAGTTTCAAGCTTGCTTTCAAATACTTCTAAAATGCCAATATCAATTCCGTACTGTTCAGCGGCTGAACCTGGAACGAAGTTATATTCTTTAATGTTGTCAATATCTGGGACTAATGAAGTTCCACTTGTACCATCATCATATTTGAAATGATATGTGGCATAACACAGAGCGAGGCGACTAATTTCCACAACACTTTCCGCAATGGTTATTTTTTCAAGGGCGGGGGTATCCAATGCAACATATGCATCGATTATTTCAACACCCTCTGCAAATGTCAGCGTTCTGAGATTAGTACACTGTTCAAAAGCTCCGATACCAACTCTTTTCAAAGTTCCCGAAATATACATATCTGTAATACTTTGACAGTTTTTCAGAATATACCATCCTACCAATTCAACTTTATTGAAATCAAAAGATTTTAATGAAGTGCAATTCTCAAAAGCGGATGACCTTATTACACGTAAACTGTCAGGTGTATTTATTGATTCGAGATTTGTACAATTCGCAAAGGCATAGCTTTGTAAATCAATAACCGTATCAGGCAAAATTACCTTTTTAATTTTAGTATTTCCTTTAAATGCGTTATCTCCGATAACACCTACTTTAATTCCGTTAATGGTCGATGGAATAGTAACTGTTTCAGCTGAACCGTTGTATTTGGTTATAATGCAGGTATCCTTTGTATTATAGCCAGTATCAGAGTGGTTACATATAGAATACTCATAATCGCCGTAATTGGCTGCATTAGCAGTTATAGCTGTATCGCAATTTTCATTCTGTGAAATGGGAATATTTGCAATGGTTCCTATTGTTAACATCGCTGTAAGTATTATTGCTGTTTTTTTAAATAATTTCATATTATCAATTCCTTTCGTCAGAAGCGTTAATATACTATTATTATATACAAATTGCCACTGTTTGTCAATAATCTTCTGATACTTATGTTGTGCATTAATTGCGCTTCTATATATATATTGCTCCCAAAGCTTCATATAATTCTTCAAGAGTTAGTTGGTGGAGCAATACATTCAAATAAGGGTACCAAAATCAGACATGATTTTGATATATTTTTATTATTTGATAATAAAAGCGATTTTTTGCTCTGTTTTTTAAATTCCACTTTACAAATCAATAAAAATGGTGTATAATTAAAGGGTAAAAAAATCCACGGAGGAATTATTTATGTCAATGTATATTACTTGTTTAGATCTTGAAGGCGTACTCGTACCTGAAATCTGGATTGCTTTTGCAGAAGCAACAGGTATCCCTGAGCTTAAAAAGACAACCCGCGATGAGCCTGACTACGATAAGCTTATGAACTATCGTATAGGTATTTTAAAGGAGCACGGCCTTGGTCTTAAGGAAATTCAGGAGACTATCGCTAAAATCAACCCTATGCCAGGCGCTAAGGAGTTCCTTGATGAGCTTCGTTCTATCTGCCAGACTATCATTATCAGCGATACATTCACACAGTTTGCTGCTCCTCTTATGGCAAAGCTTGGTCAGCCCACTATCTTCTGCAATACCCTTGAAGTGGCTGAAAACGGTGAAATTACAGGATTTAAGATGAGATGCGAAAAGTCAAAGCTTACAACTGTAAAGGCTCTCCAGTCTATCGGTTATGAAACAATTGCAAGCGGCGACAGCTTCAACGACCTTGGTATGATTCAGGCAAGTAAGGCCGGTTTCCTTTTCAGAAGTACTGAGCAGATTAAAAAGGATTATCCTCAGTTCCCCGCATTTGAAACATATGATGAGCTTCTCGGAGCTATTAAGGAGGCTATCAAGGATTAATATCCGATATTAAAAAACCGCACGGTGAAAGCCGTGCGGTTTGTGTTATTAACCAAAATATCTCTTGAGAAGTCCCTCAAAAGCCTTGCCGTGTCTTGCCTCGTCCTTTGCCATTTCGTGAACTGTGTCGTGAATAGCGTCAAGGTTCAGCTCCTTAGCTCTCTTTGCAAGGTCGAGCTTGCCCTGTGTTGCACCGTGTTCAGCGGCAACTCTTGCTTCAAGGTTTTCCTTTGTGGAAGAAGAAACAACCTCGCCGAGAAGTTCAGCAAACTTTGCAGCGTGTTCAGCCTCTTCAAAAGCTGCCTTTTCCCAGTAAAGACCGATTTCAGGATATCCCTCTCTGTGAGCAACACGTGCCATAGCAAGATACATACCAACCTCTGTGCATTCGCCTGCAAAATTAGCTCTCAGACCTTCGATGATTTCTGCATCTGTTACAGCCTTTGCAATTCCTACTTCATGCTCACAGGCAAATACGAGATTTCCCTCGTCCTTCTTCTCGATGAATTTCTCACCGGGAACACCGCACTGTGGGCACTTGTCAGGAGCAGATGTGCCTTCATGAACGTAGCCGCAAACAGGGCATACATACTTGGAAACAGCAGCCTCAGCAGGTGCTTCTGTCTTTTCTTCAACGAAATCGGAAGCGGGAACACCGCAGAGAGGGCAAACCTCGGGAGCAGCGTCTCCTTCGTGAACGTAACCGCAAACTGAACATACATATTTAGCCATAATAAAGACCTCCATAAATTATATTTTTATATATTGCTTTGTTTAAGCATTTTAAACTGTGTGTTTTATTCTCGCACGCTCTTCAGCACGTTTGCCGTTGTTGAAGCGGTCGAGTGTGCCGACAAGATAGCCTGTAATGCGACGTATACGGTCGAAAGGCACATCGGCAAATTCAAATTTAAGGTCAGCGTAATCGCCGTCAATTGACACGGTCATTTCCTTAATAACTTTGTCGGGATACTTCTTCTTGCCGTATTCGGCATAAGCATCAATTTCCTGTTTCGGAATATTTCCGCCAATAACATTAATCTTCATAACATAACCTCCTGATATTAATTCTTAACAAAAACTTCAAGAGATTTTACCATGGTTTTATCTCGGTGTACAAATTTTTCTGTTCGGGAAGTTTTTCCCTTGACCTTTTCTGTAATATATTGTATCATAGTATTTGAGAAAAATCTGTTGCAATTGCAACAAGGAGGGAATTTTTTTGCCTGAACATAATATACTTTTTAAGGGAATTGACGATTATGATTGCCACAGAATGTATAAATGCTTCAATATGGAAGTGAAAAAATTCAGAGTAGGCAGTTGTATAAGTGACTATTCTAGACAAGGGGATAAAATCGGAATTATCCTCAAAGGCTGTGCAGATGTGGTGCGATACGATGCCAACGGTGTGAGAACCATAATTGAAAATCTCGGAGAACAGGGGATTTTCGGGGAATACTTCACATATCCCTCGTCAACGAGAAGTTATATCGAAGTGGTGGCAGGCAAGGACTGCGAAATTCTTTATGTCCGCCGTTCTGAATTGCTTAAACGCTGTGAAAATGCCTGTTCCTGTCATTCAAGAGTAGTTGAGAATATGCTGGAGCTTATGACTGAAAAGGCGGTATCGTTAAGCGAGCGTGTGGAAGTTCTGAGCCAGCGGACAATTGAAAGCAAGCTTATCAGTTTTTTGCAGATTACCGAGGATAAAACTGCCGAGGGTAAAACTCCGCAGATTCCCTTTTCCACAACGGTGCTTTCGGATTATCTTTGCGTTAATCGCAGTGCGTTACAGAGGGAAATTGCAAAACTGAAAAAATCGGGAGTTCTTACAATATCAAAGCGAAAATTCAAACTGAAAATTAATCACGAGGATGAATTTGACATATAATTGAAAATATGGTATAATCTATAAGTATCAATTCGGAAAGGAAACAATTTTTATGATCTGGGAATTTATAAAATCATTTATCCTTGGTATAGTCGAGGGAATTACAGAATGGCTGCCTGTCAGCAGTACGGGACATCTTATTCTTGTAAATGAATTTTTAAATCTGAAAGTAAGCGATAATCCGACAATTAACGAGGATTTTATCAGTATGTTCGATGTGGTGATACAGCTTGGAGCCATTATGGCGGTAGTAATAATCTTCTGGAAAAAGCTGTTTCCATTTGGCAAAAAGGACAACGCACAGCCTTTTAAAAAAGAGGGCTGGGGAGCATACGTAAAAATGGATATTATGCAGATGTGGTTCAAGGTTATCGTAGCCTGTCTGCCAGCCGCAGTTATCGGACTTCTATTTGATGAGGTTTTCGAGAGATTGTTCTATAATCCGTGGGTTATCGCTATTGCACTTATTGTATTTGGTATAGCTTTCATTATTATTGAAAATCGTAACAAGGACGCTGTGTCAAAAGTAAACAGCATAAACGAGCTTACATACAAATCAGCTCTTATAATCGGCGCATTTCAGCTTATAGCGGCAATTTTCCCTGGTACATCACGTTCAGGCTCAACAATTGTCGGTTCACTTCTTATAGGCGTATCGAGAACAGTAGCAGCTGAGTTCACATTCTTCCTTGCTGTTCCCGTAATGTTCGGTGCAAGTCTTTTAAAGCTTCTGAAATATGACGGCGGCTTCACAGGCGAGCAGATAGGTATACTTGCAATTGGTATGCTTACGGCATTTGCGGTTTCGATTTTTGTAATCAAGTTCCTTATGGATTACATCAAAAAGCACGATTTCAAGGCGTTCGGCTGGTACAGAATTATCCTCGGTATTCTTGTTCTCGGCTATTTCAGCATTTTCAGATAAATTTCAGGCGGTCATTGATTACAGTGACCGCTGTTTAATAATCGTAGGGGACGGCGTCCACGACGTTCTGAAAATAATTTCAAGGGGGAAAACCATGTTTATAGACCACGTTGCAATGTATGTTGATAATCTGGAAAATGCACGGAATTTTTTTATAAAATATTTCAATGCAAAGTCCAACGACGGCTACCACAATGAAAAAACGGGCTTTCGCTCCTATTTTCTGACCTTTGACAATGGTGCAAGGCTTGAAATAATGAATAAACCCGAAATGGCGGATTGTGAAAAGCATCTGAACAGAACGGGTTATGCTCATATAGCTTTCAGTGTAGGCAGTAAGGCTGAGGTTGACAGGCTGACGGAGCTGCTGAAAAATGACGGATACAGCGTAATGAGCGGACCTCGGACAACAGGCGACGGATATTATGAAAGCTGTATTGTAGCTTTTGAAGATAATATAATAGAAATTACAGTGTGATTCTGCGGCGGTTATTTTAGAGATGACCGCCGTTTTTATGTTGTATTATTAATTATTTGCCGAAATTGTAAAAAAACTATTGATTTTTTTTGTGGAATTTGTTATAATAGATATACTACATTTTTTGTGAGGAAAGCAATTATGAAAAAAATACTTGATTGGAACAAATACCTTGAAACAGCAGCAGAAACAGTTGCAGAAGGTATTGTAATGCTTAAAAACAATAATTCAGCTTTACCGCTGAAAAAAGATGAGGTAATATCTGTTTTTGGACGTATACAGCTCCACTATTACAAAAGCGGCACAGGTTCGGGCGGTATGGTAAACGTATCACGTGTTGTTGGAATTACTGACGGTCTTATCGAAGCTGATGTTAAGCTTAATGAGGAGCTTCTGGAGATTTACAGAAAATGGGATAGCGAAAATCCCTATGATTTAGGCGAAGGCTGGGGTGCTGAGCCATGGTCGCAAAAGGAAATGCCTCTTTCTGATGAAATCGTGAAAAACGCCGCTGCAAAGGGAAATACAGCCGTTGTAATTATCGGCAGAACAGCTGGCGAGGAACAGGAAGTTACTCTCGATGAGGGTTCGTATTTCCTTACTGAACTTGAAAAGGATATGCTGAAAAAAGTCCGTGAGGGCTTTGAAAAAGTGGTTGTTCTCCTTAATGTGGGAAGCCTCATTGACATTGAGTATATTGAAAGTCTTGATGTGGATGCTCTCCTTTATGTATGGCAGGGCGGTATGGTCGGCGGTACGGGTACGGCAGATGTGCTGACTGGAAAAGTATCACCCTCGGGCAAGCTTCCCGATACAATTGCATATTCAATTGAGGACTACCCCTCACATCCATATTTCGGCGATTTAAACAGCAACCGCTACGTTGAGGATATCTATGTGGGTTATCGCTATTTCGACACATTTGCCCCCGAAAAAGTGCGTTATCCCTTTGGTTTCGGCTTATCCTACACAACCTTTGAAATAGTAGCTGAAAAGGCTGGAACTATATTCAAGGGCGATGAATATGGTGTGCGATATGAGGTAACTGTCGCAAATACAGGTAATTATAGCGGCAAGGAAGTTGTAATGCTTTATGTTGAAAAGCCACAGGGTAAGCTTGGACAGCCGAAGAGAATCCTGTGCGGTTATGAAAAGACGAAAACACTCGCCCCGAATGAGTCGCAGACGCTTGTTGTTGAGGCGTGGCTCGGAGATATTGCGTCATATGACGACAGCGGAGCGACAGGAAATAAAAACTGCTGGGTAATCGAAAACGGCGATTACAGCTTCTCTGTTGAAAATGCGGAGAAAATATACGGACATACTATAACCATTGAGAAAACGACTGTAGTCGAAAAATGCAGACAGGCACTTGCTCCTGTTGAGCAGTTTGACCGCATGAAGCCGCTTTGTACCGAAAAGGGTATTAAAATCGGCTTTGAGCCTGTCCCTTTGAGCGAAGTGGATGAGCCTGCAAGACGTATGGCACAGCTTCCCGAGGAAATCCCATACACAGGGGATAAGGGCATAAAGCTTACCGATGTGTACAAAGATAAAAACACACTTGATGAGTTTGTCGCACAGCTTTCCGATGAGGAGCTTTCCTGCATTATCCGCGGTGAGGGTATGGGAAGTCCCCGTGTTACAGCGGGTACAGCTTCAGCATTCGGCGGAGTTGCCGATTGCCTTACAAAATACGGTATTCCGGCGGTGTGCTGTGCTGACGGACCTTCCGGTATGCGTCTTGACTGTGGTACAAAGGCATTCAGCCTGCCTAACGGTACAATGATTGCGTCTACATTCAATAAGGAGCTTGCTGAAAGACTTTTTGAATTAGTCGGACTTGAAATGGCTGTAAATAAGGTGGAATGTCTTCTCGGCCCCGGTATGAATATTCACCGTCATCCATTAAACGGCAGAAACTTCGAATATTTCTCCGAAGATCCCTATCTGACAGGAACTCTTGCGGCAGCTGAACTCCGTGGACTTCACAAATCTGGAGTTACAGGCACAATCAAGCATTTCTGCGGAAACAATCAGGAGACAAACCGCCATTTTGTGGAAACTGTGGCATCTGAAAGAGCATTGCGTGAAATTTATCTCAAAGGCTTTGAAATTGCCGTAAAACAGGGGAATGCTGACAGCATAATGACAACCTACGGCAAGCTGAACGGTATATGGACGGCAGGAAATTTTGACCTCAATACCGTTATTCTCCGTGATGAATGGGGATTTGAAGGCGTAAGCATGACCGACTGGTGGGCAAATATAAGCCGTCGTGGTGGAGAGCCAAATAAAAAGGATTTTGCAGCTATGGCAATAGCACAGAATGATTTGTATATGGTTTGCGCAGAGGGCGGAAAGAACAATGATAACACCCTTGAAAGTCTTGCAAGCGGCGATCTGAACCGCAGTGAGATACAGCGTAATGCAAAAAATATACTTTCATTTGTGCTGAAATCCAATGCAATGAAGCGTTCAGCTGATGATTTTGAAGGAATTGAAATTATCAACCGTCCCGAGGAGGATATGCCTTCTGATGAGCCTGTAATATTCTACGATCTTGACAATAACTGTACTCTTGATCTTAAAGGTGTGAAATCCGACAGAGGAAAAAGATACAGCTTTGCTCTTGTTGTCAATAATCCCGGCTGGTATAATATAACACTTACTGCTTCATCGGAGCAGAGTGAGCTTGCACAGATACCTGTGACAGTCTTCACAATGGGAACTGCAAATGCTGTGTTTACATGGAACGGCACGGGAGGAAAACCTGTTTCGTATACAAAGGAAGTTCCGTTCTTTTCTCATTATATGGCGGTTAACCTTTATTTTGCACAGAACGGACTTGACCTTATTGAAATGAAAATCGAGAAAACCTCCAGAAGTGACAAACCCATGGAGGGAGGAGAAATACAGTGAATATACAGATTTTCGGAACTAAAAAATGCTTTGATACGAAAAAGGCGGAGCGATATTTCAAGGAACGTAATATCAAGGTGCAGTTTATTGATATGAAAGAAAAGGGTATGAGCAAGGGCGAATTCTCCTCTGTTTTGCAGGCGGTAGGCGGAATTGACAGCCTTATAAACGAAGATGCCAAGGATAAGAGTACCCTTACCCTTATGAAATATCTCCTTGACAGTGACCGTGAGGAAAAGCTGTTTGAAAATCAGCAGCTTATAAAAACCCCTGTTGTACGCTGTGGAAAAAAAGCGACTGTTGGGTATGTTCCCGAAATATGGGAGAAATGGCTTTCTGAAAATTGATCTGTTCAGGTCTTGCAAAATGGTGAGAAATATGTTATAATAGTTTTATCGGTTATGCCGATAGATGATATAGCTTTTCAACAGTTAAACTGATGAAACGAAAGGAGTATTTATTATGGGACTTATTAAAGCTGTATTTTCAGGAGTCAGCTCAACTCTTGCTGATACCTGGAAGGAATATTTCTGCTGCGACGCTATACCGGCGGACGTGCTTGTGGCAAAGGGTTGCAGAAGAACGGGGAAGAAATCTTCAAATACAAAGGGAAATGACAATATCATAACCAACGGTAGTGTTATTGTTGTTAATGAAGGCCAGTGTATGATCATTGTTGATCAGGGACAGATTGTTGAAATCTGTGCGGAGCCCGGTGAGTACACATATGATATGTCAACAGAGCCAAGTATCTTTGACGGCGGTTTCTCAAGCATCAAGGAAACTTTCAAGCTTATGGGCAAGCGTATTGAATTCGGTGGAGATGCTGCACACGATCAGAGAATATATTACTTTAACGTAAAGGAAATTACTGATAATAAATTCGGCACACCTACACCTGTTCCGTTCAGAGTGAGTTATCAGGATATCGGAAGAAGCTTTACAGTAGGACTTCGCTGTAATGGTGTATATTCCTACAGAATTGCAGATCCGCTTATTTTCTACACAAATGTATGCGGAAACGTAACAAGCTTCTATAGCAGAAATACAATTGACAATACACTCCACAGTGAGTTTATGGCTCACCTTTCTGACGCTTTCTCAAAGCTTTCAGATAAAATGAGATATGATGAGCTTCCTCAGAACAATCTTGCCATTACAAAGACAATGCAGGAAATTTTCAAGACAGAGTGGCTTGAAAAACGTGGTATTGAAATTATGTCTGTGGCAATTCGTTCCGTATCTATCAGTAAAGAGGACGAGGACAGAATTAAGAAGTTCGAGGATATTGCATGGAATAAGGATCCCCTGAGTGCTGCTGCGGCTACACTTCAGGCACAGAACGACGCTATGCTTGCCGCTGCAAAGAATTCAGGCGGTGCAGCTGTAGGTATGTTCGGTATGAATATGGCACAGCAGATGGGCGGAATGAACGCACAGAGCCTTTACAATATAGCAGGACAGCAGCAGGCAGCTGCACCATCAACTGTCGGCGGTTGGACTTGTTCCTGCGGTACAGCAAATACAGGTAAATTCTGTGCAAATTGCGGTAGTCCCAAGCCTGCGGAAAACGGCTGGAGCTGTTCCTGCGGAGCAGTAAATAAGGGTAGATTCTGTGTTGAATGTGGTAGTCCTAAGCCTGCCGGAGCACTTCTTTACAAGTGTGACAAATGTGGTTGGGAGCCTGCTGATCCGAAAAATCCTCCGAAATTCTGTGCTGAATGCGGTGATCCTTTTGGTGCTGAGGATATTGTAAAATAATAAAAGTAATAAATAAAAAATGCAAGTGATAAAAAACACTTGCATTTTTTTTTGAATTGTGATATAATATATGTGTATATTGCTTTTATCGGTATTATGATAGATATTATATAATTTGCAGATGCTGTATAAATAAAAGCTGCGTTGCTTTAAATTTCCGGCAATATTTTTGTCGGCTTAAACGGAGGTATATTATGTGCGGAATTGTAGGATTTACAGGTGAGCATCAGGCTGCTCCCATTCTCCTTGACGGCCTTTCAAAGCTTGAATACAGAGGCTATGACTCGGCTGGTATCGCTGTTCGTGACGGTTCAGAAGACGTGACAGTAATCAAGGCAAAGGGTAAGCTTGAGGTACTTAAGAAAATGACAAACGACGGCGAAGCTGTAAGCGGCTGCTGCGGTATCGGTCATACACGCTGGGCAACACACGGTGAGCCATCTACTCTCAATGCTCATCCTCATTCCAGTGATGACAATAATGTTGTTGCTGTACACAATGGTATTATTGAAAACTATCAGGAACTTAAAGAAAAGCTTACAAAAAGCGGTTATACTTTCAATTCCCAGACAGATACAGAAGTTGCTGTAAAGCTTATTGATTACTACTTCAAGAAATATGGTCAGGGACCTGTTGATTCCATTGCAAGAGCAATGATCCGTATCAGAGGTTCATACGCTCTTTGTGTAATGTTTAATGATTTCCCCGGCGAAATCTACACAGCACGTAAGGACAGCCCCATGATTATAGGTATCACAGGCGGCGAAACATATGTTGCATCTGACGTTCCTGCTGTTCTAAAGTATACAAGAAATGTATACTATATCGGCAATATGGAAATTGCAAAGCTTACAAAGGGTACTGCAACTTTCTACAATATTGACCGTGAAGAAATTCAGAAGGAACTCGTTGAAATCAAGTGGGATGCAGCTGCTGCTGAAAAGGGCGGCTACGAGCACTTTATGCTCAAGGAAATCCACGAGCAGCCCAAGGTTATCAGAGATACTATCAATTCAGTTGTAAAGAACGGCAGAATTGACTTTGGTGAGCATGGTCTTACTGATGAGGAAATGAAGGAAATCCAGCAGATTTACATTGTAGCCTGTGGTTCTGCTTATCACGTTGGTATGGCTGTACAGTACGTTATTGAGGAGTTTTCTTCAATTTCTGTTCGTGTTGAACTTGCTTCAGAGTTTCGCTACAGAAAGATGCAGCTTGCAAAGAACAGCCTTGTTATTATTGTAAGCCAGTCAGGCGAAACAGCCGACAGCCTTGCTGCTCTCCGTATGTCAAAGGATGCAGGTGTTAAGACTTTCGGTATTGTAAATGTTGTAGGCTCATCAATTGCACGTGAGGCTGACAGCGTATTCTATACACTTGCAGGTCCTGAGATTTCAGTTGCTACAACAAAGGCATACAGCACACAGCTTATTGCAGGCTATCTCCTTGCAATGCAGTTTGCTCTTGCAAGAGGTGAAATGGAGCAGTCAGTATATGATGAGCTTCTCGCAGAGCTTAACACAATTCCTGAAAAGATTGAGAAAATCCTTGAGGATAAGGAGAGAATCCAGTGGTACGCAAACAAGCTTGCAGGCTGCAAGGATGCGTTCTTTATCGGCAGAGGCATTGACTACGCAATTGGTCTTGAAGGCAGCTTAAAGATGAAAGAAATCAGCTATATCCACTCCGAAGCTTACGCAGCAGGTGAGCTGAAGCACGGACCTATCAGCCTTATTGAGGATAAGATTCCTGTAATTGGTATTCTCACACAGCCTGACCTTTATGAAAAGACAGTAAGCAACATGGTTGAGGTTAAGAGCCGTGGTGCATCACTTATGGGACTTACAACTTATGGCAACTACAGCATGGAGGATTTAGCTGACTTTACAGTTTACATTCCTCAGACTGATCCTCACTTTGCAGGAAGCCTTTCAGTAATTCCTCTCCAGCTTCTTGGCTACTATGTATCCGTAGCAAAGGGATACGACGTAGATAAGCCGAGAAACCTTGCAAAGAGCGTAACAGTTGAATAATTAAGGATTATTTCGGGCGGAAGAATTTCCGCCCGATTATTATTTCTTATTTCGTAATTCATAATTCTGAATTCTTAATTAAATTGCTGTTGACTTATTTCTTGTTTTGTGGTAAAATAGTATAAGGAAAGTTATTTCCAAAGCCGAAAGGAGAATCGTTATGGCTAAAGAAGAAATAAAATATGTATGGACAGATAAAAAGCGTACACTTTTTGGATTGCCCCTTTCATTTACGAGATATTATCTCACGTCTACAAAGTTTATAACAAGAGTAGGATTTTTTAATGTTGAGGAGGACGAAATTGACCTTTACAAGATAATTGATAAAAGCGTGCAGCGTCCGTTCTTCCAGAGATTATTCGGCTGCGGAACCATAATTATTCACAGTAAGGACGCTGATACTCCCACAAAGGAAGTAAAGAGCATAAAGTGCGTCCGTCAGGTTTCTAACCTTATTGACAAGCATATGAATAATATGCGTGACAGATACGGTATTCGTGGCCGTGATATGGTTGGCGTAATTCCAGGTGATTTCGCAGATGATGTATCTGTAGATTCAGACCTTTTCTGATATTATCATTTTTTCGGAGTAGTAGAATATGATTTCCTTTATAAAAGAAAAAGAGACCGCATGGGATAAACTCAAAGCGGAAAAAAGACCAATCTATATTTATGGTATGGGCGATGGTGCCCTGAAGATTATGTCTGTATTCCGCAAGTGCGATATACAGCTTAAAGGTATTTTTGCCAGCGATGATTTTGTAAGAGGCCATTCCTTTGAGGGGTATAAGGTAATGAAGCTTTCTGAGGTTGAGGAGCTTGAAAACGACTTTGTTGTTGTTCTTGCCTTTGCGGCAGGCTATCAGTCAATCGTTGACAGAATACATGAAATTGCAGCAAAGCATACTCTTTATGTGCCTGATGTTCCTGTAACAGGCGGCGGACTGTTTACATATGAGTACTGCGTGCAGAATGCTGAAAAGCTTCGTGAGGTTTATGACAGCCTTGCCGATGATTATTCACGCAGGGTTTATGCCAATATCATCAATTTCAAAATAAGCGGTGATATAAGCTATCTTGATGCGGTAACAACTCCGAAGTCGGAGATATACCGTGAGATAATCAAGCCACATATGGGAGAAACATACGTTGATTTAGGCGCATACAACGGTGATACAATCCGCGAAGTGCTTGAATTCACCCACGGCAGATATGCAGGTATTTATGCAGTAGAGCCTGATAAGAAGAATTATAAGAAGCTTATGAAGTTTGTGGATGGAATGAAGCAGGTATATACTTATAATTCAGCGGCATGGTGTATTGATACTGAACTTCCCTTTGCTGCCAAGGCAGGCAGACAGTCGGCGATTTCAGCTGATTCGGAAAATCTTATTTCTGCCCGTTCCGTTGACAGCATTCTTGGACGCAAAGCGGCAACCATTATAAAAATGGACGTTGAGGGTTTCGAGCGTGAGGCTATATGGGGTGCTGCACAGACAATTGCACGTTATTCACCGAAGCTTATGGTTTCACTGTATCATAGAAACGAGGATATATTTGAGCTTCCTTTACTTGTGAAAATGCTCAACCCCAATTATAAGCTGTATATTCGTCACCAGCTATATATTCCTGCATGGGAAACAAATTTATATGCTACATTATAAATAAAAATCAAGGCAGTATCGTTAAGCAGACTACCCGTATAGAAGTATTATGCAGATTTTGTGGGGGAAACTTTCTGAAGAAAGCTTTCCCCCAATAATTTACACAAATACTTCCGTATGTACATTTTGCTTATCGGTATTGCTTTATGTTTTGGAGGCTACCTGAAAATATATGCAAAATAAAGCGAAAAGGAAAAACTATCAGATTGACTTTATAAAATTGTTTTTGTCTGTTTCCAGCATTTCTTTTGTTTCCGATATTTCTTGCTGTTGTTTTCAGCGGTAAGAGTTACATTTCAAAATTGTTTGATAAGCAGATATTCAGACACTGCGGTACTGTTTCAATGTGGATATACATGAATCACTATGTAGGCAGGCTTGTTGTAAATAACCTTTATTACTTCCAGAAATTTTCATATGTTGAAAATTATCTGTTCATGGCAGGCATTTCCATAATTTCAGTTGTAATCAGCTTTGTGGCTTTGAAAATAATTTCGAAAATCAAATGTGTAAAATGATATAAAATAAAAGAGCTATCTGATTGCAATAATCAGATAGCTCTGTGTTTTTATTATATTTCAGATGTTGCTGTTTAACCAGTGGAGTATCTACGATTATTCCCACTCCTCAAAGAGCAGCAGAACCTAAACAAATTTGTTTAGGAAATATACTCTGTGGTATCTCAGTTATCCATTTTGCTCTGTACGATAATCGACCGCTGATTCCCCGTTATCATATTGTTAGCGGATTGATAACGAAATCCAGCGACTTATAGGAGAATATGTGCCTGGTGGCTTGCTCCTTATTTGATATTATAGCGCAGATTTAGGCGGTTGTCAAGAGTATTTCATTAACTGTTCAAATACAATTTATTCGTTATATTTCACAAGTTTTTTTGAAATATTTAGATGCTTGAATATACAGTAATTATAGTGTTAAGGTATTGACTTTCTACTATTGTTGTGCTATAATAAAAATGATGTAGTGGAATTCAACACTACTATACAAACATTTTTGCTACTAAGGAGTTGGTATTTATGAACGCTACCGAATTTGATTATAAAGAATTATATGGAAAGATCAAATGTGATGAAGAAATAATATGTATGCCTAAATGCCGATGTGTTGCTTGTAACAGTTGCTCTTGCGGTCGTTGTGAAAAATGCATAAGTCAGTGTACTGGATGCGTGAGTAATGATATTTCCATGGAGCTTGAGTGGGAGGCAGTTTGATGATTAAACTCTCTCGCTTTACACATACATTTGACTTAGGTGATTCAGTTGCTCTTTATCATTCACTACGTATGAAGCCAGTTTATTTGGAGAGAGATACTTATCGGAGCTTGCAGGAGTGGCTTGCAAGCTCTTTTTGTATTGATCTTAACAATGCTCCAAAAAATATAAAGGATGAGGTGCAGCTACTAAGAAAATGCAAGATACTTACGATATCAGATGATGAAGATGATAAAGTTTTGGCATTTATAAGATCTCGTATAACTCGTCCTGCCATAAGTGTATGTTATATGATTCTAAGTGAACAGTGTAATTTAGCTTGTAAGTATTGCTTTCTAGGTAATAACGATACTTTAAAGAGAAAACAATTTGAATTGAAGAATATGTCAGAAGATACTGCTGATAAAGCGATTGATTTCTATCTTGCTCAACTTAAAAAATCTGGATTAAATTTTGAACACCAGAAGCCAGTTGTGATTTTTTACGGCGGCGAACCCATGGTCAATTACCCTACTCTGCTCCATATCGCTTCAAAGCTCAACGAACTTAAGAAGACGGAGCCCATATTAAAGAATCTCGAATTAACTATGGTGACTAACGGTATTCTTTTGAATGAAGAAAGAATAGAAAGATTAAACGAACTTCATGTTGGTATCGGTATTTCTATTGATGGCTTTTCAGAGGAAGACAATTCGATGAGAGTGGACAGATTTGGGAAACCAATTTTTAATGAGCTTTTAGAAATTCTTTCATTGTTAAAAAAGCATAAAGCTGATTTTTCGCTTTCAGTAACTCTTAACGAGGAAACAATAAAACATAAAGATAGTGTACTTAAATTAATAAAGGAATATAATGTTAGATCGTTTGGTTTCAATATAATGATGTCGAGCGATACGTTTATTGTTCCAGATTCATATAATGAAGCAGCAGCCAAATTTATTATTGACGAATTCATCGAATTAAGAAAGCTGGGAATATATGAAGATAGAATGATGAGAAAACTTGATGCTTTTACGAAAGCACAAGTTTATTATTCAGATTGTGCTGCCACGGCAGGTGGACAAATTGTTATTGCACCTAATGGACAAGTAGGAATTTGTCACGGATGTCTTTATAATAAAAAATATTTTGTGACAGATGTTAATGATATTGATTTTAATTGTATTGAAAATGAATACTTTATAGAGTGGTCACAGCTTACTCCGATAAATCATGAGGAGTGCCTTGATTGCTCTGCTCTTGGAATATGTGGAGGCGGTTGTCCGATAAATGCTATGTATTTAAAAGAGGGAAATACTATTCATTCGATTGATACTCGATTTTGTACACATTCAAAAATTACCCTTGACTTTCTGATTCGAGATTTATATCGAATTATATGTGACAGGAGAAAAAAAGATGATTGACACTATTGATGTATGGGGAGTTGAAACCAACAACCTCAAAAACATTGATGTCAGCCTTGAAAAGCACGCTATCAACTTAATTATCGGACCGTCTGGAAGTGGTAAATCCTCACTTGCCTACGATACTGTTGCACAAATTGGTCAACATGAGTTTATGTCTATGTTTGCTGATGACGCTTCCGATCCTACCTATAAGGTAAAAGGGTATCGTAATATGTTGGCTGCTGTTCCGTTGAAGCAAGCCAATTATAACAATAATATGCGTTCAACCATTGGCACGTATTTCGGCATCAATAGGTATATAGGATTTATTTTCTCAGTTATATCGGGTGTTAGCGAAGATTTCTTTGTTCTAAACAGGGAGAGCAATCTTTGTGAAGTATGTCACGGTATAGGAACTGTTAAGGAGCTGGATGTTAATAAGCTGATAAGCTTTAATACTAAGCTTAAAGATAATCCTGTAAGGTGTTGGGACAGATATAAGGATTTCTATCGTAGTATCATTGAAAAGTTTTGCAATGAAGTCGACATTGATTCTAACAAGACGTTTAGAGAACTTACTGATAAAGAAAGGCAGACATTCCTTTACGGGGAAAGTAAGTCAAAGTATCAGATTCTTTATCATAAGGTAAATTCTAAATCGAGCCGTACTACAAAGTTTTACGGTGTAATGTGTGAGAAGCCACTTATTGTTGGTACAAGCATAAGTGATAAATACTATTCTGACACGGTATGTCCACACTGCCAAGGAAAGAAATATGCTTCCTCCCATGATGAAATCAAAGTTGGCGGCGTATCTATCGGTGAATATATGATTACACCTTTTGCTGATCTATTAAAAGTCAATAAAGCTATTAGAAAAAATAAAAAAATTGAATCGTTGACTTTTGCATTAGATGCTATTGATACATTTTTGCAGAAAACTATTGATTTTAATCTTGGATACCTGTTTTTCAATCGTTCTATCCCAACGCTTTCAGGCGGAGAGCTTCAGCGCTTGCGTATGGTGCAGGTATTTAACACTCAGTTGACAGATTTGCTGATTGTTCTTGATGAGCCGTTAGCTGGCTTATCAGGCAAGGAAAAAAAGAAAATATTTGATAGTATTATTGAACTTAAAGATAAGCATACCCTTGTTATCGTGGATCATACCGATATATTTGTAAAATCCGCTCAGACAATCGTTGCTCTTGGCGAAAAAAGCGGAAGAAATGGCGGTTATCTGATTGATGCACAACAATATATCGAGAAACAGAAAATTCCGATGTTGAAACTTGAGCATACTCTCGGTTTACCCATAAAAGTTGTACTGAACAGCAAGATATATCAGTATAATGGTGTTGATATTGAGCTCTCGGAAGGTTGCCTCAATCTCATCACAGGTGCATCTGGAATTGGAAAATCAACATTGATCAGAGAATATTTTCCACAGTTTTTTGAGAGTTATGCTTTTGTGAACCAGCGCCCGATATTAGGTAATAAGAATTCAAATGTGGCTACCGCATTAGACATTGCTACTGAAATATTCAGTACGTTTGCAAAGAAATTCAAAAAGGAAAAGAATTATTTTTCAAACAATACTGGAAACGAGGGTTGTTGTCCATCTTGTTTAGGGGCAGGTTATATTGAATTTGGTAGTGAAAAGACTTCTGTGTTGCGCCTTGAATGTGCCGACTGCGTTGGAACAGGCTTTAATAAGAATCTATCTAAGCATAAAATCAAGGGGCAATCCATATTTGATATATGGAGAATGACTGTAGATGAAGCAGCAGAGTATTTTAAGGATATTAATCCTAAGATAACAAATGTATTAGAGAATGCTTCATCTATATTGTTGGGGCATTTACTAATTGGCCAGCCTACATCTACGCTGTCAGGCGGTGAGAATATACGAATAAAGCTCTTAAAACTGCGGAACACCAAATCCGATGTTCTTGGCATTGATGAGCCGTTTAAGGGTCTGAGCTTAACAGAAATACATAGCGTAGTATCATTCCTTATAGGTATGATAGTTAAAGGAAAAACAATAGTTGTCATAGACCATAACGAAGAGGCTTTCCCGTATTTTGCAAAGCATATTGAACTTATATTAGATAAAGGCATATTAAAAGGGATTTGATATTAAAACAAGGCAGTCAGAAATATTGACTGCCTTGTTGCTATATTGACGACTATTTCTTTATGCTATATCATCACACATACACCATAGCCGCATATATAGGCTCTCTTGCACATAGGCGATCCATGTTCTCCAGACCTTTCGCTTTGACAAGATCACCGACCTCCACGGCTCTGAGATACTCTGTATCATTTTCGAGCATTATTCCGACCTGACGTTCAATGGCTTCTGTTACAGAATGGTCAAGATTGGTCAAGTAGCTGAGAATTGTTCCGTCGTTGACGAGCTTTTTCAGCCTTGCAGGACGGTACTCAGCAGAATAGTGCAGATGATACTTGATATGGTCGGAGTTGAATATTGTCACGTTCGGCTCGACATCGGGTGTGTTTTGGGTGACGGTCAAGGCATCGGTATCGAGAATCCAAACGGGATTATTCTTGCCATTTACATTAACTTTATCTTTGCTTCTGATTATCATATTAAACACTCCTATTCTAATTCAAATCTATTGGTTGAATTAAATTTTGTCTTTTCATATTCGGCTTTCAAACCGTATTTTTCAATAACTATCATTGCTCTTTTCAGTTTGCGTGTTAAATCTTCTTGCTTTGAGATTCGCTGACTGTCTTTACTCAGATTTTCACGTGAGAAAGTCGCAGGCTGTCTGTATTTTTCAAGTTCAGCATTTTGCTTTTCTGCAATCTTTCTCAATTCTGCATTTTCTTTGCGAAGTTCAGCATTTTCGGATTTCAGCTTTTTTATCTGCTTGTTATTTATAACGTGCTTTTTCGCCAAGTCAGAAAGAGTTTCATAATCCTCTTTTGAAACAGTAACCTTGCCGCCGAAAACAGACTTTTTCGTTTCAACGCTGTCAATATCTATCAGCTTAACTTGTTTTTTCTCTACAGCATCAAGTTCTGCATTGATTTCCAAAAGTTTCTCAGCTTTTTCATCCATTTCTGATTCAAGATATGCAACAGCTGACCTCTTTTCTTTTTCAATAGAAGCAAGTTCATCAACCTTTTTCATCTGCTCCTTGTACTCAGCTACTTCAAGGCTACCTCTGGACTTTTCAGGCGGCAGAGGTTCAATTCCATGTTCAAGGCAAATTTTATTCAGCACTTCAACCTCAGCTGCTCGCCAACGAGCAATAGCCTGCTTACCCGTACCGTATCCCATTTCTTCCAAAGCCTTTGCGATACCATTCTGGATATCCTGCCCACGTTTGTGGTGTGCTATGGGGATATAGTCAATGTGCAGATGCGGTGTAGCTTCATCCATATGCAGAACTGCATTGAAAACATAAAAGTTTGGATTTCTTGATTGAAAATCACTCATATATTCTTTCAGACATTCTGCAACAAGTTCAGCATCCTCTGTACCGACTCCCGAATCATCCATTTTACCAATTTGTACAACGTCCTCGTAAAAGCTTTTTCGTTTGTCGGCAGCTGTAACAACTGTATTTGACGGTTTCTGATGAAATAAGCTTTCATAATATGTACCGTGAATTTTTCTGTCATTTCGCTTTTGTTTTGCATTATAACGCTCTGTCGATTCAGCGAAAAGCTGGTCGTAAGCCTCACCCAAATCCTGACGGATAAATGTAACATTATCCTTGATTCTGTTTCGGTCAATATTCTCCGCAATGAACTCCCGATTATTATGTGTAAGGCTGCCCTTACCTTGACAGAACGAAATTCTCTTTTCTTTCATAATTCACCTCATTTCATATTCACAATGGGCAAGCACAAACCGTCACGATTGATTGATGAGAGTGACGGCATTGTGCTTGCGATAGGACGGCTCAAAGAGCCGTGTTTTACAAAAGGCTGCGCCATTTGTAACGCCATAGTACTTGTGACGGGGAATTCTTCCTCCATCACAAATACAGGCGCTCTCTGAGAGGCAGCCGTTCCCTCTGCACTCCCTTGCGTGACGGTTGGTGACAGTTGTGACGGTTATTTTATATCGCCACAAAAACCGTCACAGCCGTCACGAACTGTCACGGGGATTCACTCACTAAGTGAAATTCGAGAAATCTGCCCTCGTGATTTTTCGTATAATGATAATTTATTCCATAGTCATTCAACAATTTTCCTGCATTGACATTCAGCTTTTTCGTAAGCGAATTAACAGGAATATCCACTTGCAAAATTTTCGATAAATCAGTTGCATTTCCAATCCAATCCGGTGTATCTTTTGTAATTAATTTTGCTATTTCATCAAGCAATGGTTCAGCAGGTTCTTTCCATAATTCATTTTCCACACGTTCCAAATCCCAAGCAAGTGTTTGTTCATTACGGATAAGATGAAATTTTCTGTCTTGTTGGTCACGTCCTGAAATTTCAAGAACGGCATTTCTACTGGTGCGTTTTTCTTTGTGAAGAAGAAATGCACCGTCAGCTGCTCCAAGCAATCCATTCGTTCCAGAAATCATATCAAATCCGTCATCTGCTTTTTGCTTTCTTGTATGATGAACAAGCAACAGGCATATTCCCATACTGTCAGCAAAAGATTTCAATTGCGTTATGATTTCATAATCCTTTGCATAGCTGTAATTATCGCTGTCACATTCACGGACTTTCTGCAAGGTGTCTATAATAATAAGATTGGTATCAGGGTGATTTGTTATGAAACTTCGCAGCTGTTCATTTAAACCTTGTCCGAGTGATTTTGAAGCTACTGAAAAGAAAAGATTCTCAGTCATTTCTGTACCAAACATTCTGTAAAGTCTTGCCTGTAAACGCTTGTAATCATCTTCCAAAGCAAGATAAAGTACTGTTCCTTTGCGGACTTCGCAATTCCACATAGACGTCCCCGAACTTACGTGATAGGCTATCTGTGCCATCATAAAGCTTTTACCGACTTTCGGAGAGCCGACAAACAAATATGTTCCAGGATAAAGCAGACCGTCAATAATCGGTGCTTTGCCAGTATACACCATTTCATAAAGTTCAGGCATTGATACCGTTTCAATGTAATTCGGATTCATCTTATTGAGCATTTCTATCTGCTTTCGAGCGAAATATTCAGCTTCAGGGTTGCAATTTTTCTTAGTTTCTGTTATAATAGTACTGGTAAAGTTTTTGGATGACTGCTCCGCACCTACGCCAATAGGTGCAACGGGAGCGGTCATTTCTTCTTTTATTGTCATTCGTATTCTCCTTTCAAGCCGTAGAGTGTGATGTTGATTAAGCGTATTGTTTCAAGCAGTTCGGCATCAATATTTGCACCATTTTTTATTCTTTTCAGTTCTGCAAGAACCTCGGCAAGCTGATTTTTCAGAGCCTTATACACTCTCGGATTGCCCTGTACAACAACATCACGGCAGAGAAGTCGTTTCACGATATAGTCTTGTTTTGTCATTCCCGAAAGAGCCACAGCTGAGTTGATTAGCTGATCTTCTTCAGGCGATACACGAAAACCAATTGTTTTAGCTCTGAATCTGCCCTTGCTATCAAGATTTTTCGCTGACATAATTTTCACCTCCCTTTTTTAACTCACCAAGCTTATTCGCCATTTCTGTCTGCTTAGATGGGAACAGATGTGCATAACGATAGGTGATTTCGATACTCTCGTGTCCTACACGGTCAGCGATTGCAACCGCCGAGAAGCCAAGCTCAATAAGTAGGGAAACGTGACTATGACGCAGATCGTGGATACGAATACGCTTTAATCCGGTTGCTTTCACACCTCTGTCCATTTCGTGATGCAGATAGCTTTTGGATATGGGGAAAAGGCGGTCATCAGGCTTCTGGTCATACAGCATATTGATGTACTCTTGCATTTCCTCACAAAGAAAATCGGGTATTTTGATTGTGCGGTTACTTTTCTTGGTCTTGGGATCAGTGATGACATCCTGATTCTTAATACGCTGATAGGACTTCGAGATAGTGACTGTTTGATTCTTGAAATCAAAGTCCTCAGCTGTGAGAGCAAGCAGCTCACCGAGACGGATTCCGCACCAATACAGCATCTCAAACGCATAGTAGGAGAGAGGCTTATCCATCATCACTTCGGAGAATTTCAGGTACTCGTCTTTTGTCCAGAAGTTCATTTCTTTGGCATTTTTCACGCCGATACTTCCAGCTTTGGCGGCTGGATTGGCACTGAGATCATAGAATCGGACAGCATGATTAAAGATACAAGAAAGCTGATTATGCAGATTTTTCAGATAGGTTTCAGAATAGGGCTTGCCATTTTTATCACGATAACGAAGAAGTTCATTTTGCCACGAAAGAACGTCCCTCGCCTGTATGTCTTTCATACGCTTTTCCCCGAAATAGGGGAGTATCTTCGACTTGATGACATAAGCTTTATGCTCCCATGTATTCTGTTTCAAGCGACTTTTCATATCCTCCTCATAGAGCTTATAAAAGTCCTTGAACAGCATATCCAGATCACCATTCTGCTGGAGCAGAAATCTTCGCTCCCAGTCCTGAGCTTCACGTTTGGTAACAAAGCCACGCTTACATTTTTGCTTGCGTTTGCCATCCCAGTCATCATAACGTACCATAGCATACCATGAGCCGTTTTTATCTTTATGAATTGACATTACTGCTCACCTTCTTTCTTTTCTGGAGCGTTCACCGTGTATACCCTCTCATTGAAATATTCACGGTTTACTCTGCCGGTGATGGTGATGTAGCCCTTGGCATCAAGTTCAGCATTGAGCTTTTTGATGATTTTGTACGCATACGGAACGGAGATTTCCATAACCTCAGCGACTTCCTCTGCACGGATAAATTTTTCTGACATAGATAGTCATTCCTTTCATGTTTTTTGTTCTGTGTTATATCAGACACCGTTTTGTATCCGATAAAGCAAAATTCTCTTTCTAAACATTTTTGCTTAATATAATTATACTAAACAAATTTGCTTTTGTCAACCCCTAAATGAAAATTTTTCTAAATTTTTTTGTTTAGTATCCGTTGACTATCTTAAACAAATATGTTATAATGTCTTTACAAACAGAACTATATTATAAGGAGTGAACCACCATGTCCATTATCGGAAATAAGATACACCGTATTCGTGATCTGAGAAGAATGACACAGAAACAGCTTGGTGTTGCAGTAGGATTTGATGAGAAATCCGCTGATGTTCGTATCGCACAGTATGAATCAGGTACTCGCACACCAAAGCAGGCACTTGTTGAGAAGCTTGCCGAAGTGCTTGATGTGAATCCACGCTTTCTCGCTGATGACGAGATACTCGGAGCGGAGGGGATTATGATGATGCTTTTTGAGCTTGACGAGCATTATCCAATCATTATTGAGGACTGTGAGGACGAATACGGCAACAAACGCAAGGGTGTTGTTTTCGACTCTATTCTGATGACTGGTTTCCTTTCTGAGTGGCAGAGACGAAAAAAAGACCTTGCTGACGGTAAAATCAGCAAGGTCGAATATACAGAATGGAAGCTTAACTGGCCGAAAACGACCGATGACTGCGGTAAACATGAGCCCTCGAAAGAGTGGCGCAACGTCTAAGCCACCTGAATTGCAGAACAATTCAGTTCAGCTCCCTGTTATCAAATTGTTATCACTGAGATTTTAAGGCTTCGGAAACAGCGTAGATACGCTGTTTCTGAGGTCTTGTTTATTATTCCCACTCAATAGTACCAACAGGCTTGGGAGTGAGGTCGTAGAGAACACGGTTAATACCCTCAACCTCTGCTGTGATACGAGCAGTAATCTTGTGGAGGAGTGCATAGGGGATTTCCTCAATAGTAGCGCTCATAGCGTCAGTAGTATTGACAGCACGGATAATAGCAGGCCAACCCTCATATCTCTTGTCGTTTCTTACGCCAACACTCTTCATATCGGGAACAGCGATGAAATACTGCCATACAGTCTGATTAAGACCTGCAATATCAAATTCCTCACGGAGAATAGCGTCTGCCTCGCGGAGAGCGTTAAGACGGTCACGAGTAATAGCACCAAGACATCTTACGCCAAGACCAGGGCCGGGGAATGGCTGACGGTCAACCATTTCAGCAGGGAGTCCGAGAGCCTTACCAACTACACGAACCTCGTCCTTGTAGAGAAGCTTAACAGGCTCAACAAGCTCAAACTGCATATCTTCGGGAAGTCCGCCCACGTTGTGATGAGCCTTTACGCCGTCACTTTCGAGAATATCGGGGTATATAGTACCCTGTGCGAGGAATGAGATACCTTCAAGCTTACTTGCCTCCTCGTCGAACACCTTGATAAATTCACCGCCAATGATTTTACGCTTCTTTTCGGGAGCGTCAACGCCTGCGAGAAGGTCAAGGAAACGATCTGTAGCGTCGATGTAAATAAGGTTAGCGTCAAGCTGGTTCTGGAAAACCTCAATAACCTGCTCACTTTCACCCTTACGCATAAGGCCGTGGTTTACGTGAACGCATACAAGCTGTTTGCCGATAGCCTTGATAAGGAGCGCAGCAACAACTGAACTGTCAACACCGCCTGAAAGTGCGAGAAGAACCTTTTTGTCACCCACCTGTGCCTTTACAGCTGCAACCTGCTCGTCAATGAAAGCGTTAGCAAGCTCGGGGGTAGTGATACGTTCCATTGTATCAGGTCTTTTGTTTGAATCCATAATATTTCCTCCTTCACCGGCGAAAATCAAGCCGGGATATATATCACACCTGTCGTCATTGACAGGAATGAAAGTTAAATTCAGTCTGACGGATTTTCCGCATTTTTGCAGTAAACAAAACCGTTTGTTTCAAGTGTACGTATGAACATTGAAAGACGTTCATACAGAGGCAGAGTTTTTTCGCCGAAGTGTTCCTCGACGGGTTTGCCAATATCGAAAATGGTCTTTTCTCCGTCAATCTGAAGCCATATGAAGCTTCCCATTTCATCAAGATGAATATGGGAAATCTTCGGCTTCTTAAGAAGTTTCTGTGCGATTTTGTTGGCGATTCCCTTGTTTTCCATATGGAGGGTTACAAGTCCGTCATCTTCAACCGACCAGTTTATTTCCTCATTGCGGACGGGGATTTTCTCAACATAATTTTCGCTGTTTGATTTACTTTTCATTTGTCTTGTTTACCTTTGCAGGCTTCTTCCAGATAGAGAACTTGAGAAGTGTAAGAATAATGAGAGCAAACAGAACAAGGCTTAATACAGTTGATAATGTTGGTGGTAAATTGAGTTTTCCGGAAATATCAAGAACCTTGTCAATTTCAAATACAGCGAGGAGAGCGATAAGAACGCCTACAAGTCCCTCACCTGCAATCATACCAGATGTGAAAAGGATACCGTCATTGATGATGTCCTTCTTACGCTGTTCACCGATTTTATCTGTTTTCATCTTGTCGAAGATAAGACGGATGATACCGCCCACCATAATGCAGGCATTAAGGTGGATAGGGAGGTAAACACCGATAGCAAAAGGAAGTACGGGGATACCGATAACCTCAATGAGAATTGCAATAAATACACCGATGAATACAAGATTCCAAGGGAGGTCAGCGCTCATAACGCCTTCAACAATCATTTTCATAAGAGTTGCCTGAGGAGCAGGAAGCTCATCAGTACCGAAGCCAAGTGATGTGTCGAGGAGATAAAGAGTTGCACCGATTGTAAGAGCAGCTGCAACAACACCGATAATTTCGCCTAACTGCTGCTTTTTAGGTGTAGAACCAAGAATATAGCCTGTCTTTAAATCCTGTGAAGTATCACCTGCAATAGCAGCAACGATACAGATAATAGAACCGATAGCAATAGCAGCTGTCATACCTGCTGCACCCTCTGCACCTGTGAATTTAAGAATAAGTGTAGAGAGAAGAAGTGTAGCAATTGCCATACCTGAAACAGGGTTGTTACTGCTTCCTACAAGACCAACCATTCTTGAAGATACTGTTGCAAAGAAGAAGCCGAATACTACAATAATCAATGCCCCGAGAAGTGAAACTGGAATTGCAGGGATAAGCCATACAAGGAGAGTGAGAATAACGATAGCGCCGATAACTACCTTAATATTAATATCCTGTGCTGTTCTTTCGTTGGACTTAACACCGGATTTGTCGCTCATGCTCTTGATAGCATCTCTGAATGTACGTACAATAATAGGAAGTGACTTGATAAGGCTGATGATACCACCGGCGGCAAGCGCACCTGCACCGATATATCTTACATAGTTGCTCCAGATACCTGAAGCACCGCTTGCAGCGTAAATTTCACCGATTGTCTGCTCTGTGCTTGGGTACATAATTACGTTCTCGCCGAAAAGAACGATAAGGGGAATAAGTACAAGCCAGCTGAGAACACCGCCTGAGAACATATAGGAGGATATTCTGAAGCCACAGATATAACCAACGCTCATTACAGCAGGGTAAATCTGTGTACCGAATTCACCTGCATAGCCCTTTACCTTGAAGGCAACCTCACCGGGAACTGCCTTCAGACCATCGATTATGAATTTGAATGCTGCCGCAAAACCCATACCTGCGAAAACAGTTGAAGCATTTGCACCGCCGTTTTCACCTGCAAGGAGGATTTCAGCACAAGCTGTTCCCTCAGGATAGGGGAGAGTGCCGTGTTCCTTAACGATAAGGGCATTTCTCAGAGGTACCATAAAGAATACACCGAGAAGTCCGCCTATAAGTGCAATAAGTGTGATTTCGAGAATACCTGGCTTGGAAGTTATATCTTCTTTAGCCCAGAGGAAAAGTGCAGGCAGAGTAAAGATAGTACCAGCCGCAAGGGATTCACCGGCGGAACCTACTGTCTGTACCACGTTGCTTTCGAGGATTGAGTTTTTCTTGAGAAGAACTCTGATAACGCCCATGGCGATAACTGCCGCAGGGATTGAGGCTGAAACGGTCATACCTACACGAAGTCCCAGATAAGCGTTTGCCGCACCAAAAATAATGGCGAGGAGTATACCCATAAAGATTGAGGTAACTGTAAGCTCGGGAGTTACTTTATCAGCGGGTATGTAGGGTTTGAATTCTTTTGATTTGTTTTCCATCATCGTCTCCGATCTGCTTTTTCAAGCTTAAATTTTTCGATTGTGTTGTTATGATTTTTTGTGGGGATTATTCGGCTTGTCCCACTGTTTTTATAACAACCATGCTTTATAATTATAACAGTTTTTTTGTCGGATTTCAAGGGGAAATGATTGATGATAGATATAAAATTTTTATGACTTCTTTGTGTATATTTTGTGTTTAATGTTAATATATAGAATATAAGTATGAATAACAAAAAATATTGACTTTATTATGATAACATGTTATAATTAAATACAAGTAAAAATGCAGCTATGCACGTCATCTGCTTTGTCAACTTCCCTTGGAGTGTGACAGCACGCCTTCGGAAAGTTTCCTTGCAGCTGACGCACCTATCTGTTTTTTTCTTTAATCAAACAGTTTTTTAGAGGTTCCCTATATTCAGAAAGGTGAAAGTTATGGAAAAAGTTCTTGAAGTCAAGGACTTGTCGAAGCAGTATACAAAGGTGCTTGCAGCAGACAAGGTTTCTTTTGATATCGGCAAAGGCGAAATATTTGCACTCATAGGTCCTAACGGTGCAGGAAAAACAACCACAATACGCATGATTTCAACATTGCTTACACCGACCGACGGTGATGCTATAGTAAATGGTCACAGCGTTCTGAAAGATCCCGAAAAGGTGCGTCAGAGCATTACATACCTTCCCGATGAGGCAGGTGCTTACAAGAATATGACGGGTAAGAAATACCTCCGTTTTATGGCGGGATTATTCTCAACGGATATTGACACTATCAACGGATATGTGGAAAGAGCAGAGAAAATGTGCGGTCTTGGCGAGCGTCTTAATGACAAAATCGGCAGCTACAGCCGTGGTATGATACGTAAGCTGCTTCTTTCACGTGCTGTTATGACAAAGCCCGCACTGGCTATTCTTGATGAGCCTACCAGCGGACTTGATGTTCTCAACGCCATAGAAATCCGCAAAATGATTAAAAAGCTTGCCGCCGAGGAGGGAATGTCCTTCCTCATAAGCTCCCACAATATGCTTGAAATCGAGTTTGTATCCGATCGTGTGGGCATTATTTCCAAGGGACACCTTCATGTTACAGGTACGGCTGATGAACTGAAAACACGCTATAATGCCGCAAATCTTGAAGAAGTATTTGAAAGGGTGGTGAACGGAAATGAAGTTCTTTAATCTGCTTAAAAAAGAGCTTGCAGAGCTTCTCAATGTACAGACTATCGTAAGCCTTGTTGTTGCTATGAGCCTACTCATGGTTATGGGTAATGTCATGACCGATACCATTGAGGAGGCTGTAAAACAGGAGTATACCGTTACTATCTGCGACCGTGACAATACGAATTTCACAGAGGATATGATGGAAACCCTCAAAGGCTACGGAGCAAAAATAAACGAGGTTACTGACAGTTCAGAGGATTACGCAACGCTTCTTGAAAACACAGGCAAGGAAAACCTCGTGATTATTCCCGAAGGCTTTTCAGAAGCTATTGAAAAGGGTGAAGCTCCCGAAATCATAAGCATAGCAAGAATGAAGTCCGCCGCTATGATGTCAAATATGACAAATACAAACAGCGGTGCAGAAAGTCTTATAAACAAGGCAGTATCCGATGTTTTCGCACAGAAAGCAGGTCTTTCGGCAGAGGATGTTGCCCTCATAAACAATTCAATCAAAATAGAAGCACATACAGTTATAAGCGATAAATCCGCAGAGGTTTCCTCATCAATGATAATGAGCAAGGTGATGATGCAGAATATGATACTTCCTGTTATTGTATTCGTACTTATTATGATGACTTCACAGGGACTTATGAGCGGTATTTCCAACGAGAAGATTGACAAGACACTTGAAACTCTCCTCTCCGCTCCTGTATCAAGAACGGCTATTCTCGGCTCTAAAATGCTTGCAGCAACAATAGTGGCTATGCTTCAGGCGGTACTCTTTATGGTGGGATTTTCATCAATGATGTCGGGAGCAACAGAGAATGTAACAGCTGATATTTCAAGTACAATGACAGAAATCATGCCCGTCGAGCAAGCTATGGAGCAGCTCGGACTTTCACTTGGAATCGGCGATTATATCCTTGTTGGAATTCAGCTTTTCCTTACAATTATGATTTGTCTCTGCCTGTCACTGGTACTCGGCTCTCTTGTAAATGACGCAAAGCAGACTCAGACAATGATTATGCCCCTTATGTTCGGTGCTATGATTCCCTATATGATTTCAATGCTTGCAGATATAAATTCAATTCCTATAGCAGTAAGAATATTTGTATATGCAATCCCATTCACACATACATTCTCCGCAATTCCCAACCTTATGTTCGGCAATATGATAATTTTCTACATAGGTCTTGTATATCAGATAGTTATATTTGTAGTGTGTATGTTCCTTGCACTCCGCCTGTTCAAGTCGGATAAGATTCTTACAGCATCTCTTAATTTTGGTCAGAAGTCAAAATATAAGAAGTCTGCGAAAAAGCAGGCAGAATAAACGAAACGGGACACTCTGTGTGAAAGAGTGTCCCGTTTTTGATTTGATCTGAAATTGCAGGTGTGACATAATATCCGCCATTACACAGAATTTCGTTATGCAGCTGATATATCTTTATCAGAGTCCCAGCGCAAATCCTGCGATAATTCCTACAACAGCTGATGAAGCAATTATGATAATAGGATTGATTTTCTTTTTCAGAGTAAAGAAAAGAGCTGCTGCGAATATAGCAAGGGAAATATAAAAGGGCAATTCTGTGAATACACTTGCTGTAATTTTATCATCGGGGAAAAATACTGTAATTCCGATTGATACAACAGCCGAGCCGATCATGCCGATAACTGCAGGCTTCAGACCTGTCATACAGCCCTCAACAGCTTTGCTTTTGCGGAATTTATCAAAGCATTTCGCTACAATGAGAATGATGATGAATGAAGGGAGGACAACGCCTAAAGTTGCGCATACAGCACCTATAATGCCGCCCGTTTCGTTGCCTACGTATGTGGATATATTTATGGCAAAGGGGCCGGGTGTACTTTCGCTTACGGCTATGAAATCAACTATCTGCTCATTTGACATCCAGCCTTTATTTACAACAGCTTCCTGTACGAGTGGGAGCATGGCATATCCGCCGCCGAAAGTAAAAAGTCCTATTCTGAAAAAAGTGAGGAAAAGTTCAAGTAAAATCATTTGCTTGCCTCCTTTGCTTTACTTGCAGTTGTGAGGAAGTAGATAAGTCCTGCAACAGCACAGCCGATAATGATAAATACTGCGTTTATGTCCGTAAATGCAGCAAAAATGAATGCCGCCGCTGCTATGCAGTAAGAAAAGACATTCTTGGGGCATTTTTTGTACATTGAAATCAGTGCTTTTATAATAAGAGCGAGAACGCCTGCACGGATGCCGAAAAATGCGTATTTTACTGCTCTGTAGCTGCTGAACTCACGTAGTACCATTGCAATAAGCGTAATAATGATAAATGAGGGAAGAACTACGCCTAAAGTAGCGCACATTGCTCCTAAAATTCCTGCTGTACGGTATCCTACAAAGGTTGCGGAGTTTATGGCGATAGGTCCAGGTGTTGATTCGGCAATTGCCACAATCTCCAGTATATCGTCGTCTGTAAGCCATTTTTTATTCTCGCATACTTCCTTTTGAATGAGTGGGATCATAGCGTATCCGCCGCCAAAAGTAAACGCTCCTATCTTGAAAAAAGTCAGGAACAAATCAAGTTTTGTATTTCTTTTTTTCTCCATAGTTAAATTCCTTTCAGAATATTATATGCACGGAAACAGCCGAACTATAACAGTTCGGCTGCCCCCGCATTAGGTGGTTTATATGAAATTTGAGGATGTCGTTGATTATCGTGGCATATCTCTGTCGCCTCTGAACTGGAAATCTGGCATTTCGGGAATTATCAGATTTCCTGTTTCATCAGTAGTGGGCTGGAAATCTTTTCTGCCGCCGAAACCGCCTTTGTTGCCGCGTCCGCCGCCGAATCCACCGCCCATTGGTGACTGTGTTCCTATGTAGCTTACGGTGCTGTCAGCTGTAAAACTGCCGATTTCCGAGCCTTTTCCGTTATAGCCGCCGGATTTGTACAATCCGAATATGCTTTCAGCTGTGGAGCTTCCTCCTGCTTTAATGGTGTATGTCTTTCCCTTTTCAATGTCGGGAGTGCTTATGACTATATGGCTGAAAGTTTTGGACGGTGCAAAACTCAGTATATCGCCATTTTCACCGGTCAGCGTTATGAGCGTGTCTGCTAGCTGCGTTGAGCCGATACCTGCGGAAACAGAATATTGTGTGGATTTTTCGGAGGGTGATTCTGCCATTCCTGAACTTCCTGCGGCTACAAGGATACCGCCGTTTACAAATATTTCACCGTTTCCGTCCAATGCACCGTTTCCACCATTTTCAGGACCGTTTACAAGAACTGTACCGCCGCTAACGGTAAGATTTCCGTTTGAGTCAAGACCGTCGCCCTGTGCGTCTATATGCACCAGACCGCCGCTTATATTGACTTCAACACCCTGGGAGTACATACCCATGCCGCCCTGCTGTGTTGTTCCGTCTGTGCCGTTGAAACCGTCATCGGAAGCTATAACTGATGTTTCTCCGCCGCTGATTTCAATAACAGCCGCCTCGATGCCCTCGTAGGATTCTGTTATATCAACAACTCCAGCAGATACGCTGAGTGTATTATCAGCGTGAATGCCGTCATCACCTGCGGAGATTGAAGATTTACCGCCGTTTATAGTAATATTGCCGTTTGAATGGATTGCATCATCTGCGGAATTTACGGTTATATCACCGCCGCTGATTTCAACGGATAATCCGCCCTTTATACCCTTTGTGCTGGCTGAAACTGTGGTTTCAGTTTCAGCAGCAGCGGCTGTCTGTTGTATGTTACGCTGTGGTGGTTTCATACCGCCGTCGAATCCTTCGGGAGGTGTCATTCCCTCGAAGCCCTCGGGTGGTGTCACGCCTTCAAATCCCTCAGGAGGAGTAAAATTGCCGCCAAAGCCGTCAGGAGGAGTCATATTTTCAAATCCTTCGGGTGGTGTAAAATCACCGCTGAATCCACCGCCGAAACCAAAGTCATTCTGCTTTGGTGCAGCATTTTCATAGCCGCCGCCACAGGTGATATCAACATTGCCGTTGTGGATAACAGTGTCAGTTTCTGCCTGTATTCCGTCGTTTGTGGCATCTATTGAAATATCGCCGCCGTTGATGTAAACAAATCCGAAAGCAGTATCATCAGTTTCGGTTGACTTTATACCGTCCTGACCGCTTGCAATGTGGATTTTTCCACCGTTTATTGCCACATAGTCCTTGCCCTTGATACCGTCTGCGGCTGAATTTATGGTAACATTTCCGCCTGTTATGACAATATCATCTTTGGAATGGATTCCGTCAGCAAAATTGGCATTTATGTTCAATGAACCTTTACCGTTAAGGGTTATGCTGTCGTTGCTGAAAATGCAGGCGTCAGGCTCACTGTTCTGTTTGTCTGCAAAGGTGTATGAAGTGCCGTCAGTCAGCGTGTTTTCGCTGTTTTCGACAAGTGTGACGAATATTTTGTCGCTGTCCTTTCCGTAAATGGGAGAGGAGTTTTTGCAGGTTATATCCGCATTATCAAGAACAAGCTGAACTTTCGACTTATCAGCGTCAACGATAATCTGTCCGTCATTGAGTTTGCCCGAAACACGATAAACACCTTCTTTGGAGATTGTAACAATTCCACCGTCGGAAGATACACCGTCGCCCTCTATAGTCACCTTATCGCCGTCAAGTTTTATTTCAGCGGTAATATCGCTATATTCTGCCGATTTGTCTCTGTCGGAGAAAAGCTCGTTATATGGCTTTCTGACGGAATTTGCGGTACTGGGCTTTTTCTCGGCTTCGGTGGTGGTTTCCGTTGCTGGGGTAGTCGTTTCAGCTGTTGTGGTTACTTCTTCTGTTGAAACTTCAATATCGCTGTTCTGCGGTTTTTCTGTACTGCAACCTGCAAGAGAAACAGCTGCAAGAAATGCTGTAAGAAAACAAAAGGTTTTTCTGAATGTTCCTGAATATTTCATCTCTGTTTCATCCTTTTCAAAGATTTTCCCATCTCTTTCTATAGTTTAATTCTAACCTGTCATTATGACAGATAAGTGAAAACAATACGAAAAGGCTGTTAAGGTTTTGGGGTAGGATAAAGGCAATATGACGTTATTCGTGAAAATTTCCGCTGATTAAGTTGCTGATTTCCGTTTTAAAGCTGCATATCTTGTTTAATTGTGCTTTAAGCTCACATTCTCTTTTAAGGCATTGTTCAGCTGTTTTATTTGGAAAATTTCTTACTCCGCCGCTGTAACGCTCTGCAAGCTCCGAAATTATCATCACAATTCCATCGTATAGGGAGTCGGTTTCTTCAGAGGTGAGAAGTCCGTCAAGTCCCTGTGCAAAGCCCTTGGTGGCCTCGCTTATAGCTGACAGACTGAATTCCTTTGCGGTAACGGAGCGGATCATATCTCCATAGTCGGCACAGACATATCCCTGCATAGCGGTGTCAAGGTCAATAACCGTCAGCTTTTTGCCAAAAATGATGTTGTCAGCCTTTGTATCGCCGTGTATATTCCGCAAGGGGAGTTTTAACTCTCCGAAATTATGCAGATTAAGGGCGTTTTTCAGCTGTATGCCGCAGGAGTTGACTATTTTGAGAAAACGCCCCACAGCATAGCCGTGGAGATAGGGAGAATAGCTGCCGCAATCCTCGGTATAGGTGTAAATCCGCCATGTGCCGCCATTATGCTCAATGTAATTTCTGCCGTCACAACATAGATAACGGGGGACAAAAACCTTGTCATCGGGGAATTTCTCAAATGCCTTTTCAATAGCTGATATATTATCTGCTGTAACTTCGGGCTTTTTGAAAATATCCCTGTTCAGCGACTGTAATATGTATTTCCCGTCATTGCATTGACAGAGATAGGTCTTGTTAATGTGACCGCAAGAAAGTTCGGTGACAGATAAAACCTCTGTCAGACCGAACTTTTTGAGAATAGTATTCATCAGTTCTTCAAACTGTGCATAGGTGCAGGAATACGGCCGCCGCGGTTGATGAACTTGGCAGGGGACTTATCCTTGACAGGCATAACAGGACCGCTTCCGAGAAGTCCGCCGAATTCAAGCATTTCGCCTTCTTTTTTGCCCACAGCAGGGATAAGACGTACTGCTGTTGTTTTCATATTAACCATACCAATAGCCGCTTCATCAGCGATAATAGCAGAAATTGTTTCGGGAGATGTTTCGCCGGGAACCACAATCATATCAAGTCCGACAGAGCATACAGCAGTCATAGCTTCAAGTTTTTCAAGGCTGAGAACACCAGCAACAGCTGCGTCAATCATACCTGCGTCCTCGGAAACAGGGATAAATGCACCTGAAAGACCGCCAACTGTTGAAGATGCCATAACACCGCCCTTTTTAACAGCGTCGTTAAGCATTGCAAGGCAGGCTGTAGTGCCATGTGTACCGCACATTTCAAGTCCCATTTCTTCAAGGATATGAGCAACACTGTCGCCGACAGCAGGAGTTGGAGCAAGTGAAAGGTCAACAATACCAAAGGGAACTCCAAGCAATTCGGATGCTCTTGCGCCTACAAGCTGTCCCATACGAGTAATCTTGAACGCTGTCTTTTTGATAATATCAGCAAGCTCGTTAATTGAAGCATCGGGATATTTGCTCAATGCCGCACGTACAACACCGGGACCTGATACACCAACGTGAATTTCACAGTCAGGCTCGCCTACACCGTGGAAAGCGCCCGCCATAAAGGGGTTATCCTCAACAGCATTGCAGAATACAACAAGCTTTGCCGCACCGATACAGTCACGGTCAGCAGTTCTCTCGGCAGTTTCCTTTACGATTTCACCCATAAGCTTTACAGCGTCCATATTGATACCCGACTTTGTAGAGCCGATATTTACGGAAGAACAGATATTCTGTGTAACATCAAGGGCTTCGGGAATTGAACGGATAAGCGCCTCGTCACCTGCTGAAAATCCCTTATGAACAAGTGCAGAATATCCGCCGATAAAGTTAACTCCGCAGGTATCGGCAGCTCTCTGGAGCGCCTTTGCGAATTTAACTGGATTTTCATTGGGGCAGGCAGCTGCAAGCATAGCAATGGGAGTTACAGAAATTCTCTTGTTAACTATCGGAATACCGTATTCCTTTTCGATACGCTGTCCCACAGCTACGAGATTTCCTGCTTTTGAAACGATTTTGTTGTAAACTTTTTCGCAGGCCTTGTCAATATCGGTGTCGATACAGTCAAGGAGGGAAATACCCATTGTAATTGTACGTATATCAAGACATTCGTCCTGAATCATACGGATTGTTTCAAGTATATTGTATACGTTAAGCATTTATAAAACCTCTCTTATACGTTGTGCATTGAGTTGAAGATATCCTCGTGCATTGTGTGGATAGACAGACCAAGCTTTTCGCCAAGGCTTGCCATATCGTCAACCAGTTCTGCAAAATCGGCAGTCATGCCTGTAATATCAACAAGCATAATCATAGCGAACATATCCTGTAAAACGCTCTGAGTAACCTCGATTACATTTACGCCTTTTTCTGAGCATACCCCGCTTACCTTGTGGAGAATACCCACATTATCCTTACCAATAACAGTTATAACAGCTCTCATATAAAAAACCTCCATGTGACAACGAAAAGGTTGTCAAAAATTTATCACTCTATATTATAGCATATAATTATGAAAAAATAAAGGGGTATTATTAATTTTTTATTTTAATCTGTATTTTTTTACTGAAAAGGTAGAAATCCATATTAAAATGTGGTATAATAAAATATATTCTTCTGAAACGGGGTGTTATTTTGCAGTTAATCGACTGTCACACACATACACAATACTCTATGGATTCCGAGGCTGATATCAGGGAGATGATTGAAAGGGCAATGGAACTTGATTTAGCCGCCTATGCTGTTACAGACCATTGTGAATGCAATTGCTGGTATCCGAAGGAGCATTACGAAAATACGGAATTATTCGACTATTTCAATTATAAAGACGATTTTGAAGCCTCCCTTTCAGCCGTTACGGAACTGAAAGAAAAATATTCGGACTTCAATCTTATATGCGGTACGGAATTGGGACAGCCCCTTGCTGACCTTGAAATTGCCGAAAAATGTATATCGGACAGCCGCCTTGATTTTGTAATTTCATCGGTTCATCAGATTAAAGATGAAAAGGATTTTTTCTACATAAACTATTACCATATGACAACTGCGGAAATAAATAATCTTCTCGAAAGATATTTTTCCGAGGTCTATGAGCTTTGTAAATGGGGGAAATTCGATGTTTTAGGGCATCTGACATACTGCCTTCGCTATATGAAGATACGCAACAATATAACTCCGAATATGAAGCTTTTTGATGAAATTATTGCTGAAAGTCTGCGGACTCTTGCCGATAAGGGCAAGGGCATTGAAATCAACACATCGGGTATAAGACAGGGCTTCGGCACTACTTTCCCCTCACTTAAATATATAAAGCTTTTCCGTGAACTGGGCGGAAAAATCATTTCCATAGGCTCTGACGCACATAAGGTGCGTGACCTCGGAGCAAATATTGCCGAGGGTGCAGAGCTTGCTAAGGCTGGCGGATTTAATGAAATATGCTATTTCAAGAAAAGACAGCCTGTTTTCATAAGGATAAACTGATATGAATAATATTTGGAAAGTCTGCTATGAGGGCGGATTTTACCGTCAGAAAGGCAGAGGCGGCACGGAAATCCCTGTAAATTCCATTTTTGAATGGAACGGCTGTATATGGCATATCTCTGCGCTTTACGCCTGCGGAAAAGGTATTGTAGCTGATTTCTGTATTGAAGTAAATCAGCAGAAACTGAAAAATTTTTTCACAAAATATGAGCAATACCGTGACAGAGAACACACTCTTTCCAACGAATTGCGTCGGGAAATTGAGGCTGAAAATCCTCTTTCCCTTGATTTCAGAGCCTCCCTCACAGTAAATGGAAAAAAGCTCCGAAGCGAACACGGCTGTTCTGTATCGTGGATTTCATCAGATATTCTTTACAGCGATATGGAAAATACCGAGGAATCGGAAAATGTAGTTTCACACTATAACCTTGATAAAGAAAAATCTTGGCTTTTATACCGCTGTTCATTTCCGTGGACAACGGCAAGAAAGCCTGCAATAAAATCAATTAAACTTAATCTTAGTGCCAATTGCGTTTCAATAGGAGGTATCTCCTTTGAAAATCCTGCGGTGAATGATGTAATAAAATTCACTCACCCTATAACAAAAAAAGAGCATACCATGACCGTGCTGGAATATGAACAGCAGGAACTGGCAGAAAAAGCTTTTGCCCATGGGGAATATCTCTTTCCCCGTCATCACTGGGCTATGGTGTATACTCTTGAACCCGATATTCCTGATACAAAAATGTATATCAGCGATATTCAGCAGAACGAACAGCCCAAAAGAACACCCCATATGCCCTATGAACCACAGTCTGATTACAGTGTTTCTATAGGGATAATCGGCGGTGCTGACGGTCCGACGGCAATATTCGCCTCAGCCAGAAAAAACGGAAACAGTCATATTGCACTGTCGGCACTGCACTTTGAACCTGTGTCCCATGTGCAATGGAAAATGACCTTCCGTGAAAAACTGAGTGGTGATATTGAAATAAACCTTTTACCAAATGAATAATGAAAGGATTTGAAGAAAATGAAAAACGAAATCATCAGATTATTACAGCAGAACGCACGTATGTCTGCCGCCGCTATCGGAGAAATCCTCGGCATATCAGCCGCCGCCGCAGAAGCGGAAATCGCAAAGCTTGAAAAAGACGGCGTTATCAAGGGCTACAGCGTTATTCTTGATGACGACAAATACGATAAATCCATTGTTCAGGCGACAATCCAGCTTAAAGTCACACCACAGCGTGACTGCGGCTTTGACGATATTGCAAAGACAATTATGATGTATGAACAGGTTGACAGCGTTAGCCTTATGTCATCGGGTGCATATGACCTTTCCGTTGAAGTGAGAGGAAACAATCTCAAGGATGTGGCTCTGTTCGTTTCCGAGCGACTTGCTACAATCGAGGGTATTCTCTCCACATCAACTCACTTCATTCTGAAAAAATACAAGGAAAAAGGCATTTTCATCGACAGCGATGAAGTTGACGAAAGGGGACTGTGTTAAGTGATAGATTACGAAAAGGTACTTTCAAACAGGGTTAAAAATATAAAACCGTCGGGAATACGCCGATTTTTCGACATTGCTTCAACTATGGAGGGTGTGATTTCCCTTGGCGTTGGCGAGCCTGACTTTTCAACTCCATGGGCAATCCGTAAGGCTGCTATCAAGGTGCTTGAGCGTAAGCAGGTTGTATACGGCCCTAACCTCGGTATCGCTCCTCTGCGACAGGCAATTACCGATAAATTGAAGAAAACTCACGGTGTTGAATATAATCCTGACAACCAGATTATTGTTACCGTAGGTGGATCCGAGGCTATTGACCTTGCAATCAGAGGTATGATTGATCCTGGCGATGAGGTGCTTGTTGTTGAGCCATGTTTTGTGTGTTATGCTCCCCTTGTGGAGCTTGTAGGCGGCGTTGCCGTGCCTGTTCCCACACGTCTTGAGAATAATTTCAAGCTTACGGTGGAGGATCTGAAAGATAAGGTTACAGACCGCACAAAGCTCCTTATACTGCCATTCCCCAACAATCCCACAGGTGCAATTATGACACGGGAGGATTTGGAGCCTATTGCTGAATTTCTCCGTGGAACTGATATTATGGTGCTTTCCGATGAAATTTACTCGGAGCTGACATACGGCAGAAAACATTTTTCTATAATTGAGCTTCCGGATATGGCGGAGCGTACAATTTATGTAAACGGCTTCTCAAAGGCATACGCTATGACAGGATGGCGACTTGGCTATGTAGCTGCTCCTGAGCCAATTGTACATGAAATTTTCAAGATACACCAGTATGGAATTATGTGCAGTCCGTATATAAGCCAGAATGCGGCAATTGAAGCTCTCACTAACTGTGAAAATGAAGTTGCGGCTATGGTTAAGGAGTACAATATCCGCAGAAGCTATCTTGTAAATGAATTCAACAGACTCGGTCTGACCTGTTTCAATCCCGAAGGTGCATTTTACGTGTTCCCCTGCATAAAAAGCACAGGTCTTTCAAGCGAGGAATTCTGTGAAAGACTGCTCTTTGAGGAGAAAGTTGCAGTTGTTCCCGGAAGTGCATTCGGTGAGTCGGGAGAGGGTTATATAAGAATTTCCTACGCATATTCGCTGAAACACCTTATGGAAGCTATTTCAAGAATTGAGAAATTCATTAACAGCCTTGGAGGCGAGAAAAATGAGGGTTAAGGCTGCGGCAAAAATAAATCTTGCCCTTGATGTTACGGGAAAGCTTCCCAACGGCTACCACACAATTGAAAGCGTATTCCAGACTGTGGGGCTTTATGATGAAGTTTCCGTGGAACTGACAAGGGAGGGGATTACTCTTACCTGTGAAGTTCCCGAAAAATTTGCACAGTCCGATGAAATTCCCTGTGATGAACGGAATATAGCCTATAAAACGGCTAAGAAGTTCTTTGAGGAAAACGGAATTAATTCAGGCTGCCGTATTCACATTAAAAAGGGTATCCCATCGCAGGCAGGAATGGGAGGCGGAAGTACCGATGCGGCAGCTGTGATTTACTGTCTTTCAGAGCTTACGGGAAAGAGTTTTTCTGCTCCCGAAAAAATCGGTGCAGATGTGCCGTTTTTCCTCACAGGCGGAACTGCATATGTTGAGGGAATTGGTGAAAAAATCGTTCCTATAGCCGATTTCAGCGGAAAAATCCTTGTTATTGCAAAGGGAAAAGAGGGAGTTTCCACCGTTGAGGCATATGGTGCGGCAGATGCTCTTGAAAATCCTGTTCACCCCGATGTTCAGGGACTTGTAAAGGCGATTTCAGACAATTCCGATGATGTTTACGGCTGTATCGGCAATCTTTTTGAAGGGGCGATATGTCTTGATGAGGTGGCTGATATTAAGGCGAAAATGGTTTCAGAGGGCGCATTGGCTGCTTGCATGACAGGCAGCGGCTCGGCTGTTTTCGGTATATTTGACACACATGAAAAAGCTGAAGAATGTGCGGATATCCTTGAAGAAACAGGATATTTTGCGGAGGTTTGCGAAACTGTTGATAAGGCTTTTATTTTGGTTGAATAAAGTTAAAGGGTGGTCAATTGAATTGACCGCCCTTTATTTTATGGATTTTCTTATAAGATAAAGCAGATAAGTCCGCCGCAGCCGTCATTGATGATGCGTTCAAGTGTTTCCTGCAGTTTCATACGTGCGTCAATGGGCATTTTGTAAAGCTTGCTGTGAAGTCCCTCATTGACAAGCTCGTGGAGAGATTTGCCGAAAATGTTACTCTCCCATATCTTTGTAGGATCGTCGTCAAAGCCGTCAAGCAAATACATAACAAGCTCCTCCGACTGCTTTTCTGTGCCCACAATTGGTGCCACAGTTGTGTTGATATCTGCTTTCATCATATGAATTGAAGGAGCAGAAGCTTTCAGCTTGACACCGTACTTTCCGCCCTGTTTAATAATCCTTGGTTCTTCCAGAGTAAGCTCCTCCAGTTCAGGCATAACAATACCATAGCCCGTAGCTTCAACTTCTTCAAGAGCAGGGGCAATGCGGCTGTATTTCTTTTTAATATCGTTAAGCTCCATAAGAAGCGGCATAAGGTCACTTTCGCTTTCAATCTGAATACCTGTAGCTTCACCGAGAATTTTATAAAAAAGACTGCTGTCAAGGTCGGCTGTTATGGTGACTGTTCCTTTTCCAAGGTCGATATTGGTTGTGACAGCACTCATAATATGCGGACATTGCTCCATAGCCTCCGCCGCATATTTAGCTTCACGGACAAGACGGATATCCTTTGCTGCCTCACGGATACAACCAAGAATTTCCGATTTCAGCCAATGTCCCTTTTCAAGGGAATTAATCCAGCGGGCCATACGGATATTGATTTCACGGACAGGGAAAGAGTAAAGTATTTCACTGATAATCTCTCTTATATCCTCCTCGTCAAGACTAAGGCAGTTAACAGGAATAACTGTTGTATCATATTTCTCCGAGAGCTGTGCCGCAAGTGCTTTTGCCTCAGGCGCAGAGGGATTTACCGTATTCATTACCACTACAAAAGGCTTGCCGAGGTCACGCAGTTCATGGATAACACGTTCCTCACATTCTTCATATTCCTCACGTGGAATATCAGAAATCGAACCGTCGGTAGTCACAACGAGTCCTATGGTTGAGTGGTCGGTGATTACTTTCTGCGTTCCGATTTCGGCCGCCATATTAAAGGGGATTTCTTCATCGAACCATGATGTCATAACCATACGGGGCTGTTCATTTTCAATATATCCGATAGAGCTGGGGACGATATATCCTACGCAGTCAATAAGGCGGACGTTGAAAACCGCACCGTCACCGATACTGATTTCCACGGCTTCTTCGGGAATGAATTTCGGCTCTGTTGTCATGATAGTCTTACCTGCCGCTGACTGGGGGAGTTCATCAAGTGCTCTTTCACGCATAAATTCGCTTTTGATATTGGGAATAACAAGGGATTCCATAAATCGCTTGATAAATGTCGATTTTCCGGTGCGTACAGGGCCTACAACGCCTATGTAAATGTCGCCTCCTGTACGCTGTGCAATGCTTGAATAGATATCTTTAGCCATATTCTGCTCCTTTTATTCTTTAATTGGGATAAGCAGCATTCTGCCGTTTTCGAGAGTTGTATCGGAGAGGTCGTTTTCCTCCATTACGGCTTCGACTTCGGTGCTGAAACGTTTTGCAATATCCCATATATCTTCTTTATCTGTGCCGAAATAAAGCTTCACGGCATAGTCACCGTCGCGCAGTTTCTTTGTAGAGTCATCCACGGAAAGGCTGATAAGAATGTTGGAGCCGCATGAATCGGAGTGGGTAATATCAACGGAAACATCAGCTCTTGCGGTAAGTATTCCGCGATCGGATATGTTGTAGGAAACGGATATATCGCTGATTTCAACTGATATTGCTCCGCTTGAGAGATTATCACCGATGCTGATATTTTCCTCAAAGGCTTCATCACGGTCGGGCATAATGATACTTCCCGAACTATCTTCTGCTGCCATGGAGTATGTGAGCATTCCCGAAATAACAACGGATTTACCGTCATTTCCAACTCTTGTGTTGATATTTTTCGGACTGCACCACATTGAGAATATTTTTGCAGGAACAGTATCACCCTCTGCAAGCTGTGTATTATGGTGGAAGTTTTCAGCATATACCACAGGGGCATTTTTTGTGCGTATTTCAGAAAAATCCGACTCACATGGGTATACGGTTGAATAAGCGTCACATACTGCCATAATCTCTGATATTTTGATGCAGCGGCATATGAGCATGATTTCAGGTTCAATTCGGAGAATGCGGTTTTCACCGTTTTTATCAGCTATGAGAGCAATATTGCAGCCCGACGTCTTTGCGGATACATTGCAGATGAAAGTTTCGTCAATGCCGTCCATATCGACAATCTGACTGAAGGGCAGAGTAAGTTCAAGGGGTTCGGGTGATTTTTCAGCGGCGTAAAGTATCTTTATTGAAACATCACCTTTTGCAAGAAGCTTTCCTGAAATAATTTTCTTTTCAATGGCTGAAATTTTTGTATCACAGCGGATAATGCTGATGACAGGCGGCTGTACAGCAGATATTTCAGTTTCCTCTGAAAGCTGGATAGTCTTGTCGGCGCATATTTTTTGCGACACGTATTTCATTGGTACTTTTTTCAGCTGAATATTCATACCGTCAGCGTCGCAGATGATTTCCTGTTTTTTCACGCCGCTGACGCTTATTTTTACTGAAACAGCACCACGCACATCAAGACGGCGTTTATTTACCGCACGGAAGTTTACATGATCGGTTTTAGGAGAAATAACAATTTCCGGTGATTCGGGAGTTCTGCCCAGTTCAACGGTTTTGGTATAGTTCTGCTTCTGTGTGATGCACTGAAGCGACGAGCTTTTCTCTCCACAGTAGATAAGGTGGATTTCACAGCAGAGCTCATATGAAAGAGTGCTTCCCACAATTGAATAGTCGGTAACTGTCGGAATAACCTCACAGCGGACGAGTCGGAAGATATCAGGGAAGTAATCGGGGAGTATGTAATCAAGCTCCACGCCCTGTTCCTGTAAGCCGCTGTAGATGGTTTCCTCGGTAGGTATAGTTTCCTTGTTGATTTTTAAAGTCATAATTAACCTCCTTAAAAGCTTTGTTACAGTATATTCAAGGGCATGTACAATTATGACTAAATTATTTTTTCAAAAGCTTCGCATAATAAAAAGAGCGGATTCCGGAGATTTCTCACCGGCTCTACTCTTAATACTCTGAAAAAACAAAAAAAGTCCGGTAAACGGACTTTTTTTAGAAAATAAAAAGCGGACAGGGAGGGATTCGAACCCTCGATACGCTATTAACGTATACACGAGTTCCAGTCGTGCGCCTTAGACCAGCTCAGCCACCTGTCCACATAAATATTATAATAGAAAATGATAAGAAGAAATCTTCTTATCATTTTCTATGGTGCGAGTAATGGGACTTGAACCCATACGTCCTTCGACACACGCCCCTCAAACGTGCCTGTCTGCCTATTCCAGCACACTCGCAAAGTACATATAATATTATACAGTAAAAAAAGCTGTTTGTCAATAGTCTGGGAAATATTTTTTTTATTTAATCAATGATATCTGCTAATAAGAATACCGCAGATGAACTGCGGTATTTTTTGCTATATTTCGTCCATTTGAGTGGGCTTGGAGGTGTCGGTTGAATATCGGTAAACGTTTTCACAGATTTTTTCAACCTTATTATTAGTAAGGCGTTCATATGTTTTCTCGAATTCGCTTTTAATTTCAAACTGGCGACGTTCCTCTTTCTGTTTTTCAACCAAATCGTTAAAATAAGGATATCCCGGCTGTTTGCTGACATAATTGAATTGCTTGATGTTGTACAAATTCAGCAGCATAAGTCTAAAATATAAAAATGAGGATAATATGTTGAAACTACCGACAGAGCCAAGTGCAATGCTACGCATTAATTCGGAAAATGAAGAATCAAGGACCGAGCATACCAGACCTGATACAAAAGAGAGTATAACGGGAATGGCTGAAATGATGACTTTTTTCGTATAAAATCCCCAGTAGCCGGTGAAAAACACGAGTATGTTGAAAAAAATTCCGAATGTAAGAAGAATAAGTGCTTCAAGTCCGAATATGAACAAGTGGAAGAATGAATATAAGCATGTGCCGAAAGTTGGGATTAAATAAAGAATAACGGCTGCGGTATCAACTCTGTTACAAGCCTTTAAAATCTCACGGTTTCGTTGAAACTCGGATTTTTCTGTTGTTGAAACTGAAATATTCATATTGACTCCATTTCTATGTCGCTGACCTCATATTGCTTTAACATAAGGTTATTGGTATCAGCTTTTGAAATATCGTTCATTTCATCAGTAGCGGTCTTTTTAAGGCGATCGTAATTCTGCTGGAATTCGTCCTTGATTTCTCTCTGAGTCTTGTCAAACTCCTGATTTGTACGGCGTTCGTTGAAGTGAGGGAAGCCCATCTGCTCGCTGAGATATTTGTATTTTTTGTTGTTTATAAATGTTATTACAGCAAGAACGATCACAAGTATAAGCAGTAAAGCGTTAAATCCCATCCCTGTAAAAAAATAACCTGCAAGAATATCGAGAAAGTGCCCTACAGTCGGACAGATAATTACACTCGCAAGCTGTACGGCAGCTGCACATATGGCAAAAGCGTTGTTTTTCTTATAGCAGGACATAAATCCGCATACAAAAACACCTGTTTTGAATATAAGAGAGTCGAGTATAATTATAAAAGATGATTCGTCGGGTAATAATAATCCGAAAATAAGCATTAATAAGGAATATAAAGGAAAAACTGCCACATATAATATAGAGGCGATATTATAACATTTCTTTACATTGCTGTACATTGCACCGTGCTTTGCCATTTCATCTGTGTTGTTGATCATTTCTGCCTGTGTATTCATATCAGTCACTTCTTTCCTGCATTCAGCATATTATATATCAGCAATATTCATAACTATACCCGATTGTACTATATTTACGGTGCCGAAGGAGCGCTTCGTTCCGTCATGGGGATTTCCTGCGCTTCCGGGATTCATGATATACAGTCCGTCTTCGTATTTGTTGTATCTTACGTGGGTATGTCCGTAAAGTATGATATCGCAATTCAGCCTTTTGGCTGTTTCTTTTATGATTTCAAGTCCGCTCTTCACTGCATAGCGATGGCCGTGTGTGGCAAAAATCTTATGTCCGTTAGCTGGAATAATTTCAAAATCGTTGCTGAGACTGCCGAAATCGCAGTTGCCTGCAACGTGGATAACTCTGGAGGTGAATGACGGATTTTCAAGGAGAAAAGCGTCAATGTCTCTTTCACCGTCGCCTAAATGAATAAAAAGGTCTGCATCGGAATTTCTAAGGAAAACAGAATCGACAGCCTGTTTACTTCCGTGTGTATCTGAAATTACGACAATACGCATAAAACCATCCCTTCATATATGAAAAATCTTATTCATAAAGCTTTAATATGAGTATAACATATATTCAAATGAATGTCAAGGAGGATTTTGTTATGAATAACAATATTGACAAAAAACAGCTTCAGGGACTTCTGAACACTGTAAGCAAGAAAATCGGTATATCTTCTGAACAGCTCCGTAAGGAACTGGAGGAGGGAAAATTTGACAGCGCCTTATCTGCAATGAATCAACAGGAGGCTGCAAAGTTTCAGCAGGCGATGAAAAATCCTGCCCTTATTGAAAAGCTGATGAGTACTCCACAGGCGAAGGCTCTTTATAATAAACTTACAGGCGGGAAATAGGTGATATTTTGGATGATGCAATGAACAGGATAACTGATATCCTTAAAGATAAGGAAAGTCTCCGTCAGCTTTCGGAGCTGGCGGATATGTTCCGTTCAGGAGAATTTTCAGAGGATTGTGTAGAAACGCAATCAGAAATCAAATCTGATGAAAACAGTGGAAATATGTTTGATATGGACATGATGCTGAAAATAACAACGCTTGCTGAAGCTGTGAACACTCAGGATAAGAATACAGAGCTGCTCATGGCTCTGCGTCCTCATTTAAGCGGACAGGGACAGCAGCGGCTTGACAGGGCAGTTAAAATCCTGAAACTTATTTCGGTGTATGAGGCGGCTAAGGAGTCAGGGCTGCTTAATAATTTCTTGTAAAGGGGAGAGGCAATGTGTCGGTTTATAATCGCAGCGAGGAAAAGAAAAATATCTGTGACATTCCGGCTATAAATTGTAATCAGGCGAAAAATAATATCGACAGAAAGAATCCTCTTGAAGCGCTTGACACGGATTTGCTTCTTACGGCTGCGGTGTTGCTTCTTATGATGAAAAATGGCGGCGATTTGCGGATTATTCTGGCTCTGGGATATATAATTATCGGTGGTGAACTGGGTAAATGAGCACACAGGAGTTGTTTTATTTTATATGCGGTGTGACAGCAGTTATAATGATTATCTATTACATAAGGCGGAAAAGGCGGTTGTTATCCGTTTTTTTTGGAATGTTTACAGGATTTGCGGCGCTTCTTGCAGTGAATTGCTTCGGCGGATATATCGGTGTGGAGCTGCCCCTTAATCTTTTTAATGTGTGCGGAAGTGCAGTTCTTGGCATTCCATTCGTAGCATTGATGATAATTGTTAATATTCTATAAATTGTCAAAAAACTCTTGATTTTTTATATAGAATATGATATAATAATTAAAAGTATAATTATATGCTATACTATTATATATAAGGTGGTGGAATACATTGAACGCAGTTGATATTATTAACAAAACAAAAAGAAAAATTCAGCTTACGGAAGATGAAATAAAATATCTTGTAAATGGCTATACATCAGGAGAAATTACTGACTACCAGATGTCGGCATGGCTTATGGCGGTATGTCTTAACGGGCTTTCTGAGGAGGAAACGGTTTCCCTGACTCTTGCTATGCGTGACAGCGGCGATATACTTGATTTAAGCTGCATTGAGAAAATAACTGTTGACAAGCATAGTACAGGCGGAGTGGGAGATAAGACAAGTATGATTATCGGTCCTGCGGCTGCTGCCTGCGGAGTTGCCGTGCCTAAAATGTCGGGCAGAGGACTTGGTCACACAGGCGGCACTATTGACAAGCTTGAAAGTATAAGCGGTTATCGTGTGAATGTGGAGTTCGGCGAATTTGCTGATATCGTTAATAAAACGGGATTCTCCATTATTTCCCAGAGTGGACAGCTATGCCCTGCTGATAAAAAAATATACGCATTAAGAAATTCAACAGGTACTGTGGACAGTATTCCGCTTATATGTGCAAGTATCATGAGCAAAAAGCTTGCCCTTAACGCTGATTGTCTGCTTCTTGATGTAAAATGCGGAACGGGTGCGTTTATGAAAACTCCCGAGGATGCAAGAAGGCTTGGTGACCTTATGGAGAAGGTGGGCAGGGCAGCAGGTAAAAAATGCCGTGCTGTAGTTACGGATATGAATACACCTCTCGGCTGTTGTATCGGAAATTCCCTTGAAATAAAAGAGGCTATAGAGCTTCTTCAGGGCAAGGTTAAGGGCAGACTGTATAATATATGTATTGAACTGATTGCAAATATGCTTGAACTTGCTGGAAAAGGATCAATTGAAGAATGTTCCGTAATGGCGGAGCAGGCTATTGCGTCCGGCAGGGCTCTGGAAATATTTAAGGAAACAATTGAACTGCAAGGGGGCGACAGTCGTGTGTGCGACGATGTGGAGCTTCTCCCGAAAGCTAAATACAGTCATGTGATATATGCTCCCCGTGACGTTGAAATTGTTGCCGTTGATGCAGAGGAGCTTGGTATGGCGAGCCTTATCCTTGGCGCAGGCAGAATAAGCAAGGATGAAGAAATTGACTATTCTGCGGGAATTGTTCTTGAATTTGAAATCGGTGATAAGATTTCAATGGATGCTCCGCTGATGACACTTTATTCAGACTGTGTAAGCGATTTTTCAGAAGCTGCATACAGAGCGTACAATGCTCTTAAATTTGTAACACTGACTGAGGGTGCATTGACATAGGATGTTGACATATTCTGCAAAATATGTTATAATATCATTAATAAAAACAGGAGGTACAGACCAATGGGATTTAAAGAAACCTTATTTAATCTTGCGGAAAAGGTAGGTGATACTGCCGACAAGTGTATTAACAAGGGTAAGGACGAATATAACAAAATAGCTGAAAAAAACCAGGTTAAGAAGGATATTGTACGCCTTAACAAGGAAATCGACAATATTTTTATCACTGTAGGCAGAAAAATGTACAATGAAGACCGTGAGAATGAGAAGTTTAAAGTTGTTTTTGGTGACGCAGATGCCAAAATGGCTGAAGTTGCCGAGCTTAAAAATCGGCTCAGTATTCTTGACGGTGCCGTTCCCTGCCCCTCATGCGGCACTGCAACACAGAATGGAGAGGCTGTTTGTGCTGCTTGTGGTACAAAAATAGCCGAAGAGCCGCAGAATGCCGAGGTTGAAATTGTTGAACCGGAGCAGGTTTGCGTCTGCAGTCAGTGCGGTGTAAGCCTTGACAGCGATGCTAAATTCTGCAAACAGTGCGGAAATAAGATAGCTGACTGACAATTTTGACACGTTTTGAGAATAATCAATTTATAAACGCCGGCATATGTTATTATGTCGGCGTTTGTTGTATTTACGGCGGAATTGAGTATGGTTTGATTTCTTTAATATTGTAAGATATTAGCAATAAATGATAATATATGAAATTCACAGCAAAAATTGACTTGTGTTATTCACAAAAAAGTAATAAAATATGTATAGAAGTTAGTGAATTTAGTGGGGAGAAAGATAATCCGAAAATATCATTTATATTAAATGAAAGGAATGGTTAATTTATGAGTTTTAAAAGTAAATTAAGCAAATTAATCACTGGCTTTACAGCTGCGGCTATGTGCCTTACTATGCTTCCCGATGTGTCAATGACATCAGAAGCTGCAAGTGTTGGTGATAAGCTCAGCGTTGGAAACGGTACAAACCAGCACAAGGGTAATTGTGACGGTTACAGCTACGAAATCTGGCTCGACACAACAGGTGGTAGCGGTACAATGACACTTGGAAAGGGCGCTACATTCAAGGCTGAATGGAGTGCAAGTGTTCCAAGTGGTAACTTCCTCGCTCGTCGTGGTCTTGATTTCGGTTCACAGAAGAAAGCTACAGACTATGGCTACATCGGTATGGACTACGTGGCTGATTATCGTCAGACAGGAAGCAACAGCGGTAACTCCCGTCTCTGTGTATACGGTTGGTTCCAGAATAAAGGACTTGGCGGAAATATTCCCCTTGTTGAGTACTACATCATTGAGGACTGGGTAGACTGGTGTCCAGACGGCAACGGTAAGATGGTTACTATCGATGGTGCACAGTACAAGATATTCTCAAACTCACACTCAGGTCCGAGTATCAACAGCGGATATGAAACATTCCAGCAGTATTTCAGTGTTCGTCAGCAGAAGAGAAAGTCCGGACACATTACAGTATCCGACCACTTCCAGGCATGGGCAGACCAGGGCTGGGGTATCGGTAACCTCTACGAAGTTGCTCTCAACGCAGAAGGCTGGCAGAGCAGCGGTGTAGCAGATATCACAGAGCTTGACGTTTATACAGATGAGCGTCCTACAGATCCAACAGAACCTCCGGAGCCAGAAGAAGAAATCAACTTCACAAAGCCCAGCGGAAGCGGTTCAGGTGCATCTGACGACTTCGAGGGTTCAGGCACAGACTGGACAGCTCGTGGTGAAGATTTAAGCTATGGTCTTACAAGCGATTTCGCACACAGTGGCAGCAAGTCACTCTATGTTAAGGATCGTACACAGTCATGGAACGGTTTCTCACTTACAAGTGATGAGCTTGAAGGTGGAGCAAGCTATGAAATTTCAGCATACACAGCTTTCAAGAGCAAAATCTATGGCAGCATGGGCTTTACACTTGGCGTTCAGTACGATTTAGACGGCACAACAGAGTATGTAAACCTCGTAGATGCAACAGGCGATGCGGATGAATGGGTAGAGCTTGCAGCAGAGTTTGAAATTCCTGATGATGCACAAAATATTTCGCTTTATGTACAGTCTGCTTACACAGAGACGGCTTCTGATGCTGATCTCCTTCCCTTCTTCCTTGATGACGTAGTTCTTGTAAAGGAAGGCGGCACACCTCCTGTGACGGAGGAACCTACAGAGCCATCTTCAGAGCCTTCAACAGATGTTACTCTTGCAGGCGATGCTAACTGCGACGGTGTTGTAACAATTGCTGACGCTACAGCTATTTTCCAGTATATTGGAAATCCTGATAAGTATGCTCTTTCCGAAGAAGGTAGAGCAAACTCCGATGTTGATGGTACTGTTGGCATTACAGCTGCTGACGCAATGGAAATCCTGAAGTATGATGCCAAGATTATTGATAAGCTTACAGCTACACAGGTAGCAGGCAGCAAAACGACAAAGACTACAACAAAGACTACAAAGACCACAACCAAAACTACAGCAAAGACAACTGCCAATACAACAACTACTGCAAATAATTCTTCCTCATCCATTACTCCTCAGGAGTATATGGCTGAGGCAAAGGCTAACTTTACAGCTAATGTACCCTCTGACGTGAAAAACGGTGACAGCGGTTCAACAAAGAAGATTTATTACTATTCAAAGAAAGCGCAGAAAAATAAGCCTGCAAATGTATGGCTTCCTCCCAACTATTCTGAAAGTGAAAAGTATCCCGTAGTTTACATGAATCATGGCGTTATGGGTGGCGAGGACGATCTCCTTTCAGGTTGGAGCATCCGTGAAATGGCTACAAACCTCATCAAGAAGGGTGAAGTAAAGCCTTTCATAATCGTTTTCACACAGATGTATACTGATCCTAATGCAGATAGAGCTACTGCAATCACACAGGAGCAGATGGATCGTTACGATGACTTCCTCTACGATCTTACAGAAAGCCTTATGCCTTACATGGCAGAGAATTATTCTATAGCTGAAGGCAGAGAAAATACTGCTATCGCAGGTTTCTCAATGGGCGGAAGAGAGTCCCTCTACATCGGTATGAAGGCAGCTGATAAGATTGGTTATGTATGTGCTTCATCACCTGCACCTGGTATCGTTCCTGCACAGGATATGTTCCTTAATCACCGTGGAAGTATGACTGAATCTGAATTCAAGTTCAGCGAGCCTTACCTCCCTTACCTCCTCATGATCGGCGGCGGTACAAATGACGGTGTTGTAGGAACATTCCCGAAACAGTATCATGAGCTTTATGACAAGAATGGTGTAGATAATATATGGTTTGAAGTTCAGGGCGGCGGTCACGACGCAAGCGTTGGAACACCCCTTTTCTACAACTTCTTCCGTCATCTTTTCAGAGCTTAAAATGCTTTGGTTAGCCGTAATTGAAACGGTTAACTCACTTAATCAAGTTAATTCCTAATTAATTATCCCAAAATGCAGAACATTCCCGATTTATCGGGAATGTTTTGTTTTATAGGATTTTACAGATGCTCTTAGGATAATTCGTAAATAAGCCTGTTCCATAAAGAAATGGAATGTAGTTTTTGTTCTTGTTTTTTGCGGATAAATTGTTAATTTACTTTTGATGTCGATTTATGCTAATAAAAGCCTTAAAATTTCAGGAAAGTTAGCAAAAAATGATAATAGCCAAAATTCACAGCAAAAAATGACTTGAATTGTTCACAAAAACGTAATAAAATATATATAGAAGCTGATGAATCGGAAGGGGGATGAAGTTTCGTCAGCAAAGTATGAATCATTTATAAATAAACGAAAGGAATGATTAATTTATGAACTTAAAAGGCAAATTCAGCAAGTTAATCAGTGGCTTTACAGCTGCGGCTATGTGCCTTACTATGCTTCCCGGTGTTTCAATGACATCATCAGAAGCAGCAAGCGTTGGTCAGAAACTCAGCGTTGGTAACGGTACAAACCAGCACAAGGGTAATTGTGACGGTTACAGCTACGAAATCTGGATCGACACAACAGGCGGAAGCGGTACAATGACACTCGGCAGCGGCGCTACATTCAAGGCAGAGTGGAGTGCAAGCGTTCCAAGTGGTAACTTCCTCGCTCGTCGTGGTCTTGATTTCGGTTCACAGAAGAAAGCTACAGACTATGGCTACATCGGTATGGACTACGTGGCTGATTATCGTCAGACAGGAAGCAAC
>JAFYUM010000033.1 GCA_017558505.1 Ruminococcus sp. | reverse complement strand
TTCTTTTCCTCCGTGTCTGATTTTATCCAGCTTACTCTATGGACCGTTTTAGATATTCAAATTCAGTCCATAGAGCTTCCTACTTTTATTATACACGGATGATAATGTTTTTTATAGACGTGGGATTATTTGACGCTTACTTTCGGTCAGATGCCGACGACGTTCCACGGTGTTGTTTTATATGGTCGGTCAAAAAATAAAGGCATCTACCGAGTGGTAAATGCCTGGATATTAAAAACATTTTGAATAAACTATGCATTGTGAAACCAACATTATTTTGTTGCAATGGTATTTTTCTTTATACACCAAAGCCCATCGTTTCTGGCTTTGATCGCATAGAACAAATCTGAACTTGAAACTGTTTTTACACCTGCGTTTTTCGGACCAGGATCAAGTATATCTATTGTTCTTTTATCCTTTGAAACACTTATTATAACTGAAACATGGCCGAATGTATCTTCTTTGTTCCCAAATAAATGTGTATAATTGTATCCGCAAATTATCGAAACATCATTAGAACGCAGTTCATCTATTTTTTCAGACATAAACCACTCATCCATAAATGTATTAATACCTAGAAAGGTTTCTGTTAGATCAATTCCATTTTTTTCAAAAAAAGTGTTTAAAGTATTTTTATCAATATGTGCTCCCCATAATTTATGATCAATTTTATCATCAATAGGAGTGATAGAAAGATTATCTGCAATCATTTCTTGCGTAAATTCGTATATGCCATAGTGATGTAGTACCATTAAAATCGATGCAGGTACGCAGTAATTCTGCTTAGCAATCACCAAATTTTTAATATAGCTTTGCCTAGAAATCTCTGCCTCTAATTTAATGTGAGGGTCTTTCCAATTAACAGGCTTTATAGTCTTTCCCTCCTCATTATAGTGAGGAAGACCATCTTCCCATAACTTTGACATATTTGCTTTATGTACTATATTGAATAAAGAATCAGGTGAAACCCCCATTTCAACTAATGTACCTAACGCAAAATACATAACATCAATCATTGCATCAGCCTGTTCAACTATATCTTCTGCTTCTATAAATTCATTTATTTCTTCGAGCATCCAATTATATCGTTTTTTAGCTCTTTCTTTTTTCATCATTACAGGAATATTTGAAACTGGATGACCAAATTTCTCATGAAATTCTCGAACCAATTCCCATTCTTTATTCATAATACACCTCATTTATAATAATATTTATTGTTTTGCTTTAATTTAGCAATAATCGCTTCCGCCTTTTCTCTGTCTGAATCAATATAGTAATCAGGTAATCTGTCTTCGTTTTGACATTGTTCTTTCAATTGATATAGCATTTTTTTTGTACTTTCATCCAAATCAAAATAACGAATTAATTTTGAGTTTATCCCTGTAAATCTATCATCAATTTGCTCGCCTTGTCTATCAGCACAAAATAGAACAAATGCTTGTTGTGGTGATTTAAGATTTATTTGACCATTGCTATTATCAATCATCCAATTGGTTCCAGTAATTATATCTATTAATTGAGAACCACCAGAAGTGTTGCAATCTAGTACTACAGTTTTTAAAAACTTCTCCTTTTTCAAAACGCCCCAAGAACCCTCATAATTTATTTTGAAAAGATCAATCGAATTTTTGTCTGTAGTTGTAATTTTTGATTTATCTGCATTTGACTTTACAACAATCAAATTCGCATTTAAATTTGATGCAACTGATTGAGCAAAAAGTGGATTCCCACCTTTTGGAACCAAAACAACTTCAGGTTTATTTTTTAAATTACTTTGTATTAAACAAAGCATAATCGCAGCCATTAAATCCAAATCCTTTTTTGAATGCGAAATTTCCATAGTATCAATATAATAACTACTATTTGTAAGAGTGCTACCACCATATTGAATCGGAGTTTTAGAAAAATTTTCAGTGTATTTTGACAACAAGATTAACAGTTGTACAGCTGCATTGTTATTATTAATACCTGTCAGAGATGCATTCTTTTTTGCGGCTGTTTTTAAATCTTCAATCACGCTAATACGTCTCTCTTTGCTATATCCCAGATCTTTAAGTGCAGCTTCCAAAATATTTCTATCATACCGACCATAAATTATCCATGCAAATTTACTTTCAGGTTTTACCCAACCAAGCATAGCGATTACTGAACGGATTGTATCCAAAGTTAATATACTAAGAAGTATATTGGTAAGTACATCATTCATTTTATTCACTTCCATTTATCAAATAAGCGATTCTATAAGATTCACATCAGATTCAAAAACAGACATTCCTTTTGTTTTAACATACCGAGCAATGTCATGTATTTTATCATCTTGCAATACATATTCCCAATTTGTATTATTTGGTAACCACGATACATTTCGCATTACTGTTTTGTATTGTCCTTCAATATATTCCTTGAAAAAATCTGTTCCTCTATTTACATACAAACCACCAAGTAAAACACAACTAACGTAGTTAGAACAATCATCGATAATATTAATATATTCCTCTGTTGGAATAAAAGGCAATATTGGCTTTATAGTTACAGATAATGGGACATCTGTTTTGCTAAATTCATTTAACAGGTTAAGACGTTCATGATATGGAAGAGTATTTGGTTCGATTTCGTTAATACTTGATGATGTAGTTATCGAAATACTGAATTTTACAAATCCTTTTTTATTCACTCTAAGATAATCATTTAAATCTACAATTGTTTGAATCATTTCAGATGTCATTAAATTCTTTGTAGAAATGCTAACATATACTTTCTCCATTGATTCACAAAAACTTTTAATTTCATCAATGGAAATCCGTTGCATAAAAAACTCACCATCACAACACGGGTATATAATAGCTTTTTTATCATCAATAGCTTCTGTTGCAAATGAAGAGTGTCTGCTATATATGTCATTCCAGTTTGCAAAACAATATTTGCAGTTTGAATTACAAATTTTACTTGCCGAATATAATTTGCGCATGTTATTCACCTCAAGTTTAAATAGAAATCACTATTGTATATCATATGATATTTGATGGAAAATGGTGCATAGTGCCTAATAAACGCCATGTAAACAATACTGAACAATATTATCAAAAAATTTGCATAATGATATGGTTTGCATTACACAAAAAATTGATTTTCATTACACATATTGAAGAATATATTCTACTCTATATTATGCTCAGTTCCATATTATCGTCTTTGACATAATTAAGTTTGCGTAAGTGAATTCGAACTGATTTAGAAGCATTTTTGTCAATCAGACAGATAGAAAAATAAGTTTCAAGAATCGCTTTGCACCTCCATATAAATTCTCAGTCCAAGACTATCTAAGCCTGATTATATCCATCAAATTTATTACACTAATCCCATTTTATATTATAACAGATTTAGGTGAAAAAGTCAACACAACACCTCCCATTTCGTTACGCACCGCCAACCTTACCTTGCCGCTGAATATTTAATATTTGTCAGCGACAAAGCAAAGTCTTTTTTCTAAAATCTATAAATAATCTCAACCTCCCTCTGCTTCTGACCATCCATAACCGTCGTTTCCCCAACCCGAATCACCTTGATGAGCCTGTGCAGTAGTTCTCTGTCAAGCACAGTCCCTGACATATACTCACGAACCACGCACAGCCAACTGCGGATATCCTCAGCTTTTGCGGTCAGCCTATCAAGATCCGATTGAAGTTCCTGTGATTTCTGTTCCAATACCGTTTTCTCTATCTTGTACTTCTGTGAAATTTCAATCAGCGTTTCTCTCGGAAGCTGTCCAAGGAGCAGTTCCTCATAGAGCTTGTATTGCTAACTTTTTTCTTTCGCCATTATTATAAGACACAGGTTTTAATTCCCATATATAATATGTAGAAGAATCGATCTGTTTATAAATATCTACTTTTCCATAAGTTGTATCTTTTTTTGATACAGGATTAAATACAATCTGGTTGTATGAGATTTTCATTTCTTTTTGGAATCCGTATCCATGTGTTGGAGCAACTAAATACTCTTGGACAGCATTGTGAAAGAAGCCATCATAGCAACCATCTTTAGCAGCTTGTTCCCAATTCTGCTCACTGTAAATATTTGATGTTGCATTTGCATTCATTGAATAGTTGTCAAATATTAAATTATTACAGAATGACAGCAACATTGCGAGAGTTAATAATACTGACAGCACTCTTTTGTTTATAACTTTAACCTTTTACTTTCCTTCCTGAATATCAATCAAATCATATGTTTTTAATATCTCTAAATTTTCATTTTTTCTTTTTTCGATTTCGCACATTACCCAACTATGGAATTCATTATCGTTCATAAAATTGGTAAGGAAATCGGGGCATTCTTCATTTTCTTTGGCAGACAGAAAATATAGAAATGCTTCATCTTCATCTGAGTAATACGTGCAGATTTTAGCACACTTTTTTGTATTGCAGGGCATCATGAATTCCTGCATATAATCCAGACAAGAATCAATATCCTTAATCTTGTCCATAATTGGCAGTACGTACTTAATTATGCTTTCAGAATTGGCTGTTAAAACCGACGTAAGCGAATCTGCCTTATCAGAATAAAAACAAGATTTATAAAGTTGACCTAAAATTTCAGAATCATTCTCATGAGTAAGTGCAGTATAAAAGCTGCTCATATAATCAAGCCATTCATGGTTCTCTTTAGGACTTAAATCAAAAGTTATCTTTTTTCGATATATTGTAGCAACGCCACACATTATTGCAAAAGCTTTGTCCTCTGGATATTCAGGACTCTCTGGGCAAAACGTTATAATGTGTAAAATTTCATTGTTAATTACCCTTACAATATATGGGTGCCGTCCTTTGATAATCTTAAACCCATAAGGCTCAAGTGCTTCACCGATAATCTGCTTGAATGCAGCATTTATTGTGAGTTTTTTCTCTTTTTTAGAACTTGCCTTTCTGAACGACAGGTAACAGAAATTTTTGTTGTTTTCATTGGCATCCTCATACTCAAAAAGGATATTATCGCTGTCCATTCCGATAACAGGAGCAAGTTCAGATAATCCGTCCTCTACGAAAACATAATCTCCCTGCACAACGGACATGAACTGCTCCCATGTGCTGTCAGATGAAACAAACTGCTCCCATACTGCTTGGGCAGGTGCTGGAATATCATCTCCGAGATAATCATCAGCTCGTCCCATAACTAACGTATCAGCTTTTTTTCCTTTATCATCATAAAGGTCAAGCATTGCACAATCGCTGTCGATAACAGTTGTGTTGATACAGGTGGTTTTCAGCATTTTTGCAATTCTTGCAGTATCAGCCTGTGCGGTACGATTACCTTGTTCGTAGGATTCGGAGCTTATTGTCACCCATTTGCAGTTATCTGCAAAGGCGAACACATAGGATAACTCGGCACAGTCTGCCTCACATACCTCGTATCCCTCTTTTTTCATTTTTTCGCAGAAATAAGCCTTAAATCCGTCACAATTCAGCTGTTTGGGATTATTTATCTGCGTTGATGTAAAAAATCTTCCCATAGATTCCTCCTTTAAGTTTTTTTAAAAATTATACCATATCAGCATAATTTTTGTCAAGTTATTTACCACATCGCAATTATAATTTACCACATCGCAATTATAATTTACCACATCGCAATTATAATTTAAAGTGCCTCCCACATCTGCAAACTTCGGATATAATGCAAATCTTGAAGAACTCGGCAAGCTTTCGGCTATAAATGAAGCCGCAAGTGTTAATGCAGATTCTGATGATGTTGTATACGCATTGAAAAATCTCTTTAATGCACAGGTTTAAGACAATATCCCATATAATAACTCCCCCTGTTGTCGGCAGGGGGAGTTTGTTATAATATTCCCAGTTGTTTTAGTTTTTCCAGATTATCTTCCTTTGTTTTCTCGGCAGTTTTTATATAATCATCATATTTTTCTCCGCCTTTTTTAAAAGAATCAAAATATTCTATTGATTTTTCAGAACCCTCAATTGCACGTTTTTTTAATAACTCCAACCTTTCAGGATTATCTTTATGAACAGATTCAAGCATTTCAATTTTTTTAGTTAGATTTTCTTTTAATTCTTTGATTAGTTCGTCTATTTTTTGCAGCAAAATAATAGTATCGTGACGAATGCCTGATGTTATTTCACCTAATCGGTATATATCTTCAAGTGTTTTAGGTTTTTCAAGAAATTCAAGTACAAACGGCATCAATTCATCACGGCTTTGTTTCAATGCATTAAGCACTTCTTCAATGTTTCCTTTTTGATAGAAAAAAGAGTATTCTTCATGCTTTCTATTAAAGCCGTCCATATATACTATGAATCTTCTGTATAACTCATTTAACGATATCATCCACACCTGATTGTCAATTATTGTCGGATTTTTGTCAAAATTAATCAAAGGATTTGAAAGTAAGCTTATTCCGACATAGATTTCAACTTCTTCCTCGTCTCTATTCAGGTCAAGATTCAAAGACTTCTTCTTTGCAAAGGAAATAGCCTGAATAATTCCTTCGCCTACAACTCTCAGATAATACGGATATTTACTTTTGACAAGTTTAAAACCCATAGGTTCAAGAAGTTCACCAAATACCTGCTTGAATGCAGCATTTAATGTGAGTTTTTTCTCTTTCTTTGGCTGAGTTTTTTCAGAATCAATGCCGTAGGATTTGAGCATTTCAAGATTTGCTTTTTTTCGCCTTGCAAGTTCTTCAATAGCTTTAGCATTAAGCTCAAAATCATCCAACATTTTATCACGAATTATTATTTGCTCCGCTGTATAATGACGAAATCTTTCCTTATACTCCTCAATATCCTTTGCTCCGTAAAGACCTCTGCAACCTTTTTCGATTTGATCTACTTCCAAAGCAAGTTTACGTTCCCTATAATGGGAAATATCCCCTCTGTAGTTAGCTTTAATAAGTATTAACCCATCCGAATCATAATAATCTGGTTTTGTATTTAGCTGCTCAAAATCTTCGCAAAGAGACATCATTGTATCCATATTATAAAAATAATCTATACATGAATTGCAGTCGGTTACCTTTTCAAAGATCGACAGCATTATTTTACTTGTAACAGTAAATGCATTTTTTAACCCCTTCAGCATTTCTTCGTTATCGTCTTTTTTACATAGGAAATTACTTATATTCATTTGAAATTTTTCTTCCAAAGCTGCGGGTTCCGAATACAATTGCATTGAGGTTCCCCATATATCGCAATGAAACTGTATCACGCTTTTTTTCAGCATGATATCAACAGGAACCGCACATTTAGAAGAATAATATCTTCCGTTAGTATATAGCCAGCTCTCAGGTGGTTGTTCAAAATTAATTTCCCTTCGATAAAGCGAAACTATTCCGCCTAATACTTCAAATCGCTCATATCCACTTTTTTTTATGCTTTTTTTTCGATATGTTATAATCTGTAATATTTCTCCCTCAATTAATCTCACATAAAACGGCAGCTTTGTTTTTTTCAATCTGACAAAGCCAAGTGGTTCAAGTCCCTCACCAAATACCTGCTTAAAAGCAGCATTTAACGTAAGTTTTTTCTCTTTCTTTGGCTGAGTTTTTTCAGAATCAATGCCGTAGGATTTGAGGATTTCAAGATTTGCTTTTTTTCTGCGTTGAAGTTCGGCTATTGTTTGTTCATAGAAATGCTTATTATTGATAACATCATCAATCTGTGCTATTCGTTCCGCAAGATTTTTATCGAAACGCTCACAGGTTTCCTCATATGTTTCCTTTCCGAAGAAATGAATTCCATGCTCTATTTCAAAGTCAAGTTGTGTTTGCAGCAATTCCTTTATGCGTTTAGGATAATAATAAGGGTCATCCAGTGCAAAAAGGATTGCACCATCGGAACACGGGGTCTCATGATTAAGATAAATATTATCACACACCGCAAAATATTGAGCCGTTACCCCCAACCTGTGTTGATAATCAATGATATCCTTTACTGTCTTTACATCATTAAGAATCGGGAGTACCCATTTTTTCACTTCTTCCAATGCTTTTTTAAGAGCGTTTATTAAGGATTCTTCATTATCGAGCGTGTATTCAATTTTCAGATTTTCATTCCAATACTTTTCATCGAAAGAAACAACATTAATTTTACTGTAAAATTTCTCAGTAGAATACAGCCATTTGTTATCCCACTTATGGTCATTCAAGTCTATTTTAGGGCGATATACTGTCATTACACCTGAATTAGTTGATATTCGGGTGCCGCAACAAGACAGATTTATTACATGAATAATCTCATCTCCGACAGCACGCAAAAAACATGGATGATGAGTTTTGGCTTTTATAAAACCAAGTGGTTCAAGAGCCTCTCCGAATACCTGCTTGAACGCAGCATTCAACGTGAGTTTTTTCTCTTTCTTTGGCTGAGTTTTTTCAGAATCAATGCCGTAGGATTTGAGCATTTCAAGGTTATACTTTTTTCGCCTTGCAAGTTCTTCAAGTGTCTGACTATGCATTTCTTCATCTTCAAGAAACATATGAAGATTTTTACAGGATTCATTATATCTCTGTTCATATTCTTTCTGATTCCGTAATATATATTCCTGTGTGCGATTATAACGTATATTTTCTTCATCTATGAGTTTTAATGAAGTTAAGTATCGTTGTTCAAGGTCAGCAAGTGGATCATCCAAAATAAATTTTATAGCTGCGTCACTATATGGTGCAACAAGAGGGTCATTTAATGGTAATGAAATAATAGAGATATAATTTTTAAATACACGTTCTTGATAATCTGCAACATCTTTAAGTGTTTTTATATTATCCAGAACAGGTACAATCCACGTCATAGTTTCATTCAACGCATCCTGAACCGCTTTTGATAAAGGCTGTGACTCAATATATTCATGGTAATGAAAACCTGATTGAATTTCTTGATTAAACGGCTTATCTGATATGCGCCACGTAACATAGAAATCCATTACGTCTCTGAGCCACCTTTCGTTTTGACGGAATGAATGATTCAGACAAAGTTCTTTACGATAAACTGTAGCAATTCCGCCAAATGCCACAAGGTGTGACTTCATATCGTGAATTCCGACAACATGAATAATTTCATCGTTAATCACTCGAATGTAATAGGGCAGACGAAGCTTTGGCTTCTTAAAACCCAGTGGTTCAAGCTCCGCCCCCCAGATTTGCTGAAATAAAGAATTTAAAGTCGGCTTTTTTTCCTTTTTTGAAGCAGTCTTTTTGAACGACAGATAGCATAACTTCTCATTGCTTTCATCAGCATCATCATATTCAAAGAGAATATTTCCGCTGTCCATTTCAATAACAGGTGCAAGTTCAGATAATCCGTCCTCTACGAAAACATAATCTCCCTGCACAACGGACATGAACTGCTCCCATGTGCTATCAGGTGAAACAAACTGCTCCCATACTGCTTGGGCAGGTGCTGGAATATCATCACCGAGATAATCATCAGCTCGTCCCATAACTAACGTATCAGCTTTTTTTCCTTTATCATCATAAAGGTCAAGCATTGCACAATCGCTGTCAATGACAATAGTGTTAACGCAGTATGTTCCAAGCATTTTTGCAATTCGTGCAGTATCAGCCTGTGCGGTACGATTACCTTGTTCGTAGGATTCGGAGCTTAATGTCACCCATTTGCAGTTTTTAGAAAATGCAAGCACATATGACAATTCGGCACAGTCTGCCTCACATACCTCGTAGCCGTCCTTTTTCATTTTTTCGCAGAAATAAGCCTTAAATCCGTCACAATTCAGCTGTTTGGGATTATTTATCTGCGTTGATGTAAAAAATCTTCCCATAGATTCCTCCTTGTTTTCAATCTTTTTGAATGCGGTAGGGCTCCCGCCTTTTAGAACTTCCATTTATTTTATACGGTAGGACTCCCGTCTTATAAAACTCCTATTTATTTTATATGGTAAGGCTCCCATCTCGTAAAACTCCCATTTTTACAGAATAAGGAAAGGGCTGCAGGTGTTTGCCTGCAGTCCAATTATACCATATTTTCTGGAAAAAAGCAACGTCAAAATGTACTGTTACTCAGGAATCAATACATCACCTTCAGAGATTATTACTTTGGAAGCGGATACTGCATTGTTAATAGTGTTGGCATCATTGGTATTTGCTGGATATATTTCGCCCTCATAAGTGATTTGCACATTATTTCCGACTTCTATTATTCCATGTTCTACATATCGGGAAATTCGCAAATCGTTTAGCAGAACCCTATATGTAATACCATCTTCCGGATTTTCACACAGCACAGAATCATCTACCAGGATATGTTCATCCGTAATTTCCGTAATTGTTCCGACAATTGCGTTTTGATACGACTCATAGTCTGCTTCAACTGAGTTTTCTTTTGCATACTTGATAATTCTGACTGCTGCATCTTCGCCGATGTCAAACAGATACTGCCAGCTGAACGCATTCGTCCAGAAATATCCGTCCTCAGTGACATACATTGCAACCTTGTAAACACCCAAAGCCTCGGATGTAATTGTAAAGCTGAGATAGTTCCTGTCACCTGCATACCAATTCTGATCATCAATAAATGGTGCTTCTTTACATTCTGACAGGACTTCCCAGATGTATTCATCATCGTTCAACAGATAGTGCTTACTGTCGGGAGTGCTATCGCTTTCAGAAAAGCGATTCAATTCAATCACTTTGGATAAATCCACCTGTTCGAACAATTCCCCTAAAGTGTGTTGTGGGTTGTATTCGTTATTTTTGAAAACGCAGTAATTGTCCTCAATTTTTACGGCTATGAATTGGTCTGCTATGACGTTATGAAGGCTGTAAACTTCAGCGTCAGCGGTATACTTCTTATCAGTTATTTCATCATAGCCAACAATGGTATAAGTGCCGATTTTGTCACTTACTAATGATTCTGATACTGCATTTCCTTTACTGCTGTATTCCACGTCATTTATTGTTAATGATGTGTATTTTTCAAATGCCGTTTTATATTCCCATGGCCATATAATTGCGGATTCTGATGTGTGAATATAATAATCCTTGTAACGATCGCCTGTTTTTTGTGGATCTTCTTTTTCTTTGAGAAGTGATGGAAAAAATGCTGTACCTGCAATCACGATTACCGCAAAACACGCCGCAACAGAGCCCAATTTAAGCAAGAGACTGAATTTCGCCTTCTTTTTCTTTTCTGTCGCTGCTGTGATAAGATCGTCATCGATATGACCAACTGAATTGATGATTCTCGGTGTTTTCATATTTCAACGCCCTCCTTAATCAGATAGTCTTTCAGTTTATTTCGGGTGTAGAACAACATGTTCTTCACCTTACTTTCGGTAAAGGAATAACGCTCTGCAATTTCCTTGACTGAATCAAAGAAATAATATTTGCGGATAAATACATTTCGAACATCTTCTTTTTGTGTGCGTAGGAACTGACTGATCAGCCTACCGACATCCTCGTCGCTTACATCGGGAGCATATCGCTCATCAGGCAATACAGCCGAAAGCTCATCCAAGGACAAAATTACATCCGCTGACCTTTTTTCACGTTTCAGAAACTCCAACCGCTTCAAAGACAAATTTCTTGCAATTCTGCAAACAAAAGCCATAAAGTTGTTTGGTCTTGTAGGGGGAATGGCATTCCATACCCCAATATATGTATCATTGACACATTCTTCGGAATCTTCACGATTACTCAGAATGTTGTATGCAATACTGTGACAGAGCCTACCGTATTTCACATCTGTTTCCGTAATTGCCTGTTCATTTCTGTCAAAGTAGAGATCTATAATCTTCTGATCATCCATGCTGTTCACCTCCTTCTTTAGCCTGAAAGCGCTTTCATCTATTAAGTACGTTTTTGCATGCTGTTGGTCTTATGAAAATCATAATCTTTTCAAAATTATACCACTTTTCGGTTTGGTTTTCAATCATGTTGCAGCAAGCCATACTCCTAATACGTCACAGAACTTGAAAAATCACGAATTATATGGTATAATAAGAATGAATTTTGATTGTATATTTCAGCTTGTTCAAGGCTGTTTGAAACGGAACGGAGGTTATCATGAAAACAATCGCAGTGATTGATGATGATGTACATATCGGGGATATGCTTGAGGAGGTTCTGCACAAGGAGGGCTATCATGTTCTGCGTGCGTATTCCGGTACAGAGACGATGTACTTGCTTTCCAACAACTCTCCTGACCTGATACTGCTTGATCTGATGCTTCCAGGGTTATCCGGTGAAGCAATCCTTCCTCATGTAAAAGACATACCTGTCATTGTGGTCAGTGCAAAAATAGATGTTGACCATAAGGTTGAACTACTTATGAATGGTGCGTCCGATTACATCACAAAGCCCTTTGATACTAAGGAGCTTCTTGCAAGAATTGCTGTACAGTTTCGAAAAACTGAAAGTGTCAGGCAAATAGGAATGTTATCTGTAGGAAAGCTCCTGCTGAACGAGCAGTCGCATGAAGTAACCTTTGACAGTACACCGCTTAAAATCACCAAAACAGAGTATGCCATTCTCAAGCTGCTGATAGCCAATCCAGATCACGCTATCTCAAAATCGACGATACTTGATAGAATTGCTTTTGATACGCCAGACTGTACCGAGGATTCACTAAAACAGCATATCAGCAATCTGCGTGTGAAGTTACGGGAAGTGAGCGGCAAAAATATGATCGAAGCGGTCTGGGGGATTGGGTATAAGCTGGTTACAGATTAGATCTTTACAAAATCTTTACCTTTTTCTTTACTGCTGTCTTTACAATTTGATGTTATAATGCAGATACTAAAGAACAAAGGAGGCAATTTGTATGGAATATGTGCTTACTACACATAACCTAACGAAAAAATATGGGAAATTCAAGTCCTTAGATGAATTATCCATTCATATTCCCAAAGGAGCTATTTACGGACTGGTCGGAAAAAACGGAGCCGGTAAAACTACTTTGATTCGTGTTGTTTGTGGATTACAGGAGCCAACAAAAGGTAGTTATTCGATTTGCGGTGTAAAAAACACGGCAAAGTCAATTTGTAAATCACGTCGCAGAATGGGAGCTGTTGTGGAAACACCAGCGATCTATATGGATATGACTGCGGAGGATAATCTGAAGCAGCAGTGTCTGATTCTCGGTGTACCGACCTATGACTCTGTCCCAGATATACTGAAATTGGTGGGACTGAATCACACAGGTAAAAAGAAAGCCAGAAACTTTTCTCTTGGTATGAAGCAAAGACTTGGCATCGCAGTTGCTCTTGTTGGCAATCCGGATTTCTTGATACTCGACGAACCGATTAACGGTCTAGATCCACAGGGTATTATCGAATTAAGAGAATTGATCCTGAAGCTGAATCGTGAATTTCAGATTACCGTGTTGATATCAAGCCACATTCTCGATGAACTTGCACGTCTTGCCACACACTATGGCTTCATTGATAAGGGACATCTGGTAAAGGAAATCAGCGCAGATGAATTAGATAATGTATGCAGAAAATGTGTTTACCTTGAAGTTACAAGTACAGCTGCTCTTGCACGTGTTCTGGATGCGGAAGGCATCGAATATGAGATTTTATCGGATCATACGGCAAATGTTTATGGAAGGTTTAATCTTTCAAATCTGGTACTCTCACTTGCAAAAGAAAATTGTGACATTATTTCCTCACATGAACAGGACGAAAGTCTTGAAAACTATTTTATCAATCTTGTAGGAGGTAATCACAATGACTAAACTGCTTCGTGCCTGCATACGCAGATATACCCGTAGCATCATTTTTTGGATCGCTGTTGTCCTCACTTTAGGTCTTGGCATCAGTATCGCTCATAGTGCAAGAACCACTTATTATGATGATGCAATGGTTCTCGGTCAAATGCTTGTTCATGCAATCATGATTTCATGGATTGTCGGCAAAGAGTTCAAAGAAGGTATTTTCAAGAACAAGACGATTGTCGGTCACAGCAAGGGCAGTATTTTTCTTTCTGAATTGATTTCGGGAGTCGGAATTGCATTTGTTCTGTATTTCTTGTGTGGGTTATTTTTTATTCTGTTCAACTGGTATGAAGTACCGTTGCTGCCGACTTCTCTGATCGTAAAGATATTCATTGATTATGTTTTGCTCAATATGGGGCTTGCTGCCGTCTTTGTAACCATCAGTTGTTTATTCTCACAGCAGGCAATAATTGCAATTGCAAACATCTTCCTTGTATTATCAATGTGGATAGGCTGCCAGCGCCTCTATGGTGAATTGTCACAGCCGCAATATATTGAACAGTATGAAACAATTAACACAGAATGGATCGATGAAAACGGAAACATCCGATACAGGGAAGAAAAAGTGGAAGGTTCTGAGTATCTGATTGATAATCCGACTTATGTTGGCGGAACGAAACGTGTGATTTACGAAACGATTTACAATCTTTCGCCCTATGGTCACATTATCGATTTTGTTTACTTCAATATGGATTGGCATGGATACTACTATTTTGTAAACGAACTCGCTCCTGAATTAGGAATGACCGGCGAAGAGTTGTGGGATCAGGTGATCGGCGATAACGAAATCACCGAAGAGACAGTGGATAATTTTGATTCCAATCTGCTTTACTCCTGCATACTGCTGATTTTGGCAATCAGTATCGGATACATTGGTTTCCGTAAGAAAGAATTAAAATAGAGGGAGGAAAAATATGCTTTTGCTTTGGATTCTGTGTATCATTCTTGCAGTCATCGCTTTGTTTTTGTCTGTCAAGATATACTTGCTCAAAAAAAGCATGGAGGAAATTTACACAGACTTTGAAAACTGTTTATCAGAGGATACCAATGTTCAGATTTCGGTTTCTTCCGGCGATAAAACAGTTATTCGTTTTGCAAAAGCAATCAATCTCCAACTAACCAAGCTTCGAAAAATCAAAAAGCAATATAGTGATGGAGATCGTGAACTGAAAGAAGCGGTAACAAATATCTCTCATGATCTCCGTACTCCTTTGACTGCTATATGCGGTTACCTTGACCTGATAGAAAAACAGGACTTGCCGGAAGATACAGAAAGATATGTTGCACAAATCCGCAACCGTTCAGAAGCCATGAAGGAACTGACAGAAGAACTGTTCCGCTATTCCATCATTTCTTCCATGCCTGCACTATCCTATGAATCTCTCAGCCTCAATCGTCTATTGGAGGAAACGCTGCTTTCCTTTGAAGGTGAATTGAAATTAAAAGGCATTGCGCCTGACATCACCATTCCTTCAGATGCAGTTCAGCGTACTCTTGATTCCTCAGCCGTTACCAGAATTTTCAGCAACATCCTCAATAATGCAATCAAATACAGCGATGGAGATTTGTTTGTTCGCTTGCAGCAGGACGGAACGATTACTTTTTCAAACACTGCAAAAGAACTCTCCACAGTTGAAGTCAGCAAGCTGTTCGACCGTTTCTATACTGTGGATTCCGCAAGAAAATCCACTGGTTTGGGGCTTTCCATCGCCAAACTGCTGACAGAACGGATGGATGGCACGATCACAGCAAGTTATGATAATGATATGCTGATAATTACAATTCACTTCTAATTTCTAGTCCTGTGAGATTATTTCTTGCAGGACTAATTTTTTCTTTAACCTTGTAATCTCTCACCCACAAATTCGGTGTATTATAGTGAAAGGCCTTTTAGCCGGAAAGGAGCATAACGATATGGATGACAAAGAAATCATCGAATTGTACTGGAATCGTTCCGAACAAGCCATATCTGAAACTGCTGACAAGTACGGATCATACTGTTACTACATTGCTCACGGCATTCTGCAGGATGCCGGCGAATCAGAGGAATGCGTGAATGATACCTATTTCAGAGCGTGGAATGCCATGCCGCCGCATCGTCCTAATCATCTCAGGACGTTTCTTGGGAAAATTACCCGTAATCTATCGCTGAACCGCTATGAAAAGCGAACTGCCGAAAAGCGTGGCAACGGTCAGATGCATCTCTGTCTGGACGAGCTTTTGGATTGCGTTTCAGACAACATCGGTGAAAGAGTTGCAGAGGATCTCGCAATCAAAGATCTGCTTAACAGGTTTCTGGAAACACTTCCGAAAGAGATGTGCAATGTATTTGTTCGACGATACTGGTACATGAACTCCATTCAAGAAATCGCCGAGGGGTACGGTATCTCCGAAAATAAGGTAACAGTTCTGTTATTTCGTGCAAGACGTAAACTGAAGGATATGCTTGAAAAAGAAGGGATTTATTTATGAAACAGAATCGTTTGATGTATTTGCTTGGCGATATTGATGAGCGTTTTGCGGAAGCTGCGGAGTTTCCAAAGAAAAGGTCTGTCATCAGACCCATTCTGAGATATGGTTCGATTGCCGTTTGCTTCTGTTTGTTAGCCACTGCAGGCTTGGGAATCCATCACAGCATCAACACACACATTGTTCCGATTTCTCCGTCAACATCGGAAATCTCAGCAACCGAAAACAGCACTGCATCCGATGTCCAGAAACAGCAGATTCTGCTGTCTGCTTTTGCATCTACAATTACAAAAGATCACGATTCAGATGCTTATGGCGAAGACGAGCTGCATCATGTAGATGTCATACTGCAAGGCAACCGCCTTTATGATCAGATTCCTGAAAGTGAATACGCTTTCTATGGAATTAATGGTACTTTGCAGGAATCGGATTTCGGAGAATCACTTGGTACGATCACGGAGATCGGGCCGCACTCGGAGGATGTTCTTTCCACTCCCTGTTCGCAGGAGCCTACTCTTGCAGGCTGCGAGGTGTTTTACTACAAGCCTGTCAATTGTGAAGCGATGATTATCGTCCGTGGAAATGGGCATTGCAGTTTGTTCCGTTTTATGTGGTTTACAGAGGAAGGCTTCAGCTATGCCGATGAGTACAATGTGTTCCATGTTCTTTCTGCCAATGATATTGAGCGAATCGACTACGAGATCAGAAAGTCCGATGGAGCACTGATTATAACAGCGTATAAAGGCGTCATTAAGGAAACATCAAGTATTCAAGCCTTTTTCGATATCACAACGAATCTGAAGCCCTATGTACATGAAAGTGCATTGTCGGGTGATCCGGACTGGATGAATGAAGCAAGAGAGGAATACTGGCAGAAAAATGATGACCATCATGTTGATATAGAAACGACCATTGTTCTGAAAAACGGACTTACTATGGCTTTGACCTATCAGCCCAATCTTGGAACAGGATACATTTCGGGGCATTATTTCTTATCAGAAGCGGACAATGAAATTATGAGAAAGATGTTCGGGCAATAGAAAGGATTTTTATGAAACACAGAATCACAACGCTTTTCCTTTGCTGCAGCCTGCTGTGTCTTGCAGTGGGTTGTGGCAATGCCACGGAAAACAGTACAGCAGAAACGGTTAATGCGGTAATTGAAGTAGAAGCAGAATCACAAGCTACTGCTGAATCAACATCAACTTCGGCTGTTATCACTACTGCTGTCACACAATCCACAACCGCACAGACTTCAGCCTCATCTTCTCTTGAATCCGCATCCCTTACATCAGCAGCAACCACTCCTGCGATTATCACACAGATGCCCTCACATACCGAGGCTTCAGGATACCAGACTACAAATTCATTAGAATCGGAAGTCATTCTGACCACGCCAGCAGTTACTTCCACAAAAGAAACCACGGTTACAACCACAATCACCAAAACAGAAACAACGACTGCTTCAACCACGCAGGCAAGTACAACAGTTCAACAGTCTGCCTCTGTTTCCGCACCCTATGCAGGTCTGTATAGAGCCGATTCTCTGGAATGCATTTATGAGAACTCCGCAGATTCCTATATTCATCCTGCAAGTATGACAAAGGTGCTGACCGCCTGTACTGCTCTGCACTACATCTCACCCGATACCGTGTACACGGTCGGAAGTGAGCAGAATCTTGTGCCGAAAGGTTCAAGCCTTTGTCTGATAAAAGCAGGTCACAGGCTGAAACTGCGTGATTTGCTTACAGGTATGCTGATGTGTTCTGGCAACGATGCTGCATATGCAGTTGCGGTGAATGTTGCAAGAGATGTTTCGGGGGATTGGAGCATGAGTGACGCCGATGCAGTTGCTTATTTCGTTCAGCTGCTGAATGACTACGCCATTCAGCTCGGAGCTTCTAACAGTTATTTTGTCACTCCTGATGGATGGGATCACGCACAGCAGCACACAACAATCTATGATCTTGCAAAGATTTCTGCCCATGCTATGCAGTTGGAGGAAATTCGCAATATTGCATCCAGCAGAAGTAAATACGTTGTTTTTGCTTCAGGCGAAAATATTACCTGGACGAACACCAATTCCCTGCTTCATCCGGATAGCTCATACTATCTGCCCGATGCCATCGGTCTGAAAACAGGAACAACGCCGCTTGCAGGAAATTGTCTGATTGCAGTGATCAACAGAAATGGAACGGACTACATCGCAATTGTGGCAGGCTGTCAAAGCAATACCGGACGATATGAAGTGATACATGAACTGGTGAATATGCTATAACATGAGCAGCAAGGGGAAACTCTTGCTGCTTTTTATGTAAAGCCCGGAAACCGGGCTTGTAATTAGATGTTTACCACACTCCAGATATACAGCGGTGCTGTCAGCGTAAACAGCAAACATCCGAAGATGATTGCCACCGGCGTCCACTCGAACTGTCCGTGCTTGCGATACTCCATATAGAGCGTTCCAATCTTGACGAACAGCAGAATTACGAGTACGACATCCAGTACGGGGAACACAACGTTGTTCACAATGGACTTGATCTGGGACTTTGCGTCATTCCATGTGGACTGGATTGCACCGGACACATCACCCTCTGCGTAGGCGGTCATCGCCATCATATTTGCAATCGCCATAGAGCTGATGACCGTCGCAATGACCTTGTTTTTGATTTTTGTGAGCTTATTCATTCATATCACCCTCCATTTCCGCCAGCCTGCCTGTCAGCACAGTTCTGGCGTTTTTGAATTCATAGGAACAGGTTGAAAGCAGTACAAGTCTGTCCTGTTCCGTCAGTTCTACATTTTCATAGATTCGTGAAATCTCCTTGAGTCTGGGAATCCATTCGGATACTTCACGATAGCCATTGTAGATTTTGTCGTGCCAATCCGTCAAAGCCACAGAGAAAAAGTCCAATCTGTACACAGCGTCAGATGTATACAACAAGCCGTAGGGATGACAGTCATAGTAACTCTTTTCCTTGAATCTGCACACATTGGCAAACATACTGCCGTTCTTCATGTTGTGACCGTACAGGATATTGAAGTTATTCTGAAATCTGCTTTCACAGCGGTAATCAAGCTCAATACATCCGCATTTCAGACTGCGTCCGTCCGTGCCGTGGGTAAGATAGAAATCATTGTCATCACCCTGCATAATCGGGTAGTTGATGCTTGTATCGGGGATATAGATCCAACCGATGGCATCGGGATAGGTTTCATGCAATTCCTTTGCCTGTTCTTTCAGTTCTTCACAGATTTCAGGTGACAGAACATTTTCCTGCACACTTGGAACAGTTTCCGATGTTGTGGAGCTTGTCGTACCTTCCTCAGATGTCGTTTCAGAAGTGCGTGTACCTGTAGTAGTCGTTACAGACTCTGTCGGTGCATATGCCAGAGCATCCTGCATAATTACAGACGGCATAAAGGGTGTCAGATCATTCTCTGCAATTTTCTGTGCAATGTCATCTCTTGTGAGAAGATATGCTCCCCCAAAAAGGAGGGCGGCTGCCACAGCAACCGCCAGAATGCGAATAGTTTTCTTTTTCATACGTTATTCCTCCTCCGTTTCAATAAAGTCGGGACAGAGTGTTGCATAATCGTCAGACTCGTCCTTTTTCTTTCTGCCCATTCCTGCAATGAGAAGCATTACAAGACCTGACGCAATCATCAGAATTCCGGGCAGTCTGCTTGTGGTGTCGCCTGTGGGAATGTCGGGTGTATCGGGAATCGGCTCATCGTACATCACAACGGGTGTTACCGTACCATCTGCATTGACTGTGAAATCAATGGAGTTTGTGATAGAATATCCATCGGGAGCTGCTGTTTCTGTGAGGGTATAGGTCTTGCCTGCAATAAGCTGTGCCTCGATATAGTGGGGCTTGTCTGTAGATACCCATTCCTCAATGGCTTCGCCGTTTTCGTCGATAATCTGGAGTGTAGCACCTGCAAGCTCATTGTCGTTTGTTATATCACGCTTGCTGATTTCTACCTTGGTTGTATCATCCACCATTACAATGAGAGGATGTCCGTCCTCGGTAGTGGCAGTTGCGTCCACATTTTCAACGACAGCAGAACCGTCTGCAAATACTTCGAAGCTGATGTCTGTTGCGATGATATATCCGTCAGGAGCTGCGGTTTCCTTGAGCGTATACTTGCCCACAGGAAGTTCCGTTACGACATGGTTTGTACCATCGGATGTCCACTCATCCACAACATTACCCTCGGAGTCAATAAGCTGCATTTCTGCACCTGCAAGCTCTGAACCGTAGATGTCCTGCTTGCTGATTTCCACTGTGATAGGCTTGTTTTCAGCAGTGATTTCGACAGTATCGCCGTCCTCATTGATTGTTACAGGATACTGTTTATCCGAGAGAATATATCCGTCTGGAGCCTGAATCTCACAGATCACATACTCACCATAAGGAATTTCTGTGAACTCAAAATAACCTGTTTCATCGGAGACAGCAGTCTTGATGGCTGTATCCGCAGTGAATGTTTCTGTACCAACAGCGAAAAGACCGAAGAGTGCATTGGCAAGGGGTTCATCGTCCTCGTTTACCTTGTATCCGTTGGCATTGCCACGCTTGAGGTGGTTTTCAAAGGTGCCACAGTCAAAGGATACCGTAGTAACTTCCTGTCCCATATACTCGAAGTTCACGAGATACTTTTCACCGTTCAGCATATAGTGTTCATCGGTTGCGATTTCCTGTATATAGTAGCGACCAAACGGGAGCTGTGCATTGAATTTTGCGGTCATATCCTCGCCGAGAGATACCTCTGCGATCATGCCGTTTTCGGGAATGGTAGTGCAATCTGCCGCAGTGATGACTTCATCTGCAAACAGTCCGAAGCGGACAAAGCGGTATTCCTCATTCTCGCCAAGCCCGAAGAGTTCATCGTACTCCATAAACTTGGAGAGCGTAATATCTACCTCCTGATAGTCATTGACAAATGTCTGATTCACTGTATCTCTCACCTCGATTTCCTGTCCTGCATAGGTCAGTTCTACTGTTTCGGAAACAGCGTTCTGAACGTAACCGTAAGGAGCCTTGGTTTCTTTTACCTCGTACTTGCCGAGATAGAGCAGATCACTCTCTGCATAGCCGTTTGCATCGGTTGTGAGGGTTGCTACAACGTCACCCTTGTTTGCACGGATTGTGCCGTCAGCGGTTACAATTTCCTCTGCGGCTGTGATTTCAAACACTGCACCTGCAAGACCTGTTTCCTCGAACACGGGAGTGTAAAGAGTTTCGCCTGCAATTACAGATGTGAATACATCACCGGACTTCTGCACAGAAATCTTACCTTTCTGAGGCTTGTTGGTCTTTTCGACTGTCACAGTATCCACTGTGCCGTCAATTGTGAACGGTACAGGCTTGCTGTCGAGAACATATCCGTTAGCCGACTGTACCTCATGAAGCTCGTAATTTCCGTATACAAGCTCATTCGGGAGCATAAGTGTACCTGTTCCATCGGTATAGAATGTGTCAATCTCTGCAGGTGTCGGGTAGTTTACAGTCTGTGCTACATAGCACTCATTGGTGCAATCCCATACCTTAAAGCCGATACCTGCCACAGGAATGATATTGCCTGTTTCAGCGTCCTTCTTCACAATCTTCACATAGGATGTGAGGACTGCGTCGTTGATGATATAGAAGTAATCTTCTTCGTTTTCGCACACATTGACCTCGAAGTCATCCACCCATTCGGTGTTGTCCCAGCCGACTGTCTGGTGTACGACATAGATACCGTAAGGGAGCATTTTGGTCTGTGCAAAGCCGTTTTCGTCGCATACAAGGTGATCTCTTTCCGATTCATTTGCATTCTCAAAAGAGCCTGCGGATTTCAGATAGATGCCAAACTCTGCACCGACTTCGGGAGTTTCGATGCCTGTTGTGCCGTCATCACTGTGCTTGATGATGGAGATCTTGCCCTTGACAGGTGTTTCATAAACTGTCATTTCGATTGCGTTGTTCTCGATGGTGTATTTCTTTTCCTCTGCACCAACGGAATATACCGTTGTATCAAGGAGATAACCCTCGGATGGAGTCAGTTCCTTGATTGTCCAGTTTTCACCGCACTCAAACTCATGTGTGATGAAGCTGCCGTATTCGTCTGTGGTGTAAGTGTCGATGAGTTCATCGCCGCTGTAAATGCCGTAAACCGCACCTGCAAGGCTTGCATCGCCCTGTGCTGTGCCGTTCTCGATGTCCTTCTTCACAACTTCTACTGTGAACTTCTTGAGGACATTCTCGAATGTTACGTCCACGGTTGCATCTGCTGTGAGTGTTGCTGTCTGGTTAGCAGGCACTACATATCGGATAGGCACATCTTTCTCGGAAATGGTATACTCAATCTTTTCGTTTTCGCTGTTGTACACAGGAATGTCCGAAAGAATTGCGATACCGTCCGCACCTGTGGTAATGGTGTAGGTTTCGCCGTTACCTGTGATTGTGAAGGTTCTGTCGCCGTTCTGATTGTCCTCAGACTGCTTGTTGATGCGGATAGAGCCTGTTTTCAGTTCATTGACGAAGTTTGCTGTCACCGTAAGGTCTACTGTACCGCTTGTGAGCGTTACGTTCTGTGCCTTCGGTGTTTCGTAACGGGTTTCGACATTGATTTCGCTGATAGTGTAGGTGATTGCCGTGCCTGTAGTCATATCATAGACAGGGAGATCGGTAAACTCTGCAATACCACTCGCATTTGTTTTGCTTGTATAGTTCTTTTTATCGGAACCAACAACCTTGAACTCTCTGCCACAAACAATACCATCCTCGGCGGTTTTGTTGATTCTGATTGTTCCTGTGAGATAATCTTCCGGAAGATCCATTGTATCTCCGTTGGTCAGAGTATACACAGTTTCATCCAGTGCATAGCCTGTCGGTGCTTTGATCTCCTTCACATAATACACCTTCAAAGGAAGCATTGTCATTCCGATACCATTAGCACCGATTTTGATTTCAGCCACCTTATCTGTGCAATTCTTGTCAGAGTATACGCCGTATACGGCTGTGGAATTGTCTACAGGAGATTCGCCGATAATGGCACCTGTATTGACATTAATCTTACGGATTTTAAACTGTACATCTGTCTGCGTAATACGATAAGCGTACATATTCATGACAGATGCTTTCTTGCCGTCCGTATTGTTGTTGATAACAACACCCTGTGAACCATTGGACTCAATTCTCCAATGTCTGCCGCCGTCACCATTGCCGTTACCGACTGTTGCAGTAGTGATAAGCGATTCGTCAACGCCAATATTCTTGAGGTAGGTTACCACTTCAGCTCTGGAGTCGAATTCGCCCATATAGATCCATGCATGGTCAATTCCACTGGGCATCTCAGCCACAACTACAGAACCGGGTGTAATGGTAGAGCCGTCAGCACACTCCCAATAGGGACGTTCTTCCGTGCTGATTTTCTTTTTCTCCACATCCACCTTGGATGTTACGCCATCATAGGTGATTGTACACTGGTCATTGACACTGATCCAGTGTGCTGTATCCACAGGAACAGGATTGTTCCAGCTGAATCCCGTGGTGCTGTAGCCGAGATGGGTGAGGGTGTAATAGACAAGTCCCGAACAGTCGATGCCCTGACTACGGACAAAGTCGGTTTCAAGGGGCTTATAACTGTCCTGATAATAGATACCTGTGTATCCCTTACAGCCGAATGCATAAGGAGAGCCGAGCAGCGTTGCCGCCTGTGCAATTACCTTATCGGCAGAGGGGAATACTTCCTCTTTGGTTTCACTTGCTGCATGAGCTGTAATCACACCACTCATTGCAGTTGTGAGCATAGAAATGGTGCAGAGCCCTGCCATGAACCCTGCACCGATCTTCTTTACGATTTTGCTGTTTTTGAACATTCGTACATCACTCCTTCTTCATTTTGGCACAAAAAAAGAGCCGAATTTCTTCGACTCTTTCTTCTTTGGCTTATTTGTACCAGTCATCTGCAATCGTGACTGATACGTTTTTCTCATAGATGTCTGTTGTGATATCCAACCCGTTAGGATAGCTGATTCCGTTGCCTGCTGCGGCATAAGTGTAAGGCGAACCTACAATGTTGCCTTGCGGTTCCATATAGTACCACTTGCCATCCAGCTTGATTGTATTTGCCACATGACCGTACCAATCGTACTTTGACGATCTTGCAATTGTGATGTCTATGCCTGCACCCTTGCCGAGAAAATACGCATTCAAGGCATATTCGATGCAGTTCTGACCGCCGAGATTGTAAGCATACTCACACACAGCGACAGCTTTTTCATAATCTGTTCCACCGAAGGTTGTACCTATTTGATACATATTTCTATAATCAATCGGGTACTGCTCAATAAAGAGTCCAACATGTAAGGTTACCTTTGTCCAGTCCAGAACAGGATCGTTCAGCTTATCTGATAGATTGAAGTAGTAACCATAAAGGTTATCGTCCGTTATCACAGGTCCGGATGGTGTTGTAACCGTAGTTGTGGTTGTTGTCTTTGTTGTAGTTGTAGCCTTTGTAGTGGTTACAGGTTTTGCTGTAGTTGTAGTTGGCGTTTTTGTAGTAGTGACCTTTGTCGTAGTAGTGACTTTTGTGGTCACAGTAGGTTCTGTATCAGCCTTTGTAGTAGTTGTGACCTTATTGGTCACGGTCGGTTTGCTTGTTATGCTCTCTGCTTCAGAAGATTCTTCTTCCGGCACAGAAGCTGTGGTTGTGGTGCTTTCGGTATCATTCGGAATTTCTTCCGTCACTGTATTGGTTTCTGTGACCGTGGCAACCGATGAGATCACTTCCGAACAAGTTTCAGTGACTTCGGGTATCCCTTCGGTTATTGTTGTGGTAGTTGTTGTGCTTTGCTCTGCGTCCTGCACGGCTGATGTCGTCTGGCTCACCGTCGAGGTTTCCGTCGGTTCTGCAGGCAATGCCTGATTACCACAGCCGGTCAGGATTCCTGTACACAACAGCAGAAGCAGTAAGGATTTTTTCATATGCAAGTCCTCCTTGTATTAGGTTAATTATACCATATCACAAGAAGTTTTGCAAATCCAGTCTTTTTCCGAAACTTCTACTTTAGCACCAAGTTACACAGCTTTTCTTTTTGCAGATTACATAGACATTTCGGGTTCAGGCTCCTCCATTTCTTCAGATTCTTCTTCGCTTGGCTCTACATCAATCTCTGTTGCCTGCATCTGCTGAAGCTTGAATTCATAAGCATTCAGCACAGCCTGATTGATGGCTTCACGGGCAGACTTGGTGATGGCATGGAAGGTGTCATTGTACTGGGTATTACCGTCCCTGTCCTTATAGGAAGTAGACGGCATATTAACAAATCTGCCTTTTTCGCCCTCCATAACACGCAGACCATGCACGGCGAACATTCCGTCAAGTGTAACACTGGCATACGCCTTGGTTGCGGAATCGGGATTGTCCACCATCTTGTTGATACTTGCACTGATTTTCATTGGGCGTCACTCCTTCTTTTTCGTTATATCTGCGAAAGCCCGATATCCTCGGACTCATCACATTCTTCTTCCTGCTGTTCGAGCCTTTCTACGGGTACAAGATATGCCCAGAACTGCTGCATATATTTCTCTACTTGTTCATCGGTAAGGGAACAGGATTCCCATTCGCCCTCGTCATTTCGTGTATTTCCGACTACAAAGAACGTACCATGCACGAGAATCTCTCCCACAAAGCGATTGGGTGCATAGTCGTGGAGGAGAAACTCATCGTTGCAGTACACGATAGCGTCATCCTTTGGTGTGAAGTAGATCGGCTCAATAGAACCGTCCACCACATTCTGCATGGCATGGATATCGTGACTGATTTCCGCCTCATACGGGACTTTTTCGTTTTCGAGGATGAGGATTCTCATCATATCACTGCGGTCTGCTTTTGATGTGTCAAAGTCCACCATCTTAAAACCAACGGAATCCACATAAAAGCAACAACGATTGTTGCTTTGTGTTACCTCTACTACATTGCTGACCGACATGGATTCTGCAATATATCCAAGAGGCTTATTTTCTCCATTGCAGAGAGCATAGACTTCTTCAAGGGTTCTGCACGGTACTTCGCTGCCGTACACCTGCTTATAGATAGACTCATCGATTCTGCCGTTCTTGGCAAGGGCGGTCTGGTAATCACGGAAGGCGAGGTTCTTCTCGTCCTTTTCGTGATCAATCTGGAATACTCGGATTTTCATCAGCATTTCTCCCTTCTTGCTTTCTTCATAAGATAGGAGAGCATTTCTCTGCGTTCCTGCGGAGTAAGCTGTTCAGCCATTTCCTGCACAGAGTCATGTTCTGTTTTGCAGTTGTTACACACCTTTTCTTTTGTCACAACAACGGTGTTGCCCTGAATACTGTATCCGATGAGATCACCTTTGCCAATATTGAGCATACGGCGAATCTGAATCGGAATCGTAGTTCTGCCATTTCTTCCAAGAAAACGATATGTCTTATTCATCTGCAAATTCCTCCCCACAATAATCGTTCAGCGGGCATTCAGAGCAGTCATTGTGTGCAGAACACACCCTCATGATTTCTTCCTCCGAGATGCCACAGTCCTTTACTTCATGACGTTCTGCCTGCTGTACTTCCTCAGACGGGAACATCGCAATCTCAAAGCGTCCTGCCTTTGTTTTGATGGCGAGATCTACCTCTGCACCATCTTCAAGAAACACACCGGGAATTTCAATGCAGCCATCGTCATTGACAAAGCCCTTGGTGTACACAATATTCGTATCCTTCATATTATCAAGCCCCCATTCTCATCAAAAAAAGACAGCTGACGTGCCATCTTTGCTCTCTCACTTGTGTCGTAGTTTGAAATTAACAGCTCAGCGTATTGACAGCCACCGTCATACCGCTGTGCAAGGTTATTGATGCGAGATATTTCCTCAATATAGATGCCGGGCTTATCCCACAGCTCTCTGATTTCGGGGCAGTCATTGTAGGAAACAAGAAACTTCCCCGAAATACCAAGCAAGGTATCTCGCAGTCTGATGTGGTCTTTCGTTGTGAAACCTACATCCTTGTAATAGCTCTCTGTTGCAAAATACGGCGGATCACAATAGAAAAAGCTCACAGCGCGGTCATACTGCCTTATGAGCTTCTCAAAGTCTTTATTTTCAATCACAACCTTTTGCAACCTTCTTGCCGCCATATCTATCATCGGAAAGTCAGACCAGATGGAATGCGGCTGACTGCCGAAGCTGTTAAGCCCACTTGCATAGCTGTATCTGACAAGCTGATAGAACTTCGCAGCTCTGTCATAATCCCGAAATCTCGGAAAAAGTCCACGTTTGTGCAGACTTGCAATCCATTCGAAGTCCTGACGGGAATCGAGGACATATCTTAGCTTGTATTTCAGCTTGTTGGGGTTATCTCTCACACAGCGGTACAGGTTTACCAGATTGCTGTTGAAATCGTTGTATACCTCGAAGTCGTTGCCGGGCGGTTTATGGAACAGTACCCAGCCTGCACCGCCGAAGACTTCAATATATCGTTCATAATAGGGAGGGAATCTTGCAAGAACTGCATCACGCAGTGACTTCTTGCCGCCTACCCATGACATAAAACTGTTCATTCGTTTCCTTTCTGTCGTATGCCAATGACAGAAAGAACAAGTCGCTTTGCAAATCACAGAATGTTTCTGTCATTGGCAAAACGACCTGATTACTTATTTACGGATGACGGGTTCGATGCAGCGGAAGATGACGTTCTTCTTCTCGTGATAGCCTTCGGCTTCGTTTACCGCAATACACAGGTTCTTGTACTGCTTATGGGAAAGCAGAGCCTTTGTGCTGCGGAGCATCACGGGAATGCTGCTGTCGGTGAAGGTGTAGTGGGGTTTCGTTTTACTTCTGCTCGTCTGCATAGCCATATTCCTTTCTGAGTTCACGGTTGAGTCTGCGGATTTCTGCCTTTGCCCATGCAAGGGACGCACAGGCACTGCCTACGGCAAGTCCTACAAGGATGCCGAGAAGCATTCCTACAAAAAGATACATCATGTTGTCACCTCCATTTCCATTTCTTCTTCCTGCCCATAATCTCCTACGATGAAATCCTCCATCTGACAGCTTTCACCGAGGAAATTCGGCTCGGTTTCTTCATCAAATTCAATGCATTCTTCTTTGCCGAGACCAATACATTCCTTTGTAATGACTGTGCCACCAAAGTTCATACTAACTCTGCGTTCAAGGCTTGCAAACTTCTCACCGTCATCGGAGTGACGAAGCTGATAGCAATGCAGTCCCATGGGAACTTTTTCATCCGTATATCTGCTATTGATGAAAAGTGCCGTCTGTCCTGCGATCTCAATCAGCTCAAAGTCCTCATCGGGCAGCTGAATAAACGCCGTGTTTGTTTCATTGAGGAACAGTCCGTATTCCTGCGGATCAACCTCAAGCACCTCTGCGGCAAAGCGGATTCGGTCAAATTCGCTTTCGGGGTAGAATTCGTTGGTACGCTCACCGCCGTGATATCTGTGCTGACCGCAGTTGTAGCCGATGTCCTCATCAGCCCACTGATGTTTGAACTCAATTTCTGGGAACATCTCTGTGAGCTTCTGCAGAATCGGATGCGGTGCAGACCAAGCGGTCTGGAACCACAGGCTGTCGGTCTGGCTGTAATCGAAGCCTTCTTCATAGCCATAGGCACCCCATTTCGTTCCCCAGTTCCCGATTCGCCAATCATACCAGTTCTTATCTCCATACAGCTCACGCTCTTTCGGACCAAGATCACCTGTATAGATATCATCGGGCATGGGGATAATTTTCTGAAAATCTACCGTACCGATTCCGAATTCATCGTTCTTGACTGCTTCAAGCATTTCGGCAATCTGCTTTCTGTCGCCCTCATAGGTGACGATGTTTGTTACATGGTTGGGCATTTTCTCACCTCCTCATCAAATTTCAAAAGATTCCTTGCAAGTGCCTCGACCACATTTACGGTCACGGCATTACCTGCCTGTTTGTACAGCTGTGCATCGGAAAGTCCTGCGGCTTCTACATTACGGAACTGCTCAGTTGTAAAGCCCTGCAGTCGCCAGCATTCAATTGGCATCAGTCTGCGGATTCTTCCCTGATGAACAATGCCGTGTCTGTCCACGACTGTCAGCGTGAACATCGGCTCATTGGGTTCTTTCACACGCCTGCCGTTCTGGTAGACTTCTTCCTTAAACGGATTGAGGATGGCTCTCGGTCCATCCTCAATCAAAACGCCTGAGCGTTCTCCCTTATGCTTTCCTGAGCTTACGCCAAGGTCATATCTTGTGTGCAGACATCTTGCGTTCTCCGTAATCTGCGGATTTTCATTCAAATCACAGAATACTGCGGAATGTTCACCCTTATGCTTACTTACGCCACTGTCCTGACGTGCAGTAATACATCGGGCTTTTTCTGTGAGAGTAGGCGGATAGTTCATATCAATGAGATACAGACCCGTCTTTCCTCCCATACCGCCAGAACCGCTGCACTGCGTGACTGCAAATCCGTCGGGAGCATACACTCGTTGTCCCTGTGAACCGCCGATCAGCTGTTTAACTTTCCGGCTATTTTCCTCGTCGCAGTTTCCGAAAGCCAGTATTTTTCCGGAACAATCGACTCCAAGACATCCTGCAAGGTACACTCGTTTTCTCGACTGCGGGACGCCGAAGCCGGCGCTGTCATGCACAAGCCATTCCACGCAATACCCCAACTCTGAAAGCGTTTCAAGGATGATTTTGAAAGTCTGCCCTTTTTCAATACCCAGCAGTCCGGGTACGTTATAACTACAAAAACAAAATGCACAGTTAGAGACATAAAAAGCAGCGAAATGAATAATCTACGTTCATTTCGCTGTGCATAATAATTTAGATTGATTTTCAAAGAGAAGATAACCAATCAATCAGGTCGGTGTTTTGTTCCCAGTTTGAAGTTTTTGGCAAGTTGAATTGTTCAGATGCTTTTTCTAGTACAGCACGTTTTGTTTCGTTATCTGCATGAGCATAAATCATAGTTGTAGAAATATCCGTATGTCCAAGATAATCTTTAATATAGATTGGATTAACATTTGCTTGAACTAAGTGCATAGCTTTTGTATGCCGAAACATATGAGGAGAAACATCAGATGGAATACCAGGCATTTCATTTCTTACAACATCCGCATATTTGTGAATAATGTAGGTTATCCCTGATCTTGAAAGTTTTTGTCCATGCACATTCCAAAACAATGGCATATCAGAATGAATCTGTGAATTTATGCGATTTTCATTAAAATATTCCTTCAGCAATGCTGTAGTTTGTTTCATAATCGGGACGGTACGAACTTTATGTCCTTTTCCATGCAAAGTAATTGAAGAAGGATATTCTAATCTAACATCTTTTATCCGTATATCAGAAAGCTCGCTTACTCTTGCAGCAGTATCATAAAGCACTGTAAGGATAACCAGATGCCTTCGTCCCTGCTTGGTAGTAGTATCTGGTGCCGCCAGAATACTTTTAAGCGCATCGGTTGTTAGATACTTCGCAGAAGGTTTGGGTGCTTTCAGATTTGGAATTTTTAGAATTTGTCTGCAATGTTCCATATATTCCGGTTTTTCCATCATAATATATTCAAAAAAAGCGTGAACCGCACAAAGTCTTTGATTATACGTTGAAGGCGATATCTCTCTGCATTTTTGTAACCATAAAAAGAAATCTTCAATGCATTTTTTGTCAACTTGATGGATGGTTAATCTGATAATGTTAATATTCTTTTCGTCTCTGCAAAATTCTAAAAGTTGTTTGAAAGTATCACGATATGAGCGAATAGTATTACTGCTTAAATTTCGCTGTACAGGTAGATAATGAGTAAGATAGCGTGTAAGCAGAAAAGAAAAATCAGAGTTCTTCATGTTTTACCTCCATGTCCGGTATCAAGCATCCAAATTCATGTTCAATACTGTCAATCACATTGGGATACATCTGAGCTGTTAATTGCAGGTATTTTTGTGTTCCTTTTATTCCTGTATGACCCATATATCTCGAAAGCACTGGTAAAGCAGCCATGATATCCACATCTGACAATACCCAGTTGTTTAAGCAGTGAACAGCAAACGTATGGCGAATATCATGAGGTCTTGGACCTTTTCCACGACCTCCATATGGAATGCCTGCCATTCTCAGTAGCATCTGAAAATGAAAATGAAATCCACTCATACTGTACCTTTCAGTTGAATTTGGTCTACAGAACAACCAGCTATCCTCAGATACAGTTTTTACGTTCTTATAGTAAATTTTCAATGAATCTGCTACAGCTTCAGAAAATGGAACCAATCGATCTTTATGGAATTTAGTATCTAGAATAGTAAAAATATTCTGTTCCATATTTACATCGCAAAACCGAAGATTTAGTAATTCCGATATACGCAAGCCGCAGTTAAACAGAATTCGAAACATTGCTGGAAGTTGATAGTGCCTGTCAGGACATTGTTTTGCATATGGAATTGAGTCAGCAGCCTCAATAATGCGTGAAATTTCATCGTCAGTAAAAATATACGCCTTGAAATTCCGTTGTTCCTTCGGCAATGATTTACGAGGAATTTTGTAAGCTACATAACCTTTCCTGGTGACAAAATCAAGGAAGCTATTAACGGCACATATATCTCTGATCCGAGTATTAACACTTTGATTAAGCTTTGGATTTGTGTGCTCAAGAACATATTCCTTTGTAAATTCTATTTTTCCATCTGGTGACATTGTGAAGTCCTTGAGGAATCTTCGCAGTACTCCCTCCTCAGTTTTGTAACTATATCCAAGTGAATGTCTTTCTTCTAAAAATCCTGTAATAAGCTGTTCGACGGAGATAAATTGCACCATCAGGTTCCCTCCATTTTTCCATAAGATAATGCACACTGCCGTAAGGCAGGAATATCAACTTTTGTATAACCAATGGTTGTCGCAGTATTGAAATGTCCTAATACATCTGATATTGTAATAATGGGAGTTTCATTTTGAAGCAGAGTACTGGCTAAAGTGTGTCGTAATGAATGTGCTGCTTTTCGGCTCTTTATTTCAATGCCTGCAAATTTCATATATTTTTTGATGTTTTCTGACAATGCAGAACTGGAAGTAAATCCACCGTATGGTGATATGTGCTTTATGAATAAAAAATCACAATCAGATTCCAGTCTACCATTTTTCAGGTAGTCAATAATTGCTTCGCCTATCTCTGGCAAGATTGGAAGGGTATTCATCTTTTTTGTTTTCTGCTGCACATAGGTGATAACTTTTCTTTTCCAATCAAAATTTGAAAAGCGAAGTGTACAAATGTCACCTGCACGCATCCCAAGCATAACAGCAAGAAGTATCATGGCATAATCTCGTTTCCCTACTGCACTGGTACGTTCAACAGCAGACAATAGTTTCTGCACTTCTTCGGCAGTCCATGTCTGAGGAATATTTTCTTCGGCATAAATCTTTGGTTTGGGGATAGATGATGATAAGTCCTGATTCAATATATGAGTTTCATAAAGATATTTCATGAAACAACTGAGAACACTTGTGAAAACATGAAGTGTTGAACGGGAATAACCAGAAAGCGTAATCATAAATTCTGATATATCTGCTGCGGTAATGTTATCTATCGCTATATTACGTCCTTCGAGAAAAAACAGAAATCTCCATAGTTTTGTCTTTTTTACTCTAAGCGTCCCTGCAGAAGCATTATTGCTTTTGCAGTATTTCAGATAATCCTCCAGTAACTTATGATATTGATTTGAATTTCTGAAATCACGATTGCTGTTACGTCGTCCATAGCCGAATTGATAAATATCATCCAGTAATCTTATCGTACAGCGTGTTTCACGTTGCTGTGGAGTTAAATTAATATTCTGTTTCGTTAAATCCACACCATATCGGTCAAGAAAATATGAAATTCCTGTGTGCTGGTCATAATTACAGATTCTGTTGTTTTCACAATATTCCGCAAATTCTCTCAGTACTTTTGTATGCCGATCCACTGCAGAACGTTTATATCCCAAACGAATTATCTCGTAATACGCCATATTGATTAAACCTGTTGCAGACACTTCTTTTAATTGCTCCATAATCTGCCTCCTTTACCTGTTTTGTATTATCAACAGATTATGTCAAGTTTATTCATAAGATTTTGCCTGCATAACGGATTTCTTTGATATTTCTTTTCATAATTACTTTCAGGTCATAATGTCCCTTATGAACATCTTTTCATAAGGTACGTTCTCAAAGATAAAATAGCGAGGCCGCTTGGCTTCAAGGATTCGGGCAAGCTCAAAGAACAAATCGCCTCGTTCATCGGCTGTGCCAAGCCTTTTTCCTGCGACTGAGAAGGGCTGACAAGGAAATCCTCCAACGAGGAGATCAAAATCTGCAAGTCCTGCTGTGTCAATATCTCTGATATTTTCATAAAACTGTTCACCCCCTGTGTCAAAAAGCGCTCGGTAGGACTTCTGTGCGAATCGGTCAATCTCACACCAGCCCACCGTTTTGAAACCTCCGACTCTTTCAAAGGCACTTCGAAAACCTCCGATGCCCGAAAAAGCGTCGAATACTCGGATCATCTGACCACTCCTTTCTTGTTTTTGGGTATAGAAAAAGCCGTCTGTGATTGTTAGTCACAAACGGCTATGTAATAATATTCAGTTCGATATATTGGAATTTGTCGCTCTTTCGCTATTTAGTTCAAAAAGATGCGCATTAGAAAACCAATCAATAATGAATGTACCAATCTCTTACTTGACAAATGCTCATATTTATAGTATAATGCTTATATAAATATTTGTCACCGGAGGCTGTGTACCGTAGTACCGTAATGCCGGATTAGGTGTCCAAGTGAGCTTGGGTTATTGTATATCAATAGCCGAAGCTCTATTTTTATTTTGGAGGTAATTATGAAAAATACGAAGGTTACTCTTGTACCGCTTGCGGTAGATGATCGTGAGCAGTTTATCCTTGACAATCAATGGGCGTTCAAGTATGGCGCGATGATGGAGTTCGGTGAACGTGACGACCATATTGACGATGATGGCGAGATCATCTCACGCGCAACCATTGAAAAATCCATCGACAATCCCCAAAGCGAAACCTACCGCATTATGCTTAATGGTAGGAAGGTCGGTGGATTGATACTCACGATTGACAAGGAGACGCATCACAACCACTTAGATATTCTCTTTGTCCTACCCGAAGCACATAGCAAAGGTATCGGCTACGGCGCGTGGCAAGCGGTTGAGGTTTTGCATCCCGAGACGGTGGTTTGGGAAACTTGCACACCTTATTTCGAGAAGCGTAATATCCATTTCTATGTAAACAAGTGCGGTTTTCAGATCGATCAGTTTTGGTGCGCGTATTTCAGACCCGAACACAAAATGTTTGAAGATGAAATACACGATGCCGACGAAGGACCTGATGAAATGTTTCGTTTCATCAAGGTGATGCAACCATAACTTACAAATTCTTATTTATCGATCTGTCCAACCTCCTATATTATACCACATCCCACCACTATTTTCAATAGAAATGAGGTTACAGATCTCAAAAAGAAACCTGCAACCTCAATCGTTTTACATCGTCATGTCCATATCTTCGGTTTCGTCCATGTCCTCATCATCCGAGAACGCAGTATTTTCTACTTCATGCTGCATCGGAACCAGCACCTTGAGAAGTTCCTCACGGTACTCCATATCCGAGATTTTATTGATATAGATTCCAAAGGTTCCCAGAAGCTCAAAACCATCCTCCGTTCTGATACAGACATCATCATATCGACCGTGTTCACAGATAAACTCTGCAACCTCCTGAATGTTATGAAGTCGCTTATTTCCGCAACTTGCAGAGCCAATCAACAGAGGATACCTTTCACTAATGTCAAATAACCATTAAGTAACCCCAAGCAACAAGCAGAATCAAATTCGATAATAACATATCAGTATAAAAGGAGATATTTCATAGTAGAAGCATCTCCTTTATTGCTTTTTGGCTTATAATCGTCTATAATAAAGTAAATTATCATAAATCGAAAATTTTTTGAAAATCACTGCGAAAAATCAGGAGTTCGTGCGATTAATATATGAAAAGCATATATGCCACATCACAAGAAGGAGGAAATCAAATGGGGAACGATGCGGATCGCTACCGCCGTTACCTTGATGGTGATGACAATGGAATAGTAGAAATCATTGATATATACCATGAGGGTCTGACTTTTTACCTGAACAGCATTGTTGATAATATATGTGTTGCCGAAGAACTGATGCAGGAGACTTTTGTAAGATTAGCTGTAAAGAAGCCCAGATTCAACGGTAAGATCTATTTTAAGACATGGCTGTACAGCATTGCAAAGCATTGTGCGCTGGATTACTTGCGTAAAAGCTCAAAAATGGCTGACTTTCCGATTGACGAAGCCTTTCAGATGTCGGATGAGGAAGACATTGAACGACAATATCTGAAAGAAGAACAGAAAATTGAGCTGCACCGAGCTATGAGACGGTTGAAACCTGAATATGCACAAGTATTGTACTTGATGTATTTTGAAGATTTTAACACTGCTGAAATTGCCAGGATTATGAAGAAGTCAAAAAGACAGATCGGTGACTTATTATACCGAGCCAAAAAGACGTTAAAATCAGAACTCGAAAAGGAGGGCTTTGTTTATGAAGAATACTGAGCAGATTGCTGCAACCGTACTAAGAATACGAGATGAAGAGCAGAAAAAGCTCATGCTTCGCAATCGCAACATCAAAAGAGTAACGGCAGGTGCTTCATCTATGCTCGTATTTTGCGCTGTCATACTTGCAGTCAGAAATTTGAAATCGTCTCAGGGCGGAATTCCTACAATCGATAATAATACTATAATCAATACTGAAACTCCGACAACTACCTCAGATACAGAAAATATCACAAACGATAGCACTGGTACAGAGCACCCGACAGAATCCACTGAAAACGCCGTAAAAGAAAGCACATCTGCTGAGAAACTTGAAAGCAGCACTCACTCAACTGAAAAAACGACTCTTACACCGGCAGAGAACGATAATGCAGAGACAACAGGCATAGAACCGACAATTAGCAATACAGCACCCTCAGAACAGCAAACGGCGGAAAGCAGAACTGAAGCAGTAACTATTCCAAAATGGGACGAGAGAACACTTCCCACTCAATTCATGGAATTTGACCTTAATGGCATCGCATACAGCACAAGGGAACATAGTATCGAAGGCAATCATATCGGTGGTATCCTCGGTACTGTCACAATGGAAGGTCAGGATGTTTATGAGGATAAAATCCATAGCATTAACGCAGAAGTGTTCAGCATCAATGGTATTTCAACCAATTGTGCCGTTGCTGTGAAATTCAACGGATATGACAGCTACTATGTCTACACCAACAGATGCTATTCTCCTGCAACGCTTGGCGAGTTGGTAGATGCTCTTGATTTGAACAACACTATTTCGTTCGGCACATTGTCTCTTGAAGATGACAGGACTTTTGTTACAGATTATGATAGAGCTATTATTGTAGAGCTTCTGAATAAGTATCGGGACTGCGAGAACAGATTTGATAGCGACACTCATAGAAAATTGTTCAGTATTTCAACAAACGTTGATATGTTGGGCATCAGTAACAAATCGTTTGCCGTTACTGAAGACGGCTATATCAAGACCAATATTATGGAATGGGCATACACATTCTATATCGGTGAAGATAAAGCAAAAGAAATAGCTGACAGGCTCGGAATTGACAATATTGAACGAGATACTACGCCACAAGTTTTCAATCCGGAAAATGAAGTCATTTACGAGGAATGAGCGTTTAATGTGCAGGATCCTGACCAACAATATGGCATATTAGCTATAAACGCTTGTAATATCAATATTAATTATTCTGAAAAATGTTCAGATTAAGCCTTGTTGGCTGAAATTATAAATACAATTATTTAAAGGTAAGGTGATTTTATGAAAAAAATGTTATCTTTTATTGCGTCTGTTATTATAGTATCTTCAATGACAAGCGGTATAGCTTACGCAGATGGAACATGGCTTCCCGGCGACGGTTATATCCCTGAAGGAATTGCGGTTGATGAAACGCCAAAGGTTCCTGACCTTGTCAGAGAACTTATTGCACCGGAGCTTACAGAGCAGCTCAAAGCAATTTACGAACAGTTGCAACCATTTGCTAATGCTCAAAGTACTATTTTCTTCAATGAAGGCATTAATGACAGTATTCTTTTTACAAGTACAGATCAGGAAACAGTTGACAAAGTGAAGCAGTTCATTGCTGAGAAAGGTATTGATGAAAATTCTGTTAATGTAAGCTTAGAAAGACCAGAAGTTGCTATCGTAATGACTGACATCGACGTCATTGAGCAGAAAGTAAAAGATTTTGTTACAGAAAAAGGCTATAATGCAACCGTATCAGCATTCACGGATAATGTATTGGTTACTTTTAAACAGTTGCCTATTGGTGAGCAGGAGTACGATACTACAGCAATAAAACAGGAGATCAAAACTTTCTGTGAGAATAACTCAATAGAACCATCTTTGGTTCAAGTCGTTTTCTTGGTAAATAAAGAAGGCACAATCGAAGATACAGATAAGACAGATGAAAACATCTTAATTACTGACCATGAGACTATCATTGCCATGCTGAAAGACTTCATTAACGAAAAACAGTTGACTGATGTAATCATTGGTGACGATGAGCCGTCAGGCAAGGTGATCTTATCTTATTACTATGTTCACCCTGAACAGGAAGATATGTTCAAGAATTTTATCAGCGAAAAGAACATTGATTCCGATGAAATTACGATTTTAGTAATGGAAGGTGCTGCCGAAGTTCCCGATAAGGAGGAAAACAGCTTAATCACTGATCATGAGACTATCATTGCCATGCTGAATGACTTCATCAAAGAAAAACAGTTGGCTGATGTAATCGTGGGTGATGATGAGCCGTCCGGCAAGGTAATCTTATCTTACTACTATGTTCACCCTGAACAGGAAGATATGTTCAAGAATTTTATCAGCGAAAAGAGCATTGATGCTGATGAAATTACGATTTTAGTAATGGAAGGCACTGGCGAAACGCCTGATAAGAGCGATGACTCAATCCTTCCGCAGACAGGCTATTCCAACATACACAAAGCGATTACAGGACTTGCAGCTCTTATGACAGTAACAGGTATAGCATTGATTGCTAAGAGCAAAAAGAAAGACAAATAAATAATAAGGGAGCGTCGCTCATCGGGTGACGCTCTCACTCATATCGGGAGAAATATGAAAAAGAAGCAAAAGATAATTCGGATTATAGGCATTCTCATGATTGTATGCGGTATCGGTATTCTTTCATTCTATGGATACAAAAGGATCAACAGAGAGCTATATCTTCGTAAACTGCTCAACATCAACATAAACTTCGAGATCCCACGCTTGAATATCAACGTGCCTGTGCTTGAGGGGACGGACGCAAAGGCTCTGCAAGTATCAGCAGGACATTTTGAGGGAACAGGCGCACTCGGCAAGGGCAACTATTGTATTGCAGGACATAACAGCACGATATATGCTGAGATATTCAATGACCTTGACCAGATTCAGATCGGCGATGAGATGTATCTCGTTGATACAGATGATAATCGCACACGCTATCTGTATATTGTTACTGAGTATAGAACCGTTGAGCCTAATGATACATGGGTACTGAACGACTTCGGAGACAATAGGATTACGGTCATATCCTGCACCGATGATGGGACACAGCGTCAAGTCATTGTTGGAATATATAAACACTAATCAATACGAATCAGTTGACAGCTTAGTGTTTTGTTAGAAAATATGCGTCTAATATATAGAAGTAGTTTGACATATTCCAAATATAGGAAGATATATAAAATCTATTGATTTAATATTCAAGATAAAGTATAATAAAAGTAGGCCAGAGGGATACAATGAAGCGTATAAAGTCATTTTTTCTTGCATCAGGATTGGTTGTTTCGATTTTAGGACTGCTTTCACATAGCAGTTTCATCGCTTATGCTGATGATTATAAACCATACGACAGATCAAAAGACCTGATAGAACTTGACGGGGCAAAAGAGGAAAGCTACGGGCTTTCAGAGGCAGATGCATTATATTACAGCGATATTCCTGTTTCTTCTTTTGAAGTGAGCAATCTGTCTCCCAATATAGTGACAGACCTTGATTATACGGATTGGTGGTACAGCGAATGGGACGATTGCCGCTATATATTTCTTCCCGTAACGGCTGACCGTGATAGTCTTGTTATCACATATTCTGCCGATGATACGATATATCTCAACGGGCAGCCTGTTAAATCGGGAGAAACGACTTCTTTGCTCGGTGATGATGATACCTTTCAGATTACAGTCGGAGATAAAGACTGCGGTAAACTGAAAATAATGCAGTCCAATATCGGCTGTATCTATCTCTCAACTTCACACGGCGGAACAGATGCACTTGATGAAAACCGCAATATTACCGAAACAGGAACAACTATCATGCTGAATGCTGACGGTAGCACTGAGTATAGCGGAGCTTATGAGAAACTTACTGCTCACGGTAATTCATCATGGGATTACAGCAAGAAGAAGCCATATAATCTGAAACTCCCACAAAAAGAAAACCTTTATGGTATGGGAAAGGCGAAGAAATGGACTTTATTGGCGAATTATCTCGATCACTCTATGCTCAGGAATAAGCTGACAGAAGAAATGTGCAAGGCAGCAGGAATGGAATGTGTTATGGATTCTGTTTTTGTTGATCTTTATGCTGACGGTTCTTATCGTGGCACTTATCAGCTCTATGAACGGGTACAGATACAGAAAAATCGTATCAATATCCGTGATCTTGAAGAAGTGACGGAGAAGTTGAACAGCCGTGATCTCGATGGGTATGCACAAAAGGTCGTTGGTGCTGACAGCGCGGGCGAATATAAGGAAAACAGCTATAAATACTATGATATACCTAATAATCCCGATGATATAACAGGCGGTTATCTTTTGCAGTTTCAGCAATGGAACAGATACGGACACAAGTGTCAGAGTGGATTTGTAACCTCAAGAGGACAGGCAATCGGAATAGACGGACCAGAATATGCTTCAAAGGAACAGGTCGAGTATATCCGTTCCTTCGTTCAGGATATGGAAGATGCGATATACTCTGATACTGGATATAACGCCAAAGGAAAGCACTATACTGAGTATCTTGACGAGGATTCGCTTATCATAGCCTATCTTGTGCAGGAGATCAGCGAGAATATTGATGCAACATATTCCAGCTTCTTTCTTTGGAAGGATTCTGACCTCACCGGTGACGGCAAGCTGCATTTCAGCCCTGCTTGGGATTTTGACCTCAGCTATAACAATTTCCCTACTCAGCGTATCAATTCAGATGGTAATAGTGGATATTCCTACAAGCCTGATAATCTGTTTGCCGCCTATTTCCCCATACACGGATATGAGGACGGCGGTAAAACATCTTCATCGGGCAGCGGGCGCCCGACTGTTGGTATCAGTTGGATCGGACAGCTTTACAAGAATGAAGATTTTGTAAAGCGTGTGGCTGAGATATATTTTGAACGATTTGATCCTTTCCTGCAATCACTGACCGAAAGTGAGAAACCATATCTCACGCAAATGGCTGAGAGCATCCAGTCTTCGGCAGAGATGAGCAATGCTCGGTGGCATACCTACGGCGGCGCATCTTACTGTGTATTCGGTTCATCAAGTGGTGCAACATTTATGGATTCAGTTGATATTGTCCGAAAATACATCAATCAACGTAAAAATTGGCTTGGCGATTTGTGGAAACCATATACTTATGTTAAAGGCGATGTGAACGGTGACTGCGTATTGGATATAGCCGATATTGTATTATTACAGAAGTGGCTTCTTGCTGTACCTGATACACACCTATCACAATGGCAGGCTGCCGATTTATGTAAGGATAACCGATTAGATGTATTTGATCTGTGTCTGATGAAGCGAGAACTGCTGTATAAATAAAGTATAGCCTAATGGCGGACTCACTTTCCGTTCCGCATTATGATTATGGCGCGCACCGAAATCAGCGGAAACCCTATTGGTGGAACTGAATAACAGACAAGCCCTGAGATTTGCAATACAAGCATTTCTCAGGGCTGTTTCTTTTCGGCGTTTAGTTTTCAGCTCCGCAGGCTCAGACGGCTGTGAGGGACGTTTCCGTTCGCGGCAGGGCATAGCAAAAGGCTCTGCATTTCTGCAAAGCCCTCTGCTATCATTATTCGTCCTCGTCACTGCACTCGTCCAGCCCGTGAAGCAGTTGAATATATACGCACTCTGCTTGGTCATGTTTCTCACCGTCTGTTGACATCATAAGTTCAAGGAAATACGCTTTCGCTTCTTCGTAGTCGGTCCAGACCTCACGCCTGCTGTTGCACACGGTAGTGACCTTGCGTGATCTCGGCATTGCCAATTCAGGTGTTTTCAACATAGCTGATACCTCCAATTTCATAGTAACTATATTATAGCCGACAATGATTTCAGAGTCCAGCATATCGGAAGAATTGTAATAATTCTTGTGCAGGGCGCAGCAATTTCAAAAGCCTGTCTGGTGCAGTTTTACGATTCACTACTCGGCACATGAACAGCAAGCCGCCTGATAAACATATCAATTTTCCAGATCGCATAGATCTGCTCCTCAATTTCCCGAAACTCTTTGAGGTAGGTATTGGATCGGTTATAATAAATTGGACAGAAAACATTTAGCCATGATATAATAGAAGTAAAAAAAGGTAAGGTGGTAAAAATGTCAGGAAAAACAAGAAATTATACAGACGAATTTAAAAGGCAGATAGTAATGCTTGTAAAAAGCGGAAAATCCTCAAATTCTGTAGCAAAAGAATATGGAATAGCAAAATCAAGTGTAACAAAGTGGGTGAGAGATTTCAATAATTCAGGTTCATTCAGAGCCAAAGATAACAGAACGCCTGAGGAAAATGAGCTGATAGAGCTAAGGAAGCGTGTAAAGGAACTCGAAATGGAGGCTGATATTTTAAAACAAGCGGTGCTGATAATGGCACGAAAGTCAAAATAATTCTTGCAAACAGACATAAGTACAGTATCAGCGCCATGTGTAAAAAACTCGGAATACCAAGAAGTCTTGTATATTATATCATTCTCAAAACTCCTTTCTTGTTTTGGGTATAAAAAAGCCATCCGTGATTGCTCACGAATGGCTATGTATTAATCAATCTATTTTTCTATAAATTCCTTGAAACAGCGCAACGCACATCTTACAGCGTTATGTGATTTTGCACCCAACTGTTCTTTTGTTCCACCTTCCTCATATTCAGTCAATATATTTTGTATGTTATTTGCTAACCCATTCCAGTCAGTCTTTTCTACCTTGCAAACAAAATCAATACGTTTTAAATAATCGTATACTGTGCTTGGATTTCCACTTGGAGTTCTGAGACTATATCCTTTTTTAATCAGAAAATCTTCAAAACTATTTTTCATTTTTTGTTCACCTCTTAGTATTTCAATTCGCCAGATTTAAGACGATCCAATGTTTCTTGTGCATTTATTTTCGCTTCTTGAATATCCATCTTCTTGTCATTTGAATTCAAGACATATTCTAAAGCTTCTTCTACCTTATGATGTTCAATAAGACGGATAGCACAATTAACTCGATTCTGAGTTCTTTCAAATGTACATTCATCGTCCCAATCAAAGAACTCTTTGTGAAAGTTTGCGATAAAGATTTTCTTGGTTTGTGGTTTTTCCCATTCTTCACGCCTGTCTATTATATATTCGATAAACGAACCTATAAAATATGACGTGGCTTTTCTGCAAATTTCCTTGACCTCAAAATAGTTCTTTATTTCCTTGCTCATAAGAGCGCCTCCCTTTAGATTCTAAAGAAAGTATATCATAAAAAAGCGTGATTGTGTATGATTGTGGACATACAGTTTTATAAATTTCTGTTCTTATTATATCACTTTTCGCATATTACTGCAAGTATGTATAGTCGCAGAAAATCTGCGACTAATAGTTACATCGTCATATCAATATCTTCGATTTCGTCCATGTCCTCATCATCCGAGAACGCAGCATTTTCTGCTTCATGCTGCATCGGAACCAGCACCTTGAGAAGCTCCTCACGGTATTCCATGTCCGAAATCTTGTTGATATAGATCCCAAAGGTGTCAAGCAGTTCTTTGCCTTCCATAGTTGTGATTCGCACATCGCCGTACTGACCATGCTTACAGATAAACTCGGCAACCTCCTGAACATTGTGAAGTCGCTTGTTGCCATCAATTGCGGAGCCGAGGAGATAAGCGTAACGCTCAGCAATCAGAACATTCAACCTGTCAATGACATGGAAAATATCTGCATCGGTAACGACTCCCAGAGTGCGTCCATTGTCAAAAGTGCAATGAAGTGTGCCTGCATCATCTACATGGTCAACAGTGCCTTTAGTTCCACGTTCAATCGGATGATACGGATCATTCATTCTCTCAATCTGAATTCTTGTACCCTTGGGATACATCTTTTTGATGCGTTCTACTTCTTTTGGACTTGGAAATTGACTCATAAAATTCCTCCTTTACATCGACATATCGAAGCTTTCTTCTTCCTCGATATCATTGGTTTCATCCATCATCTCAACTTTAATATGCCAGCTGTCGGAGGAGTTCCAGAAGCTGACATAAATCGTTCCGAATGCATCGGTTTTGATTTCTCTCTGCTCGAAGCCCTCTGACCAGCCATCACTGCATTGTCCCGTCCACCAATCCTGAAATTCAGCCATTTCGCTGTCAGTAAGCGGTTCGGTCAATCGGCAGGTGAGGACTCCAACAAGCTCTCCGTTTCTGACCTCTACTGACGGGAATGCGGAGATGATTTTTTCATTGATAGGGGAATCCTCATCATAATAAATCATCAGACCACGGTACTTTTCATATGGCTCGGAATATTTCTGAATCGCAGCATTGATTTCATCCTCACAGCCGCAGGCACAGCTTGATGGAATAACCTCAAGGTCATCTTCATACGGTGCATCCCAATCTGTTTCGTAGATCTGCGGTTCAGCCTGAATCTCAAGGGGACAATAGAGCTTCATTTCCTGTGCAGGTTTTGCAGTTACCGTGAAATCTGCCTGACCTGTAATTCCGAGGTAGTGGTCACGAACCTCTGCAAGATCTTCACGTCTGTCAAGCATTTCTGCCACCGTTCGAATCATCAGAACTCGCAAATCTTCATCGCCGAGCATATCTTCAAAGATGAAGTGCTTCTGACCTGTGTGAGCAAGCTCTGCGATTCGGTCAGCCATAGCTTTCAGCTCTGCATGGAGCTGACGTTCTCCGGCAGTAATGTCATTCGCCTCAACGATTGCTCTTGCATTCGGAATGAACTGTGACTTGCGTGCGAAGTCAGCACCCTCGGCTTCAACAAGGATTCCATCGCTGCCGTTGGCATCAAGGAAGAGGATACAGTGTGCGGTATTGCCTTTCATATACATCAGATCTCTGTTCTCGATGATTTCGGGACAGTCATCCAGGGGATGTTCTCTTATCTGTTCGAACCTCTTACCGTAGATGGGAATGACTTTCTCCACTTCAATCAGCATCGGCTTATAGTTATGAGCCTTGTGATTGAGCAGAGCATTGAAGGTGATTTTTTTCATTAGCATCAACTCTCTTTCTTTATAAATGTATAGGGGAAAATAAAAATGCCGAACCAATCGAGAATTTACTTCTCAATCAATTCGGCATAACGAACAAGAAACCGTCGGAAACTTTGTGAAAGTTTTTTGCAATAAAAAAGAGCAGACTTCGGAATTTATCTTCCGAATCTGCTCTCAATTGTCTTGAAAATCAAAAAACGTCCGTTCAAGTCCTCTTTTGAGGCTGAAAAGGCAAAATGTCATCTACGGTTTTACACTAAAAATTTTTAGCTCCAGATACGCAAAAAAGTCCGAAAAATCGGACTTTTTTGGTCTGTCATCTATTTTGTACAACAGAGATGGCAGGGGCAGAAGGACTTGAACCCTCGGCACGCGGTTTTGGAGACCGCTGCTCTACCAACTGAGCTATACCCCTAAATTATATCTGTCGTAAGCAACAATATAATTATATCAGAATTGTAATGGTTTGTCAATAGGTTTAGAAATATTTTTTTAATTTAACAAATATTAGATAGAAAAAACCACCGCATATAAAAATATGCGGTAGTTTTTTCAAAAGGTGGGAAAGTAAGATTATTCAGTTACAACATCTGGTTTAATTACTCACAGGGTATGGATATATTCTCGCAGATTCGATTTTCTGCGTATAATAATCAAATATTAATGATATATCCTTATCGCCTACTATCCAGCCGCCGCCATAGAGTCCTGAAAAAGCCCAGTCAAATTCTCCCCATATACCCCAGATTTCCTGAAATGTATACTTGCTGAAAAGTTCTGTTGCTTCTTCATCGCTCATAAGGCTTATTTCTTCAAGTGTAGGAAGTTCTGTTGTTTCTCCGCTTTCCAGAAGTTTCTCTTTCATCAGACAAAGGTCAAATACATCAAGCTTATCATCATCGCAGAAATCCGCCGACTGCCAGTGCTCAAACTGAATATCCAAATCATAGAAACCCTCTCCAAGAAGCCACTTCTGAAATACGGCAACGTCGGCAATGCCGAAAACACCGTCTAAATTTATATCACCTGCAATTGCGTCAGGCTGTTCGTCAGCAAAGATTTTTTTCAGATACAGATTAATACTTATTTCTTCATTGATTGAGAGCTTATAACCAAAATCATCTGCAACTTCATATTTATACACTATGCCATTTTCATCGGTGTGGTAATCTTCGTTGTATACAATTCTGTAAGAATAGTCCTTTGGCAGCTGATATAAAGTTGTCGTGCCGTTATATGTTGTCCACCATTCTTTATATACAAAATTCTCGCCGTCGCCCTCAAGAGGCTTTGCAATAAGCTGGAATTTTCCATTGATTTCTGTAAACGGCTCACCTGTATATGTATCAATAAGATTTACATTAATTTTACCGTATTTCTGATTGTAGCACATATAGTAATAATCTTTGTTTTTGATGTCGTTGCTTTCCTGATACTCGCTTTTTTCAGGATATAACACCTGATATCCCACAAGCGTACCATTGTCGTCAATCTTTACGTAGTAAATTTGTCCTTCTTCAACTCTATAGCATATCTGTTCATTTCCTTTTTCGTCAAACCAGTAATAACCCCTTGTATCAGAACTGCCGTAAGGGTATAAATCCGCAAAACCGTGATATTCGTCACATTTTCTGACTATCTCCTCAAAGCTTTCAGATGAATTTATAAATTCCTCCACTTTTTCCATATTAAGTCTTGGAGCGTCCTCTGCTATAACACCACGAAGTTCCATTTTTCTGCGGATATAATAATCGCCTTCGGAGCTTATTTCGTTGAGACGGTAAATTTCCGCACGGTTTTCAGCTGAAATCTCATCATTCTGCTTGACGGTTACTTTCAAATTAACCCATCCGTCCCCAAAATAAATTGAAATCACTTCTTCACCTATATCACCGCCTATTAATCTTAAATCCTGCGTTACAGCCGCAACATATTTTGTGGAAGAAAATCTGATATGCTGTTTATCGTTCAATTCAATTTTATCGGAAAATTTCAGCTGTATCTGTTCACCCTCATAAAGTTCAACCTGCATAGGCTCATCATAAAATGAAAAATCCTCAATATAAAGCACACCGTCAACTACTGGGTTTATCTGATTATACTGCATATAATCATGATGTCTATCTACGCCATTTTCCAAAAACTCCGATTTTTCAGGGTACAAATCCTGTGTATCGATAACAGTACCGTCATCAGCAATTTTAGTATATACGATAGATTCACGTACAGAACCGTCAATGAAAGATATTGATTCATTTCCTTTTTCGTCAAACCAATAAGCATAGCTTAAAGGTCCTCTTTGTACATCATCGGGATATCCCACATAGTTATTGATTCTATTTAGTATTTCATCATAACTCTCACTGCTGTCAATAAACTCATGTACTTTTTCCATTGTAAGCCTTGGAGCGTTTCCATCAGCTACGCCAATAAGTTCCATTTTTCTGCGGCGATAGTCATTATTTCCTAAACCGTTCAATCTTTCAATCTCTGCACGGTTTTTATCAGAAATCGAATCATCCGGCAAAACATTTACCGAAAGTTTATATAATAATTGTGTATATTCAGTTTTATGATCCACGGAGATAGATACTTCATCTTCGCCTATGTCGTAGCCCACCATTACACCGTCATCTGAAATAACTACTTTATTATCGTAGGGTTTATAATTGATATTTTCCGTATCATAACCCTCGGGAATATCTCCTAAATCAAGCTGTATCTTTTCGCCCTGATAAAGTTCAACTTTAATAGGTCTTACAAACTTATCATATTCAAGCTGAATTACCCTGTCAGCCGAAGAAATACTGCCAGTTTCAGCGTTTATCACAAGTCCGCCTGAACATATGCCTTGCAGTGAAATAACTGCTCCAAGAACTAATGCCATAAGTTTTTTCTTCATAAACATTCCCTCCATTTGTATTTCTCTATCTTGTTAAGGTGATAGTATACACTTCTCCTTATACTAATTATACCCCCCGTATATTAATATGTCAATATACGGAATACCCAAAATTTTATCGCATTTTTCGGCATATTTCCTTATAAAAAGTGCAATTAACACCCGGATTGTATAGCTCCGCCAATTATACCTTACCAAAAAAAGCGGTACCGCTTTCCACACAGTACCGCTATAAATACTATTTAATAATTTCTTCTCTCATAAGGCACATATCATAAACATCAAGAATATTGTCAGAATAGAAATCGCCCGCTTTCCAATCGGTAATATTTCCCGAACCGAGAAGCCATTTTTCAAGCATTACAAGGTCAGCTACAGTGAAGCTGCCGTCCTTGTTGACGTCGCCCTTTATTTCTTTATTTTCACCGAAATCAGCCGTTATGCTCATTGCCTTTGAAAGGGTGACTGTAATTGTAGTATCAGTACCCGAAGCATCGCCGCCCCAACCTGTAAACGAAGCGTTATCGTCAGGAATAGCTGTAAGAGTAACAGGAACATCGGAATAGTATCTGCCGCTCCAACTGCCGTTTGATATATCGGGAGTAATGGAGTTTATCATAATTTTTCCGCCGCCGTTGATTTTCAGGGTAATCGTCTGTAAATCGCCGCTTAATCCAATATAATTCTTCATATCTTCAAGAGTATAGGATGCTCTTTCTCTGAAAAACTGCTTGATTTGCGGAATATTCTTCTCTGTGTACTGCTGGCGGTTATAGTTGTAATTGCTTTCCTTTGAGCCACCGTAAAATCCCCACCAGCGGAGAATACTGTTTGAAACCTTTTCTGTGTAATTCTGCAAATAGAAATCAGCCATTGCATTTCCCTTCTGCTCTGTGAGAACTTCATTTGCATAATCACAGTAAACACTGGCAAATTTATTACGGAACTCCTTATTTTTCAGCAGATTTACAAAGAGATTTGTAGGGGCATATTTCTTCGAATTGTCCATATGTCTGAAACTGTCATAGGCATATCCCTCAACTCCGCCGAAGTTTTCATATGTAGCACCCATTGTATAGTCGTAGTCGAAAGAAAGGAAACGCCATTTTCCGTCACTGTAGGGATTGCCCTCTACTGTCTCGCCTGTGTTCTTCCATATGCCGAAATTGTAGTTGGGCCAATCATATGTGCCAAGGTAAAGACCTGCGGCATAATGTTCTATATAACTGTCAATATCAATATATTCACATACAGCCTGGTAATTTGCGGCTTTTGACAGATCTTTTTCTGCATACTCATACATAAAGTTATAATATTCCTCAAGGATAGAATCATCACCTTCTTCAACCTCGCCGTTTTTTATCATAGCCACATTTTCTTTTTGTATGCCGTAGTTTGATTCAATGAAATAATCTGAGAATTTTTCCGTCATTTCGTAGAGTCCCCAGTATTCACCATTAAGGAAAACAACGCAGCTTTCCATATCCTGATTGGTAATCTGTTCTCTGTCGTAAACAAGCTTCTGTGCAAAGCCGTCACGCAGACGTGCTTCATCGCTGACGGAACGCAGGCACACGGAATCATACTTTTCAATGAGATTTCCCTCAATGTCGTAGTTGTCGTCAATCAGCGGATAATTGATTTTTGACGCACCGTATTCGCTTCTTGCATACAGATTGAAGCTTTTCTGGGGAGTATTTCTCGTAGACGCACCCTTGATGCGTATACCCATATCCTGCTCAACTACAGCATTGCCGTTTTCAAAGAATGTAAGGGTAGCTTCACGCTCCCACTCCCTGCCCTTTGAGAAGAAATTGCTTATACCTGTGTTATCCCACGGACTTTTATTCGGGTCGTAATTGCTGCTGTTTCTCCAGTTGATATACTGTGTTCCAGTTACATAAATTCCCTTGTCGGGATCAAACAGATTTTCCGGATCAGTAACAAGTGAAACAACCGTCATATCCTTATACTTGGAAAGTTCACCTGATGTGATAAAATATGTCTGGCTTACAACATCGCTGTATAATCCGTCGCTGTTCTTTGCAGCAGCACGGACTACCGTTGCCTTGTCCACGTTAAAAGGCGGCTGCTGATAGCCTGTTCCCCTTGAAATTGATGTGGCGGAGCTTTCATTTTCAGCATATACGCTGTAGATATTAGGCTCATTTGTTCTGTCCTTTACTGTAATTGGGGAGCTGTACTTTTGTGCAGTATCGGATGTTATGGGATTTGAACCGTCAACTGTATAATATATTTCGCAGTTATCTGCGGATAATGTCAATGAAAAATCAGTACCGTAAAATCCGGAGTCCGCTGAAAATACAGGTGCCGACGCAACAATTTTGTTGACAGTCGCAGGGGTGGCGTTCATTATTTCAAATATGCTGCCTCCGTCAGGAGTACGTCCATAGGAGAAGTCCTCGGCCAGCGTGGGAACTTCAACCTGCTGTATAATACTGCCGTCGGGTTTGCTTAAAACAATTGTTTCGCCGTTTTTGCTCAATGCGAAGTTTGTATGAAGCTCCGAGCCTGTTGACTGCTGATTTGAAGCAAATACAACCATATGCTCTCCGCTTTCTATAAGTGTACCCTCGGGGAAAGTCCACTGTAATGGCTCGTTTGCTTTGTCAGACAAACCATATCCCGACAGGTCAATTGAAGCTGTACCGCCATTATAAAGCTCAATCCAGTCAGAATACAAGCCATATCCGTCAGAAAGACAGGATTTGTTCTGTGTACAGATTTCATTGATAAAAAGTTGTGAGTCGGCTGCATTTACAATTGGTGCTCCTGAAGGAAACGCCGCCGCTGTGACTGTCAAGGCAAGAGCCGTTGACATAAATCGCTTTTTTATTTCCATAATTAATTACTCCTCTCGCAATGCAGATATTTTTTTAAGCATTGCCCTTATCTTGATTATATCAGATATTACGCGTAAAATCAAGGAAAATATGAAGTATAACTTGTAAAAAAAGTGTGAAGTTGCATTTTTCGGCGGATTGTACAGGAATTACAGCGGTATATGGGTGTATATCGGGAGATTTCTGTGCAGGATGACGATAAAACGAATTGATTGAAAATAATTATCTGTATGGCTTTTATCCTTGTAACACATCACAATCCTTTGTTTGTATAAATCATTTTTGTCATACAATTATGGACACCTTATATTACTTCAAAAATCGATATTGTTTCATCAGTAATAACAGTTACAAAGGTTTAAATTCATGATTTTATCCCAAAAAATATTTACATTCCATTTATTTTGTGATATAATAACATTGATAAAAGCACAATATCACTCGTGAAGGAGCAGTATTCCTATGTTCAGATTAAAAACGATATTATCAGGTACTATCGCAGCTTCTGTAATGATTTCTTCATCAGTTTTACTTACACGGAGTAATTCTTATGCCGAGGTCTCATCTGCTGAAAATCACCAATCATACTGATATCCTGATGAAATGGAAATTGCAAAGCAAGAGATGGTCTGAAATTTTCAGACCATTCTGTTTTAAAGGAGGGTTATTATGAAGATATTATCAATTATTACAACAGTGATAATTACTCTTTCAGTAACAGAAGCCTACCCGAATGTAAATATCAGATTGGTGATGTAAATACAGACAGCACAATATCTGTAGCTGATATTGTAAAAATGAGCCGTTATCTTCTTGGTTCCGAGCCTATTACAATGGACGACTATATTCTGTACGACCTGAATTACGACAGCAGCGTCGATGTATTTGATATGATATATATGAGAAAGCTTTTGTTGAATGAGTATTAAGCGCATCTATAAAAACGGCTTACTGCAATAAATACAGTAAGCCGTTTTTTATAGATTATTTTTGTTATATATTTCATTCTGTTGCCAAATCAATAAAAATTGGTTCGTGTTTAGCTTCACGGACATATCTCAACATATCGTCACGGAGCAGACGGACAGTAGATGTATTAATACCCGGATGACCGCAGATATATTCATCAATCATCAGGTCATTATCAATTACAAGCTGAATATTATTGTCTGTATCAAATATGAGTTCAAGAGCTGATACAGAGCCGGGGATAGTATTCAGATATTCCTGCATTTTGTCAGCTTCAGCAAATGAAAGTCTTGCACAATTCAGCTGTGACGTCAGGAATTTTGTTTTAAAAGGCTTATCACCTGGCATAAGCAGCATATAGAAGTTTGTCTTCTGACGATTGCAAAGAAACAGATTCTTGCATATCTTTGCACCGAGTACCTTTTCAATAGCCAGACAATCCTCCATAGTATCAGCATGTTCGTGGTCTGCCCGCTGATAGTCAATGCCGAGATCATCAAGCTTATCATATATAGCCATTTCAACTACAGAGCGATTATCAGTCGGGCGTCCGTTATAAAGTATGTTATCAATATTCATTGTTTTTCCTCATTCCCATTTGTAAATTTCAAAGCAATTCGCAAAAGCTTTGTATTACATTTATTATATCACTTCTGTTTATATAAATCAAGATTTTTTTAATAATGCGTATATGTAGAATGAACGTGGGCAAAGCAGCGGACGTTATCCACGACATATCGTTAATTTAACGATATATCTGCGTGGCATCAAAGATACCTTCCCTACAAAATATGGGCACCATATATCAGCAACAAAAACGGACGGCAGAAATAAATTCCACCGTCCGTATAATTACTCATTACGCATCATTTTCCGTCGTTCTGCCATTTGAAGCAATCCGAAAGAAGAATTACTTCCTCCTTGGAAACATTGAGAAGTCCGCCGTCAGTGTGACCGATTTTCTCGGTTTCGTCCTCTAACTCAATTTTGCAGTCACATTCCCTGACAGCTGTAATAAAGGGGATATGTCCTGCCATTACAGCAAGATCGCCCTCGATACCTCTCACGGAGAGCTTTACTGCATCGCCCTGAAAAATATTACCGTCGGGAGAGGAAATTGTCAGTCTGAATTTGTTCATACGTCAATTCCCTTAGCCTTTTCAACAGCCTCGTCAATTGTTCCTACGAACAGGAACGCAGATTCAGGCAGATCATCATGCTTACCCTCGATAATCTCCTTAAAGCCTCTGATAGTTTCAGAAAGAGGCACATAAGTACCCTCAATACCTGTAAACTTCTCCGATACGAAGAAAGGCTGTGAAAGGAATCTCTGAATCTTTCTTGCACGCTGTACAAGGAGCTTATCCTCGTCTGAAAGCTCGTCCATACCCATAATTGCAATAATATCCATAAGCTCCTGATAACGCTGGAGTATTCTTTTTACTTCTTGTGCAACAAAGTAATGCTCATCGCCAAGAAGTTCAGCGGAAAGAATACGGCTTGTTGATTCAAGAGGGTCAACAGCAGGATAAATACCCTGTGAAGCGATATTTCTTGAAAGAACAGTAGTAGCGTCGAGATGGGCAAAAGTTGTTGCAGGTGCGGGGTCAGTAAGGTCGTCGGCAGGTACGTATACCGCCTGGATTGACGTAATAGAGCCCTTCTTTGTTGATGTGATACGCTCCTGCAAAGCACCCATTTCATTTGCCAGTGTAGGCTGATAACCAACGGCAGAGGGCATACGACCCAGAAGGGCGGATACCTCTGAACCAGCCTGTGTGAAACGGAAGATGTTATCAATAAACAGAAGAACGTCCTGTCCTTCCTTATCACGGAAATACTCAGCCATAGTAAGTCCCGAAAGAGCAACTCTCATTCTTGCTCCGGGCGGCTCGTTCATCTGTCCGTAAACGAGAGTAGTATTATTTATAACTCCCGATTCCTTCATTTCGTTGTAGAGGTCATTACCTTCACGGGTACGCTCTCCTACACCTGTAAATACGGAAAGTCCGCCGTGCTGTTTTGCTACGTTGTTGATAAGCTCCATGATAAGAACAGTCTTACCAACGCCTGCACCGCCGAAAAGTCCGATTTTACCACCCTTTGAGTAAGGGCAGATAAGGTCGATTACCTTAATACCTGTTTCGAGGATTTCTGTTGAAGTTGAAAGCTCATCGTAGTCGGGAGCGCTTCTGTGGATATTCCACTTTTCCTCTGTCACCGGAGCTTCAACATTATCAACGGTATCACCGAGAACATTGAATATACGTCCCAGAGTTTCTCTGCCTACGGGGACGCTGATAGGCGCACCTGTATCTGTTACCGGAACACCTCTTTTAAGTCCGTCTGTAGATGACATAGCAATACATCTTGCAGTATTGTCACCTATGTGCTGTGCTACTTCAACAGTAAGAATTTTTTCACCTTTAGGAATAGTTAAAGCGTTGAAAATAGCAGGCAGGTGACCTTCCTCAAAACGGACGTCTACTACAGGTCCCATGACCTGTGAAACTACACCTTTTGTTATTTCTGACATAATTTGTATACCACCTTTGCTGCTTCCGGAAAGAGCTTCAGAAGCAGTAATTATGCGGATATATCGGCATTACATACCGCTTCCCGCAACGATTTCGGTTATTTCCTGTGTAATAGCGCTCTGTCTTGCACGGTTATATTCAAGCTGCAGGTCGTCTATCATCTGCTTTGCATTCTTTCCGGCGGAGTCCATTGCACATCTTCTTGCGGCAACTTCACTGGCAAAGCTTTCACGTACAGCAGCCATAATTCTGCCCGTAACATACAGCGGAACCGCTGTGTTAAGTACAGAGAGCTGATCCGGCTCAAATATGATACCTGTAATACCGTTTTTATTTTCCGATTTCACAAGAGGAAGAATCCATTCAATACGTGCCTCCTGTGACATCATAGAGATATATTCCGTGCTGATAATACCAAGTCGGGTAATGTCCCCTTCGGTAAATCTTCTGCAAAGCTCCTTTGAAAGGGCAGATGCCTGTTCAAAGCTGAAATGCTCCGCACTGTACTCGCCGCCGTAAATATCGCAGGCACGTTTTCCCACAGCGATAAATTCAGCTTCGGGATATTGTCTTGCAAGCTTGAAAACATTTGAGTTATAGCCTCCTGCAAGTCCTCTGTCACCTGCAATTACAACAATACAGACTTTATCTTCGTCCTTTTTCTCGATGTAAGGGCTTTTTGAACACTCCTGACAATCTGCAAGATTTTGTACAACATTTCCTATCATTGCGGCATACTCACCGCTTTTTGACATAGCCTCCATAGCCCTGCGGATTTTTGAAGAAGCCACAAGTCCCATGGCGGTAGTAAGATGAAGTGTGGAATCAACGCTTTTTATGCGGTTACGCAGTTTTTTTGTATCGACTCCCATTCAGCTCACCTCGTCATTCCGCTTAATACCAGTTTCAGCTCCTCGACATCCTCGTCCTCGTAATATCCCTGTTCAAAACGTACAAGAAGATTATTATGCTCTGCTTCAAGCTTGTCATAAAGTCTCTGCTCAAAATCCTTGACAGAATTAACGGGGACATTATTGAGATAACCCTTTGTAACAGCGAAGATAATAGCAACCTGACATCCCACTCTTACCGGAGAATTTCTGCCCTGCTTGAGGACTTCCACAATTCTCTCACCGAGAGCAAGTCTTGCTTTGGTATCAGCGTCAAGGTCACTTCCGAACTGTGAGAATGCCTGCAATTCACGATACTGTGAATAGAGAAGCTTAAGTTCACCGGCAACCTTTTTCATAGCTTTAAGCTGTGCAGAACCACCTACACGGCTTACAGAGATACCGGGGTTGATAGCAGGAATAATTCCTGAATGGAAAAGCTCTGTTTCAAGGAATATCTGTCCATCTGTAATTGAAATTACATTTGTAGGGATATATGCTGAAACATCGCATGCCTGTGTTTCGATAATGGGGAGAGCCGTAATTGAACCTCCGCCATATTCAGGAGCAACATTTGCCGCACGTTCAAGAAGTCTTGAATGGAGATAGAATACATCTCCGGGATAAGCCTCACGTCCGGGAGGTCTGCGGATAAGCAGGGAAAGTGCACGATAAGCTACAGCATGCTTTGAGAGATCATCATAAATAATGAGAACGTCCTTGCCCTGCTCTCTGAAATACTCAGCCATAGCACAGCCTGAATAAGGAGCAATATACTGTAAAGGAGCTGTTTCAGAAGCAGAAGCAGAAACTATAATTGTATACTCCATAGCTCCCGATCTTTCAAGCTCATTTGCAAGCTGAACAACAGAAGTACTCTTCTGACCGATAGCGACGTAAATACAGATTACGCCTGTATTACGCTGATTTATAATAGTATCTATTGCAATTTCAGTTTTACCTGTCTGACGGTCACCGATGAGGAGTTCACGCTGACCTCTGCCGATAGGAATCATACTGTCAATTGCCTTTATTCCTGTCTGTAATGGAACATCAACACTTTTTCTCTCGATAATTCCGGGAGCATCATTTTCAACGGGACGTGTACCGCTTGCGGGGATAGGTCCTTTTCCGTCGATAGGCTCACCAAGAGCATTTACAACTCTGCCGAGAAAAGCCTCGCCTACAGGAACAGAAACAACTCTGCCTGTTCTGCGGACTGTTGTACCCTCTTTGATATTATTCTTATCTGATAAAAGAGCAACGGAAACTGTTTCATCCTCAAGGTTCTGAGCCATACCGAAGCTGCCGTCCTCAAATTCGAGAAGTTCGCTTGCCATACACTCTCTGATGCCGTAAACTCTTGCAATACCGTCACCGACAAGGATAACAGTACCTGTTTCACGCATTTCAATACGTGATTTATAATTCTTAATCTGAGCTTTGATAATTCCGCTGATTTCCTCGGGTTTTCCACTCATCTGCCAATCACTTCCTTTACTTCGTGCAGGGATTTACGCAAACTTCCGTCAATTATCCTGCCTTCTGTTTCGATTATTATTCCGCCCATAATAGAAGCGTCTACGATACATTCTGTAATAATACCCTTTTTCAGGGATTTTTCAAGCTTTCTGCGGATATTATCCACTTCCGCCTGTGTAAGCTCAACAGCGCTTGTAATCTTTACAACGGCAATGTTATCCGAAGCGTCAACAAGCTTTATAAATTCACCAACGCATTGACCGAACAGCTTAATACGTCCCTTTTCACAGAGAAGCTGCATAAACATGACGATATACTGAGGAAAACTTTCTGAAAAAGCCTCATCTATTGCATTCAATCTCTCTGAAAGAGGAATACCGGGACATACGAGAAATTCCATATACTCCGGATTTTCATTTAAAGCTTCAAGAATACTTTTAAGATCCTTTGTGTATTTCTCTTTTTCATTTTCCTCACAAGCTATAGCGAACAACGCTTCGGCATATTCTCTACATATCTCCGTCATTGTCGTCACCTATTCCTGCGATAAAGGAGTCAATCATAGCACGGTGATCCTGCATATTGATTTCTCTGCCGAGAATTTTCTCAGTAAGAGCAGCAGAAACGTCAACGATTTCTCTCTTGATGCCTTCTTCAGCGCTGCGGCGTTCAAGCTCTGCCGCATTCTGTGCCTGACGGATAATACCCTCTGCAGTATTTCTCGCCTCAGCAACAATTCTGTCACTGTGGTTTTTAGCGTCCTCAGTAGCCTCTTTTATGATACTGTCAGCCTTTCCTTCTGCACTACGGAGTTTTTCCTCCCATGCCTTCTTGCTTTCTTCTGCCTCAGCCACAGACTTGTCCGCAGCTTCATACTTGCTGTCAAGAGTTTTCTGTCTCTGCTCCAGTACATTCTGTACGGGCTTGAACAGAAACTTCTTCAATATCAGAAACAGGATTGTGAGGTTTGCAAGGGATATTACAATCTGCCAGAAATTGACAGAAATTACATCTAATGACTGCATTGAATCAACCTCAAATCTAATTACTTAATAGTTTCCATAAGGATGTCAACAAGTCTGCCCGGGGCAACGAAGATAAGCAGAATTGCAATAACAAGCGCATAAAGACCTGTTGTTTCTGCAATAGCACAACCCATAAGCATAGTTGTTGTAACATTACCCTTACATTCGGGCTGTCTGCCGATAGCCTCACAAGCCTTTGCAACTGCGTTACCTTCACCGATACCGGGGCCGATACCTGCAATCATTGCAATACCTGCACCAAGTGCACAGCTTCCGAGAATAATACCAATAGCCAGTTCTAACATTTTAATTTCCTCCGTTTTTTAATTATTTAAGGCAATACCGCCTTGATTATGATTTTGCATTATTTATTGCCTTGCGTCTGAAATACTCATCGGCATTGAAAGCACCTGCCACATAGAGCATCGTCAGCATAGCAAAAATATACGCTTGTAATAAACCGCTGAACACGTCAAAATACACTGACAGCACAGCAGGAATACCAATCTGTAAGAATGGAAATTCTCCGAGAAATCCAGGGAGTTTTCCGAATACAATAGCAGAAAGCCCTTGTAATCCTGTCGCAAGAAGCACAGAAATTACTGAGCCTGAAAGTACGTTTCCGTAATGACGGAAAGCCATAGATATTGGGGTTGCAACTTCACCGATAATGTTAAGCGGTGCAAGCAAAGGCGGATCAGCAAAGCTTTTTGCATACATGACAGGGCCGCATTTCATCTTATAATATGTTATAAGGAAGAATACAAGTATAGCCCAGCCTGCGGTTACGTTTACATCCGATGTAGGGGCATAAAGCCCGAACAGAGCAAGTAAGCTTGAAAAAGCTGAAAGTCCGAGGATTGCCGCTATAAATGGGGCAAAACCGCTGAAATATTCGCCCATATTTCCATCGACGAGCTTCTGTGTGTTTTCCACAATCCATTCAGCTATATGCTGTCGTTTTGTATCTGCTTTTTCCTTTAAGCCGTGGGTGAGGAACAGGCACAGTCCTGTTATGGATATCATTACAAGCCATGAATGTACCTGTGATTCAGTTATAGGTAAATCCTGTATGGGCATCTTTATTGTAAAGAAGATTTTTGCACCCGATATGGAAATACCTTCACTCAGCGGAGTTGTGAGTATTTTCAGGACAATTCCGAAAACAACCGGCAGAATCATCATTGCAATATATACTGTATCAAGCAGCTTGAAACGCTGTTTATCATTCTCCATTGTCATTCTCCTTTCCGTTGTTATTTTTTCTGTCGCGCAGAGGTATCAGCGCGATAGCTATACGAGGGAAGAACAAGGGAATTATTGCTGCCACCGGATTTATAAAAGGAAGCGCGATCGCAAGCACAGCCGCAATCAGAAGCATCATATTTCTCAATGTCTGTGACAGCTTCATCAGGGTTGCAGCATCCTTTTCATCCTTCTGAACAGCCTTCTGAACTGTTATACCCATGAGAAGGAAGTTCACAACGGCAACTGTCCCTCCGAGTATATTTCCCAGCAAAACTTTATAACTCCACATACCGATAATAAGGAAAACTGCTTCCATTATAACGCTCAGTATTATAACAACACCTGCGATATACCTTGTTTCCCTTACAACAGTATCGTCTATTTTCGCCATGAGTTATCTTTTTCCTTTCTTGTGCCGATTACAAGACACACTTTCTTAATATTATATACTATCCTGTTCACTTTGTCAAGTAATTTTGCACTTTTCAGCAAAATATGATATACTATTGCTTATCTGATTAACTCTTGTTTTTTTCTAATTACGCTATGGCTGCATCAGAGATTCAATATATTCCTCCGTTTCAGCCCTTGACTTTAAAATGATAATATCTCTGCCTTGCTTATACTGAAACAGCAAAGAATAAATCTGCGGCAATTGAATTTGCGGAAAATCAATAATCCACTGTCTGAAATCATCATCAAAGGATTCCTCCACCCATGGCATTTCTTCCCGTTTCACTCCGACTCGTTCCTCTGCACCTGCAAGACATTGTTCAAGCGGATAATCAAGCAAAAACACTGTATCGCACATCTGCAAACGACGTTCAAGAGTACGCTGATAATTGCCGTCAATAATCCATTTAGCTGTATCAAGAATTTCTTCCAGCTTTTCATCAAATTCCTCACGGGAAACATGTGTTCTGTCAGGTTTATACCACAGCATATCAAGGTAGTGTAAAGGCAAGCCCGTAATGCTGCAAAGCTTTCTTGCAAATTTGCTTTTTCCGGCACCGGGGCTGCCGATAACAATTATTTTCTCAAATCCCATTTTTACCACCCTTGACAGAAAAATTCAATTTCCTCGCCAAGTGGTCCGTAACAGAATGCAATTGTTGCAGGAAACGATGAGTCACCACCGATATTTACTGTTTTAGGTGCAATAAAGACCTCATAGCCTGCCGCTTCAACTGCATCAACGCAAGCCTGTACATCGTCCACAGCAAAAGCAAAATGGCGTATAACTCCCTTTTCAGGAAATTCAGTACCATCACGAAAAATCTCAACAATGCCTGCTCCTGTATCAAGCAGAATACAGGCATCACATTCCTTTACAACTGATAATTGCAGTATTTCAGCATAGAAACTGCGGACCTTACTGTATTCCTCATCATTCTGACATTTCATGGAAATGTGATGTATGCCTTTAATCATTGTAACTTCTCCTTTGTAAACTTATTATTCAGTTAAATTCCACCCATTATCCCCGTGATAAATCATCTGCTTAGTCATACCACCGTCAATACAGATATTCTCGCCCGTAATAAATCCAGCCTTATCTGAGCAGAGAAACAGCACCATATTGGCAATATCAAGAGGATTTCCCACTCTGCCAGCAGGCTGCTGAACAGCATCGGCACCTTTGTACACGGTATAAGCTATATCAATCCAGCCTGGGGAAATAGAATTCACACGCACCTTTCCTGCAAGACTTACCGCAAGAGCGTGAGTCAGAGCCGCAATACCACCCTTTGCAGCAGTATAGCTTTCCGTCTGAGGCTGGCTCATTCTGTCACGGGATGAGGAAATATTAATTATAGAACCGTCTTCGTTAAAATGAGAAGCAAACAACTTTGACAGATAAAATGGTGCAGTAACACCAACTGCCATTGCATACTGAAATTCCTCATATGTACAGTCATCAATGCCTTTCATAACAGGCAGGGCATTATTTATGAGATAGTCAACTTTATCGTGCTGTGAGAGTACTGATTTTGCAAAGGCTTCAAGCGTTGATTTATCTGCAATATCGCCTACATAATGATTGCCCTCAGCCTTGTCGATTATATATACAACAGCACCGTTTTTCCTGAATTCCTCTGCAATACATTTACCGATACCATTTGCACCGCCTGTAATTACAACAACTTTATTCTCAAATGTATTCATTTCTTACACTCCGAGTATCTCTAAAGGTTTTCCAAAGTTTTATCATCTTCTTTGCCGCAGCAGAATTTATCAAGCACCTGCTGGAACAAATCATTATCAGGTACAGCATATTTAAAAAGCGTCATACATGAACGGAGCTTGTATGCGTCGGGATTACCGAAAACTACCATAGGATCATTTGTTTCAATATCAAGCAATGCCTCTGTAATTTCAACAAGTCTTTTATTGAGAACGGGATGTGCATAATAATCCCTTGCTTCTTCAATATCATTTATAGAGAATAAAATTGTAGTTTGGCTCAAACCAAGCCCCTTAATCTGGGGAAACACATACCACATCCAACAACTGCATTTTTTCCCCTGTCTGATTTCCTTAAAGGCTGTTTCATAAGTATCGCCCCAGTTATAGCCATAATCCTGTGCGTCAATGAATCTCTGAAGCTGCGTCATACGCAGTTCAATGCCGAGAACACCATACTTCTCCTGCTTTTCACGGGAATAGTAGGCGTACATATAATCCGGTGGAAGCATCTCATCAGAGGCAAAGCCGAACTTTTCCTTAGGCAATGACGCAAAAAGTTCCTGAAACGAGTCAAATCTGTGAAGTGCAGTTACTCTTGTCTGTATTTTTTCGTTCGGATTATCAATTCTGCTGAACTCAATAAAATCCCCTACCTTTACAAGCTGACGCTTTTCATCATTAAGGCGAAGTTCAATTGTCTTGCTGCCGTTCTTTATTTTCATAAAGGGCTTATTCTGTAATTTCATCTGATGAATCATTGTTTTTCACTCCTTAAAATATTATCCAGTGCCTTTTCAAAATCTATATCCTGCTGTGCAGTCCGTTTTGACATTCCTTTTGTTCTGCCGCCGCTTCTGCGGATTTTTTTGCCGATAGCACGAAATTCGAGCAGTCCGCTTATATTTTCCTCTGTATATCGTTTACCATCCTGATGCAGAACAACGGCATTCTTACCAAGACACATTGCCGCAAGACCGTAATCCTGCGTAATAACTATATCTCCCCTGCTGATTAAATTCACAAGTCGGAAATCCACGCTGTCCGCCCCCTGTGACACCACAATTGTTTCAGCACCGTCAAGCTCAATTCTATGGGCAGTATCGCAGATAATCACACAGGGAATATTATACTTTTCTGCAATTTTCAATGTATTCCGCACCACGGGACATCCGTCAGCGTCTATGTATATTTTCATTCTGCACCTCCTCTGAAAAACGATTATATGTATATTTCTCTTTCATTCTTTCCAGATAAAGTGGTAATTAATTGACTCACCGCCGTCTACAAGAATATTCTGACCTGTACAGAATGTATTTGTAACCGTAAGAAAATATGCCCACTGTGCAATTTCTTCAACTGTCGCCCACTTCTTCAGCGGAGTTTCATCCATTATCTGCTGCCAAAGTACAGGATCATTTATTACACACTCATTGAGTGGAGTAATAACACCACCCGGATCAAGACTGTTGCAGGTTGCACCATATGGAGCAATACGTATAGCAACATTCTTAGTATAAGCAAGAACTCCCCCCTTGCTTGCACAGTATTCGGGAAATTCCGCCCCTGTGTGACCACTTGCGGAGCCGATATTCAGAATTGACTTTATATGAGGTTGAATACCGTATTTTTCAGTTATATAGATTAACGCTTTAAGATTAATGTCAATATCTTGTTCATTCTGTGTCCCTGCATTATTTATAAGTATGTCAATACCCTCTATTTCAGGAAGCTTTTCCTTATCTCTCACATCGCACTGATAATGGGTATAATTGTCGTTGTCAATACTGCCGATTTGTCGGTCAATTCCCATAACAGTATGACCTTTCTCCAGAAAAATCTCTGCTATGGCTTTTCCGATACCCTGTGATGTACCTGTAACCAATATTTTCATTGCTGCTTCATCCTTTCAATGTAATCGAAATAATCCCTGCCTATGTTTTCAGCTTTCCATTTCTGCGTAATACGGTACCCTATAGAAGAAAAAATAATTTCCATAAGCAATTCCGCCAAAGCGCCTGTCAAGGCACAGCTTGTACATTGAAGAACTGTCCAGCAGAAGCCGTCCCAGAAAATCGGTGCAAAAAACACAAATACAATAATTGAAAATATAAAATTATCAAGAAATTGTCCGATAAAAGTTGAAATATAGCTTCGCATAGCATAGGCAAGCTTACCGTCCGGATTTTTTCGGAAGCATTTTCCGATAATATGATTTAAAATATTATTTATTACAGCGGAAGCAAGAAATGCTACTGTACTTCCAAGAAGAACAAACCATGTACCGCCAAAAATACTGTCAAAAGCAGCGTAATTATCTGCTGTTGACGGGATAATGCTTGCCACGAAAAAAATAAGGCAGGTCAACAGATTGATTGATACCGCATGAAGTGAAATAATCGACGACGCTTTTGGGCCGAAATGCTTTGTAATTATATCCATACACATAAATGAGAGCCATGAGATTAGTATACCACCGTCAAGGGCTATCCAGTCGAGCTGGAGCAATGTTTTATTTGCAAGCAAATTCATAGATACAACACTTACCGCAAACAGCGTTACAACTGTGGCAGGTATGGATTTCAGCAATATTCCCGCTTCCCTATTAAAATCCTGTAATTTTTTCATCAAAAAACCTTCTTAATATGATTTTCTTTATTATACACTATTCAGGGCTAAAAGTCAATCAGAGGTGCCCTTTAGATGTGTATATGGGGGTAAGTTGCTTATTTTCAGCATTAAGATGTATTGACAATATTTTATTGTATGTGCTAAAATATAAACAGAGGTTACTAAATCTATATTTTAGGAGGTCGATAATGAAAATTATAATCGAATCCCCTCAACCAAATGAGGAAGATACAATAATCATAAGATGCACTTCACCTGACCAGCAGTTGATTTCGATGTTACTTTCATTCCAGAATTCCTCTACGGAGCTGATTGGATATCTTGATAATAAAATTGTTCGTCTTAATTATTCTGACGTCTATTACTTTGAAGCAAATGAAAACCGTGTTTTCGCCTATTGCCATTCCGATGTTTATGAGATAAAATATAAGCTTTATGAACTGGAAAATCAGTTTTCTTCATTGGATTTTGCAAGATGTTCAAAATCAATGATTGTAAATCTGGAAAAAATAGAATATCTTACGCCTCTTTTCAGCGGTAAAATGGAGGCACATTTAAAAAATGGTGAAAATGTTATAATTTCACGGCAATATATCCGAGACCTAAAAACACGTCTCGGCATTCAGGAGGTACGACTATGATAAAAGAATTTTTTGCTTCATTATTGCATTATTTCGTGAATATTACAACAGCCGTTCTGATTGTAACCGCTGTATACATGACAATTACAGGTCAGCAAATGGACAGCGTAATATTGTGGGAAATACTTCTCAGCGGTGCTATTACCGCTTTGCCGTCTGCTTTTCTTGTTTGCCTTGATATAAGAAACGGCAGAATATTATTACTGCTGTGGGTTGCACACTATCTGCTTATATTCGTTATAACATTGCTTCTGATAAATGTTTTTGGCTGGTATAAAATCACCGCATTTTCAACAATACTGACGTTTCTCGCAGTTGTTTTCATATACTTATTTACCTGCTTTGTTCACTACATTGTGGATATGAAACACGCTGCACTGATGAATAAGCAACTTAAACAGCGTTACCCTAAAAAATAACAGAACGGAGGAATAATTATGAAAAACAAACTTTTATCCTTACTAACAGCAGGTATGATGCTTGCATCTTCAACGGCAATACCGTCTGTACTTGCCACTGATGATACTTCAATGGAATCAGCTATCGGCACTCTCCCCGACTGGACGCCAATGAATTTTATCGAGGCAATGGAATTCTACAACACCTATGGAAAAACTCACGTTGAGGATAATTTCATTTGTGTAGTAAGACCAATGCGGCTTGATGAAAAAGACATATACAGAACTTCCTATTCGGGAAGTATGGCAATGATCAACACCCCTGCTTGTACAGATACGGCAGTATTTGAACTTGAAATTCCCGAACAGCCCGACCCGAATGATGATGAAGCTCTTGCAGAATATGAAGAATTATGCAATAAATTAGGTGTTTCCACCGACGATTACAGCTTTTTTGAAAAGTATAAGGACCGTGAATTGCAGTACGTCTTTAAAGTCCAGATGTTCCGAGTACTGGAGGGACACGACCTGACGGTAGAATGGATAGAAGACCTTGGTGCAGGTTATAAGAAAAAGATAGTTGATACATTCACCTTTGAAAATCCAAGCGGTTTCATTGAACAAACTGATATTTACAATTGGCTTCCCGACTGCCCTGCTGAATATAATTGGCTTAAAAGCTATAGTCATAAATCTACTCTTGCTGCCAGTGCTGCCTGTGTTTATTCCAATCCTTATACCCAAACTCAGCACATCGCATATTGTGCAAGTGTGAATGCAAGCACGGGAGCTTCTCTGGAAATGGAGCAGAACGGTGATGGCGAAATTGAATATCTTATGGAATCCGACTGCAACGGATTTAATCTGCGGTCAAAGGTAGAACCGCCAAGCGGCAGAGGTTCTTCTTATGTTATAGTATATGAGCCGACTGCTGATGGTGTAGTTGATGTTAAATGGACTGTGGGCAAGCAGTGGTCTGATGAACCTCCTTTTGATACCACATACGGCATTTACGAAATCAGAAACAACTGCACTGAAATCGAGGATTTTTCAAGCGGCTGTACAGAAATTACATTTATAGATATAAATACAGGAGATCTTATTGACATTCCCGAAAACTCATCATTCGTAAAAAGCACCAATAGTCATGATGGAGATTGTCTGAGTGAATTATTTCCTGTTTACTCAAATCCGTGTACGGTTGACTCAATGAGTGTCTATGATACGGAGTGCGACTATTCTTTCGATATAAAAGCGGAGAACGGCTACTATGATTTCCACGGTTTTGAAGTTACAGCCAAGGAAGAAAAGCGCATCAGAGTTACTTGTAAAATGAGTTATGAAAAGTATCCTGAACCTCCTGTTCCTGACGGTGCAACAAGAGTTATTATATATGACAAGGATACAGGCGAACTGATTCCCGACGAAGTGTTAAAGCTTCACAGATTCAAATTTGGTACGAGTATTGGTATAAAAAATTCCAGTGTGCCTGGCGGCTGGATGTATACAGGGCCGTTTTTTACTGTTGATTCCAATTATTATATACTCGAAAATAAAGATCTGGCACGTCTTTATAAATCCGCCGATCTATTTGAATTTACTACCGGAGATGAGCCGGAGGTTATCTATTACAGCAACGACTCAATGGATCTTATATTTGAAATAAAGATTGAAGTATCGGGTAATGTCAATGGCGACGAATCTTTCAGCGTTGCCGATGTAGTTACATTACAGAGGTGGCTTCTCGGAGCAACTGATGTTGAACTTTGGAATGGTGCTCAAGGTGACTTTTGTCTTGACGGCAAACTTGATGTGTTCGATCTGATACTGATGAGAAAAGAACTAATTAAATAAGCAGAATTAATCCGTAACTCACATTACAAACAAAACCCAGTGCAGATATTCCCTGCACTGGGTTTTAATAATTCATATGAGTTATAAGTAAAATTATCTGTTGTTGATAATCTTTGTAAGCTCAACAGGATCAACAATTGTATCACCCTTGTATACACGCATATTGCCTGAAGCAATTTCATCAATGAGGATAACTTCATCGTTATTGAAGCCGAACTCGAACTTGATATCCCAGAGGTCAAGACCGAGAGTCTTAAGATCGTCAGCAACAATCTTTGTGATTTTGAGTGTCTGCTCCTTCATGCTTGCAAACATTTCAGGAGTCATAACGCCGAGTGCAGCAAGTCCTTCGCTTGTTACGAGGGGATCGCCCTTTTCGTCGTTCTTGAATGTGCACTCAACATAGCCGCCTTCAAGAACAGTACCGTCAGCGATATACTCGCCATATCTGCGGATGAAGCTTCCTGTAGCAACAAGACGACAGATAACTTCAAGACCGTGACCAAATACAGTTGCGGGAAGAACTTCCATAGTAGCGTTGTCAATATCAGCGCTTACATAGTGAGTCTTGATTCCAGCCTTTTTGAGAAGCTCAAAGTAATAAACGGATGTCTGAAGGTTTGCCTTACCGATACCGTCGATTGTAAGACCAACTGTATTCTCGCCGGGATCAAAAACGCCGTCCTTACCAGTACAGTCGTCCTTGAACTTGAGCATTACATTGCCGTTATCGAGCTTGAATACGTCCTTGGTTTTGCCAGTATAAAGCTTTTCCATTGTGAAAATCTCCTTCGCTTAATAAAATATTATTGCAATATAATTATAACCTATTTTTTTCTTATTGTCAAGTAAAACCTTAAAAACTTTTGTTTCAGCATTTTAGTTATTGCGAATAAAAATCTCCTGTATACAAAAACCTGAAGAAACAGAATGATTTATTAAATAAATTGAAAAAATATCAAATCCCTTGACAAGCCATTTTAAATATGGTATAATTATTACCGTTGAAGTGATACTTCAATACCCCATAAGTCTGGGTGTGGCGCAGCTGGTAGCGCGCTACCTTGGGGTGGTAGAGGCCGTGGGTTCAAGTCCCGTCACTCAGACCATTAACGGATATCGCATTTGCGGTATCCGTTTTTTATTTGTCATAAACAAACGGCGGAAAACTCCGCCGTTTAAAAATCATTCAAGAATAACAGTAAATGGCCCGTCGTTGACAAGCTGAACTTTCATATCGGCACCGAAAACACCGGTTTCAACGTGCTTACCCTTACTGCGGCAATAGTCAACGAAATAATTGTAAAGACGCTCCGCCTCATCAGGCTTGCCTGCCTGTATGAAGTTGGGGCGATTTCCTTTGCGGCAGTCAGCATACAGGGTAAACTGTGACACAACAAGCAATTCTCCGCCTACATCGCCAAGGGAAAGATTAATTTTATCATTCTCATCAGAAAAAATCCGCAGATTTATCATCTTATCCGCAAGACGGCGGCAATCCTCCTCGGTATCACCCTGTCCCACTCCAAGGAGCACAAGATAGCCTGTACCGATTTTTCCGCATACTTCACCGTCAACTGCAACACTTGCGGAAGTTACTCTTTGCAATACAATTTTCACGTTTTATTTCCTCACAATTTCGATTTCTAAAGGATGCAGCTTCAGACGCTCTGTTTCACAGTCATTTATCATGCTGTACATAGGCTTCGGCAGCGGAATTTCCACAGCCTTCTTTGTGTTATTGAAGAAACAGATATAATCTTCTCTGCCGTTGGTTCTCGTTGTAACCTCTACGCCCTTTTCAAGATTTTCAAGCTTTGGTATGCCTGTCTGCATAAGCAGATTTGATACAAAGCTGCGATAGAAATCATCGTCGCAGATTGTTCCGAGATAATAGGCAACTCCTCCGCAATAGCGGTTCAGTGTAACTGCCGCCATATCATCTCCGTCATATACAGCATATGCCCTTGCCGTAAGAGGTGTAAGTATATCACACCACTGACTGCACTGATATTCATTTCCCGCAAAATCACGTATTGTACGTGTTTCACCGCCAATTATCTCATAATCGTGTATCTCAGCACCGACAAGCTCCCTGAACACGGTCGGAGGCGGCTCTGTGGTATAACAGTTATTTTCATCTCTTACGCCGCTTCGTGCGGTTAGTACGAGAGTTCCGCCGTTAATTACATATTTGTAGATGTTTTCTGATGCTGTCTTTCTGTTTACATACATTGAGGGTGCTATAACAAGCTTATATCCTGAAAGGTCTGCGTCTGGAGAAACTACATCAACATTTGCTCCAAAGCCAGTAAGTGCCTTGTGAAAAGCTTTAAGCTGCTGTATATACTCAAATCCCTCAACCTGCGGCTGAATACGGAATGAAGCATCCGCCTCACAGGAATAAATTATTGCTGCCTCTGATACGATTTTTGTATCATCAAGAGCATTTAATTTATCCGCACAATGACAAAGGTCAGAAAATTCAAAGAATTTCCTGTTAGGCGTATTTCCGTGATCGAGTATACCTCTGTTGAACATTCTCGGGCCATTAAGTGCAGTTCTCCAGCGGTGGTGGAAAACAGTATTCGCTCCACGCACCATAGCCTGCATTGCATAGCCCATAATCATACCTGATTTCGGAGATACGGGCATTTTGTTACCATTTTCATTAAAACCCAGCTGCTCTATAACAACAAAACTACCGCCCTTTACTCCACGCATCATATCAAGCTCAAAGGCACGTGACTCATAGACATCGTCCTTATTTTTCAATGTCGGGAAGTTATCGTAGGTCACATAGTCAAGGCACTCAAACACCTTGTAAAAATCAGGGTTATTCTCGTATGGTCTTATATTTGTTGACACCGTTACATTCTGGTTTACCACACGGATAAGCACCATTTCATCACGGACAAATTCCGCCGCACAATCAGAAGTAAAACGATACCATTCAAGGGAAAGGGACGGGTTTTCCCAATCGGAATAAATCCCCTCTGGTGGCTCTATCTGCGATACATCGTCAAAATCGCCGTTTATAGCCGTGTTGATTGACTTCATTGAGCCGTATCTGTCCCAGAGCCAGCCACGGAACTTCTCACGGCAGGCACTACAGGTACAGTTATAAGCCTCCGGCTCATTGTCGATATGCCATGATACAACAGCAGGATTATTCCCGAATTTTGCCGCCAGCGCTTCTGTAATCTTCTTCGCATATTCACGGAACAAAGGTGAATTTATACATCTGTGCACCTTTACTCCGCTTCTCGCCCCAACAGCACCGATACGGATAATATCGGGGTGCTTTTTATAAAGCCACAACGGCGGACATGAGGTAGGCAGACTTAAAACTGTGCCTATACCCCGTCTGGCAAAAATTGTTATAACATCTTTCAGCCAGTCCAAATCGTATACACCCTCTGACGGCTCCATTCTCTGCCAGGCAAATTCACCTATACGAATAAGCTTCACACCCGTTTTTGACATGGTATCCGCATCTGTTTCCCAAAGCTCTCTATCCCATTGCTCGGGATAATAATCAACGCCTACTCTCATTTTCAACCCTCGTTTCTTTATTTTTTTAAATGATACTCAATAATCTGACAGTTCCCCATGAACCAGTTGCTGTATTCCTCAATTGTCATATTATTAAAATATGTTTCAATCACACGGCATACTCCCCCGTGACTGACAAGGAGGACGTTTTTTCCGCTGTATTTCGCCCTTATTTCATCAATTGCGGAATAAACTCTGTGACAAAGCTGAAAAAGCGACTCACCTGTTCCGCCCATTTTCACGGCAAATTCCCGCTTATTTTCAGCAAATCCCTCGGTATATCGGGATTTCCCCTCATATTCACCGTAATTCCATTCACGGAGCCTTTCATCGGTAATAATTTCAATACCACATCTTTCAGCCGCTACCATTGCCGTAGTCTGTGCCCTTTTCATAGGTGAAGCAATGATAATGTCAACATCACCCAGCAATTCAACCGCTTTCGCAAATTCCTCAGCCTGTGCCATGCCTGTGGAATTAAGGGGTAAATCTGTCACGCCGAGAATTAAGTCTTCTTTGTTGAAATCGGTCTGTCCGTGTCGTGCAGAATATATCTTCATATTTCAGACGCCTTTCTCAGCTCATCCTCAGCCGCCTTTATAACAAGGCTTCCGGGATTATCGCCTCCCATAATACGGGCAATTTCCGCTGTTTTTCCACTGAAATCAAGCTGTGTGACTGTTGTTTCTGTTCTGCCGTCAACAATATTCTTCTCAATCATAAGGTGATTATCCGCCATAACCGCAATCTGTGAAAGATGTGTAACGCAGATAACCTGTCTTACCTTGCCTATTTCTTTCAGCTTTATACCTATTTTCTGTGCCGCCTTACCGCTTACACCCGTATCAATCTCATCGAAAATCATGGTATCAATGCTATCCTTGTCGGCAATAACACTTTTCAGAGCCAGCATTACACGGGACAATTCGCCTCCCGATGCAATTTTCGCAATTGGCTTAGGCTCCTCACCCCTGTTGGCGGAAATGAGAAATTCCACCGTATCCATACCGCTTACCGTAAGCTTCCCTTTTTCGTGACGGACAGCAAGTACAACTCCCGCCATATTGAGAAATTCAAGTTCCTCTGTTACACGGCTTACAAAGCGTTCAGCAACCTTTTCACGATAGTCATAGAGTGCCTTTGCCTGCTCCGTTACCTTGTGGAGAAGTTCCTCACGCTTTGCCGCAAGCAGTTTTATTTCATCGTTGCTACCCTCCAGCCTTGTAAGCTCCTCACAAGCGGAGTCATACATCTTCACAAGCTCTGTGCTGTCCGCAAGATATTTTTTGCTGACCTTATTTATGTCATTGAGACGACGGCGGACAAAATCCACACGCTGGGTATTAAGTTCCGCCTTATCTGCAATTTTTTCCAGTTCAGAGGCAATATCCGAAAGCTCTATTTCCACAGCGGAAAGTCGCTCATAAAGTGCTGAAATCTCTGCCGAGACATCAGTAAGGGAAGATATTTCACTTTCAGCCGCCGCAATAATATCATTAGCACCCTCGTCACCGTTTATGGCATTGACTGCCGCACCTATTGCCGCTATGATACGCTGTGAATTTTCCGAGGCGGCAAGCTCCTTTTCAAGCTCATCGTCCTCCCCTGCACGCAAATCAAGAGCACCTATCTCCTTGACAACCTCGCTTAAATAGCGTGTCCGTTCAATGCGGCTTTTTTCCTGATTTTTCAGTTCCCCAAGACGGCGTGCCGTAATCTGCAATTCACGGAATGTTACACGGTACTCCTCCAGAAGTGAGTTGTCACCGCCGAAATCGTCCAGAATTTCCATATGTCGCTGACTGTCAAGAAGAATCTGATTATCGTGCTGACCGTGGATATTTATAATCATACTGCCAATTTCTTTAAGCATAGCCGCAGTAGCAGATCTGCCATTAATACGTGCCACACTTCCGCCGTCGGCGTTGATTTCACGGGATATGGAAATTTCATTTTCCCCGCAGTCAATGCCAAGCTCCGCAAGCTTTTCACAGACCTCCGGGGAAAGCTCCGTAAAAAGAGCCGTTATAACAGCCTTATCACAGCCTGTACGTACAATATCCTTACTGCACCTCTGTCCAAGGACAGCGTTAATTCCGTTGATAAGTATGGATTTTCCTGCACCTGTTTCACCTGTGAAAATATTAAGCCTTTTTTCAAGCGGTATGGTAGTTTCACGTATTACCGCCAGATTTTTTATATAAAGCTCCTTTAACATTGACCGCTAACCTTCCTTAACCCAGTATATCATTTCTGAATTTTTTTGCCAGTTTTTTTGCGTCCGCTTCGCTGCGGACAAGTATAAATATCGTATCGTCCCCTGCTATGGTACCAACAACACCCTCATGCCTTACAGAGTCAATAGCCGCACAAGTACCCTGTGCCATTCCTGCATGGCATTTCAGTACAATAGTGTTGAGAGCGTAATCCACATCTACTACAGCCTGCGAGAAAATCCCCTTTTCCACAGCTGCCGCAGGTGGCAGGGTATACCTGTATATTCCGTTTTCATCACGGAGCTTTACAAGTGAAAGCTGTTGTATATCACGGGAAAGAGTCGCCTGTGTAACGGCAATTCCCCTCTCCGCAAGAAGTCCTATGAGCTGTTCCTGCGTCGATACTGCTGTATCATTTATAATATCAAGTATAACATCACGACGGTTATTTTTCATATCTACCTCACTTGATTGGCTTGCACATTTTGCGGCAAAGAGAATCGTGAAAAGCATTGTCAATAATATCCACAAAATTGAGCGTATATCTTCCCCTCATTATCTCTACCGACTCATTTTCTGCCATTGTATGCATAAGCTCGCCGTCCACACTGAGAACAAGTGAATTTTCCCCCGATGTCCTGTCGGTCAGTCGAAGTCGTCTGTCAGCCGAAAAAAGCGTCGCCCTTGCAAAAAGAGAATGGGGACAAATCAGATTCATCTCAATGCATTCAAGTTCAGGCTCGATAACAGGACCGCCTGCGGATAAGGCATAGGCGGTAGAGCCCGATGGAGTACTGAATAGTATACCATCGGCACGGTATTTACCTATAAGATAACCGTCGGCAGACACATCAAAATCGCATATGCGAAAACTCGCAGATTTTGCCGATACCTCATTGAGGGCGGTATAAACCGTATCACCGTTTTCACCGTGAACAATAACATCAACTGTCATTCGCCGTGAAATTGTGTACTCCCCTGTCTTAAGCTTTTTCAGAGCCTCAAGCTGATCAGCTTCAAGACCTGCCATAAATCCGAGGGTACCAGAATTAATACCAAGAAGCTTTGTGTCCGTACCCATAAGAAGCTTTGCACACTGTAAAATCGTACCGTCACCGCCGATAGCAATAAATATATCGGCACTTGATGCAAGAGAAGTAATATCGGCGAAAATCACGAACCCCTTATCGCCGAACTCCGCCGTATATTCAAGATCCACAACTACTTCTATCCCTGCGGAATGAAGCACATCGCAGACATCCCTCGCACACCCAAGTGCATTTTTCTTCTGAAAATTCGGATAAAGTACCGCTTTCATCCTATCCTCCTACAGCTGACGGAAAGCCTCCTCAATAATGCCACCGAAATCCTGAACCGGAATTTCATCGGAGCATTTTACAAGCTTCGCCAGATATTCAATATTACCGCTTCCGCCCTTAATAGGCGAATAAGTCCAGCTTACAGGCATAAGCCCTGTAAGCCGCATAAAGCCGTCAAGTTCCCTTAAAATACGCAGGTGAACCTTTCTGTCCTTGACAATTCCCCTTTTGCCTATGTCGCTTTTGCCTGCCTCAAACTGCGGCTTCACAAGAATAGCGGCAATACCGTCAGATTTTAACAATTCGCTGATTTTCGGGAGAATTTTTGTCACGGAAATAAATGAAACATCGGTGCATATAAAATCCACCTGTCCGTCGATATCTTCAGCTGAAACCATACGTATATCAGTATTCTCCATATTTACAACACGACTGTCACGGCGGAGAGAGTCCGCCAGCTGTCCATGACCTACGTCAACAGCATAAACCGTTTCAGCCCCGTGGTTTATCATATATTCGGTAAAACCGCCTGTTGAAGCACCTATGTCAAGGCAACGCAGACCGCTGAAATTCAGGGAAAAATACTCCGCCGCCTTTTCAAGCTTCAATGCACCTCTGCCAACATATAATTCCTGCTCAGAGGATTCAAGGATGTCCTCCGCAGTTACCTCAACAGAGGATTTTTTTGCAGGTCTGCCGTTTACAGTAACAGCTCCCGATTTTATCATTTCCTTTGCACGCTCACGGCTTCGGGCAATCCCCCTCGCCACAAGCTCTGCGTCAAGACGTGCCATTTATGCCGCCTCCGTCTTTTATGAATTGTGCCATTTTTTCGTTGTTAAGTCCAAGCTTATCAAGGGCGGACTTTACTGCCGCCTGTCTGACAAAACCTTTGACAGCAACTCTTGCATATTTTCCCCCGAAACCACTTTCCATAAGCATGGAGCCGAATTTCTCGGATATACTGCCCTGTGAAATAGCCTCCTCAAAGAAAACAATCTGCTTATATTCCGATATTTCCCCGATAATTTCCTCTGCCACAGGGAAAATCCTTGTAAGCTTCAATATGTCGCAGGGTAGCTTGTAGTTTTCAACAGCTTTGTATGCTTCGTTGAAAACTCTGCCATAGGAAATAATCAGCGTATCATTTCCGTTGCTGATAAATTTATAGTCGGAATAATTTCCGTCATATTTATAAGTTAAATCCTCGCCGCCTCTGGGATACCTTACAGCCGCAAGGTGTTTTTCATTATATACTGCCTTTTTCAGACAGATTTTCAGTTCGTCATAGCAAGAGGGGGAATAAATAACCGTATGGGGAATTGAAGTAAGCATAGGCACATCAAACAAGCCCTGATGTGTTTCCCCGTCCTCGCCGACTATACCTGCACGGTCTATGCCCAGCACAAGATGAAGTCCGCCTATTGCAATATCATGTATAAGCTGGTCATAAGCTCTCTGTAAGAATGTGGAATAAACCGCAAATACCGGAATTTGTCCCATTGCAGCAAGTCCGCCGCCAAAGGTTACAGCATGCTGTTCGGCAATACCAACATCAAAAAAGCGTTGCGGCAGCTTTTTACCGAAATACTGCAAACCTGTACCGTATTTCATAGCTGCTGTTATAGCACAGATACGCTCGTCCGACTCAGCAAGACGAAGCAATTCCCTGCCGAAAACAGTGGAATAGCTGTCGCCTGAGGAAATTTCAGGATTTCCCGATTCCACGTTGAATTTTGATATGCCGTGATACTCTCCGGGATTTTTTTCAGCAGGAAGATATCCCTTGCCCTTGACAGTCTTTACGTGAACAAATACAGGTCGATGATAAGACTTCGCCATTCTCATTGCCTGCTCTAAATCGTTAAGACTGTGCCCGTTGATAGGGCCGAGATAGATAAATCCCATATCCTCAAACAGATTTCGTGGAAGAATAGTCGATTTTATAGCGTCCTTGACGTATTTCATACCCTTTGCGGCTTTTGTACCCACTACAGGAATTTTATTGAGATTACGCTCAACCTTTCGCTTTGTATCGAGATATTCCTGAGAATTACGCAGTTCCGTCAGATACTTTTCAAGGGCACCGACACTCTTTGAAATGGACATATTGTTGTCATTGAGGATAACAATAAGGTTGCTGTCCGTATCGTGGCAACAGTTGTTCATAGCTTCATAAACCATACCGCCTGTCATAGCCCCGTCACCGATTACGGCAACGGCGTAGTTATCCTTACCCTGCAGCTGCATCGCCTCAGCTATTCCGCAGGCTGTGGAAATTGAAGTACTACTGTGACCTGCAATTACTATATCGTGCTCCGACTCTGACGGCTTTGGAAAACCAGATATACCGTCCTCCTGACGGATTGTTGAAAACCTGTCCGCTCTGCCTGTGAGAAGCTTGTGAACGTACGCCTGATGACCTACATCCCACACTATTTTGTCATTGGGGGAATTGAAATTCCTGTGAATTGACATGGTAAGCTCCACAACACCCAGATTTGACGCAAGGTGCCCGCCTGTTGCAGATACGGTATCAATAAGAGTATTTCTTATTTCACCGCAAAGCTGCTGGCACTGGGAAAGGGAAAGCCTTTTTAAATCCTGGGGCAGATTAAGCTCGGAAAGTCTGATACTGCCGCCATTTTTTATTATATCATTCATTTTATCGTTATGGGAAAGGGGATATCCCTTTCCCGAAACTCCTTTTAATTTTTCCGCTTGAGAAGCGTTTCCGTCAGCTCAATGAGGAACTCATTGTTTGGAATAGCATCAAGCCACTCCAGAGCCTCTGATGTTGCTCTGTCTGCCGCCTCCTTAGCCTTTTCCATACCGAAAAGTGAAACGTATGTTTTCTTGTTGCACTTTTCATCGCTTCCCACAGGCTTGCCAAGCTCCTCTGTAGTACTTGTAACATCGAGAATATCGTCAATAACCTGAAAAGCAAAACCAAGACGGAGACCATATTCCGCAGCGGCTCTGATTGTTTCGTTTTCAGCGTCGGCGCAGATTGCACCCATAACGCATGAAACGGCAATAAGCTGACCTGTCTTGCAGCGGTAGAGGTTGCGAAGATTTTCTTCATCCACAACATCACACTTCTCATTTTCCATATCAATTACCTGACCGCCTATCATACCATCTCTGCCTACTGAGTTCGCAAGTACAGATATAATCAGCACCTTCTGGTCAGATGTGAGGTGTGGTGTATCGGCAATAATCTCAAAGGGGAGCACTGCAAGAGCGTCGCCTGCAAGGATAGCCATAGCCTCGTCAAATGCCTTGTGGCAGGAGGGTTTTCCTCTTCGGAAATCGTCGTCATCCATAGCGGGGAGGTCATCGTGGATAAGCGAAAAGGTATGTAACATTTCAATAGCACAAGCAGGTGCAACCGCTGTTTCCATTTCTCCGCCAAGCGCCTCACAAAAAGCATATACAAGTGCGGGACGGAGTCTTTTTCCGCCTGCCCGGAGAGAATAGTTCATTGCGTCAATAAGCTTTACCTGTGGTCTGTTTTCGTGGCTGTAGTTGTTGAAATTCTTGAGTTCCTTTTCTGTGAACTCTATGTAACGATTAAGGGTATCATTAAAATTACTCATAGCTATTTAACCTCCGTTATTTTGATTTTTGCATTATCCAGCTGATTTTTGCATACAGCTGAAAGCTTCACGCCCTCGCCGTACAGCTCAACTGTTTTTTCAAGCGGAACATCGCCTTTTTCAAGCTCTGCGACAATTTCCGCAAGCTTCTTCATATTTTCTTCAAAGGATACGTTATTTTCCATATCATTCACCGTTTGTTTCAATTATTTCAGCTTTTGCCGTGCCATTATCAAAACGCATATCAACATATTGCCCTACTGATAAATCAGCAGAACTTCTCACAAGCTTTTCTCCGCTGTATACAAGGGAATATCCTCTCGCCATAACCTTAAGTGGACTTAAACCGTCAAGCCTTGCCGCCTTTTCTGCAAGCATAGCTGTATGCCTGTCGATATTACGTAATGCCGCCGTTTCCGCACGCTTTTCAAGATTTACAAGCTTTTCTCCCATAAGCTTAAGCTTGTTTTCAGGGGATTGTGCCGTAAGGCTTGCTGAAACTGAATTATATACGGCAAGCTTTCTTTCAAAAGCAGCTGTTACTGCCTTTTCACAGCGTCTTTCCAGTGCTGCGACTGCTTCGGCAAGCTGTAAAATATCGGGAGCCGCAAGCTCTGCCGCCGCCGAGGGTGTAGGTGCTCTCATATCCGCAGCAAGATCGGCAAGGGAAAAATCGACCTCATGTCCCACAGCCGATATAACAGGGACTTTACAGCCATATACAGCTCTTGCAACAGCCTCTGTATTGTATGCGGACAAATCCTCCGAGGAGCCGCCGCCTCTGCCTACGATAACAACATCGCACTCGGCTAATTCAGCCTTTAGTATTCCCTGACATATTGACAAAGGTGCGGCTTCACCCTGTACAAGACAATCCACAGCATATATTTCACAGAGAGGATACCGCCTTGACAGCACGTTTATTATGTCCTGTACCGCCGCTCCGCTCAGAGAAGTCACAACGCCGATTTTCTTCGGCATATATGGCAGACTGCGTTTATGCTCCTGTGCAAATATCCCTTCTGCCGCCAGCTTCTTTTTAAGCTGTTCAAGTGCAACGCTTTCCTTGCCTGCACCCTCGGGGATAATATCGTTTACGTAAAGCTGATATACGCCGTCACGCTCGTATGCGGAAATACTTCCTGCGGCAACTACCGCCATACCGTCCTCGGGTTCAAATTTTAGCCTTGCCGCCACAGATGCAAACATAACAGCTTTCAACGTGCTTTCTGCGTCTTTCAAGGAGAAATAGCAGTGTCCGCTTTTATAGTGACAGACGAAATTTGTTATCTCGCCCTTTACCATTATGCCCTGCAAAATCCTGTCGCTTTTAAGCTTTGAGGCTATATATTTATTTACTTGTGTTACTGTAATTACAGGCATTATTCCTCACGCCCTTTCAGATATGCGAATATAGCCGTTCCTGCCGCATTATCGCAGGAAAACTGCGGCTGTGCAAAGGACGCACCCTCATATCGGGAAATAATCTGCTGACGTATAAGCATATCCGACATTACTCCCCCTGCGTACACAAGAGGCAGTCTGCCGTGCTTTTCTATGGCATATTCCGTCATTGAAATAATTGTTTCAGCAATAAAATCAAGGCAGTATGCCGCAATATTCTCGGGTTTTTCCCCCTTTTCAAGCATAGCCTTACATTTATTTTCAACTCCCGAAAGACAACAGTTTCCCTCTTTCAGAACAGCTTTCACTTTCTGATGTCTGTCGGCTTTTTCAGCAAGCTTTTCAAGCTCAATACCGCATGGAAAATCAAGTCCCAGCATAAGGCCCACACGGTCAACCGCCTGTCCCCCGTTAAGGTCAAGGGAGGTGGCAATTGTGCTGATTTTTACGACTAATTCATCATCGGGTTCGCATAAAAGGCAGTCGGTAGTTCCGCCGCTTACGTGAAAGGCGATAAACGGCGCGTTTATCAGTTCAAGCCTGTCCGCTGAATAGAGGGCGGCAAGAATATGCCCCACCTGATGAGATGTTGTATACATGGGGATTTTTTCAATAGCCGCATAAGAGCGTACAAAACCCTCTCCGCAGAGAAAACAGGGCATATATGAGCCCTCGATATTCCTCGGACGTGCCGAAGCCGCCGCCGCTGTAATCTTTCCTATTTCATTTTCCGCAAACAGCCCCTCTATCATATCGGGGAGCTGCTTTGTGTGATGAAAAACAGCGTCACTCTGACGAAGCCCAAGTGCTCCGCTTTTTACGGGTAAAAGCTTTTTCCGCTGTATTATGCGATTTTCCTCACTGATATATACCGCCGCAGATGTGGTATAATTGCTTGTATCTATACCAAGGTATTCAGGCATTTTCCTGTTCCTTTACACGATCACGGGAGAATGCACCCAGTACACCGTTTATAAAGTTTACATCTTCACGGTATGTATACATACCCGCAAGCTTGATAGCCTCGCTTATAGCAGCATTATCGGGTGTCTTTTCATCGTAAAGGCACTCATATACAGCAATTCTCAATATTGCGTGGTTGAGCTTGGAAATTCTTGCAAGCTTACGGGATTTACTGTAGCTTTCAATTATGCCGTCAAGCTCCTCTGCGTGAGCAAGTGTACCGTCAACGATTTTCTTCACGTCGTCATTGACGGTAATTTCCTCAATTTCCTCTGCAATTTCATAAAGCTCCTCGATATTGTCATCTCTGAGAAGCTGCTCAAATACAAGCTTGAATGCACTATCTCTTATTTCACTTCTTGTCATCTGTTTTCTCCAATCTTTTCTTTTAATATACAACACCGTCAACGATTACATTAACTCTTGCAACGGCTACACCTGTCATTGTCTGAATGCTTTCCTTTACAGCAGACTGAACATCCTGTGCAACCTGAATTGTCTTGACTCCGCTTTTCACCTTTATCTTTATATCAAGAGCCGCAACATCTTCATATACTTTAACCTTAATAGGTCCATTCTGTTTCAGCTTGCTGAGTTTATTTACTTCGCCGCTGAGTCCTGCCACACCTTTTACATCAAGTGCCGCAAGCTTTGCCACGGTGATAATAACATCTTCTGAAATTTTCAATGCTCCCGAAGAAGCCTTTTTAACATTGTCCATTTTTCTACCTCCTGTTTAAAGGATTTATTCGATATATACAGTTATCAAATTTAATCAATTAACTGCATATATCTTCACTCTTATATTATACCAAATAATTCACAAGATTTCAACTACTTTACCTCAAAAATTCTGATATTTTCTGCAGAAACATCACTTTCGCTTAAAATAATATCCTTTACAGAGGCTGCCTGTGCCTTATCAAGTCCCTCTGTCTTGATTACAACCTTTGCAGTTTCGCCGTCAAGGTATGCAACGCAGTCCTCGAAGCCCTGTGCTTTTACAAGAGATTCGATTGTACCCTCTGATTCAATAAGCTTTGAAACCTCTACAGCGTCAATGGCATTCACCACCATTTCTTCCTCTGTAAGGTCACCGCCGCCGATAATCGTCTGCAAGGTCTGCACTGCCTCGTCACGATTGTTCATCTTGTCAAGGCGTGCCTGTGCAAAATAATCGGCTGATGCAGGCTCTGCACTTATATCAGCTATATCTGCATTTACAAATTCAGTTTCACCGTAGTTTTCAGTGTCGCCCATTTCCGCAACGCTTGCTGTATCGTTATTTTTCACCGTATCCGGTGCTGTTACATAGTTTATGTATACCGCAGTAGCAAGCATAAGCGTAAGACATGACATGATAATCTGCTTTTTTCCTATAATCATTGTTGGCTTTTTCATAATATCTGCTCCTTATTTCATTGTCGTTACATAAATATCCGCCGTAGGAAGTCCCAGTGCTGCCGATGCCGCTTTGTACATACGTTCTTCAACAACAGGACTGCTGCAGCCTCTGCATATAATCACCGCCCCTGTAATTTCGGGAGTCCGCACCGTTTCCACAAGGGGCTCACGGCTGCCGCTCCCTCCCACAAGGACGAATTTTTCCTCCGAATCCCGTTTATTTTCCGATTCGGTAAGCTTTTTTTCGGAGGCATAAATATACCTTTCCCCCGAAGCTACAGTAAGATATACCTCAACCTCACCTGCCCCTTCAATATTTTCCAGAAAGGCTTCAAGTCTTTCCTCGCTTTCCCTGCAAAAGCTCTGTGCAACGTCAGTATATGGCTTTACTTCAACGATTTCAGCTTCATCTCCGCCGTCAAAAAAGCCCGACAGAATAAGAAGAAAAACACCTGCCGCCCCAAGCAGGAAAATTCCTGCGGCTGAACGCTTATTACCTGCAATTTCCTTTAGTTTTTCAACAATTTCCATTTATAACCTCCGTTTCCATTCCAAGACTGCTTTTTACTATAAGAGCCGCAGCTGTGTAATCCTCCGCCATTATCGTCACACTACTAATAGATATGCTGTAATCCGCTGAAATATTAACATTTGTTTCAACTGATGTATAATTTATCCCTGCACTTTGAAATTGCTGTTCAAGAACAGAATTAATATTTTCCTCCGTCTGTTCCTTTACTGCGGCGGCATAGCTGTCGTGTTCGAGGTCAGCGGAAGTATAGCTGAAATCTCCTAAATCGGGCAATTCGAATTCAATTGTTCCCTGTGCAAAAGGCGTTATCATTGTAAGAGCAAGAAACAAATCAAGCATGATGATAACCCCCGATTTCAATTTCGATTCGGACAAAATGCCGCCTATAACACTCCTTGCAGCACATACAGCACATATCGCCATAACCGTTGATTTTATGCTTTCCATGGCTCACCCTCCGAATGTTTTCATAAGTATGGCGGTACAGAGGATAAATATTACAGAGTAGCATATGAGGACGCATTGTGCAATGGCAAATCCGCTGTCGATACATTTAAGAAGCTTTGATATAGAATCCGAGCCGAAAACATCAGCCGCCGCACTGCCTGCCCACATTACAAAACGGTACACCAGAAGTTCAAGCAGAGTAGGAATTATAACCACAGCTATGGCTATAATTCCTGCTACGCCTACTGTTCCGCCGATTACCTCAAAACTGCCTTTTACAGTTGAATATGCGTCGGAAACTGCACCACCCACGATAGGCACAAACCCCGATACAAGCATTTTTGCTGTTTTCACCGCCGCACCGTCCGCTCTGCCCGTTATGGTGCACTTTAATGCGACAAATCCCGAAAAAAGTGTCATTGTTACAGATATAGCCCATGTAACCGTTTTCTTCAGCAGATTTACTATGCTTTCAAGAGAGGTATTGGGGAATATACTCCCTGCCGCACCCATAGAAGCTGTTATGCCAAGTATGGGAAGAAGATAGCTTTCAGACAGCCTTACAATGACCTCCGAAGCAGCAAGAAGCAGCATATGACAGACTCCAGCCGTAGAAAATCCACCGCAGGCAACAGATATTCCTGATAATACCGGAACATACACCGATATAAATCCTCCCATTTTCTGTACTGCACCAAGCAGTTCCCCATAGACTTCTGTCAACTGCGGAAGTATTACTATAACTGACGCAATTACACAGACTATATTGAATATTTCGTCTTTGGTATCAGTCGCCGATTTCATAACTGCGGCAAAGACAATAACAAGAAAAACTGATGACAAAAGCTTTGCGGGAGCAGAAATCCTTGATATAAATCCGTTCCATACATCTCTCCAGATGTTTTCTATTGATAGGTCATCCATGTCAGAAAGTTCAATTCCAGTATCATAATCGGAGAAAATACCATCAAGCTCCTCGGTAATTTCCGATGCATAATCATATGTTTCAGATGCACAGGAGGCTAAAGGCGATATCCCCAAAAAAATCAGCAGCAAGGATAAAACAGTAGTAAAAATATATCTCATAGCCCACCTACATAAGTTGATTAATCTGTTCAAGTACAGCCTTGACCAAAGGCAGGCTAAGGAGAGTAACTGCTCCCCTGCCCCACAGCTCCGCCGCCGATGCAATTGCTCCCTCTCCGCTGTCACGGCAAAGCTCGGAGGTTATACGTGTGACGATACAAATTGCAGCACCTTTATAAATCAGCGAAAGATAGCTATCGGACACCCCTGCGGCAGTGAAGATATCTCGCAGTTCCCTCATTACCGGAGAGGCAAAAGCAGCAAAACTGCCCATTATTATTGTACAGGCGGCTATGGCAAGAAGCATAGACTGTTCACGACAGTACTGCCGGAGAATTACTGCAAGAATGGCTGAACACAGGCAAAAAGATGCGGTTACAAAGCTTCTGTCAATCATAGGCCGAACACCGTTTTCACTGTTTCAAACAGTCCTGCAATTTCCTCTACAATCAGCATAAGCACCACGATAAGCCCTGCAAGGGTAGTCATCATTGCTTGCTCCTCACGCTCTGCGCGTTTCAGCACCAGATTGAGAACTGCAACAATTATACCTGTCCCTGCGATTTTAAAAATAAGATCTATATCCATTCCTACACCCCTTTACAGTACAAGTATTCCTGCCATAATACCGAATAAAATGCCTGTACCACGATAAAACCTGCCCTTTTTCAGAAGTGCCTCATTACGTAGATTTTCAACGGCTTCAAGCTCTCTTTCAAGATTTTGTATCGCTTTAAGCTGTGCAGCCGAATCACTTCTGCCAAGAATTTCACCGAATCTCATAAGCAATTCTCTTTCCTCTGAATTTCCGCAAAAACCCTTATCAATTGCATTTTCCCATTGTCTGTGGAAATCCTCACCAAATCTGTACTCATCAGGTAAAAACTTAATAAACCCAAGACAGGATAACTGTTTGTCCCCTTTCAGACTGCGGCAGAAGCTGTATACGTCCTCACCACGGCGGCATATTATAAACTCAGCTGTATGAAACAAATGCTTTATACTTCCGCAAACCCTCTTTGCCTCACGGAGTCTGTCAGCAAGGGAATAGCCGATAAATCCACCTAAAGCAGTAAAAATCAATGCCGCCACAACCCGTAACATCATTCCTCAAGCCTCCTGATTTCCTCAATTTTACCGACATCCCGTCCCCCACGGAGTATAACAGCATAACCAAATACGCCCTTTTTCAACAACTGTCGCATAATTGGCCGACTGCACATCTCGCGGAAGCTTCCACCGTGTACAGTTGCACAGAATTTCACTCCACAACCTATACTCCCAAGAATTGCTGCTGAATCTTCAGATGTTGAAATTTCATCGCAGAATATGTAGTCGGGAGAAAGTGTGCGAACTGCGGAAATTATCCCCTTTGCCCTTGTACAGCCTGTCAGAACATTTGTAAGAACTCCCACATCGTTATGAATTATCCCGCCCTCTGTACATGCAATTTCATTCCGTTCATCAATAAGGGCGACTTTCTCACGATTACCTGTAAGCCTGCACAAATCACGCAATATTGTAGTCTTTCCAGAATTCACACCGCCACAGATAACAATACCGCAATTGCTTTCCCGCAAAACTGAATATACTTTCTCACCGCAGCCAATAATATTCCTTGATATACGAAAATTCAGCCCCGTTATATCCGTAAGCTGTCCCACACTATTATATCTACCCGACAACCCTACACGCACACCTCCCCGCAGTACAAAAACGCCCTCACGAAGCTGATTTTCACAGCTGTGGAAGGAATAATGTGACAAAGAGTTCATCACAGCTTCAATATCCGCAGGCAGTACCTTCACAACAGCTGTATTATTTGGATTTGCGGTGAGTCCGCATTTTGTGAGATACACCACTCTGTCAGGATAAATCAATGCAGCCGCTCTTCCCGAATTTAGCCGAAGTTCGGTTATATGCTCCCTTTCGAACAGTTTTACCGCCAGAAAAGGCAGTCTGATTTTTTCAGGCAGATATTCAGCTATAAGCTCAAAGCTTGTACGTTCCGTCATTTCGAACACTCCTTTCCCTATATCATATGTCCGACTCATTAAAGATATGACGGGTTGTACTAATTTCAGGGCATAAAAAAAACGCCCCTGAAACAGGGACGTTTTAAAATATCGGAAATTATTCCTTTACACCACCGAGTGCAACACCAGCAATGATGAATCTTGAAAGGAACACATAAGCAATGATGATAGGCACAATTGCAAGAGCAAGTGCAAGATAAACAGCACCGAAGTCGTTAAGCTTATCGGAAGCCTGAATACCGGCAACCATCATAGGAAGTGTCTTACCCTTAAGATCACCACCGATGAGGATCATGTTAGGTGTATAGTAGTTGTTCCAGCTTGCGATGAAAGCGAAGATAGCCTGAACAGCTATAGCGGGCTTCATCATAGGAATAGCAATTGAAACAAAAGTTCTGAACTCACTGCAACCGTCAATACGTGCAGCCTCAACTATTTCCAGTGGGAATGATGACTTCATATATGAACGTATGAAGTATACAACCGACGGAGCCGCAATTGCTGGAAGAATAAGAGGCCAGTATGTATTTGTAAGATGAAGGTCAGCCATAAATGCCACGAAACCGGCAGATGTTACCTGTGCAGGTACCATCATTACGAGAAGAATTACTGTATAGGAAATATCCTTAAGCTTAAAGTCATAAACATGAATACCATAAGCTGTTAATGCGGAGAAGAATACAGTAAGGAATGTACAGCAAACTGTAATGAATAAGCTGTTCTTGTAACCATGGAAAGCGTCATATGCCATTTTCATTGTAGGATTTGTATTGACAGTTTCAAGGTTCTTGAAGAAATGTGTTCCGGGAATAAAGCTGAGTGAGTTTGCAATATCCTTATGCTCACGTGTAGCGTTTATAATAAGGATATAGATAGGTAAAAGACAAATAATTGTCAGAATGAGGAACCAGATAAACAGAATAGTGGACTTAAGTCTGATTTTCGCTGTATAATTGTCCTTTGGTTCTCCATAAGTTGTTTTCATTTTACTCATATTGAAAAACCTCCAAACTGTTTACTTTCCTGCTTAAGCTGCTTTGCAATCTTCTTTCTCTGCTTCTTCTTTGCGATTTCGTCCTTATCACGTGTCAAGTAGAACGCAATAATGCCAAGTGTAAGCGTAATGAAGAAGAGGAGAACGGAAGCCGCACCAGCGAGTCCCATCTTATTTTCATCATTCTGTGCATGGAAATATTCAAAAATAAGAACGGCAACTGTACGAAGATCCTCATCAGGAGCAACTGTCGCACTATAAAGCTTAGGAATATCGAACATCTGAAGACCACCGATCATAGATGTTACAAGAGTATAAGCCATAATGGGTGAAAGGAGGGGCAGAGTAATCTTTCTGAATACCTGTCCGGAGCTTGCACCGTCGATGCTTGCAGCCTCAAAAAGTGAAGGGTTAATACCCTGAATACCTGACATGAGCATGATCATTGTATTACCAAACCACATCCATGTCTGGATAAACATAACAACAAATCTTGATTCCCACACGCCCTGAATTAACGGAATAGTATCATAAAGAGTTGAATCCGGATCATACTTAACAATCCCCATTTTACTGAGTACCAGATTGATAAATCCAGGATTTGACTCTGACTGTCCGCAGAGCTGGAGGAAGAGTACAGCTACTGATGCAGCTGTGATGATATTGGGAAGATACATTACAACCTTAAAGAAGCCCTTTCCGGGGATCTTAAGATTAGCCTCTGTAAACCATACAGCAAGTGAAAGAGAAAGTGCAATCTGGGGAATAAAGTTACCAATCCAAAGGATAAAAGTATTTCCCAAAGACTTCAAAAATGAATTATGAATTGCAGTTTCTCTACGGCCGCCGCCAAAAATAAGTGTCTTGTAGTTCTCAAAACCTACAACTTCTTCAACCTTGGGACCATTTCCGTAAAAACTTACGATAAAAGTATTAATCAGAGGATATAACTGGAAAAAGAAATAAACAATAAAAAACGGCAGAATAAAAAGATAGCCGTATTTTGCATAGCTGATTGATTTAATGCGTTTCTGCGCAGCTGATGCCATAACACACACCCTCTCGGAATATTTTTTAACTATAGACAAATACACACCTACGGAATACACAAGGTATTCCGTAGGGTATAATTGTTATTTAGTTGTCAGACAATTCAGTAGCAGAATTAGTCAACGTCGATAGTTGTGATAGCCTCAGCAACCTTGTTCTTGAATGTCTCAACAGCATCCTCGTAGGACTTTCCACCGATGAGCATTTCGTCTCTGATAGAATCCTGGAATGCACCCTTGATTGTTGAGTCATAAGGTGTGATAAGACCATTGAAGTCGATGGACTTAGCGTTATCAGCAAGTACTGCGAAGTAGTTCTGACCATCCTTGAAGTTACCAGAGATAACAGGATTGAATACTGTGTTAGCACTGATAAGGCTATCCATTACAACTGTGTTGTTTACATACTCAGGCTTGTTCTTAGCATATTCAGCCATAGCATCTTCATCAGAACATGCAGAGATGATGAACTCACGAGCCTCTTCACCATTGTCTGTAGCAGGGTTAACAACGATCCATGTACCGCCCCAGTAGTAAGGTGTGGGTCCCTGTACGAGATTCCAGTTACCGTACTCAGCACCGCCTTCGCCGCCAGCAGCGTCGAGGAAGAAGCCACCGAAGCCCCATGTAGAAGCGAAGTAGCCCATGCAGTTACCGGATACACCAGCAGCTGTCCAAGAACCATCGGAAGCCCACTGGCTGTTCTTTGTAACACCGCCGCAATCCCAGAGAGCCTTAGCTGTATCAGCGTAGGACTTGCAGAAATCGTCAATCTGGAGAGCGTTGTCAACTACCCAAGCAGTATCACGTCCGCAAGCGTATGCCTGCCAGAGACCACCGAGTGAGTCAGCGATAGCACAACCGCCGTTAGAAGCCTCAGAAACTTCCTTAGCTGTAGCTACGAACTTATCCCAGTCAGCAACCTTTGCCTGCATCTCTTCAGGTGTCTTAACACCGAGGTACTCTTCAGCAAGTCTTGCATTGTAGCCGTAACCACCTGCTGCAGCCTGCCATGAAACACCCTTACGAACGCCATTGCTGTCAAGACCGATAGCGTCTGTGTAGCTGTGAATATTGGGGAAATTAGCGTCTGTAAGACCAAGCTTATCGAGAGCAAGTGTCTTGGAGTCGTCGTTGATGTACTTGAGTGCCCAGTCAGCCTCGCAGAAGTAAACGTCAAGGTCACCACCGTCGTTGAAGAGCTGATCATACTGTTCAGAAGCTTCGCCACCACCAACGTTGAAGCAGATGAAATCGATACCCTCAACTTCGTCGTTTACGAGCTTATCAGCGATACCGTCAAAATCAAGGCCCTTCCACTGTGCAATGAGGTAAGGAACGTCGTCTGTGTTCCAAGCAGCAACTGTGAATGTGTCGCCACCAACGCCTACTGAAGCGTCGATTGCGCTGGGATCAGCAGCAGGCTCAGACTCAGAAGAGTCAGGTGTAGCTTCAGAAGAAGAAGAATCGGGTGTAGAAGCGGGCTCAGAAGCAGGCTCTTCGTCCTTAGGTCCGCAGCTTGCAAATGCTGTAGCAGCCATTGCAAGAGTAGCAACTAATGCTAATGTTCTCTTAAGTGTGTTCATTGGTTATTTCCTCCTTAAATATGTGTTATACTCACTGTGAGTATAATCTGTAAAAAATAAATGATTGACAGCCTACTCAAACCGTCGTGATAGCGTCCCTGATTGTTCTCATGGAAATTTTCATCAGGTTCTTTCCGCTGTTTTTTACAAGACTTTTATAAGTCAATGTAAGTAAGAGTTAATTCCGTCAGTAACTTCTGCTCGGATATGTCCCTCTTGTGTAATTCAAATATACCCTATTTTCCTTTGAAAGTCAATCCTTTGTAGCGTTCTTTAATATTTTTTAAACACTCTGTACATTTTCAACATCGTTTTTTTGTACATTTTCACATATTCTTTTTCGAATTATTACAAATCGGTAACATACTTTTTGTACTTTATTTCTCAATTAATCCCTATTTCTTTTATACTATTTAACCAAATACGAAAATTAATTCCCCGATTTTCCGCTTTATTAGGTCATTTTGTTGAACGCTCCCCATAAATCTCCAGTATGCGGCTTGCATCTGCAGAATCTATGATTGAGTCATTATTTGTGTCGCTGTAATCATTTATTGCTTTTCCCAGTATGCCCTCGCCGCCTGTCGATACATCTGCATAGTGTGATAAAACAATGCTTGCGTCAACCGAATCGATAGAACCGTTAGCATTTGCATCGCCTTTTTCAGGAATAAAATCAGCTCCGATGAATGCTCTTGATGTGTAAGTTTCAAAATCAACTGTCGCTTTTATGTAATTGTAACCGTTGATTCTGATAGGCGATGTATACTCAGTATATTCCCCGCCGTTTATTGAATAGTACACCTTTTCTCCATTTTCTGCGGAAAGTTCAAGTTCTCCGCCCTCATTCACAAATCCTGTCATACGGCTGAAATGCACCGTGTTCACAGGATTTCCCAGTACTTTCAGCGAAAAATTACCCAATGCAATCGATAAATCCAGCATAGAAAAAGCTTCCTCATAGTAACCATACAGTGTTTCCGCTTCTTCAAGAAGCTCTGTTTCCTCAGGGTAGATATCATCAAACAGCTGCTCTTTCAGCTGTTCAAGTATATCAGCCTTTTCTTCCTCATTGTACAGAAAATCCGTTGCTGTAGGGTCATGCCATTCCTCACCGTCAGCGCTGTAGAAGCTTTCAAGTGCACCCGTATTCTCTTTTATGCCCTCATAATCGGTATATGTACCAAGGCTTATTTTTTCATCCAGCTGATCGCCGTGTAGATAAATAACCGATTCTACAGGAACCACATACGGGGAATTTTCGCTGTAAAGCTTCATTACAGCTGAAAAGTGCTCTCCCTCCTCAACAGTAACAGCCTCGTCAAGTTCAAGGGTAACAGTTCCCGTAACATCAACAATTCCCTTTGTAACCGTTGAAGCCTGTCCCGATACAGGATTTTTTACGTCTTCCAGATTGCTGTATATGGTAATTTCATACTCCGTAGCAGCACAGGGAATATTAACTGAAACAGCCTCAACCTGCATTGTTTCCTCTGCGGTAAATATATTAGCCATGTATGACGGAACATTGACATTCACATCTTCAGCAGCCGAAAGGGACTGTAAGGGAACAAACGTATCGTGGTGATAATTATACCTATAATTATCCTTATCGTCAAGCTCATTAACCACAAATTCACATATCGAGCGATCCTCGTATGACATCCACATATAGCCGTTGTCATACACTTCAGTGCCCCAGCTGTTTTTAATAAGCCATGCACCGTCGTTTTCAGCAGGTACTTTGAAATTTTCCTTCGGGAAATTATCGTCCCAGCCTATAATTGTAACAGCATGGTTTGCATATTTCGGCTTACGGACGCTTCTTGTGGAATTGTATGCTTTGCTGTAATATTTATCATCTAATGACTGATAGGATACACCCACAGCAAGACCATTGTAAAGATATTCCTTGACAAGACGGTTTATCTCGTCAAAATCTGTTCTTTCTTTGTTATAGTCGAATATATAGCCGTTTTTCAGATGATAGTCACACTGATATTTCATTTCGTCAACTACTGCTTTGTTTTCAAAAAAAACAATATTATGATATGGCAGACGGCTTTCAAATACAGGGCCTATCCATTGTGACCACAGATTTACAGCCACATGACAGGTACCGCCATATTGCAGGATATCACTGGTAATCGTGGAAGATGTGGGTACCTGATCGCTGCCGTAATAGGCATAATATGATGTGTGCAGTTCCGATAAATTCACGTTCGGGTTGCTGTTCATAACAGAGGATTCCCCCGAAGCCGCCGAAGAAAATGCCCAGCAGGTACCGTATACACCCTGATCCTTTACTTCTGTATTGCGGTTCATACTGCGGATATCAAAGCTTTCCGGAAGATTTTCACTGCTGCGTTTAAAGCTTGTACCTCCGCTTATACCACCTTTTGGCGGTACAAGAATAAGTTCATTTTTTTCAATTGACGCCATTGCATCCATTCGTGGGGCTGACAAAGAAAAACCGCTTACCGACATTTCTTTCATTTCAGGCTGTGTGTTTACCTTTACCACCGCCGATGAATATAAAGGCATAGCGGAGCAAAACACCGCCGCCGCTGTAACTGCTGTTAATTTTAATTTCTTCATTGCTATCCCTCCATCAAAGATTAATGCAGAGGTGTATCCTCTGCATTATAATTTTTATTTAAAAATCAGGTAATATATAACACCGTACCATTCCCGTACCCAATAGGTCGGAAGCAGCCACCACTCTGTGGAAGCAGAAATATTACGGGCATCAAATCCCTCATTCCTTGCCAGAATATCAGCACGCAGCTGGTGATAACCGTCTGTGACTATGGTTATCTCATTACACAGGCCCTCTTTTTCAATTATCACCTTTGAAAAACGGATATTCTCCTCTGTGCTGGTTGATTTATCCTCCACAAATATACGACTGTCACCAATACCTTTAGCAAGCAGATACTTCCGCATTACATTCGCTTCACTTGTAACTTCGTCACTGCCCTGTCCTCCGGATACAATGACTTTTGCATCCTTATTCTCCAAGAGATACTCATACGCCGCATTAAGCCGACGCTGGAGCATACGGCTTGGAGTTTCACCATTAATCTGACAGCCAAGAACTACAAGAGTAGTCGGTTTATTATCAGGCTTATCATTCATAGCCTTTAGCATATACCCGCTTATAACAATTGCACCTGTAAAAAATACAGCTGCAAATCCTGCTGAAATGACAAGAAATCCCCTGCCGGCTGTATTTTCCCACATGCGGCTGAACATCTGTGCAAATGTGCCACGGAATACCACCAGAAACAGCAGTATAACCGATACACCCACACCTGTGATATTTCCGATATTGACTATCGCCGCAAGCATGGGCGTTATAAAATGTATTGCTGTAAGGATAAGTATAACTGCAAGAACTATCCTGACTAAAATCTCTATTGACAATTTCATGTATCCTATTTCTTTTTTGATGTTAATTTAAGTATCCTTTCAATTTGTGAATAATCGGTACTTTCGCTGCCTATATGAGTAGGCACAGAATTGTAGAGTCCGTGGAAATCAGAACCGCCTGTGCGGATAAGGTCGTACTTATCAACAATTTCTGTAAGCTTCTCACGATATGCCTCATCAGCGGAATAGTGTCCGATTTCAACACCATCGATCTTTCCCTTTTCAGCAAGCTCCTCTAAAAGCTCAATACTGTCATAAAGAGCAGGATGTGCAAGAACTGCCACACCGCCGGAAAGATGAATAAGATCAATTACAAAGTTTACGTCGGGATATTCACGCTCCACATAACAGGAACCTGTCTGACGGTTGAAAAGCTCCCTGTCAAGGTTGCCGTAAAATTCAAGGGCATATCCATAGTCTATCAATGCACGCATAATGTGCTGCTTGAAGATACTCTTTGATGATGTTGTATGCTTTAAAATACTTTCAAGAGTTATGGGATATTTCGCCATAACCTTTTCTATCATTTCCTTTGAGGTCTGCTTACGGATTTCGCAGCATTTAAGGCATAGTCCCTCAAGACGGTCGGGTTTCTGAGGATTATAGCAGAGAACATGAACCTTACGTCCCCTCTCCTTATCCCAGGCAGAAAGTTCAACACCGTGAAGAATTTTTATGCCTGCACGACCTGCAAGAACATCAGCACGGGAAAACGAAGCCATTGTGTCGTGGTCGGTTATAGAGAGCCATTCCACACCTGTACGCTGTGCCTGTGCAATAACGTCCTCAATTCCGAGAGAGCCGTCCGAAAGCTTTGTATGGCAATGTAAGTCGCAAATCATAATATACCTCCTATGTATATTTCCAATAAATTATATTCACAATTTCGGATAATTTTAACCGTCAAAAATTTTATGGATATAATTATATCACACTTCACGACAAATTGCAAGCTTTTTTATGCTTTTTCACCATATTTTCATTTTGTAAATTTATCCAACCATAACGGAATGGACTGAAACGGACATCAACCCATGCATACATTAAGGTATCAATTACTGCAAAGCAGCATACAATTCAGATTTTCTGAACCCTGTTTCCTTTGCCACAGCTTTGCAGGCCTCCGTAGGCTTTTCGCCCTTTTCTATAAGCCGCTTCACCTGCTCCATAGCCTGTTCAAGGGTGATTTCCTCGCTGTCTGAGGTATTTTTCCCCTCTAAAACAAGTACAAATTCCCCTCTCGGCTCGGTGGTATTGTAATACTCCACAGCTTCTGCAAGAGTAAGGCGGATAACCTCCTCGTGAAGCTTTGTAATCTCACGACAAATGGCTATTCTACGCTCTCCGCCGAAAAAATCCGCCATATCCGCAAGTGTATTTTTCAACTTATGAGGAGCTTCATAAAAAATCATTACCGCCGTTTCATTACGCAGAAGTTCAAGTCGCTCCTGACGCTCCTTTTTAGGCACAGGAAGAAATCCCTCAAAGGTAAAACGGTTTATGTGCATTCCCGACAATGCCGCCGCCGATGCCGCCGCAGTAGGTCCGGGAACTACCCTTACTTCAATTCCGCTTTCGGCACACATACGCACAAGAACTTCACCAGGGTCAGATATGCAGGGCATTCCCGCATCTGTTACAACACCGCAGTTCTGTCCGCTTAAAATCCTGTCAATTATCCTCTGTGCCTCGCTTTTACTGCTATGCTCGTGAAAGCAGACAAGCTCATTTTTTATTTCACAGCGGTTGAGAAGTTTCAGCGTAACACGGGTATCCTCGGCACATATAAAATCCACTTCCTCAAGCATACGCATCTGACGGAGAGTTATATCCTCCATGTTTCCAATGGGCGTACCTATTATATATAGTATGCCTTTCATATTTCCTCAACCTCTTTTCCTGTGTTGTATATTTTCTGCAATTCCTCGGAAAATCCGTTTTCACTTCTGATGTACAACTGCGGCTCAACCTGCATAAAAGGCTTTGAACCTTTCTTTCCCTCGATTAAAAACAGCCACGGTGCGTCATCGGGAGTTTTAGAAACAAAGCGAATACGCTTAGGCTCGATATTGTGATTTTTCATTGCAAAAATCACGTCCGACAGCCTTTCGGGGCGGTTGCACAGGCATAATCTGCCGCCGAATTTCAGTAGTTTTTCCGCCGCACCGCACACATCATCAATATTGCACATAATCTCATGACGGGCAATTCTCTGTGCCGAAATAACACTTTCAAATCCTGCATTTACAGCCTTATATGGCGGATTGCAGGTCACAAGGTCGAGCTGTCCAAGAGGTGCGCCCTCCCACAGTTCCTTTAAATCGGCACATATGGGAACGATACCCGAAACCTCGCTTTTTTCCATTCCCATTTTAAGCTGTTCTATCGCCCCCTGCTGAATATCCACCGCATATGTGACCTGCGGCGGCATTTTCTTCTGCATAATAAGCGGAATAATTCCACAGCCTGTTCCGAGGTCGCAGGCTTTGTCCTTTTGCCTGTATCCCGAAAAATCCGCAAGGAGAAATGCGTCCGTGCCAAAACGGTGGTCGCTGCTTGCGCACACGTAAATTTTATCAGTTAACTTTTCAAAATTATATTCCATATTTCGCCTAATTTCACCTTATATAATAGTACCGCCGCCTACAACAATATCGCCGTCATAGAATACAACAGCCTGTCCCGATGTAACGGCTCTCTGCGGCTCATCGAATTCCACAAGATAATTTCCGTCCGCCATTTTTGAAAGAGTTGCGGCACAATCTCTCTGGGAATATCTCGCCTTTGCGGTTATACGCATGGGCTCTGTAATTTCTTCAACGGAAATGAGATTTACATTTTCCGCAGTAAGAGACATTGTGTATAAGTCGCTTTCTTCACCTAAAACAACAGTATTCGTCCTATAATCCTTTTTTACAACATAGGCTGGCTTTCCGAGGGCAATTCCAAGCCCTTTCCGCTGTCCCTTGGTGTAATTTATATGCCCCTTGTGCTTACCGAGAACCTTTCCCGACATATCGGTATAATCTCCCGATACGGATTTTTTTACCGTGAATTTCTCGATAAATTCCACATATTTTCCGTCGGGAACAAAACATATATCCTGACTGTCAGGCTTTTCTGCATTTATAAGTCCGTTTTCAGCCGCTATTTCACGGACAGCCGATTTCTCCATATTTCCGAGTGGGAAAAGAGTATGGGCAAGCTGCTCCTGTGTGAGAGAGTAGAGCATATACGTCTGATCCTTGCTTCTGTCGGCAGGACGTTTCAGCAGATACCTTCCGCTTTTTTCGTTATATTCGCACACCGCATAATGACCTGTTGCTATGTAGTCACACCCATTTTCCTGTGCTAATTTCAGCATTTCCCCGAATTTCACACAGCTGTTGCACTCAATACATGGGTTTGGCGTTCTGCCGCAAAGATAGCTTTCACAGAAATATTCCATTACATTTCTGCGGAAGCATTCCTTCATATCTACGGTAATATGTTCAAATCCCAGCTTTTCTGAAACGCTTCTTGCGTCCCCTGCTCCCGATAAATTACCGTTATTGCGTCCATTACCGCACATTACTATATCCTCATCGGAAAACATTTCAAGGGTAACTCCAACAACGTCATATCCCTGATTTTTAAGTATCAGAGCCGCCGCAGAGCTGTCAACTCCCCCACTCATTCCAATCATAACCTTTTTCATATAAAAAGCCTTTCAAAATCTTTCAGTGATGTAAAATAATAATCAGATATATTTTCAAGTTCCGCCCTGTCAGGCTCTGACGACTTATCATAGACAGCCGCAGTTACAAAACCTGCATTTTTCGCAGTTATTACGCTATGCAGGGAGTCCTCCGCAACAAGGGTTTCATAGGGAGCTGTACCCAGAATTTCAGCCGCCCCCATAAATATATCGGGGAATTTTTTCCCCTTTGGGTACTCTCTGTCCGTAAGCAGAAATTTCATCCTGTCATATATTCCGTGCCTTTTTAGCACTGCAGATGCAAGAGTGGTGTAAGTTGCCGTTGCAATACCATAGGGTATGCCTTTTTCATCAAGAAAATCAAGAATTTCCACAACACAGGGCTTAAGCGGAATTTTCTCCTCGTACTCAATCCGCACAAGCTCCTCAATCCGTTTTATTACGTATTCCTTTGAACATTTCAAGCCAAAATGTTCAATAAAAAAATCAGATGACTGCTCCACCGTCATTTTCTTTACAATATCTGAAATCTCACGGGGAGGATTTTCCACACCGTTTTCCATAAGGAATTTTCTGTCGATTTCATACCATATCTGCATTGAATCTATAAGTGTTCCGTCAAGGTCAAAAATTACACCCTTTATCATTAAATCGCTCCGTTATTCTTCTTTATTCTTAAACTGGAAATCAAGGTCAGTAGGCTTATTTTCCTCAAGCCATTCTTTTTTCTCCTTGTCTGTACTGTAATCCTCTCCTGCTGAAATCGGATTTCCGCAGAGAATTACTGCCTGTTTGCCCATTTCATTATAGATACGCTCAAATCGTGCCATATCATAGGTAACATTTCCCTCCATAGGATCTGCAACGTGTACAACACCCTCATCGGAGTCAAAGCCGTATATGGTAAGGCAATGCTGATAGCCGTTGAAGTAGAAATCCTCTCCGCAGCCAAGTCGGAACTGGAAGGTTGCACGGGTTTCACGCTGACCTATAGTTGACCATACAATAACAGGATAACCCTGCTCAATCTGATATAAAACCTCTTGCAGTGATATGCCCGTAAGCTCAAGGGCATACCAGTCAGAGCCGAGATAATCAAAATAATCATCGGCTACCTTTTTTATAACAGGTGAATTACAGCCAAATCCGTTTGTTGCTCTTGGATTACCTAAATACACCTTATCCATATTGTAATATCCGTCAAAATCGGTTGGCATAAAGGTATCGCAAAGAGTTACCTTGTCAATGTCAAAGCCGTAGAAATTCAAAGTCTGTGTAAGGGCGGTGATTTCGCATCCCGTAGGAAGTTCGGGATTCTGCAGTACCGTTTCAAAGCCCTCAATTACAAACGACTGCCCCAGCGTATAATCCTCCGGCATATCGGGATTAACCTCAACAGAGGGCGGATTTCCCTCCGTGGGAGGCTCCGTAGGCGGCTCTGTAGGTGGCTCGGTTACAGGCGCTTCTGTGGGGGGAACAAAATCCTCTACATCTGCACTTGGTACGGTAGTACCGCAGGAACAAAGGGATAAACCAAGTATAACTGCGGCTAAAATAATTTTTTTCATAACTTACTCCTGTATTTTTATCTTTGCGGTAAATTCCCTTTGCGTGGGAACTATATTTTCAAATGCAAGTCCGTATACATCTGAAGCTACAGATTCAAGCACCGCAAAACGCCCTGAAACCATGTCATTCTGTGATAGTTTTGCCAATGATGTACCAAAGGGAATAAGACTTTTCCCCTTTGCAAGGCTCAATATCTCCCGTCCCCTGCTATTGAGGGCAATTATACGCCCGTATGACGGAAGCTTTTTCATATCCTCTTTAGTTATGCCTATGAGCAGAGATAAAACAATTCGTCTTATTCTCGCCATTGTAAAGCGTTTTGTCTTTACACTTTCAAAAAATTCGTCAAGTGAAACAGCGTTTTTTGCGGAATAAATCCTCTCTGCCAGACCATCTGCACAATCGGCTGTATTTCTGATTTCTTCAAGTGAAGCCGTCCGCAGGCGGTATAGAATTGCTCTTTCAAGCCGTTTTATGTCCGCTGTATCGCCGCTTATAATTTCCGACGATATTTCGGGGAGAAATTCCGCAGATTCAGCCATATTCGCCCTTATGTAAGAGGCACTTGCAAAGCTTTCGCAGGTGTCGTCACTATCGTGACCTGCTCCTGCACGTTTAACAGTAAATGGCGATATATCTGAAGAAAAAAGGCGTATCGCCTTTATGTATTCAACTCCAAGCACATTATTAGGCTGCGAAATGACTTCTGCCGCTTCTGGATAGAGTTCCTCCAGAACAGCAGAAACCGCCCTTGCATATGTACTCCCCTGCTCCGTAAGTTCACGGATTTTCGGGGAATTTGCAATTTTATCCAAAGCCTCTGCGGCTGAAATAAGCTCACGGACATCACCACATTCGCTGCCGAATGAAAGCTCGTCCACAACTCCAAGGCTGTGGAGAAGATGAACTGCTCCCCTTGCAAAAAGCTCCGCAGGGGCAATGCTGTACTGCACAGGCAGTTCAATTACAAGGTCTGCACCGCAGTTTACGGCGGCTTCGGCTCTTGTGAATTTATCAGCAACGGCTAAATCGCCACGCTGGACGAAATTTCCGCTCATTACCGCAATTATGTGGGTTGCACCGTTTTTCCGTGTTTCTTCAATGTGATATTTATGACCATTATGGAAAGGGTTATATTCGCATACAATTCCGCTTATTTTCATATCAACAACCTCCCACAATAGTATATACACTTTTATTATACCTCTTTTCACATTAAATTGCAATACATTTTGGAATATTTCCGCTGTTTGACAATTTTTTCACAGAATTTTCCGGAAATTTCTAAAAAAGACTTGATTTTTTCTGAAAATAGTATATAATAGTATATGGAAAAAAATTTACAGGGAAAAATCCCTCAATGAAAGGAATTTTATAATGATTATTTTAGTTGTAAACGCAGGTAGTTCTTCTCTCAAGTATCAGCTCATTGATATGGCTGATGAAAGTGTTATCGCAAAGGGTAACTGTGACCGTATCGGTATTGACGGCCACATCGCTCACAAGGCTGCTGACGGCAGAGAGCTTAACGAGGACTGTGCATTCCCCACACATACAGAAGCTTTCATGAAGCTTGTTGAGGCTCTTACAACAAGCGACGCAAAGGTTATTGACAGCATGGATCAGATTTCAGCTGTTGGTCACCGTATCGTACAGGGTGCTGATATTTTCGATAAGTCCGTTCTCGTTACAGATGAAATCATCGACAAGATTGACGAGCTCCGTGAGCTTGCTCCCGTACATAACCACGCTCATGCGCTTGCTCTCCGTGCCTGCAAGAGCGTAATTCCTGCAAATGTTCCTCAGGTTGTTGTATTCGATACAGCTTTCCACCAGACAATGCCCCCCAAGGCTTATATGTTCGGTCTTCCCTACGAGGATTATGAGAACCTCCACGTAAGAAAGTACGGTTTCCACGGTACATCACACAGATTCGTTTCTGCTGCTCTCGCTGAGGCTATGGGCAAGGATATCAAGGATCTCAAGATTGTTTCATGCCACCTCGGAAACGGTTCTTCTATCACTGCTGTTGACGGCGGTAAGTCTGTTGATACTTCCATGGGCTTCACTCCCCTTGACGGTGTAGTTATGGGTACTCGTTCAGGCTCCGTTGACCCCTCTGCTGTTACTTTCGTAGCTGACAAGCACGGCTTCACACCTTCTGAAATGAGCGACTACATGAACAAGAAGTCAGGATTCCTCGGAGTTTCAGGCGTTGGTTCTGACAACAGAGATATTACTGCTGCTGCTGAACAGGGCAATAAGAGAGCTCAGCTCGTTTCCGATATGCTCGTTTACGAAATCAAGAAGTACATCGGTTCTTATGCTGCTGCTATGAACGGTCTTGACGCTGTTCTCTTTACAGGCGGTATCGGTGAGAATGCTTTCGATGTTCGTGAGGAAGTATGCGAAAATATGGAATTCTTCGGCATTAAGCTTGATAAGGCTGTTAACGACGGTCTCCGTGGTAAGCTTGCAAAGATTTCCGCAGACGACTCCAAGGTTCAGGTATGGGTTGTTCCCACAAATGAGGAGCTTCTCATTGCAAGAGATACACTTGCTCTTATTTCAAAGTAATTGAATTTTTCAAAGCTGCTTTTGGTATTTCAGAAGCAGCTTTACTTTTTTAGGGTGTAACTATGAACAAAACAGAATTGATTATAGAGCTGCAAAAAATTGGACTGCAAAAGGGTATGGAAATCGAAGTACACAGTTCTTTGAGCAGTTTCGGTTATATTGAGGGTGGTGCTGATACGGTAATCGAAGCACTTATGGAATGTGTAGGTGAAAATGGAGGTATCTTTATGCCTGCACTGTGCCTGAGCCCCGAACTTAAACTCACAGAAGCTGATAAGAGCATGGGAATTACTTCAAAAATTAAAGTCCTGCCCGAAGATGCTGACAAAACGGCTATGGGAATTATTGCTGATACTTTCAGAAAAAGAAGCGATGTTATCACAGGCAAAGGCGTTATAAGAACAGCAGGCTGGGGCAGAAACGCTGAACAAGCAGCAATCGGCGGTCTTGACCATGTTATACACAACGGCGGAAAAGCATTACTGCTTGGCGTGGATATCTACAAGCTAACATCTATGCATTATGTTGAGAATATTCTACCGAAAGAAATCAGCGATATATTCGCTCCCACGGAAGAAATCTCAAAAATTTATCCCGCTGATGAATGGTTTGTGGAAACAGGTACACCTCCTGTCAAGTCTTGGTATACTATTCAGAATTTGGCTTACGAAAATGGTATCTTCAAAGACGGATATATCGGGAAATGCAAGTATATGTTCTTCGATATATGGGACGTTGTAAGCCTTTACAGAAAACAGCTTCAAAAAAATCCTTTTAAGCTTTACGGCTTGGAATAACGAAAAAATACCGCACAAATTAATGTGCGGTAATTTTTTATCATTCAGGGGGTTTTTTTAATTATAGATGGATTTATATTCATCCATAACTTCATCAGAGGGCTGCGGAATTGCAAAGTCGGAATCATCATAAATAATTCCACCGCCGTATCCGTCACCTATAGTAACTTCGAGATATATCTTTTCTTTACGCGTTTTTATATCACGCTTTCCCTTTGCAAAATAAACAATGGTACCATTCTCGTCAACTCTGAATTTGATTACTTCTTCATAACCCCTGTCATAATCAACCGGGCTTTCATATATCATTGTAACATTGTCAATACCGTTCTGAACTATGTGTGAGTATGAAAGAATCTCCCAACCGGTATCGTACTTAATATTAAATACTGAAAATGCATCACTGTGAAGCTGATCATAGTCAATACACATCTCATTATTATTGCTATGAAACGCACCGCTCATCACATAGTCATTTCTTGTTTGTACGAAATATGTAAAGCCTATATGATCAAAATATACTTCAGCTATTGAATCACCTTTTTCAACACATACCCAATAATCTTCATCTCTGTAAAGCTCACCGCTGTAATCGCTGTTTGTTCCATTCAGGCTGTAATAATACTTACCATAAGAGTCAACTGAATTTTCCATAAAGTAGTTCTCATAGTAAATCTTTCCCTTGATATTTATTATGTCAGTGGAATTCATATCGAGGATTTTTTTATCAAACTTTATTTTTACATCAGCCTCAAAATTATTATAATATTTTGCCTTCGTGAGAAGACGGTGCTGAAGTGAAATCTGGTCGTTTGCATTTACAATTCGGTCAAATAAATCATTAAGCTTGGAAACGTCAGTACTTTTAGCCTTATACACCACATCTGTTTCTCCGCACTTCATATAACCGTTTCTTGTAAAGTTGAAACCGTTCACAGTTCCTCCGATAACAATCGATTCACCTGATATATCCGACTTATTTGTAGCAGTCCAGGTACATGAATTAAACACATTCAAAGCGTCATTAACTACACTATCCTCATCATATTCACAATAATAATCCAACACACGCTGAAAATCTTCCTGCGTAGGTTGATAGCAAAGCGTTGAATATACAGTTAACTGTTCAAAAGAATCCTTATCAGTCATATATCTCTGTATTATTTTGGCAAGCTCTGTATCTGTATTTGTATTTGTAGTTGTCGTAGTTGCGGTAGTAGTTGTAGTTGTAGCTGTGGTTGAAGATGGTCTTGTATTCGTTTCAGACGACTCTGGTACAGCACCTGCATCAGGTCTTGTAGCAGTAGTACTCATGTCAGGCTCGGTTATAATTCTTGTAGTTGTTAATTTCGTCCTTGTTGTGGACGGTCTTGTATTAGTAGCCGAAATAGGTCTTGTAGCAGTAGTACTCATGTCAGGCTCGGTTATAATTCTTGTAGTTGTTAATTTCGTCCTTGTTGTGGACGGTCTTGTATTAGTAGCCGAAATAGGTCTTGTAGCA
>JAFYUM010000032.1 GCA_017558505.1 Ruminococcus sp. | reverse complement strand
TCTTTTCCTCCGTGTCTGATTTTATCCAGCTTACTCTATGGACCGTTTTAGATATTCAAATTCAGTCCATAGAGCTTCCTACTTTTATTATACACGGATGATAATGTTTTTTATAGACGTGGGATTATTTGACGCTTACCTTCGTTATTCTAATTTTGGTTGGCAGACCTCTATTATTATAACACGGGAGGTTTCATTTTACTATCCATAGCCATAGGCTTTTTTGAACCCCCAGTTGAACTGGGGGTTTTCATAATACAATATAAAACAGCCGTCCTGTATGGACGGCCGTTCAGGCTGTAGAAATAAGTGACGTTCATGTTGTAAAAAGCCTGCCAGAATCGGCAGGCTTTAATCATGCTAAAACAGCAATAACAATCATAGCAATACCCGCAAGGCTTACTGAAAGATAACAGGAGCGGATAAGCTTTGAAAATTTAATATGTCCCTCGTGCTTTTTTACGCAGGTAAAAAGTCGCATATCCTGCGAATAATTTGGCATGAAACGATTTTCGACTTCTCTTATTGCAACACGGCAATCGTGAAGCAGCAATGTCGATCTGATGTCAAGGAAATAACAAATCAGCCCGATTATAAATACTGCAACGGAAATAATCAGCATAAGAGAGAGATTTTTTCCGAACATAGCGGCATAAACGCCGAAAAGAATTGTTTCAACGGTGATAAAAAGTTCCGTTATTTTCATTCGCTGTTCTGCATGAAGCTGATAATAGTTCCAATAAAGTGACAAGAGCTCTGACGGCTCTAAATTTCTGTTGTTTGATGACATTATTTTGACTTCCTTATGTATATTTTGCGTTCAGCAGGGAATGATATCAACGAGGTGAGGAAAATGGCAGATGAAGATATGAAGATATACATTCCAAGACCAACAAATTTAACCGATATCGGCGAGGAAACAGAGGAAGTAAAGGTTTATTCCTCTGATAAGCCGGCACAATCCGCACAACTGCCGTAAAAAACAGTTTGCGAGGGGTCAATTATAAATCCGTGATGTTCTGCGATATGACTGTTTATATCCATCAGCTTATTGCAGTTGAGATGTATCAGCTTTCCGCAGCTACGACATTTAAGGTGGAAATGCTCATGACATTCCTTTTCGTTTTCGATATATTGATAGCAGGCACTTGTTTTGCCGTCTATAACGAATTTGCGGACAGTTCCTGCTTCAACAAGACGATCAAGCTGACGGTAGATAGTCGCCATACCCACAGGTGAGCCGACGGAACGGAGATAGTTGTCGATTTCCTGTGCACTGGTGTGCTTGTCCTTGTTATTTATAAGGAAATCAAGAAGTTTTTCCTTTTGCGAGGTATTATAACCAGAATCTTTTTTCATTAAATCACCCGATAAATATGTTATATCAATATTTTATCATTTATAGTGCTTTTTGTCAAGTGCTGTGAAAAATCCCCTTGCAGTGTACTGCGAGGGGATTTTTTGATTTGGCGGATAACACTTGTATTATTCAATTTCCACCGCCCTGACAGTAACCCTGCTCTGACCGCCAAGGGTACAGGTGATCAGCGTCATATCCCATGAGTCAGCGGAGCCGAAATCCATACCGTCAATATCCCTGCCGTCAAGCTGGATAATCTCCGTAATCTCGTATCGGTGAATTGTTCCGTCAGCCTCGGTAAAGG
>JAFYUM010000005.1 GCA_017558505.1 Ruminococcus sp. | reverse complement strand
TTGAGAAGTATCTGACAGATTTATTCTCGAAGCCTGTGGGAACGCTCTTCCTGCCTTTTAATACTTGATAATCAACAAGCCTCGCCACTTTCGGCGAGGCTTGCGTTTTCTTTCAGGACGCGGTTTTATTTGACGGTTACCACTTGTCAGCCACTTATTTTGAATTTGCGTTTTTATGTACGCCACAGCATAAATGCTGTGGCTATTTTCATGTCCCGAAGTTGAGTGCTTCGGTGATTGCATCGCAGTTGCGTATTCTCGCTTCCTGAAACATATGACTGTATAAATTCAGCGTTGTTCCGACTACGCTGTGTCCCATATCTCCCGATACCGCAACTACGTCTATGCCTGCGTTAATCAATAAACTTGCATGGAGATGTCGCAGTGAATGAATGTCACAGAATCTGAATCCGTTGTGCTTGCAGAACTCTCTGAACCAACCGTATGGAGTCTGAGGATTCATCGGCTCTCCGTTCCATTTTACAAACAATCTGTCATTGTCAATCCACTTCGAACCTATTCTCTCTGCTTCGCCAAGCTGTTCGATTCGGAAATCCTTGAGCAAGTCCATTATTAGCTGTGGGAACTTTATTGTTCTCTTGGAGCGTTTGGTCTTTGTTGTGTCTGTGTAGATTCCCTTTGCTTTGGTGTATTGGGACGTTCTTTTCACAGTTATAATGTTGTTGGTGAAGTCGATGTCCTTCCATTCAAGTCCAAGCATTTCGCTTCTTCTGAATCCGCTGTACACAGCAAGCATAATATACAGCCTGTACTTCAACGGTTCGTTTTCCAGAGTTTTGAATATCTGCTCGATTTCCTGTATCGTGTAGATTTCTTTTTCCTGTGATTCACCTTTGGGAACTCTTACACGTCTGCAAGGGTTATCGCTGAGCATATCCATGTGAACAGCATAACTGAATATATCCGAGATAAAATTCAGATGATGCACAACTGTTTTTCTCGACAGCGGTTTGCCATTACGCTGATTCTTACCGTTGCGGTAGAGGTCGGAGATGAAACTCTGTATATGTCGTGCTGTAATTTTATCAAGCTTCATATGACCAAGTGCAGGATATACTCGCTGTGTGGTCTGTCTCATTCTTTCGTAGGAGGTGGGACGGAGGTTAATGCTTGCGTACTCCTGAAACCACTGTTCAGCGAAGTTCTGAAACTTGATTGAAGCAGTGATTTTGCCTTTTTTACATTCCTCCTCGAAGAGAACAGCCTGTCTGTTTACCTCCTTTTCGATTTGCTTTTTTGTCATCCCCTCATCAGGTTTCCAGTGCTTGTACTGGATAATCTGTTTTCCGTTGATGTCATAACCACATGACACCTTTATTTCATAGGTGCCACTTTTTCGTTTTCTTATTGTTGCCATACAAATTTCCTCCTGAAATAGCTTCGTATGACACATTTCCAAGTCACAAGTATACCATGATACCCGTGACAAGTCAAGCGGAAATGCGTCGGGGTTATTCGGTTTTGCCACGGAGGAAATTCAGCAGAATATCCTTGTTGATAAGATATTTCTTACCCGCCATGATACATGGAATCTGTTTATTCACACACATCTGACGGACACGATATTCAGTTAAACCCTCAACCATAGCGGCGGCTTCCTTAATCGTAAGCATTGTAATTTTATTCTCCATACTGTTAGCACGCTTCCTCTCATAATCTTATTTCTGTTTGTATTCGTATTACACATTTTTAGATCGTCCTTCCATAATAATCTAATGGTCAACTCGTGTTTTACGAGCTAACCGTTTTGTGAATAGCCATTACCAAACTCAACGACAATTTGTCGCCGAGCCTGTGCAACTATAATCAATCTGCCGATGTCAGTCAGACTTACGGCAGTTTTTTCGATGGCGTCGTGTTTCGGAGCTGTTGACAAACTCAGAAAAATCTCTACTTTTCTGCTGAAATATGGTATAATATAAGTACAGAAAGCGAGGTAGTTGCAATGCTTAACAGGAACGAAAACAGACAAATGAAGATGTGTTTGGTAACGCTTGATGAG